>NZ_OZ183482.1:0-1358560 GCF_964264765.1 Wolbachia endosymbiont (group A) of Opomyza germinationis
TGGAAAGCGGCAAAACAACAATAGCGAAAATTATTAAGAGAAATGAGCCGGGTGGAAGAGTGCCTATCTGGCTAATGCGTCAGGCTGGCAGGTCTCTTCCTGAGTACCGCAAAGCAGTAGAAAATATGAATAATTTTATGGAGATATGCTACAACACAGATTTAGTGACAGAATTGACGTTACAGCCGGTGACAAGATTTGACATGGATGCGGCGATAATTTTTTCAGACATTTTAATAATAGCTGATGTTTTGGGTTGTGACGTGAATTTCGTACGCGGTGTAGGTCCAATAATAAAACCCGTGGAAAGTCCTAAGGAATTGAAGGGTCCACAAGAAATTGAAACTAAAACCTTACCAATTCTAAACGCTATAAAAAAAGTCAGAAGCCAATTACCAAAAGAAAAATCTCTCATAGGATTTGCTGGTGGACCATGGACAGTAGCCTCATACATCATAGAAGGTAGGAGCAGCAAAACTTTTTCCAAAGTATTAAATTTTTATCCTTCGTGTTTGAAGGAAATAATTGAACGAATAACGGAAGTAACGATTATTTATCTAATTAAACAGATAGAATTTGGAGCAGATGTTATTCAGCTATTTGACAGTAATGCTGGTGCGTTATCGGAACCATTGTTTAAAGAATATGTTATCGAACCAACAAAGAGAATTATCTTGGCAATAAAGGATAGATTTTCTGATTTTCCAATAATAGGTTTTCCAAGGTCTGCTGGAAATCTTTATAAAGATTACTGCGAACAAACAGGTGTATCTGCAGTAAGTATAGATTATAATGTTCCAATAAAATGGGCGAAAGCGAATCTAAACATCCCTCTACAAGGAAACCTTGATCCTAATCTTTTAGCCTATAATAAAACGGAAGCAATCAAAGAAGCAAAACGTATAATAGATTGCTTTAGAGATTTACCCTTCATATTTAATCTCGGACATGGAGTACTCCCTGATACTCCAGTTGAAAATATTGCTGCATTGGTAAACCTGGTAAAAAGCTACTAATACAATACACAAAATTCTAGCTTTTTTGTTGTACGGGGTTTATCATTTGAATTTAGCTTCAGTAAGATATGTCAGACCTTGCAAAAAGAATGTCCCTAATAAAACCATCACCTACGATTGCTGTAACTGATAAGGCAAATAAGTTGAAAAATGAAGGAAAAAAGATCTGTGTTTTAGCTGCAGGAGAACCGGATTTTGATACTCCAGATCATATAAAAAAAGCAGCTATTCAAGCAATAAGTGAAGGTAAGACTAAATATACTGCTGTTGATGGAACGCGTGAGCTGAAAGAAGCAATAATTAATAAGTTAAGAAAGGATAATAACCTCGAGTACACGCTTAACCAAATCTGTGTTGGTACAGGTGCTAAGCAGGTGTTATTCAATTTGTTCATGGCAACAATTAACTCTGGAGATGAAGTTATTATTCCAGCTCCTTATTGGGTTTCATATGTTGATATGGTAAGTCTTTTTGGCGGCTTGCCAGTTGTAGTAGAATGCAAACAAAATTTTAAACTGACAGCGGAATTATTGAAAAGCAGGATAACTAAAAAAACTAAATGGTTAATTCTTAACTCACCGAACAACCCTGCAGGAGCTGTGTACACATGTGATGAATTGAAAGACATAGCACAAATATTGCTTGAATATCCACATATGAATGTCGTTACAGATGATATTTATGAGCATATAATATACGACGAAAAGTTTTTTACTATCGCTCAGGTTGAGCCGAAGCTTTATGATAGAGTTTTTGTAGTCAATGGAGTATCAAAAGCCTATGCAATGACAGGCTGGAGAATAGGGTATATTGCAGGTAGAAGTGATGTGGTAAAAGCTATCTCTACGCTGCAGTCTCAAAGCACTTCTAATCCAAATTCGATAGCACAAGCAGCAGCAGCAGCAGCATTAAACGGTGATCATAGTTTTTTGAAAGAAAGAACAAGGATTTTTAAGAGTCGTAGAGATTTTATGGTGAAAGAGCTAAATTCTGCCCCGGGATTATCAGCGTCTGTTCCACAAGGTGCGTTTTATTTATTTGTCTCATGTGAAGGATTGCTCAGTAAAAGCACAAAAAGTGGTAAGATAATAAATAATGATTTAGATTTTACTGAATACTTACTGGGAGATCATTTGGTTGCTGTGGTTCCAGGAATTGCATTTGGTCTAGAAAATTTTATCAGAATTTCTTATGCAACCTCTCAGGAACAATTAGAAATTGGATGTGATAGTATTACTAAAGCGTGCCAGGAGTTAAAATGAAATAGACTATCCATAAGTTGTATATTTTGCCATACTTCGCCAAGGTTATTTTGAATGTTCTAACTTGTGTTTTTCTATGGAAGGCATTTTTATTGATTGAGCAAGTGTCTTTCTAATATTGAATTCCTCATTTTTTTCATTTTGTTGCAGTAAGTTAATGTTATTTATTTTATTTACTAAATCTTTCCCCTTTTCCAGAGTCTTTAAATCACTTTCGTTAATGTGATGTTCATTGTAAAATTCTGCAACAATTTCTTTTCTTTTCGGATAAGTATTTAAAAATTCCGACACCTGATGTTTAGCAACAGCTTGAATAAATTTCTTATTAAATCTTGAATCGTTATATAGATCTTCTAAATTTTCATCGTAGTGTTTTGCTTCATTTACAGCAAGCTTTATTATCTCTTCTATACCACTTAGAAGTTTCCTATACAATTTGTCGTATCTATTGCCTAGCACGTGTGTAGCGAATGTTTGTTCAATGTATTTTGTTATGTAATTTTGCAGCGTATTATCTATCGTGCTTATATTCATCAGCCTGCTTTAATATTATATTAACTATTTTACACATAAAAAGGTTAATATTGAATTAATAGAATACTTCTGAAGTCAAATTTTACTGAAAATTATGGTATTTAAGATATAATTGTCAGCATGAAATAAAAACATAAATAAAATGGATCTTGTAACAAAAGTGAAGCTCAAGATAAAGATGAATAAGGGTAAAATCATAAATATACTTATCATTTGTGGTGTAATTTTTTTCATATACCTTATTCATGAGCCAGTTGTAGATATGGTAGAAAAAATTATAAGTAAAATAAAAGGTCTCTTTTAAAAATAGAAAAAGTGAACTTTTTCCATCATCCAAACTTGAACCTGGAAAATTTAGTTAATGCATAAACTACTTATGTTGGCTATGAGTTCAACTGTATAAAATTCCGGTAAATTAAAATAAGTATTCATAAAAATATTGTTTTCTATAAACAGAGTATCTATAATGCTAGCTTTGGGGTAAAGTATTGCAGAGGAATTTTTTAATCTGGTTGTTGGCGTCACTGTTTTATGCATACCAATATATATTACGCGTAATTCCAAATATTATAATTCCTGAATTGGTAGTAAGGTTTAATATAGGAACAACAGAAATAGGACAATTTTGTGGACTGTATTATGTAGGTTATGTGTTAGCACATATTCCTGTAGGTATTCTTTTAGATAGATTTGGTTCTAAAGTTGTTATACCGATTTGTATTGCATTAACATCTTTAGGTGCTTTACCTTTAGTCAGTTCTAATGATTGGAGTTATTCTATTATTGGAAGAATAATTACTGGTATTGGATCCTCTGCTTCAGTACTTGGACTCTTTAAAATAATAAGAATCTATTACCATAGAGAAAAATTTGCCATGATGTTCAGCATATCGGTTATTATTGGCATTTCAGGTGGTGTATTTGCCACCAAACCATTACATGTCTTACTTGATAAGTTTGGGTGGGATTATTTATTTACTGTGTGTATAATGCTTGGATTATTGCTTGCTTTAACTACCTTTATATCTATACCTAAAGTTGGCACCTCAGACGAAGAATTAAATATTAAAAATTTAAGCAAAGTTATATTTAATAAAGATATTTTATTGATAGGTTTGTTTGGCGGTTTTATGGTTGGACCATTAGAAGGCTTTGCAGATGCGTGGTCCGCAACATTCTTGCATGAGATTACGCTATAGATAGACACATTGCATATAGCATTTCAAAATGGATACTAATAGGCTTTGGCTTTGGGCATTTATTACTTCCTTACATATTAGCAAAAAATCCAACCAAGCACTATGAAATAATAATTTCTTGTGCTATGGCCATGATAATTGTGTTCTTATTACTTTTTATATGCAATATTAGTGAACTCCTGGCATGTATATTACTATTCATTATTGGTCTTGCTTCTGCATACCAAATTGTTTTTACTGCTAAAGTTGTAAGTTGTGTAAAAAACGAAGCAGTAGCAAGTGCAGGATCTGTAGGTAATTCCATAGTTATGAGTTTTGGTTATTTTTTTCACGTCATTATTGCAAATATAATGAATTTTTATTGGAACGGTGAAATTATCGATGGAAAGCCATTTTATGGAACTGATGTAATGGTTAAGTCTATGTTAATAATACCTATATGCCTACTAATAGGAATGATAGGCTTTTGGTTACTTAAAGTTATAAGCTGTAAAAAGAGCTAAGCAGATTTAGATGATTAATATAGTATTGTTTTTTATAACTAAAGTATCTATAATCCTAAATTTTAGCTGAGATTCATGTTGCAGAGGAATTTTTTAATCTGGTTGTTGACGTCACTGTTTTATGCATACCAATATATATTACGCGTAATTCCAAACATAATTGCGCCTGAATTAATAACAAAATTTAACATAAGTATTGCAGATGTTGGCCAGTTTGGTGGGTTATACTATGTAGGCTATACGCTAGCTCATATACCTATTGGTCTTTTCCTTGATAGATTTGGACCAAAGTTTGTTTTACCTGCTTGTACCGTTTTGACATTTACCGGAACACTACCGCTTATATGCTTTGATGAGTGGAGTTATTCAATAATTGGAAGAATAATTGTGGGAATTGGGTCATCCGCTTCGGCAATTGGAATCTTTAAAGTTGCAAGCATGTATTTTGCGCAAGAAAAATCAGCAAGAATGGCCAGCTTATCTATAATTATAGGAATTTTGGGAGGGATATGTGGCGGGTTACCTTTAGACTTCTTACTCGATAAATTTGGCTGGAATTATGTTATCTATACATTCTCAGCATTTGGGTGTTTACTTGCTCTGTTGCTGTTCTTAGTAACGCCTGAAAGCAATGCTCAACAGGAAAAAGTTAGCATTAGAGACTTAAAAAACATACTTTTCAACAAGCATATTATTCTAATTAGCTTTTTTGGTGGACTCATGGTCGGTCCAATGCAAGGTTTTGCCGATGGTTGGGTGAAAGCATTCTTTTTTGAAGTATATAAAATGAATGAAGACTTGGCATCTTCTCTCTCTTCCGTAATATTGATAGGAATGTTAACAGGATCATTCTCTTTGGCTTATTTATTGGAAAAATATAAAAATAAGCATTATGAAGTAATAATTGCATGCTCATTTGCAATGATCGCTAGTTTTCTTTTGCTTTTTACTCAGATTGGTGGCTTGTATGTTGTATTACCTACGCTTTTTATTATTGGCTTCACATCTGGATATCAGGTGGTTACCATTTACAAAGCGATAAGTTATGTAAATAATAACTTAGTAGGCCTGGCTACAGCTGTGTCAAACATGATAGTTATGGTTTTTGGCTATTTTTTTCACACTGGGATCGCAAAAATAGTAGATTTGTGTTGGGATAGAACAATAATACAAGGAAATCCTGTGTATGGTGCTGAATTGCTGATAAAAGCAACATCAGTTATTCCTGTATGTTTGCTGGTGGCTGTTTTTGGGCTCTTATGGTTAAAAAATAAAGATTTTAGAGAAGTTGATTGTAATAAGTAGATAATTTATCGAAGGCTCGTATGATAAAATCGTTAGATGTACTAATTTAAGGCTCTTGTTATTATGAAATATAATACTTTATTTTACTTTGATATTTTTGTTTTAATTGTAATTGGGTTTTATTAGGTGGTAGGTATGTCGAAAAGTAATTTTTTTGTATGGTTGATAGTATCTCTTTTCTATGCATACCAGTATGTGTTACGTGTCATGCCAAACATAATTGCGCCTGTATTAATAACAAAATTTAATATAAGCATTGCAGATTTAGGGCAATTTAATGGTCTCTACTATGTGGGATTTACACTAGTTCATATCCCTGTTGGTCTTTGTTTTGATAGATTCGGTCCAAAAATTGTTTTACCTATTTGTGCTGTCTTGGTATCTATTGGAACATTACCTCTTGTGTGCTTTGATGAGTGGTATTATTCAGTATTAGGTAGAATAATTGTTGGGATTGGCTCGTCTGCGTCAGTAATAGGAGTATTTAAAGTTGCCAGTATGTATTTTCCGCGAGAAAAATCAGCAAAAATGGCAAGCATATCTGTTATTATAGGGCTATTAGGGGCAATATATGGTGGTCTACCAATAGAACTTTTGCTTGATGAGTTTGGTTGGAATTACGTAATTTATATTCTTTCAGGGTTTGGTTTCTTACTCGCTTTATCTTTATTTTTAGTTATTCCTTACAATGCTTACGACTTTCGAAAAGAAAAAATTAGCATGAAGGATCTAAAAACTGTGCTTTTCAATAAATATATCATTCTAATTAGTTTTTTTGGTGGCTTAATGGTAGGTCCACTAGAAGGTTTTGCTGATGCTTGGACAAAAGCTTTTTTATGTGAGGTATATCAAATGGCCGGTGATCTAGCGTCTTCAATTTCTTCTGTTATATATGTAGGATTTGCAGCTGGATTGCTCTCTTTTGCTCACATATTAGAAAAATATCCAAATAGACATTATGAAGTTATTATTGTCTGTTCCTTTGCAATGATTGCTAGTTTCCTTTTACTTTTTACACAGGCTGGCGGATTGTATATTGTATTGCCTGCACTTCTTGTTATAGGTTTCGCTTCTGGATATCAAATAGTAACACTGTACAAAGCATTAAGTTATGTAAATAATAACTTAATAGGATTAACTACAGCTGTGTCAAATATGATAGTCATGGTTTTTGGCTATTTTTTTCACACTGGGATCGCAAAAATAATAGATTTGTGTTGGGATAGGACAGTGATACAAGGAAATCCTGTGTATAGTGCTGAATTGCTGATAAAAGCAACATCTATTATTCCTGTATGTTTGCTGATAGCTGTTTTTGGGCTCTTATGGTTAAAAAAGCAGGATAAGCAGTCTTAAAATTGCTTGTGCATCTTAAAATTAAAGCGAGGTTTGATCTATGATGAGTGTTTTAAAAAAAATCTGTGGCTCTAAAAATAGTTTAAAGTCTTTTGATAACGAGGTTTATCAGTCTATAGAAAAAGAATTACAACGCCAAAAATCACAATTGCAATTAATTGCATCAGAAAATTTTGCAAGCAAAGCGGTAATGGAGGCACAAGGCTCTTTTCTGACTAATAAATACGCAGAAGGTTATCCAGGTAAAAGATATTACTGTGGTTGTGAGCATGTGGACAAAATTGAAAGTCTGGCTATAGAAAGACTTTGTAAGTTGTTTGGTGTTAAATTTGCAAACGTTCAACCTCATTCTGGTTCTCAGGCAAACCAGGCGGTATTTGCTTCACTGCTTACTCCAGGCGATACAATACTTGGATTATCACTGAGTTGCGGTGGGCATCTAACTCATGGTGCGGCACCAAGCCTTTCTGGTAAATGGTTTAAGTCAATTCAATATACAGTGAATAAAGACACTTATCTGCTCAATATGGATGAGATAGAAAAGCTGGCGCTGGAGCATAAACCGAAATTGATCATAGCTGGTGCTTCTGCTTATCCAAGAAAAATGGACTTCAAACGCTTTCGCGAGATTGCAGATAAAGTTGGTGCTTATTTGCTTGCAGACATTGCTCACTATGCAGGGCTTATTGCAGCGGGCGAATATCCATCCCCTGCTGAATATGCACATGTTATGACTTCCACGACTCACAAAACTTTGCGTGGTCCTCGTGGTGGAATAGTGATGACCAATGATGAAGCATTACACAAAAAAATTCAATCCGCAGTTTTTCCAGGATTGCAGGGCGGGCCACTTATGCATGTGATAGCTGCAAAAGCTGTTGCATTTAAAGAAGCATTAGCACCAGAGTTTAAGACTTATAGCAAGAAAGTCGTGGAAAATGCGAAAGTGCTGGCTCAAGAATTGCAAAAGCATGGACTTGACATTATAACCGGTGGCACTGACTCTCATATAGTGCTAGTTGACTTAAGATCGCAGAAATTAACTGGAAAAGACGTTGTAGATAGCCTTGAGAGAGCCGGTATTACCTGTAATAAAAACTCTGTACCATTTGATACAGCAAAGCCGACCATCACTTCAGGGCTCCGTTTTGGCACCGCTGCTGAGACAACACGCGGACTTGAGGCAGAAAATTTTAAAGAGATAGCTGGTCTAATAAATGAAGTAATTCAAGGATTAATCAGCGGAAATAGCTCAAGTGTCGAAAAAGCAGTAAAAGCTAAAGTTGAAAGGATTTGTAGTAATTTTCCTATTTATTAATTTATGTGGTGTCATCCAAGTAGCTGGTAGAAACGAAAAAACTTACTTGACACCCTTCGCCAGCCCTCTTATCATGAAACTAAAGGTATTCATTTATCTTCAATCTGTGCAGATTAAACGACAACAGTATTACGTAATTGGCGTCTTATTTTTAATTTTTTGCACTATGCGCACCCTACGTCTTCACAACATTTCTGGGTTTTTACCTATATAAGCTGAAACGCGCTTATAAAGCGTTTAAGACAGTATAGCACGCCAATTTGCAGGATTAGAGAATGACAACTAGCTAATACGGGATTTCTTTTGCCTTTTTTTCTGCTTAGTAAATTTCTTAAACATTTAAACTAAGATGAGTTGCATTTAAAAGCAGCTAAATTGCAGTGTTTAAGACTTAAAAAACGCCAATACTGAAAATAGACAATGACTGGGGCTTCTTTTGCCTTTTTTTCGTTTGGTAAATTTCTTAATGTTTGTAGCTAACATGAACAAACATTTGAGAGTAACTTCTGCTAGTAGGGTGTCATCCCAGTGCCCAGACACTGGGATCCAGGAATTTTATTAAGTTAGTAAGCATAAAAGTAGCCGTTTTATGTTAAAATACAACATTTTAATGATTATGAAAAGGCTGGATTCCAGCGGGCTTTGTTGCATCGCTAGCTATGATGGATTAAAGATAAAAAAGATGGAGAATATCAGTAGCTTATTATTCTGGTATTTATAATAAGAACGGTCAGTGAATACCTAAATTTGAGTAAAAGAAATTTCACTACCACTCACTAATCTGGCTAAAATTCAAGAATTTCAATGCTTTAGCTATTTTCAATAGAATTAAATTTATTAATATAAATAATAAATTACTATTCTTAAATTTGATCAGATTGATTGCAAAAAAACAAGATTTTCAATAGGTTGCTTATAATTCTAACTATAGTTAGCCTTTCATAAGTAGCGATGCAACAAAGCCATTCCAGCGTCACGCGCTGGAATGACATTGTAGGGTGTTATCCGAGTCCTTTTTCCGTCATCAGAGGACCATATGACGTCATCCAAGTAGCGTGACTACTTGGATCTAAGCTGTATTACCAAGTCCAATTAAGTGCAGCATCATCACTTGTTGGAGGCTCAAAATACGGTTGTGACATTTCCTCTTGCACAGCTCTTTTAAATTCTGGACTTTGTATGCTTATCTTTGTTACATGCTCTTGTAAGGCTTTCTCAGTAGCTATTTCAGCAGCTGTTGGACTTTTACCATCTGCTCCTGTCTCCCCTGTCTCCCCTGTCTCCCCTTGTGGGCCTTGAGCTCCATCTTTACCATCTGCTCCTTTAGGACCAGTGGCTCCTGTCTCCCCTTTTAGCCCTTTACCTCCTAAGAACACCTTTGCTGTTTGATCATTTTTGTCACCATACGCTGTGTCAGTAGCATCAAGAAATCCTCCTAATTTATCCACTAAAATTGATTTGTCGCCGTCTTTTGCATCAAATATAGCATTCACGACATCTTTCGCTGCAGCTTTTGTTTTAAGCTCTGTAGCTTTAACAAAAGCAGTCTCTGCAGCAGTTTTAGTGTAAACTTCATCGGCTGGAGCAGCTTTAATATATACCTTATTTGTAAAATCAGGAGAAGCAGTTATAGCATCCACAACAGGCTGTTTTACTACTTCTGTTTTTAGCGTATCTGTAAGTCCTAAAGTTTTAACAAATGCATCATCAACACCTTTTTTGGTATAGATACCATTATCATCAGCACCTTTTGCTAATTCTGGTATTAAAGCATCCACAACAGCTTTTTCTGCAACTTTTGTTCCAAGATCTGCAGTTTTAAGAAACGTGTCATCAACACCTTTTTTAGTATAGATACCATTATCATCATCACCTTTTGCTAATTCTGGTATTAAAGCATCCACAACAGGCTGTTTTACTACTTCTGTTTTTAGCGTATCTGTAAGTCCTAAAGTTTTAACAAATGCATCATCAACACCTTTTTTGGTATAGATACCTTTATCATCAGCACCTTTTGCTAATTCTGGTATTAAAGCATCCACAACAGCTTTTTCTGCAACTTTTGTTCCAAGATCTGCAGTTTTAAGAAACGTGTCATCAACACCTTTTTTAGTATAGATACCATTATCATCAGCACCTTTTGCTAATTCTGGTATTAAAGCATCCACAACAGCTTTTTTTGCAACTTTTGTTGCAAGATCTGCAGTTTTAACAAACGCAGTATCTGCATCATTTTTAGTGTATACTTTATCGGTAAAATCAGTAGAAGCAATTATAGCATCCACGACATCTTTCGCTGCAGCTTTTGTTTTAAGCTCTGTAGCTTTGACAAAAGCAGTGTCTGCATCAGTTTTAGTGTAAACATCTGCAGTATTAGCTTTGTTGGCTAGATCAGCTGCACCAGCTTTCTCTCCTAGCTCAGCATCGACGTAATTCTTGTCAGCTTTTTTTGCCAACTCATCATTTACATTTCTTTTAGTGTAAACATCTGCAGTATTAGCTTTCTTTCTCAACTCATCATCCACACCTTTTTTAGTATATATACCTTTATCATTAGCACCTTTATTGAGTTCCACTATCAATTTTCCTAAAAAATTTTTGTTAGTTGCAAGGTTTTCTATTGTATCTATTGTACTCAATTTTTCACTCAACGCCATATCACCCTCCATTAATTACAAAAACCATAGCATGCATGAAAATAGTATAATTTTCGTTAATGTTAGATTTTACATAAGATTTCCTTGAAACTTGTTGTTTCAGAATTCTTCTCTTGTCATTCAAGTGTGTAGCAGATGATGTCATTCCAGTCTGGAATCCAGCCTTTATTATGCAGCCACTTATTTAAAGTTAAGTTTTCTGGATCCCAGTGGGCTTTGTTGCATCGCTAGCTATGATGGATTAAAGATAAAAAAGGTGGAGAATATCAGTAGCTTATTATTCTGGTATTTATAACAAGAACGGTCAGTGAATACCTAAATTTGAGTAAAAGAAATTTCACTACCACTCACTAATCCGGCTAAAATTCAAGAATTTCAATGCTTTAGCTATTTTCAATAGAATTAAATTTATTAATATAAATAATAAATTACTATTCTTAAATTTGATCAGATTGATTGCAAAAAAACAAGATTTTCAATAGGTTGCTTATAATCCTAATTATAGTTAGCCTTTCATAAGTAGCGATGCAACAAAGCCATCCCAGTGTCTGGGCACTGGGATGACACCGAAGGGGCTACTCGGATGACAAACCCTGTCATTCCATGGCGTGACGCTGGTTTCCATCCAAGACGGCAGTGCTTGACACTGGAATGACAAGAAGAGGGCACTGCCCTCCTTGTATGTATTAGATATAGGCCGAGTTGTGGTCGTGATAAATGTGATCGCTTGCGCAATCGAACATTTTCACAAAACCATTCTCTAGATAAAGATTATATTCGTGATGTTGATCTGATAATACAATATTATCTTGCTCCCCTGAATTGAAATGACTTGAATCTGACAGCAATTCGTAATTTGGATTATCTATTTTACTAATGCTGTTTATTACTTTGCCATTACCACTTGATATAGCTAAACTATAACTATCACCATCCTTCATTATCTTGATGGACACCTTATCTTCAGGTAACACTATAAGCTTCTTTGTGCCACTATCGTGGATTACGAATTTGCCTTTTTCAAAATAGTATTTGTCTTCCGGCAAAGCACCAACCTTATAATCTGATGTGTGCAGTTTGTTCCAAAAATCTAACACAGATTGCTTTTCTGCTCCTTCCGCTCTATCATACAAGGCTTTCACATCATTATAATTTATCGTTACATTTGCCTTATGCTTCCCTTCTGAGTCCTGCTCGTAGCTCTTTTCTATTTTGAGAATTGTGTCTTTTAATACTACCTGTTCTTGCTCTTTCTCCTCCACTGAAGCTGACCTTTTTGCCCTTGTTGGAATTTGTGGCTGATCAGACTGCATTTCACTATTGTCGTTTGATGCAGTTTTCTCTTCAGCAGCTTGTGCAACAACATTAGTAGTACTATGAACTTCTGTCTTAGTTTCACTTACTTGCCCTTTTGGACTTTCGGTTTGTTTCTCTTTTGTAAATATTCTCTGATAGTCCGTGTAGCCTCTATTAGTATCACCGATATCGCCACTGCCTTGATCAAAAGTTATTTTTTTACTTCCATTTCCCATATCTTCAATTTCAACTTGAGGAGAAACAGATGCTAGGAAATCGTTATAACTGTAGTTGTAGTCAGCAGAAAAGAATATTTTCCCTTTGAAATTGTGAAAGTTATTAGACAACATTCCAATTTCTTCATCACCATCAAACAATTTTACTTTAGTGAAATATGTTTGATCTTTTATTCTAACTATTTCACCGCTGGAGTTTCTTTGTATGTGATAATCATTTGGGTCGTACTTTATAGCAAAAAGTTTGCCAGAGCCATATTTCTCTAAGTTTATAAGGCCCACATTTACATGTTTATGGGAATAATCTCTCTTTTCATATTCATGTGCAAATATTGGATCTATATATCTATATTCGTCTGATATATTTGGCATACCTACTGGATGTTCATTCCCATCTTTCGTCACCGGAACAAGCTTATATGCTCCATCTTTTTCCACTAATTTTAGGTGAGTAATACTTTGTGGTAGTTGAAACCTTACGTTTGCTCCATGGTCATGAATAAATAGATCACCTTTCTCGGTAATATAAAAGCCCATATTTTTAAATTCATGTAAGCGCTCGTCTCCTTGCTTTACGACAGCTTCATATACATCATCGTCTGTCCTATCTGTTCCCTTATTATCCAGTAATTTTCCTTTTTCCACGATTACTCCATTTGCCTTTTGCTCATCAGAATATTGTGCATGTTCTGAATCCTGATGATTCAAAATTTTGGTACCTCTAAGAAGCAGAGAATCTAAATCTTTTTGGATGTGTCCAGTGCTAGGATGCAACAATTCATTTTCATGTAAATGCGCTTCATCAAAGTATTCATCGCGTTCAACTGTTCTGCCATCTATTAGGGAAGCTTTATAATGACCATTTTCTTTTGTAACTGCCATGTAAGCACCGCCTTCGTATGAAACATTTAAGTTGTGCAATATATCCTCAAAAACGAAAGTTTCTTTAGTTTGGCCTTCAACTTGCTTAAAAAATCCTGATTCGCTCAATAATTCTCCAAGCTTTGTATTTCCGTCATATATAGACAGTGCACCCATATCTCCTTGACCATGAGCTTGCATAGAAAAAATCTTACCTTCTTGTAGATCAATATGATTTGTACCTCTTATCAAGTTTGAATCGATGTTGATCATCTCTCCTAACATCTTTTCTACGTCGATGTTCTTAGTCGCTTTTACTTGTTCTAAGCCAGTGTTTATGGTTTTATCAAGTAAGGTACTTTTTAATTCCTCATATTTGGAGGGAATTGAATAATATTTGTCTGAATACTCTTCGTAAGAAATCTTCCCTTCGCTATATTCTTTATTTATCTTGGGATATTCCATTTGCCTCTGCTCATCCAGATTTTTTAATGCATCATCATAAGCTTTCTTTAAATTTTCATCATACTTTGATAGCATTCTAAAAGCCTGATTTTTATACTCTAGACTGTTTCGGTACTCATTACCTTGTTGGTCAGAGTAAGTTAGTTTATCCTGTCCATCGGAAGTTTTTACTACCTTGAGGAAATGATATTCCTTTGATATATCAAGTGTATCATTTGTTGCCCTATTTATAGCACGAGCAACATCATAAAATGCAACGTGTTCTACAGGAGAAAAACTTCCAACGTTTTCTCCATCCATTTTTTCTATATTTGCTTTATAGTAGGATACGTTTTTAATTTCTCCACCCACTATTTCTTGACCAATTGCTATGAAATCTCCTTTTGTAACTTGCAAAGCGTTGAGATGTTCCATTGCAGTTTCTGTATCATTCTCAGCAAGCCAACTTTTGAAGTCAGTATCGTGTCCTTTTATGTCTTTCAAGAAACTTTTTGACTCATCTGAGTTACCTTGACGTAAAGCATCTAGGTAGTCTCTTAATAAACTAGGATCTTTTTCCTGTAAGTACATTATCAACGCATGACCTGTTTTATAAACCAAGCTATTTGCTTCGCTGTCCTTTGAGTATTCTAAACTTAAAATTTTATCTAAATCCAAATTTGCAGCTTCAGTTTTGTCGATACTTGATCCTTGAGAATTGAATTTATGATCTGAATGATGCTCAAAGTAGTCTGCAATTCCTTCCATTAATACTGTAGGTAAAGATTTGCCTCCTGTAGCCAAGTAAGTTAAACCATGTGCAAATTCATGCTGAAGGTTATGAATGCCACCTTGCTGGTAGACGTACATTTCAGCAAAAACGTCAGCTTTCCCTTTGTAGTAACATTTACCACCTTCGTCTCCAAGGTAAGAACCGAAACGCTCGCTTCCGCCAAGGTGAGTGTAATCATCCTTGTCATCAAACATGTAAATTTTAAATGTTTGTTCTGAACTGCCGCGTTCTAACTCGAATGCGTTTTTAAAATTAGTAGCTGTTTCTCTTATCTCACTTTCAATGTTAGCAACTTTACTTGCTCTTAAATTGTGGGAATAAACCTCTACTTTAATATTTAAATCTTCAACTTCTATAACATGTGGCGAATTAAACCCTTTGCCGTTATTGTTGAAATATTCTGCTTTAGTTATATTTTTATTTACTTGTTGACTAATTGTCATAATTTTAACCTCTAATTTGCTGATCTTTCAATATCAAGCATAAAGTAATTTCCCTAAAAAAAACGTAAATCCCTGTATTAATATAATTTATATCTTAATAAATAAAGTATAGATAGTTAACTTAATATGTAAAATTTAGAATATGGCTGAAATTCTATACAGCTATATTCCGGAATCACATTGGACAAGGACAAAAGCAAAGTGGTTTATTGACTTTCATTCCACCAAAGCACTATACTAAAACCACGATGGGTAATTAGCTCAGTTGGTAGAGCACTTGCTTGACGTGCAAGCGGTCGCTGGTTCGAACCCAGTGTTACCCACGTTTTTGTTTATGAAAAGATTTTATATGACAGCAGTGCATAACGGTAAACACTCAGCAGCGCAGTCCAAGCGCTTAATCTATTCCATAATAATAGTTGCGATAACAATGTTTATGGAAATAGTAGGTGGAATAATTTCACATTCGCTTGCTCTATTATCAGATGCAGGGCATATGCTCACTGACCTCTTTGCCTTGGTTTTAAGCTGGTTAGCACATAGGTTTTCAGCTAAGAAATCCGATTTGCAGAGATCATACGGATATCATCGGTTGCAGATAATTGCAGCATTTGTTAATGGTTTAACTCTATTCCTCATTGCAGTAATCATTATAATTGAGTCAATAAAGAGGTTTATTTTTCCAGTCAATGTTGAGTGGAAAGTAATGTTAATAATTGCTACACTCGGTCTTGTCTCTAACATAATAGTCTTTTTTATATTACATAGTAAATGCGAGAGCAATATAAACATAAAAAGTGCTGTACTACACGTTATAGGAGATATTTTAGGTTCTGTAGCTGCTATACTTGCATCTATAATTATCATGCTTACTGGATGGCAAATAGTAGATCCAATCTTATCAGTATTTGTTAGTGTGATAATTCTAAATAGCGGCTATAAAATTCTCAAAAATTCTTGCCATATACTCCTTGAAGGTACGCCTGAGGGTATATCTGCTGAAGAGATAAAAAGTAAGATCACATCAGAATTACCTGAAGTGATAGATGTGCACCACATACATACATGGTCGCTGTCTGATAATTATTTTATAATTACCATGCATGCTAAAATAAAGCAAAATGTGCAGCACACCAATGTTTTATATGAAATAAAAAAAATATTGCTAGATAAGTTCGAGATAGCACACTCTACAGTCGAGATCGAATACGATGAGTGTGCGGATAATAAGATACTTAAACATTGACGTTTTAAATTATTATGCTATTACTAGAGTGTAATGATGTTGAAGGTAAGCTATGATAGGTATTTCTCAAATACAATTTCCTTCAAAGGATTCTAGTAAGCTAAAATTTGTTAGCTACTTTGGAGCTTTTGTCTCGTTAAGCATTATCACTAATCCTGTTAATGTTCTTTTTTCTCTTGGTACTATGTTCTTCAGGTCTGAAATTAAAACTCTTTATATCTACAAAGAAATAAAAACGGCAAAACAGCAAAAAATGAGCAAAAGGGAATATTGGGAAATATTTTTTAAAAACAATACAATCAAGGTAGCAGCCTTCCTCTTGTTTTCTGCTTTCATAACATATCTAACTTTCACTACCACTTTCTTGCTTATTTCGTTACTGGGAACTATACCACTTACAATGCTATTAATTTTATTGCAGAGTGAACTAAGGCCAAAAGATTTTAACCCATTTACGCTGCTTAAAGCTTCTATAAATTTCTTTTTGGAAGGTATAAAAGAGAATTTACGTGGTATGGTTAATAGTTTTGATGTTAAGCTTGAACATTTACTGCCCCATCAATTAAATGATGATATCATTAAAAATATTGATAAATTAAAAGGTAAGTATAGTGAACAAGTACCTGAAGACGTAATCAAAAATGATGAATATATTCAATTCATTGGATATATAAACAATTCATATGAGTTTAGTGATGAGGATAAAGGAAGAGTAATTGCATTTTTAGATGACTTTTGCAAAGATGATCAAAAGCATAGCTCCGGCTTTACAGGTGGGCAGGTTCTGCTTTTAGTTTTAAGGGCTTGCAATGATGGAGACGGAGAAGCCGTTAAGAGTAAAAAGGATGCATTGATTTCTAATTTAATTGATAGCCAAACTTTCTCTAGAAAAGAGCGAATTCCTAACACTTGCTTCACCGGTATTATCTATAGAATGTTAAGCACGCTAGAGGGTATTCATCCTGATCCAGAAATTAGATTTACTCCCCCAAGGGAAATGTTGCTCTCAGAAGCACAAAATAAAGCACGTGAGTTTATGTTAGACAGGTTAAAAAACAAGAAAAACAATAAAGAAATTCTTAAGGCTTGGTATGACGTTCAAAATGGTTATGAAGACGATGAAAGTCAAAAAATAGTTGATGATTTTATTTCAGAAGTAAGTATTCCTTTAATGAGAAAATTATTGAGTATTACTTCTCAATATAGTGAACAAATTGTGCTGACGTTAATGAAAAATATTAGCTCTATAAAGTTAAATAAATTACAATGTTGTGAGCTGGTTCAGCACATGAGAAATAAACTGCAGGAGCATGATTTAGATGACCAAGAAAGTTTACTCGAAAACATCGGAAAAAAAGTATTCTTAGAGCTATTAAATCGAGATCTACTCGAGACAGATTTTTCTCTCAAGGATTCATCTTTGGATGGAGCTAAGAGAATAGCTAATAAGATAATAGAAGAAGAAGTAGCAGAATTTAAATTAAAGGCTGAGAAGACTATTGAAGGTCAGATAATTAGCATGTTAGATGGGTTAAGAATGCTCCCAAGAGAAAAAAGATGTTATAGGGTATATGTAGAACTCAGTAAAAATAACGAAAATTTTGCAAGAAAGGTTAAAAGTAACAAAAGCAGCAATGGATGAAATGTTAAAAAAAGGAGCTTCACATAAGCTAGAGTTAGAAATTGAAAGTGTATATGAAGGAAATAAAGATCACGTTACTCAACTTTATGAAAAAATAAGAGAAACAAAAAAGGAATTCATTGAAGATGGTCTTTTAACACCTCAAGAAGTAGAGAATATAACAAAAGCAAAAATCATAGACTTAAACAAAGAGGACAAAATCATACCGTCAAGCAATTTGTCTCGTAGTTTAAGTGTCAATAATTTGGCAGTAGATTATCTATAAAATTTATACTCTTTACCTTGCAGAAGATTCACAATATTTCTGTGGTGTTTTAGGAAGACCAGTGCTCCTATAATTAGTAATGTTAAGAACAAATTCCTCTGAAAAAAAAAGGACCATGCTACAGCCGTTGAAGTAGCACTGAGTGAAGCAAGGGAAGAGTATCTAAAGGCAAGAAAGACTATTATCCAAATTATTACGAATACTAAAGTAATATCGATGTTAAATGCTATCAGTATCCCTAGAGTGGTTGCAACGCCCTTTCCTCCACTGAATTTTAGCCAAATAGGAAACATGTGTCCTAAAACTGCTAAAATTGCAGATACATATATATAAAAATCGTTATTATCACAAAATTGTTGTGCTATATAAACGGCAATAAATCCCTTAAAGGAATCCAGAAATAATGCCAAAGCAGCAAGAAATTTATTTCCCGTCCTTGCAACGTTTGTAGCACCAATGTTTCCTGAACCTACTTCTCTTAAGTTTATCCCTTTTATTCTTGTAATGATTAAGCTAAACGGTATTGAACCGAGTATGTAGGACAGTATAAGG
Source organism: Wolbachia endosymbiont (group A) of Opomyza germinationis (assembly GCF_964264765.1). Taxonomy (NCBI): domain Bacteria; kingdom Pseudomonadati; phylum Pseudomonadota; class Alphaproteobacteria; order Rickettsiales; family Anaplasmataceae; genus Wolbachia; species Wolbachia endosymbiont (group A) of Opomyza germinationis. Next base: position 18,929 of record NZ_OZ183482.1, read on the forward strand.
ACTACATACTTTTCCATTATACCAAGAACCTAATTAATTTTATTATTCCTCAGCCTTTTTAGGTAGCACTGAACTTCATCGTTAATCTGATTACTAAACAGTATAAGCGCTGTCATGTTGATGAGAGCTAAACAAGAGAATAAAGTTCCACCGATATTGGCAATAGCCATTATATCTTTAGAAAGACCAGAGAAAAACGCCACAATTATTACCGCTATGCGGTATATCACTATACTTTTTGCACCGAATAAATATAGCCACCCCATTTCACAACAATATACAAACGAAATTACTGAAGAAAATGCAAACAAAGGAGCAGCTACTGTTAGAAGGATAGGAAACCATGGAGAAACTGTCTCAAATGCTTTGTGAGTAATTAATATTCCCTCACCAACACCTGTTTGGTATGCACCTGTTATTACTATTGTTATTCCTGTTAAACAGCAAATTAACATTGTGTCAAAGCATGGTTCTATCATAGCGACTAGTCCAGTTCTTACTGGTTCTTCATCTTTAGTTGTTGCATGAGTAATTGAAGCAGAACCAACACCTGCTTCGCTGGCAAAGATTGCCCTTTGAATTCCAGCAACAAATGCTCCTACCATCCCTCCGCCAACAGCATTGAAATCTATCATAGTGGAAAATAATATTTTCAACGTATAACCAAGGTTATGAATATTAAATGCAATAATAATAATACAACTCAAGATATATATAAGTGACATAATAGGCACTAGTGCAGAAGATACTCTAGCTATCCTTTTAATTCCGCCAATAATCACTAGAGCAAGCAGCGCAGAAATTATGGAAGAAAGAAACCAAGAGTGACCATCTACCCAACTTGAATAGCCAGATAATATTGAAACCATTTGGTTGGTTTGAAACGCTACACTTCCACCAAGACCTGATAATACAAAGAATACTGCATACATGGCAGCCAGCACAATACCAAGTTTTTTAAATCCAAATTCCTCCAGACCATTCCTTATATACTGAAAGGGACCACTAAACAATTGGTCCTGATCTTCTGTTCTATGTCTAAACGCCAACGTTACCTCAGCAAATTTTGCTGACATACCAAAAAAACCTGTAATCATCATCCAAGGCACCGCTCCTGGTCCACCCATTGAAACTGCAATTGCGACTCCAGCAACAGTTCCAAGGCCTACTGTGCTTGAAAGTGCAGTCATAAATGCCTGAAAATGCGTAATATGACCATCATGGTGATTCGTGTCATATTTTCCACATAAAATAGCAAACGCATGCTTAAACATTCTTATGTTGAGAAATCCAAAACGTAATGTTAGAAACACATAACCAAAAACTAGTAGAAGGATTATAAATGGCACGTAAAGGATCTTGAAAAACAGTACTTCATTCATGAAGTTATTTATTCCATTCAACACAGCGTCATAACTTTCGTAAAAACCTGAAGCAGCGTACACATCATTAAACAATAGGCAAAATAACACCATACAAAGCAATCTATAAATCATGTTAATACCCTTTAGAATTGTAATAAGAATCTATTGTATTCAAAACTTCCCTTCTTAGTAGATATATTGCAACAGCATTTGGAATCATAAGGCACATAAACAAACTGTCACCTAGATAAGATATAAATTCTATATTCTTTGACATACAGCTGATATACACTGAAACCACTATAAGAATTTGGAACGGTATCAGTATTTTTTTACTACCAAATAAATACAGCAAAGCAACTTCACAGTAGTAACAATAAGCTATTATTGTGGAAAATGCAAAGGAAAACATCATTAGCGGAAAAACTAACTTGCTGAACAAGGGCAAAGCTGTTGAAAATATCGAACTAATTAGTGTAATATCACCCACGTTATCAGTGCTATGCATACCAGTGATAATTATCACAATACCAGTCAAAAATGAGATTAATATTGTGTCTATAAGTGGTGCAATCATTGCAACGCACCCAACTTTAATTGGATCTTCTTCTTTTACAGCTGAATGTGCTATAGCTGCTGTTCCGGTACCTGCTTCGTTAGCAAACACTGATCTTCTCACTCCGGCTATTAATCCGCTCAATACTCCGCTTCCTATAGCTGATTTATTGAAGATATCTTGGAATATTATGGATAGAGCATTCAGCAAATTACTTCCGTTTACATAAATTAAATATATACACATACCCACATATAGCACTATCATAATTGGTGCTAAGCTCGTTGAAACGAAAGCAATGCGCTTTATTCCTCCCAATATTACAATAAAGACAAGCAGGGATATAATAATGGATGCGTTGTATTCTAGGAGGTTATTTGATAGTGCTGCTATTTGATTTGCTTGAAATGGTATACCGCCCAAAATCATTGCAATAAGTAGCATAATCGCATAAGTGAAGGCAAGAAATCTACCAGTTTTTGCAAATCCAATTTTTGCAAGCCCGTACTTCATGTAATAAAAAGCCCCGCCAGTTGTATTTTCAGAGCGATAAGTAAATGCAAGCACCACCTCGGCAAACTTTATCGACATACCAAGTATTCCGGTAATTACCATCCAAAAAACTGCACTTGGGCCCCCTATTGTGATAGCTATTGCAACTCCTGATATTGTTCCAAGACCAACTGTTCCTGAAATTACTGTTGCAAACGCTTGAATATGAGTGATTATGCCATTGTTGCTGTTATTACACTTTAGATTGAATAGCGTCTGTATTCCATATTTAAGTAACCTAAAGTTAATGAATTTGAACTGGGCAGTACAAAAGATTCCAGTTGCAATTACCCAAATAATTATAAATGGAATGTTGAATATCTTTATATACAGAAATGAATTTAATAGTTCACTTATCTTCAAAATCATGCAGTTTTCTATTTTTTGTTAGCTAACGAGTTTTATATGTAAAATATATGTAAAACCCGATGCTTATTGGAATAGTAAGTGTATACACTATACCTAAAATTGGTAGAGTCATCCAGGGCTTACTGATGAAAAATACAATAAGTACTCCAAAAAATGACACAAATATATAGGATAGGCTTTTGGGAATATAAATATATTTTGCAGAGAAAGTTGGAATGTGACTTATCGAAAAAAATGAAATGGCCAGAAAGTAACAAGCTACGTTTCTTGTGTTAAAAAATCGCTCTATGAGAAGTAAGTATTCACTCTCATGAGATTGAAAGGTAATAATTATTGGTAACAAAGAAAGTAAAGCACACACTGGAGCTGGAACACCAGAAAAGAAAAATTTTTCCCAGTATGGTTGTTCTGAGTGTAGCGAAACATTAAATCTTGCAAGTCTTATTGATATGCAGATTACGTATATCATTACTAAAATCCAACCTATGACTTTGATTTCGTTTAGCTTCCAAAAATACAAAAGAAATGCAGGCGCTGCACCAAAATTTAGAAAATCTGCAAAAGAATCAAGCTGGGCTCCAAAATCGCTAGTTGATTTTAGAATTCTAGCTATTCTGCCATCCATTCCATCTATTATTGCTGCAATGATGATAAAAATTACTGAGAATTCCCATTGTTCATTAAATGTAAATTTAAGTGAAGTGAGACCAGAACATAAACCCAATAAAGTTATAAAGTTTGGGAATAATTTAGTAATAGGTAAGAATCTACTGTTACTTCCCTCGTTATTCATATAACGTCAAAAGTAAGCTTCTCTTGAACGTTTTCCTTATTTAAGTTTGCTATAATTGTTTCACCACCAATAACAGTTTGCCCTTCTGAAACTCTGACTTCTGTATCAGCAGGAACATAGATATTCACTCTACTGCCAAACCTTATAATTCCAAACCTTTCACCTGCTTTTACGTTCTGGGATATTCCTAAATTACAAACGATACGACGTGCAATTAATCCAGCTATTTGCTCCACAATAATTTCTTTCCCCTTTTCGTATTCAATTACAATAACCTGCTTTTCATTTTCATTACTAGACCTATTGCTCATTGCGGATACAAACTTGCCTTTTTTATAACTCATTTCCTTTATCGTACCAGATATTGGTATACGGTTCACATGGACGTTCAAAACACTTAAAAATATGCTAACAAGCGTAAACTTCTTCTCCTCTCCGTTTTCTGCTGATAAAGGATAATTAACTTCTTCAATTTTTGAAATCACACCATCAGCAGGACTTAATATAAGATTCTTATTGTTTGGCACAGCTCTTGCTGGATCACGAAAGAAATAAGTACACAATAATGTCGGAAACAAGCACGTAACGCCAAACCCCCAAGATATAGAGAATGCTATACACGTTACTATAAAGGAAACTACTATAAATGAATAACCTTCCCTGTTTATATTAGGTAAACCAAAACACATAATCTTATTAACAATAACCTATTGTTAACAATTTATCATTTATAATTTCTCATGAAAAGCTTTTTTTAACTGCTTCAGCAAAGTCTTTTTGATACAAGGTAACATTACAGATTGTTATATTAGCACATAGAATTACCGTCATACTGTAACAACCCGTCCAACACAAAATCTAATGCCTAAGTTTAGATCAGAAAACTGATTCTTCTAAAAGTTGCTCACTATCCTCGTCTATTATGATAGAATTATCATGATTTCTGAGTAAATCTCTGATTTTCGTTTCTATTTCATTTGCGACTTCTTTGTTTGTTTTTAGGTAAGTTTTTACATTCTCTCTTCCTTGCCCAAGACGTGTGTTGTTATATGAATAGTAAGCGCCTGCTTTTTCAAGCACACCAAGCTTTGCTCCCATATCTATTATTTCTCCGAGTTTTGATATACCTTCATTGTACATTATATCAAATTTCGCTTCTCTAAATGGAGGAGCAACTTTATTTTTTACAACTTTAACTCTTGTTTCATTACCTGTAATATTTTCTTTGTCTTTTATTACACCAACTTTTCTTATATCAAGCCTTACAGAAGTATAGAATTTTAATGCATTTCCACCCGTGGTAGTTTCAGGATTTCCATACACTACTCCTATTTTCATACGAATTTGATTAATAAATATCAATATACAGTTCGCTTTTGAAACGGCAGAGGTTAGTTTCCGTAGCCCATGACTTAGAAGCCTTGCTTGCAGCCCCATATGTTGATCACCCATATCACCTTCAATTTCAGCTCTTGGAGTTAATGCTGCGACAGAGTCAATAACTATCACATCAACCGCACCAGAACACACTAAATACTCAACAATATGCAACGCCTGCTCTCCAGTGTCTGGTTGTGAAATCACTAAATCATCAGTGCTTACCCCAAGTTTACGAGCATATAAGACATCCAATGCATGTTCTGCATCGATAAATGCGCATGATCCTCCTTTTTTTTGTGCTTCAGCAATCACGTGCAAGGCAAGAGTGGTTTTACCAGAACTCTCGGGGCCAAATATTTCAATTATACGCCCTTTTGGCAGACCTCCAACACCTAGAGCCGAATCAAGCGCAATTGATCCTGTGGATATTGTGTCTATTTTTTCTACAGGGTTTTGCTTCAACTTCATTATTGCACCTTTACCGAATGCTTTTTCAATCTGGCTTATTGCGTTATCTAGCGCTTTTTGTTTATCACTATTTCTTTCTTCTGGGTTACTTGCCATAGATCATTTATTAATTTATATAATTCTCTATGATAATCAAACGCGAATAACCTGCCAAGGTTTTTCTAGTATTTATGTATTATTTCAATGAAAAATATTAACGTTTTCATAAAGCAGATATTTGTTTGCCTTCGTTAGTAACACACTATACTTTAGTGTACGAACGTTGCAATTTGCAGCATAGCAGGTGGTGTCATCCAAGTAGCCAACACTGAAATGACTAAATTCGAAATGGCTACATGAATTTATTGTAAATTACTACCGTATAAGGTGCGATGCAACAAAGCCATTCCAGTGTCAGCTACTTGAATGACACCTCTTAGATGGGTCAGCTACTCAGATCTGCCATGAAAACTGCAACCCTAAATGTTGGAGCACTGTCGTACACTAAGCGCTGTAATGACAATTTTAGTCGCTTCATACACTTATCATGCTAGTCATAACAGAAATAATTTTTACCAAAGATATTTATGAAATAATTGACATAGTTTGGAAATATGTATATTATAGAACATTAATAGTTAGTTAATTTGTAGGTGTAATGTGGCTAGAAATGTTTTGAATGAAAATGAGTACCACGCTTTAAAGCAGTTGTTTTTAACATTTAATATTCAAAAGGAGGATGTGGTAAATTCTGACATTAAGAATATTAAGAAAAAGCTTAGTCAACAATACCGTAAATTATCGTTAAAATATCACTCAGATAAAAACCCAAACAATAAAGAAGCGGAGGAGAAATTTAAGGTTATTGCATTAAATAAGCCATTTTTTGAAGAATTTATAATAGAGCCATTGGAGAAAGGTCTCAATAAAAGAAATAATTTAATAAAAGAATTACGCGGTAAGTTGTGGAGTCGCAGTTATGAAGAATTGCAAAAATACTTAGATGATAAGTGCAGAAATAAACTCTATAATAAGCAGCAGTCAATTAACAATAATGTAACTGCTTATGTAAAATATTCTTCTTATTCAAATCTCTTAGGAGTTCTTTTAGTATCCTTCACATCAATTGCATTTTTAATAATTAATGGTATTTCTTCTAATGTACCAATAGCAGTAGATTTTCTTGCTCCCTTGTTAGCAGGATCTATTTTAAATCTAGCTGTTAAGAGCATTTATACTAGAAATGGGAAAGAGTTTAATCATCAGACTAATATTTTATTATTGTTTAACTTTGACCAAGAATGCGAAAATTTTTCAAAGAGTGATAGGACTAAATTAAAGTGGCTAAAAAATTCAGTTATTTTGAGCAACACAATCTGTACATCTTTAATGTTTTTCGGTATGGGATTAGATTTAGTTGCCAACGGCTTTGGTATAACTAACTCTATGATGTTATCCGGCTTATTACTTTCATTACCATTCACGCTTTTAATTGTTACTTCACCTATTTTAAATGCTGCAAGTAATTATATTCTCAAAAAGACAGCTATAAATTCAATTGAGGAGCAATTTAAAGGTGATGATCAGTTTATAGAAGTCGATAACGAAAAGCCAAGCAGTACTATGAGCAATCAAAGTTATTTCCCCATCGATCAGTTAATATCATCAAAGTTAGCTATTCTCCATAGCGAAGTCTCTAGCTAGGAACAATGAGCCACAGATTAGTATGGTTTTGACGTTTTGGGTAGAGGCTTTTAATATGTGATTTGATATTGCACCGCCAATTGATTCACATTCAACTGCTTTTATTCCTATGTTATTGGCTTTTTCCCTAATCAAATTTGTATTTGTTGCTTTAGGTTCAGACTTAACACAAACCGCACATAGTAGCTTGATATATGGCTTTAAGTGCTCTAAGAACTCTTCCACATTTCTGTTACTAGTAACACCAAAAACCATATAAATACCTTCAGCAAAATTATCTTTTACCCACTGAGATAGTACTCTAGCACCATCATTATTGTGTGCACCATCTAAAAATAATTGCCAATCTTTCGGTAGTAGGAAAATTAAATTACCTTCTTTTATAGACTCTAGCCGTGCAGGCCAATAAGTGCACTGTAAACCTGAAGTGATATCCTCTTCTCCAATATCAAATTCATACTTTCCACTTAAAATACTACATGCTGCAATAGCATTGCCTGCATTAATCACCTGATGATCACCCTTTAAAGATGGCAAAGGAAATTCTATTGATTGAATAGCTGATTGAAAAACCATTTTGTTGTTCTTTTTTTTGCAATTCCATTCAAGACCTCCTCTATACAAGGGAGATTTCTTATTTATTGCGTGGTGTTCTAGCGTGTTCACTATAGATTTTTCTTGCGGTGCTATTACGCAAGGAACATTAGGTTTCATTATTCCAGCCTTTTCACCTGCTATAATTTCTACAGTAGGGCCAAGATATTCCGTATGATCAAGTGCAATGGAAGTAATTATTGTTAAAATCGGATTATCTATAACATTTGTTGCATCAAGCCTTCCACCCATACCCACTTCAACTAAAGTTATATCGGCTTTATGACGAGAAAAAGCTAAAAAAGCTGCAATAGTTGCAGCTTCAAACAGAGTGATAGGTTGTTCTGCAATTACTGCACGACATTCTTCTAATAAGCTATATAATTCATTATCGTCGATATAGCTGCCGGCTATCACTATCCTCTCATTAAAACTCACTAAATGTGGAGAAGTGTATGCGTGTACCTTATACCCTGCTGCTTGCATTATATATCTTATAAATGCTAGTGTTGAGCCTTTCCCATTAGTTCCAGCTATATGAATTACGGGAGGCACTTTTTTCTCGGGGTTATCTAGTTTGCTAAGAAAGCCTTTTATGCGATCAAGAGAAAAATCATTCGGCCTGCTACCAAGTGGCTTAGGCCAATGAGGCATATATATCATGGATTGTTATTGCATTTTAATTCAGCTATAACGCTTGCTATGCCATGCGTGTCGATTTTTTCACTAAATTGATAACGTTGATTAATAGCAATACTTATTCCACTCATTACAACATCACTTATCAAGAAAGAACTGTTATTTTTAGTAACTTTAAAATCAATATTTGTAAATTCTTCATCACCGTAAGAAAATCTTGTACCAATTAAGCAAGTTTCATCGTCAACTGCTTTTGTACTCATTATGATCATTTCACTATCATGCATGTATTTATATAAAATTTTAACGCACAAACGCGTAAGATACACTTCATACTCTCTTAAAAAATCTTCTTTTTCTTTTTGTTTAACTAAAGCCCAATGTTTTCCTATGACGAATTGCGATATTCCTTTGAGGTTAACATTGTTTTGAATGACCTCCTGAAGCTTTTTTTGCACACATTCCCGGTTTTTTTTATTCTCCTTTGTAGATATACCATCCACTTGTTGCTTCATAGTATGCACAAAAATTTTGTGATCTGTACAATTAGTGTAAGCACTTGAAGAAATTACAATAAAAACAATGATAGTTAAAACTTTAGTAATGTTCATAAGATATATTTATTAGCTATGATACTTAGAATGCAAAGTTTAATAAAGATTAAATAATAATCGCTAGCTTTAATATATCTATAGACACACCTTGTATAAATCATCTACAATTAATTAAGGGTCTGTTCTATGCGTTATGAGTTAAGTTAAATTTCCCGAGCGATAATTTCTAGTCAAGGGAATTGCCTCTGTTAATTTCGTTGAAATTGATACGCGATGCCCACCTTAACTTTAGTCTCAGGAATCTACTAAGGCTGACGGTAGATACGGATCCTATTTTGATTGGTTTAACATTTATGCTTCATCAATACAAAGAACAGGGTGTTTTCCTATGTTTGCCTAATGAAGTATTCCAAATTGTAATTGATGTTGAAAGGTATCCTGATTTTGTTCCTTGGTGCAAAGCCGTTTATATAAAAGAAAAAATTAACAACCAAATGGTTGTGGATCTCCTCGCAGCTTTTCATGGAATTAAAGGTAGATATACATCAGAAGTTACTTCTCTTTCTCCAAGTGGAACAAATGAAGGTTGGATAAAAGCTGTATCATCAAATGGAATATTTAAACATCTATACAATGAATGGCAATTCATTCCCATAGATGAAAATAAAACTATGGTAAAGTTTTATATAGAGTTTAAGTTTAAGTCCAACTCATTTTCCACTTTATTAAACTCAGTATATAAGTATACACAAAGTAAAATAATTGCTGCATTTAAAGATAGGGCTGAAAGCCTTGCTAAACAAAAGTTATCTTGACATTATTAATATAAATGTATAATTTTTTTTAGTAAGTTAAGTGTTTATATTGTAATGATTTTTAGACTATTGTTTTTATTAATTTTCATAAGTGTTAATTCTTATGCAGTTGTTAAGCAAGATTTATCCGATAACCAATACATTCAAAAAAAACCCAATGAAATAACATCAAATGAGCTATTATCGCCATTACCTAATGATAAATTATTAGGAGATCCAAAAGCACCAATTCTAATGATAGAATATGCTTCATTAACTTGTTATCACTGCTCTCTTTTTCATAGGAATGTTTTTTCTAAAATTAAAGAGAAATATATAGACACAGGTAAGATGTTATATATATTTCGTCATTTTCCTTTGGATTACAGAGGGCTAAAGGCTGCAATGCTAAGTCATTGCTACGAAAAACAAGAAGACTACTTTAATTTTAACAAAGCTGTTTTTAACTCAATAGATTCGTGGAATTACTACAATTTAAGTGATTTGACTTTACTACAAAGAATTGCTGCACTAAGCAACTTAAAGCAAGATGCATTTAACCAATGCATTAATGATAAGAAAATAATGGATAAAATCGTAAATGATAAATCACTGGCAATTAATAAACTTGGTATCACAGCCACTCCAATATTTTTCATCAAGCTTAACGATGATAAATCATATATAGAGCATAATAAAGTTAAACATGGAGGGTATAAAGAGCTGAAATATTTCACTAATGTGATAGATAAATTATATGGAAAAGCTATAGTGAAGTAATACCACTGTAGCTTACCATATAAAAGACTCTATGCTGAGTCATTGTTTTTCACTACTGTTTGTTGTTTTTTACGCTCAAACTCTCTTTTTTTACTGTGCCAAGTGTAGTAATACATAGCGATTTTATTCTCTATTAATACTATTGTCCCATCATAAAACTGAACCATATCCATAACTTTTCTCTGAGCTTCATCAAAACGTTCTTTATACTTTTCACGATAAGCTGGATTATGTAGTAACATAACCCCTTCATTCTTGTTAGATTTTTTGTTTAACGTTTCAACTTCACCAGCAATAGTATAAGACATATAACCCCCTCTAATTGATTATAAAAATTATATTTTAAAAAGAGAAATGCGCATAAACAATCCCTTTAATTCTAGCATAATAATCGACTGTTTATTATACTAGTTAACTATAGTACGATATATAATAATTTTTGTCACTTAAAATTTTATACTATGAAATAATAACTTAAAATAAATGTTTTTATTATTTTAAACTATATTATTATATTTATAAATTGTGTATGAATTAAGTCTCCCTAATTTATAATATATGCGTAATAATTTTAGTATAAAATTGTCATACATAAGAAATCTATTTGCAAAAGAATATAAAAAAATAGAAGAATATTGTATTCTTGAAAAAAAGCAACATATTCAAATTGGCCCTGAAGAAGGAAAGCTATTAAGTTTATTTATAAAAATCCAAAAAATCAAAAGTATTGTTGAGACTGGCACGTTATACGGTTACTCGTCGATTTGCATGGCAAAAGCTCTACTAAAAGACGGTCATATATATACAATAGAAAATAATCCTCAACACTCAAGAATAGCAAAAAAAAATTTTAGTGCTTTTAATCTAAGTGATAAAATTACTCTAATAGAAGGCGATGCACTGGAAAAAATTAATGAATTATCAGCAAAAGCACCATTTGACATGATATTTATTGATGCTGACAAAAGTAGTTATCCTAAGTATTTAGATTGGGCAGAGTCATACATTAAACAAGATGGGCTAATCGTTGCAGATAACACTCTACTGTTTAACACAGTATTTTTAGAATCGCCTCCAAAAGAAGTATCAGAAAAATCATGGCATGCCATGAGGGAGTTTAATAATAGATTATCAGATGAAAAAAAATATTTCTCTATATTGATTCCAACTGATGAAGGAATGACTGTAGCTTTAAAGCTAACATAAGTTAAAAATCAAGGTCAGCATAATGTTTAGGAGGGATTAAACCAGAAATCCTCTCTAATAATATCTCACGAAAACAAGGCTTTGATTTAACAATGGAGTACCATTCTTTTAAAATTTTACTTTTTTCCCATGGAAAACTACTTACATAATCCATTACGGAAATATGCGATGCTAAAGTAATATCAGCTAAAGTGAACTTATCAGTTGCAAGCCAAACGTTCTTGTTAATTAAGTGTTCGGTGTATTCCATATGGCAAGGCAGGTTATGCTGAGCTGCATGAAGAAATCTAGAGTCAGGGCTGCGGTTAGTAATTACTTTTTCATTCATAATATACTTAGTAACTTCATTGTAAAATTTGTTATCGAACCAATTGATTAGAGCGCGTATTTTAGACTTAATAATAGTGGATGAACCAAGTAATTTGACGTCGCTATTGTAAGTCTCTTCTATATATTCACAAATGGCATTACTATCCGCTATTACAAAGTTATTATCTATTAACACTGGTACTTGCCCGGTTGGATTGATCTCCATAAATTCATTCCGCTTTTCCCACGGATTTTCATACACTAGATCACAGCCTAATTTTTTTTCTTTTAGAAAAGCTCTAACTTTTCGTGAAAATGGACAAAGAGGAAAATGATATAAAATCATAATGTTCCTCTTTTGTTATACCAATATCCTTTTTTTGTTACTCTATGGCTTGACCTACAACTGTACGAACTTTCTTTGTAGTCCACAGAAGTTTGCGTAGCAGGTAGTGTCATGCAAGTAGCTGACACTGGAATCCAGTTCTTGTTATACAATTGCCTAGTGCGCTCATTTACAGTTAAGTTTTCTGGATCCAAGTAGTCAAGCACTGGGATGACATCCTTTTCGGTAAAAATTGCTCTTATATCACAACATTCATACAGCTGTATGCCTAGGCACTGGGATGACATAAATAAGCGCTGAAATGACATAAATAAACATTGGAGTGACAATCTTGTAGTGACTTGCATGACAACTAACTTTTTGTTTACTTCAAAATAGCACTGTAAAAAATTTAACATATCAAATTATAGAGCTAATATAGGATATACCTTGCTAAATAAAAAAAAAAGTATAATATTTTATAAGGTATGCAGGCAAAAACTCTGTAATTTGGTCAGATCAGAAATGAAGCAGCCATATCAGAACCTTTTTGGGTTGCATGCCTATTTCATTATTTGTTTTATCCGAGGCTATGAATATAGCATTAAAACATCGTCCTAGTAGCTTCAAAGATCTAGTAGGTCAAGATATATTAGTGCGTGTATTAGAAAATGCTTTTATTTTAAACAAAATCCCACAATCTATACTGCTCTCTGGTAGTAGTGGAGTTGGTAAAACCACCACTGCAAGGATAATAGCTTTATGTTTGAATTGTTCCCTGGGGCCAATTTTTGAACCTTGCGGATCATGTGAAAATTGTCTAGCAATAAAAAATTCAAGCCATCCAGATGTAATTGAAATCGATGCAGCAAGTCACACTAGCATTGACGATATTAAAGTAATCCTGGGAGATATTTGCTATTCACCTATAAGCTCTAAATTCAAAGTCTACATTATAGATGAAGTACACATGCTATCTAGCAGTGCATTTAACGCATTACTTAAAACCCTAGAAGAGCCACCATCTAGTGTAAAGTTCATTTTAGCAACTACGGAAATAAAAAAGATACCAATAACTATTATTGCACGTTGTCAAAGATTTGATTTACACAACATTCCTGTAGCTAAAATAGTGGAACGTTTAAATGATGTTGCACAAAAAGAGAGTTATTCCATTGAAAAGGGAGCATTAGAATTAATTGCACGACACTCTGGAAATTCAATGCGTAACGCCTTGTTTTTGATGAATCAAGCAGTGCTATATAGCAAAGATGGTGCAATATCCACTAAAAATGTGACAGACATACTTGGCCTAGTGGATAAAGATATTATATTCGATCTATTAGGGGCAATATTAGAAGGTGATTTACAGAAAGCTCTATCAGTGTTTGACAAGGCGGTAAAAACAGCAAACCCACTTAGTATTTTTGAAGGTCTATTGCAAACAATTCAGTTAGTATGCCGTTTTTTGATTACAAAAGAGATTGATAATGCAGTTACAGAGCATGAAAAGAATAGGATAAAAGATTTAAGTATAAAGAGATCTTTAATATTTTTTTCGAGATTGTGGAAGATGTTGCTTAAAGGTATTCAAGATATAAAAACTTCAACATGCAACGATGTTGCTGCTGAAATGATGTTAATTAGCCTCTGTTATCTTTCTGATCTGCCTTCTCCGGAACAGGTGATCAAAAAAGTTCTTTCGCAGAATGTAGAGCAAGGAAATAGACAGGGCAGACCTGTTGCACCTTCCCCCTCTGTCATCCAAGTAGCTGACTACTCGGATCCAAAAAAATATGTGGAAAGTAAACAACAACCCCACTCTGTCATCCCAGTGCGTGACACTGGGATCCATGTGGAAAATAAACAACAAAATTACGATTTTGATAAGATTTTGCAACTATTAAGGCGAAGTAACCAAATTTATCTTTACAAACAACTGTGTAATAATCTACAATTAATAGATTGTAAACCTGGATATTTAAAATTAAAAGCTGTATCTAAGTTGGATAGTAATTTTTGCAATGATTTAAAAAATTACTTAAACCAGGTGACTCAGCAAGAGTGGGTTGTTGCAGTTGATACAGGTTATATAAACAGGGAAGTGAGTAATTTAAATTATGCACCTGCAGTTAAGGATATCCTTGACACGTTTAAAGGTGCAAAAGTAGTTAATATAGAAAATAAGGAGTAAGTTGTGGATTTTAGTCAAATAATGAAACAAGCGCAAGAGATGCAAAAAAAGCTTGCAGAAGCTCAAGAAAAATATGTTGGAAAAGAGTTTCAAGGTATTTCTGGTGGTGGCAAAGTTTCTGTATTAGTGGAAGTCATAAAAATAGGTAGCTATAAAGCTAAAAAGGTGAACATAGACTTAGAACTTATGAGAAATGAGGAAAAAGATATAGTAGAGGATTTAGTAACAGCAGCGTTTAATGATGCCGTTAAAAAAGCAGAAGAAGATATGGCGAATGCAACTTCTGATCTTGCAGGTATGATGGGTTTACCATCTGGGTTTAAACTTCCTTTTTGAATTTACTACTGAAGTTTCTTTTAGTGTAAGTATTTTTTTTCTAATATTCCCAACGCTAGTACTTCTTCATATAATGTACCTATACTAGCATAGCCCTACGTCATACCGTGATTCATTCCACAACTGTACAAACATTGCAATATGGCACATAGTAAACGATGTCATTCCAGTCTGGAATCCAGCCTTGCCGTAATCTCATCAAGAACATTGTGTTTTAACATAAAACGGCTACTTTTATGCTTACCAACTTAATAAAATTCCTGGATCCCAGACTGGGATGACAAGAAGATGGTACTTGGATAAGAGGCATTGCCCTCCTGGTAGGCCCAAATTGCAATGTTCGTACAGTTGTGGATTTCTCATCCGCTAACAAGCAGCGGAATGACGAGGTCTTTCGATAGTAAATCTTACCTGTGTTAGCTATACCAAAAAATCAAAAGTCGTATTTATTCATTAATAAAATCTTTGTCTTCTCCTAAAAATTAGTTAAAATGTAGAATATTTTGTGTTATTAAGTTAGCACTTGACTTAACTTTAGTTGTTACTTAGACTGCTAAAGTGGAATTTTAATTTTTTTACGAGGACAATTATGCATTATAAAAAGTTTTTTTCAGCAGCCGCTTTAGCAACGTTGCTAAGTTTATCAAACTCTGCTTTTTCAGATCCTGTTGGTCCAATAAGTGATGAAGAAACTAGCTACTACGTTCGTTTGCAATACAACGGTGAATTTTTACCTCTTTTCACAAAAGTTGATGGTATTACCTATAAGAAAGACAAGAGTGATTACAGTCCATTAAAACCATCTTTTATAGCTGGTGGTGGTGCATTTGGTTACAAAATGGACGACATCAGGGTTGATGTTGAAGGAGTTTATTCATACCTAAACAAAAATGATGTTAAAGATGTAACATTTGACCCAGCAAATACTATTGCAGACAGTGTAACAGCAATTTCAGGATTAGTGAACGTGTATTACGATATAGCAATTGAAGATATGCCTATCACTCCATACATTGGTGTTGGTGTTGGTGCAGCGTATATTAGCACTCCTTTGGAACCCGCTGTGAATGATCAAAAAAGTAAATTTGGTTTTGCTGGTCAAGTAAAAGCTGGTGTTAGTTATGATGTAACTCCAGAAGTCAAACTTTATGCTGGAGCTCGTTATTTCGGTTCTTATGGTGCTAATTTTGATGGAAAAAAAACAGATCCTAAAGATTCAACCAGACAGGTTACTGATGCAGGCGCATACAAAGTTCTTTACAGCACTGTTGGTGCAGAAGCTGGAGTAGCGTTTAATTTCTAGTCTATCTCAGTCTTGTTATCCCAGTGAGTTTTTTCTTGCCATCTAAGTGGCATGACACTGGGATCTAGAAAAAAGAAATGTGGATTCCAGTGTCAAGGCACTGGAATAACACTATTTGCTATGTGTTTAAGCTATAACGTTTACCATTGTACTGGTAGAATATCATCTAAGGTTACATAATGTTATCCAATTAGCTAACACTGCGGCCTACTGTCTCCAAGAAATTAGATGGAAAATTTGTACTTTTTTCAAATCAAAGCTTGAATTTTTGCTGGAAAATCAATATATTATATGCATGAAGTTTTGATTTAAGTTGTTATGTTGACCTCAATGGCAAACTTATGTGTCGATAGTAGAACCAATCTCATGCAATATATTGCTAGGGTGCAAAAATTTCCTATGCTGTCTCAAGAGGAAGAGGTACGATTAGCAAAAAATTGGAACCAATATAAGGATGTTTCTTCTGCTCATAAATTGATTACCAGCCATTTGAATTTGGTAGTGAAAATTGCAATGAAATTCAAAAATTATGGGCTATTGTTGATGGACCTGGTTATGGAAGGAAATATGGGTTTAATGCACGCAGTGAAAAAGTTTAATCCTGATTTAGGGTTTCGTTTTTCAACTTATGCAGTGTGGTGGATTGAAGCTTCAATAAAAGACTTTATATTGAAATCTTGGTCGTTTGTGAAAATAGGCACAACGCAAGCACAAAGAAGATTGTTTTTTAGTTTACGTAAAATAAAAAAAAGAATTTTACAGTATACAAACAGGGAAACTTTAAATAATGAAGAAATAAAAGCAATATCTAATGAGCTTTCTGTATCCGAAGGAGACGTTCTGCAGATGAATTACCGTATGGCTTGTAAGGATCAGTCGCTAAACGATTGCATAAAAATAGGTGATGACTCTAAAAGGGAGTTGCAAGATATGATCCCATGTAACTTGGTCAGTCAAGAAGTAACCTATCAGAATCATGAAGAAAAAGAATTAAAAGAAACAATTTTAAACAATGCACTAGCGAGTCTCAACGAAAGGGCAAGAGACATTTTTATCAGTAGATATTTGTCTGAAAACATTCAAACTCTGGATGAACTTAGTAAAAAATATTGTGTTTCAAGAGAAAGAATAAGGCAGTTGGCTGAGCAGGCGATGGCTAAGGTAAAACAATATATACAATCTGAAAGTTTGAAATTTGGTTTGCATGCGTAGTTTTTTTATATTTCTAATATTTTTTTCGATAGGCGCTTTTGCATCGGTTAGTGATGTACAATTGAAGGAAAAATATAAAGATTGGCTCGTGTATACTGCATTGGAAGATGGAGAGAAAGTATGTTATATTGTATCCTATCCTAAAAAAAAAAGCGAATATTATACAACCAATCGCAAGCCGTATGTAATGGTTAGTTATGTTGATAAAAAAGCAGATGAGGTAAGCGTTACCTCTGGTTTTCAGTATGATAAGGAGCCTGTAGCTCTCAATATCGACAAAAAAATTAAATATACACTGCCCATAATACAGGGAAGTTTTGCGTGGGCAGAGCATACAAAAATAGATCAAGATCTCATTCTAAAAATGAAGCAGGGATTATCAATGGTAGTTAATGGAAAAACAAAAACAGTGACCATTGATGATACTTATTCCCTACTTGGTTTTCAAAAAGCGTATCAAAAAATGCATGATTTATGCCATACAAAGTAAATTATTGTAACAGAATACCCAGCTATAGTATAAACTAGACTACTCTTTCAATGGAAATATAAATAGCACTTTACTTTATATGGGATGTGGATATCATTTAAAATATATTTTTGAGAGTTAGCAATGTCAGAGGTTGCAGGTGTAGATACAGAAATCAAAAAGCAAAATTCTGTGTGCGAGCAGATGCGTTTTAGCGTGAGCCGCACAAGTCTTTTAAATACATTATCCAGAGTAAGTGGAGTGGTTGAAAGGCGTAATGCAATAGATGTTTTGGCGTGTATAAATATCAAAGCACAACACGGCAGCATAAAATTAATGGCAACTGATCTTGACATTTCAATGTTTGCCTCACTTGCTGCAACCGTATTAACAGAAGGAGAAGTAAAAATTTCAGCGCATACTTTACATGACATAGTGAAGAAGTTACCCGCTGATTTGGATGTCAATTTTGAAGTAAACAACCAAGGAAAATTATTGATGTCTTGCGGAAATGCAAACTTTTCTTTACCGAATGTAGTTTCAAGCAGCTTTCCTGCTCTTGAAGAAGACAATTATAAACATGATTTTACTCTACTAAATACAGACCTGATAGACTTATTAACTAAAACAAAATTTGCTGTATCACTAGATGATACAAGGTATAATTTAAATGGAATATATCTACATACAGATGAGCAATTTCTGTACTGCGTTGCAACTGATGGCCATCGTTTATCATGTATAAAGAGGCCAAAGCCTGGGAACATCAATGGCGAATTTGGTGTGATCATTCCACGTAAAACTGTTATGGAGCTGTTAAAAATATTGGACGATTGTAATGAAATTAAAGTAAAACTCTCAGACAGAAAAATCAAGTTTACATGCGGTGAATATATTCTAATATCAAAATTAATAGATGGAACTTTTCCAAATTATAAAGCAGTTATTCCAGCATCTCAAGATAAGCATATGATTATTGAAAGTAAAAAACTTTCAGACGTTATAGATCGAGTTTCCGTTGTTGTATCTGATAAAGTAAAATCTATTAAATTCTCACTACAAGAAAAGCTGCTAACTCTGCATTCAAACTCCCAAGAGTGCAGTGATGCAACTGAATCCATAGAAGTGGACTACAATGAAGCCCCTATAGAAATAGGGTTCAACTCGCGTTATTTACTTGATGTTCTATCCTGCATAAAAAATAAATGTAAGTTTAGCTTAGCCGATGGTAATAGTGCTACAATTATCACTGATGAAGACGATTCAAGTGCATTATATGTAGTAATGCCAATGAGAACTTAAACTCGTCATCTCGCTGCTTGTTAGCGGAATCTGGAGATACCGTGGCGGTATGGCACTTATTTCACTAGCTTTTATTAAATTAGTAATCTATCTTTACCAAATATAAGCCAAAAGGTGGTGCAGTAACTCCAGCGGCACTTCTTTTGCATTGGTTTAATATATTTAGCATTTCTTGCGGATTGGTTCTATTTTTTCCAAATTCAACTAAAGTACCCACAATAATCCTCACTTGGTTATGTAAAAAGGAAATAGCAGATATTTTGATGTGTATATGATTCCCATTTTGTATTATATCGATATCATCAATTGTTCTTATCGGATTTGCGGCTTGACAATCTTTTGAACGGAAACTTGAAAGGTCATGTTTTCCAAGTAGATGTTTAGCAGCTTCACGCATAATATTTACATCAAGTGGGCTAAACACTTGCCATACATAACCCGTCTCCAGAGCGGCAGGAGCATAGCGATTAACTATTCTATATTCGTAATATCTTTTTTTTGCTGAAAACCGTGCGTGAAAAGCATCATCTACAACTTCTGCATTAAGCACGACTATAGGAATTGATTTTAAATGATAGTTTATTGCATTCCTTATTCTATAAAGCTCAAATTCCTTTTCCATATCAAAATGAGCAACTTGTCCTAAAGCATGAACTCCTGCATCAGTCCTGCCACCACAGTACAAAGTAACTTTCTCACCACTAAAATTAAATATAGCATTTTCTATCTTCTCCTGGATTGAGTTAGCAGAGTGTTGCTGTTTTTGCCAACCAGAGAAATTACTACCATTATATTCTACCGTTATTTTGTATCGCACTGCATTACATCAAGCTCTATCTAAAATAGTCATTTTCTATCTTAACATAATTTATGGTCAAGCCTACAGTGCTGCCACTCCCATAAAGTAGTTCGTCCAATCTTAAATCTTGCTGCCACTGCTTCTCTGCTTTCTCCTTCGTCTAGCGCCTCCATTGCTTTTTTTCTTAAATCATAACTATATGCTGCTGGCATTCAACCTCCTTATCATTATCTATCCTTATCACATCCGGACTTCTATGAAAAGAGCTATAAATCGTGAAAAAGAACTGCTCATTAAGTGCTGTTTGCTTAATAAATTTACTGACATTGGTATGGCTAAATTCGAAATGGCTACATGAATTTATCGTAAATTATTACCGTATAAGGTACGATGCGACAAAGCCATCCCAGTGTCAGCTACTCGGATGACACCGTCATAAAGGAACCAGTGTTAGCTACTTGGATGACAACCATTGTGCTTGAGGCAAAATTGACTATCACTTCTTTTTATAGAGCTTGCTCCAAACTTTGTTGTTAGTTAATACAAAAAACACTGTTAAAATTATAAAATACGCCACTACTTTTAATCCAAGTTTATGCCGGCGCTCTAATTCTGGCTCTGCTGCCCATTGTAAAAAATTTATCACATCATACGCCATATTTTCAACTGTGGCTTGCCTTGCACCATCATATTCCACCATTCCTTCAGAAAGTGGTGGCGCCATAGCTAATCTGCCTGTTGGAAAATACGAATTAAAATATAAATCATTTTCATCGTGTTCGCCGTTTTGATAGCCTGTTAACAATGAATAGACATAATTTGCACCATCATGCCTTGCTTTAATAATTAATGATAAGTCTGGTGGGACTGCACCATTGTTGCTTGCTGCAGCTGCTTCTTTTGTATCAAAAGGCGCAATAAAATAATCCGAAGGTACTCCAGGTCTGTCAAACATTTCACCCAAATCATTCGGACCATCTTTAACTTGATAAGAAGCTGCTATTTGTTTTACATCTTCTTCAGAAAAACCGACATCTTGCAAATTACGAAATGCTACCCTATTCATTGAATGACAAGCAGCACAGACTTCTTTATACACTTTATAGCCACGCTGAATTGACTCTCTATCGAAAGATCCGACAATTCCATCAAATTTCCAGTCTATTTTCTTATTTGGTGATGATTTAAATTCTTCTGCAGATATAAGACTAGATAGAAATAACATGCAGAAGATTGCAAATACATTAGATCCCATGCATAACCACTGTTTTAGTAAATTTCGAATTGATGTCATGCAAGTAGCTGACACTGGAATCCAGCTTATTTCATCACTGACATTATGGTTATCATGCACTCCTAGAATCTGTTGTCCATTGCATGATTTGTAAGTATTTTTATACCTGGATCCCAGTGTCAAGCACTGGGATGACAACGGAAGATAGTGGAATGACACTGTGTGTTGTATACAACGTTCATACAATTGTGTACATGATGCTGGAATCCATTTATTTTTTTTCTGGATCCCAGTGTCAAGCACTGGGATGACAAAAGAGGGCTCTGGGATGACAGAAGAGAGCTCTGGGATGAAAGAGAATTTTGTAAGAGATCTGCTTTGAATTGACATCACCTCATCTCCGGCACAGAATCACTTAAGGTTTTTGGTGGTTCTTTTGGCTTTTCATACTTACTAAGCAGTGGTAAAACTATCACAAAGTATGCAAAGTAATAAAGAGTAGATAGCCTACTCATAGTGATGTAAGGCTCTTTTACCTCTTGTCCTCCAAGCCAGGCAAGAAGTACAAAATTTATTGCAAAAACCCAAAAAAATTTCTTAAACACCGGGCGATAAGCACCACTTTTAACTTTTGATTTATCAAGCCAAGGTAACAAAAACCACACTAAAATAGACGCAAACATGGTAAGCACACCAGTAAGTTTATCTGGAATTGAACGTAGCATTGCATAAAAAGGTAAAAAATACCACTCTGGCACTATATGTACCGGAGTGACCATAGAATCAGCTTCTATATAATTGTCTGGATGCCCAAGATAATTGGGAGCATAGAAAACAAATGCGAACAAAACTACAAAAAACAGACCAAAAGTTATGCAATCCTTGACTATATAATAAGGATAGAGAGGGATGGTATCCTTATCTGATTTTACCTCCACTCCACTTGGGTTACCAGAGCCAAACCTATGCAGAGCTATCACATGAAGCATAGCTAAAGCAATAATAACAAAAGGCAGAAGATAATGCAGAGCGAAAAAACGGTTAAGTGTTGGGTTATCCACTGAAAAACCACCCCATAACCATATAACTATTTTATTGCCAATTAAAGGTATAGCAGAAAATAAGTTGGTTATAACTGTTGCACCCCAGAAACTCATTTGTCCCCAAGGCAATACATATCCCATAAAGGCAGTTGCCATCATTGCAAAAAATATAAATATTCCAATAAACCACACCATCTCTCTCGGTCTTTTATAAGATCCGTAATATAATCCACGCATTATATGAACATAGACTACCATAAAGAAGAGCGATGCTCCAACAGCGTGAGTGTAGCGTATTAACCACCCGTAATTCACATCTCGCATTATGCGCTCTACACTATTAAACGCATAATCAACATGCGGAGTGTAGTGCATAGCAAGAAATATACCTGTTATTATTTGTAAAATCAGCGCTATACCAGCCAAAGAGCCAAAGTTCCAAGCATAATTTAAGTTTTTTGGCACTTGGTAAGAAGCAGTGTGTCTTAGAAAAGAAAATATAGGCAATCTATATTCTATCCATCCTAATATGCCTTTTTCTTCTTTTATTGTTTCTTTTTTGTTATCTTCCTGCATAACTTAAACCTTTCTGAACACATGTCCATTGCTACTTTTATCTTATTTTTTTATTGTAGCAACTTATCCTTTACGCACAAATAAAAACTTTAAAGCAATATTAATTACCTCTTCAGCAACCTGTCACGTGCTGCGTTTAATTTTTGTGCAAAATATTCCGAGCCTCCTTTATCTGGGTGAACTAATTTCATTAAATTTTGATATGCTTTATTGATTTCATTTTGGTTCGCTCCAGAATCTATTCCTAGCACTTTAAATGCTCCATCTCTGAACATGTTACTACTACCAGACTAGTATGATTTTGTCTTGTAAATTTATTCAACAACCCTATTCTAACTATATAATGAAAAATTATCTACAAAGTGTTTATGAAGATGGTATGAAAATCCAACTATCTAAAGTCAACAAATATTTATTAGTTTTACTGATTACTGTCTCAGCATTTCTCATATCTGGGCAAGTATCCAGTTCAAGCAATATCGAGAATGATTTTCAAGATTTACAAGAAAAATTACCATTATTGAAAGATCAGGATTTGTTATTTTTAGATCCAGCTTCAGCTTTAAATTATGGTGATAGGGCAGGTAAAAAAGTGTTAATGGTTATAGTTCACCATACTGAAACATCAACACTAAAAGGTACAAAAGATACGCTGAATGCTAGAGGATTGTCAGTTCATTTTATTGTCGATAGGGATGGCAGCATCACCTTAATGGTTCCATTAGAGAAAGAAGCATGGCATGCTGGTATTAGTTATGCAAGAGTTAAGGTAGATAGTAAGCTTGAAGAGTTACGGAAGCTTAACAACTATTCTGTAGGTATTGAAATTGTAAACACAGGACTTGAGCCTTTTCCGGAAGAGCAAATGAGATCTGTTAAAGAGCTGATTTTATACCTTATGGAGCGTTTTAAAATTAAAAGGGATATGATATTTAGTCATTCTGAAATAGGAACTATAGTGTATGATCCAGAGCTTGGCTATACAATGCGTAAACCAGATCCACACAAATTGTTTGATTGGGAGTTATTAGAGAAAAATGAAATTGGATTGCACATAAGTGACAGAATAAACCCTAAAGATGCTAAACACAAAATGGGCAAAACATTGTATAAAGCAGGTGATAGAAATGAAGGTATTTTGAAATTAAAACAAAGGCTGAACAGATTTTTCTATAAGATAGAACCTTGGAATGATAAGAAAGGTAATGTAATTTTTCCTGATAATAATGCTGATTACTCAGATGAGTTTGATGAGAATTTTGTATGGGTTATTTATCAGTTTTCAATACATAATTTACCAAGAGAAATTAGAAAAGATCTACCTCTTAAACTAGAACAAGCAGATATATTTCCTGAATTCTTTA
Source organism: Wolbachia endosymbiont (group A) of Opomyza germinationis (assembly GCF_964264765.1). Taxonomy (NCBI): domain Bacteria; kingdom Pseudomonadati; phylum Pseudomonadota; class Alphaproteobacteria; order Rickettsiales; family Anaplasmataceae; genus Wolbachia; species Wolbachia endosymbiont (group A) of Opomyza germinationis. Next base: position 43,127 of record NZ_OZ183482.1, read on the forward strand.
GTGAATATAGTCATGGCATTTCTTCTAGTTATCTAACCTTTAGTGAAAAAATTAAATCGACTCTACAACCATGTTTAAGCAAAGTAGATTATGAGAATTTATTATCTTCTCTTGCACAATATGAGAATAACATTTCTCCTGATGCATCTACCACTTTAATGTACAAAATTAAGTTATACTATGATTCTTATTTAAGATATCGCATATGGTCTTCACTCTATAAACCATTTAAGCTTAATGTATTGGAAGAGTTAGAGATTTTAAAGAGTGGAGTGTTATCTTTAAAATCACTAGATAGCTCTAAAGCTGCAGAAGTTTCCAGTTTAATTGATAGCTTTAAAGTAGATATTTCTTTAGAATTTCAGGGTTTTGAAAAACAGTGGTTTCAGGAGTTTAAGAATGCTTGGAGACAAGAATTTATACCTTCCCTGGAAGAACAGATAACATGGACTGCACTACATGAAGCAATATTGGAGTATTTAGAAAAAGCAAAGGAAGAAATTCGTTAAACGAAAACTTTTTTTAAGATCACTTTTTTAACAATTTATCACGTGCCGCATTTAGCTTTTGCGCAAAATATTCCGAGCCTCCCTTATCTGGGTGAACTAATTTCATTAAATTTTGATATGCTTTATTGATTTCATTTTGACTTGCCTCAGGATTCAGCCCCAGTATCTTTAATGCTTCATCCTTGGACATGTTATCACCAGTGTAATTTTCAGTATAACTTCTACTGCTACTAAATTCGTTCAAAAACTTACTCAATATAGAGTTCATCATGAAACTCATATTATTTTTTTTTGTCAGGAAAAGAAAAAATATAACAACGCTAGGCAAGACAAATGTAATTACTATGAATACTAAAAAAAGAAAAAAGATGAATGACATGTATATTTTTTTATCATTTTATGATTAAATAGTAACAATTATAATTGTCATGGTAAATAACATGTTCATCCAGATTGAAGAAACACCAAACCCAAATACGCTAAAATTCCTTCCTGGATTTGAAATTTTAAACGAAGGAGAAACTGCTGATTTTTCAAATGCGAATGAGATAAAAAATTCTAAACTAGCAGCAAATCTTTTTCAAATAGAGCATGTGGTAAGAGTATTTTTCGGTCATGATTTTATTTCAGTAACAAAATTGGATGGAATTAATTGGGATATATTAAAAGTAGAAGTTTTAACTACAATCATGAATCACTTTACTTCTGGTGGAAAAGCACTAGATAAAGAAGAAGTGAATGATCCAGATGAAGAATTTTTTGATAAAAATGATATAGAAATTGTAAATAGAATAAAAGAATTGATGGAAAGTCATATCAAACCTGCAGTTGCTCAAGATGGTGGCGATATCAAATTTCGTGGCTATAAAGATGGAATAGTTTATGTTGAGTTGCAAGGAGCTTGCTCTGGATGCCCAAGTGCTGCAATTACTTTAAAGCAAGGAGTGCAAAATATGCTGAGCTACCACATACCAGAGATTGCAGGTATAGAGACCACACTATGACTAATCAAACGGTTAGAGGAACAAAAGATCTCCTGTTTGATGAATGGTACAAGTTTAAATACATAGAGCAAACAGCAAACAGAATCTCAAGTTTATACGGCTTTTTGCCCGCCCAAACTCCAATATTTGAGTGCACGGAGGTTTTTACAAAAACCTTAGGTGATAGCTCAGACATCATCACTAAAGAGATGTATAGCTTCAATGATAAAGGGGGAAAGAGCATAACTTTACGTCCTGAGTTCACTGCAGCGATTGTCAGGCTACTCATTGAAAAAAAACTGCAAACACCGATAAAATTATTCTCAACAGGACCTGCATTTCGCTATGAAAGACCGCAAAAGGGAAGACAAAGGCAATTTCATCAGATAAATTTTGAGGTTTTTGGCATAGAAGATCCAAAAGCTGATATTGAATTGATATCACTCGCTCAGCACTTACTAACTGAATTTGGCATCAATAAAAATGTAAAGCTGGAAATCAACTCTTTAGGTGATGGTGAAACAATAACTAAATATAGAGAAGCTTTGATCTTATACTTTACAAAGTATCAAAATGATCTATCAGAAGATAGCAAAAATAGGTTGATCAAAAATCCACTCAGAATACTGGATTCCAAGGATGAGAAAGATAAATCAATAATTTCTGATGCGCCTAAAATCAGCAATTATTATACGAAAGAGTCCTCAGATTTCTTTGAACAAATACTAAATGGATTAACAATTCTTGATATACCTTATACCGTAAACAATAAACTAGTTCGAGGTTTGGATTATTATTGCCACACAGTGTTTGAGTTTGTTACAGAGGATTTAGGTGCACAAGGGGCAGTTTTTGCCGGTGGAAGATACGATAATTTAGTATCTTCAGTAGGTGGAAAACACACTCCAGCAATAGGATTTGCAGGGGGTATTGAGCGCATAATGGAGTTAATCAATTATTCTCCGAAAGAAGAGCGACCTATTTACCTAATTCCAATCGGTAGAGAGGCTGAAAAACATGCTTTAACACTTGCAAATGAATTGCGCAGAAATGGTTTATATGTAATCTATGAATATAGCGGAACGCTCAGAACCCGAATGAAAAAAGCAAATCAAGCAAATGCTAAAGCTGCTTTAATCTTTGGCGATGAAGAATTGAGTAGTAAAACTTTAAAGATTAAAAACATGGATACAGGTGAAGAAAAAATAATTGCTCGCGATAACACAATAGAAAATATCTATTAGGAGCAATGCAAATGTTTTTCTCAGTCAGCTATAGAAGAAAATTCGTCTGCACAAGAATTTTTCATAGTATTCAAAGTATCATAATCTGTAAAATCTAATTTTACCGGTGTAATAGTAATAAATCCTTCTTTTATTTTATTTATACTACCACTGCCTGAGTGCTCTCGAGACCAATTTAAGCTAAAAGAGCCATTCGAATTTTCAGTAAAAGTTAAATCCCCATCAATGTTATATTCACCTTGTTCAGCAAATTCTACTCCTTTTACTTTTTCCGTAGCAGGAAAATTTACACTCATCACTATGTTTTTAGGCCAACCAACCTTAACTAGCTTGGCAATAACCTTTGGTGCAAAAACCTTTGTATTGTGCCAGTCTATTTTATCATGATAAACTTGGCTCAGCGCAATAGAAGGTATAGACCTTGCAGCACCTTCCATTACAGCACCAATTGTTCCTGAATAACAAATATCGTCCCCGACATTTGATCCAATATTTACTCCGGACAATATTAAGTCTGGTTTTTTATTCATAACTTTATTTAGCGCAATAATGACACAATCTGCAGGAGTACCAGACACACTAAATTCCCTTTCACTATGTTGTTTTATTCCAATAGATTGTTTCACTGGATAATCAAGAGATCTTGCAGCTCCGCTTCTATCAGTATCTGGTGCCACTATCCATATTTCTGACGCAAAATTCCGTGCAACCTCTTTGAGTAATTTTATTCCTTCACTTCCAAAGCCATCATCGTTTGTTATCAATATTATCATATACAATACTCAGCTATACAGCTCCAAATTATGTAAACCACTGGCTGTAAATAAACTCATGAGGCTTTAAGTTTCTTTGCATAACTGTGGACTGTAACAAAGAACCTGCTGTAAATCAATAGATTTCTTGCACAGGCCATAACTGTCATTACAATAGAAACGAAAAAACTTACTTGACAAACTCCGCCAGCCCCCTTATCATGAAGCTGAAGCTATTTATTTATCTTCTCTGTACAGATTAAATGACAAAAAAACTCACGTATCTGGCGTCTCATGTTTAATTTTTTGCACTATGTGCACCTTATGTCTTTATCAAACTTCTACCTACATAAGCTGAAACGCGCTTATAAAGCGTTTAAAACATAAAAAAACGCCAACTTAAAAAATGGATAGTGAATAACTAGCTACCCTAGGGTTTCTTTTGCCTTTTTTTCTGTTTAGTAAATTTCTTAAACATTTATAGCTAAGGTTAGTTGCATTTAAAAGCAGCTGAGTCGCGGTTATTAAGCGTTTAGAATAAAAAAACGCCATACTTGAAAGTATAATGTAAGTAATTAGCCAACTACGGGGCTTCTTTTGCCTTTTTTTCTGTTTAGTAAATTTCTTAAATATTTATAGCTAAACGACAACCGTCATCCCGCTGCTTGTTAGCGGGATCTAGAGATACCGCGAATGAATCGCGGTATGACGTAGGACTGCTGTCATTCCAGTCTGGAATCCAAAAAAAAGGATGATGTCATCCCAGTGCCCTGACTACTTGGATCCAGTTTTCTTTACAAATTCACAAAAAGTGCTTCATTCTATAACGCAAAACCCATACTCACCAAACCCAATGCATTACTTGCAATTAAGTTTCCTGGATCCAAGTAGTCAAGCTACTCGGATGACACCCTTTTGGATGGAGACCAGTGTCAGCTACTTTCATGACACCATTCTTTTTCCTGGATCCAAGTAGTCAGGGCACTAGGATGACAAGAGAAAGAGGCTACTGGGATGACAGCTACCCTGACAATCGTCATCCCACTACGTGTTAGCGGGATCTAGAGATACCACGGCGGTATGACGGTTCGCAGCGGTATAGTAACTCGTCATCCCGCTGCTTGTTAGCGGGATCTCTTGTTAGCGGATGAGATACCGCGAATGAATCGCGGTATGACGTGTTGAAACAATCCGATAAGGTAAGCCTCGTCATCCCGCTACGTGTTAGCGGGATCTAGAGATACCGCGGCGGTATGACGGTTCGCAGCGGTATAGTAACTCGTCATCCCGCTGCTTGTTAGCGGATGAGATACCGCGAATGAATCGCGGTATGACGTGTTGAAACAATCCGATAAGGTAAGCCTCGTCATCCCGCTACGTGTTAGCGGGATCTAGAGATACCACGGCGGTATGACGGTTCGCAGCGGTATAGTAACTCGTCATCCCGCTGCTTGTTAGCGGGATCTCTTGTTAGCGGCTGAGATACCGCGAATGAATCGCGGTATGACGTGTTGAAACAATCCGATAAGGTAAGCCTCGTCATCCCGCTACGTGTTAGCGGGATCTAGAGATACCACGGCGGTATGACGGTTCGCAGCGGTATAGTAACTCGTCATCCCGCTGCTTGTTAGCGGATGAGATACCGCGAATGAATCGCGGTATGACGTGTTGAAACAATCCGATAAGGTAAGCCTCGTCATCCCGCTACGTGTTAGCGGGATCTAGAGATACCGCGGCGGTATGACGGTTCGCAGCGGTATAGTAACTCGTCATCCCGCTGCTTGTTAGCGGGATCTCTTGTTAGCGGATGAGATACCGCGAATGAATCGCGGTATGACGTGTTGAAACAATCCGATAAGGTAAGCCTCGTCATCCCGCTACGTGTTAGCGGGATCTAGAGATACCGCGGCGGTATGACGGTTCGCAGCGGTATAGTAACTCGTCATCCCGCTGCTTGTTAGCGGGATCTCTTGTTAGCGGATGAGATACCGCGAATGAATCGCGGTATGACGGTGTAGATAGTATCCCGCTGCTTGTTAGCGGATGAGATACCGCGAATGAATCGCGGTATGACGTGTTGAAACAATCCGATAAGGTAAGCCTCGTCATCCCGCTACGTGTTAGCGGGATCTAGAGATACCGCGGCGGTATGACGTGTTGCTTGGGTCAGCTATAGTATTTCTTAAAATTAATAATAAATTTCTTGGCTAGCAAGAAGCTGTAAATTTTTTTGCGAGACCTAAGCCGCTTTTGATATAGCTAAAGGTTTACTGATGATTTGTCTCATTCCACTACCTGCTGACTTACTTTCTGCTTAGCATATCCATCAAATCAGATTCTTTGAGTTTACTATGGTCAACTTTACTGAACTTATTTACCATAGAGCTCATTTGATTATACTGCTTAATTAGAAGATTAATGTCAGTTACAGTTGTTCCGGACCCCTTAGAAATTCTAAGTCTTCTTTTGCCATTTAAAATATCTGGATTTTGCCTTTCTTTTTCAGTCATTGAGTTTATGATGGCTATATATTTTTTCACTTTATTGTCATCTGGCACACTGCTACTTAGCTTTTTTGTAAATGAACTAGGAATGAATTTCATTATGTTGCTAATGCCATCCATTTTACTCAGAGTTTTTAACATTCCCACTAGGTCGTTTAGGTCGAATTTACCTTTTTTCACTTTCTTTTGTAACTTATCAATTTCTTCCTGACCAACAATCTCAGCAGCTTTTTCAACCAATGAGACAACATCACCCATGCTAAGTATCCTTTTTGCAATTCTATCGGGATAAAAATCATCGAGGTCACTTAATTTTTCACCACAAGCAATAAATTTAATTGGACAATCGGCGATCATTTTCATAGAAAGAGCAGCACCACCACGTGCATCACCATCAACACGGGTGAGAATAATGCCGGTTACACCTATTACCTCATTGAATGATTTGGCAATGTTGACCGCATCCTGGCCTATCATTGCGTCGGCTACTAAAATAACTTCTGCAGGTGAAGCTATTTCCTTTACGGCTTTCAACTCATTCATCATATTATTGTCAATATGAAGCCTGCCTGCAGTGTCTAGTATTAATACATCATAATTATCGTTCTTTGCTATTGCTATTGCCCTTTTTGTAATTGTAATGGGCTTCTCATCTATTACTACAGGTAAAGTTTGCACATCTATTTGTTTACCTAGCACTTCAAGTTGTTTCTGGGCAGCAGGCCTATAAATGTCTAAAGAGGCAAGCATCACTTTTTTCTTTTGCTTTTTTAGTTTTAAAGCAAGCTTTCCTGAGGTAGTTGTTTTACCTGCACCTTGTAAGCCCACCATCATAATCACAGCAGGGGGTTTAACTGCTAGATTTAAGTCACTTTTCTCTGATCCGAGAACTGCAACTAAATTATCCTGTACAATTTTAATTATCATTTGTGCTGGAGAAACACTTTTTATGACTTTTTCCCCAATCACTTTATCTTTAATGTCGTTGATGAATTTTTTTGCAACTTCAAGTGAAACGTCAGCTTCAATTAAGGCTATGCGTATTTCACGCATGGCAAGATTAAAATCATCTTCAGAAATGATTGACTTTCCTCTCAGTTTACTAAATACAGAATTTAAACTTTCAGTTAACGATTTAAACATAATAGCATTAGTAGAATACTCATTAAAAAGAGAGAAGAAGCTGAAACAAAACTCACTGAGTTATAACTCAGCACTTCTTTAAGTTTAGTAATATTATTAAAGTATAAACCAACAAGTGGATTAGTCAAGTTTTGCACTACGCTGGCAAACATTTCTCTAGTTTTAGAGACTAACTGATTGAACAGCAAGATAATATAGGGTATGAAAGCTCTAAAAATCCAATCAACATCCATTTTAAAATTTACTCTCGGGTAAAATAACTTGCGTAAAGGAATAAACAATAAAGTGGTACATAGTAATAAATTAAATTGCGACCAAATATTTTTTGTGTTGTACACAAAATCGAAAATCGAAGGTTTATTGTAAATAGGTAAGTAAGGATTGCCAGCGATTACGCATATAAATGCTAAAATAATCATAGTCATTTTGCTTCCTCTCTCTGCTAAAGGTTTTGACTTACTTTTTGCAATAAATAAGTAATAAAGAAACTTTAGCCCCACGCTTAAATGAAGCAGCAAATTTAGAAGCTTATATAAATTTTTATACCCTTTTAAGGCAACAGTGTTCATTTCAATTTCAGCTGTGATATATGATTTACTGATAAATCCAACGGTTCCAGGAAATGCAGCCATTGTAAGTATTGCGATTATAGCACACATGCCTTCCACTGACATCAGTTTACCCACTCCATTAAAACTAATTGTTTTTGTTTGTGAAATAATCGAATTACTGACCACAAACAATAATGATTGATAAACAAGAGAGAAGATTATATGCAGTATCAAAATTGGTATTGCTTTTTCCGAAGGACTGAGCAAACTTCCTGCAATAATCAGCAAGCCCATTTGTCCTACAACGTTATAGCATAAAAATCTGCGAATATTTTGCTCAAGAGAAGCAAATATAATGCTGTAAATTGCAGTGATGGCGCCTACAAGCGCTAATATTTCAGTACAATCTTGCCATAGGTTATAAGTGTGTAAAAGCATCACTAAAAAAGAGACTTTAGTGGTAAATAAAGAGAGATATGTGGTGCCATGTAGCGATGCAGCAGGATATGCATCAACAACCCAAAATGAAAAAGGAAAACAAGCGCAGTTTATCAATAAACCCAAAATTATCAGGTTAGTGCTTTGAAGTGCCAATCCTGCTATTAATATAACTCCAACGAAAAAGTGTACACAAGCGTACCTTATTGCAGGTCCACTATCTCTACAGCTAGCTGCGATAATAAAAAATGCACTGATGGTCATTAATTCACAGAATATTATAACCAATATCATATGTTCAGATAAAACTGCATAAAGTGAACTAATAGTGTAAGCAGCAAAAGATAGCATCTCTGAAAAAGTCAAATTTTGTGCTGGTAGAACAGCTAAAAATGCAACTGATAAAAAAGATATTAGTATGGTACGAAAAGATAAATCAAAATCTAGAATTGGGAGAGACCAATTTACTGCAATGCTCAAATTTTCAGGTAATTTTAGGACTATAACTATTAATACAGTCAGTAGAAGTAACAGTGACGATTTATAAAGTTGCACAATAATTAAAACCAATATGGTTTATGCTATCTCAATATATGAATAAAATCAATTTGCATATTAACCACTAATTAAACTAATTATCATATAATTATATCAGAGTTTAGAGGGTTATAGAGAAACCGGTCAGATTAGGTTTTTAATCTAATCTGACCGATAGCTTTAATAGTGAGGTAAGCTTTAATATAGCACTCCTAATTCATAACGCTACACTCGTGCATAATTTATTTTTAATTTGTGCACGAGCGTTAGTAAATTATTTACTTTTTGAAATAAAATTTGGCATCACTTTAATATTGAGACTTAGTAAACCTCAGTAGGTCTGCCAGTTGGGCCCATAAGAATTATTTGCTCGCCTTCTCTTAAGTGTCTGCATAAATTAGTGGAGCCGCCGATTTCCAGCACAATAGTGGAAATAATTCCTTTTTTTTTGTCTACTTCAGTGCCGGTTACGGCTATACCTTCCATAGCAAGGTTTGTATTATTGGCTTTTCTGCCATTGGTTTCAAAATTTTGCAATCTAAAGAATTGCCCAGGCTTAAAATTCTTTGCCGCAAGTGGTGCTTTGATCACTATTTCCACAACTTTGTCTGTTAAATATTGAACTTTTATAACCTTTGCAGTGAATTGCTCTTTGATTCTATTAAATAATTCTTTATTAGCCAGGTCTTCAACACTTGACCACGCATTTTTTTTCTGGCCCACAACATCACACACTGGAATGACAGAAACGAAGCTATTAACTCCACTCAAAAGCTGAGAAATAATAGGGTAGCCGTTTTTAGCACTTGCCATAGCTTTCACGACGCTGCCACTATACGAAGGGTGAAGATCACCAAAAAAGCTGATTGTTTTATTGCCTTGCTTATACACTAATATTCTATCTTTATTTTGCATTTTAGGAGAAAATATTGGGTCTATTTCTTTTCCTGATGAATTCAAATGAGTAAAATACCCATTACTTAATTTAAAATGCTTTTTATCTTCTGTTGCAATAACTGTATTTGGCTCAGTACCTGCTGCTATAAAAATAGAACGTGCTTTTATACGTTTGATTTCGCCGGATTTTGTGTCTATCAGTTTTATTAATTCAGCATGGTTATATTTATCCGTCACAACTTCAACTGGCTCTAAGTTTTCAATAAAGTAAATTCCTTCTGACAGTGCATTTTGCACCTCTTCGCTATTTAATCGATAACTTGGTGAATCTTTTAGCTCTTTTCTATATATAACTTTCACTCCCCCGAGGCTCTGCATTAACTCTAATATTTTTATTTCTCTATTCTCTTTTTTTGCTAACTTTTGCTTTTCTCGGATCAATTGTGCGTGCGATATAAACTCATTCGCAATTTCGCGCTCTTCTTCTGTCCAATCTTTTTCAACACAGTCCTTTCCATACTTATCAACTAATATCTCATAACGAAGAAGAAATTTTTCTACTTGAATTGGATAATACGCTAAAGCTTCAGTGGCAGTGTCAATCGCAGTAAGCCCCGCCCCTATGACAACTATCGGCATACGAACTTGCAGATTTGCTATAGAATCAAATTTAAGAGCGCCAGTCAGTTGTAACGACATCAGAAAATCAGATGCCATGCGTACTCCACGAGCTAGTATGTTTTTTATTTTGATCATTCGTGGCTTACCAGAGCCAAGTGCTAGGGCGATGTGATCAAAACCCAAGTTGAACGCGTCATCAGCATTAATCGTGCCACCAAAACGAATGCCTCCATAAAGTACGAAATTCTCACGTCTTTCCAGCAGTAATCTAATAATCTTTAAGTAATTCTTATCCCACCGAGAAGTAATGCCATATTCTGCCACCCCACCAAACCCTCCTGCCGTGCGTTCACTCAATTTTTCGTGTTTGAAATCTTTAATTAGCTGGAAATTATCGATCAAAGGTTCAATCTTTAGTCCATCAATGGTGATAACGTTATGCCCATCATTCAACAAATGATGAGCTAAATTAAAACCAGCAGGACCAAGGCCTACAACTAGAACGTTTTTTCCGGTGTTTTCTCTTGGCAATGAACGCTGAAAATTTAAAGGATTCCAACGGCTGAGCAGAGAATATATTTCAAATCCGTACGGTAAACTGAGCACATCATCCAGAATCCTTGTTTCAATTGCTGGCACATTTACGGGTTCTTGTTTTTGATATATGCACGAATTCATGCAGTCATTGCATATTCTGTGTCCAGTAGCCGCGCATAATGGGTTATCTATCATCACAATTGCAAGACTTGCTATGCTGTACCCTTCGCTTTTCACCAGATTCATTTCTGATATTTTCTGCTCTAGTGGGCAGCCGTGCAGTTCAACTCTAAGTGGAGACTTTTTGAAAGTATTGTCATCATTAATTAGCCCCTTTGAGCAGCTATCCTTACTTTGCTTATGACAAAATATGCAGTAGTGAGCATTATCCAATGCTTTATCTAAACTAGCCTTTTCACTTGTTAGGTCAAAACCGTATCGTCTTTTTACTTCATTTGAATACAGCACTTCAACTTTGTCTACTTCTTTTTTAGAAAATGGTATGAGGTTTTCGTGGTCAATTTTTTTATGTATGCTAAATAATATACTCTGTTTATTTTTTACTCTCCACACTGCATATTGTGCCGCAAGTTCTATTTCCTCTTTGTGATTTTCTTTATCTTCAAACCAATGCATCACCTGCTCAGCAAAATTTTTTTCTGTTGTTGGCAAAGTGAGAAAATGACTTAGTTTGTTAGTAATATCTATATTCGCCACATTAGTGTATTTCTTCAATGCATAGCGTTGGACAAATAATCTTTTGCACTTATATATTACAGCAAAGTCGTTGTGCTTTTTCTTTAGCTCCTCTATTTCTTTTTCAACATTAAAAAGTTTTGCAATAAATTCATCAAGTAAATATGAGAGGTCTATAATGAGCTGGCTATCTGTCATCCAAGTAGCTGACCGTTCTTCTTGTTTTCTAGATCCCAGTGTCAAGCACTGGGATGACGGGGGGTGACACTGGGATGATGGGAGGTGACACTGGGATGACATCGAAGAAGAAGCTGCTTTTTCTCTTGCTTCAATTAATGAACAAAACAAGCTCTCATCACATGATTTAATATAATTCAAAAATGTCTCATCTAATTTTGTTAATCCATTGCGAGTATATAGATTCGAAAATGAGATTTTGAAATTCAGCTTCATTGCTATACTATAAAGTGTACATGCTGTTTCTTACAGATGAAGATTTTATTTATTTTGCAATACTGCTGAGATTGTTGCTTCTGCAACTTTTTCTTCGCTAACAGATGCAATACACCTAAATTTGTATACACCTAAACACACACTTTGAATGTTAGCTTGAAGAATCAATGTGTCCCCTGGAGTAACTAGCTTTCTGAATTTTGCATTTTCAATGGATCTCAAGTAAACAACTTTATTTTCTATTGTTTCTTTACCTAGAACACATATAGCAGATGCCTGAGCTAGAGATTCAATTATCAAGACTCCTGGCATTATCGGATGACCAGGGAAGTGGCCAATAAAAAATGGCTCATTGAAAGTCACATTTTTGATTGCTTTTATACTTTTACCAGGATCACACTCTATAACTCTATCTACTAAGAGAAACGGATGAGAATGTGGTAGTGTTTTTATAATATCACTGATATTAAATTGCATAAGTCTATTCAATGCCTTTTAAAGCAAATTCAGGTATTTCCTTGTTTATATTGTTTAATACCACATCTGATAAATCAACTTCATCCATGGAGTATAAAACTTGGTTCTTTTTTGAAATAAATAGTACCAAATCTATGTTGTTTTTTTCTGCCGTTTTTTTAGCGACTTCTTTTATCTTGTTAAAAACACTCTCTACTGCTTCTCTATAGCTTTCTTCTAAATGTAACATTTTTTTAGCATAATTATCTCTAACATTTACAGTGTGCTTATTAAATTGTCCTGTCTTTTCCTTTTTTGCTTCTTCTGACAAAAGGTCAAATTCTTCTTTTGATGGCTTAAGTTTTTCTAACTCATTTTCAAATTCTTGTTGTAATCTAGAATTCTGCTCCTTTATTTGTTGTTGTATATTTTGCAGAGCAAGAGATTCATTGATGACTTTTTCACTATCGATAATTGCAGCCTTTGTGTTCTGAGGTTGATATCCTACAAACTTATACCCCACAAATAAGGAAATAATTAAGGCAATAACTGATATAAATAACTGTATATATTTCATTCAAATCCCCGCTTCAATAGAAAATTTAACATTTGGTGATGGTATTATATCATAAGATTCCTTTACTAAAGGAAACCCGAAATCCAATCTAAGTCTACCAAAAGGAGAAAGCATTGAAAAGCCAAAACCTGGTGACACTCTCACAAGCTTGCTATCATAGTATTTCCCTTCATACTTCTTATTTTTATCATCTAAGCCAAAAAGTGTTGCATAGTCAACAAATAGTGAGCCTTTGATACCAGCATAGTCATATAGTTTTGGTAGAGGAAAATCCACTTGCTGTGTTAGATTAAAATAAGTTTTGCCTCCTAATGAGCTTTTATTTTTGTCTTCTGCTCTTGGTCCAATACCGGAAAGGTCAAACCCTCTAATCTCATTACCCCCTTTAAAAAAGTGCTGGCCAATGTTTAGATTTTCATCAGTATAAGAAAAAATATGACCTGCCGCCATCTTAAAGCGTAGCGTTATATCATCGTCAATTTTGCTTAATATAGGGTGCGTATAAAAAGATAAGAATTCAGATTTCAGGAAATTCACGTTTCCTCCCAATCCTGAAATATCCTGACTTAAGCGCAGTAAATACCCTTCTTTTGGAGTATAGAGGTTATCCAGTTTATTATATGCCAACGTGTATCCCACTGATGAAATCTGATGTTTACCTTTTCGGTCCAGTATTATTTCAGAGATATCGGTGTCTTGTCCACCCTTATTATCCATGTGTATATGATTATACTTATAAGAATAGCGAAGGGAATTAGTTAAGTTCTCTGTGACTTTATATGATAACTTTGTAAAAAATCCCATATCGCAACTATCAAAAGTAGTGTTTGGTTTATCTTGTTTTTCATAAAATACACCCATGCCTAGTGACGTATCAGAATCGTTAAAATTATTTTCAACAAACTCTAAATCAGTAGAAAATACGTATTGACTTTTTTCAAGAGCAAAAGAGAGCTCTTTTCCAGTACCAAATAAATTACGGTCTTTGAGGTCAATTTTAATCAATGCTCCACCAGGAAGAGACACACCTCCTCCCAAATACAACGAAGTAGTGTTTTTTTCTTTAACACTTAAGTCAAGATTTACTGCATTATCATTAACTGCATAACTATTTACTTTCACTGTTTCAAAAAAATCACTACTCATTAGTTTTTTACGTGACTTTTGAATCTCAGATATATTGTACGCATCACCTTCTGCTACACTTAGCTTACTTCTGATCACTTTATCTAAAGTGCGATCGTTACCATCAATTGTAATTTGATTTATATAAATCTTTTTACCCGGCAGCACTCTGTAGGTTACATCTACAACATTGTCACGTTGTGCATACTCTGGATTAACTTTTGCAAATATATATCCTTTCTCATTTAAATATTTGTTTATTTTTTCTACTGTATTATTAATTTTAACTCTATTAAATATCTTATCGTTTTCCTCTGTTATAAAATCCAATATTTCTTCTTTTAGGCTCAAATCCTGAATTTCAGTTTCAATATTAACCTCATTATTTCCAAATAAATACTGCTGTCCTTCGTCAATCAAAAAAGTTAACTCTGTTTGATTGTTATTATCAACCTCAACAATTGGTTGAATATTATTTTGAATATATCCTTTAGATGAATAAAAATGATCGAGCAATTCTGTGTTAATCAATAGATATTGCGGTGAATAATGATTTCCGCCTTTAAAAATAGCTCTAAATAACTTACTAAATATGTCATTACTATGTCTTTTGATAACTTGCTCTAGCTCATTTTCAGAAAAGTTTTTGTTGCCTATAAATCTTATATCCTTAATTTTAGAGGTTTTGCCTTCTTTTATTTTAAAAATTAGATTGACTCTATTGCCATCAAGCTTATTCAGGTCATATTCAATTTTAACACCAATCTTACCGTTATTTCTATAAGTAGTGACTAAATTCACTAAATCGTTTTGCAATTTTGTTTCAGTTAAAATAGTTAGCGACTTTGATTGAATCACATTACTTAGCAGCTCTTTGCTGTTAAATAACTTATTGCCTTTTAACACTACCTTGTTAATCAGTGGATTTTCTTGAATTTTTATTACTAAATTTTTTTTATCATCTATGTAAGCATTAACACTAGCAAATAACTTTGTTTTATATAGATCTTTTATAATTGAGTCTATATCATCGTCGTTTATATAATCACCAGATTTTAGTTTTATATAGAACCCTATTGTCTGGTTGCTTACCCTCTCATTACCAATACATTTGACATCTTTCACCTGCACTTTTTCCGCAGTTCCTAAAGCAACAAGCAGGGCAGGAAAAGAAATAAAAACCACTACCAGTATATAAAATAGCTTTTTCATATTTTATTTCAAAAAAGATCCCTAATATCATTTGACATTCCAGTTGCCATAAGCAAAAACAACACTAAAGCACCAAAAATAGCTGCATATTTTTGACATTTCAAGCTTAAATCCCTACGTATAACCGCTTCTATGATATAATGAAATAAATGCCCACCATCTAGCAGTGGTATTGGCAGCAAGTTAATTGCAGCTAAATTAGCTGAAATGATTGCCATAAAATATAGAACCATAATAAATCCCTTTTTAGCTGATTGTCCTGAATATTTTGCGATTTTTATTGGTCCACCTATTTCACTTGCACTCCTCTTACCAACAATAATTTGAAAGATAGCTTTAATCGTTAAGCACATAGTGTGGTAAGTTTCACTTACTGATAAGCTCACAGCCCCAAGAAAAGACGACTGCTTTAATGTATTGACTGAAATAATCCCTATAGTTTCTCTTTCTATTGTGTTGCCAAAAACGTCTTTGTCCTTGATTATTAATGGAGTTAAACTGGTCCTGTGCTTCTCATTATTTCTGCTATACTCAATCTCCATTCTTGTTTTAGGATTCGACATTATCACACGTGAAATATCTTCAAAGTATTTTATTTTATGCTCATTGATTTGTGTAATAGTGTCACCTGGCAACAAACCAGCTTGCTTAGCTGCACTACCTTCGATTACATTTTCAATCACCGGTGGAGTGCGATAATAACCTGCTATGCTAAAAAATATTGTAAAAGCTATAACAGCAAATACCATGTTTGCAAAAGGCCCTGCAAAAACTACTGCTGCTTTTTTATGACGCGGTTTTGTATGAAATGAATACAATTTTTCTTCTTCCGTTAATTCTTGTTGATCAGCTGGGACACTCGCTGCATTAGTATCTCCTAGCATTTTAACATAACCACCCAATGGAACAACGCTTAATTTCCATCTAGTTCCAGACTTATCGTTAAAACCAAAAATTTCAGGACCAAAACCTATGGAAAAAGATTCAACTTTAACTTTGCATGCTTTGGCAACAACATAATGCCCATATTCATGCACGAATACTATGACAGAAATTATTAAAGAAAATGATAAAAAATAATATATTCCATCGCTAAATTGATGGATAAGATTAGAAATTAATTCCACCTGTATATTTAGATCTTAACAAAATGTTAAGTATATTAAAATGCGCCTCGCTTGACAAGTATTTAGTTTAACTTTTAAATTAAAAAAAGTTTAATTGTAATGACAGATACCTCACTACTCAGAAGAAAATTAATATATAGAAGCTGGCATAGGGGTTGCAAAGAAACCGATATACTTTTAGGGCATTTCGCATTGAAATATCTTGATAAATTTTCCTTAAGCGAACTAATCGAATACGAAAAAATAGTTGATCTTGATGATTACGAATTATATTGTTACATAACTCGTAAGACAAACCTCCCTCCTGGCTTGAATAGTCAGATAGTCAATTTAATTGCTTGCTTTATTGAAGCTAATCCTTTATGCACTCAAGATTAGTGATAATCTTATTTACCTTATCTAGTACCTCAGTATATTCTATTCTTTTCTCGTTTCTATACTTTTCGCGCTCTTGATTTACTTCATCTAATCGCTTTGTTAATTCTAAAATTTTATCCTCAAGAATTAGTGCTGCAAGTAAGAAATTTAATGCATCCGAACCCTTACCTCCAGTTTTTTGAGATACAGAACTAACTAACTTGTCAAAACTATTAGCAAGGCGTAATAAATGATTCCCCTTCCCACTTTCGCAAGATATTTTATATGTGTTATTACGTATAACTATTTCTACTACTTGCATATGGTGCTAAAAATTTCTATCGTACAGTATAAACTCAAACCCCTACTTTCATCTTATTTATGGTATAAATTTTTATTCATTTATCAAATCAGATAATTTTTTACTGCTACGAAAATATGTTTTAAAGTATTGATTCTTTGTAAACTTCTGTAACATTAAATGGCTTGTTTCTTTCAAGTTATAACTTCTAACTGAAAAAGAACCAAACCCCCTAATTTCAACTCTATTATGATGTTTCAATGTGCTTGAAAGTATCCCAAAAAATCTATCAACTATAGCTGCTATAACAATCTTATCTAAAAAAGGATGTCTTTTTGCTACCCTCGCTATTATATCAGACTTTGTTGCCATTTATATGAAGCCAAAATAAGTAAACCTTATCACTTAGCAGATAATGCTATGTTATATTCTTCAACACCCAATACTTCAACTTCTATTTTTTCTGATATAGAGAATTTTTTATTCTCTGGTAAATGCTCTTGATCTATTAGAAGGGTTACATCGTTCTCAACTTCAACGACTAGTCCATTATCTTCTCTCTTATCTACAATAACCTGTATTTTATCACCTACCTTAACTTTCTTTATCAGTTCTTCAAGAGGATCATACTCTATTTGTTTTATTCCAAGATAAATTCTTGCCCGATTCACGTTAGCCCTTATTACTTTTGCTTCTATTTTATCACCTACATTATACTTCTTTATCTCATCTGAACCATTTTTAGACCAACTAAAATCTTTCACATATATTGTCCCTTCTACGTTCTCATCTATTTCAGAATCACCGAAAGCAACAGATACATATGAGCCGGTATTATTCTTCACTTCACCAGAAACAATAGAACCAGGAGGATATTTATTGATAAATACTTGCCAAGGGTTGTCTACACACCTTTTCATGCTTAAACTCATCCTACTCTTAGCAATGTCAATACTGAGAATTTTTACATATACTTCTTGTCCCCTTGTTACGAGACTACTAACTGGTAAATTACTCTTAACCCAAGTTATTTCTGACGAGTGCACTAAACCTTCAATTCCAGGTCTAAGCTCAACAAATAATCCATAATCTTCTATGCTTGTTACATAACCCTTATGCACACTATCAACTGGATATTTTGACTCTGCATCTTGCCAAGGGCTATCTTCTAGCTGCTTCACACCCAAGGAAATTTTAGCATTTTCCTTATCTATTTTTATAATTTTAACTTTTATAGTCTGACCACAAGTAAAAACTGCAGACGGATGACTTACCCTACTCCAAGAGATATCTGTAATATGTAACAATCCATCTATAACTCCCACTACATCTGATTCATGAATACCGACAAATACACCGTAATGAGTGATACTTTTTATTTTCCCTTCTATTATATCGCCTTCATTTAAAGATTCTAAAAATTTAATTTTTTCACCAGCGTGCAATTTTTCTAACACCAGCTTTCTTGATACTACAATATTGCCCTGCTTCTTATCCATTTTAAGCACGATGAACTTTTGTTCAGTTTCAATAAGGTGCTTCGCATCTTTTACTTGCTTCAAATCCACATGACTCAGCGGTAAAAAAGCGCTTATTCCGTCACCAAGATCAACAATAAAGCCACATTTAATTGAGCGTTTAATAACTCCGCTTACTTCAGCCCTTGTAACTGTATCTTCTTCCAACTTATTCCATTTTTCGTCCCTAATTGCTTTTTCACGACTAAGAACAACATTACCATGATAATCTTCAATTCTTTCCACATAAACTCTGATTTTCGAGCCAATAATGACCTCATCATTACAACCGAGTTCCTTGATCAGAATTCTCCCGTCAGATTTTAAACCAATATCAACCACAACGTCGTTAGGGTTTATTCTTGTAATTACACCTTCTACCACATCTCCTTCTTTAATTTTGTTAACAAAAGAATCTTCAAACAAGGTATTATCTTGATCCTCAAATTGGCCTTGACATATCTCTTCTATAAATTTGTTTGATGATAGCTTTCTGATAGTAACCGGTAGATTTACGACTGGATTATTATTATTCATACCTTTAACTTAAACTTTATTAGAACTCATATATTATATAATATTAACAATTATTGACAAGTAATTTTTCATTAACTCATTTCGAGAATTGTTTAAGCTATATAAAATATAGTGAGAAAATTATATATGTATCAAGAATATGCTATTTAAGAATAGCAAGTGGATTAGATCGTTCTCCAGAAGGTCCAGGCTAAAACCTGATGTTGATGAAATATTGGAAAAATATTCTATTCAAAACAGCAAGGAATCTATAGAGAAAATTGTAAATTCACAAAAAAGAATATGGGTAGAAATAGGCTTTGGCAACGGTGAAAATATGCTTTACCAGGTGCTCAATGAACCTGATCTATTATTTATAGGATGTGAGCCCTACTTAAAGGGGGTTTCTCGCTTGCTAACAAACATAGAAATACAGAACATAAAAAATATTTTAATGTGGACAGAAGATGCAAGAGAATTGATTGCAAATTTTCCTGATAACAGTGTTGAAAGATTCTTTATTCTCTTTCCAGATCCATGGCCAAAAAGAAGTCACAATAAAAGACGATTAATTAATACGGAATTTTTAAATTTATTAGCAAAAAAAATACTTATAACAGGGGAAATATTCATTGCAACCGATCATCAGGACTATGCAGAGTGGATAGCATCACATATAAAGCAGTGTAACTCTTTAATCTATAGGGAAGACGATTTCACAAGTTATACTCTTACAAAATACCACAGAAGAGCGCTCAAAGATCAGCGTAAAGTGAGGTTCTTTAAAGTAAGTGTTATTAATAATTTGCAGACTATGGATCAATAGAGTTTTTGCATATCTCTTTTACGTTAACTATAGATTAAAAATAATAAAAAAAGAGGGAGAAATAGAGTAAATTCCTTTAACTACTTCTCCTTATGAAGGAATAGACTTCTTGCATAACCCAAACTAAGTAGAAAAAAGGTATCATCCAAGTAGCCCCTTTCTCGTCATGCCGCTGCGAATCGTCATACCGCCGCGGCGCTAACACGTAGCGGGATGATGAGGCTTATCGTCATGCCACCGCGAACCGTCATACCGTCACGGTATCTCTTAGCCGCTAACAAGTAGCGGGATGACGGTTGTCAGGTTAGCTGTTATCCCAGTTTTTGACACTGGGATGACAACGAAGGGCTACTTGGATGACAGGGAAGGATGCTGGAATGAAGGTTTTTCAAATTGTCGATAAACCTAAATCTATAATAACTATTTGCCTTTTTTCTAGGTTATGCAAGAAGTCTACTGAATAACAGTAAGATTTTTCAATCCTGTTCCACAGCAAATTTTAGTGCCATGTGAGTAGTTATGGTGCTGTTAACAATCAAAATAACAAAAACTAAGATGGTGATTAGTAGTGTATAAATATTCAAGGATAAATTTTCAAATTGAGTTAGCATTTTAAAATACACAAAGGTTGGCATTATCATTGGCAAAACAAGAATTTGCGATACTCCTGATGCTAAGTTGTTTTGACCAATCATCAATGCATTTCCAGTAGCTGAAATATTAGTGATTATCAGCGTATTAAATAATAAAGACACTCCAACTGCTATTGAGTGTTCAATACTATTGCCTAGAATTGCAAAGCTGAATATGGAAGAAATTACTGAAATCGGTAACCCAAATAATAACCAGTGAGCGAAAATTTTATAAGCAACTATAAGCCTAGAAGAGAGTGGCTGTACAAAGATTTGCTCTAATATTCCATCATGATAATCAGATGTAAACAAATTATTTGTAGAAATCTGCAAAACAAATGTAGCACATATCCATGTTAATGTTAACATAACTTCTTGTTTATTGTTGTTTTTAAGTGTAAATGAAGATAAACTTAACATTATGATAAAAATACATACTATATAGGTAAAGTTCTTATCATCTATTACTAATTTTTTTACTGAGTCGATCATACTAGGCTTTTAAATGTTTATTATAAATTATAGTGTTTACTTTGAGGTAGTATAATTTTTTGTTCATAAATTATATAGGTTTTATTATTTTTTTGATAATGCAATTATGGAAAAGTTACCAAAAATAAAGTCACCAGAAGATTACACTCCTTCAGAAGATGAAGAATATATGAGCGTAAAACAACTGGAATACTTCAGCTTAAAGTTACAATCAATACTCGCTGAGTTAGAGAAACAAGAACTAGAAGATAATAGTATTGATACATACTATTCTGATGAAGATAGTGGAAACGAGGAATTAATCAAGCGTCGAAAAGATAGAAAAGAAAAAATTAAGGAGGCGTTAGAAAAAATAAAATTAGGCACTTATGGTTACTGCGATGGAACAGGAGAAGAAATAGGAGTCGAAAGACTTAAAGCTAATCCGCTTGCTATATATTGTATTGAAGAGCAAGAGAGAGTAGAAAAAGAAAAGAACGTGTACAACATTAACGATTAATTTACACATAAGTGGTGAGCCCATTGGACTTCAAGAGGAGCAAGAGGCGCTGAAGTATGTTATGCTATAAAGAAAGTGGAAAATTGGACATTCTCAACTTGACTCCTGCAGATTAAAAATTAAGTTGTATCCGTTCAGGCAATGGCGTCAACTTAAGGAAAAATATCAGCGATAGTGTATAAAATTTCTCTCCAAATTTTTTATCATTAAATTATCCAAAGAGTGCAAGGGACAGCACTTTTGTTTCTGTTTTATTTCAACAAAGAAGTCTAAAATGTGTCCTTTTTAGGTGAAATATGCAAAAAGGAAAAAACCTTATTCTACAAATTAAAAATATAATATACTCGAAAACTTTTCAGAAAATCCATTGTGTTGAGTTTTACACGAACAAGAAAACTTCCTTTTTCGACAGTATTTTCTATGATTTTAAAGTTAGTTAAAAAAAGTTTGGGAATAGAATGTGAACTTATGGAGCCATTGACATGTACCCTCAAAGCAAGCTTTTTCTAAAGCAAGATATAAGATTTGCCATACAGGCTTTCAAGAATTTAAGCATCCAAACAGCCTATCAGGATGAACCTGAGTTGGAGAGGCTATAGACTTATTGCAGCAGATGGTTCTGGTATGAGATTACCCAGCTCTGGGGAAATTGTATCCGAGTTTGAACCAAATGGAACAACAGGCACCATTGGCAATTTGTTTGTTGATTTGTGTACTTCGCTGATTTGCAGTGCTCGTCTTGCAGCTTGGAATATAGGTGAACAAACGTTGGCGGCAGAGCAATTACCCGAAGTTATCACTCAAATGCGTTTATTAAATCAAGAGAAATTATTATTTATCTATGATCGTCTTCAGTAAAATTCATTCAGCAGCATTATAATTTGGAAGTAGATTTTATTTTTCGCTTGCAAAAAAGAAATTATAGTAAGCTATGGGAACGCTGGCGAATTAGATTTTGATTTTATATTAGAAAATGAAAAGCTAAAAAATAAAATGAAAGGACAGAAAGTAAGAGTTATAGTGCTGACATTAGCCAACTGAGAAACAGAGTTTTTGACCGAGACTTTGGAGCAAAGCTTATGTGTTAAGGTGGCACATAGAGGAGTGCTATAAACGACTCAAAGTAGGAGCAGAGTTAGAGAATTTTTCTGGAGAGGCTGTATTACAAGAATTTTGGGCAAACTTGGTCATGTGCAATATATTATCGCTTCATATATGTGATGCACAAGGGCCTTGGAACCCAGATCAAATTACTGAGTATCGTTTAAATTTTTCAGTTTTATTTAGTGTAATGAGACAGAAACTCTATCAGGTACTTATTGCGCCAAAAAACTTTCAAGCCCTTTTTAAGTATACGCGCTAAAGTTAAAATCCGACCGGGACAGCCGCAATAAAGTAGATAAGCCTAAACGCCATCATGTCTTTAGGAGAGTTTGCTAATGAAAGTTCTTAAGTTGACGCCATTGGCTGTTCCGATTCGTTATATGACATAAGAGCATCATATATTTCATGCAATGTATTTGAGATGTTTTTTTCCATATGTTGATTAATATGCCCATATATTGTCGTCTCTTCCGAATACTCTGTATCTTTATGTATATGATTTTGTTGCTTTAATTCTTCTCTATCTACACTCTCTATTTGCTCTGACACTAGCATAACTACCCCATATTTTACATAACGAAATAAAAAAATTCTAACTGTAGTATGCTTATATAATCTACGAAGTCAATAGTTAAATTGAAAAGTTTCGGTTATAATTTACTTCATATAGAACATGCCCTTGAATTATGCTAAAAATCGCCATAGTAGGCCTACCAAATGCTGGAAAATCGACCCTATTCAACAGATTAGTAGGAAGAAAAGCAGCAGTAGTGAGTAACATTCCAGGAGTGACAAGGGATAGGCGAGAGGGAATGGGGAGAATTAGCGATTTGGAGTTTAAAGTTATAGATACAGGAGGATGGAACGACCAAACTAATTTTTCACTACAAGTTATTGAACAAATCGAATTTTCTTTATCCAATTCAAACATAATTTTCTTTCTTGTTGATGCAAAAGTGCAAAATGAGCGAAATGAAGAGTTTGCAAAGTGGCTGAAGAGAAAAATAAATAAACCTGTAATACTAGTAGCAAATAAATGCGAGAGTCATAAATCCGAAAATGTTGATTATTTGCAGTTTTTTGATTTTCTTGGCCCGGTGTATATCTCTGCCGAGCATAATCTTGGCATGGTTGATCTTTATGATGCATTAGCTGGTGTTATTGAAAATTTTAACGAGAACACTGAGTTACCTAACAATGAACTGAGTAGGCTGAGGATCGCGATCATCGGCCGTCCGAATGTTGGAAAATCAACTTTTTTAAATGGTTTACTTGCAGAAAATAGACTAATAACAAGTTCAGAGCCAGGTACCACACGTGATTCTGTGGATATTACATATGATCATGATGGAGAGTTAATTACTCTAATTGACACTGCCGGAATCCGCAGAAAGGCGAATGTTGTAGATGGCTTAGAATCAAGATTTGTTGAGAAAAGCATGGAATCAATCAAGCGCTCTCATGTGGTAGTTTTAATGCTAGACTCCCTAGTTGGTATTGAGCAGCAGGATTTATCAATTGGTGAAGCTGCAATTAAGGGAGGGAAAGGGATTATTGTTGTTTTAAATAAGTGGGATTTAATAGGTAAGGATGACAGAAGCAGGTTAATAAAATTTGTCAAACAACAGGAAGTAACCAGGTTATTCTTGGAAGTGCCAACTATAACAATTTCTGCGTTAAAAGGCATGCGCTGCGGTGATGTGATAGATAAGTGTCTTGAAGTGAGTGGATCCTTGAACAAGAAGATCAGCACTGCAAAACTGAATAAGTGGCTCATAGATGCTGTAGGAAAACATTCTCACCCTCTTGTAAAAGGCAAAGCAGTTAAAATGAAGTATATCGCTCAAATTGGTACTAAACCTCCAGCTTTTTCTTTGATATGTAACATACCTGAAAGTGTTGATGAAAGTTACAAACGCTATTTAATTAACGATCTCAGAAAAAATTTCTTTGCAGACGGTGTGCCAGTTAGATTGCTTTTGAAAAAAAATAAAAATCCCTATGTAAAATGAATACTCTGCTTTATACTTTCAGGGATAATTTACTTAAAGTTATGTGTAATAATTCCAGAATTCCTGCAATCTTTCTGCTGTCGAGTGCCGCTGCTCTAATTTTTGCATATGTGCTAGAATATTTTTTCAACATGCTGCCATGCAAGTTATGTACATACGAGCGAATAGTTTACTATATCGCTGGATTACTTGCAGTAGCGTGCATGCTTAAAGACAACAAAATTCTAATCTATGCAATGTTTTGCAGCTACCTCATAGGTGCAGTAATATCTTTTTATCATATAGGTCTTGAACTTCACTTATTTCATGATGTTTTAGGTTGTACAGAGCAAGCAAGTAGTAACGTTAGTATAGAAGAGCTCAGAAATAATCTACTAAATCCTAATTACTCTCCATCTTGTGACAGACCTCATTACGTTCTAGGTGTTTCCTTAGCAACATGGAATCTAATTTATCTCATAGTAGCTCTGTTCGTATCAGGTAAGGTGTATTGTGGAGAAAGAAAGAAATCTAAATAATTTAAGGTACAGCAACAATCAGTTCTTGCAACAGGCAATTAGAGTAGATCACGCTGGAGAATATGGAGCTATTTGCATTTATTCTGGTCAAAAATTTATTCTTAAGAAATCTTCTATAATCAATGAAATAATTGAAATGGAAGAGCAGGAAAAAAAGCATTTTCACTATTTTAATGAGAAAATCAAAGAGCAAAAAGTTCGTCCTACTGTTTTGTTGCCTGTTTGGCGTGTTTTAGGAGTGTCGCTTGGCGTTGCAACTGCCATTATGGGCAAAAAAGCTGCTATGGCTTGCACTGCTGCAGTTGAAGAAGTTATCGGGGAGCACTACAAAGAGCAAGTTTCACATTTAGAAGATGGGGAATTAAGAGAAACTATAAGTAAATTTCGCGACGAGGAGTTAGAGCACAAAGATATTGCAATTCAGCACAATGCTGAAAGCGCATTTGGCTACAACATTTTATCATCATTCATAAAAACAGGCTGCAAAACTGCTATTTACTTGTCTAAGTTAATTTAACTAAGCAGCTTTCTTAAAGTGTTTTAAATGTTCTGATAACAACAGAAACCAGGAAGGAATTCAAGTGTAACAATTATTTTATAACTATATTTACATATCACCATTATTAATAAATAATTAGTATTTGTAAATTAAATACATCTAAAGTATAGACTGCAAAGGAGGCAAAAGTGCGTTTTAATTTAGAAGAGGGAAATGCTCTTATGTAATACCTGCCACAGGTTCACAACTGTACGAACATTCATTTTTGAAGGTAAATTGCACAGCAAATGGTGTCATTCCAGTCTGGAATCCAGAAATTTTGCTTATAACTGAGCTGATAAGCTAAAGGTAATTGTCTTACACTAAAACAAACGTTTTTAATTAAGTTGCATAGAACCAGTGTCTGGGCACTGGGATGACACCCCACTGGTGGTCCAAACTACAACGTTCGTACAGTTGTGGATTCCAGACTGGGATGACACCCTACTGATGGGCCCAAATCACAATGTTCGTACAGTTGTGGGTCAGGCTATAGGATGACAGAAGTTGACTTTATTAGCTATAGGTGGTATGACACTTAGTCAATTTAAGTAAGCAGATGATCTTAGCTACAAAAGTATTTTTTACCTCATTTGTTTTTGGGTTTATTCTTTTTCCCTATTTTATAAAGCTTCTAAAAAAAATAAGCAAAGATGGGCAACCAATTAGATCATGTGGACCAGAAAGTCATTTAATAACAAAAAAGAATGTACCACCTATGGGCGGAATAATAATACTGATTTCTTCTTTATTACCAATTTTACTCTGGGCTCAGTTAACACCAGAAATTTTGCTGCTGATATTGATAACTCTATTTTTTGCTCTACTTGGATTTATTGATGATTATTTAAAATTGAAGACAAATCACTATCGAGGTTTAAGTGCAAAAACCAAAATACTTATTCAGTTTATTGTTGCTCTGGTTGGTGTGTTTATACTTAAGCTATACTCTGCTGAATGTTTTACAAAAACGTCCCTATTTAAAGGAGTAATAATAGATTTTGGCTATCTATATGTTCCGTTTGCTGCGTTTGTAATTGTCGGCTCTTCTAATGCTGTGAATCTCACAGATGGTTTGGATGGCCTTGCTGCAACTCAAGTTATCACTTCCTTTGCTTTTTTGGGGCTAATTGCATATATAACTCAGGCAGATATGAATATTACTTTATTCTGCATTGCATTTATAGGAGCTATTCTAAGTTTCTTGTGGTTTAACACACATCCAGCAAAAATATTTATGGGTGATGTTGGTAGCTTGTCGGTAGGTGCGGCTTTAGGGTTAACTAGTGTCCTAATTAAAAGAGAAATGCTTTTTGCCATTATTGGAATAATCTTTGTAATAGAGACTCTATCTGTTATTATTCAGATATCATATTTTAAATATACAAAGTTTAAATATGGAGAAGGAAAAAGAGTTTTTCTTATGGCACCAATACATCATCACTTTGAGAAGAAGAGATGGTCAGAAAATGTAATCGTTATGAAATTTTGGATAATTTCTATTATCTGTTCAGTTTTTACTATAACTTTCTTATTATAAAAACCTATGAAATACCCAGACTTTACATTAGAAAATAAATTATCAGGAGTGATAGCAGGAGTGGATGAAGTTGGAAGAGGTCCGCTAGCTGGTCCAGTAATATCCGCAGCCGTAGTGTTTATTGATAGAAATACAATTATTGATGGAATCAACGACTCGAAAAAGTTGACTCCTCAATGTAGGCAAGTCCTATATGAAAAAATAACATCCGTTGCAAAATTTGGTATAGGAATGGCAAGCGTAGAAGAAATAAATTCATACAATATCTTGCAAGCAACAAAGCTTTCAATGAAACGTGCGTTGATAGACTTGGACCTAGAATTAGATTATGTACTAGTTGATGGTAATCAACCACCTGAAGTGAAATGGCAAGTGAAATCCATAGTAAATGGTGATAATTTGAGTACATCAATTGCAGCAGCTTCAATCGTTGCAAAAGTTACGAGAGATCGGCTTATGCAAGAATTGCATAATAAGCATCCTGAATATAATTGGTATAAAAATAAAGGATATGGGACAAAAGAGCACCTTAACGCTATTGGCCTTTATGGAATTACAGAACATCATAGAAAAAATTTTGCACCCATATCTCGGGCATTATAGCCTTTACCCTTTTTTGAAAGGTATGGTTTCATTAAATAGGCAAACTGTACTCGATCCATTCCTTAAGGTAAACACTGAACTTACCCTTTCGATTATCAGGTAGTTATCAACTGTACGGAAATTTACTAAAGACTCATATCCTGCAGAATCAACCATAAAAACTGCCGGAAAATCAGAGTTTATTTTATTGAATTGTAGATATGTAAATTTTCCGTCATCAAAAACCTTAATTGGTATTATTGACTGACTACCTTTGACGTGCGAGATGGAATAATTAAAATTTAATCCCTTCTTTACAACTTCAATATCATTGATATCAGGAATAATGGTATGACTAGCTTGTTCGAAGATATCACCGTTATTTGTTGTGTAAATCTCATCACTGCTAAATAGTGGATAAAGAAACCTTACTTCATATGCTAATCTTGGATCATCTAGTCCAGTTGCTTCTTCAGCATGAAGTTCAAAGTAATAAACTCTTTTATTGGTAATTATAGTTGCATTAGTATCGGCAATATCATCTATAGGCTTAATAAACAATCTATTACCTTGAGGAAGGAGTTGCCAACCAGTTGAATCACCCATTGAAAGGTTTTGTATTACCTCCCCTGGTTCAAACAATATACTGGACTGATAACCATAAAAACCCGTATACTTATGTATAGCTTGTGGGTTATAATTTATCACCTTTATGTGATTATCTCCAGCTATTGAACGTGGCTCCTGTTTTGCAAGTGCATCACTACCACAGAGGAACAACAGTACGGCAAACAGTAAACCAATCATAATATCAAAATAAATTAATTTTCATTTTATCATTGATAGACATGCACTGCAACTATTAAGGCACTTTCTATACTATAAACCCCAAAGCAAGCGGTAGAAAAGGCAAGAAATAAGGCAAACTCCTTAAATACTTTAGAACTACAGGAGGCTTTACCTGAACGGATATACTTGGAATCCTGCCATTTTCACTTTGTAAACATACCAAGAATTCTGTCCATTATTCCACCCATATTTGCTTCAGCTTGAGTATACTCTATTTTACCACCATGCAAGATTAGTTTAATATCTGATCCAGGTGATATATTAACAAATTTACTGCCAACAACTCCACTGCTAGTGATCAGAGCTGAACTATCAATTGGCAATTTTATGTCTTTGCTTATACACATATCGATTCGTGCTACGTAGGTAGCTTTGTCAAGTGATACACCAGTTATGCTTCCAACATCTACACCAGAGATCTTGACACTATCACCAACTCCTATACCGTTAGCGTTAGCAAAAAGACCATATATTTTATTGCAATCCTTATAGTTTTTCTTTATGTAAGATAGCTTATCAATAGCAAAGAAAATCAGAAAAATAGTGAAAATTAATACAAATAATCCAGCGGTTATTTCAAGTATATTTGACCTTCGCATCTTTAGTTATCAGGACTCCAGCTTTTATAGTAATTTTTCACTTTTTGGTTTGGATAGTATGCATCTTTTGTACCCGTTAAATTAGGAGTATGTTTTACTTTTCTTTTTTTATTATTAACTGGTACTACATTATCAGTATAGTGAAGCCATATATGCCATTCCGGAGGCACTGTTGTAGGCTCAGAGACACTGCTATACATAACCCACCTTTTTCCTTTACTTGATTCATAGTAAGAATTTCCATTTTCATCTCTTCCTACAAATTTATCTTCTCTTCGTAATAGGCGTTTTATTGCGTTACAAATTTTAGATAACATAAGGGTATTAAAACAAAAAGTATTATATATACTAATACTTTAACGATATATTAACAACAATTTAATGCAATTACCAATCTTACAAGTTATTATACCAATAATTGCATCAATGTTTTGCTTTCTTGCCAAGAAACACAAGGTATCTTGGTTTATTTCTTTTATTGCAACAACAATCACTCTTATCATTTCATCAATACTACTCATTAAAACATATAAAGGTGAAATTATAACTTATCACCTTGGAAATTGGGCTCCTCCGTATGGAATAGAGTTAAGAATCGACGTGTTAAACTCCTTGATTCTAACTTTGGTGAATTTTATAGCGCTGATTAGCGTGCTTTATAGCTTTTATATTAACGAAAAAGAAATTAGCAAAAACAAAATCACTGGTTTTTACTCTCTATTTCTACTGTGCTTAAGCGGACTGCTCGGGATTCTAGTAACAAACGACATATTTAACCTTTACGTTTTCTTGGAAATTTCATCTCTTTCTTCTTATGTATTAGTTTCAATGGGAAGGGATAAAAAAGCCTTGGTTGCAGCATTTGAATATCTAATTAGTGGAACAATAGGCGCAACATTTTATTTATTTGGCATCGGGCTCTTGTATTCAATGACTGGAACGCTCAATATGTCTGACATGGCTGAAAGAATAGTTCCATTACACGATAACAACATCATAAAACTTGGCACGTTGTTCATTTTTATTGGTCTCTCAATCAAAATGGCACTGTTTCCATTAAGCAGGTGGCTGGTTAATGCATATAGTGAGGCGCCAAGTTTCATTAGCATATTCTTTTCAGGCACAGTGACAAAAGTGATGATATATGTTTTCATCAGAATCTTTTATACTGTTTTTCATCAAAATTTCTTCTTATTTAAACCATCACTAAGCAACGTGATAATTATCCTCGCACTTTGCGCTGTTATATTTGGGTCGATATTTGCAATAACCGCAAAAGACATAAAAAGACTGCTTGCTCACTCTAGTATTAGCCAAATTGGTTATATAATTTTAGCACTGAGTTTTAACTCAAAAACAGGTGTATTTGCAGCAATTCTTCACATAGTAAACCACAGCATAATAAAAACATCTTTATTTATGGCTGCAGGATGTATTTCTTACAAATTTGATACAACAAAAATAGAGAATTTATCGGGACTCAAGAAATCAATGCCTTATACAGCACTTGCGTTCACTCTACTCAGTTTAGCATTAATCGGTGTGCCTTTAACAAATGGCTTTGTAAGCAAGTGGTATATAATGAAAGCAATTATCGAATCTCATGCGTGGATTTCCCTTGTAACATTTGCTGCTGGCTCTTTCCTTGCATTGATATATATGTGGAAGATGGTAGAGAAAATGTATTTTGAAAATGATGCAACGTCACGCACTGGAATGACACCGGACAAAATTAATGATGTGCCATTTCCTATGCTTTTCTGTCTATTGTTTATGGCAGTTTTAACAGTAGTAACTGGAATATATAGCACTCCAATTCGGTTAGTAGTTGAGAAGTTGGTTTTTTGATTTTTATCTTTGTTTCATATTTTACTATACTTTAAGGTTATAAGGTCTTTATTGTGGATAGACTGAAGAAGATTCATTGGTTGTTAGTCATTAACGTGATAGCGCTGTTTTGCGTTGGCATTGTTGTTCAATACTCTTCTGCTGGAGGAAAGTGGGTGCCATTTGCGATTCACCAACTGGTCATATTCTCCTTCTTTTTCCTACTTGCTATAGCTATGTCATTCATAGAGCTAGATTTTTATTTGAAGCACGCCTACTTTTTTTATGTAGCAGCAGTGATTTCGCTATTAGTAGTGAATTTTTTTGGCTCACACATAATGGGTGCAACAAGGTGGATAAGAATTGGATCAATTAGTTTGCAACCATCAGAATTTGCAAAAGTAGGCTTAATACTTGCGCTTGCTCGCTATTTTGATAAGCAGAGTGTATATAAAATGATGGAATTTAAAAGATTGCTTAAGGCACTTATAATTATTTTCTTACCCGTGTTCTTGGTGTTAAAGCAACCTAATTTAGGCACAGCTGTGATAATGTTATTTATAGGGATATCAATTATATTCACAGCAATAATAAAAAGATCTCATTCGGTAATATGTGGAACGCTTGGCATTTTTGCAGTACCGGCTATTTGGCCTTTTTTACGTCCTTATCACAAGCAAAGGATATTGTCGTTTTTGGATTCATCAGTGGATCCACTTGGAATAGGTTATAATGCGCAGCAATCTCAGATAGCTATTGGTTCAGGAGGTTTGCTTGGTAAGGGCTTTGTTAACGGAAGTCAAACTCAACTTGGATTTTTGCCGGAGAAACGTACAGATTTTGCTTTTGCAGTGCTGAGTGAGGAATGGGGATTTTTAGGTAGCATGGCTTTAATTTTGCTTTATACCTCATTACTTGGCATAATTTTCTCTATCGCTTATAGGTCGAAAAATTATTTTTCTAAGTCGATATCTATCGGCATTTTCGCCTTTTTTAGTGCTCATTTCTTTATAAACATCGGAATGACAATGGGCCTCTTACCTGTGATAGGCGACCCATTGCCATTTCTGTCCTATGGAGGAAGTACAACTGCTGCAAGCTTAATATGCATAGGATTATTGCTGGCAATAAAAGCAGATGAACAACAAAATGCTTGTATTTTACCTATGCTAAAGTAAAATTAAATTTTACTTAATAGTTTTTATGCTAGATGAAATGCGTGAGGAATGTGGGGTATTTGGCATAAGTTGCAACCAAAGTGCTGCTTTTAACTCTATACTTGCTCTCCACGCTTTGCAGCATAGAGGTCAAGAGTCTTTTGGCGTAGTAACCAGTAACAACGATAAGCTGCACTCTTATCACTTTCAAGGTCAAGTGAGCAGCGTATTTGATGATATAGATGAAATAAAGAAATCCTTACCTGGAGATTGTGCAATAGGTCATGTTCGATACTCAACAAGTGGTAATAAGTTTGGAGTGCAGCCCATGTTTAGCAAAAGTGGCAAATTTGGGGATTTCGCCATAGCACATAATGGTAATTTAATTAATATTTCTCCGATACGCGAACAATTGATTAAACAAGAGTGCGTTTTTCAGTCAGATATTGATACAGAAGTAGTAGTGCATCTGACAGCAAGCGGTGAAAAAGATAGCTTTTTAGAGAGTTTTATATATGCATTAAAGCAAATACAAGGTGCTTATTCTTTTGTTGCAATCAATCAAGAAGTAGTTATTGGAGTACGTGATTCATCTGGAATCAGGCCTCTTGTTTTAGGAAAGTTAAACGGTTCTTACGTTCTTGCATCTGAAACTTGTGCTCTTGATATAATAAATGCAGAGTTTGTTAGAGAAATAGAACCAGGCGAATTAGTTACCATCAGTTCGGGTAGTAAGCTAGCCTCAATGTTTCCTTTCCCACAGCAAAAATCAAGTTTTTGTATTTTTGAATACGTTTATTTTTCAAGACCAGACAGCATAATGGAGAATAGGTCTATATACGATACAAGAAAAGAAATAGGAAGAATACTTGCAGAAGAGAGCCCACCAAAAAACAATGTAGATATGGTTGTACCAATACCTGATTCTGGAATACCTGCAGCTATTGGATATGCAAAGCATTCAGGATTACCTATGGAACTGGGAATAATTCGTAATCATTACATAGGAAGAACTTTTATACAACCAACCGCTGAAGTACGTAAAGTTAGAATAAAATTAAAATTCAATGCTAATAAGCACACTTTGAAAGGTAAAAACATAATTTTAATAGATGATAGTATAGTGCGTGGTAGTACGTTAACAAATATAATAGTTATGCTAAAGGATGCAGGAGTAAAAGAGATTCACCTCAAAATTTCAAGCCCACCAATTAAGCATTCTTGTTTTTATGGAATAGATACGCCAGAGTGCAAAGATTTAATTGCTGCAAATAAATCTGTAGAGGAAATTAAGGAAGTTATAGGAGTAGATAGCCTAGCCTTCTTGAGTATTGATGGATTATATCAGGCTGTTAAAGGAGAAGTGCGTAACAATGCTACACCACAATATTGTGATGCTTGTTTCACTGGTGATTATCCAATTGGCAAATAGTCTACGCAAGATCTTAAGTTTTTAAACCGCCAAAATTTCTCTTGGCCTTTACTAATTCCGATTCTCGGAGTGCACACATAATCTGGTTTGAGGTGAGATTCATAAACACAAAATTCGTGGCTTATAGTAAGGTCCTGTTTGTTATGTTCTTTTGTAATATTTAATCTTTTACACAATATTCCTGGCCCACCTAAATTTGCCTCAAGCGGTTCAATGAGCTTTAATCCCCGTATTAACACTGCTGCTGGGAACCCTTCTGCTTCTGTTACAATATTTAAACAGTAATACATTCCATATATAAAGTACACATATGAAAACCCCGGCATACCAAACATTACTGAGGTTCGGTTAGTATAACCCTTAGCTGCATGACAAGCTGGGTCACTCATTCCTATATAGGCTTCAACTTCGGTTATTATTCCACTAAAGTTAGAAAATTTCAGCATCTTTCCTAGTAACTCCCCGGCTACAACCAAAGTTGGCCGCTCGTAGAAATTTCTTGGTAGTATTGTGTTGCTCATCATAAAAGTATAAGTTACTTGCAGATGCAAGCAACTTATACTGAATTTTCACTACTTTACCTATTTTGAAGCAGCAGGAGCTTGATGCTTTTGTGATGCGCCGCTCAAGTCTTCTACATTTGTTGAATGCTGCTCCAAAAATTTTACTTCTTCAGAGCTTTGTTGTAATTGTGTTTGTGGCAATTGTGATGCTAACACTTCATGTAAAGGCTTTGCTTCATATTGCCTTCCTACTTTTACTTCTTTATGTGCAGCTAATTGCTCCATAGTAACACCATTACCCTCAATAAGTTCTACGGAGCCATTATCATGAATATTAATTTTAATATTACATTCTTTTCCTTGAGCATTCCACTTTAAAGTCATTTGATATGACCCATTAGCTACTTCATAAATTCTTGTTCCATGTTCATCAACCCGGCAACGTAGCCCCCTTGCTTTACTTTGAGGTAGCAATAATGTAATTGCTTTCACGCCATATTGTTTACACAAATCGTTATTTAGAATGTCACTCATGCTTATTTCTTTTGTATTACTACCTATCGCAATTCTTACGGCAGGCTCAATAATATTATCTTCATTTTTGCTTTCTTTAAGTTTTATAAATTCTATATCATTATTTTCTATATTTTTAGATATCTCTTCTTTAATTTGTTCAGCAATTTTGCCTATAATGTTCTTACCACCATATTTATTCTCATCCCGAGCAGTATATGTACATATACCATTACTATCCTTATGAATATAAGGTTTTGGTTTCTTTTTATTAGTGGTATTAGTAGAAGTGTTGTTCTGCATTATAAAGAACTCATTCCATTCTTCTGCATTATTAAGAGTGACGTATTTAGGTACGTTCTCATCTAGTGTTGATTTAGGTACATTTTTAGTATCCGAAATCGAATTATTATCAGAAGGACTGATATTTAGATTAGAAGAAGTTTCAATTAAAGATACAGTTTCAGTGCTATTAGTTAACATATATGCCTCCATTATTTTTAATATATAAATGTTAGCATGTAGATACCACGCCAATTAGTCAATATAAATTATGATGTTTAATGTTGAAAGCTCAAATACTCCTTTGCTTGATCGGTTAGAACGCGCCCTCTTGGTGTGCGCTTTACAAAACTAATTTTGATTAAATAAGGTTCTACTGTTTCTTCAATATTGCCAACATCTTCGGATAGCGCAATAGATATGGTGTCAATTCCAACAGGGCCTGAAGTGTTGAATAAAAATCTTAGATAATTCATATCAAGTTTATTGAGTCCCATTTTATCTACACCCAATTTTAGTAATACAGAATCAGCGACTTCATAAGTAATTTTTTTATCATCTTTCACTTCAACAAAATCCCTTATTCTTCTGAGTAACCTCAAAGCAATTCTTGGAGTGCCGCGCGCACGGCAGGCAATTTCCCGTGCTGCATCCTCTTCAATTTCAGCAGAAAGAACTCTTGCGCCTCTTTTTATAATATTAACCAGCTCCTCAAAGGAATAAAACTCAAGATGCAAAGGAATGCCAAAACGATCTCTGAGTGGCGCAGAAAGTAATCCAAGCCGTGTTGTTGCTCCAATTAGCGTAAATGGTGGTAGATCTATCCTTAAAGTGCGAGTAGATGGACCTTCACCTACTAATATGTCCAGGCAAAAATCTTCCATAGCAGTATATAAAACTTCTTCGATGCTGCGATTTAATCTATGAATTTCGTCGATAAATAGAACATCTTTTGCATTTAAAGTGGTAAGCACTGCGGCCAAATCTCCAGCTTTACTAAGTAAAGGACCAGAAGTTGCGCGAAAGCTAACTCTTAATTCTTTAGAAACAATTTGTGCTAAAGTTGTTTTGCCAAGCCCTGGAGGACCATATAATAAAACGTGATCTAAAGCTTCAGTTCTCGTCTGTGCAGCGTTTATAAACACTTTTAAATTTTGTATTAAGTCTTTTTGCCCGACAAAATCATCAAGTTGTTCAGGCCTGATGTTGATATTGCGCACATCTTCAGTATATTCTTTACCGCACGATATTGATTTCATAGTATTGAAAGCTCCTTAAGCGCCATGCGAATAATATCCTTAGTGTCCAGATTTGGCCTGTATTTTTTTATCGTATCATAAGCTTTCATTTTTTCATACCCAAGATTGATCAATGCTGAAAGGGCATCTTCATTAATTGGATGAAAATTATTGTTATTTATTTCTAGTTTACTCACTTTGCCACTCAATTCAGTGATGATTCGATTTATGAGTTTCAGGCCAAGTCCGCTCATCTTGAGTGCTACTTTATCTTCATTCATAATTGCCAAAAATAGCTGTTCTGGAGTTAATTTGCCCAAAATTGACATTGCAGTTTTATAGCTAACGCCGCTTACTTTGACAAGCAACCTCAAGCACTGCTGTTCTTCTTTGCTTATAAAACCATATAGCTGAGCGACATTTTCTCTGTTATTTGCATAGGTTTCGATAAGTAATTTAACTCTACTTCCGATGGAACATGCATTTAAAGTTTTGGCTGAAAGATACACCATATAGCCAACATCATTCACATTCAGGATTATGTGATCACTGCGCACTTCATCAACTATTCCGCTTAGATTTCCTATCATTTTTAACACTATATAGAGTTCAGTTTAAATACTCCTGGATCTTAGGTCAAGCAAACGAACATTATAACAGGGAAACGTGGCTAAAAAACCACTTGACAAACTCCGCCAGCCCCCTTATCATAAACACTGAAGCTATTTATTTATCTTCTCTGTACAGATTAAATGACAAAAAACTCACGTATCTGGCGTCTCATGTTTAATTTTTTGCACTATGTGCACTCTATGTCTTTATCAAATTTCTGGGTTTTTACCTACACAAGCTGAAATACGCTTATAAAGCATTTAAAACATTAAAAAACGCCAACTTAAAAAATGGATAGTGAATAATTAGCTACCCTAGGGTTTCTTTTGCCTTTTTTTCTGTTTAGTAAATTTCTTAATGTTTATAATTTAGATTAGTTGCAGCTTAAAAGCAGCTGAGTCGTGGTTATTAAGCGTTTAGAATAAAAAAACGCCATACTTGAAAGTATAATGTAAGTAATTAGCCAACCACGGGGCTTCTTTTGCCTTTTTTTTATTTGGTAAATTTCTTAATGTTTGTAGCTAAACGACAACCGTCATCCCGCTGCTTGTTAGCGGGATCTATGTTAAGGTATGACGGTTAAGTAAGGGATCTATGTTAAGAGATACCGCGAATGAATCGCGGTATGACGGTGTAGATAGTAATTCGTCATCCCGCTACGTGTTAGCGGGATCTCTTGTTAGCGCCGCGGCGGTATGACGGTTCGTGGCAGCGTGACGATAAGCTCGTCATCCCGCTACGTGTTAGCGGGATCTCTTGTTAGCGGCCGAGATACCGCGAATGAATCGCGGTATGACGTAGGACTGCTGTCATCCCAGTGCGTGGGCTTTGTTGCATCGCTCTTCGGATAGTAGGTAACGCACAATAAATTTATGAAGCTATCTCAAATTTAGCCATACCAATATCAGTGAACTTATTGAGCAAATAGCATTTAACAAGTAGTTCCTTCTCTCTATTTGTCTCAGATTTATTCCTAAAACTAAACCCGAATGTTTGTTTCAGTCGCGAGAAAAAACTTTCTATATAAGATCTTTTTCCATAACTCATCTCTTTTTTCCACTTCTTTATACCATCTTCATCATATGACTTTATGAGCTTGACTGCAGAATTTCTCTCAGCCATATAGTCTAACTTTGGATGCTCTGCTGCGTTGTTTTTCGGAGGAATTTTCGTTTTTATACCATATTGATTACACAGCTTATAGAGCTTTTCTCTGTCATATGCCCTATCTGCATATAGTACTTTTATGACATACTGAAAATCGACTTCTTTTAGCAAATCACAAGCTCCATAGTGATCAGCCGTTACTGTATTTTACAGCTATGGCTTTTTTGCTGTTTGTATTCAACATTACATGCAATTTTCTTGTCTGTTCATAGCTGCGATACTTTCTATCTTCGCTATTTTCTTTGCTATGACCAGGAGTGTTGTTGTATATACTAATTCCTGTACTGTCTATAGCAATTTCGATATCTTCCATATTATTTTCTGCAATCATTGATCTTAATATTGAGTTTCTTAAACCTTCTTGATGATTGTGAATAGCTGATAACTTGCAAATTTTTCCCAATTTGCTCAAGGTATCCTGCTATAAACCCAACTGTTTGCCTCAGGCCTATTCTAAATAAACAAGTTATTATGTGCACCAAAATTACAACTTTATCGCTATAAATATTGTTGCCACCTGGTATTTTTGGACCATTCTCGTACCACTTTTCTATGGCTTCGTTGATATAATGAAAAATATTTCCTCTTTTTTCTAGAAATTTGTTATATTCGCTATGGTTACTGACCCTCATTTTTTGTGGCATATTTTTTCTTTCAAGGTTAAATGGCTATTTTATAATGAATTTTGTCAGTAGCCACCAGATTTTTTCAGTTGCTATGCAACAAAGCCATCCCAGTGTCGGCTACTTGGATGACAAGAAGAGGGTACTTGGATAAGAGGCATTGCCCTCCTGGTAGGCCCAAATTGCAATGTCCGTACAGTTATGGATTCATTCGCGGTATAGATTCCGCTAATGAGTAGCGGAATGACGAATTTGTTGTTTTTCAAATTGTAGGTAAACCTAAGCCACTTTAGCTATATATAATAGAATTTCGCTTTCTACTATCTTTCCAGTTGTTTTATACATAATTCTCGAATTTTGAAAATTTGCTCCATATCTAATTTCTCACTTGTATAAAATTTGTTTTCTTACTTCGAGACCTAATCTACCACAACTTTTATATGGCGTTTCTTTCCTGCAGATAATTTTATAAATGGCTGATCTTTAAAGCTTTCGAAATTTATTACATGATCAATATTGTTTACAACATTATCATTAATCTTGCATCCGTTGCCCTGTATTAAACGCTTTGCAGCGCCTTTTGAAGGTTCAAAACCGGTGTCATGTAGTAGGTCTACTAAGGATATGCCGCTTGCAACTTGTTCTTTTTTTATGATGTAATCAGGAAGTAGTGAGCTATCTTCATTCTCAAAAGCAGAAATTGCAGCAAATTGTGCAAGTTCCGCTTCTTTGTCACCATGACATATTTTTGTCACTTCTGTTGCCAAGACCTTTTTTGCTTCATTTATTTCTTGATCCTTTAAAGACTCTAATTTTCTAATCTCATCAATTGGCACATCAGTGAGCAATCTTAAAAAACGTCCAACATCTTGATCATCAACGTTGCGAAAATATTGCCAGTAGTCGTAAGGCTTTAGCATATTATCATCAAGCCACACTGCTCCACTTTCAGTTTTGCCCATTTTTTTTCCTTGTGCATTTAATAAAAGAGGCATGGTAAGGCCAAATAGCTCAGGTAAATTCAACTTTTTTCCAAGTTCAATTCCGTTTACTATATTTCCCCACTGGTCTGACCCTCCAATCTGCAGACGACAATCATATTTTTTGTTTAATTCAATAAAGTCGTAAGCTTGCAATAGCATGTAATTAAATTCTAGAAAGCTTAAGGTTTGCTCTCTATCCAGCCTGGTTTTCACACTATCAAAACTTAGCATACGATTTACAGAAAAATAAGCTCCTATATCACGCAAAAAATCTATGTATTTTATG
The DNA here is from genome assembly GCF_964264765.1 of Wolbachia endosymbiont (group A) of Opomyza germinationis. Lineage (NCBI taxonomy): Bacteria > Pseudomonadati > Pseudomonadota > Alphaproteobacteria > Rickettsiales > Anaplasmataceae > Wolbachia > Wolbachia endosymbiont (group A) of Opomyza germinationis. Next base: position 82,994 of record NZ_OZ183482.1, read on the forward strand.
TTATCCAACCAATCTGCGTTATTTACTATCATTGCACCAGTCTTGCTGTCATTAAAAGACACCATTTTCTCTAATATTCTCCTTATACTGGATGTATTTTGATTGATGTTCTCTACAGGCAAGATGCTTCTTGCTTTATCTTTGAAGGATGGGTCACCAATTTTTGTTGTGCCACCTCCAAGTAAGACTATCGGCTTATAACCAAATTTTTGTAGGTGACAGAGCATCATAATCTGAATTAGGTGACCAGCATGAAGACTTGGTGCTGTGCAATCAAACCCAATGTATGCAACTATATAATTGCTCTGCAATAATAATTGATCTAGTCCTTCAATGTTTGTGCATTGGTATAGGTACCCTCTTTCTTGGATGAAATTTAAAAATTCAGATGCGTGTTTCATTTTATAAACCCCAGTCTATCCTGTCATTAATGCCGAAGGTAACCCTAATAGAGAAGCCAGTGCCCAGACACTGGAACTTAATTATAAACAAGCACACTATACAACGTTTCCGATGAAATTGCATGAAAAACTGGATTCCAGTGTCAGCTACTTTCATGACACCACTACCTGTGCAGGAGTTGCCTTCAAAATTACAACGTTTGTGCAGTTGTGCACCAGCTATCCAGGCAATCAGTTCCATAACTCTTCTATTTTATAATACTCCCTTACTTCCGGCCTGAATATGTGAACCATTATGCCTTGAAAATTCAAAACTACCCAATTGCCTTCATCCATACCTTCTACATCTATTTTATCATGTGGCTTGAGGCTTTTTATTACGTGCTCAGCTAAAGCTTTAACGTGACGGCTTGAATCACCAGATGCAATAATCATATATTTTGCAATAACGGTTTTATTCTGCACATCAAAAGTTACTATATCATGACCTTTATTTTGATCTATTATCTCTTCAATTGTACTTCTTATCGATTCCATATCGCTAAGCATTGTTTACAGGTTATATGATTCATTTATAATTATATACTCAAAATTTCTAAATATGAACTATTTTCAACGCAACTACTTGTTAAAGGTATTACCTGCATCTATTTTATCATCATGTTTTTAGCATGTACAATGTATATACTTTTTATATAATTGAAAATAGCTTTTTACTAGTATTCATTATGGGCAAGACTCTCATCTACTTAATCGGCTTTCCAGGCAGTGGTAAGTTTACTACTGCAAAGGAACTGTGTAAAATCATTGGTGCAGTAATAGTAAGCAATAATCTATTCAATAATATTATATTTGATATTGTTAAATTACAAAACGCTGAAGTTCCAGATGACCTATGGGAAAAAATTTTTGCAGTTAGGGAAAATGTATTAGCAATACTGGAAAAACACTACGTAAAATCAAAACATTATATATTTACAAATGAATTGATAGAGGGTGATCCCTATGACCAAAGATTATATAACTCAGTGGTAAATTTAAGTAAAAAAATGGACATGGAAATTTTTTCTGTAGTATTACATTGTAATAATGAAAAACTAGTAAGACGTGTCCAATCAGAAGAGAGATATCAGGAAAATAAAATTACTGATCCGGATTTTGCTATAAAGAAAATTGAAGGGAAAAGGCTATTTATACCTGAGGGTTCGCTTGAAATTGATAACTCGAACTTGAGTGCAAAGGAAGTTGCAAAGAAAATTGTTGAAGAGATGAAGAAAGAAAAAAATGGAAAATTAATTAAAACTTCTGTAACAAATCATTTAAAAACAGAGCGTACTCGTGGTTGAGCAGAAAGATAAGTACCGTCCTTGTGTTGGCATAATGCTATTTAACAGACAAGGACATGCCTTTATTGGAAAACGCTTTGATAGCGATTCTTACTGGCAGATGCCACAAGGAGGTGTTGATGATGGTGAGGAACTGGAACAAGCAGCGTTACGTGAGTTGCTAGAGGAGGTTGGTACTAATAAAGTAAAGGTTATAACTAAAAGCAAGGATTGGATATACTACAACTTGCCTGAAGAAGTTATACCAATATGCTGGAATGGAAAATATTCTGGTCAAAAGCAAAGGTGGTTCTTAATGAAGTTTTGCGGAGAGGATGAGGACATTGATATTAATTATACTGGTCATCCAGAGTTCAAAGAGTGGCGTTGGCAAGGTATAGATAGTTTAGTAGCCAGTGCTATATCATTTAAAAAAGAAGTTTATAAAACAGTGATAGAAGAGTTTTCTTCTATAATAAAAGCCTCAACAATAAGCTCATGATAGTAGATTCTCATTGCCACTTGATTTATTTTTCTGACGATGAAATACCAAAAGTAATTTCAAGGGCAGAGCAAAATGGTGTAAAGGTTTTGCATAACATATGCGTAAGCATTGACGATGTTCCTAAGTTATTAAAAATTTCTTCATCCTATGATCAGGTCTACTCCTCTGTTGGTATACATCCGCTTGATGCTGCTATAGAAAACGGTGAGTGTATACATGTTGATGAATTAGTTGAATTTACCAAGAACCAAAAGGTAATTAGTATCGGTGAAACCGGGTTAGATTTTTATAAATCTGACAACAAAGACAATCAGAAAAAAAGTTTTGCATTACATATAGAAGCGTCAAGAATAACTGGACTACCTTTAGTTATTCACACAAGAAGCGCTGATAATGAGATGATCGATATGTTAAGGTCAGAAATGAAAGCCGGTGCTTTTAGTGGAGTAATGCACTGCTTTGCTTCCTCTAAAGAACTTGCTTATCAATCTATAGATTTGGGGTTATATATTTCATTTTCTGGAATTATTACTTTTAAAAATGCGAGCTTACTCAGAGAAATTGCACAAAATGTACCACGCGAGCGTGTTTTAGTCGAAACTGATGCACCATATCTATCACCTGAGCCTTATAGGGGAAAAAAGAATGAACCAGCAATGGTGAAATACGTTGTTGATTGTTTGGCAGAGTTGTGGAATGAGTCACCAGAACAAGTAGCGAAGGTAACCACAAGCAACTTTTTTAGGCTGTTTGAGCTATAAAGAAGCTCTATAAAACCATTAATTTGCTTATGAACCTAAAGATTTCACCAGCTCTCTCACCGAGTTTACAGACTTATTAAACATTTCTTGTTCACTATCATTCATTTTAACTTCTAGGATCTTTTCAATTCCGTTTTTTCCAATAATTACAGGAACACCAATAAACAACTCTTCTACACCATATTCACCATTAAGGTAAGCAGCACATGGTAATATGCGCCTCTTATCTTTTAAATATGATTCTAACATGCATATAGCTGAAGATGCAGGAGCGTAGTATGCAGATCCAGACTTAAGCAGATCAACTATTTCTTTACCGCCATTGCGAGTGCGTTCAACTATTTCATCGACTTTTTTCTGTGTGATAAGACCCATATCGATAATTTGAGTAAGTGGAACTCCAGCAACTGAAGCACAATTGATTAGTGGTACCATAGTGTCGCCATGTCCTCCAAGCACAAAAGCAGATATATCTTCAACTGAGATATTTAACTCACTTGCAAGAAAGTAACGAAAACGGGAAGAATCAAGCACTCCTGCCATGCCAACAATCATATTAGTTGGAAGGTTTGAAAATTTATGCACCACTGAAACCATGGCATCCAAAGGGTTGGTAACCACTATTACAAACGCGTTTGGAGAATATTTTTTAATATTTTCGCCAACCTCCTTCATTACTTTAGCATTGGTTTGCAGGAGGTCATCCCTGCTCATTCCAGGTTTTCTAGCGATGCCAGCGGTTATTATAATTGCATCGGAGTTTTTTATATCTTCATACCTATTTGTGCCAGTAATATTGACATTAAATCCATCAATAGGGGATGATTCTGCTATGTCGAGTGCTTTACCTTGTGGTATTCCATCACTAATATCAAGTAAAACAACATCACCGAGTTCCCTTAGTGCAATCATATGGGTGAGAGTTCCACCGATATTTCCTGCACCGATTAAAGATATTTTTTTTCTTTGTACTGTCATTTTCTACTCCTTTGTATTTACTTTTATGGTTTTACCTTCCCAAGGCGATAAGCTATCAAACATACGAAAATCTTGCGGTAAATCTATAGGATTATACACAACCTTTTTTGTCTCTATATCATATCTTACTTCCTCATAACCAGTGAGAGGGAAATCTTTTAACATTGGATGACCTTTGAATCCATAGTCTGTTAGAATCCTACGCAAATCAGGGTGATCAGAAAACTCTATTCCATACATATCAAACACTTCACGCTCAAACCACAAAGCCGTACTAAATATCTTCGCTACACTTGGAGGCATGTCGCTTTCACATAACTGAAGCTTTATGTGTACTCTAATATTATGCACAATGCTGAGTAGATTGTATATTAGCTCGAAACGCTTCTCTCTATTTGGATAGTCAACCCCAAAAATATCAACTAATAGTTCAAACCTACACTTTTCATCATCACGTAGAAAGAATAGGTACTTTTCAATTTCATCTAAAGTTGAATATATTACAATAATGCCATCATCTTTTTGAATGCACTCGCATTTGGTCTTTTTTTGTATATACTTTGCAGTTTTATCCATTCCGAGTCCGTTTTATTTTGTTTTGTAGGCATAGCATTCCATATAGCAACGCCTCAGCGGTTGGTGGGCATCCAGGGACATACACGTCAACTGGCACAATTCTATCACAGCCTCGGACTACTGAATAAGAGTAATGGTAATAACCACCACCATTTGCACAACTTCCCATGGAAATAACATACTTCGGGTCTGCCATTTGATCATAAACCTTGCGCAATGCTGCTGCCATTTTATTAGTTAGTGTGCCAGCAACAATCATCACATCTGATTGACGTGGGCTTGCACGAAACATTATACCATATCTATCAAGATCATAACGGCTGGATGCAGTATGCATCATCTCAACTGCGCAACATGCAAGACCAAATGTCATTGGCCACAATGAACCAGACCTTGCCCAATTCATTACATAATCTGTTAAATCACCAAATTTAGTGACAAGAAACCCTTCTTTTTTATAACGACCCCAGTCATCATTAGATAGAATTTGATTTGTCATAAACTACTCCCACTCTAATGCACCTTTACACCATTCATAGATAAAACCTATAGTGAGTATTGCAAGAAATACCATCATAGACCAAAATCCACCATAGCTTATCTTAGATAAAGAAACAGCCCAAGGAAAAAGAAAAGCAATTTCTAAGTCAAATATTATAAATAATATTGAAACTAGGTAAAATTTAATGTCAAAATTTTTCCTTGCACTGGATAGTGGATTGAAGCCACACTCATATGTGGAAAGCTTTTCACCATCTGGCTTACTCACTGCAAGAAACATAGGCAATATACCTAAAGCAAAAGATACTACAATTGATACGCAGATAAAGATTACTATGGTTAAATATTCGCTCATTTAACAAAACATATAACACTATGAGTTTACATGCTTTCCTAACTTTTTACCACCTAAAATATGCACGTGAAAGTGTGGTACAACCTGCTCTCCATTTTCACCGTAGTTAGTGACTAATCTATATCCTGTTTTTTCTAGATTATATTTGTGTGCTATCTCTCTTACAGTTTTGAAGAAATCCGCTATTTCCTCTTCAGGAGCTTTTAGAATGAAATCATCATATGAAATATATTGATTTTTTGATATAACTAAAATATGAACTGGTGCGTCAGGGTACTTATCATGAAAAGCTAGTACATTTTCATTTTCATGTACCTTCTCACAAGGTAACTCACCTCTTAATATTTGAGCAAAGATGTTATCGCTATCATAAACTTCATTGCTCATATTTTAAGAGCGACCTTTCCCTCTTTCTTCGTTTTTCTCTACATTAGGTGTAGATAGTGGTTTTATCGCATCACCAGAAGCATCTTCAAGATTTAAAGAGCTTACAAGTTCCCTTACTTTTACCATGTCCTGCTGTTCTTTCAAAAAGGGTTCTATTCCACTTACCCTTTTTCCAGTAATAACTCCTGGTTGTAAGTGATACATATCCCCAGGAACAGTTAGACTATGATGTCTTTCCTCTATTTTTTTAGCTTCACTCATAATACTCCCCTATAACTTATTTTTGCATTCCACAACTTTGCGACTTACCTGCTTTTATAGCTTCTTGCGCCCATTTTTTCTCACCTGAAGCTATAGTTTCTGAAGGCTGACCAACATCAGACTTCACAACTTTGTCTGATGACTGCTTTTGATTATCATATTCCTTATACAATTTTTCTGCAATACCATACAGCAATTTTAAGTCTGTGTGAACTTTAAATTCTCCACCAGTAATTTTTGCTAGATCTTTAAGGTTACCGTCAACTTTTTGTTTAATTTCTTCAATAGCAAGCTTTTTTATCTCCTCTGGACTCTTTCCTTTATATTTAATGTCTTCAATTATTTTTTTAACATCAACTTCAATTACAATTTTATTTTCTTCTTTAAAGATAGTTACATTTGGCAGGTTTTGCTTTATTTCACCTAATCGTTCTGGCGTCAAATAGGGTATATCCCCTGTCAGAGTCCTTGATGCTAAAAAAGTTACCTTTCCTGTTCCTTTCTTTTGCTCCATTATTTGGACACCAAGATCCTCACTAGCTTGTGTGGTTTCTATAGGTGGATCATATTCTTCAAGTGGGTTGCCAATAATAGAACGTCCGCCATTTTTTATGTCGTGCCGCATTTCATCCCAGGACTTAAACCAATTCTTTGGCCATATAGGGTACACTGCACCCTTGACTAGAACTTTTACACCTCTACCCAGAAAACTTCCTACTCCCGAAGCTGCATTACCAACTTTAGCTAGTATAGAAGTAGATTTTTCATTTTTTCCTGTGAACATACATACCTCCAAGGTACTTTCTACAACTAAATACATTTTAATTATAGACGAAAAAATTTAAACTTCTATATCCATTATAAGATAGAATTATAGGGATTGCAACCATTATTTGCACATTGTCTAAAACATGTAGTATTTTCGCTACTTTTATTGTTCAATTTATTATAAAGAATACTCTAAATTATGTTTAAATGGAACACAAATAATATCATTGATGCAACTGGCGGAAGAGACGTAAATGGTTGTAATTGGATACATAGCTCAAATATTTCAACGGACACAAGAAGCATAAAAAAAGGTGATTTATTTATTGCCCTCAAGGGAAAGAATTTTGATGGCCATAATTTTTTGCATGAAGCGTTTTTAAAAGGGGCTATCGCTGCAATAGTGAGTGAGGGTAAATATAAAAGTTTCCCTCTCATTATTGTACAAGATACCCTGAAAGCTTTGCACGATATGGCATCATATTACATTAGAAATGTTCTTATTGATGCTAAAGTTATTGCAGTTACAGGCAGTGTCGGAAAAACCACTACAAAGGATATGCTACACACTGTTTTATCGCAATATGGAGTGTCCCATGCAAACGAAGGTAACTTAAATAATAATATAGGATTGCCTTTGACAATTCTGAAAGCTCCAAAAAACTGCCAGTACTTAATTCTTGAAATGGGAATGAATAAAGCTGGTGAAATAAAAGAATTATCAAAAATTAGTAATCCGAATATTGCAGTTATTACCAACATCGAACCTGCACATACTGAAAATTTTTCATCACTATTTGACGTTGCACAAGCGAAGTTAGAAATTCTGTATGGTATGAAAAATAACGGTACTTTGGTTTTAAGCAGAGATAATAAATATTATGATTATCTCTCATCACACGCCAATAGAAATGTAATAAGCTTCGGTAAAGATAAAAATGCTGAAGTTTGTTTACTAAACTTAATAAGAAACGATGAATCTTCTGTCATTTCAGCACTATCTTCTGTCATCCCAGTGCTTGACTACTTGGATCCAGGAAGTTCAATTGCAAATGAGCATATCAGACGGTTGTATAATAAAGACTGGATTCCAGCGTCACGCGCTGGAATGACATCAAACCGAGTTGCTAATAGATTAAGTTTAAAAATCAGGCTGAGTGATAATCAAATTATAAACTGTAATTTACGTGTACAAGGTGAGCATTTTGCTTATTCGCTACTTGCTGTTGCAGCAGTTGTGCAAAGCCTCGGACTTGATTTATCAAAATTACCACTTGCACTTAAGAATTTTAGTGTAGCGAAAGGTAGAGGCAATATTCATAAGGTCAAATGCAATAAAAAATATATACATTTAATTGATGACTCCTATAACGCCAGCCCTGCTTCGATGAAAACTGCAATAAAAACTTTGAGTACATATTCTAATCAGAGAAAAGTAGCTTTGCTTGGTGATATGTTGGAACTTGGTGATGAAAGCATAGAGTTTCATACAGATTTGGTTAAGATTATCACAGAAAATAATATAGATAAAGTTTATACAGTTGGTAAATTTATGTTAGAATTGCATGAGCTTTTGCCAGATAATATAAGAGGCACGCATTTTAATGATTCTAATCAATTGAAAAGTGATTTAGCTAACATTATTCAGAATAATGACGCAATTCTAGTTAAAGGCTCACGAGGAATGAAAATGGATCTTATTGTACGGGAATTCGTAATAAAATATTAAGCGAAATCATTGTATTAATTTACAGTAACAAATTATTAGGAACTTTAATTGTGACAAAACGTGTAATTATTTTTGGTGGAACGGGGTTTATAGGGAAACACATCGTAAGACGCTTGGCAGCAGAAGGATATTTAATAAAGATATTCACTCGTAATCAGGAAAAAGCTGCTTGTTTAAAATTGTGTGGCAATTTAGGACAAATATCAATATTTAAAGGCGATTTTTTTGATGAAAAATCAGTTCTGGATGGTATGGAAGAATGTGATGTAGCTATAAACTTAGTGGGAATATTATATGAAGCAAAAAAGCACGATTTTTACGCTGTTCACGTTAAAATAGCTGAAAGGATAGCAAAAGCTGCAAAAATGAAAAATGTACCTATGATGATACATTTTTCTGCTATGGGAATAGAAAATAGCAAGTTGTCAAAATATGCCAAAAGTAAATTGGAAGGTGAAAAAGCTGTAACTTCAGCATTTCAAAAAGCAATAATAATTAGGCCAAGCCTTGTATTTGGTAAAGAAGACAACTTCTTTAATAAATTTGCAAGATTAGCAACTATTCTTCCTTTCTTACCACTAATTGGCAATGGAACAACTAAATTTCAGCCAATATGTGTAACAGACTTAGCTGAAGTGGTATATCGTATTATCAGTTTTAATAAGCAAGACAAGAAAATTTATAACATGGGTGGACCAAAGGTTTACTCTTTCAAAAGCTTATTGAAGTTTATTCTGAATGTTACTAACAGAAAGTGTTTGTTGATCAATGTATCTTTTCCAATGGCAAAGTTAATAGCTTTCTTTTTAGAAAATAAAATTATTTCTATGCTGCTAAAACCAATAACCGGAGATACGAACCCTATGCTTACTCAAGATCAGGTGAAAGTTATGATGAATAGTTCAATCGAAAAGTCAGTTGACCTTGAAACAATGAAGGTTCGACCATTAGCAATTGAAAATGTGGTGCCAGAGTACTTGAAGATTTATAGAAAGTATTGATAAAAGAGTGTGCCCGGTGGGATTCGAACCTACGACCCACAGCTTAGAAGGCTGTTGCTCTATCCAGCTGAGCTACGGGCACACAACATATATAAAATGCTTCTTAGTACAAGTGAAGTCAAGTACTTCGTGTGAATATGATGTTTATCTTGCGACACCTTGTCATTGCAGTTGTGTGTCGCGCGCTGCCAAAATTGGATGCGAGAAGTCTATTTATTTTAGAAAATATTATATAGAAACTTACTTGACACCCTTCGCCAGCGCCCTTATCATGATAGTGAAGCTATTGTATTTGCTTTCGCCAATCTGCAGATTAAAAGGTAAGGATTACTTAATGTATCGGCGTCTTATGTTCAATTTTTTGCAGTATATAGATACTGTATGTCTTTACAAAACTTCATCTACATCTAGATTTTTATCTAAATAAGCTGAACGCGCTTATAAAGCGTTACAAGACATCAAAAAATGCCAATACTCGACAGAGATAGTAAAAGACTAGCTAACTCGGGGATTCTTTGTCTTTTTTTCTGCTTGGTAAATTTCTTAAACATTTGCAGCGTAGGTTAGTTGCAATTAAAAGCAGCTGAATTTCGCTTGTCAAGCGTTTAAAACATAAAAAACGCCAATATTTTAAAGCAGATAATAACCACGGGGCTTCTTTTGCCTTTTTTTCATTTGGTAAATTTCTTAATATTTATGGCTAAACGACAATCGTCATCCCGCTGCTTGTTAGCGGGATCTCTTGTTAGCGGCTGAGATACCGCGAATGAATCGCGGTATGACGGTGTAGATGATGGTTAAGTATCCCGCTGCTTGTTAGCGGGATCTATGTTAAGGTATAGTAGGGGATCTATGTTAAGAGATACCGCGAATGAATCGCGGTATGACGGTGTAGATGATGGTTAAGTAATTCGTCATCCCGCTACGTGTTAGCGGGATCTATGTTAAGGTATAGTAGGGGGATCTATGTTAAGAGATACCGCGAATGAATCGCGGTATGACGGTGTAGATGATGGTTAAGTAATTCGTTATCCCGCTGCTTGTTAGCGGGATCTATGTTAAGGTATAGTAGGGGATCTATGTTAAGAGATACCGCGAATGAATCGCGGTATGACGGTGTAATGATGGTTAAGTATCCCGCTGCTTGTTAGCGGGATCTATGTTAAGGTATAGTAGGGGATCTATGTTAAGAGATACCGCGAATGAATCGCGGTATGACGGTGTAGATGATGGTTAAGTAATTCGTCATCCCGCTACGTGTTAGCGGGATCTATGTTAAGAGATACCGCGAATGAATCGCGGTATGACGGTGTAGATGATGGTTAAGTAATTCGTCATCCCGCTGCTTGTTAGCGGGATCTATGTTAAGGTATAGTAGGGGATCTATGTTAAGAGATACCGCGAATGAATCGCGGTATGACGGTGTAGATGATGGTTAAGTAATTCGTCATCCCGCTGCTTGTTAGCGGCTAAGAGATACCGCGAATGAATCGCGGTATGACGGTGTAATGATGGTTAAGTATCCCGCTGCTTGTTAGCGGGATCTATGCTTTGAGATACCGCGAATGAATCGCGGTATGACGGTGTAGATGATGGTTAAGTAATTCGTCATCCCGCTACGTGTTAGCGGGATCTATGTTAAGAGATACCGCGAATGAATCGCGGTATGACGGTGTAGATGATGGTTAAGTAATTCGTCATCCCGCTACGTGTTAGCGGGATCTATGTTAAGAGATACCGCGAATGAATCGCGGTATGACGGTTAAGTAGGGTGTCATTCCAGTGCTCCTTTTTTTGTCATCCCAGCGTCACGCGTTGGTTTCAACATTATATCATGAACTTTCTAAAATTCATTGAACTGTGCTTTCAAACGGTAGTGCCGGGGTGTGAGTATAACGATTATCAGTATATAAAAGTCATAGCAGACAGGCTGGAAGCAGCGAGCGCTGGTGAAGTGAAACGAATAATATTCAATATGCCTCCGCGCTCGATGAAGTCCATGTGCATAAGCGTTGCGTGGCCCGCATGGATACTGGGAAACCAACCAACTGCGAGAATAATAGTTGCAAGTTATTCTCAGCGGCTCAGCGAAAAGCACTCGCTCGACACCAGGTGCGTGATGCAGTCTAGTTGGTATAGAGCGCTATTTCCAGAGATAGAACTATCCAAAGACCAGAATACCAAATATAAATTTCAAACAGTGCAGAGAGGATACAGAATCGCAACATCAGTTGGTGGAACACTAACTGGTGAAGGTGGTGATTTTATCATTGTGGACGATCCGCTCAGTTCTGCTCAAGCTTTGAGTGAAACGCTTAGAAAGCGTGCCACAAACTGGTTTGATCAGACTTTAGTAACCAGGCTGAACGATAGAAAAAAAGGAGTCATCGTTCTTGTAATGCACAGGCTACACCAGGAGGACTTAACTGGACACCTTCTCTCCAAGCCAAAAAACATATGGCATCATATTTGTTTGCCAATGATTTCTGAAAATAAGCAGGTTATTTATTCAATCAAAAAGCCAATGCCTCCCGTTCCTGTCATCCGAGTAGCTCAGCACTGTGCGACCAGGCGATTATATAATAAACCAGCGTCACCTGTAAGGATATTATATTCAAGAGAAGAAGGTCAGTTGTTATATCCCCTCGATGGAGGAAAAGAAGAAGTTGAGATAATAAAAGCTGAACTTGGGAGTTACGCTTTTGCTGCTCAATATCAACAAAACCCTCTGCCGCTTTCAAGTGGTATAATTAAACCAGAGTGGTTGAAACGTTATAAAAAATTTCCTGATAATCTCTCGCATATAACACAAAGTTGGGATACTGCGGTTTCAACAAGTAACATGAGCAACTTTAGTGTCTGCACCACCTGGGCAAAAATAGATAATAAATTCTATTTACTCGACGTATATCGCGCAAAGCTTGAGTATCCAAAGCTTAAAGAACAGGTTTTGTCACTAGCTGCAAGATGGACGCCACACGCAATTTTAATCGAAGCAAAAACAAGTGGTCAACAATTGGTGCAAGAGCTAAAGACAAACAGTGATTTACCGATTATTGAAATAGTGCCACATGATGACAAGCTCACTCGATTTCATCAAATTGTTCCGATTATAGAGTCTGGCAAGGTTTTTCTGCCACATCAAGCAGTATGGCTGAACGATTTTGAGTATGAGATTTTAATGTTTCCTGAAACGCGCCACGACGACCAAGTGGACAGTACCGTGCAATATTTGCAGTGGGTGAGAAACAGTACCTCTAGGGTTACGGCTGTACGGGCATTGTGATTTGAGAGCAATTTCCACAAGGGAGGATGTCATCCCAGCGCTCCTTTTTTTGTCATGCAAGTAGCTGACACTGGAATCTAGCTTCTCGTTGCTGCTGCGATCATATACTATTGTAATGAGCCTTCAAAGTCACTTAAAAATAGCAACGTCCAAGGGTTTTCTGAAAAGGTCCCACAACCCGGTTCGTAAAATTCACAAGAACCATTAAAATATTTTTTTACTTTTCATTGTATATTTCTCAACATATTATCTTTAAGTACTAAAATAATTAACAATATGGCATTATTAATAGTTGAATCACCTGCGAAAGCAAAGACAATAGGTAAATATTTGAGTAAAGAGTTCAAAGTAGCTGCATCCTTTGGACATGTGAGGGATCTTCCAGCAAAAAACGGTTCTGTCGATCCGGATAATGATTTTACTATAAAGTATGAAACCATTGAAAAAGCAGAAAAGTATATAAAAGAGCTAGTAAAAGCCGCAAGCAAAACATCAGATATATATCTTGCAACAGACCCAGACAGAGAAGGGGAAGCAATGGCTTGGCATGTGATAGAGACATTAAAAGAAAAGAAAGCAATCAGTAATGAAAACAACATTTATAGAGTAGTCTTTAATGAGATAACAAAAAGAGCAGTACAAGAAGCAATAAAAAATCCACGTGAAATTAATATGGATTTAGTGCGTGCACAACAAGCACGTAGAGCTTTGGATTATCTAGTTGGATTTAGTTTGTCACCACTGCTGTGGACAAAATTGTCGGGAAGCAAGTCTGCAGGGCGAGTGCAGTCTGTTGCATTAAAGATTATATGCGAACGAGAAGATGAAATTAGTAAATTTATAACACAGGAGTATTGGAGCATAAAAGCAGAAATGCAAAATAGCAAAGATGAGGCTTTTTTTGCTATGCTAAGCCACTATGACAATAAAAAGCTAGAAAAATTTGATATTAAGAATGAAGAAGAAGCAAAGAACTTAGTCAGGGAGATTGAATCAAGGCAATATGCTGTAAGCACAGTAGAACGCAAGCAAGTTAAGAGAAACCCGCTTCCTCCGTTTATTACTTCAAGTCTTCAGCAAGATGCAGTGAATAAACTGTATTTTAATGTGAAAAGTGTTATGCGCATAGCGCAAAATTTATATGAAGGTATCGATATTGGTGGTGAAACTGTAGGGTTGATAACTTACATGCGTACAGATGGGTTTCATATTGCAGATGAGGCTATAAACTCAATTAGAGGGTCAATTAAGTCATTATATGGTGATAAATATTTACCGCAGTCTCCTCGTAAATATGTAAAAAAGGTCAAAAATGCTCAAGAAGCACATGAAGCAATTCGTCCAACTGATATCAATAGAACGCCGGGTAGTATTAAGGATTACTTAACGCCAGAGCAATTTAAATTGTATGATTTAATCTGGAAAAGGACCATTGCAAGTCAAATGGAGTCGGCGATTCTTGATCAAGTGGTAGTCGAAATTAGTTCTACTGACCAGAAAGTAATTCTGCGAGCAAGTGGATCAAGTATATTCTTTGATGGTTTTTATAGAGTCTACCAAGATAACATAGAAGCCGAAAATGAAGGCCTGCTACCTGCCATGAAGGAAGGGGAAGCGTGTAAGCTGATTTCAGTTGAGCCAAAACAACATTTCACTCAACCGCCACCTCGTTATAGTGAAGCAAGTATCGTAAAAAAAATGGAAGAAATCGGTATAGGTCGACCATCAACTTATGCAACAATTATTTCGGTATTACAAGATCGTGAGTACGTTTCATTGGATAGCAAAAGGTTTATTCCAAGCAGCCGCGGTAAAATCGTTACTATATTTTTAGAAACTTTTTTTCAGCGTTGTGTAGAGTATGATTTCACAGCACAAATGGAAGAGAAGCTTGATTTAATTTCAAATGGACATGCAGATTGGAAAAAAGAATTAGGCCACTTTTGGGTGCCATTTTTTGGTCATGTAAACTCTGTCAAGCAAATGACGCATGATGAAGTTTTCAGCGGCATTCACGATTTGGTAATCGATTGGTTTTGTTCAGAAGAAGGAAGAAAAGAGGTGAATACGAAATGCCCTGCTTGCTTAGGTGGCATATTGAAATTGAACTTTGGAAAAGCCGGGGTGTTCCTTGGATGTTCTAACTATCCTGAATGCAACCATACAAAAGAAATTACAGGTAGTAACGACAATTCAGAATATCCAAAAAGTTTAGGTATAGATGATATAACAAACCAAGAAGTGATGATCAAAAAGGGTCCTTTTGGACTTTATCTGGAGTTTAATAACGAGTTAAAAAAGAAAAAAACGGTTTCCATACCAAAAGATATAAATGTTAATGAGATTGATCTGAGCACCGCTACTCAGTTACTTTCCTTGCCAAAAGTAATCGGAGAACACCCTGAAACCGGAAAGGAAGTAAAAATAGGCCTTGGGCGATTTGGGTACTATATTTTCTATGATGGTAGATACTTTTCTCTTAAGAAAAGCTCCAAAGAGGTGCTGAATACAGAATTGAGCGAAGCTGTACAAATTATTGCAAACAGTCCACGCAAAGAGTTAAAATCTCTCGGGGTTAATGAAAAGGGAAAAGAAGTTTTTATCTGCAACGGTAGGTACGGATTCTATATAAAATGCGGTAAAACAAACGTTGCTTTGGGCAAGAGTGCAGATATTGAGAGTATAGATCTGGAGAAGGCTTTAGAGTTGATTAAGGGTAAGAAATAGACTTCTTGCATAACCATATGCTCTTTATTGTCATTCCAGCGCGTGACGCTGGAATCTAGAAAAAAAGAACCTGGATGCCAGTGTCTGGGCACTGGCATGACACCCTTTCTGGTAGAGGTTGCTCTCAAATCACAACGTGCATACAACTGCAGCAGTATGATGTTTTATTTATTATAGCTATAACACTGAAGTTTACAATCAGAACAAACCACTTGGCCACGTGGAACTGATTTCAGTTTATCAGTTGAAACTTGATTTGAGCAGAATATGCATTTTATTGTGTTGCTTGGAGTAAGTGAGTTATCAACAGCAATTCTATCATCAAAAACAAAACATTCTCCTTTCCAATTACCATTTTTATTATAAGTTTTTTCAAGGTAAGAAAGAATGCCGCCTTTAAGATGGTAAACATCACTAAATCCAAGGCTTTTCATATATGCTGTAGATTTTTCGCATCTAATCCCACCAGTGCAGTACATAGCCACTTTCAGGTCTTTACTCTCAGAAAATGACTCTGTCCACTGAGGAAACTCACGGAAACATTGTGTGTGTGGATTAATTGCATTCTTAAACTTGCCTAATTTCACTTCATACTCGTTTCGTGTATCTATTACTAAAACGTCAGGTTGAGAAGTAAAATCATCCCAATGCTCTGGATCAACATATTTACCCCTAAGGGAAATATCAAGATTGCTTACACCAAGATTCACAATCTCTCTTTTTAATTTTACCTTCATCTTGCTAAATGGTTGATATTCTGCTGCACTCTCTTTCCATGTAAGGTCCCTTAGCCTATAATCAGAACGTAGAAAATCGAATATTTTATCAATTGCGTTTCTTTCACCAGATATTGTTGCATTAACACCCTCTTCTGCAAGGAGTATAGTGCCCTTTAACTCAACGTTGTTGCATGCAGCTTTTATTTCGTCTTTCATGTCATAATAATTAGAGAGTTCTACAAAGTGATAGAAAGTTGCAATGACGAAGCTCATGATTAT
The DNA here is from genome assembly GCF_964264765.1 of Wolbachia endosymbiont (group A) of Opomyza germinationis. Lineage (NCBI taxonomy): Bacteria > Pseudomonadati > Pseudomonadota > Alphaproteobacteria > Rickettsiales > Anaplasmataceae > Wolbachia > Wolbachia endosymbiont (group A) of Opomyza germinationis. The sequence goes on from NZ_OZ183482.1 coordinate 99,553, forward strand.
TCACTTATCAACTAAAAACATGATATACAAAATTATAAAGATATTCAATAGTACGGCTGTTAATTACTGGATATCTTCAGTTTTTACATATAACATTTTAATATAAAATATAGATTCAAATTAATGTTTTTAAGAGTATTTAAAAATATATTCTTATTTTTAGTAAGCATATTATTCGTCTGCCCAATATTATCATTAATATCAATCTTATTTACAGATTCAGCGAATTCCGAATGGGTAATCAGTACACTTTTTCCTGAATATATACTGAGTACGTTAATTTTGATGGTAGGAGTAGGGGGAATATCTTTCATATTTGGAGTAATTCCAGCTTGGCTCACCACATTTTTTTCATTTCCTGGAAGTAAAATTTTTGAGATTGCTTTGTTCTTTCCGATATCGATTCCTGGATATATAGTAGCGTTCGTCTATGTAAATACGCTAGAGTTTTCAGGTCCGGTGCAGAGCTTATTAAGAGACATTTTAGATTGGAGCAAAGGTGACTATTGGTTTCCTGAAATAAAATCCCTAGGTGGTGGAATATTAGTAATGGGATTCAGCCTATATCCATACGTTTATATGTTAGTTCGCTCAAGTCTAAAGAATGTTAGTAACTCAGTCACTATTGCGTCAACGCTTGGGTTCTCCTCATTGAAGAGCCTGTTTTCTGTTATCATACCCTCCATACGCCCATCAATTATAGCTGGGTTGTCTTTGGTACTAATGGAAGTAATTACAGATTTCGGCACACCACAGTTTCTTGCTATCGATACTTTTACGACAGGAATATATCGCACCTGGTTTTTACTGCATGACAAATATTCAACTACTGTTTTAGCAGTTGCAGAATTAATTTTCGTTGTGATACTAATAGCTATCGAAAAAAAACTACAAAAAAAAGGAATATCTTACTCTTCAATCAATACCAATTCGGACTATCACAACAAACGGAGTATAAGTGGCGCTATGACGTTGATCTTTGCTTATCTTATGTGTGTATTGCCGATCTTAATAGGTTTTATTTTGCCAATGATTCCGCTCATATATTGGAGCATAGAGAAGGGGTTTTTCATATACGAAGCAAGATTCTATAACATAATAGCAAATAGCATTAGTTTATCATTTATCACCGCATTAATCTCAATTAGCATTGCAATAATGATTGGATATACGGCGCGTAAAAATAAGGTAATCAACAATATAGCGCGTCTCATTTCTTTAGGCTACGCAATTCCAAATGCAATTATCGCAATTAGTATAATAATATTTTTAAGCAGAATATCCTCTTTCATTACTCAATATGTTGTGGAAATTAGCTTGGTAGGAACTATTGGCGCATTAGTTTACTCATATTTATTTCGTTTTTTTGCTATATCTTTCAAGGCGGTAGAGTCAGGGCTCAAAAAAACACCAAATGAAATTGAGTGGACTGCATATACTATGGGTCATGGACCTATTTCCACATGTTTGAATGTTCATATCCCTCTCATCAAGAAGAGTATATTATCGGGATTTTTGCTCGTATTTATGGATACTATCAAAGAGCTCACAGCAACACTCATTATAAGACCATTTAATTTTGAAACTATATCAACTAGAATATATGAACTTGTAAGCGATGAGCGCTATAGAGAAGCTGCCCCATTTTCGTTAATAATAGTTATAATAGGCTTAATCTCTACAATAACCTTATTTACACTTGATGATAAGGATAAAAAATAAACGTAACCGTTCACAGATTTCCACTTAATTCTTCAATCTCACTAATAGAAAGGCCAGTAAACTTAACAATAGTGTTGACATCAACATTATTAGCCAGCATTGCTTTTGCGACTTCAATTTTCCCTTCAATTTTCCCTTTCTCTATACCTTTTTGTATACCTTTCTCTTCAGCAAGATCAAGTCTGTATTCAAGAATAGCTTCTTCTTTGCGTAGATCCATTATCCTTTCTTCATAGGCTACTAAATCTTTTTCGTTCCAACGAAACTTGTCTAATTCATCATATGCTAGCTTTATTATTGGCGCTTTTTCTGCTATCTCTTTTAAGTCCTCTTCTGTTGTTTCTTCTGCGTATTTAAAAAAGAAACACCACCTTTCTACTATACTTTCTAACTGCTCTACTTTATTTTTTGCGAATTTAGGCAACTCAATAAAGACAAACTGAAAATCTTTTAAGTAATGGCCGTTAGTTTTTATATCACGTATATTGTGAGTAGAAATATAATCAACTTCTTCAGGAAGTAAGTTACAATTTGATATAGCAATAAAGAAGACTTTCTTTAAATCAATGTAGTTGCCAGATTTATCTAATTGTCTTGAGTAGGCTTTAGCGGCATATAATTGAGCGCGTTTTTCGAAGCCCTTGTCTCTAGCGAGCTGGTTAGGTAAGGAAGTAGTATTGCTACTACTCCCTCCCTTAGAAACGCAGCATGCAGGTTTCCCCACACTACGCTTGAGCCCCTTATCTAAGTCCTTCTTTTCTCGAACCGGCTTGTCCTTCATGATTCCTCAGAAAACATCATTCTTAATGGTGACACCAACAGTAGAGAACCTTCTCTTGAGAAAGAGCTTGCTAACATTTTTGTTTGTTTCACTCTTTCATCAAAATACTTTTTCCATTTTAAGTCAAGTGGATTTGCATCCGCCCTGATTTTAACATGTCGTCTGATAGGTATATCAATCAACCTAAGCAGTCTTAAATACCTTATCTCTTTCGGTTTGTTCTTGCATATGGGTGCAGCAAAGACCCATTGGCGTTGTTTCATTACCTTGAAGTAACGATTCTTTATCCAACGTAATCCTTTACGAGGATGTCTTTTCTTTGCCCATTTCCATAGAGCACACATAATTTCATGGTCTATTTTGTTAAAAGCTCTTTTCGCACACACATGGCTGTAGTAATTTCCCCATCCCCTTAATAGGGAATTGAGCAACTTGATTAGTACGGCCTGAGTGTTCGCTATGTTTGCCTTTATCAATGTACGTGCTTTATTAAGAAGTTTCTTAATACTTTCTTTTGAAGGTTTTATAATTAACTTCTTATTATACCTGCGTACATTACAACCAAGAAAGTCAAACCCTGTTGTAATAGATGTAATTTTTGTTTTCTCTTCGGAAAGGATAAGACCTCTCTCCTGAAGAAAGGACGATACTAGAGGTTTTACTTCATTTTCCAGTACTTCACGTGTGATTCCTGAAATGATAAAGTCATCTGCGTACCTGATTACATTTACTCCACTTCTGATTTTGCTTCTTCTTTTACTGCCAAGTTTACCAAATTGACTTTCCAATGATTTTTCAAGTCCATTTAGGGCTAGATTTGCTAGTATTGGAGAGATGATACTACCTTGTGGGGTACCTGCAGTTGTGGAATACAGAGTTTTTGATTCTAGGAAGCCAGCTTTTAACCAGCTATGAAGAATTTTCTTCTCCATAGGAATATGCTTCATGAGCCATTCATGGTTAATGTTATCAAAACACCCTTTAATATCACCTTCGAGTATCCATTGTAGTTGGTTACGGCTTGCCAGTAACAAGTGACAAGCCACAGTAGCGTCTGCGCAGGATCTTTTTGGTCTAAAACCATAAGAGTGACGATCACTGATCGTTTCAGCTATCGGTTCCAAAGCAAACAAGTATAATGCTTGCATGGCTCTATCTTTTATCGTAGGGATTCCAAGAGGTCTTCTTTTGCCATTAGACTTACTGATGTATATCCGTTTTAGCGGAGAAGGTTTGTATCCTCTTTGTTTTAATAGCTTTATTCCTTGAAATTTTGTGTTGCAAGTTGACCATATTTGACGATCTACACCTGCTGTGTTTTTTCCTTGGTTTTCAGTTACTCTCTTAACCGCCAAAGCTTTGCCGCTAAAAGAGCGTGTGAGAAGGTGTTGTAAAGTTTTCACCTTACCCCATCTGCCTTGTTGGACAGCCTTAACAATACGCCTCTGTAGCCTCATAACAACTTTTTGGCATTTCTTCCAGGGTAACTGGTTCCATGCTTCGGAGTTATTGGTAGGTGCACTTACAGTTGTACTTGTAATCATCTGCTTTCCTACCTTAAGTGGTTAACAAAGTTTCTTGTCATGAGGGACCAAATGGAAGTCTGCTCGTTTTCACGCGAATTAATGTTACAAATTCTATCCATTTCGTTACAAAATGGCATTCGCTTTCTCCATTATCCTTTACCTGCACATCCATCAGCATTCCTTGCGGGTTGCCTGCCATATAGGCGAAAATACAGGCTTATCCTGTTCCTTTTGTCATACAATAGTGGGTTAGGTGGCTTCTCTATACCGGTGGAATTATTATTTGCGTACATCCAGAAATGAAAAATGTAACTCATCCACATTACCTTTTGGTCGGAGCTTATCAGCATCTTTAGCTCTTTAATCGTTACGATACTTATGAAGCTTCACTTACGTTCACCATACCACTAAGCCTAGCCCTCCAACCACATGATGCTTGTAGTTTATGCTTTCTCTCACGATTGAGCATCTTCTTTATCAAGAGGAGGTTCATTGTCCGCGTCGCTCGGCACCAACTGGTTACCCAATTCGCACTGATGCGTAGACTCAGATGGCAAAACATCTGGTTCAATAAGCTTTAGAATCCTTTCAGTTTCTTTCTGAATGAATTCCTCTCCTTTTAAACAATATGACCGAAGGCTTTCAGGTCGCACCATTTCGACTATTACTTGCACCCCATTTTCATCCCTGCAAAGAACATCAACGATACTTTGTTTTTTAGAGGCAATTTCAGCATCTTGAATAGTGCTGAGGAATTCTATTTCTTTTATTTCATCTTTGCCAGTGAACCCCAAAATATCATTGAGAAAGTGAATGAGGATGTCTTTATTTTTTTCAGTACCAAAAATACGCCGGAACGCAACATCATTCTTGGGGTCGAGAAATTTAGAAAGAGCCATAAAAAAATTTTTAAATGTATCTTTATATTATATATTCTTATTAATAATAATTCAATAATTTGTCGTCTTTTTTGTTAACTTTACTGATGTTGTTGTAAGGAACGTTGTTGCAAAATTTTGTAAAATTTATTATCCTAAGGTTTCAAGTTCTCACAGGTTTATTGGAGCTATATGTACAATGTGTTTATCAGTGAAAATCCGGAGAAAATGATGGGGGAAAAGTTAATACATTACTTTAGCCAGGGTAAATGCGAAGGCAATGCAGAAATGAAAAATCTGCTGGGAGGAAAGGGGGCAAATTTAGCAGAAATGTGCAATGTTGGCATTCCTGTTCCACCTGGTTTCACAATTTCCACCTCTGCTTGCAAAGTCTATTATCAAGACAATAGATCTTCTGTTATCCAAGTAGCTGACTACTCGGATCCAGAAAAAAATGTGGTCACGCACTGGAATGACATATGTAGTGGAATCAAAAACTACATGGCGATGCTCGAAAATGACATCGGTTGTAAATTTGGGGATTTAAATAATCCCTTATTAGTTTCCATACGCTCTGGTAGTGTTAGTTCAATGCCGGGCATGCTTGATACTATTTTAAATGTTGGTCTAAATGATGAAACCGTTGTTGGGCTTGCAAAAAAAAGTGGCGAACGTTTTGCTTACGATAGCTACTGCCGTTTCATCATGATGTACTCCAATGTTGTACTACAGCTTGATCATCACCTATTTCAAGATGTTGTTGATAATAAGCAGCAAAAGAGTGGAGCAAAAAGCTTAGCTGATCTTGATGTTGATGTTTTAAAAGAAATTGTTAACAATTTCAAAAGGATAGTACATGAAAAAACAGGAAAACATTTTCCGCAGAACGTTGAAGAGCAATTGCTCAGCTCAGTGAATGCAGTATTTGCTTCTTGGAAAAATGATAGGGCTGTTTCCTATAGAAAAATACATAATATTCCTGAAAACCTTGGAACAGCGGTCAACGTGCAAGCAATGGTTTTTGGTAATTTAAATGATAATTCTGCAACTGGTGTGATATTTACACGAAATCCTTCAACTGGAGAAAAAAAATACTTTGGTGAATTTCTGATTAATGCTCAGGGTGAGGATGTGGTTTCTGGTGTTTATACTCCTATGCCAATTGACGGAGAGCAAAAAAACACCATGGAGAAGTTGCTGCCAAGTGTCTACCGAGAATTATGCGTGGTATGTGAAAAACTTGAAAGGCATTATAAAGACATGCAGGATATCGAATTTACTGTGCAGGACGGTAAGTTATGGATTTTGCAGACTAGGTCTGGCAAGCGCACGGCTGAAGCTGCTATTCGCATAATAGTTGATATGGTAAACGAAGGAACGATTACAAAAGAAGAAGGAATATTGAGAATTGATCCAAAAACCTTTGACAATTTATTGCATCCAGTTCTTGACGTTAAGAGTGACCAAAAAGTAATAGGGAAGGGGCTGCCGGCTTCTCCAGGGGTTGCTTCTGGATATGTAGTGTTTAGTGCAAGTGATGCTGAAAAAGCTGCAGAGCAGGGCAAAAAAGTGATTTTAGTAAGGTCAGAAACGAGTCCTGAAGATATTAATGGAATGAATGCTGCAAGTGGCATAGTAACAGCACGGGGAGGGATGACCTCGCATGCTGCTGTTGTAACCCGTGGAATGGGTAAGCCATGCATTTGCAGTGTGAGTGGACTTTATATCGATAAAGATGGAACTTTCTTTTCTGTAGGGGATACAAAAGTAAATAAAGGTGAACCAATTACCATCAACGGAGGAACAGGGGAGGTTATGCTTGGCATTCTCCCTACAATTTCACCTGAATTATCGCAAGAATTCAAAACGGTAATCAACTGGATAGATGAAATCAAAACGGTCAAAGTGAGAGCGAACGCTGATACTCCAAAAGACGCAAAAATTGCAAAAGAATTCGGTGCAGAAGGTATAGGCTTATGTCGCACAGAACATATGTTTTTCGCTAGTGATAGAATCGAATTCATTCAAAAGTTGATAATAGCTGACGATGAAAATGAAAGGGCAAATGCGCTCATTAAACTAGAAGAAATGCAAAAGTCTGATTTCAAAGAAATATTTTCTATTATGGAGGGCAGGGAAGTCACTATACGGTTGCTTGATCCACCTTTGCATGAATTTTTACCCAATGATCAGTCTACTATAGAAAAAATTGCCAAATCACTTAGTAAGTCAGTTGAGTCAGTAAAAAATAAAATAGCACAGTTATCAGAAAAGAACCCAATGCTTGGCCATCGAGGTTGTAGACTTGCTATTTCTCATCCTGAAATATATAGCATGCAGATTAGGGCAATACTTAGTGCTGCAAGTGAATTAAAGAAAGAAAAGAAGATAGAAGTGGAGCCTGAAATCATGATTCCTTTTATCATGAGCGAGAAAGAATTTATTCTGATATGCGAGCTAGCAAAGAAAGAATCCTCTGTTATCTCAGCTGGGATCCAGACGCAGATTCCAGCTTCACGCGCTGGAATGACATCAGACAAGGCTTATTCAATTGGAACGATGATAGAACTACCAAGAGCAGCACTGATTGCTGATAAGTTAGCAAAACATGCAGAGTTCTTTAGTTTTGGCACTAATGATTTAACGCAAACAACCATGGGACTTTCAAGAGATGATTCAGTTAATTTCCTCGATTCTTATAAGGAAAGCAACATATTCGAAAACGACCCATTTGAAGTGCTGGACATCGAAGGGGTAGGGGAGTTAATCAAGATGGCCATTGAAAGAGGCAAAAAAACCCGAAAAGAAATAAAACTGGGTATATGTGGAGAGCATGGAGCAGATCCAAAATCTATAGAGTTTCTCATCGAATCAGGGGTGGATTATGTTTCATGCTCACCCTATAGAGTACCGATTGCAAAGTTAGTGGCAGCACAGTTTAGTGTTAGATCTAAATTTGCTAGGTAAGTATAGTGGCAGTGTTGGCTACTCATATGGTTTGAGCCCACCAGAGGGTGTCATTCCAGCGCGTGACGCTGGATCTAGTTTTTATTATGGCTTTCTGGATCCCAGTGTCTGGGCACTGGGATGACATCCTGTTACACGTTCAACTTCATTCTCTCTCATCTCCCTATAACTTGGTAATGTAGAATTTTTTACATGCAACCCGGTGTATATTGCAACCAAAGCAGCTATGACACTGCAAACTACTGCACCAGCTACAAATGGAACCATTACAGCAGCAGTAATGAATAATCCTGTAATAACAACTCCAACAACATCTTTTGTCAATGAGGTGTAAAAATCCTTTTTGCTCTCTTTATATTTAGTTTCTTATTCATTTGGCATAGAAAATTGAGCATCTACGAAGCCGTTAGCTTTATTATCATTATTTGGTGTGGCAGTTTGCTTAGTATTTGTTTCCTCTGGTATTACAGGCGTTTTGTTTTTGTTATTATGATTATCACCATTGGTACTGGTTAGAGGAACTGTTGCTATAGGTCTACTACCAATGTTCCCATTACTGCTGCAAGGTTTTGCTCTGTTTTCTTCATTAAGCTTACCACTATTCAAGAACGCATTAACAATTTCAGTTTTACCTACCTGTATGGCCACTTCTAAAGCCTCTTTCCTGTTTGCAGGACTCACGTAACCTAAAATTAGCTCAACTTCTTGGACATTACCTTGAACAATAGCAGAATTCAAGGCATGCAATTTTTCTTCTTCATTAAATTTGCCACTATCCAAAAGTACCTTAACAACGTCAGCTTGTTTTGTTATTGCAGCTATATCCAATATAGTCCTGGAAGCAGTATCTGTAAGATGGATTACAGCATCTAAATCTGTAAACAATTTTACAACATCTAGAAATACGCTACGATCGCCGGTAATATTGGACTCTCTTACAGCATTTGCAAACGAGTCAAAAATTGCCGAATTTGTTTTTTTTCCTTGTATTAGTTGCCCGTAAAGTACTTCAGCAGTCATACCAGGGTTTATGGAGTTACTAGAATCTACTTCATTACTGTCTGCTCTATTCTCTTCCACATTAGGTGCCTCTTCTTCCTTGTTTATCGCTGCGGTTATTTGCTCTTGTTGAAGGGGTTTACACCCATTTTGGAGGAGAAAATCCTTAACGCGTGTGTTGTTATTTTCGGTTGCATGTTTTAGAAGTAAGTCTTCTAATGAATTGTCTCCTTCACATTTATCTTGGAAATTAACTTCTTTCCACTTTGGTTCCTTTTGCAAATCTTTAAGACTAGCAATTCCCTTATCATCATATTTTACAATTGTAGCTATCTTTCGATACAACTCTCTAATATCATCATTACTATATACCATAACTAAACCTACTACTATATGTTAGTTTATTACAGCAACTTTCCCACAACCAGTCAAGACATATTGCAGTCTAAAGTTGCATGATATATATTGGATTCTTTATTTATGATTCTCGAGCAAATGATGGAAGATTTAGCTTATAAATTAGTTAAAGTGACCGAAGCTGCAGCACTTGCTGCATATAAACTAGCAGGCTTCGGCGATGAAAAAAAGGCTGATCAGGTTGCAGTTGATGCAATGCGTACAGTATTAAATTCAATGGAAATAAATGGTACTATCGTAATTGGTGAAGGTGAGAGAGATGAAGCGCCGATGCTATATATTGGCGAGAAGGTTGGCACTGGAAATGGTCCTGAAATCGACATTGCCGTTGACCCACTTGAAGGCACTACGATTTGTGCTCATTACAAATCAGGGGCAATGTCCGTTCTTGCTGCAACGAAAAAAGGTAATTTTTTACATGCACCTGATGTTTATATGGAAAAGATAGCAGTAGGAAAAAATCTTCCAGAGGGTGTAGTCTCACTAAAAAATAGCATTGAAAAGAATCTAGACAATTTAGCCAAGGCAAAAAAATGCAAAGTGAATGATCTCGTGGTAACTGTACTTAAACGTGAAAGGCACAATGAATTAATAGAGAAAATCAGGAAATTAGGAGCAAAAATTAAACTAATAGATGATGGCGATGTTGCAGCCGTAGTTTCACTAGTAAATGGCAATCATGATATGTATATCGGAATAGGAGGGGCACCAGAAGGGGTGCTTGCGGCTGCAGCGCTGAGTTCAATCGGTGGGCAGATGGAGGGAAGATTAATATTTGACACGGATCAATTAAAAGAAAGAGCAAAAAATTTAAATATCCATGACCCAGAAAAAATCTACACCGTAAAAGATATGGCAAGAGGTGAATCAGTGTTTATTGCAACTGGAGTAACAAGCGGAGAACTTGTGGATGGAGTTGATAACATATGTTCAACTAGTTCTTTAATAATTCTACCTAATAAGCTGATAAAGCTGCAAACAATGCAGAACTTATGTTAGCTTTTTTAGTTTCTAATTTTAGCTTTACAACATTTAGCATTAAGATATAATCAAGTTTACTTATAACAATAGAGGTGTGAAATGTTTTCTAGTATTGTAAATCTATTGAATGGTTTTTACAAAAATTCAAGTACCAAGGAAAGTGAAGAAAAGTTGACTCTTCTATCTCCTCAAGCAAATCTTCAATTCGATGAGACTCAGGTACAAAGTGTGCTCTCAGATTTTGAGAAATTGGAGTTTAAGGATAATAAGTGTTTTGACAAAATAGCAGACGATTATGAAAAGAAGGGGAAGAGTTCCCTCTTTAATTACGTGATATTGAATAAGCGGAAAGAAATAATCGATATATTAGATAGGAATCTTCCTCTTCTCGAAGAACAGGAGGAGTTTAGAAAGAAATATAGTCAATATGTTTTTCAAATTGACAAAGGAATGAGTTATGGAAAAGAACTTCAAGATAGACTTCAGTCTTTTAAAGATAGGGCAGAAGAAGTGTTATCAGATTTTGAAAAATTGAATTTCAATTTTAAGGATAATAAATGTCAAGATTCTTCTGATTCTGTAAATTATAATAACGGCCGGCCAGCGGATCCATTTGACAAAATAGCAAACTATTATCGACGGGAGAAGGAGAGCATTTTCCTTTTTAACTATGTGGTATTAAGTAAGCAAAGAGAAATAATGGATATATTGGATAAGAAGCTTACTTCTAAAGATCAGGAGGAGTTAAAAGAAAATTTTAAAAAGAGGTTGGGTAGATATCTTCTTCGAATTGACGAAGGAATGAATGATGCAAAAGAATTTCTAAACAAAGATGATCTAATTGGTTTCTTTGATGGATGTTATTGGCCAGACAAAAAGGCAGGACATCTTGTTAATCATTATGATAATCTTAGTATCAACATTACTAAACCTGGACAGAGTTTAGAAACTAGTCGTCTTTTTAGCGAAAAGATTAAAAGGATGGAAACAATTAAAAATGAGGTACAAAGAGTAAAAATATACAGTAATGATAAAAGAATAGTAACAATTGAGAAGAATGAGAAACAACAGAGGAACTACTCCTTTACAAAATTTGCAATATGTGACATCGAAATTAGTTGGGATGCAAAAGATGAATCTGGAAAAGACCTTAACTGTACTGTTGTTCTAAATATAAATTTAGGTCAAGTTAGTATTAAAAAATCAACTATTGACGGTAAAGATGTTGAACCAAAGAAAATTTTAGAGTTAGCTAAGCAAAACGAGGCTGTGCTTATAAAAGGTAAAGCTTTACATGAAGTTTTAGCAGCACATTTCATTAAGCAAACACCATGTGAGGAAAAGAAGGATATGCAATCGCACGAGAATATCGTTGTACCTGGTTCCGGTGCACCTCGCTCTATTAATGAGGAAATAACTGTAGAGCATCCGTTCGGGAAAGCGGCAAATAAAGATAATCATAGAGAAATGTGAGTTTACAACAAATGGTGCCATGAAAGTAGCTGATACATAACTGTACGAACGTTTGTTTGCGAAGAAATGTTATAGCAGGTTTTGCCTCAAACACAAAGGTGTCATTCCAGTCCTTGACACTGGAATCCAGCCCTTTTACGCAGTCCCATTAAAAACGTTGTATTTTAACGTAGGATTAGCTACTTTTATACTCACCAATTTAATCTCTAATCAAAATTCCTGGATCCCAGTGTCTGGGCACTGGGATGACATCCTCCCTAGTGGATTCAAATCACAATATTCGTATAGTAAGCACTGACCACTTTTGCTTCAATATTTGCGATGCCCCTGAACAGATACAATTATTCTATTATCAGGAGGATGCCATTAATCGCTTTATATAATGCTACTTGTAACACTTATGCCCTGAACGGAGACAGTTTAGGCTGTTATGCCTGGCGGCTTTGTTGGAATAAGTTTTTCAACACTGCTAACAATAAAATTGATTGTATCGTCAGCTACCTTATCGAATTTATCATTTATCTCTTTTCCTATTTCTTGATTTTTAACATATTCGTGTAGAGCTAAAGCAGTTATAGCTGCACATGCTGCAATTAAGCCAGTTTATGCTATAATGAATAGTGATAATCCTCCTACGAATATAGATGTTAATCCAATAGCCAGGTTTATAATTTTACTTTGTGTTGTTTGTTGCGTCGCTTGGCTTTGATCTGCCTGTTTATCCTCTAAAGCATTCGATATTGTTTTTAAGGCAACTTTTATCGCTATTGCTGCAACTGAAACCATAATTAGCCCTATAGCTATTTTTGCTAAAAGAAGAATCGACGGTAGCATCATTACAAATAATAGCGCGCCAATTCCTCCAGCTAACCACTTCTCATTTATTTTTTTTGATTGATTTGTACCAGTGTTCATTATTACCCTCCACTTTACTTATGATTTACCTATATCTAATACGAAATATGAAGGTAGTCAACTATATATTTTATATGAAAGATTGTATTAAAAGTTTTTCATGTTATTTTTTGCTGCTTCGTGGTTAAATTTGGAATTTTAGAAAGAGTTACGTATTATTTGAAATTCTTGTATACTGTTTTGAATCAGTTAAATAGATAATGAAGTGCAGGACGCAGTTTTAATTTTACAAGATGGCAAGTGCTTTTGGGGAAAATCAGTAGGTAAAAAAGGCAAGTGCATAGGCGAGGTTTGTTTTACCACTGGTATGACCGGTTATCAGCATACTATAACTGATCCTTCTTTTGCCGATCAAATTATAACGTTCACTTTTCCTCATATTGGTAACATTGGAATAAATCATAAAGATAATGAAGGAAAGAAAATTTTTGCAAGTGGTGTGGTTATGCGTGAACTTTCTTCTATGTCCCACCCTTCTTCATATATCAGTTTAAATGATTGGTTAGAGAAAAATAACGTGATTGGGATATCAGGAGTTGATACTAGAGCTTTAACAAGACATTTGAGAGAACATGGATCTCAAAATGGAATGATATGCTCATCGAGTAAGGCGCATGCATTAGACAAATTGAAGGAATACAAACCTGTAAATGGGATAGAAATAACTAATAAGGTTAGTTTAAATAACAGTTTTGAAAATAATAGACTAGCGGAGCACTTTGTCATCCAAGTAGCTGACTACTCGGATCCAGCAAAAAATATATGGATTCCAGTGTCACGCACTGGAATGACATCAGATAGAGCTATTGACCTTAATGCAAAATATAGGATTGTAATCGTTGATTTTGGCGTAAAAATCAGTATAGTTTCACGCTTAATAGAACTTGGTTGTACAGTTGAATTAATCAGACCAAGCACAGGTTTTGCTCAAAAAGTGTTGAGTATGAATCCAGATGGTATAGTGCTTTCAAATGGTCCTGGTGATCCGCAAGAAATAGGAGAAAGTGTAGTTTCAGAAATAGACATTATTATAAAATCTAAAATACCAATTTTTGGCATATGCATGGGCCATCAATTACTTGCGATTACTTTGGGGGCAAAGACCATCAAGATGGATATAGGTCACCGAGGGAGTAACCATCCAGTTTATGATGTAATTAGTGGAAAAGTTGAGATCACTAGCCAAAATCATGGTTTTGTTGTTGATTCAGCTTCTCTTCCAAGTAATGTTGAAATTACTCACATTTCTCTATTTGATAATAGTGTAGAGGGAATAATGATGAAAGATTACCTAGTCTTTTCTGTGCAATATCATCCAGAAGAAGCGCCAGGTACGCATGATTCGCATTATTTGTTTAGGCGTTTTATTGGCAATATTGTGTTATATAAAATGAAATCTGCATGATTTTAATCAGGGTAGGTTTTATTGCTTGATTTTTTAATTTTAGGCGTTTAGTATTAAATACAATAAGAGCTTAAGTTAAGATGCTAAAATAGTATTCTCTTAACAAATTTTTGCGGAGGAGTGACCGAGTGGTTAAAGGTAACAGACTGTAAATCTGTCCGCGTGAGCGTACGTAGGTTCGAATCCTACCTCCTCCATTGTGCGGGTATAGCTCAATGGTAGAGCTCTAGCCTTCCAAGCTAGTGACGTGGGTTCGATTCCCACTATCCGCTCTTTTTTTTGTTGTATTTTTATAAAATCAACATATTATTTATTGATGTATTTGTATTTTAGGTAGAAAAGTTTAAATTATGACAGCAATAGTGGAAGCATTTGGAAAGCCGCATGTAAATGTGGGAACAATAGGACATGTGGATCATGGGAAGACGACGTTAACAGCGGCGATAACGAAGCATTATGGAAATTTTGTAGCGTACGATCAGATAGACAAAGCGCCAGAAGAAAGGAAGAGGGGGATAACGATAGCAACAGCGCATGTTGAGTATCAGACAGAGAAAAGGCATTATGCACACGTTGATTGTCCTGGACACGCTGACTATGTAAAGAACATGATAGTAGGTGCAGCACAGATGGATGCGGCGATATTGGTAGTGTCGGGGGTTGATGGGCCAATGCCACAAACGAGAGAGCATATATTGCTGGCGAAGCAGGTAGGTGTTGGATATATCGTGGTGTATATAAATAAAGCTGATGTTGCTGATGCTGATATGATAGATTTAGTAGAAATGGAAGTGAGGGAATTACTGAGTAAATACGGATTTCCAGGGGATGAAGTGCCTGTGGTGGTTGGTTCAGCGCTCAAGGCGCTGGAGGATGACAGCAGCGAATATGGAAAGAAATCAATAGATAAATTGATGGAAAAGTTAGATGAATATGTAGCGGTTCCACCAAGGCCTGTGGATTTACCATTTTTATTGCCAATCGAAGATGTATTTTCGATATCGGGGCGAGGAACAGTGGTAACAGGAAGAATAGAGAAGGGAGAGATAAAGACGGGAGAAGAGATAGAGATAATAGGTCTGAAAGCGACGCAAAAGACGATATGCACAGGTGTTGAGATGTTTAAGAAGTTGCTGGATAAGGGAAGTGCAGGACTCAATGTAGGAATATTGTTAAGAGGAACAAAAAGAGAAGAAGTGGAGAGAGGGCAAGTATTAGCGAAACCGGGGACGATAACACCGCATAGAAAGTTTAAGGCGGAGGTTTATATATTAAAGAAAGAGGAAGGAGGAAGGCATACACCATTTTTTGCGAATTACCAGCCACAGTTTTATTTAAGGACAACGGATGTAACTGGGAGCATAAAATTGCTAGATGGGAAGGAGATGGTAATGCCAGGAGATAATGTGAGTGTAGAAGTAGAATTGCAAGTACCGATAGCAATGGATAAGGGATTGCGTTTTGCGATAAGAGAAGGCGGTAGAACTGTTGGTTCTGGTGTTGTTTCTGAAATTTTGGAGTGAGTGTAGTAACTAAGATGAAGCAAGATATATATATTAACATTAAGGCTTTCGATTGTTCTTTATTGGAGGAGTGTGTTCGAAAATTTGTTGATGAATTAAAGCGGTCCAGTGCAAAATTATCTGGTCCGATTGCGTTGCCAAGGAAAGATTCTAAATTTATTGTTAATAGATCTCCTCACGTTGATAAAAAATCTCGTGAACAGTTTGAAATGAGAACTTCTAGGCGTTTGATTGTTTTACATGATCTTACTCCTACTATGATGCAGATGCTTACAGGTTTATCTTTTTCTGCTGGCGTAGAAGTGGATTTAAAAGTCAAGGAAGTTAAGGTTTAGGAGAAGGAAATGAAGAGAATAAATTCGCTGAGGAGAATTGGTTTACTAATGATGAATATTGGTCATACTGCTATGTATTCTGACAATAGTCGCATGGCTGTAACTTTATTGCATCTCAGCGAAACTCATATTATTGATATAAAAGGACAAGATAAATGTGGCTATAATTCAGTCATTTTAGGCACAGGAGATTTTAAAAATATAGCAAAACCTCAGTTGGAATATTTAAAGAAAAAGGGTATAAATAATAAATGTAAGTTATACGAAAGTAGATTAAATGACCTGTCGGGAATAGAATGTGGTAAAAAAGTGGGAATCAATCATTTTGTGGTTGGTCAATATCTTGATATTACGGGTTATTCTATAGGTAAAGGATTTGCTGGTGTGATGAAGCGGCATAATTTCAGTGGGCTTAGGGCATCTCATGGTGTTTCTATTGCTCACAGATCACAAGGTTCCACTGGCCAATGTCAGGATCCTGGTAGAGTATTCAAAGGAAAGAAAATGGCTGGTCATTTAGGTAACAGCAGGATAACTGCACAAAATATGAAGATATTATCCATTGATCATGAAAATAGTATAATTGCTGTGAAGGGTAATAATGTTCCTGGGTTTAAAAATTCCTATGTTTTTGTAAGAGATGCAGTTAAAAAATCTTTACATAAAGATGTTCCTTTTCCGGTAGGTTTACTGTTAGATGTAAATGATGATGCTAGTAATTTGGTAAGTTAGTTATGGAATGTAATTTAGTTAATCTATCTAATGATAATGTAGGTACTGCTCAGCTCAATCCTTTGATATTTTCTGCTAAGCAAAAATTGAGTATTTTGCATGATATAGTGAGATGGCAATTAGCGAAGAGAAGAGCTGGTACTCATAAAACAAAAGGTATTAGTGATGTCTCTGGTACAACAGCTAAACCTTATGGTCAAAAACGTACCGGTAGGGCAAGACAAGGGAGCTTGCGATCTCCTCAATTTAGAGGTGGTGGGATTATTTTCGGCCCTGTTGTGAGGAGTCATACTTATTCTCTTAATAAGAAGGTACGCAAATTTGGTTTAAAAATTGCTTTATCTCTAAAGTATTTAAATAATCAAGTAATTATTCTGGATAATTTAAATATTGATGTGAAGAAAACGTCTGAAATGTGTAAATGTATTAAAAATTTTAAATTTTCTTCCTTTTTGATAGTTGGTGATTATGGAGATGATTTGTTGCGTGCGGCTAAAAACTTGCACTATGTAGACTTAATCAAACCTATTGGGTTAAATGTTTTTGATATATTGAATCACGAATGCGTGATGTTGACAAAGGATACTTTAAAGCATCTTGAAGGTAGATTGTTATGATCAAATATAATAATATAATAAAATCTTCTATAATTACAGAAAAGGCCTCTTTTTTGAGGGAGAAGTTTAATAAATATTCTTTGTATGTTTTTGTAAATGTAAATAAGCGTCAAATAAAGTTGGCAATAGAGTCTCTATTTGATGTTAAAATTTCTTCTATAAATGTTGTTAGAATTAAGCCTAAATATAGGCGTTTTAGGGGTGTGGTTGGTTGTGAAAAACAGAAAAAGAAAGTTTATTTTTCTTTGATGGATGGTCAAAAATTAGATATAATGAGCGTTTAGTATGGGTATGAAATTTTTTAATCCTGTTACTCCGTCTTCTCGTGGGACTGTGTTAGTAAGTAAAGTTGGTTTATCAAAAGATGAGCCAGAAAAGTCTCTTACATCCGGTAAAAAGTCCAGTGGTGGAAGAAATAATCATGGTAGAATTACAACTCGTCATAGGGGTGGTGGTCACAAAAAGAAGTATAGAGTGATAGATTTTAAGCGTAATAGAAGTGGTCAAGGTATAGTTGAAAAAATAGAGTATGACCCAAATAGAAGTGGGTTTTTGGCGTTAATATCATATAAGGAAGATGATATTAAGTCTTATATATTAGCTCCTCAAGGTATGAAGCCAGGTGATGTTGTTACAGCTGGGAATGATGCTGATATTTTGCCAGGGAATTGTTTACTACTCAAGCATATACCTGTTGGTTCTTTCGTTCATAATGTTGAGCTGAAGCCAGGTAATGGTGCTGCGATTGCTAGAGCTGCTGGTTGTTATGCACAAATCGTTGGTCGTGATGGCCAATATGTTTTATTACGACTCAGGTCTGGTCAAATTAGGTTGATTTTATCTTCTTGCAAGGCTACTATTGGTGTAGTATCTAACCCTGACCATAAGAATAGAAAGTTGGGTAAAGCTGGGAGAAGTAGGTGGCTTGGGATTAGACCTACTGTACGTGGAGTTGCAATGAATCCAGTTGACCATCCTCATGGAGGCGGGGAAGGAAAAACCTCTGGTGGTCGTCATCCTGTTACTCCTTGGGGTGTTGCAACAAAAGGAAAGAAAACTCGAAGGAGAAATAAATCTAGTGATAAGTATATAAAACAATTGAAAGGTTAGTTTATGAGTAGATCTGCATGGAAGCCTCCTTTTTGTCATCCTTCTATATTAAAGTCGGTGAATAATGCTTTAAACAAGGGGTTTGTTAACATGGCTATAAAAGTTCATTCCAGGGCTTCTGTAATTCTTCCTAATTGTTTAGGTTTAAAGTTTGCTGTTTATAATGGTAAGGATTACATTCCTGTGAATGTTAATGATCAGAATATGATAGGTCATAAGTTTGGTGAGTTTTCACCCACTCGTAAATTTACTGGGCATAGTGGTGATAAAAAGGCGACAAGAAGGTAATTGATATGAAAAACAGAGATGTAATAGTTAAAGCTGGTTCTAGGGTTTTAAAATCAACTCCTCGTAAATTGAATTTGGTTGCTGGTTTAGTACGTAATAAAAAAGTTTCTTTTGCCACTGTGCAATTAAGATTTTGTGAAAAGAAAGCTGCAGGTCTTATAAGGAAGGTATTAAATTCTGCGATTGCTAATGCTCAAAATTATGGATTGGATATCGATAATTTATATATAAAAGAAATTTTAATAGGTAAGTCTCTTACTTTGCGTAGGGTATGTCCAAAAGCTATGGGTAGAGCTAATAGAGTTAGTAAACGTTATAGTAATATAACTGTAAAATTGGGGGAAATTATATGATTCATAAAAATAGAAAATTAATAAGGAAAGTGCAAAAATATGGGAAACGTTAATCCTAAAGGATTTAGGTTAAAAATAATTAATACTTGGTCATCTATTTGGTATGCTGAGAAGGGTTATAAACAAGGGTTGCATCAAGATTTATCTATTCGCAGTTATATAAATGAATCTTTTAAGCATGCTGGTGTTTCTAAAGTAATTATAGAGCGTACGATCGATTTGGTATCTGTAATAATACATTCTTCTAGACCTGGAGTGATAATAGGTAAGAAAGGCTCGGATATTGAGAAGATAAAGCAAAAGATAGCTGAAAAAGTAAAAAATAATGTGGAAGTGAATGTAGTAGGGGTTAAAAGGTCTGAAATAGATGCAGTTTTAATATCAAACAGCATTGCACAGCAGTTAGAAAAAAGGGTTTCATTTAGAAGAGCGATGAAAAAAGCTATTCAAAGTTGTTTGAGGATGGGTGCTAGAGGTATTAAAGTAAGTTGTTCTGGGCGCCTTGGCGGAGCTGAGATAGCTCGTACTGAGTGGTATAAAGAAGGCCGTTTGCCTTTGCATACTTTACGTGCTAATATAGATTATGCTTTTGCTGAAGCAAAAACTATATATGGCATCATAGGAGTTAAGGTCTGGGTTTATATTGGTAACTAATTAGGTATATTGAAATGTTTATTCCTAAAAAAAGTAAATATAAAAAAGTATTTAAAGGACGAATTAAGGGTAACACGAAAGGTGGTAGCACATTATCTTTTGGAGATTATGGTCTAAAGGCTATGGAAGCAGGTAGGATTCAATCTAAGCATATTGAAACTGCAAGGCGTGTAATATCTAGAACATTAAAACGCTCTGGTAAAGTGTGGATAAGAATTTTTCCTGATACCCCTGTTAGTAAAAAGCCGGCGGATGTGCGTATGGGTAAAGGGAAAGGTAGTGTTGAGTTTTGGGTATTTAAAGCTAAGCCCGGTAGAATGTTGTTTGAAATTAGCAGTGATGTTCCCATGCATTTAGCAAGATTGGCGCTTGAAAAGGCAACTGCTAAGCTTCCTATGAAGTGTAAATTTGTATCTAATCATAATTAAATGGAGTTGCAATGGATATAGCTGACATTGAATCGAGGTCCTCGCAAGAATTGCATGAAATTCTTGTGAATTTGAGAAAAGAGTTTGTTAATTTGGTTTTTCAAAAGAAGCTGGGCCAGTGCAACAATATTTCGCGTTTTAGCTTAATAAGAAAGAGCATAGCTCGTATTTTAACTACATTAAATAAAAGAAGAAGAGAGGAAAAGAATGCCTAAAAAGGTTTTTTGTGGTACTGTAACTAAGGCTAAGTGTGATAAGACTGTAAAGGTTTCGGTATTACAAGTGTATAAGGATGAGCTGTATAAAAAGGTTATAAAAAAATACAAGAAGTATACAGCACATGATGAGAATAATAGTTGTAAAGAAGGGGACAAGGTTTTAATACAAGAACACAAGCCTATTTCTACTACTAAAAAATGGGTTATTGTTAATAGCTCACATTGAATAGGATATTTATATGATTCAAAAAAATACATTGTTGGAAGTAGCTGATAATTCTGGCGCGCGTGCAGTGCTTTGTATTGGTTTATTGGGTGGTAGAAAGTCTGCATCTATAGGTGACACAGTTATTGTATCTACTAAATCTATTACTCCAAGAGGGAAAGTTGAGAAGGGAAAAGTATATAGAGCAGTTGTGGTGAGGGTGAAAAGCCCTATTAGGAAATCTGATGGTTCTGTAATTCGTTTTTCTAGCAATGCTGTAGTTTTGATTAACGATCAAGGTGAACCACTTGGCACTCGGGTGTTTGGTCCGGTAAAAAAGTTATCATCTGGTTCTTTTATGAAGATAATGTCATTAGCTGTTGAGGTTTTATAATGAGTGCTAAAATAAAAAGTGGTGACGACGTTATAGTTTTAACTGGTAAAGATAAGGGAAAAATTGGTAAGGTAATCAAAGTTATAGCACGTGATGCTAAAAAGAAAGTAATTGTTTCTGGAGTGAATGTGCATAAGAGACATACTAAACCAAAAGCTGGTAGTAGTGGTGGTATATTAAATAAAGAGTTAGCTATTGATATATCCAACGTTGCAACATTGGACCCTAAATATAAAACTCCAACTAGAGTGGGGTTTAAGGTTATAGACGGTAGAAAAGTGCGTTTTGCAAAAGTTTCTGGAGAAGTGATAGATTAGGTTGATATGTTTAAAGAATTGTATAAAGATAGCATAGTAAAGTCCTTGAAGGATAAGTTTAATTACGGCAATATAATGCAAGTGCCTAAACTTGTCAAGGTGTGTATCAATATGGGCGTTGGAGATGCTGCTACAGATAGTAAAGCAATAAATGAACCACTTGATAGCCTATATTTGATTGCTGGGCAGAAGCCTTTATCAACTTTTGCAAAAAAATCTATTTCTGGCTTCAAGATCAGAAAAGGTGCTACAGTAGGTTGCAAAGTAACTTTGCGTAGAGATAAAATGTATGAGTTTTTAGAAAGATTGATATATATTGCTTTGCCAAGGGAAAAAGATTTTAGAGGATTTAGTGTGAAGCAATTTGACGGTAATGGTAATTTTTCCTTTGGTATAAAGGAACATATCTCGTTTTTAGAAATAGACTATGATAAAATAAGTAAAATTAGAGGTATGGATATTAATATTATAACAAGTGCAGTTAGTGATAAGGAAGCAAAGGAATTATTACTGGCTCTTAAATTTCCTTTTTTTGATTAATTGAGAGGAGAAATATATGGCAAAAAAATCTATGATAGAAAGAAATCTTCGCAGAATAAAGTTGTGCGATCAATATAAAGAAAAAAGAGAAAAATTGAAATCTATAATAAATAATAAGAATTTGTCTATTGTAGAAAGGTTTACAGCTCAAAATAAATTAATTAAAAAATTGCCTAGAAATTCTTCTAAAACCAAAATTAGAAATAGGTGTGCTTTAACTGGGAGACCAAGAGGAGTATATAGAAAATTTGGTTTATGTAGAATTGTTTTGCGTGATTTATGTTCTTTTGGGCAAATTCCAGGAGTTACAAAGTCTAGTTGGTAAATATAATATAAGGAGTATATTGTGGCGTTATCTGATAGTATTGGTGATTTTTTAACAAGGATACGTAATGCTCAATTGGCAATGCATAGGGCAACAAGGGTACTATTTTCTAAGATGAATTCTTCTATATTGGAGATTTTAAAAGAGGAAGGGTATATCCTTGATTATGAAAAGCAAGTTGTAGATAACTTACCTTCTTTCATTGTAAAATTGAAGTATTATGAGAAGTCACCTGTAATTAGTGACATAGTTAGGGTGTCAAAGCCTGGTTGTCGTCGTTATTCTAAGTATAAGGACATTTCTAAAGCATATAATGGTCTTGGTATTTTTATTATATCGACACCCAAAGGAGTGATGACTGATTATAATGCACATAAATTAAAGGTTGGTGGAGAAGTTTTGTGTCGTGTGTTTTAAATAATAGGAGAAATTCATGTCTCGTATAGGTGCTGCTCCTATCAATATTCCTGCTGGTGTTTCAGTTGAATATAATAATGGTAGTATGTTAATAAAGAGTGCTAAGGCTGAAAAGGAAGTTAGCTTGATCAGGGATGTTGTGTGTCAGATTATTGATAATCAGCTATTGCTTTCTGTTGATCAAGATAAAGATAATTATGATAAAATAAAGCCTATGTGGGGCACTTATAGGAGTAATATTAATAATATCATTAACGGCATGGTTGATGGTTTTTCTGTTAATCTTGAGATTAACGGTGTGGGATATAAGGCAGAGTGTGATGGTAAGTATTTGACTTTATATCTTGGTTATAGCCATAATGTTAAATATAAAGTGCCTAAAGATGTTGAGATTAAGTGCATAAAGCCAACTCACTTAGTAGTTAGTGGTATGGATAAGCAGAAGGTCTATATGGTGGCGTCTGATATATGCAAAATTAGAAAATATGATCCTTATAAAGGTAAGGGTGTTGTAATAAAAGGCAAATTTATGCTGCGTAAGGTTGTAAGTAAAAAGAAGTAATAAAAATGAAAAGATCGTATAATTTTTTAAGTAATTCTGAAAAAAGGAAGTTACGTAATAGAGCGAAGCTTGACAAGAGCGCTGAACGTTTACGTATATCCATATTTAAATCTAATAGGCATTTTTATGTCCAGTTAATTAATGATGTAAAAGGAATAACTCTCACTTCAGCTTCTACTTTGGATGCTAAAATTAAGGATGTATGTAAAGGGAAAGTCAACGCTGAAACTATAAAACAGGTTTCTTCTTTAATGGTTGAGCGTCTGTCTGGCATGAAATTAGAGCAGCAGCTTACGTTTGATCGTGGAGCGTATAAATACACAGGATTAGTTTCTCAATTTGCTGAGGCTTTAAGAAGTTCTGGATTTGAATTTTAGAAGGTTTTGAATATGGCTATAAAGAATTTACAAAATAATAATGATTTATCAGAGCTTTTAGTTTCGGTACGAAGAGTGACAACGGTTACCAAAGGTGGTAGAAGATTTTCATTTTCAATTTTGGTTGTTGTTGGCGATGAGAAGGGTAGGGTAGGGTGTGGAATAGGTAAGCACGCAGAAGTTGCTGAAGCAAGAGTCAAAGCTGTAAATGCTGCAAAGAAATCAATGATTAGAGTGTACTTGCGTGAAGGTAGAACTTTGCATCATGATATTAAAGCTAAATTTTGTTCTGGTGAGATAGTTTTAAGAACCGCAAGAGCCGGAACAGGTATTATTGCTGGTGGAGCGATTAGATCAGTTTTTGAGGTGTTAGGTATAAAGGATGTGGTAGCTAAATCCACTAGATCAAATAATCCTCATAACGTTATATGTGCGGTGTTTAAGGCTTTTGATAGTATGTTATCTCCTCGTCAGGTAGCAAGCAAAAGAGGCAAAAAGATTAGCGAGATAGTTGGAAACAGGTAAAGTATGAATAATGCTGTAAAATTAAACTCTATATTTACTAAATTATCTAAGAAAAAGAAGCCTAAGTTGCTGGGTAGAGGTATCGGTTGTGGTAAAGGTAAAACATCCGGTAGAGGGTATAAAGGGCAGAAGGCTAGAAGTGGAGTTTCTATAAATGGTTTTGAGGGTGGACAACAGTCTATATATACTCGTTTGCCTAAAAGAGGTTTTAAGCCTATACGTAGGAGCATATACTCTATAATTAATGTTGGCGATATACAGCGCTTAATGGAAGCTAAAAAAATAGTGAAAGACTCTGTTATAGATAAGGAGAGGCTGTATAAATTAGGTTTTATAAAGTCTATTAAGGATAAAATTAAACTTCTTAATAAAGGTAAGTTGAGCGAAAAATTTGTGTTTCATGTTGATTTTGCGTCAGAAGCTGCAAAAAAATCTGTAGCTTCAGTTGGTGGTAGTGTGGAAATACTATCGTAAGTCATGGGCAATAAATCAGCATTTAATAGCTTGGATCCTACGTTGTTATATAAAGGCGATTTATTAAAGCGTATATTTTTTACGCTAATAGCTTTAATTTGCTATCGCTTGGGTACTTATGTGCCTATTCCTGGAATTAATCTTGATGTAATTAATGATATATTTCCCAAAGATGGCTCAGGCGTTTTTGGAGTATTTAATTTATTTTCTGGTGGTGCATTGGCTAGAATGACAATTCTAGCATTGAACGTTATGCCATATATAATGGCTTCTATCATTATTCAGTTA
This sequence comes from Wolbachia endosymbiont (group A) of Opomyza germinationis, assembly GCF_964264765.1. Taxonomy (NCBI): domain Bacteria; kingdom Pseudomonadati; phylum Pseudomonadota; class Alphaproteobacteria; order Rickettsiales; family Anaplasmataceae; genus Wolbachia; species Wolbachia endosymbiont (group A) of Opomyza germinationis. The sequence continues at coordinate 124,299 of NZ_OZ183482.1, forward strand.
CTTTCTTCTGCGATTAAAGGAATGAAGGAAGTTAAGAATGATGGAGAGTCAGGCCGTAGAAAGATGAATTCTTATATACGCTATCTGACCATAGTAATTTGTGTATTTCAATCAATTCCAATTTTGGTTGGATTGGAAGGGATGAATAGGGAAGGGGTATTGGTTGTAATCGAACCTGGTGTTATGTTTCGTACAATAGGTGTTTTCAGCCTTTTAGGTGGAACTATGCTTTTAATATGGCTTGGTGAACGAATCAGCGCTAGCGGTATAGGCAATGGTATCTCATTAATCATTTTCACGGGTATAATATCAGAGTTACACAGCGCTTTGTCATCTTTGTTAACGTTAAATAAAAACGGTAGCGTATCGTTATTTATTATCCTTTTTGTTTTGGTATTGTTTTTTTTGCTGCTACTCTTAGTCATTTTTGTAGAGTCTTCTTATAGAAAGGTTATTGTTCAACATCCTAAAAAGCAATTTAAAAGATTACATAATGACGATTTTACTTATATTCCATTGAAGATTAATTTATCTGGTGTAGTACCAACCATTTTTGCTAATGCAATTTTATTGACACCTATTTCAATTGCAAATTTCTATAAGGGGCACGCTTTTTCTGATTTTATTTTGAATTACTTTATGGCAAATAAAGTAGTATATATTGTAGCCTATTTGGTGCTGATAGTATTTTTTAATTTTTTCTATACCAATTTTATATTTAATCCAGAGGAAAACGCAGATTTTCTTAAAAAAAATGGTGGTTTTATACCTGGTAGAAGGCCTGGGAAACATACTTCTGATTACCTTCAAGATATAGTTTTTAAGTTGACATTCATTGGCTCTGCGTATTTGGTAGTCATATGTACTGTACCTGAAGTTATGAGATATTATTATGATATACCATTTATTTTTGGTGGGACGAGCTTACTGATTATAGTGAACGTTATTACTGATACTATTATGCAAATACAATCTTATATTTTTTCAAATAGGTACGACAACTGGATAAAGAAATATGAGTCTAAAACGAGGAAAGTAAGATGATCATTACGATTTTTGGTCCTCCAGGTTCTGGTAAAGGTACTCAGTCAAGCTTGTTAATAGCAAAATATAATTTAAAATTAATTTCAGTAGGGGATTTATTAAGGAATATTATATCTAGCAGTAGTGAGTTAGGTAAAAAAATAAAGGGTACCGTGGAATCTGGTAATTTAATTCAAGATGAAATTATATGTGGATTATTACGTGACCAGCTTGCATTAGTGGATGATAATTGCTTATTAGATGGTTTTCCGAGAAATTTAAACCAGGCTCATTTTTTGACTCAAGTTTTGCAAGAAAAATATAATAGGGATGTTGACATTGTAGTTGAGCTGCAGCTTGACGATAATATTGCAATCGATAGGTTAAAAAATCGTCTCGCGTGTTTGGACTGTAAAAGCATATATAGTGTATCTTCTTTTAAGAGTACTACTTGTGCTAAATGTAAAAGTACGAGGTTAGAGAAAAGAATTGATGATGCTGATATGTCTGCAATTAATAAGAGAATAAGTGAATATCACCTTCAAATGAAAGGTTTACGCGAGTATTATAAAGGCAAATTATTAACAATTGACGCTAATTTGAGTGTTGATGAGGTAACGCAAGAGATTGAAAGTAAAATTTCTTGTAATTTGGTTTGACTCTGAGTTGTTTTATGGTATAAATTAAGAGTTGTTATTAATAAAGTATCGAGGTACCAGTGGCACGTATTGCAGGCATGAATATTCCAGTGAGGAAATGTGTTCCTTTTGCATTAACTTATATATATGGTATAGGTATTGCTACTGCGAATGTAATTTGTCACGCTTGCGAAGTTGATAAGCGCAAACGTGTTTCAGAATTACGAGATGAAGATATAGAAAAGATCAGCGGTTTCATTAGACAAAATTATGTTATAGAAGGTGAGCTCAGAAAAGAAGTGGCTATGAACATAAAATCTTTAGTGGAAATGGGATGCTATAGAGGGGTGAGACATAGAAAAGGTTTACCTGTGAGAGGGCAAAGGACTCATACTAATGCTAAGACTCGTAAAGGTAGATCTCGGTTGCCTATTGCTGGGAAAAAATAAAATTTATTATTATTGTGAGTTTTAATGAAAAAAGTCAAAACGGTTAGTAAGAGTAAGAAGGAGTTTATTACTGGTGTTGTCCATATTCGTGCAACTTTTAATAATACTTTTGTAAATGTAACTGATGTTCATGGTAATACGCTATGTCAAACTTCTGTGGGTGCATGTGGTTTTTCAGGTTCGAGAAAATCCACACCTTATGCTGCAGGTAAGGCTGCGGAGTCTGCTGCGAAGAACGCAATGGAGAGATTTGGTATGAAGGTTGTCTCTGTAATAATTCGCGGCCCTGGCTTTGGTACCGAAGCTGCGGTTAAAGCACTTCAGAGCTGTGGGTTGACTGTGACTTCAATTGCAGATAAAACCGCAATTCCTCATAATGGGTGCAGGTTAAGAAAAAAAAGAAGAGTATAGGATATTTGAAAAGGTTGTTTTATGTATTATAATAATGATGTTTCTCTCTGTAGCAATTTAGATAAATTGATTAAACCTAGTTCAGTTAAGGTAATATCAGATGATTCAAGTGAAAAAAGTGATATAGTGCTAGAACCGTTGGAAAGTGGTTTTGCTTTAACATTAGGCAATGCATTAAGACGTGTAATGTTATCTTCTCTTAAAGGTAGTGCTGTTTATGGAATAAAAATTGAAGGTGTAACTCATGAGTTCACTTCAATTCAAGGGGTGAGAGAAGACGTAACTGATATAGTATTAAATATGGGTATGTTGAGGTGTAAATTAAATGGTGCTTCTAATAAATGCTTAAATTTAAACGCTAAAGGGCCTTGCCAGGTATTAGCTGGGATGATAGAAACTGATGATCAATGCTCTATTGTTAATAAAGATTTGTTAATATGTACGCTGGGGCAAAATGTGGAGCTTAACATGACCATATATGTGGCTAGCGGAAAAGGTTATCTTCCTGTAACTAAATATAAAGAAAATGAACTTTTGAAGCTTATGAGTGAACAGGATTTAATTGGTTTTATTCCAGTTAATGCTTTGTATAGCCCTGTCAACAGGGTTTCGTACAGGGTAGAGAACAGTCGTGTTGGCCAAGTGACTGATAAGGATAAGCTGATATTGTCAATTGAAACTGATGGTACAATTTCTCCGAGTCAAGCTGTTGACTCTGCTGCAAGAATATTACAGGAGCAACTTCAGCCCTTTATTAGTTCTGATGTAAGTTATAAAAAATCGCAGGTTTCTTCGTCTAGTGGTGCTAAAGATTTGGGTTATGACCCTGTCTTATTGCGTAAGGTAGATGAAATGGAATTATCTGTCAGGTCTCATAACTGTCTGAAAAACGAAAACATCACTTATATAGGTGATCTTGTACAAAAGACAGAAGGTGAAATGTTAAGAACTGCTAATTTTGGCAGAAAGTCTTTGAATGAGATTAAGGCAGTTTTGACTAATTTTGGCTTGTCTTTGGGTATGAATGTGCTAAACTGGCCACCTAAGGATATAGATGAGTTGGCTAAACAACATACTGATGAAGATTAGGTGATATATGAAACATGGAATAAAAAAACGTAAACTATCTCGTTGTACTGAACATAGATTATCGACGTTAAAGAATCTATCTATCTCATTAATTAACCATGAGCAGATTGTAACTACTTTACCAAAAGCTAAGGAACTTCGTCCATATGTCGAAAAGTTTATTACAATTGCTAAGAATAAGAATACTTTACATGGTAGAAGACTTTTGCTTTCACGCCTTCATAATAGTAAGTTAGCAGTTGATAAGTTATTAAACGTCTTAGCCAGCCGTTATCAAGATCGTAAAGGTGGGTATTCTAGAATAATAAAATTTAGCACTCGAAAGGGTGATTGCGCTTCAATGGCAGTGATAGAACTGGTTGATAGGGATATTGCAGCAAGAGGTAAGGTTTATAGTAAAAATAAAGAAGGAGGCAAAGTAGTTACACAAAGTTAATTGTTATCATAATTGTTCTTCTTGTGGTAAGTAGGTTACGCTACTTTGTAGGTTACTTTGGCGAGTTATTAGTTTTAGTATATTTAAAACTGAAATGGTATAATGTTATAAAACGCCGTTACCGTTGTAAGTTCGGTGAAATTGACTTAATTGTATCTAAAAAAAAGGAGCTGATTTTTATAGAAGTTAAAACAAGTTTACTTGGAAAAGAAATACCGATATCTCATCTTCAATGTCAGTCTATTATAAATTCTTCTAAGTATTTCTTAAGTAAAAACCTTAGTTTTTTAGATTATTCAGTCAGATATGATTTATATTTTCTTTCCTTAAAGAGAAGACCTGTTTATATAAAAAATGCTTGGATTGAAGAATGAAAGATTTGTAGCTGAATTAATTTAGATTTACTGGATTTAATATGAAAAAGACCCAATACAATAATTTAGTTTCATCTTACGCTAGAGTGCTATTTCATGTCTCAGGAAGCAGGTTAGGTATTATAAGGAAAGAAGTAGAATTTTTGTTGGCTTTTTTTAAGGATCAACGTGATGTTTTTGTGTACCTATCTCATCCTATGATTTCTTTTGCACACAAAAAAGAAGTGATGCTTTCTATAAATGAGCACTTGAGTGAGAATTTAGTAAAATTTATTATGGTTATATTTGCAAATAAACGCTCTAGTTTATTGATCCTTATATTAGAAAAATTCTTAAGTCTTGCAAGAGAAAATGAAAATGAATTCGAAATTACTATAAAGTCAGCAGAAACTTTAAAGGAATCTGATATAAAAATAATTACTGAATCTTTGAGCTTTCTTGGTAAAATAATAAAAGTAAGCAATGTGGTTGACCCTTCTATACTAGGTGGCTTCGTAGTTAGGTATGGTTTTAATTTGATCGATGCTTCGCTAAAAAGTTACTTGGATAGGTTAGTTGACTTAAGTAAAATGGAAATATTAAAAGTAAGGAATTTTGTATGAAGAACAGTATGAATGTTTCTGAGATAGCAAGTATAATAAGAGAAAAGGTTGAGACGTTTGATAATCCTATAAAGCGGGAAAATATAGGTGAAGTAATTTCAGTAACAGATGGTATCGCATTGGTTTATGGGCTGGAAAAAGCAAAATTCGGTGAAAAGGTATTTTTTGCAAGTGGTGTAGAAGGAATAGTTCTCGATTTAGATCATAATACGGCTGGAATAGTTGTGCTTGGTAATGACCGTGATGTGAAAGAAGGGGACGTTGTAAAATGTAGTGGTGATGTTGTGCAGGTGCCTGTAGGGCATGAATTGTTAGGGAGAGTTGTAAATGCGTTGGGCCATCCTATGGACGACGGTGGGGAAATTAGAGCCAAAAACAGAATGGATATAGAATCTAAAGCGCCAGGCATTATTGATCGTAAGTCTGTGCATGAGCCACTGCAAACAGGAATTAAAATTATAGATTTGCTAATTCCAATAGGTAGAGGGCAGCGTGAATTAATTATTGGTGATAGACAAATTGGTAAAACTACTATTGCGCTTGATACTATTATCAATCAGAAGAAGATTAACGATGAGGTAAACGAAAATCAAAAAGTTTACTGTGTTTATGTTGCTATTGGGCAAAAAATTTCAACAGTAGCAAAAGTGGTAAATAAGCTGAAAGAAAGCGGAGCATTAGAGTATACAACTGTAGTTGTGGCTAGTGCATCTGACTGCGCGCCTATGCAATTTTTAGCACCTTATGCTGGTTGCACTATTGGGGAATTTTTCCGTGACAATGGAATGCATTGTTTGATTATATATGATGATTTATCTAAGCATGCTGTGGCATATAGGCAGATGTCTTTATTGCTCAGACGTCCTCCTGGTCGTGAAGCTTACCCTGGAGATATATTCTATGTACATTCTCGCTTGCTTGAAAGAGCTGCTAAAATGTCTGATAAAAAAGGGCAGGGTTCTTTAACTGCTTTGCCAATTGTCGAAACTCAAGCTGGTGATGTATCCGCATATGTGCCAACAAATGTTATTTCAATTACCGATGGGCAGATCTTTCTTGAGTCTGAATTATTTTATAAAGGATTTCGACCTGCAGTAAATATAGGTTTGTCGGTTTCACGGGTTGGTTCTGCTGCACAATTAAAGTCTGTGAAAAAAGTTGCTGGTTCTATAAAGCTAAGCTTAGCTCAGTATAGAGAATTAGAAGATTTTGCAAAATTTGGTTCTGATCTTGATGCTAGTGTTCAATTATCCTTGAATAAGGGTAAATATCTTGTTGAGTTATTAAAGCAAAAACAACATTTACCTATGTCAATAGAAGAGCAAGTAGTGCTGATGTATATTTTTTCTAACCTGTATAATCAGTTAAGTAAAATACAAATAAGTAACGTTAATAAATTTGAACATGATCTTGTTAATTATTTTCGTACTGTACACCCTGGGGTTTTAAAAAAGTTGTCAAATGACATGAATGGTGATATAAAAGGTGATATTTTTAATATTGTGAGTAATTTTGTTACTCAATTTAATTGCGTTTAGGTGGTAATTATGGCTTCATCTATTATTAATAAATTTCCTATGACGAGGGAAGGTTTTGAGAATATGCAAGCCGAACTTGAAAAATTAAAGGAAGAAAAGCCTTCTGTTATACAAGCTATTTCTGATGCTCGTGATCAAGGTGATTTGTCTGAAAACGCAGAGTATCATGCTGCACGGGAAAGGTTAGGTTTTATTGAAGGCCGTATAATGGAGATAGAAAGTAAGCTCTCACATGCGGAAGTAATAGAAGTAAAAAATTTGTCTGGTGATTCAGTAATATTTGGTGCAACTGTGACATTAAGAATGTTAAGTGATAATAACGGTGAAGTGGAATATGTTTATAAGGTTGTAGGCGAATATGAAGCTGATGTTTCAAAGCAGTTAATATCTACTAGTTCACCACTCGGGAGTGCCTTAATCGGCAAAAAAGTCGGTGAGTATGTGGAAGTGACAGTGCCAAATGGAGAGAAATTGTATAAAATAGTTAAGATTGAATTTAAGTAAATTATTATGGTACAGGCCACTTATGCTTCAATGAGTCTACCCGGTATTTCTTCTGTGGAAGATGTATTAGAGGATGCTCGTTCCGGTAAATTGTTCATTTTAGTTGATGATGAAAGTAGAGAGAATGAAGGTGATTTGGTTGTCTTAGCTGAAAAAGTAAAACCAGAACATATGGCTTTTATGGTTAGATACGGTACTGGTATTGTATTTTTAGCTATGACAAAGCTTCATATGAGTAAACTAAATCTTGAGTTTATGAGGAAGAGCAATGTAGATGAAAAGCTTACTCCTCATACTGCATTTACTACGTCAATTGATGCGCGTTATGGCATTACAACAGGTGTTTCTGCTCATGATAGAACGCATACGATACTTACTGCCATTGATGAAAAGAGTACTAAGGACGATATTATTACTCCAGGGCATGTTTTCCCTATTATTGCAAATGAAGGCGGGGTTTTAGCACGCAATGGTCACACTGAAGCAAGTGTTGAAATAGCAAAGTTGGTTGGTCTTAATCATGCAGCTGTAGGGTGTGAATTAGTGAATGATGATGGCTCTATGATGCGCTTACCTCAGTTGCTTAAATTTGCTGAACAACATAAAATTAAGTTAACTACCATCGACAAACTTATCAGTTACGTTAAAAAATTAAACTAGCGTTTATAAATTTGTATAATTTAAGTGTTAAAATATAAAATTCCTGTAAATTATACAAGCACAGAATTTTCATGTTTAGAATTGCTAAGTTTTTGACCTTATTGTTCTTTCTTGCATATTATAATAATGCTTACTCTATTAACATTATTAGAGATAGTGAGGTGGAAGCAATAGTGAAAGAGCTAGCGCAACCTTTATTTTCTGCTGCAGATATTGATCATGATCAAGTGAAAGTTTTTGTAATTAATGACAGTTCGATTAATGCTTTTGTAATTAACAATAACAGTATCTTCATTCATTTAGGGCTTTTACGATATTCGGCTAAACCTTATGTCTTGCTTGGTATATTAGCACATGAGATTGCTCACATATCTGCTGGTCATATATTGCAAATGAGTAGTGCTATGGGTTATTTTCAATCGATAGCAATGATTAGTTATATGGTAGGATTAGTTTCTAGTATTATCATTAACCCTCAGGTTGCTGGTGCAATTTTGCTTAGTGGTGTAGCACTCAGTTCAAGGCTATTTTTTAACTATTCTCAAGAGCAAGAAAGTGTAGCAGATAGCTATGCTTTAAGGTACCTTGATGAATCTGGCTATGATAATTCAGGTATGAAAGAGATTTTTGATTATTTTAAAAGTATTGAGCATGAGAATACCGAGGAATATTTCCGTACTCACCCACTTAGTGAGAAACGTATATTTGCTGTACAGAATTATAAGGTCAAAAACAACGTAAAACCAATTTTTGCGGATAAGTTACTAAAGTTTGAGCGTGTGGTTGCAAAGCTAGACTCTTTCTTTGCTCCTATTCATGTGTTATCTAATAAATATGAAGATAATTCTGAGTATGTAAATGCTATAGTTTGCTATAGGCAAGGAAAGATAGAGGAGGCTATTGCTAAAGTTAATTCATTGATTCAAGAGTCACGCAATGACCCATACCTATATGAATTAAAAGCAGAAATGCTATACAAGGCTGGAAATTTAAGTGAAGCAATAAAAATGTATGAGGAATCGCTTAGGTATTTATCTGAGAAAAACAGTTATTTAGTGAAACTTGCATTATCTCATACTTTATTATTACACGGTGATGCAAAAAAGGCAATTTTTTACCTGGAGCAGATTTTGAATGTAGAACCAAATAACGCTTTTGTCTGGAAATATTTAAGCGTTGCATATAAATGTGACGCTGATACGGCAATGCATTATTTTGCTTTGACAAAAAAGGCTTGTATTGAAGGTGATTTAAAGCAATTTACAAAATATGCTGAGCTAGCTGTTAAAACTTTACCAAAAGATAGCCCTTATTTGTTGCAAGTTGAAGATATGAAGCGATTTAATGGATAACAAAAAAGCATTTCTGTACTTTTATGGGTTTCTCTTTCCACAATTTTCCAACATAGCTTTTGCTTCATCGCTTACATTGGGCATAATTTTCGTTATGATAGTTTTAGCGCCAAAAAATACACCACAGAACATGCCAAGAGCAAAGAGGGCTGGCCACGGCATCCTGCCAAATATTGCAAGCAAAGCTGCACCAATTATTACTACCGTCATAAGTGGACCGCCTATCCCCCAAACATAACCAATAATATTGCATATTACTTTAGTTGTGTCATCCATATCAGGGTCAGCTGCATAACCTGAGAAAGAGAAAAGCAATACTACGCAAAAAACACTAAAAAATTCCATTATAGAGCTCATTTTTTTGCCTCTAAATAATAAATTAACGTAAACCTACACCTACACATATTTTTATTTTAAAGTAAAAATTATAATTTGTCCATACATAAGTGTTGCTACATAAATAACCCACCATTAATGTTAAGCACATGCCCTGTTATATATTTTGCTTCATCACTTGCTAAAAATAAGACCCCTGCTGCTATTTCTTCCCCTGTTCCCATTCTTTTCATTGGAATATTATCTAATATTTTTCCCTTTTGCACTTCATTTAAAACTTCAGTCATTTTAGTATCTATAAACCCAGGAGCAATACAATTTACTGTTATATTACGACTTGCAACTTCTTTTGCTATAGATTTGCTCATAGCTATTATTCCAGCTTTAGACGCTGCATAATTTGCTTGCCCGGCGTTTCCTGTCAGCCCTATTATTGAGGAAATATTTATAATTCTTCCCCAATTATTCTTAATTAGTTTCCTGCATGCTTCTCTACTCAGCTTAAATGTAGAACTCAAGTTAATATCAATTACTTTTTGCCATGTTTCATCTGTCATTCTCAATAATAAACTGTCTTGCGTAATGCCCGCGTTGCATACAAGCCCGTCAAAGCCTTCCATCAACTCACTTGCTCTGTTTACTAGTTGATTTACTTCCTCAGCATTTGATAAATCACAAGGGAGTACGTGCATATTTTTTTCATATTGTTTAGCAACTTCTTCGAGCACTTCTTTTTTTGTGCCAGAAACACATAAAGTTGCTCCGGCTTTGTGCATAATTTTTACAATTGCTTGCCCTATTCCGCCTGATGCACCAGTAATCAGGAACTTTCTGCTTTCCAATCCAAACATAATAACTTTATATTATCTTAATTCCTAACAGAATATTGACTAGTTGGCAATAGATTTCTTACATAATATAAGTAACTCAGATATTCACAAAATAAAGGAAAAGTTATAATAAAGTTAAACGTCAAAAAATTTTAAAAACATAGTTATGCAGGAATTGTTACTAAATAGTTTATTCTGGTGCTCTACAGTCTAAATGGAATGCTTAAATTATAGATTCTTTGTTTTTGTGTGTTATCTTGAGTTAACACAAATTCACAGTAGTATTATGATCAGTAAGTTAAAAAAGCTTAGCACTGGATTTTCTTTGACAGGCTTGATTGGCCATAGTGATAATATAAATATGCAAGGAGCAAAAAATAAAAAGAAGAAGTACCCAAAATTTTTGGATAAGACGTTCGCATTGATTGATGCGATGATAAATTTTATTTTAAAACGTGAAAGTAATAACGTAAATGAAGTTCTGAGAGTAACATGGGGACCACTATTTTTTGGTCTGGTAGTAATACTTATCTTTTTTGGGATAGGTGGTATTTGGTCGGCTATAGCTCCAATTGACGGTGCGGTGCATGCAAGTGGAGAAGTTATTGTATCTTCAAATAGGAAAATAGTTCAACACTTGGGTGGAGGAATAATAAGCAAAATTTTAGTCAAAGAGAGCCAAGCAGTTAAAAAAGATGAGCCTCTAGTTTTGTTGAGTGATGTTAACGAGAAGGCGAATTTAAGTATTATCAAAGAGAAGCTCTTATCATTTTTAGCAACAGAAGCAAGGCTTCTTGCAATCAGAGTAGATTTGGACACGCTCGAGTTTCCTGATGAGGTTAAAAAATTATCTCACGATGAACTTGTAAATAAAGCGATAAAGAATCAAGTAAAGTTGTTCAACTCTCAGAGAAAGAGCATATTGGGAAAAACAGACATACTGCAACAACGTATAAAGCAGTTAAATGATGAATTAGCGGGGCTAAACTTTCAACTAAATGCAGCTCATAAGCAATATGACTTGATAACTGAGGAGTTGGAAACAAAAAGACAATTACTTGATAGTGGCCATATAAGCAAACCACACATTTTAGCTTTAGAAAAGCAGTTTGCTGAAATTGAAGGCAGAGTTGGACATTACCGTTCTGCAATATCTCAAGTGCAGCAAAAAATTGGAGAGAACGAATTAGAAATTATAAACGTGAGAAACGATTCTCAAGAAAGAGCAAACGCTGAACTTAAGGAAGTTAGTACGTCTATTGCAGACTTGAAAGAGAGGCTGATGGTTGCTGAAGATTCATTAGCACGTACAATAATTAAATCGCCTCAAGATGGGATAGTCACAGATATAAGATACCATACTGAAGGTGGTGTTATACAATCTGGAGTTCCGATCATGAGCGTAGTGCCATCGGATGATGACCTAATAATAGATGCTAAAATTCAGACCAGAAACATAGAAGAGGTACTGTCGGCACAAAAGAAAGATAGCAACATAGTCTCTATTGATGGGCTAGAAGGGCTAAAGGTTAAAGTCCGGTTAAGTGCTTACAGTGCACGTCGTTTAAGTTTAATTAGTGGTATAGTAAGCCATATTTCTCCTGACGCTCTTGATGATCCAAGACTAGGGCGTTATTATTCAGTACGTGTAGTGATACCAAAACCAGAGCTTGCTCAGTTTAAAAACGTATACCTATACCCTGGTATGCCAGCAGAAGTGTACATAGTTACTCAATCTCGTACTCTTTTATCATTCTTGTTTACGCCTATAATTGCAACAGTCGATAGGTCTTTTATAGAAAGGTAGCTCACTCGTTAAAGTAGTAGTGAAAGTGCCGTAATAAAATTTAGGTACATAATTAGACAATAGGCTTCTTGACCTTACCCAGAAAAAGTGGAGAGAAAGAAAGGAGTTTTTTCGGGTAAAATAAAATTTTGGAGGATTAGAAATGGCAAGAGAATATACGGCAGAATTCAAATTGGAAGCTGTTAAGCTGGCAAATGAACAAAGAAAGGTAGGTCAACCAGTTGCAAAAGTAGCAAGAGATCTAGGAATAAGGGATAGTGTATTAGGAAAATGGATGAAGAAATATAACGAAAAAAAGTCAGCGGCAAATGCATTTCCAGATGTAGCACCTTATGACAAAGAGAGATTTGATTTACAGAAAGAGTTAGCAAAAGTAACAAGAGAAAGAGACATTTTAAAAAAAGCCCTAGCCAGTCAAAAAGAGTAAAATATTTTTTCATAAAAGAGCATAGTAAACACTATAAAGTGCAGGAATTATGTAGGGTTTTCTGCTAGTGGCTACTATAAGTGGACTACAAGGAAAATAAGCAGTAGAGAATCAGCAAATAAAGAGTTATTAGCAGATATTCAAAAAATATATCAAGCTTCTAAATGTAGATATGGAGCTCCTAAAATTCATGCTGAATTGAAGGCTTTGGGTAAAAGTTGCAACTTAAAAACAGTGCAAAGTATTATGCAGAAAAATGGTATTCAGGCTATATTGAGAAGAAAATTTAAAATTAAGAAACAACAAACGGACAGTAGCTCCCAATATATTAGACCAAAACTTTATTGTCGATCAACCAAATAAAGTATGGGATTACTTATATAAAAACCAAAGAAGGATGGCTATATTTGGCAACAATAATCGATCTATATTCACGCATGGTAGTTAATGAGCAGTTCAATAAATAAACAATTGGTTATGGACTCTTTATTAATGGCCGTTAACAAGCGTAAACCTGCCAAAAATCTACTATTACATAGTGATCAAGGTTCACAATATACTTCGCAAGGTTATCAATATCTCTTATCCATAAAAAACATAGATGAGTTATAAAGGTTGTTGTTACGACAATTCTGTTGTGGAAAGCTTCTTCAGTTCTCTAAAAAGGGAGTTACCAATAGACACCTCTCGGCACTCTAAACAGCATATCAAAACTGCTATATTTGAATATATAGAAATTTTTTATAACAAACAACGTCACTATTAGAGGTTGTCCGGAAACTAGTAAATTCAAGCATATTCCCTCTTTAACATAACCCTACTCATAGCTAGGTATATGAAATTCTCAGTGGATGTTGTGAGTAAATCATACTCCTTCGATAGCCTTCTATTCCTATTAACCCAAGCAAAAGTCCTTTCTACAACCCATCTTCTTGGCTGTACTTTAAACCCTTGTTCTCTTGTTGGTAGTAGCTCAGGTGGCGTATCTTTGTGCACCCAAAATCTACATGGAGGCCTTTTAACAATTTCAATATCTATGTCATATTCTTCCTTTATGTGATTCTTTAAATTTCTTCCTTGGTATCCCATGTCAGCCCACATTTTTTTAACTTTAGTATATTTTGTTCTCATATTGTTTAATGCTATTTTAATACCATCTCTATCATTTTCGTTAGCAGCGCCTACGTAACAACCTAGTATAAAACCCTGAGTGTCTGTAATTATATGCCTTTTTCTACCCTTTACTTTTTTACTTCCATCATAGCCTTTGATCCCCCCTTTTCTGTAGTCTTTACAGATTGACTATCTACTATACAGGCACTCGGCTGCTCATTCCTTCCTATTTTTCTTCTACTATATTTTGTAATTTCATAATTCATTTTCTCAAAAATTCCCTGCTTCTTCCATTGCCTGAACTGCTCATACACAGTCTTCCATAGCGGAAAATCATTTGGTAAATACCGCCATTGACACCCTGTACGCAATACATAGAAAATTGCTTCTAATATTTCTCTTTTGCTATACTTTGGCGGCCTTCCTCCTTTCTTGTATGATACTCTGAAGTGTTTTTCTATTCTTGCCCATTCCCTTTCGCTTAGATCTGTTGGATACTTTTTTCTCATCTTTACCCCGTACTAAAATTTCAGATATTATAGCCTTTTACTTGTTTCCGGACAACCTCTTTGGCTTCTTCTGTTTTATCAAGACATAAAGCAGCTATAGTAGCAAGAGCACCTCCCATGCTATGACCTGTAACATTAATTTTTAAACTTTTGATTCCTTCTAATCCTTTATCATTAGCATGCCCTTGTAATATCTTGTGTACGCTGGGCCAAGAGCGTTTGAATAAAGAGTAGAAACCAGAGTGGATATAATTATCTCCAGATAAAAATGATAACTTAGTCAAAGATGCACGAAGATCTTCCTTCAAATCATTCAAATCGCGAGTACCATGATAAGCTATAGTTACTTCCTTGTCTTTAATAAAAACATAACCAACATCTCGATTGTATGAATTGCTACCCGTCAAAGCATAGCCGACATTGTGTTGTTCTAATTTATAATCACTATCTGAGCAATATTTATCTTGAATGAGTTCATTGTCATAAAATTTTATTATTTGATAACCTGCTTCTTCAAACTGCCTTTTAGTTTCATATTCATCTTTCTTTAATTTCCTGTCCCCATCACCATAGGCAATTTTACTGAGAGTACACATTTCTAGTAATTTTTCTTTATCAAATTCTGCAATTTGTCCTGTTATCAGATCGGCAAGGTCAGAAGCATCATTTAACTCACTATTCTCAGAACGCTCTATATTCTTCCATATTTTAATTAAACTAGAAATGTCTTGATTCAAAAGCGCGTCGAGATCATGTTCATCTCGAGCTTCTAATTCACTCTTAATTGGTCCGAGCTTTTCAATTAAGACCTCTTTTATTAAAGTATTGCTAATATTTACAAAATCATCGCTAATAGAATTTTGATTATCAATAACACCTGGCATATTTCTTACTTACTACAAGCTTAATTAACTTAGTATACCACTATGCAATTATTTAGTCAAATAAGTTATCAATTTAATAAGATTAACCATAAATCTTTTCGTCTTCAACGGTACAAGCAATATTTGTTCAGGAGCGTTTCTGGGAGGAATATTACAGTAACTAGCGTTAACAGCAATTCAATTATTTACTTTCTTCACAAAACACAAAAAAAGTACGTATATTTGTGAGAGTTTTTTACGTAAAAGGGGTGTTTCAAAAACAAAAACGTAAAATTATTACAACAAAGCTAAGCGAATTAGTTCGTATATAAATGTGGCAAAATAGGCTAAAATAGCTAGTTTTAGGGTATAGTAAAATCATTATAAGTAAAAGTTCGCACAGAACAAGCGGTAGACCATCCCATCCCAAAGAAAAATGTTCTCACGGGTAGCGGTTTTTGTTGCTGGAAATGGTTGGATTATTTAAGTTATTAGCAATATATAATACTAAATTAATAGTAATTCATTTGAGAACAAAAAGAAAAATTTATGATAATTTTACATTTCAAATGGATATTGTTCTTTTTATAAAAAATATTCCTATACTATGTAAGGTCAAGTTCTAATCACATCAATTTTTCTTCCAAATTAAATCTTATCTTTTACAGTGGATCTTACGTTTAAATTATTTTATATCCAAAATTAAGGAAGTTATTCTAAACGGTACACAACTTCAGCATCTAAAGCTAGCTGATTTTAAGAAAATATCGCTCTCATGAATGTGCTTTACGGACAAAAGCTTTATTAATATCTTCTATATTATTGTTAATAAACAACCCCCCAAAAAAAATATGCAGAAATAAATTAAAAGACCCATTACAACCAACGCGTAAATATGGAGTAAAGAAATACTTCATTCACCTATTAACCTCTACCTACTGCCTCTACCATTGCTATGATCATAAACTCTATTCACTCCATCAATTTCATCCAATACAGATTGCGGACCAAAATCAATTGATATCACTCTTTCTCCGCCTAATTGCAATGCTCCCCCACCTCCACGCTGTGGATATTGGAGTTCTAAAAATTGTAATAGTAATGGATCAATTTCATGTTGAATTCCTGGACGACCTTGAATCAATCTACCCCTAGGAGAAGATAGAGAATCATTTTGGAATAATTGTGAAATATTTCTTCTCCGATTTCTAAAGTATTGTTCATTTCTTTGAGGTTGTCTAGTGTCATTTCCAATTCCTGCACTAAGAAGACCACGTATATAACCTATAATACCTTCACCTTTCTCTCCAAAGTTACTATTTCCCTGTAAAGCTTGATCAATAGCTTGGTTAATATCCCTAGCATTTTCGTATGCCCATATGCCACAATTATGGCCATCTGTTTGCTGATGAACGGAAACATCATGGACATTATCATCGCTAATATCACATTCTCTTAAAGCTCCTCGAATATTATTGTCAATACGACTATCTGGACCAAGTGAATCAGCATAATACCCATAATAATTTCCATTTTGGTGGACAATAACTAATGTAACCCAATGACGATTACCTACATTAATAATAGCAGTTAATCTATCTTTTTCACCCGAATCTACTTTTTGTTTAAAGTTATCTATGTTACTACTTAATAAGTCCCTACCTGTTGGATCATTTTGATTTCCATCGACTCCTACTGAAGTTATTGCAAAATCATGACGATCATTAGTTGGATTAGATCGATCATCATGGAAAGTATATTGTCGTGCAGCGAAAAACATGTCATGAGTTTGTAGCCAATAACGGAAATTTTGATTTTCTGTTGCAAAGTCTAGTGCAAGTAGATTATGCACATCTTCTATTTCACGAGCGTTGTTTCTACGAAGGATAGTGTTTATTTGTTGTAATATTCCTTGTGCTGTAGAAGTACCACCTCCCCTTATTCTTGACCTTAATGTTTCTATTGCCTGTGCTCTAGTACCTTGCAAGTAACTAAATGGAACGTGCAGATTATCATCTATATCAAGCAAAAAAATCGAGTTCTGTCCTGGTCTTTTTTCCATGTAAAAGCGCCTGAAATTTTCACGAGTTTGATCTGACAATAGATTTTCTGGTGGATTTTCATCAATAACACTTTCAGGTCCCACTAATACTTCTGGTCTTGAGTCATGACCACGACGATCAAGTCTATGTACATACACTGCTTGTTGTGGAAGAGATATAAAGTCTTCTGCTCTCTGTGCACCTCTATTAAATACAGCATAAGACAAAACCACCTCATTTCCAGAAGTAATAGGCAAATATCCCCTTTGTTTGCTCATCAATTCTGTTATTTTGTACCTTGCCTCGTCTTGCTCCTGTTCTACTTCTTCTGCATTATCAGCAAATCCTAATACATATCCAATTGGGTGAGTATCTGCTGTAGGTTGTCTTAATAATAGAAGACCTAGTCTCTGTTCTGTAACTCTTGTAAGTATTACCCTTTCTCCTTCTTCTTCCTGCCACCTTTTTAAACTATATGTTTGACCAACTTTATACATAGCAAGCACTTTATAAGGATTATCACTAGCATAAAATGTACCATGTAGTATAGAGCGAAACTTATCTTTGCTATTTACATCTATTATCATATTGCCATGCGTATCTTCTGGCATTAATACTGCAGAAATGTTTCTAAATAATTCTTGATGCTGAAATCTATCTTGCCAGCCATCATTCATAACTTGATTTAAAGCATTATGCACATTTCCAGCATTAGGCACTTGCACAAGATTACCACCAAGAAAATTATTTGCATTATTATTTTGGTAATTGTGATATAAACCAAGGTTATCTGTATGAATATTAAGGCCAAGTTGATTATTAAGTGTGCATGAAACTTCCCGTACATGAACATTATTTCCGTCAACATTAAGATCTTGTAAATTGATGGCTCCTTGTTGTACAGCGTTGTTATCTCTAATATGAAGTATAACTATATCAGAACCTTGAGTATGGAAGACCATGGTTAAAGCATGATTCTCATCACCATATCTAAATATATACTTTCTTACACGTTGTTGAACTGCGTTTACTAATCTGAACTCTTCTAAAATACTATTCCCAAAAGCAAAACCAGTTATGCAATCAAATATTCTGTTATAATTCTCTGCATTTCTTGGTATTTCGTTAGGAAGATGTTGAAGCAAGAAATCTCTAATATTTTCTCTAATTCCTTCATCCTCCAAACACTCAAATAATCTTTGTACCAAAGGAAATCTATTCTCTAAAAACTCTACTGTATCAATACTAAAAGGATCTATATTCAGATTAAAATTTAATCCAATACAAACAGCATTTCTTGATTCAGTGTGAATAGATATAAATGAAGAAGCATGTAATCTTTTAGCATCAGCTCTAGCGCGGTTTAATGCAATATCAGACGATGTCCTCCATCTAGTAACATTAATAACGATAGGAATGTTTTCTCTCTCTGCCTGATGACATATAAGAAAAGCAACATATGAATTTCCAGGAGACAAGTCAAGGTCAATATCTATTGTGTAGAGATGAATAAAATTTGCCAACAAACCTAAGAAAAATCCGTGACTCTCAAACTTTTGACTGCGATTTTGAATGTCATTTTGTAGGCTGCCTAGGTAACTACGATAGATTCGAGTTATGTATGGCAAAATTCCTTCATTTATTCCACGTTCTATATTTATTCTTTGGTTACTTGCTAGCACTTCCATAAAACTGAAAATCCCTTGCTGACCCGGTGCAACTTGCACAAAATTGACCAAATGACCAAGCTGTACTCTCTGATCTTGATTGAGTCGTATACTTCCTATTTCCTTAACTGTCAACAAACTGCGTGGCGCAGGCGCATTAATCCCATTAAGCCTATTGCGTTCTATATGCCTAAGAAGGCTAATCTCAGACGCTGAATATTTAGCAAATCTATCTCTACCTTGAGAATCTTTTTCACGAATCACCTCGAATACTGTTGCAATCGCCTCTCCCTGACTCTTGCCCTTTCCATGCATGCATACTTTGTATTGCTCAAAATTTAGGTCTTCTTCCCTTAAATTTGGATTTTGCCCTCTAATCTCTCGCACTAGAGCATTTCTTTCCCTTGTACTGAACCTTAACCCATCACTATTAAGACGATCAGAAATACTGTAGCATCTGACAACTTGCTGTCCGTCACGATAAACAGCGACTTTTAGGTTCCCTGTATTTCTATTTCTACCACCTGTATCAATACCATGATTATCAAAACGAAAATACACTCTCTCATTTGCTTTTAAGATATTAGCATCATGAGCAGTAGCAAACATACTGAAAAAGAATACAGGAAGGAAACGTCCTGTACTTACATGATACAAGAAAAATGGACATTGATCTAAAAAGGATTCAAACTCTTGTCTAAAACCATCAAGATCTCCATCCACTAAACTTCTTATTAAAGACACAAAGCACCTCTCTATTTGCTAAGACCAGAAAAACCACTCACATTAATGAGTAGACTAGATTCTTCTTTTCTTATGAGAACCAGAAATACCACTCACACTAGGAGCTTCAAACTCAGACTGTGGGCCATCACCAGAACCATCAAGTGGCAAAGATACCTTAGATTGAGACCGCAAATTATTCCAAGGACCATCACCTACAGAAGGTAAAGTTACTTTCTCTAACTGAAGAAATAACTCTTCTGCAAACTTGCCGTAATCTACACCTTTCCTCTTTCCTTCCCTACCACATATTCTAAGATTTTCTATCATGACTTCTTTAAAAAGGTCAAACTTTTCAGGAAAGCAACCTTTGGCAAATGAAATCATATCTAATATTTCTTCTTTCTCTATTTCCCTATCGGGCTTACAAACATCTTCTCGTTTCCAATTAATGATTAATCCCCCAAGTACACTCTTTATAGGAACTGTATAATTAGAAGTATTAACAGAGGTCTCTCTGTATTCAGCAAAGCGTTCACATTTCCAAATCTCCATAATAAGGGATCTAGCTTGAACACTTAACTCAGGATTTTTCAACATCACATTTGAAAGTGAATAAAGAAAAAGTTCATAGTCTTGCTGTGAGAATATCTTGTCCGAACAGTCTCCTCCTGCTGAAACGCCTTTATAACACCAGCACTGTACCAAATCATGAACCGTATCAAAAAAACATGACTCTATTAATTCAGCAAGAAGGGAATATACTCCCTTATCTTTCTGCAATAATTTCTGTAAAAGAGTATCTTTATCGCCTATATTCCTTACACAAAAATCTAAAATAGGAGCGTCTTTCTCAACAGATTGAGGACGAGAAAGAGCAACAATAGCTTCTGTAAGCTTCTTCTCCTTATCTTTTTCCTCTAACTGATTATAAAAATACTCTACCCCTTCGCTCCACTTAAGTTTTACAGCACTGTCAAAACCTTCTACTGCATCATACTTCTTTAATTCCCCAGATTCTCTATCGATCCAGAAATCAAACACAGGACCATTTCTCTTCATGGATGATAGCAGAATGTTTCTTACATATTGATCACTGATCGGATTACCTTGACTATCTACCTCTTCTGAAGTAAATTGACCTCTAGAGAGTACAAACTGTTTGTTGAAAAAATCACCTATCTTGCCCGTTATACAGTACCTAGATGCCATACCATACCTTGGTAGTGGGTTATCGATTTCTCCTATTTTCTCTTCAGTCAATTTCTGACCTAAAACAGTATTATTTAACCTTGTACCTAACCAACAACCTTCATCTCGAAAAACATTATATAAGAATTCCAGCTTATCATCCTTAAAAAGTTTGATATACTCTATATAGGTCTCGACCCACCTTTTAATAGCTAACTTTCTTCCAGCCGCAATGTCACGATCTGTATGTTTTATCACATCTTGTAGCTTTTTAAGCACTTCAGCCTGACGTTTTGTTTCTATTGGCATTTAAACCTCCCTATATCATGAAAACAACGCTATGGTACTAAATTTGTAACTAAGTTACAACACCTAATTACTCCAGAAAGACCTATTTGATACCCAAACGTTCTGGTCAGGCCTAGAGAAATCTGTCTGGAATTATTGAGTATTTTCTAGAAATCTTAATTTGACAGCTAACACCAGGTTTTCTGGAGACTATAGGTGATGCACTTTTTCTATTTATATTCCCAAGAATAAGGTCAGTAGATATGTTGTTTTCCAGAAGAATATTAGTAAGATTAATTGGAGAAGTGCTTATGACTTTAACTAAGTGTGTTTTAACTTCGCCCTTAAGTTCTGTTCAGCAGTATCTGTTAGTGTTAGGTAAGGTTATGGTTGTAAATACAAAATCCGATCAGCAGAGGGCTGAAGATGATCTATATACTGTTTTGAGATTCAAAGAAAAAGGAGATTTTGAAAGACGGATAAGAGAACTGCTTGTTAACGATTATAAGAAACTTAAAAAACCACTGAGCAAACTCCTTGGTAAGTTAGAAAGTAAAATAAGGACTGATAAAGAGAATAACCAAGCAGCCAGAAACGTTTATGATCAAATCAAAAAATCTAAAACTAATGAAGATAAATTAAGTAATTTATTGAACTTTAAAAAACAGCTAAAAGCTTTCCTAAAAAATCAAGATGATTGTAGTATTGTGTTAAATGCGATTGACTCTGCAAGTGTTATCCCTGTTATTGAAGTTAATGGTGTGCATCCAAAAGATAGTGAGATCAAAAAGTTAAAAAAAGCTCAACCTCTCACCTCTAACAGACAAGACTTTGAAGAAGCTCTAGGATACATAGAATCACAAGAAAAAGTTATGGGGATTACATTAGAGGAAATTATGGAATACAAGCAACACTCTGTTAAGATTTTTCTACTGAACCGTGTTCATTCATGCAAAAATGGGCATTCTCAATTGCATCCTGATGTAAAAGAAGCTATAGCAATATTATCAAATGATAAGCTGAGAGCTTTCTACGATGAAGAAGTAAAGAAGAAGACGCTACAACCAATATTGTCCTACAAAGAATGTGAACAATTATATGATAAAATTAACTATGAAAAAAATGAATCTCGTATTATAATCGAAAGAGAAGAACTTGGAGAGAATGTTAGGAGGGTAATGGGAGTGAAGCGCTTTACGAATGAAAGCAGTAGAGAAGATCAGAAAAATGGTACTAGTCCAACAGGAACTTCTACAAATTATAGACAAGAGCAAGTTGCCTCTAGTGGTGATAGAACACTTTATAATAGTGATATACCTTCACTAGGTAGATCGATTAAGAGCAGCCGAAGTGCACTGTTTATGCCATTTGGAGCTTCTGTTGATACGAGTACCCCGATTAAACCTGCCAATCCATCTAACCTAGTTACCACTGGTGAGAATTATACTAGTAATGCAGATCTGAGTGATGAATTGAACGTAAGTGAAGTAACTAAAATTGTTGAACGAATGGAGCTATTATCCAATAGTTTAAAAAAAATCCAAGAAATTGTGGAAAAGCTGGGTAATACTACACTAAGTGAAGAAGTGATAGTTCATGAGAGACATTTCAAAAAGTTTATGGATTTTGTAGGAGAAATTCTCGTAGATATTGGTACAAGATTACCACAAAGTGATTCTAAAAGCATGTATCTTGAACAAAAATTGAAGGGATTGGAAAAGATGAATGAATCCTTAGATAACAGTGTTCAAGAGTTAGAGAAAAAAGTAGATAAACTTGAAAAAGAGAATAAAGATTTTCTAGCAGAAAATGATGAACTTAAGGAAAAACTTGCTACAGCGAAAGAAGAAAAGGAATTGCTATTTAATAAAAAAGAAAAGATGCAGGAAGTTATAAATGGGCTGAATGAGAACAATCAACGATTAATGCAAAAAATAAATGGGTTAGAAGATGATTATGAGTATTTGTTAAGAGCGGAAAAGACAAAAAGAGAAACCGAAGATTCGTGTATACAAGTGGAGGATGCAGATATACCGGAAGGAAAAGCTGAGTTATGTAAAGACTATGAAATTAAACTAGTAAAGCTGGAACAAGAGATAGATGCAAAAGGGAAACAATGTGAGGAATTGCTATTAGAAAATAGTATATTACGAGGAAATATAGAACGATTAAAGGAAGAGAATAAACGATTAGAAGGCATTGAAGAAAGCTTTAGTATCGATCCCTCACATTTTTGCTCTGTAAAAAATTTGCATGATGAGCTTATTCTAGCTAATGAACAGCCGGAAAATATTGATATATCAATCCAGGATGAGATGGATTCAAAAGTTGCCACTGAGTCTGTGGGTGTTAATGTAAAACAAGGTTATAGTAAAAGGACTAGCAACCTATCTCGAGTCTCTGAACAAAGTTCAGCAGTAAAATCTCAATTCTCAGAAGCAAGAGCTCAGAGTAGAAAGCAAATAATTTATGCCTCTGCTTCTCTTATATTATCTGGAGTATTTGCTGTTGGCACAAGTTTAACAATGTCTCATTTAGGAATATCTATTTCACTTGCTTTGACTGCATTAACTTTCCTTACATTGGGATGTTATTGTTCATATAAGGCAAGTACAACGCTTAGGAATATTGAACTTGATCGAACTTTTAAAATGGCTGATCATGAAGCTGTTTTTATGGTTCCCAGCTTATAACTATGTGGAAAAATATATTGTTTTACTCACCCCAAGAAAAGAGATAATGGGAAAGATAAAAAGGTCTATCAGTTCTCGGTGCGGCAGATTAATTTCTGACGGTGATATAGAGCATTACTTATTTCTCTAGAGAATAGGAAATTGGCGAATAGAGTTCTAGGTGTAGAAGGAGATATAGATGAAGAAAAGACCAGATTTAGTAGAAAAATATAAGGGCTTCTTTGTAAATGATAGTAAGGGAACAGCAAAGTAGTTATATTAAGGGACTGGTTTTATGTTCTGAACTCAGATTTTCGTTAGGTTATAAAAGAAGTAATATCGAGACCTTACTTTGAAATTCCAGATTATCAGAGTACTTTGCTCTTCTGAAGTGAGTGATGTTGGAATACCTCTGGATCGCAGTACTAATAACCAAAATTAAAGAGTAAATAGTTTATAATTTAAGTATTTATAATAGAGAAATTAGCATGTATCTAAATTTGAGCAGCAAATACCTTGAAATTACCATCAATTCAGTAAAATTGAAGAGTTTTAATGGTTTAATCATGTAAAGTATTCAATAAACTGCCGTTTTTAAATTTTATCAGACTCAGTTAAAAGAGTGGAGATTTTAATGATTTACCTCAAATCTAATTAAGAGTTAAAGTGAGAAGATGTTTTAGTTTTTATGCACCTTCCTCTCTACTAATTAAGGCGTTCTTTTTATTTGCGGCTTTTCAGACGTACGATTCTGCTTAGCAACCAATCCGGTACTTCTCTACCCTTTTCCCACTTAGCAAACCTCATCTTTTCTTTTAGGTAGTACTCTCTGTAAGCTTTTACTGAATGACTAGACTTATATTGATCTGGTAACGCCTGTACAAAAGGCTTTATATCGGTTGATTGAAAAACAAGCAAATTCTTATTACTATCACACCAATCTATAACTTCTTCTGATCTATGTTTTCTTTTATATCGCCAAGTATACTCTTTGCACAGCTCCCTTCCGTATTTTATTAACCAGAAAAAGTTCCCTTTGGATTGTCTAGCCCATAGAGAACAAGGGTGGTTTTTGTGAGTAAGTTTATATGGAACTTCTATATTCTGGTCTGTGATGCTGACTAAAGGATTTGGCACTTTTAATGCTATTGAAAAAACATTACTCAGTAACTGAGCAGTTTCTAATAGCATTTTTACTATATGCTTATCACATAACATTTTTGCCGCAATCTCTGGGTTTTCATCTAGTACAAAGATGTTCATCTAAACATCCAAAGAGCTTAAGTCTTTAATTTCATTAGCTGTAAGACCAGTAGTTTGAGCTATGATATCAATAGAAACTCCTGCTTTAAGTAGATTCTTTGCAACTTCAATTTCCCTCTCTTTTCTGCCTTTTTCATGTCCGATGAGGATGCCTTTTGCAGTAGCATCATCAAGTTTTTGAGCAAGGACAGCCTGTTCATCAAGAATACGTTTTATTTCCTGTTCATAGGCAATAAATTCTTTTTCTGACCAGTTGAACCTATTTAGTTCTTCATAGGCCTTTTTAATTATTAGATCACTACCTATTATTTTTTCCAGCTCTTCTTCACTAGTCTCATCTGCATATTTAAAGAAGTAGACCCATTTCTCAACAATACTTGAAAGCTGATCTTCTTTGGTTTTTGGAAATTTAGGCAACTCAATAAATATAAAGTAAAAATCTTTTAGATCATGTTCATTAGTATCTTCATCGCGAATGGTATGCTTTGACTTATACTCAGACTTATCAGGAAATAAAATACAGTCTGCTATAGCAATAAAGATAATTTCCTTAAGGTCATGATATTGATCGCCTTTGTCAGCCTGTCTTGAATAGGCTTTAGCAGCATAGTATTGAGCACGTTTTTCAAAGCCCTTAGTTTTAGCGACCTGCATTTCGACTATCACTTGCAGCCCATTTTTATCTCTACAAAGAGCATCAACAATGCTTTGTTTTTTAGAAGCAATATCAGGATCTTGAATAGTACTTAAAAACTCTATATCCTGTATTGCATTTGTTCCAGCAAAGCCGAGAATATCATTAAGAAAGTGAATAAGGATATCTTTATTTTTTTCAGTACCAAAGATGCGCTTGAACGATATATCATTCTTGGGATCGAGAAACTTCGAAAGAGCCATAGGAAATCCACTTAAAAAGCATTAATAATTATACACAATTGTGAAGAAATATTCAACTAAAATTCAAACATAGAAAGAAGCATCCCTTTTGTATATCTTTATTTGGTAGTATTAACCTGTATAATATTTATGGCAAATATCTCGATAAGGTACAAAATAGCACAAAAAGTAAGGAGCTGGAGGTTAAAGCGAGGTTATACTCAAAAAGATTTAGCGGGAAAAATTGGCGTAACGTATCAAGTAGTACTACAATATGAAAAAGGAACACGTAAAATTTCGATTGAGAAATTGTATGCTATAGCAGAAGTGTTATCGGTTGGCATCATAGATCTTATTCCTGTATCAAGTGAAAAAATTTGCCTTAAAAACGAAGAAGAGGAAATATTAAATCTAGTAAGAAAATATAAAACGATTAATGATCAAGAGTTGCGCAAGGTGTTTTACTTGCTAACAAAATTTACCCGAGTTGGTGAGAAAAGTAGTAAAAAAGCAGAGAAGGTAAAAATTGCAAAGGGTATGGTTAAAGCAGGAATTTCTGTTGATATTGTTTCACAAGCAATTGGCCTCTCTGCTAATGAGTGTGTTGAAGAAAAAACAGGTTCTATCTACTACCAAATAGGAAAAAAGATAAAAGAATGGAAGAGAGTATACTCAAAAGGATTTGGCTGAGAAAATGGATACAACACGTGATGAAATAAGCAACTATGAGCAAGGACGTGTGGCCATTCCACTGGAAAAATTATATGCAATAGCAGAAACATTATCAATTAGCATTACAGATCTGCTCATAGAGGAAGATGAGATAGTAGAAAGTGAGCTACCTGATTTAATAAAAGAATACAAAAAAATTGAGAGTCAAGAATTACGCTATGCGCTAATAAAATCTCTGTTTGAAAGCATACAAATTTGCGAAGAAAAAGTGAAAAGAGCAGAAAAGATGAAAATTGCAAAGGATTTAGTGAAAGGAGGAATTTCTACCGATATTATTTTGCAAATAACAGGCCTCTCTTTAGGCGAAATTCAACAGATTTAAAATAAAAAATCAGTATATATTAATATCTTTACTCTTAGATGAAAAAATAAGTAAAAAAGATTGAGAAATTGATTTGACTTCACTCGAAAGCTATGGCTTTATGCCAATGCTGATAAAAAACAGCAGTAAATATCTAAAAAAAGTTTGTTGTTAGTGAAAGGTAAATTATATGAATAAAAGTAAAGAAGAAATCGAATTCAGAATATTAGAAAGCAAAGGCAAAGCACTACTTGATCGTGAAATAATGGAAACGTTTCTAAGTGCAGTACATGAAAGCCCACAGGCTCAAGAAATTGCTAAAAATTTGGTGAATACTTATACAGGAGTAGGAAGGATTTTAGGTAGAGAAATGGATGACCTGAAAGTTATAGAAGGAGTAACTGATTCTGCAGTAGCAATGATTATGTGTGTTAAGGAAACACTAGAAAGGGTACTGAAAGAAAAGCTTAAGAGTGAGCCAATCATGGACTTACAAGGGATAGTAGAGTACTTAAACGTAAGTATAGGCCACTCAGAAAGGGAATGTGTAAAAATACTGTACTTGAATAAAAGGCGTCAACTAATTGGAGAAGAATCCTATATTGGTGAAATGGAAAAAGCATCAGTATACATAAAGGAAATTACAAGAAAGGCATTAATGAAAAATGCAACATCAATAATAATGTCACATAACCATCCTGGAGGGAGCTTAGAGCCATCAGAAGAAGATCAAGCAGTAACGAAGAGCTTAGCAGCAGCATGTAGTACTGTAAGCGTAAAATTGTTTGACCATATTATCATCACAAGTGGAGGCTATTTCAGCTTTCGAGAAAATGGATTGTTATAGTAGAAAGTATTTGCAAATCTACTCATTATAATTTATAATGAGTAGTAAGATGTATAAAGTTTATTGTACGCTTAAAAAGTATTTTTAATATGAGGTTTATATGACTAGTAAAGATCGGAATAAAAAGACTAATGTTAATCACAAGAAAATATTTGGTGCTCTTGAAGGCGTTGATATAAAGCAGTCTAAATTTGTGAGTAAAATTAATAACCAGAAGGAGATAAACCGGGAGGCCTCCCCTAGCAGAAACATTCGCGAAAACAAAATCAACTACGGGAAAAGCCTTGACTATGTTTATGGCACAAAACCTTTAAATGATCAAGCAGAAGATTTAAATCCATTTGCTTCAAATTTGCAAAAAATAAAACCAAGTGCAAGCGAAAGTGAAAAGTTGAGCTGGTTTAAGAGTGCTGTAGTAGAGACAAAAAACGTAAATGCATTGCATAAAGTTATAGAGCAAGTATTAGCCTCTGGAGCAAGAGTAAATGCATGTAATGATGGGGAGTGGAGCTTCGCAGAATACATGATATTGGGCACACACTTTCACAGATTAGAAAAAAGTGATCGAAAAAAGATAATGCGTAAGCTAATGCTAAGTGGTGCAGAGTTTCATGATACTCTACTACAGAATAAACTGATAGGTGAAATCTATAATGAGCTACAACCAGAAGTTCAGCCACAGATAGATGAGAGACTAGAAGAACTAGAGAAAGCTGGCGAAAGTGCTGTGCAAGAAGGAGAATTAATAGATATTGAGATAGATAATACAACATCGTACATAGAGTTTTCTGGGAATAGCAAGGTAGAGGTAGCCAAAATACTGAGAGAGTTAGGGAGTAACATTTTAAAAATGGGTAATAATGCAGTTGAGATCAGAAGGGAGGAAGGAGGTGCAAGAAATTACGTTGATGTATCAGATGGTAGCTCCGTTGTGTTAGAATTTCCTACAAGCCTTGGTAAGCTAAATATTGTATTGTACCAGGACGTAAAAAACTGCAGTCAGGTACAAGTAAAAGTAGCGGATAAGGAAATGTGGGCTGAATTACAAAAAAGAGGAGAAGAAATTGGAAAAAATTGCCTTTTTGGGGGAGTGAAACTTAAGAAAGTGGTAGAAAGAGGTAATTTCACTAGGTGCGGCATATGGAGTGAAAAGCAGAAGGAAGTAAGTGAAAAATTGTTTTCATGGGCAGACAAAGTACGTGAAAATAGTAAAGAAACTTGTAGGGCACTTTAATTCATCAATTTAAAGGTTCCAGAGTCTGGCTATTATATCTGGAGCCTTTGAGCTATAGTATAAAATATTATATGTATGGTTCTTTTTGTGGAAAAAAGTCTAGATTATAAAGTGGGAGAAAAATTAAAAAGTTGGAGGTTAGAGAGAGGGTATACTCAGAAAGATTTAGCAGAGAAACTTGGTGTAAAGTACTGGGTAATACTTCAATATGAAAAAGGGAATCGTAGAATTTCAATTGAAAGGTTATATGCTATAACTGAGGCACTATCAATCAGTATTACGGATCTAATTCCTATATCAAAAAGCTGTCTTGAAGATGAGGGAGAAGAAATCTTAAATCTAGTAAGAGAATATAAAAAGATTAATGACCAGGAGTTACGTAAGATGTTTTGTTTACTAACCAATTTTGTCCAAGTTAGTGAAAAAAGTAGTAAAAAAGCAGAGAAAATAAAGATTGCAAAAGGTTTGGTTAAAGCAGGAGTTTCTGTTGATATTGTTGCAAAAACAATTGGCCTCTCTGCTGATGAATGCGTTGAAGAAAAAGGAGGTTCTATTTACTGCCAAATAGGAAAGAAGATAAAAGAATGGAGGCTAGTGAGAGAGTATACTCAAAAAGATTTAGTAGAAAAAATGAGTACAACACGTGACGAAATAAGCAACTATGAGCAAGGAAGGACTGCTGTTCCACTTGATAAATTATATGAAATGGCAGAAGCATTATCGATTAATATTACGGATCTACTAATAGAGGAAGGGAGTAAAGTGAAAAATGAGCTACCTGATTTGATTAAAGAATACAAAGAAATTGAGAGCCAAGAACTACGGCATGCACTAATAAAGTCTTTGTTTGAAGGGATACGGATTTGTGAGGAGAAAGTGAGAGAGATAGAAAGGATTAAAGTTGCAAAGGATTTAGTAAAAGGGGGAATTTCTATTGATATTATTTTGCAAATAATCGGTTTATCCGTTGATCAAATTGCATGAAAATTTATTTCTAAGTAAGGTATATATGTTTGTTTCTGTAAGCGATATTAGTTCTATAAGCTACAAAATAGGACAAAAAATAGAAGATAGCAGGTTAATGCGAGGGCATACTCAAGTAGAATTGGCAAGTGAAATAGGTTTAACATACCAAGAAGTAAACAGCTATGAAAATGGGTATATTCCTATTCCAATTGAAGTACTATATGTAATAGCAAGAGTATTGTCAGTTAATGCTATAGATTTATTACCCGAACCAGTAATAGTAAGGGAAGACAGCTATGAAGACGAGGAAATACTCTATCTAACGAAAATATATGAGAATCAAAAGTTAGGCAAAATAGTACCTTCATTAGTCAGGTTTGTTCATATTAGCGAAAAAATTAATCAAGAAGAGGCAAGGTTGGAAATAGCAAAAAATCTAGTGAAAGAAGGAGTTTCAGTTGACATAATTTCCCAGGCAACCGGCTTATCTATTTACGAGTATGATAATACAGAGAGAGAAATCTGCACTGATTCTATATATTACAGAATAGGGCAAAGAATAAGAGAATGGAGGTTAATAAGAAGGTATACTCAAAAAGATTTAGCGGATAAAGTTGGCGTAACACTCAAGGAAATACATGAATATGAAAGAGGTTATACTACCATACTATTTGATAAATTATATGAAATAGCAGGAGCATTATCAGTAAATATTAAAGTCTTGCTACCTGAAACGAGAGAAAGTAAAAAGCTATTGAGTTTAATAAACGAGTACAGAGAACCGGAATCATTAGATGCGTTAGTCAAATCTCTATCTGAAGATATGAAAAGCGGCAAGGAAAAAGTTAAAAAAGCAGAGAAAATCAGGGTTGCGAAAAATCTAGCAAAGGCAGGTGTTGCAATTGATATTATTGTGCGAGCAAGTGGCCTAACTGCTGATGAGTGTGAAAATTGAATTGTGTTAAAGACGGTACTGAGAAACATTATATTAAGATATAAGTAAAGATGGTTACGTATTTAATACATCTATTCTGAAAATTTGTTTAGCTGACTCAACTGAAGCATTTTCGTAAAGTTTTGCTGCTAATTTGCTTGTTTGATAACTTTCTTTAACGTCTTCACAGCTAACACTGAAAACACATATTGCTAATGCTAGCAGAGAAGCTAGTTGGTAAAATTGCCACAGCCGTCAGTACTCCCGATTACTTTTCCTGATAATGTGATAGTATTCGCAAGTATTATCATATATTACAAAAAAATCAGTTAGCATTTCTGTTTATTAAAATTATACAATAAAGCTGCACTTTATATAATACTTCTCAAATCATTTCTACTAAATATTTATGAATATGGTTAAACAGTAGATAGAGGAAAACTTGTCTAGTATTGATCTTTTTTATAGTAAAGTTATCTCATAAAATATTAAATTGGGAGTTTTATGGATCACAGATTAAGAGCTTATTTGCTTGGAGTTACCTGGTTTATACTCAGTTTACTTAGTAGTGTAGCTAATGATACTATATCAAAATATCTAAGTTTACATCTCCAAAGTTTTGAAGTAATCTTTTTCCGCTTTTTATTTAGCACTATTACCCTTGTACCTTTTATGCTTTACTATGGAAGAGAAGCTTTTAAAACAAGTCAAATATCTATTCAGATAACTAGAGGAGTATTGTTATTTGTTGGAATAACCTTGTGGACCTATGGGTTAGCTATTTTTCCCATAGTAACTGCAACAATTATAAGTTTTTCTATACCATTATTTGTTATACTTCTTGCAATCCCTTTACTAAATGAAAATATAATTTGGCAAAGATGGTCAGTAACTGTTATTGGCTTTGTTGGTATTGCTATTACTACCAAAGCTTATAGTGAAGACTTTAATCCTAAAATTCTTATTTTTATTGTATCTACATTAATCTTTGCTATATTAGACATACTTAATAAGAAACTCGCAATAAAAGAGTCCGTAATAAGTATGTTATTTTATTCAGCTCTAACAACAACTATTTTTTCCACTGTGCCTTTGCTGTTTTATTGGCATTTGCCTTCCTTGTTAGAATTAGTATTACTACTGATTTTGGGAATTAATTCAAATCTAATTCTGTTCTTCACATTAAAAGCTTTTACTCTTGCAGATGCTACTGCACTTGCACCATATAGATACATAGAGCTAATAATTTCTGCAATAGTAACATATGTTATGTTTAATGAGTTGCCTGATAAAAGTGCTTTGTATGGTATTTTAATATTAATACCATCGACTTTGTTTATAGTTTATTCAGAAAGTAAAGTAATTAAGAAAAATAATGTATGCAACGCTAGAGTAAAAATTTATGACTCTAATTGTTAATGATGTTCTTTTTAAATGTTTAAGCAGTTGAGCTACATTAGGATATTTTTAAGGTGATGACAAGATGTATATAACCATTATAGGAATAGGGTATGTAGGTTTAGTATCTTGTGCAATGTTATCAGAGCAGGGTCATAACGTTGATTGCATTGACATAAATACTAAGAAGATTGAGTTATTGAAATTAGGAAAAATTCCTATATATGAGCCTGGATTAGCAGACTATTTAGAGAATAATATAAAGTTACAAAGGATAAGATTCTTCGATTCGTATTCTCAAATAAATCCCAACACAGAAGTAGTGTTTGTAACTGTAGATACTCCATCAGACTCCCTAGGAAATGCAAATTTACAGAATGTATATAATGCAGTAAGTGAAGTTTCTGAGAGAGTTAATCAAGATTGCTTAATAGTGATAAAGTCAACTGTTCCTCCTGGTACTGCAGAAAATATATATAATTATTTATCTAATAAGGGCTATAACTTTGATTTGGGGGTTAATCCAGAGTTTCTCAAGCAAGGCTCTGCAGTATCAGATTTTTTATACCCAGATAGGATAATAATAGGAGTAAAAACTAAGCTAGCTAGAGCAAAACTAGAAGTTATATATAGATCATTTATAGATAAGAATATTCCGTTAATAGTCACTGATACAGTTACTGCTGAAATGATTAAATATGCTTCTAATGCTTTTCTAGCAACAAAGGTTGCTTTTATCAATGAGATGGCAGGTTTATGTGAGCTATTAGGAGCAGACATTGACCTTTTAGCTAACAGTATGGGAATGGACCATAGAATAGGTAAGGAATTTCTCAAAGCTGGTCCAGGATTTGGAGGATCATGTTTTCCTAAAGATTTGTCAGCTTTAATAAGGCTTGCTGAAGATCACAATGTCAAGCTACAAATTTTAAATTCAGTTAAGGAATCTAACTATAATCATATAACAAACATTGCTAAAAAGGTAGAATATGTATTAAATGGAGTCCAAAATAAAAAAATAGCAATATGGGGGCTAACTTTTAAGTCTGGTACTGATGATGTAAGAAATAGCCCAGCTATAGATATTGCACAATTGTTAGTGAATAACAAGGCTAAAATTACTGCATATGACCCAATGGGGATGGATAATGCTAGGCAAGTTCTAAAGGATATAGAATACGCGGACAATGCTATAGGGGCTGCAAGGGACGCGGAAGCCTTGTTATTGTTAACGGAGTGGAAAGAATTTAAAAATCAAGATTTTGCAAGTTTAAAGAGTATTATGGCTGCACCTAATGTTTTTGATTTCCGTAATTTATTAGATAGCGAGCTATTACTAAGATATGGTTACCATGTTTATTCCTTGGGTAAAAAATCTATCTACAAAGTTTAACTGTTGAGAAATTTTTTTTACACCGCTTTACTTAGTTTTTTTAGATCTTTGCTTGATAGTATGGAAAAGCAAACGAGTGCAACAACAGAGCAAATGGAAAAAAATGAAAACATAATACTGTTACCACAGTGCTTAACAAGTACTCCTAAGAGCACGCATGAAAATATTGAACTTGCAATATACCCAAATAATCCTGTTAAGCTTACAATTGCACATACATTATTTTGTGGAGCAATTTCTACAGCTATAACACCTGTCAGTACTTGCACTCCAAATATAAAGAATCCTGATAAGATTGCACAAAGGTTCATAAGAATTATGTTTTGACCAAAGTTCATTGCAATAAAAGTGAGTGCTATACCCAACATATAAAGTGATGCCAGCAAGCTTCTATTTTGAAAGAAGTACATATCACTAATTCTTCCTGTTATTAAAGTTCCAAGGATTCCACCTAAATCATATACGCCTGTTATTAGTGAGGATTGTACAAGAGAAATTTGTAATTTATTCTTTAAAATTATAGGAAACCAAAAGAAGATTCCCATTTTTATAATATAAGCACAAAAAGTAGCACAACATAGAAACCATATGGAACTTGTTACCTTGATACCTATTTGAGATTTCTGCACCTTATAATAGGTAGTAAAGTTGGCACTTTCTTTGTAATATGCCTTTAATATTATATAAATTCCAAAAAGTAAGCATAAGAAACCAGAGTACAAAAATGCACTTTTTGCATTATATATTTTAATTATACTTGGTAATACAATTAAAGTAATACAAGAACCAAGTTGCTGAGATGCGCTCATAACTCCCCATGATGATGCAATTGAAGAGATGCTAGAGTTTGTAACCATAAACTTGGTAATAGCTGGCCAACCTAACCCTTGTGTCCAAGCTAATAATATTAATGTTAACAGTAATAAAGTTAGATTATTATATGATAAAGTTATACCAATGGTTAATAATCCAGTTGCAATATTGCATAGCCCAAACATAAATAATGGATTATTTTTGGAGTCCATGATTATTCCATTAACAAATTTTGATACTCCATAAAAAAAAGAAAAGCAGGCAAAAAAATAGCTTAATTTTACATGGTCAGTATCTATTAACAGTGGTAGAGCAATTGGTATACTTTGTCTTGATAAATAAAGCAGCATATATCCACAGAAGAATAGTAAATATTGAAAGAAGACAAAGTTCACACCTATTCCCAAATAGCTCTATGCAGATGCTAGCATAATACTATATTGGTATAATATTGTTTGACAAGAAGTTTGCAAACAATTAGTGCAGAAAATTACTTAGTATCTTTCTTATAGCAGATACAGTAGTATTAATATCTTCATAGCTTATATCTCTATGTGTTATAGCTCTGATTTTACCTTTGATGTTAGCCATTCTAATTCCATAATTTGTCATTAGTACGTTTATTAATTCTTGAGTAGATATACAATTAGTACGTAATGAAAAATACGCTATATTAGTTTTATACAGGTCGATATCAATTATAACTTGATCTATGGAGTCTAGGCCTTCTATAAGGTGCTGCATTTTTTTATGATCTTCTTCTAAAGAATTTACATTATTACGTAGAGCATATAAACATGCAGCTGAAATAATGCCAGCTTGGTGCATACCTCCGCCAATTTGAAACTTATAGTACCAAGCTTTTTCAATAAAATCTTCACTTCCAAGCAATATTGCACCCATTGGAGCACCTAATCCTTTACTAAAATCAATGAATACCGAATCAAAATAACTTGCATACTCCTTTGGAGATATTTTAGTATGAGCACAAGCGTTGAACAGTCTTGCTCCATCTAAATGAGTGAATACGTCATTCTCTTTGCAGAGACTTGAGATCTCTTGAATATATTCTAAAGGCCACACAGCTCCACCACCAAAATTTGTCGTTTGTTCGATAGAAACAAGCCCAACTCTCGGAATATTTCTTAAACTAGGACGAGTAATAAACTCAACAATTTGTTCTCCAGTAAATATTCCTCTTGTACCTTTGATGGGCAAAGGAGTAGCATGTGCCTGGGCTGCGATCAAGCCAGATTGTACTATGAGTGGATGTGAAGTTTCATCAAGCAGCAAGTAATCACCAGGTCTTTGAATGTGTACTTTATAAGCAATTACATTGGACATCGTTCCTGAAATCAAAAAGATTCCTGCAGGTTTACCTAATATTTTACATGCGGTTGCCACTAATTCGTTCACAGTTGGATCTTCACATGCAGCTTCGTTTCCAACTTTTGCTTTAGCCATCGCTTCCCTCATTTTAGCTGAAGGGTCAGTGTTTGAATCGCTAAAGAAATCTATTTTTACTCTCATATTAAATTTAACACAACCTCCTTTATAATTTCAGCAGCTTTCATGATGTCTGTTTCCTTTGTGCCAAGATGGGTAACTGCTCTTATATGAGACTCGAGCCAAGGAAAAAGCAATAAACCATAAGCTTGGCACTTACTCAAGAAAACCTCATTAGTTACATTTAGTGCTTTTATACTAAAGCTTACTATATTAGTTTCTGGATAAGGTAGTACCAGTTTTATGTGTGGAATTTCCTTAATCTTGTCTGCAAACAGTTTGGCGAGTTTATTGTCTTCTTTAAGCCTAGAAATATTGTTCTGTAGTACATACTTTGCTGCATTAGCACAATACCCTATCTGATGATAACCACTACCTAGCCAAACCTGTAGCTTTTTAGCCCTTTCAATTATCTCTCTTTTACCCATAAGCATTGAACCAAAAGGAGCTCCAAGTCCTTTGGTAAAAGAAAAGCTCATTGTATCCACATATTTAGCATAATCTGCTAAAGCAATATTTGTTTCGACATGAGCATTAAATATTCTTGCACCGTCTAAATGAAGATTTACATTGTGAGCTTTTAAAAAGTGATATAACTCGACTTGTTTTTCAAAAGGATAAATTTTACCATTAAACCCGTTTATACTATTTTCTATAGAAACAAGACTCACCTGAGCAAAAATTTTGTACCTTGGCTTAGAATTAATAGCATATTCTACTTCAGCAACATCTAAGATTCCGCTATTATTTCTAATACAATTAAATACGATATTATTTACTTTTGCATTGCCTGCGCTATCGAAAAAATTAACGTGATAATTATAATGAGTTATTAGTTCATCACCAGGACTTGTTTGACTGGCAATGGCTAATCTATTTGCAAGCATACCGCTGGTTGCAAATAATGCTTCTTCTACTTTGAATAATTGTTTGCAATATTCTGATAAGTCATTACAGCTTTTGTCTTCACCATAAGCAAAATCTCCAACAGTTGCATTACTTATTGCATGTATAACGTTGGAGCTCTGCAGAGTTGTAGTGTCACTTCTCAGATCAATAATTTTTTCCATCTTATTTTTTGCCATTCAAACAACCAATTTGAGCATTCCAAAGTTCCTTGTAAAGACCTTGCTTAGAAACTAATTCAGCGTGTTTACCATCTTGGACAATTTTTCCTTTGTTAAATACTAGAATTCGGTCCATATGTAAAAGTGTAGAAATACGGTGTGCTATAGTAATGGTGGTTTTATTTTCCATCAACTTAAATAAACTCATTTGAATTGTTTTCTCTGTTATAGAATCTAACTGACTAGTTGGCTCATCGAAAAATAATATCGGAGCGTTTTTTAGAAATGCTCTCGCTATGATTATTCTTTGTCTTTCCCCTCCAGATAGCTTTATGCCTTTTTCTCCGACTACAGTTTCATATTGATCGGGTAGAGTCATAATGAAATCGTGAATACCAGCCAGCTTTGCAGCTCTTATTATTTCTTCGATAGTAGATTGAAGTTTACCATATATAATATTTGCTAAAATAGTATCATGAAACAACAATGGTTCTTGAGGTATTACAGATATTTGTTGCCTCAAAGAACTCTGTGTAACTTCCGATACTACTTGATTATCAATCTGTATATTACCTTTTTTAACATCAAATAGCCTTATGATTAAGTTTATAAAAGTAGATTTACCACCTCCAGAATAACCAACTAGACCTACCTTTTCGCAAGGATTAATGGTAACTGAAAAATCTTGAAATAATGACTTCTGACCCTCATAAGAAAAAGAAACATTATTAAACGTTATTCTTCCACTTAATAAATTTAATTTTTTAGCATTTTCCTTATCTTGAATTTCTGGTACGGTAGTCAAGATTGGCAATGCATCTGAAACTTTGCCGAAATGAGTAGAAAATTGGGTAAGATTCCTAGTTAGATGGTTAAGAAACTCTATAATCGATATATTAATTCCAAGTACAAGAGCAATATCTCCTATTGCAATCTTGTTCAATTGATAATCATGAATTAAAAAATACAAGTTTACTGCTTGGAGTATATCAAATGAATAGCCATATATAAACCAAAGCCAAAAGTATGCCCATTGTAATTTTCTTTCTGCAATAGTTTTTTTCTTGCATACTTGAAAAAATTTATGCCTCTCATGCGCTTGCCGAGAAAATAACCTTACTGATATAACATTTAAAATACTGTCGGCTATACCCGCTATTACTTGTGAACTTTGTTTAGAATGATCATCGGCTAATCCGGTAAGCACCCGAAAACTGAAAACCGAAATCAAAATAAAAATGTTCACCCAAATGAATGTAGCTATTGCAAACTTTATATTTACTAGTGATAAAGTATAAATAGCCAAGATTAATGCTATACTATAACTAAAGAAACAGTCTATAAGCAGTCTTATTAGCTCTATCACACTATCCATTAAGTTACTGACCTTATATGCTAAACTTCCGGATAGGTTGTTTTGATAATAGGAATGGTCTTGCTGAAGCAGCCTGTAAAAAGACATATCAGCTATTTTTTGACGCATTGAGGTAAACATTCGAATGTCAACAAAATAGCCATAGAATCTAAAAGCAGTAGTAATAAGTAATGCCATACAAACATAAGCGCTTACAGGTAATAAAAGATTTTCAATTACATTACCTTCTTGATATTTTACAGCTGTATCTAAGATATTTTTTACTAAATACTTTCTAAAAGATAAATCAACAGCCACTACTAGGGCAACCAGGAACATTACAAGCACATTAAGCTTAAACTTGGATAAGATATTCAAAATGAACACCAATATATACTTGAAACTACCAACTCTACTTTTGTTCATTTATAATGCTAGCTCCACCACATTGACTTTTTTATTGAGAAATACAAGCAGTGAAAACCATAAATTTTTGTATATTTTTCCTGAAATGTCTCCAGCATCATGTAGTGCTGACGCTTGATTCAGAATAAGTAGCTTATATAAATCTCGCTTAGCTTCAGCAGTGTTGACCTCAGAAATATTTGTAGTTGTGTCTGTAATAAAGGCTAACCAGCTCTTAATAAGTTCTTCCATATTTTTTGTTTTTATACTTTCCTGGCGACGAAATAATGATAAGTATTCTCTCAGTATAAATTCTGTTAATGCACCACAGTTTAATATACCAAAAACTGAAGGCTGAGGTTTTGGCACACAAGGAAGACTTTTATCTTTTACAACCCATCTCGTAACATAAGCAAACCTATCTTTAGCATCTATATTCTTATCACTACCATGCCATAACCGTGAATCAAAAACTATCGCATCTCCTGCTGAAATAGGTAGTGACTTAATTTTATAATTTTCCCGGTTATCCGAGTATTGATCCAAAAAGTATGGATGCCAAAAATCAACTAGAGGCTGTATTTTCCAGTTGTGACTATCTTCTATAACTTGTAGTGCACCTGAAGTTTTATTGACATTATTCAAAGCTAGCCAAACAGAAAAATGATAAGGGTCATTAAAGCTATAAGAGATGTCCTGATGGAAGGGAACTGCATCTATTAAATCAGCAGTTTTACATATAACATTTGATTTTTTCTGCAGTATCTGGCATTGAAGTGACTTTTCAAGATAATTTTTAATAATTTTATCTAATACTTGAGATACAATTCTAGTTACCTGAGATGATGTACCCCATCTTCCAGTGCAGTTTAAATAGTCAGAAGTTGAAACACCTAATTCTTGAGATAACTTTGATATCTTGCTTATTATATCATTTAAAGACTGAGTTATTAACTCTAAAGGAACTAGATTTTTGATAATAAAAAAACCATTTTTTTGCAATGCTTTCATATATTAACACCTAATGTCAATAACTGATAAATAATCTGTTAAAGGTACAATACTAAAAATTTTAAGCCCTTTTACTTGTTTTAGTATTCTTTTCCAATCGCTCAATGTCCTTAGTTTACCCCCTGTTTCAACCATTACATTAATATCTACAGAACCTCCCACTGGGGAGTAGTAATCTAGGATAGTTTCTATCACTAAAACGCGTGGTATTCCTTTATTTTTTACCAATTTTAAATAAGACAATACCTTATTATCATCATAATGCTGCAGAAAGCGGCAAAAGACACCTAATTCATAATTTGTAGCTGATAATTCTTCTTGAGTTATGAGTTTAATTTTTAAATCTTCTACTGCCTGCCTAGGCACTTTATGTTCGTTGTAATAATATAAGCCTATAGAACCTTTATTGTGTATATCAGAATAAGCAAGAAATAAAGAGTGTACGCCAAATAGCAATATATTTTTAGCACCATCTATATTAACCCTAGAATTAAACTCTTTAGTGTCAAACCTGGAATATCCTAGCAATGCTTGGTAAAACGCTATTTTCCTGTCTTCTGATGTTTCTTTCTCCTTAAAAGATTCAAATGAAGATATTGACTCCTGCCTTAATATATCGGCAATTTTTAACCAATTCTTTTCAGCGGCAACCCTTGCCCACATTGCTGCTGCTTTAGGCAAAAATGGTATTTCCTTAAAACACTTACCTTTTGATGATAGTTGCCATAAGTCCTTGTTCTTATCGTAATCAATAAACCCTATTTCCCACAACGCCCTTAACAGCCTTTCTAGATTTGGAACGATAATATTTAACTTTTGAGATAAAACTGGCATAGTTGCAGGTAAGATATTTAACAAATCAAGTTCAATAGCAACATTTGCGAGGTAAGTTTTCCAAAAGGCTGAAAGTTCTGCAGAAATCTTATGCACTTGAGATTCTTTATCTAAATCAAAAATACTAAACTTTACGTTTCCGGTAATATCGATCTGTCCTAATACACCTTCAAAAGTTTCAACTTTTGCCATGCCATTATAGAATGCTTCTACCATTTTAAATCTTTGCCGGTAAACAGGATTGCCATTAATATCTATATGAAACCAGCCATGCTTATCTTCTGCAATAGCAAATCCTTTATGAAAAACATTAAGCTTTTTATACCATTTATTATGTACTAACTTTCCATGATTATTAATATGTGTAGCTTTACCATCTTTATGGACTACAGCGATACCATCCTTAAAATCCCCAACATAATTGTATTCTTGCTCATAAACTCTATTGCCGTTCAAATCAATATGAAAAAACTTATCATGCTTTCTAATCACACAAATATCTTCTTGGTAATTTCCAATCCATTGATACGAATGTTTGTATACTCTACATCCAGATGGATCAATATGGTAATACCCTGTGTCATCTTCTACGGCTGCTCTATTGCAGTAAAATCCAAAAGTTTTTAAAAATCTGTCGCGATAAATTGCTTCTCCCATTGCATCGATGTGATAAGCGCCTGTCTCATCATAAACTGGTGCAAGGCCAGGCTCGTGAAATTTATCAACTCTAATAAATCTATTTTTGTACAAAGGATTTTCTGACAATTGGTGAAACCTTTCACAGGGGGAAACCCTAATAGATTTAAGGTACTCACTATCTTTCATTAATTGACTAATGGTTTTCTCATGTTGCATGTTTTGCATAATTCATAGTTTAAATAATTCTTTTGTAAGTTTAGGTACTCGCTACTTTGCCATATTTCCTCCAGTTTAACTTCATTAACATTGCCAAAATCTCCTAATGTTTTGCGTAGTTCATCTGGAGCACAGCAGGGACTAAACTTGCCTTCATTGTTTATCCATGCTTCTTTACCTAAAAATGGGCACTGACCACCTGGAGCCAA
This sequence comes from Wolbachia endosymbiont (group A) of Opomyza germinationis, assembly GCF_964264765.1. Lineage (NCBI taxonomy): Bacteria > Pseudomonadati > Pseudomonadota > Alphaproteobacteria > Rickettsiales > Anaplasmataceae > Wolbachia > Wolbachia endosymbiont (group A) of Opomyza germinationis. The sequence goes on from NZ_OZ183482.1 coordinate 165,841, forward strand.
ATCCTTGATACCCTCTTGAGAAAGGATCGTAAAATTTTCTAATTTTATCTTTTTACCATTTGGCAATAGCATATTATCCCTAAGTTCATATAACCTTCCCACCTCCGTATTCCATCTACTAATTGCTAATTCATCTCTCCTCATAGATAGATCCTTAATTTCCTTAAAATGTGCCCAAAGATGATGTCCTTTAACTCTATCTATGCCATTTTTTATAGCCATCTCAACTATGTCGTAAAGTTCATGTAAATTACTTTCTAAAAATGTTAATTGTAAAGTAACGGTACACCTTTCACCTGTATCGCTAAAGTATTTATCTCTAACTTCAAGGAAAGTTTTTAAATTTTCTGTCACTACTTCCCATTTTGAACCTTTCATGATTCTTTCATGAGTTTCTTTAGTTGCCCCATTCCAGGAAATCTTAACATCAGATAAAATTGGTACCAATAGTTCAGCCCATTTTCTAGCTCCTTTAATAGGAAAAGAACCATTGGTCGTGAGGTTAAGCTTCAGGCCGAACTCATGGCACAAATTGATTATTTCATCAAAGCTTTTATACATTAAAGGCTCACCCATAGTAGAAGGAATGATTTCCCTTAAAGGTGTTCCATCTGCTTCCTTAATTACCTTCCTGATAGTTTCTATTGACATTATCTTGGGTTTTATCCCTTTAGCTTTCTTCTCCTCTTTAACTTTACTATATGGTGAAAAGCATTCACACATTACACAAGCAAAGTTGCAGTAATCTGGATTAGTATCAAAAGTAATTCTCCAAGGACCAGGTTTTGTAGCCACTGATTTGCCTTTATTTTCAATAACATTACGGTAAATTTTGTTAAGTTTCTCAGTATGCTCACTTATAGAAGGTACATTACCATTTTTAGTATAAAGATAGCCTCTTTGGGTCAGTTCACTGTATAATTCCTGGTCTGTAGATAGGACTTGCATTTTTTCTGACAAACTATTTGTATCTCTATGCTTAAATAATAGTCCGTTTATTCCATCTCTTACATATTCTGCCATGCCACCATAATCAGCCGTTATTACTGGTACACTCAGTTGCTGTGCTTCATGTATTACTAATGGTGAATTTTCACCCCAAATTGAAGGAACAACTATCGCATCAACTTTATTAAATACATCAGTAACTATATTTTTATTGTTATAACTTCCCATCCATTCTATCCTTTCTTTAACAGCATGTGGAAACTGATCGGCAATCGCTTTTAAAGTTTTAGTTTCTTCCCTTGCCGCTCCCCAAATTCTAAGTTTTGCTTTAGATGATAAGCGAGAAAAAGCCTTCAATAATAGGTCAACACCTTTCTCGGGAGTATGAGTACCTATATAACCGAAAATAAACCCTTTTTCTTGCACCCTATTTCTATTCTTAAGACGATTTAGATCAAAACCATAATCAAGATAAGAAATATTGTTTATCGGAACATTAAAGTCTTGAGTAAATTTATCCATTAAGAATTTTGACGGAGCAATGAAGTAATCTATATAGTCCACTACTTTCTTTGTTTGCTTCATTCTAGTTGCAACCCATTGTTCCCAATAATTTAAGTCTGAATTCAAGAATTCTTCATCTCCTGTAAAATGCCCCTTGTAACATTGGGTTGCACATTTTTGATCCTTCTGTCCATCACAAAGCCGTAACAAATCTTCAGAATTACGTTGAATAAATCTTCCTCTTGGACACATTAACCAAAAATCATGTAGCGTAAAAATTGTAGGTATATTTTCTTTAAAAGCAACTTCTGGTAAAGTAATTGATAGATGATTAAGATGACCAAAATGTATAAGATCTGGTTGAAAGTTATCTATTATTCTTTTAAATTTTATATTTACTTCTTCATTGATAAATTTGTAACGATATTTAGTTGTAGGTATATTAATTAAATTCAGTAAGATCCGGGAATCACTACAGTCCAGAGCTATAGTATAATGGAAATCAGGTAAGAAGCTGTTTTCATGCCTAGTAAATATTTGTACCTCATTATTATTGGCTAGTTCATGGGCAAGAGTTTGGCTGTAAACCTCCGAACCAGCGCTATAATAAGGAGGGTAACCATGAATAACTTTTAATATTTTCATATATTACCATATCTATATTGTTAGGATATTCTTGTGTATTGTTTTGTAGACTTTTTATAAATTTACCTAATCCTACTTTTAATGAATGCTTTGGAGACCAACCAAGTAGCTCTTTAGCTCTAGTAAAATCACCATGGAACTTAGTTACGTCAAAATTTCTTGGAGGATAAAAATCAATTCTAGAATCACTTTCCGTGACTTTTAATATTGTTTTTGCTAAGTTTTCTAAAGTACATGGGCTATTAGTAGTAAGATGAATAGCAGGAAGAGAAGATTTCTCGTTTTGTAAATATTTAACAGTTAAGTATATACCCTCTATAACATCATCCAAATAGGTAAAATCAAAAACACATTCTTTACCTTCTATCCTAATTGGATCGCCTTTCAATGCATTGATACAGAGTGCAGGAATTACTCTACTACTATGATCTAGTAAACCACCATATACATTTGAGAAGCGTAATATTGCTACATTAAAGTTAGAACCTTTTAAATTTATTACTTGTTCTTCAATAAATGCTTTACCTTTGGCGTAATTATTTATTGGGTTGATACTAGCAGACTCTGCAACTGGTAGTTCCTTTTGTTCTCCATATACTTCTCTACTGCTTGCATATATAAACCATGGTTTATTCGGAAGCGACTTGCAGAATTCTAAGAATTGGATTGTACCATCGACATTAACTTTTTGGCACAATTCAGGATAAAGCTCACCATGTATAACTCTAGAAATTGCAGCCAGATGAATAACCCCCGTACACTTAGCGAGTAGCGGCATTATATCTTCTGAAAAAAAACTGAGTGGGTTGTCGCGAAACCTAATATCGCAGCTTATTACTTCATAACCCTGCTTTTCTAACTTTTCTACTAAAGCCGATCCTATCAAACCTGCAGCACCTGTTATTAATATTCCCATGTGTCCCTCTCACTACAACCAGGAAAATCTTTCACACCTATCATCTTACAAGTAAGACTTAAAAAGCATTATAAAACTAGTATAAAACAAATGTCAACTTAAATTAAGGATCAATGAATAAAAAAATATAGTTATGAAAGAAGGGTTGGTTGTCTTCTTCTATTTGCCTGAAAATAACGTTCTGCTTTGACCAAATCCTCTTTGTTATTTACCCCCATTGCTTCCTTTTCGTCAGCGACTACATAACCTGCACGTAAGTTATTGCTTGCTGCAATGGGTATTATATCATTAAGACAACATTCGTTGGTCGAATCATTAAATTTTACTTCTTTTATTAGGGTATAAAGATCTTTAGCGTATGAAACCATTATTCCAGAGTTTGCAAGAAGAATTTCATCTTCACTTTTCAAGACTTTTTGAACATTGTCATTATCATCAATTACTAATCTTCCATATTGCTTATCTTGACTATTAAATCCAAGAAGAACTAAATTTTTATTATTACACTTTAAACAATCAGTCATTCTCATAACTGTATCACTAGATATAAACGGGGTGTCTCCGTACTGTATTAAAACTATGTCTTGGTCAGATAACCGCTCCAGGCTTTCTAGGGCAATTTTAACTGCAGTGCCAGTACCTGTAATATTTTCTTGAATTATCAATTTTATATTATATTTATCAATTATATCTTTTAAGGTACTAAATCTTTCTAACTCCTTTAGAAAAGGCTTGTTAATGACAATTGATAGACTTTTTAAACTCAGCGGTTTTGCATTGTGAATTATATGCTCTAAAAGAGTAAAATTTCCTACTAGGTGTAGTGTTTTTGAGTACTGTGAATTCATTCTACTGCTTTTTCCTGCTGCTAATATTATCAACGTGTTATCCATACATAACTCAAGAACTTACTAGGAGGTAAGTTAAGTGATAATTAATGAGTTGTAAAGTCTACTATAGTTTCCTAAATGATCCAGAAAAAATAATTAACATGCTTGAAATATATAAATCCTCTATGACGCTAATATAGATTAGCCGATAAAGTAAGCTTCCCAGAACTACTCATTTATATTGACCCATCAGTACTTATACAAAAGCTAGTTGATCGAGAAAATAGGCAAATCCTTATCAACGGCCTACTACTTTTCCTAACTTATGCTTCCTTGTTATATTGTTGAGTATACTTTTTAAATAGTTTTTTTCTGTTTTCTATCAACCAATAGAAGTTTCTTTTAGCCCATAAGGATATTTATATAGGAACTGATATTTTCTATGCTGGCAAGAGTCTTGACGCCGTAAAAAAAACTACTCAATAATTGGGTAACTTCTGATGACATTTTCACTGTACATTTATCGCACAACATTAGTGCTACAATCACAGGTGTAAAGGTATTAAACAACCTTTAAAAAGTTTCACTTTTCCCTTAATCAATTTTTCCTTTGATATAAGTGTTTATTGCTTTTGCCCTCTCTGTTGTTATAATTAACATTTTGTAGTAGTTCAAGATGAGTTTTGCATATTCAGAGAAAATCGTCCATAGAATCAGCATCTAGCTTATCTAGGTTAAAATATATAGTTTTACAAGATGACTATTTATGGAAGAACATGGTGGGGTAAGAAGTGGCTCCAGTCTTTTGACGGAATAGATTATGATAACCGTCTTCCACGTGGCAGAACTTGTGCTAATACTGGTCGAGCTTTTGGTATTAAAATTAATGGTCACATAGTTACAGCTAAAGTTCATAGCTCAGGATCTTACCCATATCGTGGTTCAAAACCTCAACCATATAAAGTCAAAATTATACTCAATGAATTAAGCTCATCAGAACAACAGACCATTCGTCAAATTATTGAAACTTCACCAGCTATATTAGCTAAATTGATAAATAGACAATTATCAGCCAGCTTGTTTGATAAGCTTAATGATCTTGGGATTAAATTATTTCCTTCAAATTGGCAGGAGATGAATGCAAGTTGTAGTTGTCCTGATTGGGCTATGCCTTGTAAACACATTGCTGCTGTAATTTATCTTATTGCTGCAGAAATTGATAAAAACCCCTTCATGATTTTTAATATTCATAATTGTAATTTGTCAGCACTTATCGATGATTTTGGGAATGGAAAATTAGAAAATGCTCAAAACATTTTAAAGATAGATGATATATTTAAGGCATGTTCTAAAATTAGAATACATAACCAAGCAATTTTAAATGATATTGATTTATCAACTATTCCTAACCTTTTTGATTGTATCAGTAGTATTTTAACAGATAATCCACTTTTTTTTGAAAAAAACTTTCATAATATCTTACAGATAGCTTATAAGCATTGGCAAAAGTATCCTGCAGGAAGATTAGTGTACTATCCAGCTTCTAAGAAGGAACTATCAGAAGAGGAGCTATTTATTAAAAGATGGGGAAATATTGAGAATTGGCAAACATTTCAACTATTCATTGATGATCAGCATTACCTTACTCAAGTGAGCAATGGTACAACTAATTTATTTAGGCTCAGTGGAAATGTATTGAGGGATGTAGCACGATTTTTAAATGATATTCCTAGTTCGTTACTCCACAAACTTAACCCTGAACTTCGCTTCATGCATATGATTTCACAGTTTGCACATATGCTAATGGAAAAGTCAGCGCTAATACCACAAGTATTACAAAACAAAAGAGGAGAAGTAATAATTAGGTGGATTCCGGCGTTGTTTAATGAGTCAGTTAAGGAAATTCATAGCAAGATATCATCTATTTGTCCGCCTCTATTGATTAAATATCAAGAAATCGTTATGGAACCAGAGGAACAAGTAAATGTTGCTATCTCTCTCATCCTTTTAGGGTATATAGAAGATAACTTTCCTGCATCACTGGATAAGCATAGAGATAAATCCATCTTTGAATTATTCTTTACTGGAAGATCATACAAGTTTACTGAGTTTAGCAACAAGGAAATACCGCAAGCAATTAATCTCTGGCTTTCACGTCTTTATTTAGCAGATAAACCTTACAAACTCTATTTAATGATAAAAGATCACCATGAAAAATTTGAACTTGAGGTACAGTTATCACTGGATGATGAGAAGTCATTCATCAAGCTGGAAAAAGCACTCTCTAATCAAAACGTAAAGCTTAGTATTTTATCTGATCTTGCACTTTTGTCTGAATATATACCTGAACTAGAAAAGTCGATTGACGATAATAGCACATTATCATTTAATTTAGATAATTTTGCACCATTATTTTTGCATATCTTGCCTGTACTAAGAGCAATAGGCATCAAAGTTATTTTGCCGAAATCTTTACAAAAAATCTTAAAACCACAATTAAGTCTTAATTTGTCTACTAAAGATAAAATAAAAGAAGATCGCGAAAGCTTTTTAACGCTGGAAAATTTATTGAAATTTGATTGGAAAGTAGCAATAGGAGATAAAAAACTAAGCGTTACAGAATTTAAAAAATTGCTAAAAGATTCCCGAGGGCTTGTGCGAATAGTCGATCAGTACGTCCTTTTGGATGACAAAGAGGTAGAAGCTTTATTAAAAAAACTTGATAAATTGCCTGATTATTTAAGTCAAGCAGAGCTTATGCAAGCTGCTCTAACAGGAGAAGTAAATGAAACTAAAGTAGCATTTGACCAGCAGCTTACAAGCTTATTTAATAAACTTAATACTTACACACCTGTTACTACACCAAATAATCTAATAGCACAACTACGCCCATATCAAGAACGTGGATTTAGTTGGCTTGTACAGAACATAGAAAACGGGTTTGGTAGCATAATTGCTGATGATATGGGTCTTGGTAAAACATTACAGGTTATAGCAGCTATTCTGTGTTGCAAAAATACAGGGTTTTTGGATCGGGACAGAGTCTTGGTAGTAGCTCCCACAAGCATATTAAGTAATTGGCAACGAGAGATGGAACGTTTTGCACCAGAATTAAAGCTTTTCGTCTATCACGGACAAAATCGAGAATTGGCAAGTGATTATGATGTAGCTCTAACATCCTATGGTCTTGCACGTCGTGATAAAAAAGAACTTAATAAAATTCGCTGGTTTTTGCTCGTGATTGATGAAGCACAAAATATAAAAAATCCTAATACCGAACAAACCAAGGCAATTAAAACTATTGCAGCAAAACATAAGATAGCTATGAGTGGTACGCCTGTTGAGAATAGGTTGCTTGAGTATTGGAGCATTTTTGACTTTATCAACAAATCTTATCTTGGTACTCCTAAGCAGTTTAAAAGCAGCTTTGCAACACCGATTGAAAAAGCAAGAGATAAAACTTGTCTAGAAAGGTTTATGAAAATCACTAGCCCTTTTATGTTACGTAGGCTTAAGAGTGATAAAAGCATTATTCAGGATTTACCAGATAAAATTGAGAACAATCGTTATTGTTCCCTCACTTCAGAGCAAACAGCGCTTTATCAAAAGGTTGTTGATACAACTATGGAGAAGATAGAAAAAAGTGAAGGGATTGAACGTAAGGGACTAATCTTTAAACTTATCAATGCTTTAAAGCAAATTTGTAACCATCCATCACAGTTTGGCAAGAAAAAGCGTGCGAGTATTGAACAATCCGGTAAAATGCAGATGCTTGAGGAAATATTGATTAGTATTGGTGAAGTTGCAGAAAAATCATTGATATTTACTCAATACACTGAAATGGGTGAGATTATAGCTAGGCTACTTGAAGAAAGGTTTGAATCAGAAGTGCCATTTTTACATGGAGGACTTTCTAGAAAAGCACGTGATACAATGATTAATGACTTTCAAAACTTATTCCAGTCCAACATTCTTATAGTGTCTTTAAAAGCTGGTGGAACAGGGCTTAATTTAACAGCGGCAAACCATGTAATACATTACGATTTATGGTGGAATCCAGCAGTGGAAGCACAAGCAACAGATCGGGCCTATCGTATCGGGCAAGAACGTAATGTCATGGTGTACAGGCTACTTTCAACAGGTACATTTGAAGAGCGTATTGATGAGATGATTCAAAGCAAGAAGGAATTAGCAAACCTAACTATAAGTAGTGGCGAGAGTTGGATTACAGAATTTAACAACGATCAATTAAGAGATTTAGTTAATATAAAAAATGCACTATAATATAGCTGAGTTATTTAATGTAAAGAACCAGCTAACTACCGCTAATAGTTCAAAATAGAGACAAAGATTTATATTTCGTACTTTATGTCTCATTGGTAGGCAAAAAGCCTGTAATTACGTTTTAAAGTGATTCCACTTTAAACTGTACCCTTTAGCACCTGTAATGCCCTTTAAAATTTGAATAAAAAGCATCTTTAATAATTCTATTCATGAACCAAAAAGTAATTGCCGTTTTCAGAAACTTTTCATTTTTACAGATGGCTTGAAAAGATTATCATTAATAGGTAGGCCAAACTCCTCCAAAGAAAAAAGTTTTTAATTTTTTCAGAAAAAGTCATAAGAAACCCGGTATATATATAGTAGAGGGTTTTCTATCAAAGACACCATTATGAATTATATAGCAGAAAGAAAACATTAGTTTTTTTAATTTATTTTAAATATATCAACAGAATAAAAACTAAGTGGTTGACATGGTGAGTAAAATGTAGTAGAATTATAATAGAGTATTTTTCCTTAAAAGAAAGAAGATACTAAAACCTCACCTTTCACCTGAACTGACTTCCTTTACTTGTTAATATATTTTTCAAGCTTTGCCAAGAGAACCCCCACCGTAGTTTTTACTTACATAATGAAAGAGTAAGACCCCAATCAAAACAGCCTTACTCAAAAACCTTTCAAACGCTTAATCTTAAAAGGAGTTTCAACTTATGGTACAAGATTTTTTAACTGATGTCAAACAAAAAAATACTTTAAATGATGAATATTATGATTTTAATAATACTGTAGAACCATTAGAGCAATTTGATGTAGAAGAAATAAAAAGACAACTATTATTAAACATAAGATCATGCCTTTCTTATTTATTCCCAAGGGGAACTTTTCATGGAGATGAATTCCGAATAGGTGATGTGCATGGTAACAAAGGACAAAGCCTCAGAGTAGCATTAACTGGTGGAAAAGCCGGACTCTGGCAGGATTTTGCAACTGGGCAGAAAGGTGATGTTCTTGATATTTGGGCAGGTGCACAGGGAAAAGATACAAAGAGAGACTTTTGTGAAGTGATGGCCTCTATAAGTGAATGTCTTGGATATAACAAGAAATGCGCAAAGGCTGACGAAGACTTCGAGAAATTTATTACCCACAGTTGGAATTATTATGATGAAAATGGTCAGGTCATTGTAAAAATTTATCGTTCTGATCCTCCTAAAGGAAAAAAGCAATATAAGCCTTTTGATGTTAAACAATCTCGGTATGGTGCGCCAAAAGTAAGACCTCTCTATAACATACCAAGTATTTTAAAGTCTGATAAAGTTGTTCTGGTTGAAGGGGAAAAATGTGCAGAAGCGCTGATAGAACAAGGTATCACAGCAACAACAGCAATGTCTGGAGCAAACGCACCAATTGATAAAACAGACTGGTCACCACTTAAAGGTAAGCATATTATCATTTGGCCAGATAATGATGAAGCAGGTAATAAATACGCAAAAAATGCTGAAAAAAAGCTTTTAGAGATCGGAGTTGCATCACTTGCTGTGCTTGAAATTCCTCGAGGTAAGCCTGAGAAATGGGATGCTGCTGATTGTGTAGAGGAAGGTATAGATGTCAAAGAGTTTTTAGCTTCAACTCCGTTGCTTACTATTGATACTCCAGCTACTGATACTTCAAATATGAAAAGTTTAGAAAGATCCACAAAACAGCCACTTAACATTTTAGATTGGAGTGCAGAGCGCTTTGTAGGTCCGGTACCAGAGCAAAAGTTTCTTGTTGAAGGTCTATTTCCTTTAGGTGTTACTTCAATAATAGCAGCAATGGGAGATACAGGCAAAGGTATGCTTCTTCTTGACCTAGCGCTTAAGGTTGCAAGTGATAAGGATCAGATGTGTGGCTTTGGTTCACTTGTTACTGAACATGGATCAGTAGTGATTTTTTCAGCAGAAGATGATGCAAGTGAGATACACCGCCGCTTAGAACGACTCGACCCTAAGTGTGAAAGGTTGAAACATAAAGATAAATTATTTATTGTACCACTGCCAAACGTCAGAGGATCACTTACAATACTCAGAAATGTTCGTGGTAAAATCGTCGAAGTTTCTCCTGAATTCGAATCCGTAATGAAACAGCTCGAGGAAATTAAAGATCTGAAATTGATAGTATTTGATCCACTTGCTTCATTTATCCATGCAGATATAAATGCTGATCCTGCTGTAGGGGATTATCTAATGTGCTTATTATCTGATTTAGCATGTAGTACTGGAGCTTCGATAATTACTGCTCATCACATGAGAAAGCCAAAAGGAGAAAAACCAATATTAACTGCTGAACAAGCACGCGATGCAATTAGAGGTACCTCTGCTCTTGTTAATGGTGTTAGATGCTCATACGCTTTTTGGCCAATAGAAAATACAGCTAGGCTAGAAATCTTTAAGGCAGTAGGAGAAACACCAAGACAGAATGCTTTGTTTCATGGGGCAGTTGTGAAGGCCAATGGTTTAGCTGATCGCACTGTAAGAACTTACCTAAGAAATCAGGAAACAGGGCTACTAGAAGATATAACAATACAACTAACAGTTAAAAATGCTAGTGAAAAAGACCTTAAAATATGTCTTACTGATGCAATTACACGATCTGCTGTTGCAGGACACCCATTTACTCACACAGGAAGCACAGGAGTATATAAACAACGGCATAGGCTACCTGAGATTTTCCACAGTATGGGAAGAGATCGACTAGAGCGTATAGTTCAGGAACTTTTACAAGCAAAGCAGTTAGTTAAAGGAATGTCTACAGGTGCAAAAGAGGATAAGTGGCTTGACATTCCAACTGGACCATTTGCTTGTGGTATAGGAAAGTTCACTCTTGGAGCTGAAGATTTTAGCTATAGGCAAAATTTAATGTTAGGATAAGTCTTTCTTTATGGGTGGCTCTTTAAATATTTTAGAGTTGCCCTATTTTCTCTATTCAATCTACCATCTACTCAATCTAACTTCGGAGCCACAACCCTATTATAAGTTATGATTTCAATTAAAAAGGGATAAGACATCAAATGGTTGAATTATATTCCTGATTCCTTGGTTACTAAATAAGTAATGAGAAACTAGGAAGCTAAAGATCGCTTGAATCCTAACCTTTTGCCCTCTATTCCTAAAAGTGTTCCTAGTTATTATGTGTCTGAAGTCAGCCAGTATAGCGGATTCTGCGTTCCTAAAACCCTTATATATTATATATATATAATAGTAATAAATAATAATAGATAATATAAAATAATAGTAAAATACAAATAAAGTACAATAACTTAAACAGCAAAAAGAAAGAAGTCCAGAAAGGCTGCCACAAAATATTATTAAGATATTTACATTTAATGAAAAATACAATTAGTGCGTTTTTAAAAGGCTCTTACTCTCATCTTTTTTTTATGCTGATAAAACTCAAATAAACGTTGGTCTGCTAATGCGGTTTTAAAACGATTCTACGACTTCAGGGTACAATTATACCACCAAGACCTAAGTTGCTCATGTAAGGTAGCTTAAAAATCGATTATGAGGCATTTCTAAATTATTTTTTATCTCAAATTTTTATTTATTACAAAAAACCCTAAAGCTAGTCTATCATGTTTTTTTGTTGGTTGCAAAGAAAATTTTTCAAAAAAGATTGAACAACTTGTGGTGAGTATAAGGGGTTAATGGAGACTATATGAGAATACAACAACTTTTATTGCAAACCTCTGAGCAATTGATTGCAAAACTCTCAGTGATGAAACAATCTTTATCAGCAAATTGTAGATGAAGCTAAAGGAAAAAAGTTTGAAGTTACTGCCATAGAAGAAGAGACAGAAGCTCGTAAAATTTGATTGCTGCTTAAAATGGAGACAAAGAGCAAAGTTTATTTACGTCTCCAACAGAAAAGCTTCTTTTGTAGTAGTCAAAAAAAGCAGAGATATAGGGCTTTCTGAAGGGAGGGGGTCTGGTAGAGACTCATGACCTTGAAACCAGCGATTTGGTCTCATAACCATAGTCTCCCCAAAAGAACCGTGCTTGCGGATTTCCCGCACACGGCTCCACAATACAGCGTTCACACTAGTGCTCCTGTGTATAAAGAAACATATACCTTTGGTTTTGGTAATGGATTTACTTTTAAATAGTGTATAAATTGTTCCCAATCCATACTTTTCTTTTGACTACGTCGGTTTATCCACTTAAATGCTAACTTTGTTACCGGTCGATAGAATTGAATCAAACACCGATAATTTCCGCTAACTCCGAAGTAGCTATAGTGTCCTGTTAGTTTGGCTTTAAGTTTCTGCCACCAATCTTTGAGACAGATACGACTTCGTACCATCTTCAACCATTCTTTGATTTCTTTAATCTTTCTGGCTAGGCTTATTTTTGAAGTTTTCTGCTTCATCATAAGTTTACCATTACGACTTTTTCCACAATAATGTGTAAATCCTAGAAAGTTGAAGCTAGCCGTCCTACGTTTCTCTCTTTCTGCTTGATACCATTCTTTCTTACCAAACTTTACTATTTTTGTTTTATTTTCAGCTATTTCCAACCCAAATTTACTTAGTCTTTGTTTCAGTAATTCTAGAAATTCTTTTGCGTCTTCTTCCCTCTCGCAGCCAACTACAAAATCGTTGCAAAACCTTATTAGCTGTAAATATCCTCTGGCTTTTGGCTTAAATTTCTTTTCAAACCATAAGTCCAGCACATAGTGTAAGTATATATTAGCTAATACAGGGCTTACTATACCACCTTGTGGTGTGCCTTGATCGGTTGCTTTATAACATCCAACTTCGACTATTCCTGCCTTTAGAAATCGTTTTATTAACCACAATAAATTTGGGTCAGCTATTCGTTCCCTTAGACAATTCATTAGCCATTTATGTTGAACATTATCAAAGAACTTCTTGATATCCACTTCTACAATATAGTTAATTGGTTTGTGCATAACTGCTTTATCTAGAGCGTTTATCGCCTGATGACAATTTCTTCCTGGTCGAAATCCATACGAGCTGTCCATAAAGTTTGCTTCATAAATATTTTCTAATATCTTCTTTAGCATTACCTGTACCAACTTATCTTCCGTTGATGGTATTCCGAGACCGCGCTTCTCTTTGCTCCCGGCTTTGGGTATGTATACCCTTTTCACTGGTAGCGGTTGATATTGTTTTCTCTTCATACTATCCACTAGTGTTTTAAGTTTCTCTTCTAGATTTTCTCCATAAGCTTCCACTGTCACACGATCTATACCACAAGCCTTGTTGCGTTTTAGTTCCTTATAACACTCTGCAAGATTCTCTTCATTAATCAAATGAACTAATGATGTAAATTTTACTCGCTTATCTTGCTTAGCCCTTACTGCTATCTGGTTTAGTTTTCCTTGCATACTCCTCTAATCTCTGTTGTATTGGTATAGCAATCCCTATACCAGTCACTATATTGCTAACCGCTTCCCCTTGTATGTGGCTTTCCCACACTCCGAGTACTATCAGTTAGTCCGACTTCCTTTGCATCTTCCTCCAGTCCTCGCCTTTATTGACTTGTTCCAGAGTACCCTTACAGGAATACAAAGGATCTCCCAAGTTCACGTAAGGTCCATCTCAACACATGACGCGGCCTTCGATCCCGATGAGGTGAGTAATATCTTGCCTTAGCGTTATTACCCATGTTGCCTTCCACCAAATGTAAAGTGTCAGCCCCCATGACGCGTGAATTACGGGACTCAATACCTTCACTTTCGTTGCACCCTATGTTGTCCATTCCATTAGCTTTACTACGCTCGTTACCTTACGCAGCATAATGGTTTGTTCCAGGTTGCCGGCTAAGCTTTACCCGTGTTGGATTTTCACCAACTGTTCCTTACGCACTTCTTGGCGCACACAATTTTTCACCCCCCTTAAAATTAAAACAAAAGGTGGTAAACAAGATGTCAAACACAGATAACTCAACTACAAGCTGGTTTTTGTTGTAGTTAGATAGTTATTTTCTCACTTTCTTTACTTGCTTTAATTAATTCATCAAAATCAGATTCATGTAATTTGTCCTGTATAACTCTGTACTTTTCGTATTCTCCTTCAGCCAGGGCTTTTGCAACTTCAGCACTAACTTTACCGGCATCTTTAAGTACTTCATAATCATTGAATAATAGAAATGCATCCAATTTTTCAGCCCAGTCTTGCATTTTCATCAGCCGATTCTTTTTTGCTTGAAGTTCTGCATAATCTAGATACATCGAAACAATGTGGTTTAGTTCACTTAGTTCTTCTTCAGTTAAGTAATTTTTCGCAATACTTACATCACTCTTGTGAATTTTTTTACCTGGACCATCTTTCCATGTAGTTAGCCCCATATGTGGTTTTTTGTGATCAACCCGAGAACATATCAACTCTGCTGCAGTTAAACCATAAATTGCCCAATATAATTTGTTTTGTACTTTTGCGTAAAATTGTTTTGTTATTTCTGAATTTGGATCGTAATCTGCAGAACATTCGGCATAAATGTCGGTAATCTTCTGGTAAAATCTACGTTCGGATGCTCGTATTTCCCTGATTTTTTCAAGTAATTCATTGAAGTAGTCTTTGCCAAACTTTTTCCCGTTTTTTAGTCGTTCACTATCTAAAGCAAATCCTTTGATAATAAAATCCTTCAAAACTTTTGTAGCCCATACTCTGAATAATGTTGCTTTTTTAGAATTAACTCGATAACCAACAGCTATAATTGTATCTAAATTGTAAAGTTGTGTTGGGTAATTTTTACCGTCTGCAGCGGTTACCTCAAAAGTGGAAACAACTTCTTTTTCCTGTAATTCACCAGATTCAAATATGTTCTTGATATGCTTACTAATAGCTGGCAGTTGTACATCAAATAATTCAGCCATCCTTTTTTGCGTAAGCCAAAGATTTTCATCTCTGCATAAAACTTCAATTTCTATATTTCCACCTGGAGTAGTATAAAATACAATCTTATTCTCATCCATTATCTATCTCCTATAACTTACAAACAAACCATTGATCATCAATAGGAATTTAACCAATTAATTGTCTCTACTGCAACTAAATTCTTTAAAACGTCTTTAGAGGGCTATTATAACTTATTAATGAGCTGGATAGAGGGGAATATCTGTTTTATCAAAAATTCATGTGACCTCTTCTCAGCTCCAGTAAACAGTTATTTCCAAAATGGAAACAACTCAAATAGTAAGGTGTCTAGGAGGTCGGACTTCCGTTTAGCGGGTTCTTAAAGTTTAGGCTCTCTTTAATTTCTGAGCTGCATTCAAATTATTTTAACTTTTTTTCAGAAAATCCCGGAAAAAGTGGTGAGAAATCCGGAGTATAGTGGCATTGAGTGTAGATGTGCTTCAAACACAAAAGTCGGCAAATAAACAGAGTAGAAAAGATTGAAGGAAGCAAAAGAAATTTAGGCTTTTGGTAAGTTACGTAATTGAGAATTTGTATTTTTTTAGATGAGGTAAAAACTTTGTTTTAAGGCTAGATGCAACTTTAGGGTACAAATACTACTATTACCAAAGAACGCATATAATACCCCTTAGAACTCGAATAAATGGCATTCTTAGCAATTCTATTACTGTATAGCAAACTCACAGGTGAGTTTAGCACGTTTTTTACGCTTTGCAAAGAAAAATTAAAAAAAAGTGAACAGTTTTTGTAAAATCGGTGAATATATATAATACCAAGTCCTAACTAAGGTAGGTAGCATAAGATTCTTGTCATTGGCCAACAAAAACCCATTCATAGCGTATTTTGAAGGAACCAGACGATATTTAGCGCTACTTATAGTTTTAAATAATAGCAAATGTCAATCCTCACACTCGACCTCGGCAAACAAACCGGCTGGGCTATTCTTACAGATGGAGTAATTCAAAGTGGGAGTGAAAGTTTTCATGGTAATCGTTTCAGCGGAGGTGGAATGGCTTTGTTGCATCGCTACTTATGAAAGGCTAACTATAGTTAGGATTATAAGCAACCTATTGAAAATCTTGTTTTTTTGCAATCAATCTGATCAAATTTAAGAATAGTAATTTGTTATTTATATTAATAAATTTAATTCTATTGAAAATAGCTAAAGCATTGAAATTCTTGAATTTTAGCCAGATTAGTGAGTGGTAGTGAAATTTCTTTTACTCAAATTTAGGTATTCACTGACCGTTCTTGTTATAAATACCAGAATAATAAGCTACTGATATTCCCTATCTTTTTTATCTTTAATCCATCATAGCTAGCGATGCAACAAAGCCAGGTGGAATGCACTTCTTAAATTTTCGTAGGTGGCTCAATGAGATGAGGGAAAGATTTTCAGATATTGAAGCAGTGTATTTTGAAGAAGTAAGAAGACACCTTGGAACTGATGCTGCTCATTGCTACGGAGGCTTTCTAGCTCATTTAACAGCTTGGTGCGAGGAAAACAATATACCTTATCAAGGTGTACCTGTCAAGACGATAAAACGCTTTATCACCGGTAAGGGTAATGCAAGTAAAAGTGAAGTTATTGAAGCTGTGAAGGGAAAAGGGTTTATTCCTCAAGATGACAATGAGGGGGATGCTTTGGCGTTGATGTTCTATGTTAATAATTTTAGTAAAGATTTTAACATGCTAGATAGCACATAGGAAGTGGGTCCTTCCCGCCAGCAAGGCTGATTTGGGAGCGAAACCCCGGACCTTCTCCAGCGTCAGACGTTTTTTAATTATTAACTTTTTGTTAAGAATTTAAACATAGCAATTTAATACACTAATATGAACTTAGCAACACACTACTATCCTATTGAAAATCTTGTCGAATATGATCGCAACCCTCGCAAGAATGACGATGTAGTAAACAGAATGTGCGCCTCTATTCGGGAATTTGGGTTTCGTATTCCAATAGTTGCAAAAAGCGATGGCACTGTGGTTGATGGTCATTTACGCCTCAAAGCAGCAAGAAAACTGGGTATGGAAAGTATTCCAGTAGTCCTCAGTGATAACTTAAGTGAAGCCCAAACCAAAGCTTTTCGGTTACTAGCAAATCAATCAGCTAACTGGGCAAAGTGGGACGATGATCTTTTGAAGTTGGAAATTCAAGAGTTAGAAGATTTGCAGTTTGACCTAAAAATGACTGGATTTGAGCTGGAAAAGGTTCAACGTTTTCTTGATGATTTAGATGGAGAAAACAGTGAAAAAGAAGATTTTTCCGACTTAGCCGGTGATAGCAAAAAGGTAAAAATAACAAAACCAGGGGATCTATGGATTTTAGGTGGTCATCGAATCTACTGTGGTGATAGTTGTCTGGTTGAATCATTTAAAGCGGTATTAGACGATAAAATGGCAGATATTACCGTGTGTGACCCTCCGTATAACGTAGCATATGGTGACAGTCAGGAAAGAGAAGACAAAAAAATACTAAACGATGATCAAGGTGAAAAATACGAACTTTTTCTGTATGACATTTGTTCTCACGTTTTAGCGTACACCAAAGGTGCAATTTACATCTGTGCATCATCATCCGAGCTGGCAACGCTGCAAAAGGTATTTGAAGAAGCAGGTGGTCGTTGGTCGACATTTATAATTTGGGCAAAGAATCATTTTACGCTAGGAAGATCTGATTATCAAAGACAATACGAAACAATACTCTACGGTTGGAAAAATGGCAATAAGCGTGAGTGGCATGGAGGACGTAATCAAAGTGATCTCTGGTTTTACGATAAGCCAACGTACAACTCACTGCACCCAACGATGAAACCAGTGGAGTTAATGGAGAGAGCGATAGTAAACAGCAGTAGACCAGGGGACATAGTTCTTGATCCATTTAGCGGGTCTGGGAGTACGTTGATTGCATGTGAGAGGACAGGAAGAATCTGTAGAACGATAGAGCTAGATCCTACGTTTGTAGATGTGACCATAAAACGTTGGCAAGTATACACGGGAAGAGAAGCGATACTTTCCAATACTGGCAAAACCTTTGCCCAAATTCAAGAAGAAAAACGGTAAAAGAAGGGAGAAAAAAGTGGAAGGAGGAAAAATCACGCAGACGGAATGGGCAAGAGAACTAGGAGTTTCAAAGCAATACGTCTGTTACTTAGTAAAGAAAGGAATAGTTGAGCTGGAGGATGGTTTGATTGACCGAGAACAAGCAAATGAAGCGGTGGCAGCAATACGAGATCCAAGTCAACCACTGAGGAGAAAAAATCCAGAAGGTGAAGAAGTGGGAAATAATAAACTTTCCATGATGTTGCTAAAAACGCGGATAAAAAATGAGATGGAGCGGGGAAGACTGCTCGAGGCAAAAGCAAAAGCTGAGATTGGTGAACTTATCTCAGTAGAAGAAGTAAAGACTGAAGCATTTAATGTTGCAAGAGTTGTCCGTAATAATTTGCTTAACATTCCAGATAGGGTTTCAGCGTTACTAGCATCGATAAATGACACAGAGAAGATCCATGAGACACTGACTGAGGAAATCAGAACAGCTTTAGAAGAGCTGACACAAAGTGTATTTAATGACTACATATAAATTACTGAAAAAGCGTCTTATCGCCTTGGTGAGCCTAATTCACATATTAGTTGCAATAATGATTTTAAGTAAAGCGTCAGCAGATACTTATTGTAGAGGGAAAATACCTTTTTCTCTTAGCTGTGTAAAAGTATAAAAATTGCAGCAGATGGCATTATGATATATAGCAGTAGCTTTTATACAGGGTTAAAGCCAGATCCACTGCTCAAAGTATCAGAGTGGGCAGATAGAAATCGTCAACTTTCAACGATAGCATCATCAGAGCCGGGGAAATGGAGAACAGAGAGAACGCCGTACCTTAAGGAAATAATGGATTCACTATCTTCGTCTTCACCGGCCGAAAAAGTGGTATTCATGAAAGGAGCGCAGATAGGCGGAACAGAAGCTGGGAATAACTGGATAGGATATATAATCGACCAAACACCAGGCCCTATGCTGGTAGTACAGCCAACAGTAGAAATGGGCAAGCGTTGGTCAAAGGGAAGATTTGCGCCGCTCATTGAAGATACGCCATGTTTAAGGAGTAAAATAAAAGACCCAAGGTCGAGGGATTCAGGCAACACTGTACAAAGTAAGGAATTTCCCGGAGGAACGGTAGTAGTAACAGGTGCCAACAGTCCAGTGGGTTTACGTTCAATGCCGGTAAGATATCTTTTTTTAGATGAAGTAGATGCATATCCAGGAGATTCAGGAGGAGAAGGAGATCCAGTTTTACTCAGCATAGCCCGAACTAATACATTTACGCGGAGAAAAATATTCTTAGTTTCAACACCAACGGTTCACGGAATAAGCAGAATAGAGAAGGAATTTGAGAGTTCAGACAAACGATACTTTTTTGTACCTTGTCCACATTGTGATCACTATCAGGTGCTGAAATGGCCACAGATAAAGTGGAAAGATAAAGATCCCTCAACAGCCCATTATGTGTGTATAGAATGCAGCGGCAAAATAGAAAACCATCAAAAAACAGAGATGCTAGCTAGAGGTGAATGGAGAGCAACTAGGGAGGAGGGAAAAAAAGAGGCAAAAATAGGGTTTCATTTATCGAGCTTGTATAGCCCAGTTGGTTGGTATAGTTGGAAACAAGCAGTGGAAGATTATCTGCATGCAAAGGAAAATGAACAATTACTAAAAGTTTGGATAAATACAACACTCGGAGAAACCTGGGTAGATAAGGGAGAAGTACCAGACTGGAAGCAACTATTTGAGCGTCGAGAAAATTTTCCGATAGGCATGGTGCCAAAAGGTGGAAAAATAGTGTTAACGGCAGGGGTTGATGTACAAAAAGACCGCTTAGAAGCAGAAGTAGTAGCATGGGGTATGGGTCGTGAGAGTTGGTCAATAGACTATCAGGTATTAGAAGGTGATACTGGAAGTGGAGAAGTATGGGGGAAACTGTCAGAGCTCTTGAATCATCATTTTATCGGTGAAAATGGGCTTGAATACATGATAAGTATGATGGCGGTAGATGCTGGGTATGCAACACAGGAGGTATACAATTGGGTAAGAAGTCATCAAGGATCGGGAAGAGTAATGGCAGTGAAAGGGGTAAACAAAGCCCTAGTGCCGCTTAACAGCCCAAGTAGAGTAGATGTAACAGTTGGCGGACAAAAGCTAAAAAGAGGAATAAAGCTCTGGCCAGTTGGAGTATCGATATTAAAGTCAGAATTGTTTCAGTTGCTGAATGTTTTAACAGAAGGGGCGCCGGGATATTGTCATTTTCCCGAATATCCACCTGAATATTTTAAGCAGCTAACCGCAGAGCAACTAATTACCAAAGTAGTAAAAGGATATACCAAACAAGAGTGGCAAAAGATAAGAGACCGAAATGAAGTATTAGATTGCAGAGTTTACGCAAGAGCAGCGTCTATTGCCCTGGGGATTGATCGTTGGCCAGAGAGTAAGTGGGAGAGTTTAGTAGGTGAAAAAGCTAAAAAGTCAAAAAAAGTGAGAAGAAGTCAATGGTTGAGTGAGAAAAGTTGATGTACAACCAAGAATATTTAACTCAAGTAAAAGAAGCGATAAAGAAGCTACAGAGCGGGGAAAGAGTAGTATCGATTGCATATGGCGATCACGTGGTTAGGTACGGAGAAGTGCAGATAAATGACCTCTTGAGCTTAAGACAACGCATTAAAGCTGAGCTGAAAGTTGCAGGTGTGAAGAGAAAGATTGTTATTTCAACGAATAAAGGAATTGACAAGTGAAAATGTAATACTGTACGTTAGATAATTTATAAATATAGGGGTAACATGATAGGAAATGTAGAAAGATTGCAAAGAGAACTACTTGAAGAAATGGGGTCTATTTCTTTGGGGAGTAGTAATACAAGGGCATTAGAGATTGTCAATCAATTAGGAGAAGATCACATTAATGATACTATTATGACTCTTGATGGCAGGCAGTTTACAGCTTTAGATTGTGCAATTATGTTTGACAGTCAAGGTAATAATCCAAGAATAAATGAAAGGCCGAGAATAAATAACAATGCATTTAGAGAATTAGAAGGTGCTATTAGGAGTGCTGGAGGAAGAACATCAGAAGAATTGGGTAGAAGACAAGATATTCCTTATGATCGAGAAAGCTTTAATGAGCAAGTGAGTACGTTTTTAACAGACGTTACTATAGAGCATGTTATGGCAGGGAGACTACATCTAATGGTTTAAATTGAATGCGGAAAAAATTATCCTAACGGAAAAAAGCTGAGGAAATTGGTTAACCAATTGTTAAGTATTTAAAGGAGATCCGGGACGTAAAGAGGAGAGTTGTGATTTCGACGAACAAAGGGATTGTATAAAGAAATACTTATTGAAAAATTAAAAGAGATACTGTATAATTAGTGTAACATCTAGGTTTGGTTAAACATATGGTAAACTCAAGAGTTAATGTAACCTTCAATCCAAAAACTTCACAGCATCTTATTGAACTAGCTAAAGCAACTAAGCAGTCTGTTCAAAAATTAACAGAAAAGCTAATCAAAGAAGCAATTGAGCTTGAAGCAGAAGACATTGCGTTTTCCAAAATTGTTAGGGAGCTTGATGCTGACGATTCAGAAGAAGTAGAGGATAGTGAAGACATCTGGAAATAAGCGGTACACTATAAAATACCTTAAGCATGTTCTTAAAAGGAATTTGCCCTCCTTACCAGAAGCTATAAAGCCAAAAATTAAAGATGCAATAAGAGAGTATCTTGCAACTGATCCCATTGGTAATGGTGTATTGCTACGTAATAGATTAAAAGGACACAGAAGAATAAGAGTTGATGATTATCGTGTCGTCTATCGTGTAAATACTGCAGAACGTAAAGTAACTATTGTTTCAATAGGACACAGCTATTTATACTTCCTACTTCTGGTTGAAAGTGCAATAATCTTCTTCCTGAGCCTGACGCATCCCAGGCTGAGCTCTTGATTTTTGGTTTGCGGAATAATTGTTTGAATGATTTGAGTAACATTTAGACTATTAATTGGGCAATAAATTGTTGCGCTATTTAAAATTACGTCAAGCTGCTGGAGAAAACAAGCTGTTGACATTTTCTATTTATGCAAGAGATTCCTGCACAAATGTCTTTTCTTAATGTTTTAGTAGATCTAATATTGCCTGCTTGTAAATGTTGTCCCTGTCTTTCCCAGAGCCTTGAACACCTGCGTAGTCGGTCACGTGACATGGTAAGAAAGAACTCCTATGCGGCAAACATAATCGATACGATAGTGAGTAATTGCGTTGGAACGGGAATAAAACCGCAATCAAAAGCCAAGGATGGAGAATTTCGGAAAAAAGTGCAAGAATTATGGCTGAGATGGACAGATGAAGCAGACAGTAGTGGAGTAAGTGATTTTATGGGTTACAAGCTTTGGTTTGTAGGAGCATGATAGAAGGAGGAGAATGTTTTGTAAGACTTCGAACAAGAAAACGAGAAGATGGTCTTTGTGTGCCGTTGCAATTACAAGTACTTGAGTCAGAGCATTTAGACAATAAGAGCAATCAAACCCTTGCCAATGGTAATGTAATTAGAAACGGGATTGAATTTAACCGACTTGGGCAAAGAGAAGCGTATTACCTTTTTCGAGAACATCCGGGTGAAGGCTCGTTTGGAGAATCAGTTAGAGTGCCAGCAAACGATGTTTTACATATCTATAGACCACTAAGACCTGGGCAGATTCGAGGAGTACCATGGTTGTCCAGTGTACTGTTAAAGCTCTATGAACTTGATCAATACGATGATGCGGAATTAGTCAGAAAAAAGACTGCAGC
This sequence comes from Wolbachia endosymbiont (group A) of Opomyza germinationis, assembly GCF_964264765.1. Taxonomy (NCBI): domain Bacteria; kingdom Pseudomonadati; phylum Pseudomonadota; class Alphaproteobacteria; order Rickettsiales; family Anaplasmataceae; genus Wolbachia; species Wolbachia endosymbiont (group A) of Opomyza germinationis. The sequence goes on from NZ_OZ183482.1 coordinate 188,714, forward strand.
AATGTTTGCGGGATTTATTACCAGACTTGATCCTGAAGCAAACATCATGGGAGAAGGAGAGAGTAATGAACATGGAGTAGCGCTGTCTGGCTTAGAACCTGGGACTATGCAATTACTTGATCCCGGAGAAGATATTAAGTTCTCGGAACCATCAGACGTTGGGGGAAGTTATGAAGCATTCATGAAACAGCAGCTTAGGGCAATAGCAGTAGGCACAGGGATAACTTACGAGCAGCTAACAGGAGATCTAAGTGGTGTCAATTATTCATCAATAAGAGCTGGGTTAATAGAGTTTCGTAGGAAGTGCGCGATGTTACAGCATAACGTGGTAGTATTTCAGCTTTGCCGGCCAGTATGGAATAGGTGGCTAGAATTAGCACTACTCTCTGGAGAACTGGACATAGGTGAAAATTGGGCAAAAGAAACAGCAAAAGAGGTAAAATGGATACCGCAAGGGTGTGCTTACGTAGATCCACTAAAAGACCAGCAAGCACAGCAAATGGCAGTAAGAAATGGATTTAAGAGTCGATCGGAAGTGGTTTCAGAACTAGGTTATGATGTAGAAGAAATAGACCAAGAAATTGCTGAGGATCAAAGACGTGCGAGTGAACTGGGCTTAAGTTTTGATTCTGATGTGAATTCTAATGCTGAAATGATATAAAATTCTATTTCTATGACAAATGGGTTTTTATTGCCCCAGACACAAATAAAAAATTTTAAAAACATATGACGACACAAATAAATTGGATGAATAAGCCGATGATGATAGAGCAAAGGAGTTTTGAATTATTGTCATTACATGCTGGAAAACACCCTACGTTTAAAAACATAAAACACACTGCAGAAAACAACGTAGAAAAAATAGCAATAATACCAATACATGGAATTTTGACCAAGAAACCAGGAGCTTTTGATGACATGTTGGGAATGACATCATATGAGAAGATACGTGAAGAGATAGAAAAAGCTTTAATAGATGAAGAAGTAGAAACAATAATTTTGGACATAGACAGCCCTGGAGGGGAAGTAAACGGTTTATTCGACCTTTCTGATTTTATTTACGAAGCAAGGGGATTAAAAAAGATCGTAGCAATAGCAAATGATGATGCGTATTCTGCGGCGTATGCAATAGCGTCAAGTGCTGAAAAAGTATTGGTAACGAGGACTTCAGGAGTTGGAAGCATAGGAGTAATAGCAAGTCATATAGATCAAAGTGGGTTTGATGAAAAACAGGGGATAAAATATACCACAGTATTTGCAGGAAAGAGAAAAAACGATTTAAATCCGCATGAGCCGATAACATCAGAAAGTGTGGAAAGCTTACAAGATGAAGTAGACCGCCTATATGAGATGTTTGTCGAGCTTGTAGCAAGAAATAGGAATCTTTCCACGGAAAAAATCAAATCAACGGAAGCAGGGCTATATTTTGGTGAGAAAGCAATAGAGATTGGACTTGCTGATGAAGTGATAACATATTCTGAATTTATAGATAGGAGAAACAATATGAGTAAAGCTGAATTTAACTATAAGGGCCACACCATCGATGCTGATGAGTTAATGGAAGAATCAAAACGAATAGGTTATGAGAGGTGCCGCAAGGAAGTATTAGAGGTAATAAGATTGTGTAATTTGTCAAAGATGCCAGAGAAGATAGGAGAATTTATTGAGCAGGATGTAAACGCAAAACAAGCCCAAGAGATATTAATGTCGATACTGGCGGAGAGAACGAAGAAGACAGAGATACTGAGCACAATACCACAAAGTTCATCAGAAGATTTAATGATGCAGGTAGCAAGAACTCGAGCGCAATCTGGCATTTGAGAAATTTAGGTACCAGCAATTACAAATGCCGCGGTAAACAAGTCCGCCAGAATAGCCAATTATAAAGTTTTCACCGCGACGTATAGCAACTTTAAACACCGCGGTAAACAAATCTTGTAACCGCCGTATATAACACTAACAAAAGCGGCGGTAAAACAATTAAGGAGATGGTATGAATAGTTATTGCTTGGTTGGAAGCATGAGAAGATAATACCTTCTCAGAGTGGATAGGTGGCAGATTGAAAATGTTTGTGAGGCCCTTTCTGCTTTTTGCAGTATAGGAAAAAGACCTCGTGAAGGAGATTAATCGCCCCTGCCACCGAAAACCATCGTGCGGCCTATAAAATTTAGTGACCGCGTATAGGAGAATGGACCAACCGGTAATATTCTACTCTGATATGTTGGAGTATTCAATAAGGGAGAAGATTTATGCGTTACATAGGTGTTGATTTACATACTAATAGTTTCACTGCTTGCTACTTAGAACAGGAAAAACCAGAGTATATTAAAACGTTTCGCTTACAGGATTTAGGTAATTTTATCAAAAATCTTCAAGAAACAGATGAAGTAGCCTTAGAGGCAACGGGAAATAGCTGTTTCTTTTATGATGAAGTGTCACCTTACGTTAAGCGCGTTGTTGTGGTTGCTCCCTTGCAATTTGAAGTTATTCGTCGTTCTGTGAACAAAACAGATAAACATGATGCAAGAGCTATTGCTTTTTTTCTCAGCAAAGATATGTTGCCTGAAGCAAAATGCAAGAGCAAACAATGCCAACAGTTAGCTTCTCTTCTTAAAACAAGAGATCAGTTAGTAAAATCACGGGTATCTTTAATCAATAAAATACATGGACTTTTCAATTACCACGGAATAAAGATTAAAAAGGAAGTACTGACAATCAAAGCGGGATTTGAATGCTCTCTTGGTAAACATGATTGGAGTCACTTGGAAAAGGTTGAGATTGAAGTGATTAGCAGTAATCTGGAAGTCATTCGAGAAAGTCTCAAAAAACTTGAAAAGGAAATTATAGCTTTTGCTCAGCAGCTTCCTGGATTTAATAATCTCATCAGCATTAAAGGTATTGGTGCGATTTCTGCAGCAGTTTTTGTTGCAACAATTGGTGATATTAATGATTTTAGTAATCCTGAAAAACTTACAGCTTATTTTGGAGTTGTACCGCGAGTTTCTCAATCCAATCAACAATGCACAATTGGAAGAATTACTAAACGTGGATCAAAAATTGGGCGTACTTCTTTAGTACAGTGTACTTGGATTGCTATACGTTATAGTCCTTATCTGAAAAGTTTTTACGAGCGTGTGAAAAAAAGCGTGGTTCTGCTAAGGCTATTATTGCTACTGCTAGGAAGTTTCTCACAACTATTTTCTATACTCTTAAAAACAACTGGATTTTCAAAGATTTTACAAAATATGAAATTTCTTATTGACAACAATCATAGGAGAAACATTTATGAGTTGTATAACCGAACAAAATAACCTTGGTGACCTATTAAAGTATGAGGCATCAAATCTATACTCAAGAGACCAAATAACAGTAGCAAAGGGGCAAAACCTAAGCTTGGGTACTGTAGTTGGCTGTAATATTGAAGATAATGTAATTAAGATTATCAATCCAACTGCAACAGATGGTACGCAAACAGCTATAGGAGTGATAGCAAGTGATGTAAACGTGAAAGAAAATACCAAAGCAGTAATCATTACACGTATAGCAATGCTAGCAGATCATGCAGTTGTGTGGCCAGCAAATATAACAGAAGAGCAGAAAGCTGCAGCAATAAAGCAACTTGAAGCACGAGGCATCATTATCCGCAAAGGGGTTTAGAAGCCCAGCAAACATCTTAATCATTCGCAAAGGGCTTAAAAGCCAACAAACATCTACAGCATTAAAGGGGAAAAAACATGCAAAATCCATTTACAAATTCAGCATTTAGTATGACGGAATTAACTAAAGCAATAAACATATTGCCGATAAATTATGGTCGAACAGAAAGCTTAAATTTATTTCCAAGTAGATCGGTAAGATTCCGACATATTACGATAGAAGAGCAAAACGGTGTTTTGAGCCTATTACCAACGCAAGTTCCCGGAGCACCAGCAACAGTGGGAAAACGTGGAAAACGAAAAATAAGAACGTTTACGATACCACATATTCCCCATGATGACGTAGTGTTACCTGAGGAAGTGCAAGGGATAAGGGCATTTGGGTCAGAGAATGAACTGAAAGCGTTGGCTAACGTGGTAACAGATCATCTGGAATTGATGAGGAACAAGCACGCGATAACGTTAGAACATTTGCGAATGGGGGCGTTGAAAGGGATTATTCTGGACGCTGATGGCAGTGAATTGTTAAATCTTTACAACGAATTTGAAATTACGCCAAAAGTAGTAAATTTTGCACTGGGAATAGCAACAACAGATGTAAAGCGTAAGTGTATGGAAGTACTCCGGCATATAGAAGATAATCTAAGTGGTGAATATATGACAGGAGTACATGCTTTGGTAAGCCCTGAATTTTTTGATGCATTAACTTCGCATAGTAAAGTAAAAGAAGCATATGAAAGATGGCAAGAAGGAGCAGCGCTTCGGAATGATATGAGATCAGGATTTACGTTTTGTGGAATAACATTTGAGGAATACAGAGGACAAGCAACTGATCCTGAAGGAACCGTGAGAAGATTTATTGAGAAAGATACAGGTCACTGTTTTCCACTTGGTACAGCAAGCACATTTACTACTTACTTTGCGCCAGCGGACTTTAATGAAACGGTAAATACACTAGGACAACCGCTCTATGCAAAACAAGAGCCAAGAAGATTTGATAGAGGGACTGACCTTCATACCCAATCAAACCCTCTACCAATGTGCCATCGCCCAGGTATACTTGTAAAACTTGCTGCATAACAGGTGAGGTAAAGCTAAGTGCAGATTGTTTTTAATACCCCGAACAGGAAGCATTATATCAACTAAAGAATAAAAAGCAACTAAAAAATTATGTTTAGAGATATTAAAAGATTATTTGCAGATTGTTTTGCACATCTAGGGCAGCAAGCGTTGTATGAATCAAAGGATAAGTCATATATGGTGCAAATATTAAAACAACAGCCAGATAAATTATACGAGATTGGTGAAGGACAATTTGTAGGGGAGATATTGATTTTGGAGGTGAGTATATTCGATGTATTGCAGCCAGTAGTAGATACCGTCTTGCAAGTCAACAAAAAAATTACAAAAATTGTTCAAGCTGTATCATAAAATTAAAAAATACTTCCAATTCACATTTTGTGTAACGGTACACAGATTATAGTTAGTGAATATGTTGATAAGTAAATTTCCGCTTTTTTGTACGTATAAAATTAATTTACTTATCAACATATTCACTAACCAGTTACAAAATTTGTGTAAGATACTATTTTACATAATTGGAGCGTTTTTTGATTTTAAAGCACTAAACTTTCAGCCAAACTCCTAGCTCTGTAGTTTTTGATATGATCTGGATCAAAAGCCTTCTTTGACCTTAAAACACCAAAAACAATATGGAGTAACTTACGCATTGCAGCTCCCACAATGGCCATGTTATGCTTGCCTTTCTCTTTTAACCTTTTGCAAAAAGTCATAATAGTAGGATTATGATTCTTAGCTACTATGGCAGGAAAGTACATTGCCTTACATAATGTTCGTGAACCGGATTTACTTAATCTGGGCTTGGCATGTACAGACGTACCTGACGTTATATTTCGTGGTATAGCTCCAGCATATGCTGCCAATTGCCTGGCATCCTTGAAAGCTTTTATGTTAGGAACTTCAGCCAAAATAGCTACTGCTGATTCTTCTCCTATTCCTGGAATGGTCAATAGAAGTTGAAAATTTTCCAACAATTCTTTGTGTTTATTTAATAGTTCACGTAAGGAGTTTTTTATTCTTTCTATTTTTTGTTTTATGTTCATTGCAAGGTCTTCCCAAGCATTTGCAACTTCTTTAGGCAGTCTCTCTTTTTTTTCTAAGTGGTTATTTACTAATGTCAATTCATCTTTTAACGCAGCCGAGCAACGATAAAGATGCTTTAATTTCTTTAACTCAGGAGAAGGTGGTGCCCAACGAATAGGTTCCTGTCTTTGGCAATAATCGGCAATTATCTCTGCATCAGTCTGATCATTCTTTTGTCGTATAAGCTTACTTTTTGCATAAAATCTTATACAAGCTGGATTAACAACACTCACAAAATGTCCAGTATTGTGTAGAAATTCAGCTAAGGCTTCACTATAACAACCAGTAGCTTCCATGCAGGCTTTTACTTGTTCTACATTATGCTTTTGTAGAAAGCTCAGTAAACCTTGAAACCCATGATCATTATTCTTGAAACTCCTTTTCCTGGTTTCACGTTTTCCTTTGTTGCTTATGAATGAAAGAGAAACATCAAAGCGATCTTTTGATATGTCTATACCCAAAAAGTTGTTGATCATATATAACTCCATACGTTACTATTAAAATGAAAAGTAAGGCTAACCTTGTGGATACAGAATTATAACCATTTAGGTCTTTCTACGATACCGTTCAGCCTATACTTTTGAGAAGGGAACTCTTGTCTACCACACAGATTTTATATCTAAGGAGATATTCAAAGTTCTTCCCTTCTCCACCTAATGCTTAAGCTTAAAACATCAGATGCTTTTGACAAGATACAAGGAGATACTTTTTCCATAGGTAGTTGTAGATACAGAGTACACACACCACCACTTAGAGATAATTCAGGAATGGTATGGAAAATTCAAGCATCGGGGGTGTAAAATGTCTATTAATATAGAAGTTACCGATAATATTAATAAGGTAATTGAAAATGTAAATGCTGAAAGGAAAAAAGTGGAAAAAGCAGCGGTGAGGGCATTGAACAAAACAGCACTATGGTTAAAAACGCAAGCAGCTAAGGAAATTAGTGAGGAAAAGAAGATAAAATTAACGGTAATGAGAAAAAGGCTAAGAATTTTTAAGGCTAAGACAAGTAGGTTAGATGTATTAATGAGAGCAAATTTATATGATATTAGGGTATCAGCAATTGGCAAGATGAGACAAACAAGAAAAGGAGCGAAAGTAGGAAAACATAAGTTTATAGGAGGATTTATGGCAACAATGCCAAGAGGAAATAGTGGTGTTTTTAGGCGTGAAGGAAGAACAGCTTTGCCAATACAAGAGGTAAAATTAGGACTGGAACCAGAAGCATCAAAAATAATAAAGGAGCTAGTTAATTATGAAACAGAAGGGATATTTGAGAAATATTTTGAGCGTGAATTAAACTATATTGTAAAAGTATGATTTTAATTGAGTTGCACAAAGCAATTTGCAGAATGTTGAAGAAAGAAATACCAGCGATACAGACATGTGAAATATATCCAATGATAAGAAGGGAAATAGTAGCACCAGCGGTATTTGTGGAATTGTCAAGTTTAGAGCAAGGAAAAGATTCAGGAACAGAAGAATTAGCCCTGAAAGCAAGATTTGAGGCACGAATTGTGATTGATAGCACAATAGAGAATGCAGCTATTATTGTCAGAGAATTAGCTGCTGAGGTTGCGAGAGTAGTAAATAAAAATACTTGGAACGTAAAAAATGTTTCGCCAGGTGAATTTATATCAGCAGAAATTGACGGATTTAGGCCAGAATTAGACGCGTATTTAGTGTGGATGGTAGACTGGGTGCATGAAGTACACTTGGGTCGATCTATTTGGGAAGAGGGAAAATTTATGCCACACAAAATAGAAATCGGTGAAATAAATGTTGGAAAGTAATTTTGCTATTTCAGAGTTGCAAAGAAAGTTAGCTAACATTGTACGTATTGGGCTTGTGAAAGAAGTAGATTATGAAAAAGCGAGAGTAAAAGTGCAAATAGGGGAATTTTTAACAGATTGGTTGCCATGGATAACAAGTAAAGCAGGAAAAGATAGAAATTGGTCTCCTCCAGATATCGATGAACAGGTTATTATACTTTCTGCGCTAGGAGAACTATCATTAGGGGTGGTATTAGCAGGAATATATCAGGAAAAATACCCTGCACCAGAGAATAAAAAAGAAATAAATAGTGTAAAAATTCAAGATGGGACAAGATTGTTATATGATAAAGAGAAGCATCATTTAGAGATTGAAGTAGTGGACAAAATAACATTGAAAGCTGGGGAATCAAGTATAGAGATGACAAGGAGCGAAATAAAACTGAAAGCAGATAGAATAGAACTTAATTAATTGGAAAATGAATAAATCAGTTGTGCGAGTAGGAGATTATTGTGGAGAAGCAACACCACATTTTTGCATTAGCGGCAGTAATAATGTTTTTGTAAATGATTTCCCAGTCTGTAGGAAAGGAGACAATTTTAACGAAGGAAAAGTAATGATTCAAGGATCAAAAACAGTGTTTGCAAATGGTCATGGTGTAGGAAGAGTAGGGGATTCAGTATCTTGTGGGTTAAAAGTAATAAAAGGCAGTAAAAGCGTCTTTGCAAAATAGAAATGAAGGGTATGGATGGTAAAACAGGAAAAGCGTTAGAAGGAATAGAGCACTTAAAGCAATCAATAATTGATATACTTACGACTCCTATAGGATCACGAATTATGATGAGGAATTACGGGTCTAGGCTATTTGAATTATTGGATAAGCCAGTTAATCGTGATTTAACACTAGAAATTTACGCAGCAACTGCAGAAGCTTTGGAAAAATGGGAAAAAAGGTTTAAATTAGAAAAAGTAAAAATGACAGAAGTAAAAGAGGGAAAAGTAACGCTTGACCTGGAAGGGTTGTACGTACCAATGGGGAAAAAGATTCGCTTCGATGAGGTTGTAGTATAAAGATGCAGCAGACTAACATTATTGAGCCACTGAACTTCGAAGAAATCTTTTCACGTATGAAAGAAGAATTAATAAGTCGAGATGAAAGTTTTACGGCATTAGTAGAAAGTGACTCAGCGATGAAGGTATTAGAAGTAGCAGCCTGGAGAGAGCTTTTGCTGAGACAAAGGATAAACGAAGCAGTAAAGAGTAATTTACTTAAGTTTGCGACAGGAGAAGATCTTGATAATTTAGCTGAATTTTATGGAGTGGAGAGGCAGAAAGAAGAAGATGACGAACGTTTTAGAAAAATAATTAAAGCAAAGATAATAGGCTGGAGCACGGGAGGAAGTAAAGAACACTATCGATATCATGCACTGTCAGCAGATAGTAGAGTAAAGGATGCATTAGTAGAATCACCTATACCAGGGAAAGTACAAGTTTCAATCTTATCCACAGAATTATCCACACTGCAAGAAGAATTACTAGAAATTGTCAAAAATCAGCTAAACAGGGAGGATGTGAGGATTTTAACAGATACAGTTGAAGTGGTAAGTTGCAATATGATAGAAATAGATATCCACAGTAAAATTAGCATTAAAAGACCAGATATTATTGAAACGGTGAAGAAGAAATTTATCGAAAAATTTGGAACAACGAAAAGATTAGGATGGAAGGTAACAAGATCATGGATAATAGCCAATTTGTTTATGGAAGGAGTAGAAAACGTGGAATTAATAGAGCCAAGAGAAGACATAGTTGTGAAAGGAAATGAGTGCGCTTTCTTAAAAAGTTTAAATGTTGAGTTAAATTAATGCTATTACCGCCAAACGCAACAAAAAAGGAAAAAGCGCTGGTTGATGCAATAGATTACAAAGTAGATCCTGGTTGTATCAGAGGGTTTAAATTTAGCCAAGGGGAAAAAGTGTTGCCATGGATAATAGAGGAATATGGGCTAGGAGAAATCCTACATTGGGTAAAAGACAAAAGAAAGGCGATAAAAAAAGGGATAAAATTTCAGCGTTTAAGAGGAACACCTGCTTCACTGAAAATAGCACTAAAATGGGCAAATATAGAAGATATTACAATTATCGAAGAACCATCTGGCAAGCACTTCTTTGAACTGCAGATAGGGATAAAAGATGTTCCGAATGACTTCTTCGTTGATGCAGTAGTAGAACTAGCAAAACTATCATTGCCTGCAAGATCGAGGCTAATGAGGATTTTTAACGATTATTACAACATTAGCAGGTTCATATTGGATGAGAGTTTTTTCGGAAGTTTATTATCGGATTATTCCGGGGTAAAAATAGAAAAAGATGGGCCAGTTTTATCATTTGGAAGAGTAAATTTTTTCAGGTCTCATGGTCCGGTTATTAGGATTGTAGAAAACTATCTACGCGATCATTATGAACGAGCTTTAAGCAATGACATATATCGCTTGGATGTAGCAATACTTGGAGAAACCGAGCCTCATACTAAGAACTACAACGGTATTTATGAACGAAATCATGTGTGGTATAACTTCAAAGCGCTATATCCGCTACCACAGAGCTTATTACCTAAGATTAAGTTTGCTAAAGCGCAGATAGTATTATCAGATAGCTGGAACTTAGGAGAAATAAACGCGTGTTTTCCGGTTACGAGTGGAGAAGAGAAAGGAAGTAAATTTTTACTAGGAAGTGATAAACTATCTGAACAACTGTGGAATTTAAAACACAAGCCAATTTTAGAAAGGTTTAGCGTTACTCACCACTACAAAGTAGAAGATTTTACCAACCAAAAAGTTATAATATTTGGTGTGGCAGAGCACAATATTCATTTTGAAAGGGATTTAAATTCAGAGCAAAAGGATTCAATACATGAACCGGAAAATTACGTTTTAGTGTTTTACCCAGGCGTACTAACGTGGCACGAACATCGTCATTTGAACAGAGGTTGGGAAGAGAAACAAGTAATATGTTTAATGCATTAAGCATATATATTTATATCTTCATATACTATATTAGTATTTAGTTAAAAAGGTGTACTACGCGAAAAAAGACTTGCCTTTTTATGCCAAAACGCACATAACTTGAATAGCAGCAGGTAAATATAAGAAATTTGTCTGGCGCTAGAAAAGATAATTTTGTGAGGTATGAAATGGGGTTCAGCGAAGAAAAGAAAGAATCTTTTAACAAGTTTTTTAAAGAAGTATCAAGGAATGGATTTAAAAATATTAATAAAAGGGATGAAAAAGGAGAAACAGTATTGCACCATGCAGTAGAAAATTCCGATCACAAAACAGTGAGGTTATTAATAGAAAAAGGAGCGGAGATCAATGCAAGAGATAAAAATGGTTATACGCCACTGCACTGTGCAGTATTCGCAAAAAGTTTAGAAAATGTAAAAGTACTGCTAAGGTCAGGAGCGGAAATAAATGCCACTCAATATGTCAGTGGATGTACGCCACTGCACTCTGCATGTAAAATAGGAGGAGCAGGAGTTGAAATAATAAAAGAGCTAGTAAAAGCAGGATCTGAAGTTAATCAACTGAATAAGTATGGTTCAACACCAATGTATTACATATGGGAAAGTGAAAAGTATTGTCTATGTGATAGGGAAGAGAGTGAAAAGGCAAGTAAATTTTTGAGAGCAAAAGGTGGAGTAACAAAAAGTAGAAAACTGACGTGCTATGGAATAGAGGGGCTAGTGGGAGAAATAGCAGACAAGTTGGATAGGAGCTATATGCCAGAGCTAAAAATAATGGAGATCGAAGAAATAAGGAAGAGAGACAAATCATTAATAAAGAAAGAATGTCAAAATTTAGCAACCAAGATAATGTGCCAAGTAAACGAAATGATAGATGAGGTGGTGAGAATTAAAAAAGGGACTTAAATTTAAAGAAAAGGTGAGGTAGGTTATGAGTAAAAAAGAAAAAGAGGATGCACTAAAAGAATTATTAGAGAACTCAGGTAAAAATATTAAGGGGACAAAAAAGGAACTGCATTATGCAGTAGACGGAAAAACAGTGAGCTTATTAGTTGAAAAAGGAGCGAATGTGAATGCAGCGGATGTAGAAGGATATACAGCACTGCACCTAGCGATAACGGAGAAACGTCTAGAAACAGTTAGAGAATTGATAAAATCAGGAGGGAATGTAAATGCTGAAGAGTATGGCAGTAAATGCACACCGCTGCACCTTGCATGTATGGTGGGGAAAGTGGAAATAGTGGAGGAGCTAGTAAAAGCAGGGGCTGAAATAGAACAAGCAGATAAATTTGGGATGACAGCGATGGATTATGCGAAAAATAGTAAAGAGGTAACTGAAGTATTGAAGAAAGAAACAGACAGAATAGAAAAGTTATTTGAGAAATTATGAGAGGCTGAAAATATGGAAAGAAAGGAAGAAATAGAAAAGAAAGTAATGAATTTAGAGAAAAAAGCGTTGGAAGAGGTGAGGAAAATATGGAAAAAGGTATATGGAGAAGGAGCGCCTAGATACTCAAAGAAATACCTGATACCAAGATTAGCTTATAGAATGCAGGAAAAAGCGTACGGAGAAATATCAAGAAAAGGGGCAAAAAGACTAGAATACCTGGCAGATCGACTAGAGAAGGGAAAAAGGATAAGTAGCGATAAACTGCCAGTAGAGGGAACAGAGCTAATATTAGAAAGAGGGGAAGAGACGCATGCGGTAATGGTAACAGATAAGGGTTTAATCTATAAAGAAGAGTTTTATACGTCATTATCAGCAGTAGCCGGCAAAATAATGGGAATGAGTTATAATGGACCGCTCCTATTTGGAATGAGAGATAAGGAGAAAGAATGCTGAAAGAGGTAAGATGCGCGATATATACGAGAAAATCAAATGAAGACGGGCTAGAACAAAAGTTTAATAGTTTAGATGCACAGCGAGTAGTATGTGAGAAGTATATAAAAAGCCGAGAAGGGTGGGTAGTATTGGCAAAAAAGTACGATGATGGAGGGTTCTCAGGGAGTAATTTGAATAGACCAGCGATAAAGGAATTGTTTGAAGATGTAAAGGTAGGAGAAGTCGACTGTGTAGTAGTATATACGCTAGATAGGTTATCAAGAGAAACAAAGGACTGCATAGAAGTAACATCATTTTTTAGAAGGCACCGGATAAGTTTTGTAGCAGTAACACAAATATTCGACAATAATACGCCAATGGGAAAATTTGTACAAACAGTGCTATCAGGGGCGGCACAACTAGAAAGAGAAATGATAGTAGAGAGAGTAAAAAATAAAATAGCAACATCGAAAGAACAAGGGTTATGGATGGGAGGAAATCCACCGCTTGGCTATGATGTAAAAGAAAAGGAATTAATAATAAATGAAAAAGAAGCAAAAATAATAAAGCATATATTTGAGAGGTATATGGAGCTGAAGTCAATGGCAGAATTGGCAAGAGAGTTAAACAGAGAAGGATATCGAACGAAAGCAAAATCAGATATCTTTAAAAAGGCAACAGTGAGGAGAATAATAACAAACCCAATATATATGGGAAAAATCAGGCATTATGAGAAACAGTATAAAGGAAAGCATGAAGCGATAATAGAAGAAGAAAAATGGCAAAAAGCGCAGGAATTGATAAGTAATCAGCCATATAGAAAAGCAAAATATGAGGAAGCACTGCTAAAGGGAATAATCAAGTGCAAGAGCTGTGATGTAAATATGACTCTGACATACTCAAAAAAAGAGAACAAAAGGTATAGATATTACGTATGCAACAATCACTTAAGGGGGAAGAATTGTGAATCAGTAAATCGAACTATAGTAGCTGGGGAAATAGAAAAAGAAGTGATGAAAAGAGCCGAATGCTTATATGGGGATGGAGAAAATTTAAGCTTCAGAGAACAGAAAGAAGCAATGAAAAAATTAATAAAGGGAGTAATGGTAAAAGAAGATGGAATAGAAGTGTGTTCTGAATCAGAGGAAAAATTTATACCAATGAAGAAGAAAGGAAACAAATGCATAGTAATCGAACCAGAAGGTAAAACAAATAATGCACTATTGAAGGCAGTGGTGAGAGCCCATTCCTGGAAACGGCAATTGGAAGAAGGAAAATATAGAAGTGTGAAAGAGCTGAGTAAGAAAATAAACGTAGGTACAAGACGTATACAGCAAATTTTAAGATTAAATTATTTAGCACCAAAGATTAAGGAAGATATAGTAAATGGGAGGCAGCCAAGGGGTTTGAAGTTAGTTGATTTAAAAGAAATACCGATGCTGTGGAGTGAGCAAAGGGAGAAATTCTATGGTCTTGATTTATAAAAGCAACAGAAAAGGGCCACACAAAAAGATGTTGAAATTGATATAGAAAAGTAAGTCAATGTTACAGAATCAATTATGCGAAAATATCAATATAAATAATGAAGATTTTAGCATATCAGATGCAATAGTGATAAAAAATGTATCCAACTTTAACTGCATATTTTAATAGTAGATTTGGAGGAAAATTCTGTAAACATCAAAAAAAGCAATACTCTAAACTTCAGCACACAACTCCACGAAGTAGTACATGTCGAGCAATCTATAGCCTCTTTGAATCTGAAAGTGTACTTGAAAATTCATAAGCACTAAGTAAGTTTTTTAAGTAAAATAATTTCTTTTTTAACTTAATAAATAAACTTTCCCCTTCATTGTTGTGTAACAAGTCATATACAAAGCTATGGTCTACTTACAAGCAGTGCCTTATGTTGGCTTTTTCTATTTTTAACTCATCCATACTACAGCTTGGCAAGCTTGAATAGCATAAGGAATCTTTTTGTTCTTGCGTTTGTTTTGCCAAGGCCTTATTTCTATAAAGTAGGGGTTGAAAATGATCATGGCCTCCATTTACCATATGTAAGGCACTATTGTGACTATAATCTATCTTACCTGCTTTTGATCCTGAGCTATCTATTAACTGATGCAAGAACGGATCTTGTTGCTTATCAATAGTGTGCAATGGGTTACTTTCTGCAACATGCAATTTCACACCATACTTATCACAAAGTACTCTGCCCTCGATATCGGAACGTCCCCAAAATTCATTCTTTCCAATGCTATTGATATATTGGTTACACGTAATTCCACGATTTACGAGCTCACTTTCAACCTCATCAAAGTCATTGCCAATTTTACTTATAAACCACTCTGGAGGATTGTCTTGCGCAAATCTCTTACACTCATTCCTTAACTGCTCTACAGTAACTTTGATTCCCTTCTGTTGTTCTAGACTTTGCCTGAATGAATCAAAAAAACAGCTTCCATTATTGATTGCGTGCCCTAAATAGAAGTCATCAGGTATGTTTGATTTTTGCTCTTTATCACCTTGTTTTTCTACCTTTTCAATAATTTCTTCCTCTAAACCAAAAATCTTACTCCAGTTGTATTTACCTTCTAACCCCAATTTTTTACTTTCCTTTTCTGCTGCTTTAGCTAAGTCTGTTTTAGAAATATCCCCTTTTTCTTCATAGAACCTAGATAAAGTTTTAAAGATGTCTATCAGGTAAGTTTTTATGTCAAAATTCTTCTCCTTTTGTACAATATTAGACTCAATATTGCGTAAATCTTGTAATAACTTATGCCTTCTAGCAATTTCCTCCATAGAATCCCTTCTTAACTCTTCACGTTCTGTCCATTTGTTGTTAGACTCGCTTATTACTTCAGGACGCATTAATTTTCTAGACCTTTCAAAATATCCCTGTTCAATAGCATTGTAGACCGAGTAGCCACCGAGCGCGCAATCATTGCCTAACTCTTCTTCGCGACCTTTGAATTTTTCTAATATTTCTTCTCTATTACTCACTTCTACTATAATCTTGCTTTTATCCTGTATGTCAGGATACAGTCTAAGGTCTATATTTCCCAAACTAGTATAGAAAGTTAATACTATATCGCTGCCTTCTGTAAGATCTGTGTAATACCTTATGCCGTTTTCGGTTATAATTTCCATCTTACTTTTGCCAATTTTTATTATATCCCTTCTATATGATTCCTGAATTAGTTCCAGATTTCTTGTTCTATCTGTGATTCTTGCAACATCTATTATACTATCCTCTGAGTATTCTAAGTAAAATACATTATTATCGATTTTTCCATCATATAGTTGACCGCTGGTAGCAGCCTTTGCAATTCTAAAAAATTCCTCAGTATTACTAACATACTCTAAATGAGCACTGATCATATTAGCCTTATGAGCTTTGAACTTTAATTCTATTGTATCAATGACTTTTAAACTTTCTGACCTTTTTAACTTTGCTCCTCTTGATATTAATGTACATACTATATCACTGGCAATTCCATAGCTTCCTTCTAGCTGAGCAATTTTTTCTAGTACGTGATCTGCAAAGTAATAATCTTTGTCTTTAGCAAAATTTAATCTCATTCCAGAAGCTATAATCTCATTTACAACTTCTTGTAATTCAATCATGCTTTTAGCTTTTACTACCTTACTTAAAAACTCATTGCGTTTAGCAAGGTAATTTATTTGATAAATCTCTGATAAAAAACTATCGCATTTTTCATAATTGTCTTGTTTTTTACCTATAAAATCAGCTGCTCCTGCTTTTAAGAGCAAGGCTTTTACATTAGGAAATTGACGAGATGGCGAATCAAGAAGTACTGAACTATCATCCTTAACATTTAAAACTATCTTTAAGTCGTTGTCATTTTCATATTGATTTAAAAACTTTCTTAGATTTTCAACCTCTGGATCATAAGCATTATCCCAATCTTCATCAGAACTTGTAGCGAGAAGCATTTTACCTAGTTGCTCTCTTAATTTTTTTTGACTATTAGTTAATAAACATCCTATAATGTTGTCATTATCAATTGCAACTTGCAGTGGAGTTTTTCCATCGTTATTTTTTATGCTTAAATCAGCTCCTTTGCTTATGAGCAAATCCATAGTTTTTCTGCTTTGATCACTACACTTAGCAGCATAATAGTGTAAAGGTGTGTTACCTTTTTCATCTTGTATATTTGGATCAGCTTTTGCATCTAAGAGATACCCAAGATCTTCATATCCACTAGAATAAATAGCAGTATCATGCAAAAGTGTTTTACCTTTATTATCCTGCATATTTAGATCAGCACCAGCTTTGAGAAGAGAAGGAATAATTTCGTCGTATTCGAGAAACACGTTCAATATTGTTGTTCCTAGATGCCCTCTTTTTAGATTAAGAACGTACTTCAGGTCTTTATTTTTCTCGTTACTTTCTAAAAACTGCTTAAGATTTGAAAATGAGTCATAATTTCCCATATTAAAATCTTTTATAATACTATTGAGTAATTTTTGATTTAACTTTTTTTGACTCTCTTCCAGTCCTAAGTTAGGTGCATGAATAAGCCACTCATCTATTAAATCCTCTAAGTATTTTTTATCATCTATCAAACTTCTATCAGCCGAAAATAAATCTCGCTTAATGAATTCATAATAACTATCTACTGGTAATCCAGTTGCTTCTGTTTTTGGGCTACCTATTTCTGAAAACTCTTGTCAAGCACTTAGGTCACACTTCAGTTTTTGCTCATCAGTGTGTTTGCTTTGTTCACTGATAGGTTCTGCAATATATTTTACTGACCCTGTATCCATATTACCTCCTAGCTCTAGATATAGAATATATTATATAGAATGTGTAGTATGTGTCAAGTTAATTTCAACATAATCTTTTTACTACTCATATTTTTGTTAAGTTTTTATGGTGAGTACTGCTAGGTTAAAAGTTGTTTATTACTGGAAGTTTTAGCCAATTTTACTATAGATCAACAAAATTGAGAACACCAGCTATATTTAATATATAGGAATATGATGCTTTAAAGGAGTACAAAAACTGCTGAAGCTTATACAGTAACCTGCGGAGCCACTTCAGCAGAATAAACAAACATATGCTAGTATTAGTAGAGAATTATTTATAAGTCAACTAACTTTTTAAAAAAATATTTTAGTGAAGATACCATGCTAGCTAGTGTTATAAGGAATTGAATTATTGACTCTTCCTAAGATTGCAAAAAAGGTCGTATATTTGTGAGAACAAGCCGCGTAAAAATAAGGTTATAAAAATAGAAGATTTAAATTATTTCAATAAGCTTAGGCAAAAAAGTTCGTATGTAGATATGGATGAAATGGGCTAATATAGCTAGTTTTAGCGTATAGTTAAATTGTTATATTAAAAAGTTCGTATGGTACATATGGTAGTCCATGCCATCCCAAAACAAACTCTTCTCTCACTAGCTGATTTTGGGTGCTGGAAATGGTTAGATCATTTAATTTTAATAGTATATACTACTAAACTAATACCAATCCATCTGGGAATAAAAAGAAAAATTGAGGTAATTTACAGCAAAAACGAAATTCAAAGATAGAATGAAACTCTGCTACAAGCTCAGCTCAAAAGCTTAAATAAAACAGCCTAAAAATAAAATACTATAGTATGAGTAAACACTACTTGCATTGCTAATTTCATTTGTTAACATATGGCTAAATCTAATACAATCTTAGGTTTTTATATGAAATAGGCAGGGGGGTTTATGCTAAAGATAGACTATCTAAAGAAAGGGAAATCTAGTTCAGAAACATTGGAAGGAGCGCAACATGTAAAGCAGATAACTTCACAACGAGAGGCTCTCCACTTCGAAGGCTCAGATGATAATCCAGAATTACCAGAGAATTTGAAGATAGGGCTGGCAACTACAAATGGAGACTGTTTCTTTGATTCGTTCAGACAAGGACTAGAACAACAATTAGGAATACAAGTGAATGTTGAACAACTGCGATGCTATTGCAGAGATTTTGCACGAAACAATCCACCGGAATGGTTCATAAATGCTATTGCTAACAGTCATGACAATAGTGGCAGAGTACGTACTGAAACTCTAGATTCTTATGCGAGTGTCATCGTCAATAGTAACAGATGGGGTGATCCTGAAGTTGAAGGTAGAATACTCTGTGAAAAGTATCAGGTAAAGCTTCATGTTATTGAAAAGTTATCATATCTTTTACATTTGCAGCAACGAGTATTGGATGGTGAAAGAGGGTTTGGTAAAAACATCAACTCGATAATAATGGATTTTAATTCTGACGAAACATTTGCTTCGAAATTACAAAACGATCAATCTAAAGAAGCATCTGGTCTATTAGAAGGTATGAAACCTTTTCATGGATTGGATAATATACATCAGCTTATTAGTTCTTCAGGTTCTTTTTCCATTTCATCAGATAGTGTAGACTATGATGATCAATATACTATACACATAATAAATAGGGGTAATAATCATTTTGAACCAGTCCTTGGTAGAAAAGAGATTCAATATCTTAGGTCTGACGATGGTAAAGAAAGCACTAAACAAGAGTATTCTAAAGGTGGTTTAACAAATAGTCTGCATGGCATTATCTATCAATTAAGGTTACTAATGCTATTTTTAAAGCAAGGATTAGATAAAAAATATGTGTTCCGTTTAGCTACAGAAATGGATATAGCTGAAAAATTTGATGACTTAGTTTTTGAGCGTAAAAATGAAAAAAAAGATGGTTCAGTATTTCGTTTCTTGCAAGCTAAGCATAAACAAGATGGTAGTAAAGAAATTACTGTTAATGATTTACTTGCAGAAAAAAATGGTCCATTTAGTCTAAAAAAATATTTTATATCCTATCGCAAAATCAAGGAAAAGCTAGAATTTAATGGCAAAAATCGTGAATTAGAAGACTTTGTTATTTGTACGAATGCTGATTTTAATGAAAATTTGCAAGACAGCTTTGAACTGATGAAAGGCGAGGATGATATTTTAGATATACAAGAAGGTAATAACGGAAGAGCCAAGAGATTGAAATTTAAAGGAGGTACTTCTCTTGAAAAAGAAAGCTTGGTTTCTTTATTGAAAGACGCTTCAGATTTAAAAGAGTTAGGACAAGAATTAGCTGCGTACGTTTTTAAAAGTGGTACCACAAATAGTGATAAGGTTATGGATTTAAGAAATTGTGTTTTTAAAAAATATCATAGAGCGTTAGCAAAAGAAGTAATTGATATCAAAGGTAAGAAATTTAGCACTTGTTTTGTAAATAATGATAATTTATCTGAAGAAGCAAGTAAACTGAGAAGAATTTTATTGAAAGAAAGTAATTTGTTAGAGGATGAGTTTAAAAAAGAGCTACAGGGTGGGGATTTAAAAATATCTTTGAATTTTGGCAAGATGTTTAGGATAGAAGAGAATCTTCAGATTCTTAAAAAAGGCTCTCGCGATCCAGTGCAAGAACTTGCTCAAAAATTTGCTGATTCTATATCTTCAGGTGAAACTATAGTTCTTCGTAGACAGTCTGAGATTATTAAGGGTAATATTGATAAACTGGCAGGGCATGTATTAATAGAGCAAGATGGTAAGGTAAAGTTTAGAGAGGGGTTTTTGGATTATGGTAAAGAGGATAAAGGCAACGCATTATCTAAAAGCCTGAAAGATTTTAGGGATAAATTAGAAAAAGCACTACTCGAGAAACGAATACCTTTTTCTTTTCTTAAACAATGCCAGCTGAAAATCAGTGATTTTGAGACCTGCGGAGAAGAGGATTATGAAGAATATAGAAAGGATAAATACTATTTTCAAAAAACTGAACAAGTATTGCCGAATGATGAAGTAAAAAATGAAGAGATAGATGAATTCTTAGAAAAACTAGTATTTGCAGTTGGTCAGCCTAATGAAGTTGAGATTGGTAAAATACTTGAAAAAAAGATAAGTGAGGAATTTAGTAGAAAGTTTGATTATATTGGTGAATTAGGTATCGATGCTTATAATAAGCTTCAAATACAAATACTAAACTGGATGAAGGACAAAGAAGGAAGATTTCTTTCTGACATAGACATAAAGAGTTTTTTCAGGGAATTTGAATCACGAGTTAGCACTTTAAGTTCAATGCAACAAGAGTTAAAAACCTTAGATAAAGGAGTAGGTAGAATAGAAGACAAGTTGGAAGTAATCCATTCTGATATGAAAGCGCAGCAGAACAATAAACAAACATATAGGAGTGTTTTGTTTGATGTGGAACAACCAATGAAGTTATTCACTGGAAGAAAAAACGTGATCGATGCTTTACATAAAGGAATAAATTACAGTTCGGGAAAATTAGCAGCAGCAGGAGGGGCTTTAATTACTGGTTTAGGAGGAGTAGGAAAAAGTGAGTTGGCTAGAGAGTATGCTCGTCTTTGTTACAGCTATTATGACGGTAATATTGTATGGATTAATGCTGAAAGTGAGGCAACTCTTGTAGAGTCATTTAATAGGTTAGCTAGGGATAAATTAGGTATTACTACAAAAGATGGAGATGGGGGGTCAAGGAGTAAAAAATCTATTATAGAAGATGTGTACAAGTTTTTTGATGGGAGGAGGAGCTTATTTATCTTTGATAACGCTGAGAAAGATAAAAGCTTCGGTAAATTTTTACCATCATCTTTCTCAATGCATGCTGTTAATAAGCCTTATGTTTTGATTACTTCTCGTGATCGGGAATTGTTACAAGACATAGAATTATTGGAATTGCCTGCGTTTGATCTAGAAGAGGCTAAGTTATTTATTCAAGATAGTTTAGGCATAGAGGATGGTGAACAAAAAGAAAATATAAGAAAATTATCAGAGATTCTGGGATTTCTTCCTTTAGCATTGAGACAAGCAGTAACGTATATTAAAGAGGCTAATAAACTAGGAAATGCAAGAAAAAGATTTAGTATTGATGATTACTTAAAAATTTATGAGGAAAAAAAACAAGAGTTGCTTGACTTTAAATTTCTTGAAGATAGTGATAACTTATATACTAGGACTACCCTTACAACTTGGGAAATTACTATTGACAAGATATTTCAAGATGAAAAATGTGGTCAACAAGCTAAAGAGCTCTTAGAAATCATTGCATATTTTTTTCCTGATAGGATTCCTGTAAAAATGTTGTTAGAATTAATAGATGGTGATGAAGAAGAAGTATCTTATGCCATTCGGTTAGTAGAGCGGTATTCAATGGTGAGTATGGTAGAAGGGGAATTATTCCTGAAGATTCATAGATTAGTACAAGAAGTAACAAGGTTAAAATTAACAAAGGAAGCAAGAGAAGCAGGAGTTCTCAAAAAAGTTCTAGCATCAATCAAGAGTGAAATGGATGAAGATAGTATAACTCAAGTTGCATCTATTTGGAAATATGCAAGTAAATATGATGATTTAATTAATAATTTTTACTTTAATTCTAGATATGGTAGTTACTATGATACTCCCTTAGATTTACTTATTCAGGATTGTGAAGAGCAAGCAGTTGATAATATACTTAAATCTATAAAGACTAATCATAGAGATAAACTCCTTGAAGTTGTTAATACTAATGCTGACAGTAATCATGCTCCCGTTTTTCTTGCGGTTGAAGTTGGTAGCTTAAGGATATTAGATTTGCTTATAGAAAGTGGTGCAAATTTTGGAGGTTTTTATAAATCTATAGGAAATCTTTTACATTCTGCTGTTTCACATGGACAATTGGATATAATACAATATCTTGCCGACAAGAAAGTTTTTGATTTAAATTCTGTTAATGAAGGCGGTATGGCTTCTCTACATTTAGCTGCTTTTAATGGTTACTCAGATGTAGTAGAATATCTTATAAAGAAAGGGGCTAAAGTTAATCTCAAAGACCGCAATGGTTATACACCTCTACACTGGGCTGCTTCAAATGATCACTTAAAGATAGTAGAATATCTTATAAAGAAAGGGGCTAAAGTTAATCTCAAAGACCGCAATGGTTATACACCTCTACACTGGGCTGCTTCAAATGATAACTTAAAGATAGTAGAATATCTTATAAAGAAAGGGGCTAAAGTTAATCTCAAAGACCGCAATGGTTATACACCTCTACACTGGGCTGCTTTTAATGGTTACTCAGATGTAGTAGAATATCTTATAAAGAAAGGGGCTAAAGTTAATCTCAAAGACCGCAATGGTTATACACCTCTACACTGGGCTGCTTCAAATGATAACTTAAAGATAGTAGAATATCTTGTAGAGAAAGGGGCTGAAGTTAATCTCAAAGACCGCAATAGTTATACACCTCTACACTGGGCTGCTTCAAATGATCACTTAAAGATAGTAGAATATCTTATAAAGAAAGGGGCTGAAGTTAATCTCAAAGACCGCAATAGTTATACACCTCTACACTGGGCTGCTTCAAATGATCACTTAAAGATAGTAGAATATCTTGTAGAGAAAGGGGCTGAAGTTAACCTCGCAGACCTCGCTGGTTATACACCTCTACACTGGGCTGCTTTTAATGGTCACTCAGATGTAGTAGAATATCTTGTAGAGAAAGGGGCTGAAGTTAACCTCGCAGACCTCGCTGGTTATACACCTCTACACTGGGCTGCTTTTAATGGTTACTCAGATGTAGTAGAATATCTTGTAGAGAAAGGGGCTGAAGTTAACCTCGCAGAACGCAATGGTTATACACCTCTACACTGGGCTGCTTTTTATGGTCACTCAGATGTAGTAGAATATCTTGTAGAGAAAGGGGCTGAAGTTAACCTCGCAGAACGCAATGGTTATACACCTCTACACTGGGCTGCTTTTTATGGTCACTCAGATGTAGTAGAATATCTTATAAAGAAAGGGGCTGAAGTTAACCTCGCAGACCTCGCTGGTTATACACCTCTACACTGGGCTGCTTTTTATGGTTACTCAGATGTAGTAGAATATCTTATAAAGAAAGGGGCTAAAGTTAATCTCAAAGACCGCAATGGTTATACACCTCTACACTGGGCTGCTTCAAATGATCACTTAAAGATAGTAGAATATCTTATAAAGAAAGGGGCTGAAGTTAATCTCAAAGACCGCAATAGTTATACACCTCTACACTGGGCTGCTTCAAATGATCACTTAAAGATAGTAGAATATCTTGTAGAGAAAGGGGCTGAAGTTAACCTCGCAGACCTCGCTGGTTATACACCTCTACACTGGGCTGCTTTTAATGGTCACTCAGATGTAGTAGAATATCTTGTAGAGAAAGGGGCTGAAGTTAACCTCGCAGACCTCGCTGGTTATACACCTCTACACTGGGCTGCTTTTTATGGTTACTCAGATGTAGTAGAATATCTTATAAAGAAAGGGGCTGAAGTTAACCTCGCAGACCTCGCTGGTTATACACCTCTACACTGGGCTGCTTTTTATGGTTACTCAGATGTAGTAGAATATCTTATAAAGAAAGGGGCTAAAGTTAATCTCAAAGACCGCAATGGTTATACACCTCTACACTGTGCTGCTTCAAATGATCACTTAAAGATAGTAGAATATCTTATAAAGAAAGGGGCTGAAGTTAACCTCGCAGACCTCGCTGGTTATACACCTCTACACTGGGCTGCTTTTAATGGTCACTCAGATGTAGTAGAATATCTTGTAGAGAAAGGGGCTGAAGTTAACCTCGCAGACCTCGCTGGTTATACACCTCTACACTGGGCTGCTTTTAATGGTCACTCAGATGTAGTAGAATATCTTGTAGAGAAAGGGGCTGACCCTAGTATCTTTAGTGAAGCTGGAGAATTACCTATACGCTTGGCAATTGCTCATCGGAACTTTAATGTAGAACAATATCTCAAAAATAAAAAGAGCCGTTTAAATCATGAAGGTTCGAAAAGAACTTTAGAGGAATGCTTACCAGGTAGAAGTCATAGGAGCAAAAGAGAAGCAGAAAGTGAATGTTTATTCACATGGGAAGATGTTGATGAGTTTAATGTTGAGAGAGGTGAGAAAAGAGACTTCAATAAAATTAACATAGATAGTGAAAAGTTTGTTAATTACATTAAAGACCTACCAGAGGAAAAACGCTCTCAGCTAATTCACCTAGCAGATGAGGCTAGAGTTAAAGGCAGATCTCAAGGCCTAGTTAATAGGTTGATCAGTAATCAAAAAATCATGAGTCATCTAGCTGTAGTAGGAAGAATCTCTGGTATAGCAATGCATGGAATGATGGCTAAAAATGTATTAGCTGACTTTTTAAACGGTAATTATCAAGGGGTAGCAATTAATGTAGGCTTTATTGCTGGTGGTCAGGGGTTTGCTAAAGTTGCTGAAGCTACATCTCTTAAAGGACTAAAATTAGCTTCAGAAGGAAAATTATTACTTGGCAGTTCTTTAAGAGCAGCATCTCCTTTTCTTTCTCGTGGTACTTCTGCCTTTGTTATCTACGATCTAGTAAATCAGGTAAAAGCATTTAAAAATGGTACTGAGGAAGCATTAGTTGGCATAGTAGGAGATAGTATTTACTTGGGAGTTGATGCTGCAGAGATTGGCATAGAAGTTGCTGAAGCTTTTGAAGTACTAGAAGGAGTATCATCTGTCACTGGTCCTATTGGAGCTGCAATTGGCGCTGTAGTATTTGTTGGAACTGATATTTATATGGCAGTAAAGAGAGTTGATGAAATTGATCAGATTATTCATTTAAAAGGGAATGAAAAATTTATTGAAGGGTTACGTGCATTTATAGATATGCAACCTGAACAGTATATAGAAGAATTGATCGAAAAGAAACAGGTTAATAACCAACTAGTTAATCAAGGGCTTGAGTACTTAAAACAACATAGTGATATTCAAGGGTATGTTTTTCCCACTGGTGAGTTAGTTATAGATTCTGACCAAGAAGTATCACATAAGCTCCAAATGGATTTAGATAATCTAGCACTTCTTGGCAATACAGTAGATCATGTTATTTGGCATAGAGCAAAACCAGATAATCCAAATGTAGGTAAGTTGTTCTGTCTTCCGACTGGTCCAATACGTCCTGAAGTTGGAGGTGAAAATGCTTATCTTTGTCATAATGCAATAGGTCTATTTTATTTAGCTGATAGGACCGGAAATAGTACTTTAATTGCTTTGGGAAAAGGTCGAGATAGAGCAACAGGATTTAGGGATAGTCCTAATATTTTCTTAGTAGATGATGGAAATAAGGAGTTG
Organism: Wolbachia endosymbiont (group A) of Opomyza germinationis; assembly: GCF_964264765.1. Lineage (NCBI taxonomy): Bacteria > Pseudomonadati > Pseudomonadota > Alphaproteobacteria > Rickettsiales > Anaplasmataceae > Wolbachia > Wolbachia endosymbiont (group A) of Opomyza germinationis. The sequence continues at coordinate 214,310 of NZ_OZ183482.1, forward strand.
ACTGGAGGTGATAAAGATGACGTTTTTATCCTCGTGGGTAACAAGACTATAGGAACATTAGATGGGGGCGATGGAAATAACACATTAAACTTAGCAGGATTTGCTTTAGATAAAGATTATATAAGTGTTAATTTTAATCTATTTAAGCACTATGGTTTAATATCCTCGTCCTCTAATGATATTAGAATAAAAAATATGAATATAATTTATGGTAGGAAAGGAAAACAGGATATAGTGGATTGTGGGTGCTATGTGAGATATATAGATGGTCAAGGAGGTTTAAGTAACAACAGTCCTGATAATATCACCATACCATATTGTCATAGACCTAGTGAAAAGAAAATAATAGTAAGACCTAGTACTGAAATAAATAACTTATACCAATCACGTCACGGAATTTTTGATTACATTATTCCTTCTGATAAGGGGAAAGCCAATATCAATATTGAACATGACTACACTTTTGCACAGCAAAAAAAGCATAATTTTTTATTTAACTATACTATTTTTAACTTAGTAAGCGTTGATACTGAAAATATTAAAGATATCAGTTATCGCTATGCTGGCTATGGAAAGATGACTCATACAATAAAGAATGTTACGTTTAGTTTTCTATCACCTTCATTAAAAGGTGAGTCTACTAATGAAAAATTTAATATAACTATTTCGGATATTCCAGCTAATGCCTCTTATATACTAGGTAATGGTGCTGAAATAAAAATAGGAAATAGAGGTAACTTTTATATGCTTGAGAACACGAATAAATCAGTTGATGAAATTATAAAGGAGTATTTAGTTGTAGCGAATCGACTAAATAAAATGTCATTTTTTATACAATCACTATTAAGTAGTGAAACCGTTGCAATAGGGAGTGGTAATCATGAGGTAATACACAATAATCCACTACATAAGAGTCATCTAGTGGGCAATGGTGGTGAAAACATATATGTAGTTGACTCTGAGACTGATAATGTTCCAGAGGTTATTATTTATGATGTTGATGAAGAGAATTCAATAGATACGATTGACTTAAGAAATGTAGTAAAAAAAGCAAAAGACAATTTTGAATTACAAGTAATTGAATCTGAAAATGATTTATTATTAAGAGCAACGGCAGAGAAGCATGAGTATTTTACTGTGAGATTAAAAGATGGAGTAGAGAGGTATAATAAGACTCATGTGATAGTAGAAAATGTTCCTATGAGAATCAGCGTTGATAAAAATGAATGGTGTTTAAAACCACAACCTTTGATCTTCGAAAAGGATAAAGAAGTTATTGTGATAACGGATCAAGATGTGGAGAAGGATACTGAGCTTATTATACCTAGAAAAGGAGGAAATTATACGTTTGTTCGTAGTAATAGTAATGATCTAATGATCACAAATGCTTTTGACTTTAGTATTACTCAGAATGGTCTCTGTAGCATTACACTTAGTAGGTTCTATGAAACACCTAAAATGGCAACGTTATCTATAAAATTTGCTGATAAAGAGGTAGTGTTAAAAGATCATCAGGAAGAAATAAGTACAGCAAGAGACGTGAATGTTGTGAAAAAAGAACATAAGGATCAAGTGTATAATGATGTTTTCAATAAGAAAAGAAGTCCAGAAGTAACGTTATCTGATCAACCTAAATTGATGCATAAGCACAGACATGAACACAGTAGAAAGCAAATTCGTCATCGTCGTCACCATCGTAATGAGCAAAATTTATCACATGCAGTCGGAGAATTAGGTAATCAAGCTAACATAGCAGTAAGTAGTAGTACAGAAAAGCTATCTTCACGTATAAATGATTTATTTGGCTGGATAAAAAGCTCTATAGGTGGGTTATTTAATTCTAAAGCTGTTTTACCTGAGGAGACATTAAATACTACAAGTTCAATTTCACAAATTGATGCACCAATAGATGTAAATGGTACAATAATGTTACTTGATTTATTGATTAGAAAAGTTACGGTTCAAAAATATATATCTTTAGTAGAAAGCCCTATTTCTTTATTAGAAGCACAGGGCTATGCACTCAATATTACAAATAGATTTGAGAAAGTAGTAGAGCAAGCTGGATTAAAAAGTGGTGTGTCAATGCATCGATTAAATATTGATTATGTGGGAATGCAGAAAGAGATTACTAGAAAAGTCATGAGTGGTAAATTTAATGAAATTTCAGGGATTTTAAGCTCATATGTAGAGAAAGCGTTCCCTGGTAGAGGAGCTGGTAAATTAAGTCCGAAGAAATTTGATCAGTTTATAGCTCAATTTAATAAGGGTCTGCTAAATCAATCAATAGAGCAGATATTACACAACAGAGATGGTACATTAGAAGTTGATGATGCAAAGCAAATGAGTTTAGAGCCTCAAAGTTATTTAAGTAATGCTTCAGTTCACAGCCATTCAAAAGTATCAACTTGTCTTTCTGAGATGGGAGTAACTAAGCTTGGAGGTAATCTCAATAGGTAAGTTATAATATAAGGGGTGGAGCTATAATATGCCAAGTAGTGGAAAATTTAAAGTGAGGGTAGCCAAAATAATTAGGGATACCAGACTAAGTTTGATGATCCCAATACTAAAATGGATGAAATAGGAATAAGAAATACAAGACTAGAATTGGTAAATAAGTGGTTAATGTGTTTTCCATATTGAACTTACAGCACGTAGCTTTGATATAGAAGTTTGGGTAATGTTATGATAGTAATTTATATAATTCTGTGTGCAATCTTCATAGCTGTTTTAGACAGTTCACTAGATTCTTAATTAGGGGATATGTCTAACTTAGAAAAGGTTTTTATAAATGTTAAAGTGAATAATTATGTTTTTTTCTTAAGTTGCAAAATTTCAGAATGAGAGAGACCGGTAATTTGAGCTATAACATCAATAGAGACACCGGCCTTGAGTGAGTTTTTTGCAACTTCAATTTTACCTTCAATTTTACCTTTTTGATGGCCGATTTGGATGCCTTCATGTTTAGCATCATCAAGTTTTTGTTCTAAGATAGCAGCTTCTTTCTGTAAATCCATGACCCTTTCTTCATAAGCTACAAGATCTTTCTCATTCCAATGAAACTTGTCTAACTCATCATATGCTAACTTTATTATCGGTGACTTTTCTGCTATTTTTCTTAAATCTTCATCAGTTGTTTCTTCTGCATATTTAAAGAAAAATAGCCAACGATCTACTACATTTTCTAGCTGTTCTTCTCTGCTCTTAGGAAACTTTGGTAACTCAATGAAAATAAATTGAAAATCTTTTAAGTCATGCTCGTTAGTTTTCTCATCTCTTATGGTATGGCTAGATATATAATCAAGCTTATCAGGAAATAAATTACAATTAGAAATAGCAATAAAGAAAACCTTCTTTAAATCAATGTACTTACCACCTTTATCAGCCTGCCTTGAGTAAGCCTTAGCAGCGTATAATTGAGCTCGTTTTTCGAAGCCTTTATCACGAGCAAGCTGGTCAGGTAAGGAAGCAGTATTACTACTACTCCCTCCCTTAGAAACGCAGCATGCAGGTTTCCCCACACTACGCTTGAGCCCCTTATCTAAGTTCTTCTTTTGTCGAACCGGCTTGTCTTTCATAAATCCTCAGAATACATCAACTTTAGTGGTGACACTAATAGTAGAGAACCTTCTCTTGAAAAGGAGCTTGCCAACATTCTTGTTCGTTTTACTCTCTCATCAAAATACTTTTTCCATTTTAAGTCAAGGGGATTTGCATCCGCTCTGATTTTAACATGTCGTCTGATAGGTATATCAATCAGCTTAAGCAGTCTTAAATACCGTATCTCTTTTGGTTTGTTCTTGCATATGGGTGCAGCAAAAACCCATTGGCGTTGACCCATTACTTTGAAGTAACGATTCTTTATCCAACGTAATCCTTTACGAGGATGTCTTTTCTTTGCCCATTTCCATAAACTATGCCAAATTTCATTGTCGATCTTTCTAAACGCTTTTTTAGCACACACATGGTGATAGTAATTTCCCCATCCTCTCAGTAGAGAATTGAGTGACTTAATTACTATAGCCTGAGTGTTCGCTATATTTGCTTTTATCAATGTACGTGCTTTATTCAGAAGTCTTTTAATACTTTCTTTCGAAGGTTTAATAATTAACTTCTTATTATATCTACGTACATTACAACCAAGAAAGTCAAACCCTGTTGTGATAGATGTAATCTTTGTCTTCTCTTCTGACAGAATTAAACCTCGCTCATGAAGAAAAGATGATACTAAAGGCTTAACTTCATTTTCCAGTACTTCATGTGTGAAACCTGAAATAATAAAGTCGTCTGCGTACCTGATTACATTCACTCCACTTCTGATTTTTCCTCTTCTTTTGCTACCTAATTTACCAAAGCGACTTTCTAATAACTGTTCAAGACCATCTAAGGTAAAGTTAGCTAGTATTGGAGAAATTATACTTCCTTGCGGAGTGCCAGCAGTTGTGGGATACAGAGTTTTCGATTCTAGGAAACCAGCTTTTAACCATCTATGAAGAATTTTCTTCTCCATAGGAATATGCTTCATGAGCCATTCATGGTTAATGTTATCAAAACAACCTTTGATATCACCTTCGAGTATCCATTGTAGTTGATTACGACTTGCCAGTAATAAGTGGCAAGCCACAGTAGCGTCTGCGCAGGATCTTTTAGGTCTAAAGCCGTAAGAGTGACGATCACTGATTGTTTCAGCTACCGGTTCCAACGCGAGCAGATACAATGCTTGCATCGCTCTATCTTTTATCGTGGGTATACCAAGAGGCCTTCTTTTGCCATTAGATTTACTGATATAAATTCGTTTGAGCGGAGAAGGTTTATATCCTCTTTGTTTTAGCAGCTTTATTCCTTGAAATTTAGCATTGCAAGTTGACCATAGTTGACGATCTACACCTGCTGTGGTTTTTCCTTGGTTTTCAGTTACTCTCTTAACAGCCAAAGCTTTTCCGCTAAAAGAGCGTGTGAGAAGATGTTGTAAAGCTTTTACCTTACCCCATCTTCCTTCTTGGACAGCCTTAACAATACGTCTTTGTAGCCTCACAATAACTTTCTGGCATTTCTTCCATGGCAATTGCTTCCATGCTTCAAAGCTTTCGGTAGATGCACTTACAGGTTTACTTGTAATCATCTGCTTTCCTACCTTAAGTGGTTAACAAAGTTTCTTGTCACGAGGGACCAAATGGAAGTCTGCTCGTTTTCACGAGAATTAATGTTACAAATTCTATCCATTTCGTTACAAAATGGCATTCGCTTTCTCCATTCTCCTTTACCTGCACTTCCATCAGCATTCCTTGCGGTTTGCTTGCCATGTAGGCGAAAATACAGGCTTACCCTGTTTCTCCAGTCATACAACAGTGGGTTAGGTGGCTTCTCTATACCGGTGATTTGCGTACATCCAGAGATGAAAAATGTATCTTATCCACATTACCTTTTGGTCAGAGCTTATCAGCATCTTTAGCTCTTTCATCGTATCGGTACTTATAAAGCTTCACTTACGTTCACCATACCACTAAGCCTAGCCCTCCAACCACATGATGCTTGAAGTTTATGCCCCTCTCACGATTGAGCATCTTCTTTTTCAAGAGGAGGTTCATTGTCCGCATCGCTTGGCACCAACCGGTTGCCCGATTCGCACTGATGCGTAGACTCAGATGGCAAAACATCTGGTTTAATAAGTTTTAGAATCCTTTCAGTTTCTTTCTGAATGAATTCCTCTCCTTTTAAACAATATGACCGAAGACTTTCAGGTCGCACCATCTCAACAATCGTTTGAATACCTTTAGAATCTCTACAGAGCACATCGACAATACTCTCCTTTTTAGTGGCAATTTCAGGGTTTCGAATTGGACTTAGAAATTGTACATCCTTTATTTCAGCTTCACCAGTTAGACCTAGAACATCATTGAGAAAATGAATCAGAATATCCTTATTTTTCTCAGTACCAAAGATGCGCCGAAACGCAAAGTTGTTCTTTGGATCGAGAAATTTAGAAAAAGCCATGACGAATTAACCTAGAAAGCATTAATAATTATACACAATTGTGAAGAAATATTCAACTAAAATGCAAACATTTTGTATATCTTTATTTGGTAGTATTAACCTATATAGTATTTATGACAAATATTTCCACAAGATACCAGATAGCACAAAAAGTAAGAAATCTTAGATTAACAAAGGGATATACTCAAAAAGATTTAGCGGGAAAAATTGGCGTAACGTATCAAATAGTACTACAATATGAAAAAGGAACACGAAAAATTTCGATTGAAAAGTTGTACTCTATAGCAAAGGTGTTATCAATTGGTATTGTAGACCTCATTCCTGTATCAAATGAGAAAATTTGCCTTAAAACTGAAGAAGAAGAGATATTAAATCTAATAAGAAAGTATAGGAAGATTAACGATCAGGAGTTACGTAGGATGTTTTGTTTATTAACCAAATTTGTTCAAGTTAGTGAGAAAAGTAGTAAAAAAACAGAGAGAATAAAAATTGCAAAAGGTCTGGTTAAAGCAGGAGTTTCTGTTGATACTGTTTCAAAAACAATTGGTCTGTCTGCTGATGAATGTGTTGAAGAAAAAACGGGTTCTATCTACTACCAAATAGGAAAAAAGATAAAAGAATGGAAGAGAGTATACTCAAAAGGATTTGGCTGAGAAAATGGATACAACACGTGATGAAATAAGCAACTATGAGCAAGGACGTGTGGCCATTCCACTGGAAAAATTATATGCAATAGCAGAAACATTATCAATTAGCATTACAGATCTGCTCATAGAGGAAGATGAGATAGTAGAAAGTGAGCTAACTGATTTAATAAAAGAATACAAAAAAATTGAGAGTCAAGAATTACGCTATGCGCTAATAAAATCTCTGTTTGAAAGCATACAAATTTGCGAAGAAAAAGTGAAAAGAGCAGAAAAGATAAAGGATTTAGTGAAAGGAGGAATTTCTACCGATATTATTTTGCAAATAACAGGCCTCTCTTTAGGCGAAATTCAACAGATTTAAAATAAAAAATCAGTATATATTAATATCTTTACTTATTCATGAAAAAATAAGTAAAAAAGATTGAAAAATTGATTTGACTTCACTCGAAAGCTATGGCTCTATGCCAATGCTGATAAAAAACAGCAGTAAATATCTAAAAAAAGTTTGTTGTTAGTGAAAGGTAAATTATATGAATAAAAGTAAAGAAGAAATCGAATTCAGAATATTAGAAAGCAAAGGCAAAGCACTACTTGATCGTGAAATAATGGAAACGTTTTTAAGTGCAGTACATGAAAGGCCACAGGCTCAAGAAATTGCTAAAAATCTGGTGAATACTTATACGGGAGTAGGAAGGATTTTAGGTAGAGAAATGGATGACCTGAAAGTTATAGAAGGAGTAACTGATTCTGCAGTAGCAATGATTATGTGTGTTAAGGAAACACTAGAAAGGGTACTGAGAGAAAAGCTCAAAAGTGAGCCAATAATGGACTTACAAGGGCTAGTAGAGTACTTAAACGTAAGTATAGGCCACTCAGAAAGGGAATGTGTAAAAATACTGTACTTGAATAAAAGGCGCCAATTAATCGGAGAAGAATCCTATATTGGTGAAATGGAAAAAGCACCAGTATACATAAAGGAAATTATAAGAAAAGCATTAATAAAGAATGCAACATTAGTAATAATGTCACACAACCATCCTGGGGGACGCTTAGAACCATCAGAAGAAGATCAAGCAGTAACAAAGAGCTTAGCAGCAGCATGTAGTACTGTAAGCGTTAGATTATTTGATCATATTATCATTACAAGTGGGGGCTATTTTAGTTTTAGAGAAAGTGGATTGTTATAGCAGAAAGTATTTGCAAATCTACTCACTATGATTTATTATAAGTAATAAAGTGTATAATAACTGTACACTTAGAAAGTATATTTAATAGCGGAGGCTAATATGAATAATAAAATAATTGTACCTTTTAGTGATAAAGAGGGGGGTGTTTACGAGTTAAACGTTGATCTTGATAGATTATCAAAAGGTGAGATGTTAAATGCTATTGTAGGAATTGGTCGTACTAAGGAGCAATCCACCTTTGTAAGCAAAATTAATAATGCTAAAAAGCTTGGAGATAAAGAAGTAGTACCTTTCCCTTGTAGAGAAGTTCGCGAAAACCAAATCAACTATGGGAAAGGATTTGACTATATTTATGGCACAAAACCTTTGAGTAATCAAGCAGATTATCCAGAAGGGTTAAATCCATTTGCTTCAGCTTTGCAAAAAATAAAGCCAAGTATAAGCGAAAGCGAAAAGTTGAGCTGGTTTAAAAGTGCTGTAGTAAGAGCAAAAAGTCCAAGTGAACTGCACAAGGCTGTAGACGAAGCACTAGCTGCTGGAGCAAGGCTAAATGCATGTAATGATGGCGAATGGAGCTTCGCAGAATATGTAGTATTAGGTACACATTTTCACAGATTAGAAAAAAGTGATCGAAAAAAGCTAATACGTAAATTAATGCTAAGTGGTGCAGAGTTTCATGATACTCTACTACAGAATAAACTGATAGGTGAAATCTGTAATGAGCTACAGCCAGAAGTTCAGCCACAGATAGATAAGCAACTAGAAGAGCTAGAGAAAGCTGGCGAAAGTGCTGTGCAAGAAGGAGAATTAATAGATATCGAGATAGACAATACAACATCGTATATAGAATTTTCTGATGATAGTAAGGTAGAGGTAGCCAAAATACTGGAAGCAAACAGAGGTTTAATTTTAAGAATGGGCAATAATGCAGTAGAGGTTAAAAGCGAGAAAGGAGATATAAGAAACTATACTGATATGTCAGATGGAAGCTCTATTGTATTAGAATTTCCTACGAGCATTGGTAAGCTTAATATCATATTGTGCCATGATGTAAAAAAATATGATCAAGTACAAGTCAGAGTAGAAAACAAGGAAATGTGGGCTGATTTACAACAAAGAGGAGAAGAAATAGGAAAAAATTGCCTCTTTGGGGGAGTGAAGCTTAAGGAAGTGGTAGAAAGAGGTAATTTCACTAGATGTGGCATATGGAATGAAAAGTATGCTATAAAAGAGATTAGCAATGATGAAGTATTGTCTTCATGGGTAAATAGGGTATGTGGAAGTAGTAAAGAAACCTTTAGGGAACTTTAATGCGTCTACAGCAAACTTTAAGGTTCCAGAGGTTTTTTCTACCGTTATATCTGAGCTATAGTAGAAAATATTATACGCATGGTTGTTTTCGTGGAAAAAATTCTAGACTATGAAGTAGGGGAAAAAGTGAAAAGTTGGAGGTTAGAGAGGGGGTATACTCAGAAAGATTTAGCTGAGAAAATTGGTGTAAAATACTGGGTAATACTGCAATATGAGAAAGGGAATCGTAGAATTTCAATTGAAAGGTTATATGCTATAGCTGAGGCACTATCAATCAGTATTACGGATCTTATTCCTGTATCAAAAAGCTGTCTTGAAGATGAGGGAGAAGAAATATTAAATCTAGTAAAAGAATATAAAAAGATTAACGATCAGGAGTTACGTAAGATGTTTTGTTTGCTAACCAAATTTGTCAAAGTTAGTGAGAAAAGTAGTAGAAAATCGGAAAAAATAAAAATTGCAAAGAGTCTGGTTAAAGCAGGAGTTTCTGTTGATATTGTTGCAAAAACAATTGGTCTGTCTGCTGATGAATGTGTTGAAGAAAAAGTTGGTTCTATTTACTGCCAAATAGGAAGGAAGATAAAAGAATGGAGGCTAGTAAAAGAGTATACTCAAAAAGATTTAGGAAAGAAAATGAATACAACCCGTCACGAAATAAGCAACTATGAACAAGGACGTGTAGCTACTCCACTGGGAAAATTATATGTAATAGCAGAAACATTATCGATTAATATTACAGATCTGCTAATAGAGGAAGGTAGTAAAGTAGAAAATGAACTACCGAATTTAATTGAAGAATACAAAAAGATTGAAAGTCAAGAACTACGTAATGCACTAATAAAATCTTTGTTTGAAGGCATACGGATTTGTGAAGAAAAAGTAAGAAAAGCGGAAAGGATCAAAGTTGCAAAGGATTTAGTAAAAGGGGGAATTTCTATTGATATTATTTTGCAAATAGTTGGTTTATCCGCTGATCAAATTGCATGAAAATTTATTTCTAAGTAAGGTATATATGTTTGTTTCTGTAAGAGATGTTAGTTCTATACACTACAAAATAGGGCAAAAAATAGAAGATTGTAGATTAATGCGAGGTCATACTCAAATAGGATTAGCAGGTCAAGTAGGTTTAACATACCAAGAAGTGAACAGCTATGAGAATGGTTATACTCCTATTCCAATTGGAGTACTATATGTAATAGCAAGAGTATTATCAGTTAATGCTGTAGATCTATTACCTAAACCAATAACAGTAAGAGAGTATAAAGATGAAGACGAAGAAATACTCTATCTAACGAAAATATACGAGAATCAAAAGTTAGGTAAGATAGTACCTTCATTAATCAGGTTTGTTCATATCAGCGAAAAAATCAATCAAGAAGAGGCAAGGTTGGAAATAGCAAAAAATCTAGTGAAAGAAGGGGTTTCAGTTGACATAATTTCCCAAGCAACCGGCTTATCTATCTACGAGTATGATAATACAGAGAGAGAAATCTGCACTGATTCTATATATTACAGAGTAGGGCAAAGAATAAGAGAATGGAGATTGATAAGAAGGTATACTCAAAAAGATTTGGCGGATAAAGTTGGTTTAACACTCAAAGAAATACACGAGTATGAAAAAGGATACACTGCCATATCATTTGATAAATTATATCAAATAGCAGAAGGATTATCAGTGAATATTAAAGTTCTGCTACCTAAAACAAGAGAAAGCAAAAAGCTATTGAGTTTAATGGATGAGTACGGAGAACAAGAATCATTAGTCAAATCTCTATCTGAAGATATGAAAAGTGGCAAGGAAAAAGTTAAAAAAGCAGAGAAAATCAAGATTGCGAAAGATCTAGCAAAGGCAGGTGTTGCTATTGATATTATTGTGCGAGCAAGTGGTCTAACTGCTGGTGAGTTGGGTGATTGTGAAAATTGAATTGTGTTAAACAATATATTAAGATATAAGTAAAAATAGTTATATATTTAATATTTCTATACAGAATTTTTCTATCACTTTCTGATTGTCCTCTATCATTGCCTTTGCCTCTTGCTGAAGAGATTTGATATTTTTTGATGTAATATTATCCATGTCAGGTGATGCTATTTTTAGTTGCGATTGTATACGTATATATTTATCGTCTATTACTTGTTCTAGTTGATAATCAACGCAATCCAATCCAGAGGCAAACATCACATTCAGTAGTGGCTTGACCCACCCTATTTTGCCAAATTTCCTTGAGTTAGCATACTTTATACTTCTATCTGTTCTACCAGTGCCTATTGATAGCAGTATAATCTCATCATTTGGAAATAACCTCTTAGCACTTGCATATGCACAAGCCGCTGGATTATTGGCAAACACTCCGCCATCTATCAACACTCTCTCTGTTTGGCTAATTTTTAGACGTTTTGGTGTGAAGTACGTTGGAGCAGCTGTTGTAGCTCTGAGTGCATCTTTCAACTTAATGTTTTTTTCTTTCCAACTTTTGAAGAAAAATTCACAACTATTGTGAATGTCATAACTGGTGAGTAGTAGATTACTCGCAACATCGGCCATAGTACTTTCACCAAAGTATTTGTTGAGAATAAATTCCATATTTCTATATGAGTACTGAGAACCACTCAGCCAAGAAGCAATTGATTTTCTCCAAAATGATGATTGAAAGATATATGCTCCATACTCTTGATAAAGTTCAACCAAATCATTGGCAGAGTATTGAAGTTTATTGCTTTTACAAAGTCCAGCAACAATAATCCCACCGGTTGAGGTTCCTGCCATTAAATCAAAAATCTGGGAAATTGGCTTTTTTGTCCTAGATTCAATTTCTGCAAGAATAATGGCAGGTATTATCCCTCTAATGCCACCTCCATCTACAGATAAAATGTACTTTGTCACTGTAAAATTTATTTGTGTTTGTGAATAGCTTCAAGTTCGTTGACTTCTTCAGTGAGGTTTTTCACTCTCTCTTCAAGTCGATAGACTATTTCGATTAGTCCTTGGTTTTTTTCTATAAATTTATCATGGATGTGTACACGTAAGTCAAGTTTTGCCAACCACCATATGAATCCTACAGTCTGTAGAACTATTGTTATTATTACCGCTATTGGGATTTTTTGCTTTTTCATGTGAAAATATTAACTTGTTATGGATAGTTTTGGAAATTTATATGCAGATTATAGAAAACTTACAGCTTTAGTGATTACTTTTTGTTGATTCGTATTGATCTTCTGCTTTAGCAAGTAGCTTTATGATTTCCCTGTAAGGTTTATCTTTATTGTGCCTTGACCTTAATACAGCTACATCTCTTGGATTTTTTCCATCTGTATCTCTAATGGTAGGGTCTGAACCTTTGTCTAATAAAAATCTAATTATCTCCAATTTGCCTTCATATGTAGCTGCATGTAAAGGTGTCCATCTTTCATATTTCGTAGCATTTATATCAACTCCTTTTTCTACTAGGAATTTTACAACCTCTGCACATCCCTCTTCTGCAGCATAATGTAGTGCTGTTAATTTAGGGATCTGCACATTAATATCTAATAGATTTTCTACTAAGAATTTTACAGTCTCTAAGTTACAATTTTGAGAAGCAATGCGTAATATCGTTTTATAATTATCTGCAGCCTTTGCCTTCATGTAGGAATAGGTAGCAATAATACATACTATTACTGTTATAAGCCACCAAAAATGCAGCTTGTTTTTTGTATCTTGACCCAATTTATCCATATTCAACATCTTTTTAATATTAAATAGATCATTTACTCATTTTTTATTAACATTACTTACTCAAAGATGCTGACAACATAGTAAGGTAACCTGAGCTATTTAAAGTATGCTCCGCTCTGTTAACTATCCATTCACCATCTACCGCTTGATTAAAAGCTATAAGATTAAGTTTAGCTTCTGCAAATAACTCTGGATTACCAGGTATAGTGATATCCAATACTGCATTATTTCGCTTTAGTTGTTTTAACTTAGCATTTGCTGCACTTAGTGCTGATTCTGCATTTGAGTACATTTCTAGCATAATATAACTTGGCTCGCCGCTACCAACTGTTTCTTTAATAGTTTCACCCTTTTCATAGCTATGCCACTTTGCCACTACTGAATTATACTTATCACGTACGGTAAAATGCACTTTCCAGTTAATTGTATCTTGAGGTCTAATAGTCGTTGTTCCTAAAGCTTTTCCTGTGGCTGATTTTGCCATGTTTTTTGAAATAAATAATATATACCCACCAGCTAATTTTGCCATTGCTTCACGCTCTGTTGCGATCTTTGTTAACAGACTTATATCACTTTCATCTGCCTGATTAATATGGGGTATCAATACATTCTTAAATTCCTCAGCAACTTTATGTCCATATCCATGTTTTTGAGCTATTTCTTTCACTAAGTTTTCTATGGTAATTTGATGCCATTCTTTTGATACTTTTGCCTTCAAAGATATTCTTAAATTTGTTGCATGAGCTTTTATTAGTAGAGTTTTAGGTGGAGCCTGTATAGTCACTTCGTTGACTGTATATATACCCATTGGAAAGATTCCAATTTCCTTATAACCTAGTGCTATGTTCAATTCATTCGGAATATCTATGTCTTCATCCCTGTAATCAACACACACTTCAACTACATCATCTATTATTCCTGATTCATCTGTAAGGTGCAATGATATAACTCTATCTTTAATTGATTCACATTTATCTATTATAAAATCTGGCTGCATTTATTCCCAGACCTTTAATTTTGACTTTTGTACTATTTTCTTAATAGTAGGAAGCTTTATCTTTAATCCTGCAGGCAAAAAGCTTCCGTATTCTGCCAAACCTAAGTTCTCTGCTAGTACTAATTCCACTACTCCATCAGTAAATCCGTAATGTTTCCAGCAAATCAGATCTAACATCTCATTTTCTTTACTCACATAGTATACAGTCATCTATAGCTTTTTAAACTCAAACTAAATTCAACTTTTCTTGGTAGTCCATTAGGTAAAAAATACATCTGCTTTTCTTCTAACCTAGTAATTACGAATTGTCCTAAAATATTACCTAAACTATCTACTAAAATATGTGGTTTTTCAGCTTCTTTCACACTCTTTAATTGATTTAGCCCGTTGAGATTATGCAGATAAATCGTTCCTTCTAAATCTATATTTTCTACACCTTGACCGATATTTTGTAATAGTGGCATATTTTCAATACACTCAATCGTGCTCCAACGATTTTCTCTGCTATACTTTAAACTTGTGGGAGCAAACTTATACGGACCAAGAGATAGCATCAATAAAATGTCTCTACCGTATCAAATAAAACATCACGTGACTTTTCTCTTATCCTTTTTATTACTTCATCTGCAAGACTACGAACATCTTGGTTAGGTTCTGCTTTAATGCTGATAGTGTAATTATTAGTGATGTTCTGAGTTTTATTTTGTTCTTTATTTTCAAATTTACTCCTTGCAAAGTCAGCAAGTATCTTATCGTTTTCTGTGGACTTTTTCTCTTCGATAAGGCTTTTGACTCTAAAGATATTCTTATTTCTCTTGGAAAATTCTTTAATTATACTGTTACCTAACAAAGGATTTCCACTGTTGAAAATGTTGCTCTTTAAGGGAGTATGGACTGCTTTTACTTCAGTAACAATACTTTTCCTTTTTTTAAGCTCTTTCAATGTGCTATTCCCCAGTACTTTTCCAAATACACTTTCCCCTATCCATGAAAAAGCTTCTCCTATAGGTTTAATAAGTGATTTCCAAAAGCTAGAGAAAAAGTCTTTCACCTTTTGCCAGTTAGTCACAACAAGAGCTGCACCAGTAACAAGACTTGCTATTAAAAATCCAATCGGGTTACTCATTACAGCGAGTGTTACTGCTCTTAGTCCTGTTATTACTGCAGGAAAAACTGTAGCTGATAAAAATGAAAATGTTGCAATTATTTTTGCTCTTAAACCGAGAACTGTACTTGCTAAAAAAGTAAATCCATAACCTAAGCCCACTACTAAGATTTTCAAACTTATTAAAGCTGCTATAGTTCCCATGATTGCTTTGGTTAAAGTTGGATATTTTTCTGCAAATAACGCTATGCTTCTAGTTTTTTCTTGTAAAAATTCAGCTATAGATTTTAAAGTAGGCAGCATCACTGAACCCAGGTTCATACCAACTTCAGCTATTGCGTTTCGAAGAAGTCGTAATTTACTGGCTGTGGTGTCTACACGGTTTTGAAATTCTTTCTGCAACGAGCTCTTGTACTCTTCTGTGTCAGCTAGTAACCTTATAGCATCTTCATATTTGTTAAAACTTCCAGCTAATAATGCAATATCATCTTGATATTCCTGACCGAAAAGTTTCATAAGGATTGTAGAACGTTCCTGGTTATCCATTTTCTTTAGAGTTTGAAAAAAGTAGAGTAATGCTTCTTCGCCGTTTTCGCTTATTCTTTGTACTATTTCTTCTGCAGTTATTCCCATTTGCTCTAGTGCTGCTTTAAAATCCCCTCCTTGTTCTTCAGCAGTCTGAAGTTTACTAAGTAGAGCATTTATAGCAGTTGCAGCTTTTTCAGGTGTTTTACCTAAGCTAATGAAAGCATTTGCTAAACTACTTGTTTTCTCGATATCCAAACCAAACTGCTTTGCAGTACCACCAACTATTGCTAGAGTTTCAACCATATCTCTTGCTTTAGCAGCAGTGTTATCTGATAAGTGGTTGATCACATTACCAACATGTTCCATTTTACTAACATCAATTCCATAAACGTTAGAGAGTTTAGCTATAGAATCACCTGCTTGCTCTGCAGACATATCAAATGCTGTAGACATTTTTGCCACTGTTTCTGTAAACATAAAAAGATCTTCTTTCTTGATACCAAGTTGACCACCACTTGCAGCTATTTGTGCCAGTTCTGCGGCTGATAATGGTATAGTGCGTGACATCTCTTTTAACTTCTTTGCAAATTTAGTTGCTTCATCCGTTCCTTTTTTAAAATCTACCACTTTTGTAACATCAGCCATAGCACTTTCAAAATCAATCGCAACTTTGATTGGCGCTGCAAGCGTTAGCCCTAGCCCAATAGTCTCTATTATTTGTGACTTAAAATGTGCTTTACTTGCTAAAAAACTTTGGTGACTACGTATTGCAGACCCAAGCTTACCATACTTACCTTTTAGCACTTCAATAGAAGAACCAAGTTTATATTGATCACTTACTAATGACTTAATATTTCTGCCACTTTTCCTTACTTCTTCATTGAATGAATGTAAAACATCTCTCTTTTTTAAGTATGCTTCTTTTGCTTTTGTTGCAGAAAACTTAGCTCTATCAAACTCAGCTTTTAAAGTTTTGCTCGGCTTTTCCACTTCTTTCATTTGTTTAGCCAAGGATTTTACTTGATCTTCAAAGTCTTTCCATGATCTCTTGCTAGTCAAAACATCACTACCCAACTGCTTAAACTTTGATACTGATTTTAAAGACGAATCAAGACGTCTTATATTTTCACCAAGATGAGAAAGTTGACTACTACTTCCTTTTATTACAGTATTAAAGCTGCCATCTAAAACAGCTCCGATTTTTATAGATAACGTTGACATTTAAGCTCCTTTGCTGATTTGCTCCATGAAATAAACTCACTAATCTCCATATCAAGAATGTGCTCAACTCCACCACCTATGATAGAGCCAAGCACTAGTATTTCTAATCTCAAGTTTTTTGGATAATCGGTGAAAAAAAATCCTTTAATACCTCTTGAACTTTCACATAATCAGCAATATCTAACTCTTCAATCGCTTCTTTTGCAACTGATGTCAAATTGGCAGTCAAAGTTACTTCCTTACTCAGATCACTACCATTAAGGCGTTCTATTGCCAAATAGTCTCTAACTTTTGGACGTCTAACAGTAAGTTCTGAGACAGAAATACCATCAACTGTTATTGGATTATCAAGTTTTACTGTTGTCATACTTTCTCCTAAAAAATAAAATTCTAAAATCTTTTTAAAACTAAACCTAAATACCTAAAACCGTTTGCAGCAAGGCCATTTGATCCACACCATTTATCTTTCTAATCATATTTTCAGCGTCGATCTCTATCAGTTCATTACCACCTATCGTAAGTTTATAGTAATGGGCAGCTACAGTGCATTTTAGAGTGGCTTTTTCAGCAGGTTTCCAGCTACCAAAATCAAATTCTTTGAATATGCCTCTGAGGTTGATAATTACTCCTTCAATATCATTGCTACCACTTCCTTGCATTCCTCCACGGAGCGTCAAAGATACTGAGTTTCCATCTATCAAGCCAAAAAGTCTAAATAGTTCTGAATCATACTCAGCGAAAGTAAAGTCTGCTTCAAGCTTTTCCATGCCCATGTCAATATTTATTGGGATATCCATACCACCAGCACGGTACTCCTCTGTTTTTATGGTAAGCTTCGGCAAAGTTATTTCATCTATTTTTCCTGCATAACCACGACCATCAACGAATACGTTAAAATTTCTCAGTATTTTCGGTAACACTTTGCTTTCTCCTAACTTATTACACTATTATTTATGAGATGAGATTTGAATGTTATTTGCTCAGCCGGATATGGTGGTGTAAACTCAAAGTCAAAATATACTTTCCCGCTTGCAATGTTTGCCGGTGTGTTGAGTTCTGGAGTTGCATAACATTTTCCACTGATAATCGCTCCTTGCGCTTTTAAATTGGCCAAATAAGAATTCACCCCCTCAATCACATCATCTATATAAGTTTTGGTGATATTGCGATCAACTGCCCATAGATGAGCTCGAAGTAAACTATCGTTGATTAAATCTGCAGTCCTTCTCACTGACAGAAAAGCCCATTTCGAATCATCTGAACATGTTCTATTTCCCCAAAGCCTGTAGCCATTTTGATGAATTATCGTTGTTACTTCATTTTCATTTAAATGGTTTGCTCTACAATTTGTATTACCGAGCGTAAAATCAATAGGCCTGCTTGTTCCAACAATACCATTTATCTCTTTATTTGAAGGTGAATGCCAGAAGCCTTGTTCGCTGTCTATTTTAGCTATTAAACCAGCTACAAATGGACTCGATGGCAAGATTTTTTCTTTTCCTTCAATAAATAACTTAATCCATGGGTCAACCACGTAAACTCTTGAGCTGCCTACACTTTTTCTCCACTTTATTGCTTCTTCATCATTGGTATTTGGTCCATCTGCTACTATTATGCTTCTTAGCTTTTCTGCTATAGGAATTAATGCTGCAACCACTGGATTTTTGCCATCTTCTGGTAGTTGGTGAGTAAACTGAGGTGCAATTAATATTCTTGGCGCAACATGAACTATGCTTTCACTGCTGAGAAATGCCTCAATTCCCTGATATTCTCCGGTTTCTTTATCAACTCCACCAATTATATTTTGAATAGTTTCACTTTCTTTGAGCTTTGAATCGCTGTTTTCACTTTCTTTAACTCGAATAACCACTACTGTTGCACCAATTTGGGAAAATATTCCATTTATTGCAGAAGGTAAACTGCCACTCTTTCCAAGCTTTGCTGCTTCCTTTAAGCTTCCTGCTATCAGTACTGGATTATTCAGTGGAAATTTTTGCTCATCAGCTTCAGGTGCAGTACCAATTATACCTATCACTGATGATTTAGCTGTGCGTACTGTTCTTGCTCCTGAGGTTACCTCAATAACATTTACTCCGTGTAAAAATTCTTCAGCCATTTCTTTGTATTTTTTTCCTGAAATCATCTAGCAAAGTCTGTAGCTCATTTTCACTTTTGGCTTCTTCAATCTTTCTTTTGGCTAAATCTTCAAGCTCTTCACATTTAATTATTGCTTTTACTGCTTTTTTCACTTTTTCCTCAATTATTCTTGCCATTTCAATAACCGTAATACCACGGACTTTTGCTAAAGGTTCTATAATTTCTTTATCCTTTTTATTCATAGATTCTGGTGCTGCTAGAATGCTTTTTGCGGCTTTTTCTTGTATTTGATACGATTTAGACTTTTGATGAGATACTCCTGTGTATTGGTTAGTATAGTTATCATAATAAGCACGAAGATTAGAAAGTGCAGAAAACTTCGCATTTTGCAGTAATTCCAATTCAATATCTTCTTGGTTTCGCTGAGCAATTTTGCCTCCCTCTGTTAAACAATAACTTTTTTGCCAATCAAAATCTTCTGGTGCTTCATACCAATCATTTCCAGTTGGCTTGCTTTCAAGTGTTGTTGTTTCTACTTGTTTATCATTTTCAAATCTAATATAGATAGACATTGTTTGTTACCTCCAAATCTCATACGTGTTAGATAATCCTGGACATTGCCAAGCTTTTAGCGTTCTCTCCACATCTACTTCAAGTCCTGTAGTTAGAACATTGCTACGTATGTTATAAATCCCCCACTGAATAAATTGACCATAGTTGTGTACATAATTTGATGCAAGCATACCTTGACTAACTTGTGTTCTGGAATACAGATAAGATGATGTGTAAAGTAATATTGCAACTGTTTTTCCTGCTGGAATCTCCACATTACCAGATCCGGCTAACTTGCTATCAGAACTCGTGTATTGGTAAACATTTTTCCATACTATTTTTGAAATACTTGATTTATTAGAATTAGTATTATCTGGTGTTCCCACAAATAATCCTGCACCTCCATACTCCGTACTCGAATACGATGATCCAACAAACTCTATAGTTTTATTTATGTTCACATTCGTTGTATTTTTTATAAATACTACTCCAAGTGCAGCATATGGGTAATAGTATATTTGATCATAACTACCAGAAAAACTGTTTGTGTATAACTCTCCGTAAATAAATGTTCCCTTACTTCCCTCTATAAAACTTAGTTGTCTTGGCCGATAAAAACTAACGTAATCTGTATCGTACTTATGGCTACCTGCTAGTAGTTGTAACATATAGTCAGTTTTTGTTATATTACTACTCCACTTTCCAAGCTCTGTTGTAAAAGTTCCGTGGCCAAAGTAATTATTTTTTCTTCCAAGTACACCAAATAAGAAAGGTAATGACCCTGATTCAACCATGTTGCGCTTTCTTATTTCATTTATAAGAGACGCTTTTAACTGTTCATCCCGAGTTTTTACCTCATTTATCAGGGATGTTTTTAATTGGTTATCACGAGTTTCTATTTCCCTAATAATTGATGAGCCAGATGGTACATTATTAACAGCACGAAAATCTTCTACTAAACCTTTAAGACCATCTTTATGATCATTGCCAACACTGTTTATTGCTGCAATATTGGCATTCTTTCTCGTATCAAGTAGCGATAAATTTGTTGTTCCTTTTTCATCAATTCTCTTTAATAACTGCTTCTCTGATTCAGAGATCACTGCTAAAGAACTAGCTTTTTTATTATCCAGATCAGTTAAGTGTTTTTTTGCACTATCAAGAAGTTCTTTTAGCTTACCATCAGTCATCTGTACAATTTCAGAAACTGCACTTTTGTCGACTATTGATTCCAATGCTTTAGCAAGATATGCTAATTGATCTGGTGTACTGTTTTCTGCTAAATCCTTAAGCCTCTTTTGTAGTGCATCAATTATCTCTTTTACCTCAGTCATCTGCACAATGTCAGCAATAGCTTTTTTATCTGCTATCAATTCCAGCGATTTTGCAAGATATGCCAGTTGATCAGGTGTGCTATTTGCTGCTAAATCCTTTATCCTTTGGTATATTGCTTCTTTCATTTCCAAAAATTTAAAAAAGTCTCAAAATTAAACCGCTCAAAATTACTCTTAAGTTGATTATGCTCATCTTCTCTTTCGGTAATATCTTCATCTATTTTCTCAATTGTGGTACGGATACGAACAACATCCTGCACAGCAATATTTTCTGGATGTGGTAGTGTATATCCTCGTTTGCTTTGGTCATTTGGCATTGATTTAAGTAATAATCACTCGCAAATTTTTGACTTTAGGACGATAGACAACTGTTCCACTTAAAACTAATTTTATCCTTGTCTCATTACCATTAAAGTTTGTTAGCACATGAGTTCTCTCTACCCAATTTTCCCCTATTGGTTTTCCCGAGGTTAAATTTACTAGCTGCCATTCTTTGACGCTTTTCTGCACATATGCTTTTACGTCTGCAGTGCCAGGTATTAGCGCATCATATGTTATGGTAATCTTAGTGTTAGCTCCTGCTGTAATGCTTCTTGTAACATAATCTCCTTTTTCCCCTATATTACCCATAACTAGCTGTAACCCAGGATAAAGAACTGGACTTTTTTCTCGCCCTCCTTTTAGGCTTGCTTTTACCGTTAATTCCCCATTTATTCTTTCACGCAGTGCGAGCGGCAAATTATCAGACAAAAAATTTTCTTTTCCTTCTTCATCTGTTAAAATAAATTCCACATTGGTATCAAATGCTACTTTTTCGACGTTCGTCAAAACAATTAAATCTGATACGTTATTTGCAGTAACCTTGCCAAGATCAATAATGTGAGAAACTTCGCTAAATTTTGCAGCCAAAAGCCGAAACGTTAAATCTAAGTTCTGATGTGGAGTCCAGGTACTTGCATTGCTTGATGAAAGTAATACTCCTACTTGATATGGTTGACTTGTTACCCAACGAATATTTACTGTATCATATTTGCCAAGCTCTGCTATTTTTACTGCAGTATCTGCATCATCAGTGAGTAGCACTATTGCATACTCTTGTCCTGCATGGCAAAACACTGGTAACCACTCTATACGTGTTGCTGTGCCATCTATCTTTATATCTTTTGGCTCAATATAACTTTCAGCAATGACAGTCTGCGAGGGCATTCCCACTGCTGTTTCTCTAATCTGCACAACAACACGTTTTTTGCCGCTATTTGTGAACCATAAATCTAGACCCCCTATGTGTCTGCTCTCATTTAAAGTAAATGTTTGTGCTAAAGGATCAACTCTTCTTGCTGCGATAACTCTTCTTCTTTCCTCTATGGTAATTGTTTTTTTACCAGTATAAGTTGCTTCTCCATAACTTCCTTTATCCCCGTAAAATTGCACTAATTTAGTACCGGCTGGAATATTTGCTGGTACTTTCACCTTTCCCTTTAATTTTCCCTGATTGTTAGCTGTTAACATTTGGTTTTCCAGTTTTAAGTTATAGGTTGAATGTTTATTCCGTCAAATTTTATCTCTTTAAGCTTCTCACTTGGCTCAAAACCTTCAATTTCAAAATTCTGTACTGCTTCTCTCATAAATTCAGCTTCGTATGAAGTACTTGACAGCAGCTCTGTTGTTTCTTTAACATTAAATACTCTAGTTACTGGACTTTTCCAATTCGTGGTAACCTCCGTCCAGTGGTCTATATTTTTATTTAGAGTAATTTGTGCCGGAACTGGATCAAAAGCTTGATACGGATTAATTTTTTCTCCTTTAGTCTGTAAAAGCTGCTCCAGTACCGGTTCAAGTTCATACGGCAACAAATAAGGTTTTTTGCCTCTTTCAACATCAATAATTTCCACATCTATCGGTAATATCAGTTCCTTATTTACTATTGCTGCAGTTTGAGTAATACCTTGATCACGCATATCATCATCAAAGAATGGGTCAACAAATACTCCTTTTTTGGTAGTAGGTTCTCTTGAATTTGCATCACTGCGTAAACGCTCCTGTGCAACAAGTGCATAAAGATCATTTATTCCTTTTTTCATTGCCTCAAGCTCATTCATCGGTACAGCATGAATAGCATTATTCACTATTTTTACCCCTTCTTTTTCTCCGTTTTTCCATGTCTGATGAATGTAGCAGAGCAAAAGTTGTCCACTAGGTGCTTTAGGCATCGATGGTTGCCAAGGGTGAGCTATGCCTTTTATTCTTCTTATTGCGCCTTTTGCATCTATAGTAATTAAATCAAAGCGGGGCATTTTCCAGGTATAATCTATCAAAACCAAGCTGTTATCAACTGCTCCTTTTACTTTACACCCCTGCTCACTTATATCTTCAGGACTTACATGAGTGCGACAGCGGTAAGTTATTTGATAACTACTTCCAGGAGCTGGTTCTTTACCGGGTAATGACCAATCAACGTTTCCTGCGTTTAGTTTGTAATCTATACTGTTTTCATAAATAACATTGCCTTGTTTAGCTTGAATAAGCTCAAGTATTGCAGAATCAGGTATCGGATCAATGGCTCCTGAATATGAACCGTGAGTAACAGTAATGGTTTTTTGAACAGTTATATCTACTTTTTTAATTTCACTTATTGGAAAATCATTAACCTTCAGTTCCATTACTCTTTGGCTATTTGGCTGAAAAGTATGTGGTTCTGATTCAACTGATTTTATATCCGGATCTTCATCAAAAGAAACACGAATACTGTGAGGAAGTTCAATCTCATAGCCATCAACATGAGCTTTGCCCTCATTAATCACAAATATTTTTTTTCCTCCTTCTCCCTCTTCCTTTTGCAGGAACATTACTTCAAGACCATTTACGACATAGGAACCATTGGCTTCTTTGTCATAACGAGCAAGAGCAGTAGTTACTATATTTGCTTGTGGTGGCGGTGAATGTTCTATTAATACTCCATTTTCAATGTTATAAATTGGATAAAATTCTCCATTTACAGAAAAAGGGGAAGAAACACCTTCAGATTGATAACCCCAAATGGTAGAAACTTTAAGTCTTGCTGCTCCTACTTCCTGATAATTTCTTGTACCAACAGCAGGATCACGAAGATTTTCATCCTCAAGTTCTGTAATGGTAGATTCTACGTAATAAACACCTATACGCACTGTGGTACTCAGTGGAATAACAAACTCTTCTTTTTCGACTTTTCTAACCGCTCCACGAAGATAGATTTTTCCTGATTCAAGCGTAACTTTACCAGTTTCTCTATCTATAATACAATTGCTTCCTATTATAACATCACCATCACGAAATATTGCATCGCCTATGCCTTTAAGCTTAGAGAGAGCATACTCCTGAGTCTCGTTTAATTCTGCAGATTGCAAACCTCTTCCAGCAAGAAATAAGCTTTTTTCGTATTCTTTGTCAGGATTAAAGCGGTTATAATAACTATTTAAGGTCATTTTGTTTCAAAAAGTTACAACAAATGAAAAAGTTTCCCGAGTTGCAGATGTTCTGATAAGTGGTACGGTGTGTTCTAAAACTAACAAAATTCCAGGATTTTCCACTTCTTTTGGTTCAAAATATCTCTGTCCTTCAGGCAATTCTTTTTTTACTTTAGTACCAACTATAACCCCGAGCTCTCTTATCACTTGATTTGCTGCGTCCGTGAAATCGAAAGTGAATTTGAGAAAAAGATTATTGGTTGGTACATTTGAGGGTCTAAACCTTCCAGAAGGAGTTACAAGTTCTCCATTCTCATCACCCGTGCAGAAGAGAACCTCATCTGCAGTACGTCTGCCAAGTTCATTCAAGAGCTTTATAGAATTTATAGATTCAGGTGGTGTGCTTTGAGTATATTCTACAGTAACTGCACTATTTGCCGTGATAGAGCTATTTTCCGTAAGTTTTATTACACCAGTACTGCTATCAACTGTATAGTCAACACTTGACTGATACACTGTTTGTCCTGTAAAAACCCTTACATCTTTAATAGTGTGGTGATCTAGAGCTATTTCACCCTCAACAAAAACTTTTTCGACCTGATGGCTACTTCCAGAGCTTGAATCACCACTTCCCCAAGCAAGATGTAGAGATTGCTCTTTTATGCTGGCTGCTATTGCTGCTCTTCCTGATTGTGTAAGAATTGACACCTGTGATGAGTTTGAAAGGCTTATATAATATATATTCAGGATTTGGAAAATTTTTGTCCAAAAAAAATGAATTTTTGCCTAATTTTTTGTTGCAGTATTATTTAAAAATCGAACTGTATTATTCTCGAAAAAAAACAATAGAATATCAATAGGTTAAAAATTGCATCTGTATTATTTATTTTTGCTCCTGTCCTACAAAGTGCACCTATAAGTTCTCATCCTTAAAGCATTAATTGTTTTAGGGAAAAGTTATGAAACTAAAAACTGCCATAGTTGTTCAAAATATACGGTATCAAGCTAAGAGATTAAAACTTTTTGAATGCTTTGCTCATGAAACTCATGAAGATCTTGAGCAAGAACTTTTCTGTGAAATTTGGACTTATCTTGATAGATATGACGAAAGTAAAGGTAGCTTTAACACTTTTGTAGCAAGATTAACTGAACGTCGTGCCAATAACTTATTGGAGAAACAACTATGTATTAAACGCAATATTAATAACTACGTCAATATTGAGAAAACAGAAGCTTTTGAAGATGAAGTAGCAAAACGTACTGATGTAGATTACATGATTTCAACACTACCAAGAAAGATGCAAAAGATATGCGAACAACTCAAGTACTTTAACTTATATGAAGTTGCTAAGATGAATAACATATCAAGAACTACTTTAAATACTATGGTAAGAAAAATACGTATAAAACTCTCTTCCATCTACTACAAGGGCAAAAAGAAAAATTGAACATAAATTCTACCTTTCCTGAATATATAACATATACCATTGAGGTGAATAAATGACTTTTAAAATTTTAAACAATAATGAAAGATTGAAAACAACTACAGGCATAAAAGTAGTAATTTTTGGTCCTTACGGTATTGGTAAAACCAGCCTCTTAAAGACTATAAGTGAACCAACACTATGTCTTGACTTTGAAGCAGGTCTGCTTGCTGTTCAAGATTGGCAGGGAGATTCAATTAGTGTTCGTACTTGGAATCAAGCTCGGGATATTGCCTGCCTAATTGGTGGTCCGAACCCTGCACTAAAATCTGATCAGGCGTATAGTCAAAAACACTATGAGCATGTCTGTAGCAAGCACAAAGATCTTCTTTCTGAAGTTTCTAAATACCGATGCATCTTTGTGGATAGTATAACCGTTGCTTCACGTTTATGTCTATTATGGGCAAGGATGCAACCTGAAGCTTTTTCTGATAGATCAGGAAAAGAAGATAAAAGAGCTGCTTATGGGTTACTTGCTCAAGAGATGATGGCTTGGCTCAATCAGTTTCAACATATCAGAGATAAAGACATCATAATAGTTGGCACACTAGGTCAATATCTCGATGACTGTAATCGTTCAACCTGGCTACCTCAATGTGAAGGGGCTAAAACTGCTAGTGAAATTCCAGGTATTGTCGATGAAGTAATTAGCATGGTTGGAATCAAGAAAGATGATGGTACAGAGGTTCGCTCATTTGTCTGTCAGACTATTAATACTTGGGGATACCCTGCTAAAGATCGCAGTGGCTGCCTGAATATGGTTGAAGAACCGCATCTGGGTAATTTACTTGCGAAAATTAAAGCCAAAACTTTGGCTCCTATTATTTAATTAAAAATTGGAGAATAATTATTATGGAACAAAGCTTTTTCAATATCGGTCAAAAAATTCCCTTTTTCAGTGTGAAAGAATACTTAGATGATCAATCACCAACACCAGAAGATATTATCCACCCTAGAATTTTAACAAAAAGAGGCTTATTGGTACTAGGTGGACCACCTAAAATCGGCAAAAGCGACTTTTTGATCTCTTGGCTTATCTACATGGCTGCCGGTAGATCATTTCTTGGTATGACACCAAATAGACCTTTGAAAATTTTCTACATGCAAACTGAAATTGAATATGAATATATGAAAGAACGTTTGCAACAACTTCAATTTGATAAAGAACTCTTGGATGTAGCTGCCAATAACTTAATTATCACGCCAAGAGTGCAATTATCTTTCAGCAGTGAAGAAATAGATGAAATTAAAAATGTTGTTAAAGAGCGTTTCAAACCTGATATTATTGCGATTGATCCTCTTCGTAACATTTTTAACTCAAGTGAATATGGCAATGAAAATGACAATAGCGCTATGTTATTCTTCTTGCAAAAAACGCTTGAAAGACTGAGAAATGTTATTAATCCAGATTCAGGCATAATACTCACCCACCATACAAAAAAACTGTCCAAAAAGATGCTAGAAGAGGATCCATTTCAAGGTTTAAGCGGTGCTGGATCTTTACGTGGATTTTATAGCACTGGCATGGTGATGTTTGCTCATGATGAAGAAAGCACTACCCGTCAAATAGTGTTTGAGCTGCGAAATGGTGAACGTGTAGCAAGCAAGCTTGTCGATAAGATAAATGGTCGTTGGAAACTTGTAGACCAATGGAGTTGATTCTTTTTTTTACTTAATTTATAGGGAACAATATGCTAACAGATTTTTTAACTGATTTTAATACTGCAAAATTACAGAGTAATTTAATACCAAAAGGTACAATAGTCAAGGTAAAAATGGCAATTAAACCAGGAGGTTATGAAAATTGGTTCACTAAAAGCTACACTACTGGCAGCATCTATTTAAACGTTGAATTTACTGTCACTGAAGGTCCATATGCAAAACGTAAGATTTTTCAAGTAATTGGTATTAAAAGTGGCAAAGCAAGAGTTGAAGGAGAAGATACTTGGGGAGAATCTGGTCGTTCCATGCTTAGAAGTATTTTGGAGTCAGCACGAAATATTCATGCACATGACACTTCAGAGAAAGCAGTTATTGCGAGAAAAATCAACTCTATAGCTGATTTTAACGGGTTAGAGTTTACTGCAAAAGTTGGTATTGAAGCTGATAGTAGATACGGAGACAGGAACAGAATTACTGCAGTTGTTACTCCAGAACAAAACAATAGCATTGAATCTGATTGGGTCCCGTTTTGAAGTACGACGAGGAGAAGCTCTGGATTGCTGTAATTGAGACAGCTATCAAAGATGCAGCAGGAAAAAATCTAGAGCTAAAGAAAGAAGCAATAAAATGGTTTGATTCAGAGTCTTTTGAAACTGTTTGTGAGCTAGCTAATCTTAGCTCTAAACGTATGAAAAGTATGTATGGGGGTTTTATGCAGAGAAAGGAAATAAAAGGATTATTGATTGATAATATTAAGAAGTGTGTACCTTACCTAATTCCAAATGGTAGTTTTTATCGAGAGAGGACTTATGTTGGCAATTTTGATGAGAATACGATTACAGTTAAAATAGTAGGTAAAGAAGCTGGAAACTGGCGTAATTTTACTAAAGGAATCAGTGGTGATATTATCGATCTTTGGACTTTAGTTGAAGGTGATATAAATTCCGCTAAGAAGTGGTTAAATACTAAAGAAAACACAACAGAACATAAAATTACATCGTTTTCAGCAAGGCATTACTTAAATGATAAATCACCAATGCCAAAAGATATAATAGGCCCAAGAATTTTAACTCCAGGCGGTCTTTTGGTTATAGGTGGAACTCCCAAAATCGGAAAAAGTAATTTTCTACTTTCCATGTTAGTACATTTAGCTGCTGGAGTATCATTTCTTGGTATGAAGCCTGCAAAGCCACTTAAGATATTCTATCTACAGAATGAAATGGAATATGATTACATAAGAGAGCGCTTACAGAAGCTAAGAATTAGCAAGAAAACCCTTGATGCAGGGACAGAAAACTTAGTTATTACTAAAAAAGTACAGTTAACTTTGAATGTGGAAAAAATAAAGGAAATTATGTCGGAAAATCTCGATGTAAAAACAGTTGATCTTATAGTAATAGACTCTGTTTTTGATTATAGGAGTATGATCTCTTTTCTGCAAAATAGTATTGATGAACTACGCTCTATAACTAATCCTGCTGCTGGAGTAATAGTTACACATTACACCAAAAAAGTGTCAACAACCACGTTAAAAAAGAATCCATTTCAAGCATTGAGTGGTGCTAATGTTTTAAGAAGTTTATATACATCTGGAGTAATGATATTTAGGCCAGAAAGGAATACTCTGCAATTGATGTACGAACTTAAAAACGGCAAACCAATACCAACAAAATTCATAAATATGGTTAACGGACGCTGGATAGCTACAGCTTAACCAAATTTCTAAACTTTAAATATATTGGAGATTTTATGGGTATCTATTGTGATTTTAATACTGCAGCTCCACGAAAAAATGCACCGTTAGTAGAAAAAGAACAACTTAAAGCTCAGCTTCTGTTAAATATCAGATCATGCCTTTCTTATCTATTGCCAAGAGGGATTTTTTGTGGTGATAAGTTTTATGTAGGCAATATACAAGGTGATAAAGGCAAGAGTCTAGTAGTAGAATTAAGTGGCAGTGAAGCTGGCCTATGGCATGATTTTGCAACAGGAGAAGGTGGTGATATCATTGATCTTTGGGCAGGAGTACATAGAAAAAGTACGAGAATAGAGTTTCCTGAAGTAATGACTTCTATAGCTCAGTGGCTTGGTCATTTCAAAACTTCAAGTAATCCAACTGCATATTGGGATTATTACGATGAAAACGGCCAAGCTATTGTTAGAGTCTATCGTTATGATGATAATAATGGAAAGCGATATCTTCCTTTTGATATAAAAAAATCCACCTTTAGTGTACCAGAGATAAGGCCACTATATAATATTCCAGGTATTTTAAAGTCCGATAAAGTTGTTCTGGTTGAGGGAGAAAAATGTGCAGAAGCGCTGATAGAGAAAGGAATAATTGCAACAACAGCAATGTCAGGAGCAAATGCACCTATTGAAAAAACAGATTGGACTCCGCTAAAAGGTAAACACATTATTATATGGCCAGATAATGATGAAGCAGGTAAACGATATGCTGAAAAATCTGCTATGAAACTTACTTATCTTGGAGTTGAAGAACTTTGCATTTTGGAAATACCTAAAGATAAACCAAAGGGTTGGGACGCTGCTGATTGCGTGAAAGAAGGTGTAAATGTTGAAGAGTTCATCCTTAGTACAAAAAAGGCTCCTTCAAAAAAATCGTTGAGAATAGATACCAGAGCTTGGGCTAATATTGCTCCAGAAAGAGAATGGATTGTTAAAGATTGGCTTCCTATTGGAAGTGTTACGGCTCTCTACGGTGATGGTGGTATGGGAAAGTCTCTACTTGCTCAACAACTAATGACAGCAGCGAGCACAGGTAAATCTTGGTTGGGAATGGAAATTGAGCAGATGAAGACATATGGTGTATTTTGTGAAGATGATACAGAAGAGCTGTGGCGAAGACAGTGTGCTATAAATAGATTATATCAGTTAGATATGGAATCCTGTGACTTTCATGATAATATTGGCTTTTTATCGAGAGTGTGGAAAGATAATCTACTCATGGTATTTGATAACAAAGATATAGGTAAATTAACTCATTGCTTTGAAGAATTACTTGAAGATATTAAATTGTTTCAACCAAAGCTAGTAGTTTTAGATACAGCAGCAGACTTATTTGGTGGCAATGAAAACAATCGCTCTCATGTGAGACAATTTATTCAAAGTTGTTGTGGAAAAATAGTGAAAGTAATAAAAGGAGCTGTATTATTATGTGCTCATCCTTCTGATTCAGGAATAATACGTAAAACAGGTACAGGTGGTTCAACTGCGTGGAATAATACAGTAAGATCTCGTTGGTACTTGTCAAAGCCAGATAAAGCTGATGCTTCTGGTAATGAACGAGTACTTTGCCGTAAGAAGTCAAATTATTCTGCATCTAACGAAGAAAAGATTTCATTTTATTGGCATAACGGTGCGTTTGTACAATCTGATGATACATTAAATTCAGAAAGAATAGTAAGGTCTAGCTATAATACTAAATTGGATTTAGAACGTCTAAGAAGATGTGATATAATTTTAGAGTTAATTGCTAATGAAGCATATAAAGGCGAAACTTACACCGTGGCACACTTTGCTAGGTATTTTGAGGGAAAGCTAGGCCTTGGAAGTGAACGTAGCATCCGTGAAAGGATTAGCCATCTTGCAGCTCTTGGCCACATAAAGTTCTTTAAGGAAGCTCTTGGATATAAAGTATCAAGCACTAAATCAAAGTACGGCTATTTATGTGTTAAAGACATGGAGTTAAAAATTTCTGAAAATCAACATGTGCTGGTAAAGCCAGATTATTATCTTTCACCAAATAACGGAGTAACCTTACCAGTTGAAAATCCAGACGTTTGGGTGATACATAATTCTACAAAACAAGATGGCAAAATAGTATAGTAAGTTGGCAAGATGGCAAGTTGGCAAACTGAAGAATCTGCCATTCTACCAACTTAAAATTGATAAAAATATAAGAAAATCAATAGTTTAAAGAAATAGTAAGATGGCAAGATGGCAAAAAGTTGCCAACTAGATAGCATGGGTAAAGTCCTCTTCTATAGCGGGTTTAGGGAAGTTGGCAAGATGGCAAAAATCTATATATATAAATATATACTATGCTATAGTACATAGTATATATCAGTTAAGAGAAGAACTCAACGTTTTTTGATGTCCTTTCATAATTTTGCTTTTTCTATGGAGTTGCAACCTATAATAAAAATATAAAGTAAAGGCAGTGAAAAACAAATGATCCATAATAGCGTTTTAAAAAGATTCTATGACTTCAGGGTACAATTATACCACCAAGACCTAAGTTACTCATGTAGGGTAGCTTAAAACTCGATTACGAGGCATCTTAATACCCCAAACTTTTATTTATTAGAAAAAACCCTACAACTAGTTTATCATGCTTTTTGTTGATTGCAAAGAAAATTTTTTGAACCTAAAGAACAAATGGTTAGTAGACTTTTTGAAACGTTATTTTTGCAACAGCTTTACTTCTACCATAAGTTTAACAGAGGCTCTAACCCTCATCTTTTTTTTAACAAACGCATAACGCTGGTCTACTGAGTTTAATAGCTGAACTAAGAATTCAGATCTCCGGATTTTCCGGAATACTCAATAACTTTCAAGTGAGCTGGGTCTAGTTGCTTTAATAAGGCTTTTATGCAAGCGCGATGAAGACTTGAGGTAGAAAAGATTGAAGAAAGCAAAATAAACAGCTTTATATTCTTAATTTTTTTAGATGAGGCAAAAGCTGCATTTTAAAGCTATCTGTAACTTTAGGGTATAAACTTACTAGCCACACTAAAGAACGCTTATAATGCCCTCTAAAACGCAAATAAAAGGCATCTTTAGTAAACTTACTGGTAAGTTTAACACATTTTTTACACTTTGCAAAGAAAATTTTTCAAAAAAGATTGAACAACTTATGGTGAGTATAAGGGGTTATGGAGACTATTATGGGAATACAACAACTTTTATCGCAAACCTCTGAGCAATTAATTGCAAAACTCTCAGTAATGAAATTAGCAAATTGTAGAGGTAGCTCAAGGAAAAAAGTTTGAAGTTACTGCCATAGAAGAAGAAACAGAAGCTCGTAAAACTTGATTGCCCCTTAAAATGGAGACAAAGATCTAAATTTATTTGTTTACGTCTCCAATTTTATCTAGTATAACGGAGACAAAGATTTATATTTCGTATTTTATGTCTCCATCATTTATTGGTAGGCAAACTGAGTTAAAACAACTACTGGAGCTTACAGAAAAAAATACTGCATCTTTTGTAGTAGTCAAAGGAAGGCGTCGTATAGGAAAAAGTCGTTTAATTCAAGAGTTTGGTAAGTATTTTGAACAATATTACTCCTTTATAGGTTTGCCACCAGAAAAGCATACTACAATGTCCTACCAACTTAATGAATTTTCTAGACAAGTTGCTAGACAATTTAATACATCTTTTGCTAGGTATGATGACTGGAGCGATTTACTATGGGCAGTTGGTGAACGTCTACTATCAGGAAAAACATTATTGCTGTTTGATGAAATTTCTTGGATGGGCTCAAAAGATCCAACCTTTTTAGGCAAAATAAAAAATTTTTGGGATACGCAGCTAAAAAATAATAACAAGCTAATTTTTGTTGTTTGTGGATCAGCTTCATCCTGGATCGAGAAAAATATACTTAGCAGCACTGGTTTCGTAGGGAGAATATCGTTAACTTTAACACTCGGAGAATTATCACTTTCTGATTGCAATGAATTTTGGCCGAAAAATATTTCAGCATATGAAAAATTTAAGGTGCTTGCAGTAACTGGCGGAATTCCAAAGTATTTAGAGGAGGTAAATTTTAAACATAGCGCTGAAGAAAATATTAAAAGGCTTTGTTTTACAAAAGGTGGGTTTTTAGTTGAAGAATTTAATCAAATATTCTCAGATTTATTCATGCGAAAAACGGCTTTTTATAAGCAAATAGTCAGAGCTCTTTCTACTGGAGCTAAAGAACAAGAAGAAATTTGTGCTACTTTAAATATCGTAAGACATGGACGCATTTCTGAGTATCTACATGAGCTTGAGCTTGCTGGTTTTATTGCAAAAGATCATACTTGGAGTATAAAAACTGGTACTGATTCACGACTCAGGAGATACAGACTTCAAGATAATTATTTAAGGTTTTATCTAAAATATATCGAAAAAGATCTAGGAAAAATTAGTCGTGACACCTATTCTATAGGGTTCTTACCAGAGTGGTATACAATTATTGGGCTTCAATTTGAAAATTTGGTGCTGAACAATAGAAAGAGTATACATAATATCTTAGGAATTGATGGAATAATAAGCGAGAATCCATTTTTTCAGAAAAGAACGCGTAATAGTGCAGGTTGTCAAATTGATTATATGATTCAAACGAAGTTTAACACTCTCTACATTTGCGAAATCAAATTTTCAAAAAATAAAATTGGTTATTCAATAATACAAGAGGTACAAAAGAAAATAGATACACTAAATCGTCCAAAAGGCTTTTCATGTCGTCCAGTCCTTATCCACGTCAATGATGTAAGTGATGATGTTATAGATAGTGATTACTTTTCAAACATAATTGATTTTGGAGAATTGTTGAATTGTAAGTGATGTTTTTTCTGACTTTAAAAAATAATAGTTTCTACAGTTATTCTTAAGTTTATAGAGTTTGCTAACATTAGTATCTTTAGCTTTACAAGAAGGGAATGGAGCCAAAATAATCTCTCTACTACAATACCATTCTTTAAAACGTCTTTAGAGGGCTATTATAGCGTTATTGATGATTTAGATAGGTTTTGTATGTTTTTACCAAAAACTCATGTAATCTCTTTTCAGCTCAAGTAAAAAGTTGTTTCCAAAATGGAAAGGACTCAAATAGCGAAGATTTCTGTTGTAAAAGACATAATGCTCTTTTTAATTTCTTAGCTGTCTTAAAATTATTTTAACTTTTTTTGAGAAAATCCCGGAAAAAGTAGTAAGAAATCCGGTATATATTAGTATAGGGTCATTGAGTGTAGATGTGCTTCAAACACAAAAGTCGGCAAACGAACAGAGTAGAAAAGATTGAAGAAAGCAAAAGAAATTTAGGCTTTTGGTAAGTTACATAATTGAGAATTTATATTTTTTTAAATAAGACAAAAACTGTATTTTAAAGCTAGATGTGACTTTAGGGTAAAATATACTACTTTTACTTCTCGTCAACACAGTTAACGAACTACCACAGTAAAAGGGTTAATAC
The DNA here is from genome assembly GCF_964264765.1 of Wolbachia endosymbiont (group A) of Opomyza germinationis. Lineage (NCBI taxonomy): Bacteria > Pseudomonadati > Pseudomonadota > Alphaproteobacteria > Rickettsiales > Anaplasmataceae > Wolbachia > Wolbachia endosymbiont (group A) of Opomyza germinationis. The sequence goes on from NZ_OZ183482.1 coordinate 248,788, forward strand.
GGTAACCATAATCTCTACGCGATGATCCAGGCCAACCAACTGTTTGAATCACATCATTACGTTCGATGTTTAGTCCTAACTTTTTAGCTAAGGTGGTTTTTATTGTTCTTTGAATTGTGTTTATTGGTTTTCTAATGTAATGTTCTGGATCTGCTTCTGGATCGAGATTTAGGCGTTTTTCTATTTCAGTTATGCTAAGCAACATGTGTTTTTCAGGAGGTAATTCTTTTTTACAATCATGCAAAAACTGTTCAAATAATATGCGAAAAACCTTCATACATGCTACAGCTTTCTTATTTAGAATCTCTATATTGTTTACGTAAAGTGAGCCCTCTATCAATTGCAACTTTAGTAATTCCTTCTCTTTAGGAGGTTCAATTAGATTAAGTGCAGTATGTAAGATTTGCATTGAAGTATTTGGTATAAACTCTAGTACTCCTCTTTGTGCTGCTTCTTGGAATACTTCAATTAAAGTCTTATGCTGAAAGAAAAGGTCAACCATTTTTACTGTGGGCAAATCAAGAGGTATGTTTGATGGATTTTTTCTCAGTATTATTAATACAGTTGGATTAGCTTTAAGCTTATCTATCGTTAAGAATGTTGGATTGGTGCAAAAATCAAGTATGATTAAACTTACAATCTTACCTTGTCCACCAACATGATAAACTCCACTTTCCACTTTTTGCCACATAAAATTTGTATCACTTAGCTGACCTTCAAACCAATTCATAAATTTCTCTGGGTTTAAATATGCAGATAAGCGGTGAAATCTTTGCTTCTTGTAGGTATTAGGTAAAATATCACGGTTGCAATTTTCACAAATTATATTATCGCATGCTTCGTTAAAGTCCTCATCAATGAAAATCTCATTGTTACAGTATGGATCAACTATATTTGGCCAATCTAATTTATCTTGTCTACGAGAGCAGATAATGTAAGACCTCTCTTGCATCTGAATTAATTCAAGATCTGACAAATACCTTGCTGCTTTGATATAATTTTGATTTGGATTAACCCAAGAGCTGCCAGAATTAAGAAGATCAGAGATTTGCTCTTGGCAAGATTGTAAGACCATAAAATTGTTTTATGTATGCTTTAAAATCCTCTCTTTCCCTTTTATTCAGAGGATGTTCAGAGTAGTAAATTGCTATATACTCATCACTTCGCTTGAAAAATAAGCCTATCTTTTTGCCTTGAAATATTACTTTAATCGACTCTATAAATGGCACTATGTTTCCTACAAATGGCTTTAAAACATGCAATTCCGGTGCAATAGGATCATATGGAGCAACAGTCAAAGTGATATTAGTATAGCTGTAATTGAAACGATTTGACTGAAACTTTAACTCAAAAACACGAATATTTGAATCAGATTCATTAATACAAGTTTCTATAAATTTATGTACCTGTTCCGCGAAGTTTTTATCCTGCACATCTACAAAAATACATTCGCAGCCAAAGTAACAACTTGCAATGCTATTTGCTATTTCTATAGCTTGATCAATATTTCTAGCACCAAGATCTACCTGAGTGCCATTTAGTAGAAAATCCAAAATCATCCACTCTGCCTTATGGCCATGAATAACTTTGTTTGAATTTAACAACAAATCTATATCGCTAGCTTTGCGTATTAACACATATAAACGATTCTGATGATAGAAGAAACCTTGTAATTGATTCTCGAAACTGTCATTTTTCTTAATGTTATCTTCTTTCAGTATTTGTTGTATGATTTCCTCTGAGATAAAGTCTTTAAATGGAGTACTTGGTCGTCTTGGTATTTTTTGTAAGGCAAAAGACATGAAACTCTTTCTTTGTATTTTTTCAAAGTGATAGACAGACTTTAAAAGATTGTAATCTGCATGAAACAGTAGAAACAGCAAAGACTTCTTATCATATTTATTATTATTTTTTACAAGGTAGGATTTCATGAGTTCCGTAGTTAATGCAGATCTTGCAATTTCACTGACAGTAACCTCTAGTTTTGCACGGTCAAAACAGGTAATCAAGTAGTAAGTAACGAGAGAATCGGAATAATTAGCAATCACTTTACGTTTGTATTGTACAGATGTATTATCGTAACTTTCATCATCAAAGAGTTGAGCATTTAATTTATCTTTAAAGGAGTTTTGAAAAATAATATTTAATTGCTTACCAGAAAGTGAATCTATCCAAGACTGACGTATTTTTGTATTGTGAAAACGATCAAGCAAATGGTTAACAGGGACTTCTAAATCATCTTCCCAAAATTTACGATTTGGATAAATGTTCATAAGAAACTAACCACACCATAATAACATAATAGACTATTTAAATAGTTAAGATAGAAATTTGAAAGTCTTGACCAATAATTATGCAATGGCTGTTTACTGATTTTTAACCAAGTTTTTTCTAAAAAGTTTGCTTAAGAAGAAGATTTTTTGGACAAAAATTTTTCAAATCCTGAATATATATTATATGGGTATTTTACACTCTAGCGAAACAAACTCTGAATATAAATGTCCGTTTTAACATTAGATCTCGGCAAACAAACTGGCTGGGCAATTCTAACAGATGGAGTAATTGAAAGTGGAAGCAAAAGTTTTCATGGTAGTCGTTTCAGTGGAGGTGGCATGCACTTCTTAAATTTTCGTAATTGGCTTAATTCTTTGAAATATGAGTTCACTGCAGTGTATTTTGAAGAAGTGAGAAGACATCTAGGAACTGATGCAGCGCATTGCTACGGTGGTTTTCTTGCCGTTCTATCTGCTTGGTGTGAAGAGAACAATATTCCCTACCAAGGTGTTAATGTTAAAACTATAAAACGCTTTATAGCAGGCAAAGGTAATGCAAGTAAGAGTGAAGTTATTGAAGCGATACGTGAAAAAGGTTTTTCACCTAGAGATGATAATCAAGCAGATGCTTTGGCATTAATGTTCTACGTTATGAATCTTAGTAAAGATTTTAACACATTAAAAATACCGTAAAAGTGGGTCCTTTCGGCCATACTGGCGGGTTTGGTGGTGCTGGCCCCAGGCCTTCTTTAGCGTCAGACATATTTTGAATATTAACTTTTTAATTAGTATAGCAATTATATGAATTTAGCAATCCACTACTATCCTACTCGAAACCTAGTTGAATATGAGCGTAATCCTCGTAAAAATGATGACGTAGTAAATAGAATGTGTGCTTCAATCAGGGAATTTGGCTTTCGTATTCCAATAGTTGCAAAAAGTGATGGTACTGTGGTTGATGGTCATTTAAGACTTAAAGCAGCAAGAAAACTTGGTATGGAAAGTATTCCAGTGGTTTTAAGTGATAATTTAAATGAACCACAAACTAAAGCTTTTCGGTTACTGGCAAATCAATCAGCTAATTGGGCAAAGTGGGACGATGATCTTTTGAGAGTGGAAATTCAAGAATTAGAAGATTTGCAGTTTGATCTTAAAATGACTGGATTTGAGCTAGAAAAAGTTCAAAACTTTCTTGATGATTTAGATGGTGAAGAAGAAGATCTTTCTGACTTAGTTGTTGATGACAAAAAGGTAGAAATAACAAAGCCAGGTGATCTTTGGATTTTAGGTGATCATCGAATCTATTGTGGTGATAGCTCTGTAGTTGAATCATATAAAGTGCTGTTAGATGATAAAATGGCAGACATTACTGTTTGTGATCCTCCATATAACGTTAACTATGGTAGCAGTCAAGACAAAAAGATATTAAACGATAATCAAGGTGAAAAGTACGAACTTTTTCTCTACGATATCTGTTCCAATATTTTAGCATATACGAAGGGAGCAATTTACATTTGCATATCATCATCAGAGTTTTCAACGTTGCAAAAAGCATTTGAGGAAGCAGGAGGGAAATGGTCAACATTTATCATTTGGGCAAAGAATCACTTTACGCTAGGAAGGTCCGATTATCAAAGACAATACGAAGCAATGCTCTATGGATGGAAAAGCGGCAATAAACGTGAGTGGCATGGAGGTAGAAATCAAAGTGATCTATGGTTTTATGATAAGCCAACACATAACTCACTGCATCCAACAATGAAGCCAGTAGAGCTAATGGAGAAAGCAATAGTTAATAGCAGCAGACCTGGGGATACTGTACTTGATCCATTTAGCGGTTCTGGCAGCACACTGATTGCATGTGAGAGAACAGGAAGAATTTGCAGAACAATAGAGCTGGATTCAAAATTTGTAGATGTAACCATAAAACGTTGGCAAATATATACCGGAAGAGATGCCATTTTAGCCGGTACTGGTAAAACTTTTGCAGAAATTCAAGAAGAAAATTTGTAAAAAAGAAGCAAAAAAAGTGGAAAAGATCACACAAACGGAATGGGCAAGAGAGATAGGAGTATCAAAGCAATATGTCTGTTATTTAGTAAAGAAAGGAATAGTTGAGTTGGAGGATGGTTTGATCAGTAGAGAACAAGCAAATGAAGCGGTGGCAGCAATAAGAGATCCAAGTCAGCCACTTAGGAGGAAAAATCCAGAAAACGAAAATACAAATAACCTTTCTACAATGTTGCTAAAAACGCGAATAAAAAATGAGATGGAACGTGGTAAACTGCTTGAGGCGAAAGCTAAGGCTGAGATAGGAGAACTTATAGCAGTAGAGGAAGTAAGAAATGAAGCATTTAACGTAGCAAGAGTTGTCCGTAATAATTTGCTTAATATTCCAAATAGAGTTTCAGCACTGCTTGCATCACTGAGTGACACTGAAAAGATTCATAAGACGCTCACTGAAGAGATTACAAACTCATTACAAGAATTATCTAATACTAAATTTCAAATATAAAATGGCTAATAACTTAAGTTTAGAGTTAATAAAGTGTCTCATCAATCAACCTGGATTAGATGTTAATGTTAGAGGATTAAATGGAAAGACACCACTACATTGTGCTATAGAATTTGATGAATTAAGCATGGTAGATCTGCTACTCACAAAAAAGAATATCAATCCTTTTGTTGAGGACAATGAAGGCAAAACCTCCTTAGATTATGCCAAAGAAGGTAAAAAAGCAGAAATATTACAAGCGCTAATTAATAACAAATACGGATCAGAACAAGATAACTTACTTCATTTAGCTGCAATGATAGGTGAAGTTAATGCAGTTAGATATTTGATAGGAAAAGGTGTTGACGTTAATGTACGAAATGCTTTGCATCATACGCCATTACATCTAGCAGCAGGCATAGGACATGAGAATGTTGTCAAAATTTTAGTGGAAGAAGGAAACGCTGAAATAGATGTCTTTGATGCACGAAATCAGACACCAATGCACTATGCAGTTAATAACAAAAAGTTGGAAATAGTAAAGTTACTGCTAAAGCTAGGAGCAGATGTAAATAGCGCGCGCATGGGACAAAACTCAATGAAATTGTCACCTGTTCATATAGCCGTAAGTAATACTAATTATGATGAAAGAGATTTATGTCTTGATATCCTCAGATGCTTAATAAAGGAGCCTAATGCTCAAGTAAATTTGCAAGACTACGAAAATAAAACGCCACTACATTACGCTGAAAGACTTAAAACAATAGAGGTTTTACTAACTCGAGAGGATATAGATCCTTTAATCAGGGATGATAATGGTAAGACACCATTTGATTACGCTAAACCTGAGATAAAGAAGGCTTTGATGAGTAATAAATACGGTTCTGAAAAGAATAGTCTACTCCATTTAGCTGCACAAATGGGAGAAATTGAGCTTGTAGAGTCTATCTTAAAAGAAGAAATCGATATTGATATTGTAAATAATAAAGGTCTATCACCGATTTACCTTGCTGCAGAAAAAGGACATTTACATGTAGTAAAATTACTACTGAAAAAAGGAGCAAATTATACACCTGTTTTGCACTTAGCAATCAAATCAAATAATTTGGAGTTACTTAAAGTTTTATTTACTGAAAAAAATGGGTCATTGCTCTGCAGAGATACCGTTGTTAATTTTCCAACCCTTCATAATAAATATATAGCACAGAGAGAAATAGCAGATAAAAGGATGAAAAAACATAATAATATTATCTGCATCTGTATTACAGTTAGCGCAGTAGTAATGGCAGCATATATAGGTTTAACAGCAGCAACAATAAGCAGTGCAATCATTTTTGCAACAATAACAGGGATATTTGCTCTTGTTATAGCAATAATGATAAGTGAGATGAGCAAAAGATATATAGAAAACGAATTTCAGAAAAAGATGCTTATGGAGATGGAGGAGTGTAGTTCTATTGTTAATGATGTCGAGATAGAACCAATTATGAGTAGATGCAGACAATGATATACGCTAGAGCTTTTTCTGAAGGTTTAAGACCAGATCCCCAGCTTAAAGTATCAGAGTGGGCGAATGAGTATCGAGTTTTAGCAGCAACTGCAGCATCAGAGCCAGGTAAATGGAGAACAGAAAGAACTCCTTATTTAAAAGAAATAATGGATTCACTATCACCATCTTCACCTGCAGAAAAAGTAGTATTCATGAAAGGAGCGCAGATTGGAGGAACAGAAGCTGGTAACAATTGGATAGGCTACATCATAGATCAGACTCCTGGTCCAATGTTGGTAGTACAGCCTACAGTTGAAATGGGAAAGCGTTGGTCAAAAGGAAGATTTGCGCCACTGATTGAAAGTACACCATGTTTAAAAAGTAAAGTAAAAGACCCAAGATCAAGAGATTCAGGCAATACTGTACAAAGTAAGGAATTTCCAGGTGGAATAGTAGTAATAACCGGAGCAAATAGCAGTGTAGGTCTCAGGTCCATGCCAGTAAAATATCTCTTTCTTGATGAGATAGATGCCTATCCAGGAGATTCGGGAGGTGAAGGAGATCCAGTTTTACTCAGCATAGCCCGTACTAATACATTTGCACGGCGAAAGATTTTTTTAGTATCAACACCAACGATTCATGGAATAAGCAGAATTGAGAAAGAATTTGAAGCAACAGATAAGAGATATTTTTTTGTTCCCTGTCCGTATTGTAATTACTATCAAGTTCTAAAATGGTCACAAATAAAATGGGAAGATAAAAATCCAAGTACAGCACACTATATATGTATAGAATGTGGTGAAAAGATAGAAAATCATCAAAAGACAGAGATGCTTGAACGTGGAGAATGGAGAGCTACAAATCCAATGAAAGGTGAGAAAAAAGGATTTCATCTTTCAAGTCTTTATAGTCCAGTAGGCTGGTATAGCTGGACTCAAGCAGTGGAGGATTTTCTCCATGCAAAAGAAAGTGAACAATTACTAAAAGTATGGATAAATACAACGCTTGGAGAAACCTGGGTAGATAAGGGAGAAGTACCAGACTGGAAGCAATTATTCAACAGAAGAGAATTTTTTCCCGTAGGCACAGTACCAAAAGGTGAAGTGGTTTTGACAGCAGGAGTAGATGTCCAAAAAGATCGTCTAGAGGTGGAAGTTGTAGCATGGGGAAAAAGTCGTGAAAGTTGGTCAATAGACTACCAGGTATTTGAAGGTGATACTGGAGGAGGAGAAGTATGGGGAAAACTTTCGGAGCTCCTCAATCATCATTTTATCGGTGAAAATGGTCTTGAATACATGATAAGTATGATGGCGGTTGATGCAGGGTATGCAACGCAGGAAGTATACAACTGGGTAAGAGGTCATCAGGGCTCTGGAAGAGTAATGGCAGTCAAAGGTGTAAATAAAGCTCTAGTGCCACTGAGCAGCCCAAGTAGAGTAGATATAACAGTTGGTGGTCAAAAGCTAAAAAGAGGAATAAAGCTCTGGCCAGTAGGAGTATCGATATTAAAGTCAGAGCTTTTTCAATTACTTAATATTTTAAAAGATGGTGAAGAAACACCGCCAGGATATTGTCATTTTCCGGAGTATGCACCTGAATATTTTAAGCAGCTAACGGCAGAGCAATTAGTCAGCAAAGTGGTAAAAGGATACACCAAACAAGAATGGCAAAAGGTAAGAGAAAGAAATGAAGTACTGGATTGCCGAATTTATGCGAGAGCAGCATCTATTGCGCTTGGAATGGATCGTTGGCCAGAGAGTAAATGGAATAGTTTGAGTGGAAAAATGGAAAGCAAAAAGCCTAAAAAAGTAAGACAGAGTAAGTGGCTTGGTAATCAAAATGTACAGTGAAGGATATTTAACTCAAGTTGAGAAAGCAATTCAAAAACTGCAAAGCGGAGAAAGAGTTGTCTCAATTGCATATGGTGACCATGTTGTGCGGTACGGGGAAGTTCAAATAAAGGATTTATTGGAGCTCAGGCAACGAATAAAAGCGGGGTTAAAAGTTGCAGGCATGAGGCCAAAGAGGAAAATTGTTTTTTCAACGAGTAAAGGAATTTTATAAATGCTGCTAAAAACCTTCAAGCAATTATTTAACAAACAAAAGATAAAAAGCTCAGCGTGGGATGCAGCAGGCTCAGGAAGAAGATTTTTTCACTTTCAACCAGAGTTAGGAAGTATAAACAATTTGCTGTCTCAAAACCTTGAAACTTTACGTAGTAGATCACGTGATATGGTGAGAAAAAACCCATATGCAGCAAATATCATTGATACAATAGTAAGTAACTCGATTGGAACAGGAATAAAACCACAATCAAAAGCAAGGGATGGAGAATTTCGAAAGAAGGTGCAAGAATTATGGCTAAAATGGACAGATGAAGCAGACAGTAGCGGAGTAAGTGATTTTTATGGATTACAAGCTCTAGTATGCAGAAGTATGATAGAGGGAGGAGAATGTTTTGTACGTTTAAGAACGAGAAAGCTGGAAGATAGATTTTCTGTACCATTACAACTGCAAGTACTTGAGTCTGAACATTTAGATAATAAAACAAATCAAACTTTAGGAAATGGTAATGTAATAAGAAACGGGATTGAGTTTAACAGGCTTGGGCAAAGAGAAGCATACTACCTATTTAAAGAACACCCTGGTGAAAGTATGTTTGGAGAATCAGTGAGAGTGCCAGCAAATGATGTTTTACATATTTACAGACCACTAAGACCTGGGCAAGTTAGAGGGGAGCCTTGGCTTTCTAATATACTGCTGAAGCTTTATGAGCTTGATCAATATGATGATGCAGAGCTGGTGAGAAAGAAAACTGCAGCAATGTTTGCTGGATTTATTACGAGACTCGATCCAGAAGCAAATATTTTAGGAGAAGGTGAAAGTAATGAGCAAGGAGTAGCATTATCTGGCCTAGAACCTGGAACAATGCAACTTTTAGACCCAGGAGAAGATATAAAATTTTCAGAGCCGTCTGATGTTGGAGGAAGTTATGAAGCATTCATGAGACAGCAACTGAGGGCAATAGCGATTGGTACAGGGATAACATATGAGCAGCTAACAGGAGATTTAACAGGCGTTAATTATTCATCAATCAGAGCTGGATTAATAGAGTTTCGTCGTAGATGTGCTATGCTGCAACACAACATTATGGTATTTCAATTTTGCAGACCAGTATGGAATAGATGGCTAGAATTAGCGTTAGTATCTGGAAAACTTTCTATAGCTAAAGATTTAACAAGTGAGTCATTGAAAGAAGTAAAATGGATACCACAAGGGTTTGATTGGGTTGATCCTTTAAAAGACCAGCAAGCACAGCAAATGGCAGTAAGGAATGGATTTAAGAGTCGATCGGAAGTAGTATCAGAAATGGGTTATGATGTAGAAGAAATTGACCAAGAAATAGCAGAAGATCAAAAGCGAGCTAATTCTTTTGGACTTTGTTTCGATTGTGACGTTAATGTGCCATAAAATACAATAAGGGGAGGAAGGTGATGTGGATAAATAAACCAATAATGGTAGAGAGAAGAAGTTTTGAACTACTATCATTATATAACAGCAAACAACCTATCTTTAAGAATTTAAAGCATTTTCATATAAATCCAAAAGGAATAGCAATAATACGTATTTATGGAGTTTTGACAAAAAAAACAGAAGCTTTTGATCATATTTTAGACATGACTTCGTATGAAAATATTCATGAAGAGATAGAGAGTGCTTTAGAAGATAAAAGCATAGAGACGATTCTACTTGACATAGACAGTCCAGGAGGGGAAGTAAACGGTGTCTTTGACCTAGCTGATTTTATTTATGAATCAAGAGCAAAAAAGAGAATTATTGCAATAGCAAATGATGATGCATATTCTGCTGCGTACGCTATAGCCTCTAGCGCTGAAAAGATTTTTCTCACCCGCACTTCAGGAATTGGGAGTATAGGAGTAATAGCAAGTCATATAGATCAAAGTGGATTTGACGAAAAACAGGGAATAAAATATACCACAATATTTGCTGGTAGTCGGAAGAATGATTTAAATCCGCATGAGCCAATGACGTCTGAAAGTTTAGAAAGCTTACAAAAAGAAGTAGGAAGACTATATGAAATGTTTTTGCAGCTAATAGCAAGAAACAGAGGTCTTTCAATTGAAAAGATTCGATCAACAGAAGCAGGTCTATATTTTGGCGAGAAAGCAGTAGAAATAGGTCTTGCAGATGGAGTTACAACATTTTTTGAATTTATCAATAATCATAAAAGTAGGAGTGTTAGTATGACAACTAATGAGTTAACTGATGAAGGCTACGAAAACTGTCGTAGAGAAATTTTAGAGATAATAAGATTATGTAATATATCAAAGATGCCAGAAAAGATAGGAGAATTTATTGAGCAAGGCGTAAGTGTTGAGCAAGCCAGGGAAGTTTTAATGGAATTACTTGCAGAGAGAACGAAGAAGACAGAGATAATGAGTGCAATACCACAGAATTCAGGAGAGGAGTTGATGATGCAAGTAGCTAAAGCTAGAGCACAATCAAGTATTTAAGTTTTTTTATAACCGTCGGGTACAACAACTACAAACATGGCGGTAAACTAAAGGGAAAAAAAGGAGAAAAGAAAATATGACATGTATAACTGAACAAAATAATCTAGGTGACTTATTAAAGTATGAGGCATCAAGTCTATATTCAAGAGATCAAATAACAGTAGCTAAAGGTCAAAATCTTAAGCTTGGTGCAGTAGTTGCCAAAAAGACGGAAGATGGTTTTATTAGAGTCCTTAATCCCACTGGAACAGACGGCACACAAACAGCAATAGGTGCAATAGTAAGTGATGTAAATGCGACAGAAAATGCCAAAGCAGTAATTATTACTCGTGGTGCAATACTAGCAGATCATGCAGTTGTGTGGCCAGCAAATATCACTGAAGAACAGAAAGCTGAAGCAATAAAGCAACTTGAAGGACGAGGGATCATTATCCGCAAGGGAGCTTAAAAAAACTATTAAAAACACAAAAGGGGAAAATAAAAAATGCAAAATCCATTTACAAATACAGCATTTAGCATGACGGCACTAACAAATGCGATGAATATATTGCCGATAAATTATGGACGAGTTGAAAATTTAAGTTTGTTTCCAAGTAGGTCAGTAAGATTTAGACATATTACCATAGAAGAGCAAAATGGAGTATTAAGTTTACTACCAACTCAGTTACCCGGAGCGCCAGCAACAGTAGGAAAAAGAGGAAAAAGAAAAGTAAGAACATTTACGATTCCACATATTCCACACGATGATGTAGTATTACCAGAGGAAGTACAAGGAATAAGAGCATTTGGATCAGAGAGTGAACTTAAAGCGCTGGCAGATGTAATAACTGATCATTTGCAGCTAATGAGAAACAAACATGCAATAACATTAGAGCATTTGCGAATGGGAGCGCTAAAAGGAATAATTTTAGATGCTGATGGGTCAGAATTATTAAATCTGTACAACGAATTTGAAATCACACCAAAAGTAGTAAATTTTGCACTAGGAACTGCAACAACTGATGTAAAGCGTAAGTGTATGGAAGTACTCCGGCATATAGAAGATAATCTAAGTGGTGAATATATGACCGGAATTCATGCCTTGGTAAGCCCTGAGTTTTTTGATGCACTAACTTCACATACTAAAGTGAAAGAAGCATACGAGAGATGGCAAGAAGGAGCAGCGCTTCGAAATGATATGAGGTCAGGATTTACGTTTTGTGGTATAACATTTGAGGAATATAGAGGGCAAGCAACTGACCCTGAAGGAACCGTGAGAAGATTTATTGAGAAAGATACAGGGCACTGTTTTCCAGTAGGAACAGCAAGCACATTTACGACATATTTTGCACCAGCAGATTTTAATGAAACGGTAAACACACTAGGACAACCACTTTATGCAAAACAAGAGCCAAGAAGATTTGATAGAGGAACTGATTTACATACGCAGTCAAATCCTCTGCCAATGTGCCATCGTCCGGCAGTTTTGGTAAAAATTAGTTCTAGTTGATGAATATAGGAAAATTATTGGAAGATTGTTTTGAGCATCTAGGAGTGGAAGCCATATATTGTAATAAAAATAAGGAGGGCATTCGTAGAATAAAAGTGCTAATTAAACGTCCTGAGACTACGTACTCTCTAGGTTCAGATGGAGCATTAACTCAGCAAATTGCTTCTATAGAAATACGTGATCAGGACGTTACTTCCTTTAGCATAGGTGATTATATCAAGATTGAAAAAAGGTTCTACAAGATTTTTGAACCACCATTGAAAGATTCTTCAGGTAAAATATGGAAAATTGAGGCAATAGAAAGTGTTTAATATTAAAACTAGTAACAATATTAATGAAATAATCTCCAATATTGACGGAAAAGAGCAGAAAGTAAAACTGGCAGCTATAAAAGCACTAAATAGAACAGCACTATGGTTAAAAGCAAAAGCAGCTAAGGAAATCAGTGAGGAAAAGAAGGTAAAATTAAGTTTGATAAGAAAGAGATTAAGAATTTTTAAGGCGAAAACTAGCAGATTAGAAGTGTTAATTAGAGCAAATCTCTATGACATTAGAGCATCGGCAATTGGCAAAATACAAAAAACAAGAAGAGGATCGAAAGTAGGAAAGCATGAGTTTATAGGAGGATTTGCAGCAGTTATGCCAAAAGGAAATAGCGGTATTTTTAAACGTGAAGGAAGAGCATCATTGCCAATAAAGGAAGTAAAACTACCGCTGGAACCAGAGGCTTCAAGGATAATAGGAAATCTTGTTAATTATGAGGTTGAGAAAGTATTTACAAAATTTTTTGAACGTGAATTAAGTTATATTACAGAAAGTGTATGAATTTTAAAGATTTGCATAACGCAATCTGCACTACGCTGAAGAGAGAAATACCAGCAATACAGACATGTGAAATTTATCCATCGATAAGAAAAAAATTATTAGCGCCAGCGTTATTTGTAGAGCTTGTGAGTTTAGAATCGGGAAAAGATCCTGGAACAGAGGAATTAGCGCTGAAAGCAAGATTTGAAGCACGAATTGTGATTGATAGCACAATAGAAAATGCAGCTATTATTGTCAGAACATTAGCTGCTGAGGTTGCGAAAGTAGTAAATAAAAATACTTGGAACGTGGAAAATATTTTTCCTGCTGAATTTCTCTCTGCAGAGCCTGATGGATTTAGACCCGAATTAGATGCATATTTGGTGTGGATGGTTGATTGGAGTCATCAGCTTCATTTAGGTAAATCGATATGGACAGAAAATAAGATTAAGCCACATACGATTATAATAGAAGAAAATGTTAGAGAGTAATTTTGCTATTTCAGAGCTGCAAAGAAAGTTAGCAAACATTGTACGAATAGGAGTTGTAAAAGAAGTAGATTATGAGAAAGCAAAAGTAAGAGTGAAGATAGGAGAACTTTTAACAGATTTTCTTCCATGGATAACTTCTAGAGCAGGAGAGGAAAGAAGCTGGCTACCACCAAGCATAAATGAACAGGTAGTAATATTGTCACCATTGGGAGAGTTATCATTAGGAGTAGTACTAGCTGGAATATATCAACAGAAGTATGCTGCACCAGAGAATAAAAAAGAAATAAATAGTGTGAAGTTTCAGGATGGAACAAGATTGTTATATGATAAAGAGAAGCATCATTTAGAGATTGAAGTAGTAGACAAAATAACACTGAAAGCTGGGGAATCGAGCATAGAGATGACGAAGAGCGAAATAAAACTGAAAGCAGATAGAATAAACCTTAATTAAATGAATAAATCGGTTGTACGAGTAGGAGATTATTGTGTAGAAGTAACACCGCATTTCTGCATTATCGGAAGTAATAATGTTTTTGTAAACGGTAAGTCAATATGTAGACAAGGAGACAGTTTTAGTGAAGGAAAAGTAATGATTCAAGGATCAAAAATAGTGTTTGCAAATGGCTATAGTATAGGAAGAGTAGGAGATATAGTTTCATGTGGTTTTAAAGTAATAAAAGGCAGTGAAAGCGTTTTTGCAAAATAGAAATGAAGGGTATGGATGCTAAAACAGGAAAAGCTTTAGAAGGAATAGAGCACTTAAAGCAATCTGTCGTAGATATTTTAACTACCCCTATTAATAGCAGAGTAATGAGGAGAGATTATGGGTCAAGATTATTTGAATTGGTGGATAAGCCAATAAATAGAGATTTAACACTTGAGATATATGCAGCAACAGGAGAAGCTTTGGAAAAATGGGACAAGAGGTTTAAGTTAGAAAAAGTAAAAGTTGAAGGAGTAAAAGAAGGAAAAGTGACGCTTGATCTAGAAGGATTGTATCTGCCAATGGGAAGAAAGATTCGCTTCGATGGGGTTGTAGTATAAAGATGCAGCAGCCAAATATTATTGAATCACTGAGCTTTGAGGAAATCTTTTCGAGAATGAAGGAAGAGTTAGTAAAGCGAGATGCAAGTTTTACAGGATTGGTGGAAAGTGATCCAGCAATGAAGGTATTAGAAGTAGCAGCATGGCGAGAACTTTTGCTTAGAGAAAGAATAAATGAAGCAGTAAAGAGTAACTTACTTAAATTTGCGACAGGAGAAGATCTTGATAATTTGGCTGAGTTTTATGGAGTAGAGAGAGAAAAAGAAGAAGAGGATGAAAGATTTAGAAAGAGGGTAAAAGCAAAAATAGCAGGTTGGTCAACAGGAGGAAGCAAAGAATATTATCGTTATAATGCACTTTCGGCAGATAGAAGAGTAAAGGATGCGCTAGTAGAATCACCTATACCAGGGAAAGTACAGATCTCGATTTTATCAACACAATTATCCACAACTGGCATAGTGTCAGAAGAACTACTAGAAATTGTAAAAAAGCAGGTTACTAGAGATGATATAAGGGTTTTAACAGATACAGTAACAGTAATTGGTTGCAATATTACGGAAATAGATATTCACAGCAGAATCAGCACGAATTACATAACATCAGAGGAAGAAATCAAGAAGCAATTTATTAAGAAGTTTGAAGCAAGCAAAAGGTTGGGATGGAACGTAACAAGATCATGGATAATAGCAAATTTGTTTGTAGAGGGTGTAGAAAACGTAGAATTAATCGAGCCAAGAGAGGATGTTGTGGTTCTGGGGAATGAGTGTGCAGTGCTTGGCTACGTCAAGTTAGATAGGATTTAAAACGTATTTTTTTTGTTTTGTGCCAGTGAGGGGATTGCGTGCAATAAGTGGTTTAAGGTTTACTGGATCCAATGTTAGGGAGACGAAAGTATTGATTTTCTTCCAGAAGTTGTAACTTATTTTTTAAAGTATGGATAATATGGTCAAATATTATGGAGAGTGTTTTCGATATTAAGAACATCTTTATTTTTCTGCAATGATCTCTTGCTTACTCATAAGCTACCTAAATAAAGGAAGTTAAAGCAACTTGAAAGAAAAGACAAATGAAAAGTTTATTACCGCCAAACGCAACAAAGCAAGAGCAAGCACTGGTTGATGCAATAGATTATAAGGTTGATCCAAGCTGTATCAGAGGGTTTAAGTTCAACCTGAAAGAAGAAACATTACCATGGATAATAGAAGAATATGGTTTAGAAGAGATATTGCGCTGGGTAAAAAATAAAAGAAGGGCGATAGTAGAAGGAGTAAAATTTCAAAGACTGAGAGGAACACCTGCATCACTTAAAATAGCACTAAAATGGGCAAATATAGAAGATATTACAATTATCGAAGAACCACCAGGTAAACATTTTTTTGAGCTGCAGATAGGGATAAGGAATGTTCCAAATAACTTTTTTGTAGATGCAGTTGTGGAACTTGCGAAACTATCGTTACCCGTAAGATCGCGGCTAATGAGGATTTTTAACGATTATTACAACGTTGATAGGTTTATTTTAGATGAAAGTTTATTTGGAAGTTTGTTATCAGACTACTCTGGTATAAAAGTTGAAAAAAATGGGCCAGTGTTATCGTTTGGAAGAGTAAATTTTTTCAGGTCTAGTGGTCCAGTTATTAGGATTATAGAAAATTATCTACGCGATCATTATGAACGAGCTTTAAGCAATGATATATATCGCCTAGATGTAGCAATCCTTGGAGAAACAGAGCCTCACACAAGGGATTATAAAGGCATCTATGAAAGAGATCTTTTGTGGTACAACTTAAAAGCACTATATCCATTACCACAGAGTTTATTACCATCGATTAAATTTGCAAAAGCGCAGATAGTATTATCAGACAGTTGGGATTTAGGAGACATAAATACGTGCTTTTCAGTTAGTAGTGTAGAAGAAAGAGGAAATAAATTTGTATTGGGAAGTGATAAACTTTCAGGGCAACATTGGAATTTAAAACACAAGCCAATTTTAGAAAGATTCAGCATTATCCATCTTTACAAAGTAGAAAATTATGCAGATCAGAAGGTCACAAAATATGTTTTAGCAGAACACAACGTTTACTATAAAAATGACTCAGATTCAGAGCAAAAAGACTCAATACACGAATTAGAAAATTACATTTTAGTATTTTATCCAGGAGTACTGAAGTGGCACGAACATCGACATTTGTACAGAAGTTGGAAAAATAGTCAAGTAATATCTATAATAAGTTAAGTACTTATATTTAGATCCTTATATATTATATTAATAATAGGTTAAAGTGTATGAAATAAAAAGAAAAGGACTTGCTTTCTTATGCTAAAAAGGACATGACTTGAATAGCAGCAGGTAAATATAAGAAATTTGTCTGGCGCTAGAAAAGCTAATTTTGTGAGGTATGAAATGAGTTTTAGCAAGAGTAAGTTTTTTAAAGAAGTATCAAGTAACGGGTTTAAAAACATTAATAAAAGAAATGAAGAAGGAGAGACGATATTACATCAAGCAGTAGAAATCTCCAATTACAAAACAATAAGGTTATTAATAAAAAAAGGGGCAGAGGTTAATGCAAGAGATAAAAATGGTTATACACCTCTGCACTGCGCAGTATTCGCAAAAAGTTTAGAAAATGTAAAAGTACTGCTAAGGGAAGGAGCGGAAGTAAATGCTACTCAATATGTCAGTGGATGTACTCCACTCCACTCTGCGTGCAAAATAGGAGGAGCAGGAGTTGAAATAATAAAAGAGCTAGTAAAAGCAGGAGCTGAGGTTAATCAACTGAATAAATATGGTGCAACACCAATGTATTACATTTGGGAAAGTGAAAAGTATTCTCTGTGTGATAGTAAAGAAAGTGAAAAGGCAAGTAAATTTCTGAGAGAAAAGGGTGGAATAACAAAAAGTAGAGAACTGACGTGCTATGGAATAGAGGGGCTAGTGGGAGAAATAGCAGACATGTTGAATGGGAGCTATATGCCGGAGCTAAAAATAATAGAGATAAAAGAAATCAGAAAGAAAGACAAATCGCTAATAAAGAAAGAATGTCAAAATTTAGCAAGCAAGATAATGAGCCAAGTAAATGAAATGATAGATGAGGTGGTGAAAAGGAGGGCTTAGGAATTTAAATTCAAAAAAAAGGTGAGGTAGGTTATGAGTAAAAAAGGAAAAGAGGAGTCACTATTAGAGTACTCATACAAAAATATTTACGCAAGAGACGAAAAGGGAAGAACAGCTCTACATTATGCAGTAGACGCAAAAACAGTGAAGTTATTAATTGAAAAAGGAGCGAATGTGAATGCAGCAGATGTAGAAGGATATACAGCACTGCACCTAGCGGTAACGGAAAAACGCCTAGAAACCGTGAGAGAATTAATAAAATCAGGAGGGAATGTAAATGCTGAGGAATATGGAAGTAAATGCACTCCATTGCACCTTGCATGTATGGTGGAAAAAAAAGAAATAGTGGAGGAGCTAGTAGAAGCAGGAGCAGAAATAGAGCAAGCAGATAAATTTGGAATGACAGCGATGGATTATAGCAAAGAGATCACTGAAATATTGAGGAAAGAAATAGACAGAATTGAAAAGTTATTTATGAGAGGATAGAAAATATGGAGGAAGAAACAGAAAAGAAAGTAATGAATTTAGAGAGAAAACCTTTGGGTGAGCTGAGAAAAACGTGGAAGAAGGTATTTGGGGAAGAGGCACCTAAACATTCAAAGAAATATCTGATACCAAGATTAGCTTATAGAATGCAGGAAAAAGTGTATGGAGAAATGTCAAGAAAAGGGTCAAAAAGACTAGATTATTTAGCAGATCGGCTGGAGAAGGGAAAAAGAATAAGTAGTGACAAACTGCCAGTAGAAGGAACAGAGCTAATATTAGAGAGAGGGGAAGAGACGCATGCAGTAATGGTAACAGATAAGGGTTTAATCTACAGAGAAGAATTTTTCACGTCATTGTCAGCAGTAGCCGGAAAAATAATGGGAATGAGTTACAATGGGCCGCTCCTATTTGGTTTGCGTGATCAAAAGGGAAAGGAAAATGTGTAAAGGGATAAGATGTGGAATATATACGAGAAAGTCAAATGAAGACGGTCTAGAACAAAAGTTTAACAGTTTAGATGCGCAGCGAGTAGCATGTGAAAAATATATAAAGAGCAAAGAAGGCTGGGTAGTATCGGCCAAAAGGTACGACGATGGAGGCTTCTCAGGGAAAAATTTAGAAAGACCAGCGATAAAGGAATTGTTTGAAGATGTAAAAAAAGGAGAAGTAGATTGTGTAGTGGTGTATACTCTGGATAGGCTATCAAGGGAAACAAAAGACAGCATTGAAGTAACATCATTTTTTAGAAGACATCGAGTAAATTTTATAGCAGTAACGCAGATATTTGACAATAATACGCCAATGGGAAAATTTGTACAAACAGTGTTATCAGGAGCAGCACAACTAGAAAGAGAAATGATAGTGGAGAGAGTAAAAAATAAAATAGCAACATCAAAAGAACAAGGTTTATGGATGGGTGGAACTTTACCGCTAGGGTATGATATAAAAGATAAAGAATTAATAATAAATGAGAAAGAAGCGAAAATAGTAGGGCACATATTTGAAAGATATTTGGAGCTGAAGTCAATGGCAGAATTGGCAAGGGAGTTAAATAGAGAAGGTTACAGAACAAAATCAGATATCTTTAAAAAAGCAACAGTGAGAAGGATAGTGACAAACCCAATATATATGGGAAAGATAAGACATTATGAGAAAAAGTATGAAGGAAAGCATGAAGCAATAATAGAGGAAGAAAAATGGCAAAAAGCGCAAGAGTTAATAAAGAATCAGCCATATAGAAAAGCAAAATATGAGGAAGCGCTGCTTAAGGGAATAATTAAGTGTAAGAGCTGTGAAGTAAACATGATACTGACCTATGCAAAAAAGGAGAATAAGAGATATAGATATTACGTATGCAATAATCATTTAAGGGGAAAAGGTTGTGAATCAGAAAAAAGAAATGTAATAGCCGGAGAAGTCGAAAAAGAAGTAATGAGGAAAACAGAGCAGCTATATGAAAATTGGAAAGACAAGACCGAAGAAAAATGGGAAAATTTAAATTTTGGAAAGCAGAAAGAAATAGTGAAAAAGTTAATAAAGGGAGTAATGGTGAAAGAGGATGGAATGGAGGTGCATTCTGAATCAGAGAAAAAATTTATACCAATAAAAAAGAAAGGAAACAAATGCACAGTAGTAGAACCTGAAGGAAAAACAAATAATGCACTACTGAAAGCAGTGGTGAGAGCCCATTCCTGGAAACGTCAACTAGAAGAGGGAAAATATAGAAGTGTGAAAGAGCTGAGTGCCAAAATTAATATAGGTACAAGACGAATACAGCAAATTTTAAGGCTGAATTATTTAGCGCCGAAGATTAAGGAAGACATAGTAAATGGGAGGCAGCCAAGGGGTTTGAAGTTAGCTGACTTGAGGGAAATACCGATGTTATGGAGTAACCAACTGGAGAAATTTTATGGATTAGCAACCTAATTGAACAATTAATAAGTTGTTAATATAACTAATTTATAAAATTAAATATTGTAGAGCAAGGAAAGTAATGCCAAAGTTTAAAAAGATTAAGAACGCAAAAAATATAATCTATGAGCTGGCAGGTGATCAGGATAATTTTACCAATGAAGATAAAAAAAAGCTTTTCAAGTTGTTAAAGAAGATAGAAAACGGTGAAAATATTAGTGGAAAATTTAATAAATCTAATTACAACACGCAGAAACTTCTTACAAAAAAAATAATTTACAAGGATGAGAAAAAGGAAGGGACTCTGACGCTACTGTGCCACTCTGTGTTCTATAAAAATAATCAAGCTTTTGAGGAGCTTTTACAAGAAGCAATAAATCAAGGAACCTTAAAGGATGTTCTTAGTGAGGAATTGATCCAAAAATTGCCAAATGGTCTAACAATAACTTACACGGCACTGGTATCCTGCATATTAGAGGAAGATAGTAAAGCTATTAGAGCAGTTTTAGAAGCTTCTAAAAAGAATGGTTTTTTAAAAGAAATTCTCAACCAGAAAGTGAAAGTAGAGAAAGCAGAAGGTCAAGAGATAAGCTATACTACACTACTTGACTATGCTAATAAACACAATTGCAAAGAAAGTGCAAAGATTCTCAAGGGATTTGAAGAAATTCTGAATATAGAAGTTAAAAATGATATACCTGTAAGTGATAATGCTGAAACTAGATGTGAAGATATCAATAAAGACCATGAAATACATGAATCTAGAATTGTAAACAGTGAAGAAGCTCGAAATATTTTAATAGAAAGTGAAAATCCTCAACTCATGTGTGAAAGCAACAAAGAAGCTAAGAACTCTTTAGATGAGCAAGGGCTAAACGCTTCTGACAGCCCATCTTCCGCTGAACCATGTTTTGATGCTACAAACGAAAAAGACAAACCATTAACGCAGCAAAGGCAAGCAATTCTAGCTAGTGTTGTTAGTACAGCGTTACTGGTAAGCAGCATTGCACTGTATATCATGAAAATGCCTGTAGTAGCAGTGGTTGTGGGAATAGTTGGATTAGCATGTATAGGTCTTGTGCTATATAAGCCAAATACTAAGCTCGAGAAAATTAGAGATATAAAACAGTCTATTATTGCTTCTCCTGCTTTAAACTCAGTATAAAAGAATATGTCCAATAATTTTTTTTAATAAGATAATTTATTTAGAATACTATCTAAATTATTAACACAACATTTATCTTGTACCCCTGCTGTTTCTCATTACCTTGAGCTATTTTAAACCTTCACAGCAGGATCAACACCATTTTTAACTTCAACATTACTAAGTGCTGTATTTGCCTTATGTGAACAGTAACACCCTACTGCGAGAAAAGTTAATGCAGCTACAGCAAGTGTAATACAGATTGCTAAATGAAACATTGTTAAACTTGCACCAACAGCAAATGCTCCAGATAATACAAAAGAAATAGAAGCATAGGTTATTTGCTTTCTATCCTGGGCGCTTGCTGCTGAGAGTTTTTTGTTTCCATTGTCTGGACTTGGACCTTTTAGGCTTTGCCGTATTTCATTTAAATTCTCTTCAAATTGAACTTTTGCTTCATCAAGTTCTCTAGTTTTTGCAGCTAAATCTTGCCTTATACTATCTTGCTCACGTTCTAACTGTGCAACCTTCTGATTTGTGCTACTCAGCTCTCGATTTCTGTTGCCAAGTTGTGCTTTTAGACTTTCAATTTGACCCTTCAACTGCTTACCTTGACTTTCAAGTGCTTCTAGCTGCTGGCTTTTATTTTCACTTTCATCTTTAAGCTTCTCCAGCTCCTTATTTTGATCCCCCAGTGCTACATTTTGTGTGCTCAGCTCTTTATTTTTGCTTTCAGCTTTTTCTAGCTTTTGAAGTACAGTATTTAACTGCCCCTTTAGTTGTTTTTTTTTCTCAGTGAGTTGAACTACTTCATTAGTTTTTCTAGCCAAATCTTGCTTTGCATCACCGAGGTTGTTTTGCAAGTCTACAAGCTGAGCCTTTGCCTCTTTAAGTTCTTTAGTACGGTTATCTACTTGATCATTGAGTTGACTAGCCTTCTGTTGCTCTTGCATTAACTCTTTATTCGCTTGTCTCAACAAAACTTCCATGCCCTCAAGCTTCTTTTGCAATTGCGAAACCTTTTCATTTACAATATTTAGCTCTTCCACCTTTCCTGCAAGTTGAGTTTTTGTTTCCTCAAGTTCTTCAGTAAGTGTAGTCACTTTACTAATTTTTTCATTTAAGCTTTGCTTTGCACTCTCCAGCTCTTGTTCTAATTGAACTTGTACATCCTTTAGCTGCTTATTTTCCTTTGTAAGTTCCGCATGCTCTTGTTTTAATCGAGTTTGTGTATTACTCAGTATATTTCTTTCGTTATTAAGTTGAGCTGTTTTACCAGTCAGATTATTAATATTTTGTTCTAGCTCGATTTTTGTTCTCTCAAGTTTAGCTACTTCACTAGTTCTGCTATCCAAGTTTTGTTTTGCGTCATCCAACTCTTTCGTCTGCTTTTTGAGCTGATCTTCTAATTTCCATACATTTCTGTTCAGTACTCTCTCCTTCTCTGCAAATTGGCAATCAAGTACATTTTTTTCTTTATTCAAATCATCTATCTGACTAGTTAGGTCACTATTCTTTCTTTCTAGTCCAGCATTTGTCTCCTTAAGCTCCTTTATAGTATTATCAAGCTTAGTTACTTTTCCAATTTTGCTTTCCATCTCTTCTTTTTTCTTTGCAAGTTCAGCTTCTGTTTTCTTAAGTCTCTCTTTAAGGTTAGATATCAGAAGACAAGCTATTTTTTTTGTTTGAACACTATCTGGCATTGCTAAGTGCAAATATCCAATATTAAAGTTAGCATCACAATTAAGTAAAAGCTTAATAGCTTCTAGTTTACTATTTTGAATAGCAAGGTCTAGAGGCGTACGATTATCAATACCTTTAGCATCAACATCATAGCATCTTTTTTTGAGAAGAAGATTAAGTGTTTCATTGTTATCATTTAAAACAGCGTAATGTAAAGGTGTACGCTTCTTTTCTATTTCTACTTCCTCCTTAAAGAATTTTATCACTTCTTCTCTTTTCTCTGTTTTGGATGATTTTGCTAAATTCAAAACAGTGCTATTTCTATATGTAATGTTGAAGTTAGCACCGTTCTTCACAAGAAGCTTTACTATTTCCAAATTGCCATTGCAAACCGCAAAGTATAAAGGTGTTATACCATTATTATCTTTGACGTCAACATCAGCACCTTTACTAAGGAGAAACTTTGCACCTTCTAGAAAGAGTGCTACATCATCGTTATCTTTGCTGCTATTAGGAAAAAAAGACCAAATGTACTCCATCCACCCGTTATTGGTATCTTTTTGAGCTGTCTGACGTGCATCACGAGCTATAAAGTGTAAAGCTGTCATATCACTAACGTCTTTAATGTCAACATAAACTTCACCATTCAAAAGAGCTTGTGCTACTTCTTTACTGTAGAGGGCAGCAAGATACAAAAGACTAGCACCACTAACTTTAGCCTCTAGGGATGGAGATAGCACCGTTTTGATGCACTCTTCATTTTTAACAGATAACGCCGAATTAAGTATATTACGTATCTTATCAACAACATTCTCATCTTCTAATGTTTTCAAGTATTCAGTAACGTGGTCAGTAAAGAGTTGGTTAAATTCTTTTCTTAATGCTATGGTTGGAAAGAATGCATGGCTTACAGTTCTTATACCGTTATCTTTTTCTTTTAATCTGCCGGATAAAATATCAATGTATTTTTGTTGACCTACAAGCAGTAATAGAGATTCCAGTTCCTTTTGATCAAACAATTTACTCTGATACTTTTCTGTAAGCTTATCATTAGCTGCAATTGCTAGAAGCACTAATTCTTCTACTAAAAAGCTGCAATTATTACTTTCTGTATCAAGTTTATACTTTGACAACATATTGTCATATATATACTTATGATCGTCCCTTTTTTGCAAATCCAAGTTAAGGTATCGTGAACAAAAGGCTTTAAAATTATCACTATTCAGGCCACTCATGAACACATCATCTTTATCTATGTTATTTATAACTTCGTCTAACTGCTCATAGTCATTATGCTTGACTGCTTCGTTCAAAATATTTATCACTTCATCAAGGGTTTTAATGTTCAAAACATCGAATTTTTCATGCGACCCTTCTGAAACTTTATCGTTTTCCTGCTGTGTTAAATTAAATAGCTCTATAAGCTTACTATTACCTTTATCAGTAGCAATTTTCATTGCATTAAATTCTCCAAGAAAAGGATTAGCTCCTTTATTTAAAAGCAACTTTACAATTTCAATACCTTCACTTTGTAAGATAGAATTATTTGAAAAATGCTTTAGTATTTCAGTATTTTGTTCAGGGGAAGTATATTTCAACAGAATCCTTATCGTTTCTTTTGTATATTTACAGCTATTAGCGATAACTGCTTTTTCTAACTCAGCAGTAACATTAATCTTTGCTCCATGCTGAAAAAGCAAATTTGCTAAATTATGGTCATTATCTTCCAGAGCGTAATAAATAGGTGCTTTATCTTTTGACTGACTAACTTTATTAACATCAGCTCTGTATTCTAATAGTGATTTTATAACCTCATCCCTTAATGAAAATCTTTTAGCCTTTATCATGCCTGAGCAGTTTTTGCATATATGGCTTAAAGCTTTATCTTTAAAAGAGATATTAGCATCAACTTTTTTACTGTCTCGTAATAAAAAGTCTTTATAAAAATTAAGCCAATTGCTATGTTCACAGGCATTCATAGCAAAACAAGTCAATATCACTTTTTGATTGCGAAACATACTAAAGTTCTTCACTCTCTGTATTAGGTCTTTTGCTTTTTCTAAATTTTTAGAAGAAATGGCTCCGAACAATTCATTTCCAAGACGTTCATTGGATATCCTTTCTTCATCATACTCCGCTCTTTGTTTTGAATCTTTCAAGATGCTATATGCTTCTTCAAGTTTTTGAAAATTTTTTTTTGCTGTTTCTTTGTTACTATTTTTATCTGGATGATGTTTTCTTGCCAAATTTCTATATGCATTTTTTATCTCATCCAGGCTGGCATTTACCTTTACTCCCAATATTTCATAATAGTCAATATCAAAGTTAATAACACGTTTAGGTGTGTTAATACTTGTATAATCATTAACTGGCGGCATAAATTTCCTGATAATTTTCTCTTTGTTATGTTATCATTAACCCTAACTTTTGTCAATATATATTGCTGATTTCTAAATTGGATTGGAAACGTAATTTACATCAAAATTCTCCAATGTAAAGAGTATACTAAAGCGCTATTAAACTATATTGCAAAGTCCGTTCTGATTTAACAAAACACTACACTTTTTAGTATCAACGAGAATTTAATTATTTACTTCCTCCAAAAAACATAAAAATGATCGTATATTTGTGAGAATGCGTTGCGTAAAATAGAATCGTGGAAATAGAAGCTTCAAATTGTTGCAACAAGGTTTAGACAAATTGGTTCATATGTAAATATGGCTAAAGTGAGCCAATGTAGATGATTTTAGCGCATAATCAAATTACCATATAAAAAAGTTCGTATGGTACAATTGGTAGACCAACGCATCCCAAAACGAACGATTCTCACACTTACCTGTTTTGGGTTGCTAAACATGGTTATATTACTTAAAATATTAACAAAATATTGCTAAACTAATATTATTGAACTCGGAAATAACAGAAAAATTTATAACAGTTTTTATCCCCAATAGAACGAAATCCTTTTTATTGGTATCGTCCTTTTTGTGAAAAATATTCTTAACTTCTCTACCACTTTTTCTGGCTAAGGTTACTTCTTGATTTCTTTCTACTTTCTTTGCAGACATGCTCTAAACATTGGATTGTTAAACGCTTGGCTCTCCAATTTTAGACGTATGAGTAAGGATTATGACCATTCTCCTCTCACTTCAAAAAACAACATCTTTTTTTATATGATCACTATTATGCTTCACAAATTGGCTCATTCTTGAGTTTGAAGACATGCTCTAAGTATGTATAAAACCAATTTATTATCAACATATACACTAACTATAATTTAGACACCTCTATACAGGGTGCAAATAGAAAGTATTTTTTATCTCACAACACAACTTAAGATTCAATTTTTATAATTTTCTTGTTGAACTACAAGACGGCATCTTTCTATAGATGAAATTTCACAACTTCAGAAAGAAACAGATTGATACCTTTGTGACTCCTTCGATTGATTATTTATTGTTACACTATCCAGATAATGATTAGGATTACCATCTGATTTGCTATTATTCTTTGACAGTTGGCTTTTCTGCTTACTACTAATTATGGCAGTCAAAAGATATTCTATTAATTGCTTCATAGAAAACTTAAGCTCTGAGCTACGCTTGTGTTCTGCTTCCTTAACTTCTCGATTCGAACCTTCAAAAGGAATTGCTTTGGTTGCTTGTACTACCTCTTTTACATTTTTGCTATTTTGTAAGTTATCAAGATATTCTCTAGCTATCATGCTCACTTCTTTTTTATCTAAATAATCTAGAAATTTTTCACTATTTAACTTCATATCAGCATTAATAAGCAACGGTACGCTACCTTTTACATTAATTTTAGTCCCAAAGTCATATAATCGTACTCTGGATACTTCTTGACCATTAATTTTAATAAGGCCAAGCTCTTTATCTTGTTTTGCAAGAAGTTGTCGTTCTGTTTGTATTTCTTTTGTTAAGGTTTGCTTATCTTTATCAGCTAGTAGGTCATTAGCTTGATTAACATTAAAGTGTTCAATGAGAAAGCCTTTTTCTCCTATTTCATAGCCAGCAAATTCTATTCCTTTTTCCACAACTTGCATAAGCTGATCAACGCTTTTTAGTTCAGAAATAAATGCCGCATTGCTATCAAAATACGCGTAATTATCACCTATTCTGTAAATGGCTACAACATGGTTACTTGTTACTAAATGAAGAGCAAAATCATCATTAATTTCAGCTATATAATTTGATAAATTACTAAACATTTTATAACTCCTACTATGAGTTAAACTTGAAGGCAAAGTGCTTGTAACACAATCTACCTGCTCTTCAAAACTACTAAGCAGCTTACTAAAAGTAAAAACCTCTTTTTCTTCCTTTCTAGATATCTGCTTACCTTGAGCTATACGCTCATAAATTTCAGTTGAAGTTTTTAGAGTATTCAAAAATGATTTGTTTTCGTGTAAAGATAAAGCTTGAGATAAACCACGGGTAGTTGCTACGCATTTACCATTAACATTAACTCCTCGCTCTTCAAAAGAAGGCAAATAAAGGCCTTGTTTCACTAATTCAATAGATGCATTTGGAAAGCTGCTGGATACAAACTGCAAAAGTGCTGCCTGTTGCTCTTTATTGAAATGTGATAACTGTGGACTAAGAGACGCTAAGTATTCTAATAGTAAGCGACGGATTTCAGGGTTATTCTGATTGTTTATAATAAAAGACATGACACTATCAGGATTACCAGCATCATCAGAACGAGCTCTACCAGCATTAGTATTAACGTCTTGAAGTTCTCTTGAGATATCTCTTCTCAGAACTTTAAAGTATTCTTCATTTCTAAGATTGTTTTCATCAACTATATTATTCAGGCCTGGAACATTTAATGTAAGAGAATTACGCATTTCATCTAACACACCTCCACCTCGGTTTCCAAGATTGTTATTTTGCTGTAAAACTTCATTAATATCTCTAGCATTTTCTAATGCCCAGAAGCCACAATTATATCCATCTCTTTGCTGTACTAACCGATTACCTTGCTGATCAATAAGAATATTATGGAGAGTAACATTATTATCTTCTAAAACTCGTCTAACACTATTTAGAACATTATGACCAAGTGAGTCAGCATAGTAACCAATATAATTCCCATTTCGGTAATCAATCACTAATGTGACCCAATGATTACCGCCTAAATTAACAATTAAAATTGACCTTCGAGGTCCTACATCTCCCTCATTTTTAAAATGTCTAATATGAGTTTTCAAAACGTCGACCTGATTACCGCTAATACCAATAACATTAAACCGCATTTCATCCACAACTGGGAAATTATATCTTTGTGTCATTGCAACATAAGTTATATCATGTTGTTGAAGCCAATAATGATAATAGCCATTGTCTGTTGCAAAATCTAGTGTAACTAGATCATTAACATCTTGTATGCTATTACGATCTCCAAGAATATTGTTTATTCGTTCTAATATTCCTTGTGCTGCAGGAGTACCACTTCCCCTTATTCTTGACTTTAGTGTTTCTATTGCCTGTGCTCTAGTACCTTGCAAGTAACTAAACGGAACATGTAGATTGTCGTCTATATCAAGCAAAAAAATCGAATTTTGTCCTGATGCTTTTTCTTCGTAAAAACGCCTAAAGTTTTCACGAGTCTGATCTGATAATAGACCTTCTGGTGGATTTTCATCAATAACACTTTCAGGTCCCACTAATCCTCCTGGTCTTGAGCTGCGACCATGACGATCAAGCCTGTGTACATACTCTTCTCTTCCTATCCCTTCTGGGAAAAGTATAAGATTACCTGCTTCGTGTGCATCTCTATTAAACACAATAGGAAACAAAACCACCTCATTTCCAGAAGTAATAGGTATAAATCCTCTGTGTTGTTTCTTAAGTCTTCCGATTTCTTGTCTCGCATCATTTTGCTGTTGTCCTACTTCTTCTGCATTATTAGCAAGCCTTAACACATATCCAATTGGGTGAGTATCTAGGTCATTCTCTCTAAGTTGTCTTAATAATAAAAGATCTAATCTCTGTTCTGTAATTCTTGTGAGTATTACCCTTTCTCCTTCTTCTTCCTGACCCCTTTTCAAACTATACGTTTGACCAACTTTATACATAGCAAGCACTTTATAAGGATTATCACTAGCATAAAATGTACCATGTAGTATAGAACGGAACTTATCCTCACTATTAACATTTATTGCATCCACAAGCGGCATCAATGCTCCAGAGATCTCTTGAAATAGTCCTCTATGCTGACTTACATTTTTCCAGCCATCATTCATAACTTGATTCAAAGTATTATGTACATTTTCAGCATTAGGCACTTGTACAAGATCACCATCAAGAAAATCATTTGTATTATTATTTTGATAATTGGGATATAAATCAAGGTCATTTGGTAGATCAATATCTAGTTCAAGTTGATTATTAAGTGTGCATGAAATTTCCCATACACGAGGATTATTTCTACCAATATCAAGAGTTTGTAAATTGATGACTTCTTGTTGTTGTGAATCGTAAGCTCCAATATGAAGTATAACTATATCAGAACCTTCAGCATGAAAGACCATAGTTAAACGTCTTAAATTCTCATCGTTATATCTAAATACATACTTTGCTACAGGTAATTCCCCTCCCCCTGCGAGTTGTAAATGATGCCTATCAAAAGCACTATTTCCAAAAGCAAAACCAGTTATACAATCAAATATTCTATCATAATTCTCTGCATTTCTTGGTATTTCAGTAGGAAGATGTTGAAGCAAGAAATCTCTAACATTTTCTCTAATGCCTTCATTCTCTACACACTCAAATAATCTTTGTACTAACGGGAATTTACCCTGTTGAAGCCCTACTGTATCAACACTAAAAGGATCTATATTTAAATTAAAATTTAATCCAACACAAACAGTATGTTCTGATGTGGTATGAATAGGTATAAATGAAGAAGTGTGTAACCTTCCAGCGTAGCCTATGGCACAGTTTAATGTAACATCTGACGGTGTGTCAAATATAGCAAGATTAATAACAATAGGAATATTTTCTCTTTCTGCTTGATGACGTACAAGAAATGCAACATGTGAGTTTCTAGGAGATAAGTCAAGGTCAATATCTATTGTGCAAAGATGACTAAAATTCGCTAAAAAACCTAATAAAAACCCATGACTCTCAAACTTTTGATTGCGATCTTGAATATCATTTTCTAATGTACCTGCGTAATTACGATAGATTCGAGTTATATATCTAAAAATTACTGTGCTATTGTCTCGTAAAGTTCGTACAACTCCACTTCTTAACATTTCCGCAAAGTTATCAATTCTTTGTTGACCTGGTGCAATTTGCACAAAATTGACCAACCTACCAAGTTGTCTACGCTGATTTTGATTGAGTTGTCTTCCTTCTATTTGCTTAATTGTTAGTCTGTGATCTCCTAAGAGCCGTCTAATAAGATTGATTTCAGATGCTGAATATTTGGCAAATTTATCCCTACCTTGACGATCTTTTTCACGAATTACCTCGAATACTGTTGCAATTGCCTCTC
Organism: Wolbachia endosymbiont (group A) of Opomyza germinationis; assembly: GCF_964264765.1. Lineage (NCBI taxonomy): Bacteria > Pseudomonadati > Pseudomonadota > Alphaproteobacteria > Rickettsiales > Anaplasmataceae > Wolbachia > Wolbachia endosymbiont (group A) of Opomyza germinationis. The sequence continues at coordinate 279,264 of NZ_OZ183482.1, forward strand.
CCTGACTCTTGCCCTTTCCATGCATGCATACTTTGTATTGCTCAAAATTTAGGTCCTCTTCTCTCAAATTCGGATTTTGCCGTCTAACCTCTCGCACTAGAGCATTTCTCTCCCTTGTACTGAACCTTAGCCCATCACTGTTAGGACGATCAGAAATACTGTAGCATCTGACAACTTGCTGTCCGTCACGATTACGAGTCAAAATGACAACTTTTAGATTTCCCGTATTTCGATTTTCACCATTACGTGGATTAACACCATGGTTATCAAAACGAAAATAGACTCTCTCATTTGTGTTTAAGATATTAGCATCATGTGCAGTGGCAAACATACTAAAAAAGAATACAGGAAGGAAACGACCTGCATTCACATAATTCAAGAAAGATGGACATTGATCTAAAAAAGATTCAAATCTTTGTCTGAAATCTTCAAGATCTCCATCTACTAAACTCCTAATAAGTCCATCACGATTATTCATATAAGATACCCCTCTATTTTCTACGGCTAGAAACACCGCTTACACTAGGAGCTTCAAACTTAGACTGCGGACCATCACCAGAACCATCAAGTAGCAAAGATGTTTTCTTACTACCATAAGCTTGAGATCGTGTCCGTAAATCATACCTAGGGCCATCACCTCCAGGACCAGGAGGTAAAGTTGCTTTCTCTAATTCAGAGAATAACTCTTCTGCAAATGGACCATAATCTACATTTACTTTCTTGCCTTTCCTACCACATAATCTAAGGTCTTCTATCATAACTTCTTTGAAGGACTCAAACTTTTCAGGGAAGCGATCCTTGGCAAATAACATTATCTCTAATATTTCTTTTTTTTCATCAGACTTACGACCAGATCTTTCCCAATTAACCACTAACCCTGCAAGTGCATTTTCTATAGGAACTTGGAAGTTAGAAGTATCGACAGCAGCCTCTTTGTGTTTATAAAAGCGACCACATCTCCACATTTCCATAATAAGAGATCTAGCTTGAGCATTAAACTCAGGATTTTCCAACATAACATTTGAAAGTGAGGAAAGAAGAAGTTTATATTCTTCATATGAGAATATTTCCTCTGAATGATCTCCGCCTCCACGTTCTGAAACTCCTTTATAACACCAGCACTGTACTAAATCATGAACCGTATCAAAAAAACATGCCTCTATTAATTCAGCAAAAAGGGAATATACTCCTTTATCTTTCTGCGATAATTTCTGCAAAAGAGTATCTTTGTCAGCTACCTTATTTACACAAAAATCTAAAATAGGAGCATCTTTCTCAACAGATTGAACGCGAGATAGAGCAATAATAGCTTCTGTAAGCTTCTTTTCTTTATCTTCTTCTTTTAGATGACTATAAAAATACTCTACTCCTTCACTCCACTTAAGTTTTACAGCACTGTTAAAGCCTTCTACTGCATCATACTTCTTTAATTCCCCAGATTCTCTATCAATCCAGAAATCAAACACGCTACCATTTCTTTTTATAGTATCTAGTAGGGAGTTTCGTACGTATTTATCAGTTATAGGATTACCACTACCATCACGCGCACCAGGACGAAAACCGTTCTTGAGAAACTCAAATCTTTTTTGAAAGAGAGGATGAATTTTATCTACTACACAGTAACTACAAGCCATCTCATATTTGCGAAGTGGATTATCTATTCCACCTATTTTTTCTTCAGTAAGTCTTTGACCTAAAACAGCATTATTTAATCTTATACCTGACCAGCAACTTTCATCTTGGAATACATTGTGCAAAAACTTCAACTTATCACCCTTAAAGTATTTGATGTGCTCCATAAAGTTATCTTGAAGGACTCCCACCCATCTCTTGATAGCTGACTTCCTCCCTGCAACAACTGCTGGATCTGGATGTTTAATAGCTTCCTGTAATTTTTTGGACATCGTAGCCCGAAGCTCTTTCTGTGTTGGCATTAACCCCCCCTATTAAGTATTAACAGTGTCATGTAAAAAAGGCATTATACAGACATTAGAATGGATTGCAATATTAAAATTACTAGAATAGAGGGTTTAATAAAAAAACGTTATGGCTAAAACTTCTTTTCTTGAATTTTCTCAATATAATCAACAGAAAGACCAGTAGTTTGAGTTATAATGTCAATAGAAACTCCTGCTTTAAGTAGATTCCTTGCGACCTCAATTTTCTCTGCTTTTCTGCCTTTTTCATGTCCGATGAGGATACCTTCTTCTCTACCTTTTTCAGTAGCATCATCAAGACGTTGTTCCCAAATAGCAGCTTCTTTCTGTAAATCCATGACCCTTTCTTCATAAGCTACCAGATCTTTCTCATTCCAATGAAATTTGTCTAACTCATCATATGCTAGCTTTATTATTGGTGATTTTTCTGCTATTTTTCTTAAATCTTCATCGGTCGTTTCTTCTGCATATTTGAAGAAAAATAGCCAACGATCTACTACATTTTCTAGCTGCTCTTCTCTACTCTTAGGAAACTTTGGTAACTCAATGAAAATAAATTGAAAATCTTTTAAGTCATGCTCGTTAGTTTTTTCATCTCTTATGGTATGGCTAGATATATAATCAAGCTTATCAGGAAATAAATTACAGTTAGAAATAGCAATAAAGAAAACCTTCTTTAAATCAATGTACTTACCACCTTTATCAGCCTGCCTTGAGTAAGCCTTAGCAGCATAAAGTTGAGCACGTTTTTCAAAGCCTTTATCACGAGCAAGCTGGGTTAGGTAAGGAAGTAGTATTGCTACTACTCCCTCCCTTAGAAACGCAGCATGCAGGTTTCCCCACACTACGCTTGAGCCCCTTATCTAAGTCCTTCTTTTCTCGAACCGGCTTGTCCTTCATGATTCCTCAGAAAACATCATTCTTAATGGTGACACCAACAGTAGAGAACCTTCTCTTGAGAAAGAGCTTGCTAACATTTTTGTTTGTTTCACTCTTTCATCAAAATACTTTTTCCATTTTAAGTCAAGTGGATTTGCATCCGCCCTGATTTTAACATGTCGTCTGATAGGTATATCAATCAACCTAAGCAGTCTTAAATACCTTATCTCTTTCGGTTTGTTCTTGCATATGGGTGCAGCAAAGACCCATTGGCGTTGTTTCATTACCTTGAAGTAACGATTCTTTATCCAACGTAATCCTTTACGAGGATGTCTTTTCTTTGCCCATTTCCATAGAGCACACATAATTTCATGGTCTATTTTGTTAAAAGCTCTTTTCGCACACACATGGCTGTAGTAATTTCCCCATCCCCTTAATAGGGAATTGAGCAACTTGATTAGTACGGCCTGAGTGTTCGCTATGTTTGCCTTTATCAATGTACGTGCTTTATTAAGAAGTTTCTTAATACTTTCTTTTGAAGGTTTTATAATTAACTTCTTATTATACCTGCGTACATTACAACCAAGAAAGTCAAACCCTGTTGTAATAGATGTAATTTTTGTTTTCTCTTCGGAAAGGATAAGACCTCTCTCCTGAAGAAAGGACGATACTAGAGGTTTTACTTCATTTTCCAGTACTTCACGTGTGATTCCTGAAATGATAAAGTCATCTGCGTACCTGATTACATTTACTCCACTTCTGATTTTGCTTCTTCTTTTACTGCCAAGTTTACCAAATTGACTTTCCAATGATTTTTCAAGTCCATTTAGGGCTAGATTTGCTAGTATTGGAGAGATGATACTACCTTGTGGGGTACCTGCAGTTGTGGAATACAGAGTTTTTGATTCTAGGAAGCCAGCTTTTAACCAGCTATGAAGAATTTTCTTCTCCATAGGAATATGCTTCATGAGCCATTCATGGTTAATGTTATCAAAACACCCTTTAATATCACCTTCGAGTATCCATTGTAGTTGGTTACGGCTTGCCAGTAACAAGTGACAAGCCACAGTAGCGTCTGCGCAGGATCTTTTTGGTCTAAAACCATAAGAGTGACGATCACTGATCGTTTCAGCTATCGGTTCCAAAGCAAACAAGTATAATGCTTGCATGGCTCTATCTTTTATCGTAGGGATTCCAAGAGGTCTTCTTTTGCCATTAGACTTACTGATGTATATCCGTTTTAGCGGAGAAGGTTTGTATCCTCTTTGTTTTAATAGCTTTATTCCTTGAAATTTTGTGTTGCAAGTTGACCATATTTGACGATCTACACCTGCTGTGTTTTTTCCTTGGTTTTCAGTTACTCTCTTAACCGCCAAAGCTTTGCCGCTAAAAGAGCGTGTGAGAAGGTGTTGTAAAGTTTTCACCTTACCCCATCTGCCTTGTTGGACAGCCTTAACAATACGCCTCTGTAGCCTCATAACAACTTTTTGGCATTTCTTCCAGGGTAACTGGTTCCATGCTTCGGAGTTATTGGTAGGTGCACTTACAGTTGTACTTGTAATCATCTGCTTTCCTACCTTAAGTGGTTAACAAAGTTTCTTGTCATGAGGGACCAAATGGAAGTCTGCTCGTTTTCACGCGAATTAATGTTACAAATTCTATCCATTTCGTTACAAAATGGCATTCGCTTTCTCCATTATCCTTTACCTGCACATCCATCAGCATTCCTTGCGGGTTGCCTGCCATATAGGCGAAAATACAGGCTTATCCTGTTCCTTTTGTCATACAATAGTGGGTTAGGTGGCTTCTCTATACCGGTGGAATTATTATTTGCGTACATCCAGAAATGAAAAATGTAACTCATCCACATTACCTTTTGGTCGGAGCTTATCAGCATCTTTAGCTCTTTAATCGTTACGATACTTATGAAGCTTCACTTACGTTCACCATACCACTAAGCCTAGCCCTCCAACCACATGATGCTTGTAGTTTATGCTTTCTCTCACGATTGAGCATCTTCTTTATCAAGAGGAGGTTCATTGTCCGCGTCGCTCGGCACCAACTGGTTACCCAATTCGCACTGATGCGTAGACTCAGATGGCAAAACATCTGGTTCAATAAGCTTTAGAATCCTTTCAGTTTCTTTCTGAATGAATTCCTCTCCTTTTAAACAATATGACCGAAGGCTTTCAGGTCGCACCATTTCAATCACATACCTAGCCCCACTAGAGTCCCTGCAAAGAACATCAACTATACTTTGCTTATCAGAGGCAATTTCAGGATCCATTATAGTACTGAGGAATTCCACTTCTTGTATAGTATTTATCTCGGTAAACCCTAAAATATCATTCAAAAAATGTATGAGAATATTCTTATTTTTTTCAGTGCCAAATATTTTTTTGAAGGTTAAATCCAGCTTAGGGTCGAGAAACTTAGATAAAGCCATAGCCAAAGTGCTTAAAAATATTAATAATTATACACTATTATTAACAATTATTCAACCATATTTTTGAAGATAGCTATGCCGCCGCGAACCGTCATACCGCCGCGGTATCTCTAGATCCCGCTAACAAGCAGCGGGATGACGAATTACTTAACCGTCATACCACCGCGAACCTTCATACCGCCGCGGTATCTCGGCATAGATTCCGCTAACAAGTAGCGGAATGACGATTGTGTATCGTGTTTTGCTAAAAATCACAGAATGCAGTCTGGTCACCTTAATTAGAAGTTTAGCTTTAACTTTAAATGGACTACTCAACCGTGACAGACTTAGCTAAATTTCTTGGACAATCTGCATCTAACCCTTTTTTTGCTGCAGTAAAGTAAGCAAGGAATTGCATAGCAACACTGTAGATGATTGGAGAGATAAAATTATCAGTGTCTGGAAGTTGCACCACATCTGCGCAAACTCCCCTTAGGAATGGCGCTCCTTGTTTATCACTGAAGGCAATTACTTTGCCTTTTCTTGCAATAATCTCTTGTATATTAGATAGCGTTTTAAAGAATAAATCATCATAAGGGATAATTGCTATAACAAGCACAGTAGAGTCTATTAAAGCAATAGAACCATGCTTCATTTCTCCCGCTGCAATACCAGTTGTATTGATATATGAAAGCTCTTTTATTTTCAATGCGCCTTCCATTGCAACTCCGTATGAACTTCCTCTGCCGATTAAAATAACGTTATTGTGTTCTAATATACTGTCCGATATATGTTGTATTTTCATCACATTCAAAACGTGCTCAACATACTCGGGAATAGAGTTAATAGCGTTGCTTAGCTGTTTTATTCTCTCTCCACCCAGTACACCTTTTATTTTTCCAAGCTCCACGGCAAAGCATGCTAAAGTTGCAAGTTGCGCAGAAAAGGTTTTTGTTGAAGCAACACCAATTTCTGGCCCAGCAAGAGTATGTAACACAATATCTGAGATCTTTTCAATGCTGCTGCTAAATGTATTAGTTATACTAATGATTGTTTGCTTCTGTGATTTTGCATAACGCAGCGCTTCTATGGTATCTGCAGTTTCACCAGATTGAGAGATAAATAACCCAATGCTGCCTTCTTCCAGCTTGACGTTGCTATACCTAAATTCTGATGAGATTTCTAGATATACTCGAACTTGAGCGACATTTTCCAGCCAATACTTTGCTATTAGCCCAGCAAAATAAGATGACCCGCATCCAACTATAGTAATGTAACTCAGCTCAGAAAACAATTTTTTGTTAGCAAATATTACCTCTTTATATTGCTTGTAAAATTGATTTATTGTTTTGTTTAATGCACGCGGTTGCTCAAAAATCTCTTTTAACATGAAGCTAGGGTAACCATTTTTGCTAATTAGAAAATCACTTGGACTACTATTTTCTATACTGCGTTTAACTTGTGTACCATTGTTGTATATACTAACTCCACTAGATTTTATCACTGCAATGTCATCATCTTCCAAATGCGATATTCTTTCCACAAATGCACTTAAAGCATTAGAGTCAGATGCAGCAAACACTGTGTTACAGTTATAGCCTATTGCTAAAGGCAAATTTCTCTTCGCAACAAATAAGGCGTCTGGATATTCTGCAAATAATAAGACCAAGGCAAATGAGCCATGTAAGTTGTTTAAACACTTAAATAGAGAATCAATTGGCGACAATCCTTCATCAAGATATAAGGTTAGCATGTTTGGTATGATCTCTGTGTCAGTGTCAGTATGGAATGACATGCCCCTTTCTTCTAGACCCTTTTTTAGCAGATTGTAATTCTCAATTATGCCGTTATGAGCAACAACAACATTATTTGTACGAATGGGGTGAGCATTTTTAAGGCCTGGGACTCCATGTGTAGCCCAGCGAGTATGTGCTATACCAACTGTACTGTGAGACATCTTGCTGTCATCAACAACTTCACATAACCTTTCGACTTTACCTTCTGATTTTTTGACTTCTATCTTACCTTCGTTATTTATGATTGCTATACCTGAGGAATCATATCCCCTATATTCCAATTTTTGTAACCCAGTTAGTAAGGTTGGTATTACTGAATCACCGCTACTTACTACACCAAATATTCCGCACACAAATGGATCACCAAACAAACTTTTTTCTAAACATGTTAAGCATTTTTGCCTTTATTACTGGTTGATTTATATTCTTTTTATCATTCTTTCGATTTTACCTTTTTAATTGGTTTAGCTGCTACTTTTTGAGTTTCTTTGCTTAAAACCTCAGATATAGCGGACTTTAGAACTTTTATCTCAACTTTTGGTGCTATTTCTATTATAAATTGTGCATTTGCCTCATCAACTTTATTAACTTCACCTATTATTCCACCAGAAGTAATGACTGTATCACCACGTTTTATTTGATCTATCATCTTTCTATGTTCTTTTAGTTTTTTTTGTTGCGGGCGAATAATGAGAAAATAAAATACCACAAATATTAAAATCAGTGGAATAAAACTAGCAAAAGATGCGCCGATACTTGATGTATTGCTAGTTGCATCTGCTGCAAAAACTTCAGAAATGAGCATATTTAATCCTAATTGTTAATGATAAAAACAAACCTATTTAAGTATTAATTACAATACCATGCCATGTCAAGTTTGGTGAAGGCGTTTCTCAATACCGGCAATAATACTGCGAATTCTAAGTTATGCTAAAACTAATATGGCGGGAGTGATGAGACTTGAACTCACGACCTCATGCGTGACAGGCATGCGCTCTAACCAACTGAGCTACACCCCCCTAATTTCTTTTTAGCATTTTCGGGCTTCAACTTTAAAGCTAATAAACATGTTGCCCTTTGTCAATATTTTTTGTTTGCGCTTTGCTGTCTTTTCTATTACTATGTAAATAATTTAATTTCACACATGGCTTGTACAAGTAGTCCCATTAGGGTTATGCCATGGAAGATAAACTATTTGGAGGAATGATATATGACAAATTTGCCTAAAGTCACTGTGCGTGATTTAGCTGAATCTGGTGTACATTTTGGTCACAAAATTAGTCGCTGGAACGCAAAAATGGCTCCATACATATATGGAGTGCATCAAGAAAATCGTATACATATAATTGATTTGCGAAAAACACTACCATTGCTACAGGTGGCCATGAAGGCTTTATATGACGTTGCATTTCAAGGTGGTCGCATTCTATTTGTTGGTACAAAGTTTCAAGCTTTTGATATTATTGCAAGTGAAGCGATTCGTTGTGGTCAATATTATGTGAATCATCGTTGGCTTGGTGGTATGCTTACTAATTGGGGCACTGTTTCTTCTTCGATAAAAACCTTGATGCAATATGAGAAAATATTAAATGACGAGGATAGCATTTTAACAAAGAAAGAATTGGGAAACATTGAAAAGAAAAAGCAAAAGCTTGATAAGGCGCTTGGCGGTATTAGAGAAATGGGAGCAATTCCTGATATCTTATTCATCATTGATACTAATAAAGAGCATATAGCGGTTAAGGAGGCTAAGAAGTTAGGAATTCCAATAGTTGCAATACTTGATACTAATTCTGATCCAGATGGTATTACTTATCTAATACCTGGAAATGATGACTCAAGAAAATCAATAGAGCTCTATTGTAAATTAGCTACCGACTCTATATTAGCTGGAATAGAGTCTAGTCTAGCAAAATCTGGAGTTAAGATTGATGATATAAGGGGTGATGAGTTTATTCAAGAAAAAGAAGATGGTATTGTGCAAACTAAAAGGAGACGTAGTAAAGTTTACAAAGAAGAAGAAAGGGAGGTAGTAACAAATGAAGATGAATCCAGATGATATAAGAGAATTACGTGATAGAACAGGGCTTGGCTTAAGTGACTGTAAAAAAGCATTAGAAGAATGTGATGGTGACATTAAGAAAGCCGTTGATAAGTTACGTACAATAGGTCTTGCTAAAGCTGACAAAAAATCTGATAGAGTAGCTTCAGATGGGCTCGTTGCTATGTGTTTGACTGAAAATTGTGGTGTATTGATTGAACTCAATTGCGAAACCGATTTTGTCGCAAGGAATGAGAAATTTATAGAGTTAGTTTTAAATTTAGCATCAATTGCTCATCAAGAACGCTGTACTAGCGTTGATGAGTTAAAAAATGCCAAGTATGAAAGCATTGGCACAGTGCAGGAAGCTATTATGAATGGTACGTCAGTTCTTGGTGAGAAGCTAGAGTTAAGCAAGCTTTGTTACTTAGAAGCTAAGGATGGAGTTATTGCTGGCTACGTACATGGTGATGTGTGTGGCTTAGGTAAGATTGGTGCTTTAATTGCATTGCAATCATCTGGTGATAAGGCGAAGCTACAAGAGATTGGGAAACAAATAGCTATGCATGTAGTTGCTATGAAGCCTGAAGCTTTGTCTATAGATGATTTAGATCAAATGAAGTTGAACAACGAACGTTCTATAATTGAAGAGCAAGTGAGGAGCTTAAATAAACCTGAAGAAGTAGCAAAAAAAATAGTAGATGGACGAATGGCTAAGTACTATGAAGAAGTTGTTTTACTGGAGCAAAAATTTATAAAGGATGATAAGATGAAGATTTCTGATTTTATAAAATCAAGCGAGTTGAGTGCTGTTAAACTCTCTAATTACAAGTTACTTGTTTTGGGTGATGCAGATTAAATAGCAAAAAATGTTTATTTCAACAAATGAAAAAAGCGAAATAAAATATTCCAGGGTGTTATTTAAAATCTCTGGTGAGGCTTTGATGGGATCAAAGCAATTTGGTCACGATATGGAGACTATAGGTGAGTTATCTAAAGGCATAGTTGAAGTTTGTAATCTTGGAGTTCAGGTATGTATTGTTGTTGGTGGTGGTAATATCTTTCGTGGCACATCTGCGTCTTTAAGTGGTTGTGAAAGAGCAAGCAGTGATTATATTGGAATGCTTGCAACTATAATCAATGCTTTAATTTTACAAAACTTTTTAGAAAAAAATTTAGTAGCTTCTAGGGTATTATCTGCAATACCCATGGCCACTGTATGCGAACCTTACATCAGAAGGAAAGCTATTCGTCATTTAGAAAAAGGTAGAGTGGTAATTTTTGCAGCAGGCACAGGCAACCCATTTTTTACTACAGATACAGCTGCAGCCTTACGTGCTGTTGAAATGAATTGTGATGTTATTCTAAAGGGTACGCAAGTAAATGGTGTATACTCCGCTGATCCGAAAAAAAATGAGGATGCTGTAATGTATGATAGGCTTTCTTACACGGATTTATTGACTCGTGATTTAAAAGTTATGGATGCATCAGCAATTTCACTTGCTCGTGAGAATTCTATTCCAATTATAGTTTTTTCTTTGAAGGGAGAAAAAATAGTCAATATTATTAAGGGTCAAGGTACTTATACTATAGTTTCAGATTGTAAACAGTAGGTAATTTATGTTAAATGAAATAAAAGCTAAAACAAAAGAAAGAATGCTAAAAACTATTCAGTCCTTTCATGATGATATTAAAGGCGTACGCACTGGTAGAGCTAGTGCATCTTTGCTTGATGGTATAGTTGTAAACATCTATGGTGGGCATCAAAAGTTAAATCAAGTTGCAGGCGTTTCGGTTATAGATAACAAAACCCTATCAATTAAAGTTTGGGACATTAGTGTTGTAGGTGAAGTGAAAAACGCTATATTAAATGCTAACCTGAATTTAAATCCTGTTGTCGAGGGTAGCACCATACGTATAGCTCTTCCGGACTTGACACAAGAAACCCGTGAAAAATTAGTGAAATTATTGCATCAGTTTGCTGAAAATGCACGGATTGCCATTAGAAATATACGTAGAGATATTATGGAAGAAACAGAAAAAATGAAGGAAAATAAAGAAATCTCAGAAGATGATTTTCATGGTGCTAAGAAGGAAATACAAAATATTACTGATGATAATATAAAAAAGATTGATGGTGAATTGTCCATCAAAGAAAAGGATATACTGAATCACTAAATGATATGGAGAAAGCTTACATAGCAAATGATGTCATTCCAGTGTTTGACACTGGAATCCAGTCTTTACTATACAACTATCTGATGCACTTGTTTGAAATCAAATTTCCTGGATCCCAGTGTCGGAGCACTGGGATGACACCAATTTTGCATTCAAGTATCAACTATTGGTGTCACTACAGTAACTCTCTTCCTGTCATGCAAGTAGCTGACACCTTCCAGGTGTCCATTGAAATCCAAAAAATTTCACTCAAGTCAAAATTAGGTTAAATTTAAATGTTGAATCAAGAATCTTTACCGAAACATTTAGCAATTATTATGGATGGTAATGGTAGATGGGCGAACAATCAAGGAAGGGTAAAAATTGATGGTTATAAAAAGGGCAGTGAAGTTGCATACGATATTGCCAAGTATTGTACGGACTTAACTATACCCTACTTAACTTTGTATGCATTCTCTATGGAGAATTGGCTTAGACCTAAAAACGAAACTGACTGTCTATTTGATTTATTTTACTCCGTTTTAACTAATGAAGATAAAGTCAATTTCATTTACAATTGTAACATTAAGTTGAATTTTATTGGCAATTTAAGTCTGTTACCCAGTAAAATATTGGATCAAATTAAAAAAGCAGAAGAAATGACACATAAGAACGATGGTTTATTACTCACTGTGGCAGTCAGTTACGGAGCAAAGCAAGAAATTACACAAGCTATAAGCAATATTATAAAAGAAAATATTGCTTATGTATCAGAAGAGGAATTTGAAAAATTTCTGTATACTAAAGATTTGCCAAAATTGGATTTATTAATTCGCACTGGCGGCGAAAAAAGGTTAAGCAACTTTTTATTATGGCAAGCAGCTTATGCTGAATTGTATTTTTGTGATACTTTATGGCCTGATTTTTCTTGTCAAGATTTGAGTAAAGCATTAGAAGATTATACAAAAAGAGAGAAAAAATATGGTAGATAATAATTTTATAATTAGAATGTTGTCCTCAATAGTAATATTATTCATATTTTCCTTTGCTACATATTTCAGTGATTTATCGTTTTACCTATTGATTTTTTCGATAGCAGTTTTATCTTCTTTTGAATGGTATAATCTAACCCAGGGAAACAAAATTTTATACGTTTTTGCATTATTATTGATTGCACTACCAAGCGCCTCATTAATATATTTATATAATCTACCACAGGGAAAATACGCATTAGTATGGTTCGTCTTAACCATTTGGGGAATTGACGTTACTGCCTACCTGTTTGGCAAGAATTTTGGTGGAGCTAAAATTTGCCCAATTATTAGCCCTGGAAAAACTTGGGCAGGACTTCTTGGTGCGATTTTAGCTGGAGTAGTGTGCACAATTTTTGGATCAATATTTTTTGGTCTATTTTCAATTTTTTATTCTCCAATCATTGGCCTTGCAATTGCTATTCTAGCGCAACTTGGCGATTTCACTGAGTCGCTTGTTAAAAGAGCTTACGGTGTTAAAGATAGTGGAAATATGATACCTGGCCATGGGGGAGTGCTCGACCGTATGGACAGTTTCATTTTTACTGCCCCTCTTATTGCTATTTACATAAGCTAAGTCTGCAGAAGTGCCATTAGAGCTCATCCCTAGTCAGCTCCCCAACCGCTTCTACAGTGCAGTCATGGACAAACGTCTTTTCACAATAAGGGCAGGCTATTTCCTCTTCTTCTCCCATATCTAAATATATTAATGGATGGCCGGAACCCTCATCATTCTCATCACCATGACAACAAACTTTTCTATTATTAACCCTCACTTTTGACATGCTGCTCCTTTAGCTTATAACATTTTATATATTGAATATACCCATTCAGAAATAAAAAACAACAAGCACTATTCTCCATTTTTTATCCTATTCAGGTTAATCAATTCGTTTTGAACACCTTTTGATACAAATTTGCTAACATCTTCTCCTAATCTTGCTATTTCCTTTACAAAGCTTGATGAGATAAATTGAGTATCTTCAGAAGCAGGAAGAAATATGGTTTCGATTTCAGGAAGAAGTTTATAATTTACCCAGCTCATTTGAAACTCGTAATCAAAATCCGATACTGCTCTTAATCCCCTAATAATAACAGAAGCATTCTGCTCTTTGGCAAACTTCACTAGCAACCCATTAAAAGATATAACATCTGCATCAATTCCTAGCCCTTTGATTTCATTTTCAGCCATGCTTGTGCGTAGCTTTGTGTCAAAGGCAGTATGCTTATTAACGTTTTCTGCAACTCCTATTATTAATTTATCGACTAGTTTACACGCTCTTTTGATTATGTCAAGATGCCCAAAAGTTATAGGGTCAAATGTGCCAGGGTAGATTCCTATTTTGTCATTAATGTTCATCCTTTATTTTTATAAACTACTTTAAAAACTTTTGATAGACATAATAACATTTTTTATCTAAAAATAAAAGTATACAGTTGGCCTGATAGCTCAGTTGGTAGAGCAAAGGACTGAAAATCCTTGTGTCGCTGGTTCGATTCCTGCTCAGGCCACCTTCTCTTTCTTGGCAAACTTGCCTTTTTGTTATAAAATACTCTATATCGTAATATAAATATTAGGGAGGCAAGTCATAGTATATAAATATTATAATAAACTATTTAATATCTTATTAATTATAGTTCTATTATTAAGCAATATTACTTATGCTGGCGTTAGTGAAAAACCGGCATCTCAACATGTAACCAGAAAAGAAGAACCAGCGTCAACTGTCTTGACGGCAGAAAATACAGTAAATAATGACATAGTTGTTGGTTTGTTGAAAACGGAAGAAGCACATGAGCTTGGGCTATCTCAAAATATCTACGAGATGTTTAATAACTTTGGAGTTAAAACCGTACTCATTGACTACAATAAAATAATTAACTTAAAAGAAATCCAAGAAAAGTCGCTTATCTTTGCAAAACAAGATGAAACATTGGCAAAGAAGCTAACATTAGACCGAATAAAAGTTGAAGTTGCAAAGTTTGTTAAAGAGCACAAAATAAATAGAATATTTATTCCGGATAATTTACACTCAGCACCCACTCCTTGTCGCCAGCTTGTTACTGAAGCAATTGTAAAAATAGTGGATGATAACCCTGCAATTCATTTACTTGGCATATGTGAAGGCATAATGAATGCAAAGGGAATTGAAGTAGTGAGTGTTGTGAGTGATGAAGAGAAACGAAGATCTCATTTAAAATCAGCACCTAATCCACAGAAAGAGGATCTACCTCTCCAGCAGATAAAGATCGTTCCAAATAGTCGTTTAGCAGAAGTAGTAGCCAAATTCCTAATACCTAATGAAAATGGCTGGTTTTCAACATATTTTCCAGATGCTCATTCAGGAGCAGTAAGTAATACACCAGAAAATAGAAGAAAATTGGAGTCACTTGGATATAAAGTTGCAGCATTTTCCAGTGAGGGGGTAATAGAGGCTATTGAAGATAAGCATGGTAATGTTCACTTTCAAAGTCATCCAGAAGCCCTTGTTGTGAAGTCAGATAAAAACCTCTATTTATCAAATCACAAGGAACGTCAAGTGTCTACACTAGTTGCTATAGCGATTATGAATGATTTTCTTTATCGTGCTTAATGGCTATAGCTTTAGGCTTACCGACGATTTGATAAACGATAGATTTGTCATGTATCCGTTCAGGCAATGGCGTCAACTTAAGGAAAAATATCAGCGATAGTGTATAAAATTTCTCTCCAAATTTTTTATCATTAAATTATCCAAAGAGTGCAAGGGACAGCACTTTTGTTTCTATTTTATTGCAACAAAAAAGTTTAAAATGTGTCTTTTTTAGGTGAGGCATGCAAAAAGGAAAAGATCTTATCTTACAAATTAAAAATGCAATATACTCGAAAACTTTTCAGAAAATCCATTGTGTTGAGTTTTACACGAACAAGAAAACTTCCTTTTTCGACAGTATTTTCTATGATTTTAAAGTTAGTTAAAAAAAGTTTGGGAATAGAATGTGAACTTATGGAGCCATTGACATGTACCCTCAAAGCAAGCTTTTTCTAAAGCAAGGTATAAGATTTGCCATACAGGCTTTCAAGAATTTAAGCATCCAAACAGCCTATCAGGATGAACCTGAGTTGGAGAGGCTATAGACTTATTGCAGCAGATGGTTCTGGTATGAGATTACCCAGCTCTGGGGAAATTGTATCCGAGTTTGAACCAAATGGAAACTGACCTTACCCAGAAAAAGTGGAGAGAAAGTTTGGAATGTTTTTCACAAAGAGAATGATGAATCAAAATGCTCAGGAATGCAATAGTTAATAGTGACGTTGTTTGTTATAAAAAATTTCTATGTATTCAAATATTGCAGTTCTAGTTTGTTGAGCAGAGTGTTGTGAAGTATCAATAAGTATTTCTCTTTTCAATGAGCTAAAGAAGCTTTCCACAACAGAATTGTCGTAACAACAACCTTTATGACTCATCTATGTTTTTTATGGATAAGAGATATTGATAACCTTGCGAAGTATATTGTGAACCTTGATCACTATGTAATAGTAGATTTTTGGCAGGTTTACGCTTGTTAACGGCCATTAATAAAGAGTCCATAACCAATTGTTTATTTATTGAACTGCTCATTAACTACCATGCGTGAATATAGATCGATTATTGTTGCCAAATATAGCCATCCTTCTTTGGTTTTTATATAAGTAATCCCATACTTTATTTGGTTGATCGACAATAAAGTTTTGGTCTAATATATTGGGAGCTACTGTCCGTTTGTTGTTTCTTAATTTTAAATTTTCTTCTCAATATAGCCTGAATACCATTTTTCTGCATAATACTTTGCACTGTTTTTAAGTTGCAACTTTTACCCAAAGCCTTTAATTCAGCATGAATTTTAGGAGCTCCATATCTACATTTAGAAGCTTGATATATTTTTTGAATATCTGCTAATAACTCTTTATTTGCTGATTCTCTACTGCTTATTTTCCTTGTAGTCCACTTATAGTAGCCACTAGCAGAAAACCCTACATAATTCCTGCACTTTATAGTGTTTACTATATGAAAAAATATTTTACTCTTTTTGACTGGCCAGGGCTTTTTTTAAAATGTCTCTTTCTCTTGTTACTTTTGCTAACTCTTTCTGTAAATCAAATCTCTCTTTGTCATAAGGTGCTACATCTGGAAATGCATTTGCCGCTGACTTTTTTTCGTTATATTTCTTCATCCATTTTCCTAATACACTATCCCTTATTCCTAGATCTCTTGCTACTTTTGCAACTGGTTGACCTACCTTTCTTTGTTCATTTGCCAGCTTAACAGCTTCCAATTTGAATTCTGCCGTGTATTCTCTTGCCATTTCTAATCCTCCAAAATTTTATTTTACCCGAAAAAACTCCTTTCTTTCTCTCCACTTTTTCTGGGTAAGGTCAGTATGGGAAAAGGTGAAAGATGTACTAAAAAACCCAGAGATGATAAAAAAGGAATACCAACGTAGAGTATTAGAAAATAAAAATGATGAATCATCAGAGAAAAAGTTTGCAAGAAGAGAAAATCAAATAAAAGAAGGTATCGAAAAATTAATGGAAGATTATTATAGTCAAGAAAATGCAGGAGAGAAAGGATATATAAGCGAGGAAGAATTTAAACAGACAATGAGAAAAATGAAAGAACGCTTACAAGGGATAGAAGAAGAGAAAAAAAAGGTAGTTGATCAGAAGGCAGTAGAAAAAGGAATAAGTCTTATTATAAATAGCATAAAGAATTTTTATTCTAGTGTAAAATCGAACCTGGAACAGCTAGATTGGCAAACTAAGCGCGGCATTATTAAAGCATTAATAGGACAAATTAACATTGGTTGTGATCAGGTAGAAGTAGGATTTCAGATCGAAGAACCAGCACAGGATGGGGGAATTCTTAATTTGTATCATTGTACTACACATCATAATAAGGGGGTTGGCAAAATGTGTCAAGCAAGTTTTTTCGTTTCTATAAATCTGGATTTCAGCGTTATGCGCTGGAATGACAACGTGAGGTAAATTTTTCAACATCCCAAAATTACAGAATTCAGTCTGTTTAATTAAGTGTGAACTGTTACACGAAAATTTTGTAAACAGATTAATATACCCTGTTTTTGCTATTCATCTAAAAATGGAACCATAGAGTACGTTGAGGAGCGTAAGCAAATTTTAATGCAAAAATTACTATCAAAAAATAGATTATGCAAGAGGTCTAATTATTCTGCCGCAATTTTGCTCTATCACACTTGCCACATTTAATATTCCAGCTTCATCATAATAATTTCCAATCACTTGCAAGGCAAGTGGTAAACCCTCATTGGAGAGCCCAACAGGAACAGAAATAGCAGGCAATCCTGCCAGACTTGCCGGCACAGTAAACACATCATTGATGCACATAATTAGCGGATCTGGCTTTTCATTTAAGCCAAAAGCTTCTGTTGGAGCAGATGGCACAAGTATGTAATCTATTTTTTCAAACGCTTTTATAAAATCATTTCTGATTAATGCCCTGATACACTGTGCTTTTTCGTAATATTCATTGTAATGACCTGAGGAAAGCGCATAAGCGCCAATTAAAATTCTTCTTTTCACCTCTTTACCGAAACCTTCTGCTCTTGTTAGTGAATACATTTCTTCAAGGGTATCAGCATCAACCCTGAACCCATAACGCACACCGTCATAACGAGCAAGATTGGATGAAGTTTCAGCAGAACAAATTAAATAATAGACTGGTATTGCATATTTAGTATGTGGCAGAGTAACGTCAACAACTTCAGCGCCATTTTCTTTTAAATAGGAAGCAACTTTCTCCCAATTATGGACTATTTCCTCTGAAATTCCATCCATCCTATATTCTTTTGGTATACCAATACGCTTACCCTTGACATCACCATTTATAAAGCTAGAAAATTTAGGCACTGGCTTTTCGCTTGATATTGAATCTTTTGTATCATAGCCACAGATTGCTTCCAGCATTAATGCTGAATCAGAGACAGAACGAGTAATGACTCCTGCTTGATCTAGAGAACTCGCAAATGCAATCATACCAAAACGCGAGCATCTTCCATAAGTTGGCTTTATTCCAACCACTCCACAATAAGCTGCTGGTTGGCGCACAGATCCACCGGTGTCACTCCCTAGTGCTCCAGCGCATAAAAATCCAGCCACCGATGCTGCAGATCCACCAGATGATCCACCAGGAACAACTTTTTCCCCATCGCTTTTTCTAATCCACACATTTTCAACAGGGCCAAAATAGCTATTTGTGTTCGCAGAACCCATAGCAAATTCATCCATATTAAGCTTACCGAGCATGGCTGCTCCACTTTTTAAAAGCAAGTCAGACACCGTAGATTCGTAAGTCGGAACGAAATTTTCCAGCATTTTTGAGCATGCTGTTGTTTTTATTCCTTTTGTACAGAATAGATCTTTGATGCCAACTGGTACACCCATGAGCGGCGAGATTAAATCATCCTTTTGCCTAGAGAAATGTTCATCTGCAGCTTTAGCAGCTTTCATTGCTATCTCTGGGGTTTTTGTTATAAATGCATTTAATTTCTCATTTTCAACCGCACTGATGTGCGCCTCTACGAGTTCAACGGCAGAAAAACTCTTTTTTTTGAGCCCGTCATGCATTTGTGTAATACTTAACTTTCTTAGTTCATTCATCAATATTTAATTTTTAGCAAGACGTTAATTATAACATGGCACGATAAAAAATCCATACATTTATAGTTACAGCTAGAAATGTAGCTAAGGTAACTTAGATTCACCGACAATCGTCATCCCGCTACTTGTTAGCGGCTAAGAGATACCGCAGCGGTATGACGTAGAAGCTATACTTTTATACTCACCAACTCAGTATCCAATCCGGATTGTATCTTAAAAAGGTCAAAAGACTATAATAAGCAAAGGAGTGATACTGTGTCTGAGTGAAAATCGTTGAGATCCCAGTGTCTGCTGCTTGCATAGCATTTATTTACAAAAAAATAGTCATGCAAGAGACTTTGCTTGGATATTTGATATAATTTAGGTCTATTAAAGCAAAAAATACTAACATGAATGAAGTGATAACATTTGGTTGTCGTCTAAATTTTTACGAGAGCGAGTTAATCAAAGAAGCATTAAAAAAAGCAAAGAGAGAAAATGTTGTTGTGGTGCATAGCTGTGCAGTGACAAACGAAGCAGAACGTCAGGTAAAGCAAAAGATACGTAAGATTTACAAAAATGATCCAAATAAAGAAATTATCGTAGTTGGTTGTGCTGTTCAGTTGGATCCAGAAGTTTACAGTAGCATTCCTGGTGTAAGTAAAGTGCTCGGTAATCAAGATAAGCTAAAAGCTGAAAATTACTTACTAAATGACGATAAAATCTTGGTCAGTGATAACCAAGTAGAACCTGTTCTAATTAATGGATTTGAAGATAAGTCAAGGGCATTTATTGAAATTCAAAATGGTTGTAATCATAGCTGCACATTTTGTTCAATTACTGAGGCAAGAGGGAATAATCGATCTGTGCCAATAAACAGTATTATAGAGCAAATCAGGATCTTTGTAGAAAATGGATATCAAGAAGTAGTGTTTACAGGGGTTGATATTACTGACTTTGGTACAGATTTGTTGGGTAAGCCATCACTTGGTTCAATGATTAGGAGAGTTTTAAAGGATATACCAGAGTTGAAGAGGCTAAGACTTTCCTCTATCGATGTTGCTGAAGTTGACGACGAATTAATGGATTTAATAGCTAATGAGTCAAGACTTATGCCTCATTTACATTTGAGTCTACAATCTGGTAATAATTTAATACTAAAGAGAATGAAGCGTCGTCACAACAGAGAACAAGTGATAGAATTTTGTCATAAAATGAAGAGCTTGAGGCCTAATATAGCATTTGGCGCTGATATTATTGCTGGATTTCCAACAGAAACTGATGAAATGTTTCAGGATACAGTTGATTTACTGAAAAAAACAAATATAGTTTACCTACATGCTTTTCCATATTCAGAGCGGAAAAATACACCTGCTGCACGAATGCCACAAGTACCAGAGAATGTGCGTAAAGAACGAGTAAAAAATTTAAGAGAAGTAAATAAAGAAATTATGAGCAGTTTTTGTCAATCCTTGATCAACACTAAGCAAAGTGTTCTGGTTGAGCAAAATAATGTCGGTAGAGCAGAAAATTTTGCATTAATAAAGCTTGAATCAAAAGCTCAAGCCAAGAGTATTGTGAAAGTTAATGTTAAAGGAGTGGAAAATAATTATCTAATTGGAAATATTTTTTCTTAATTTTTGTACATTGAAGAAATATACGATATAGTAATTATACTGTAAATGATAATTGTGAATTCATTTATGATAACTAGAATATCTATTACTTTATTTTTGATTTTCATTTCATGTGTCTATTTTTTTATTACTTATATTAGTAATGATACACACATTGAGCAAGTACAACCCTTAAAATTAGAAACAGACAATAATAAAAGTGTGATACGTTCTGAGGAGGTTACTGCAAAAGAAATACCAATAAAATATCAAGAACTTGAAAGTAGTCCACCTTCTGTTTTCCAAGTAGCTGATCAGAAAAATATGTGGTCACGTATTGCAGATCAAGCTGAGCCTACGAAAGAAAAATCAAAAAAACTTGATTTTTATGTTAGCGCTAACGGTGGTAAGGTATACCATGATAATTCAGAAATATTTGTAAAGGGTATACAAGAAATAGGAAAAAGAGTCCTAACTTTAGTTGAAAGTCATTATGGTTTTATAATAAAAAATATAGTGGCAGATGAAATTAAAAGTATACAGCAATTTGATGGTAAAATTGATTTCCAGTGGTTTAGCAGCATGTCTTTAGGTTACTATGCTGGAGAAAATGGTAAAATTGATTTTGAAGCCGCGTATTCTATAGCCAATATTGAAGATAGTAATTCTCCTCCGGTATTTGATAAATCAGCAAGTATATTTGCGTTTTTGTTAAACTTCTATTATAATCCCAGCGTTCAGGATACACAATTTGCTCCGTACATCGGTCTTGGTATAGGACCAACAGTTTTTAGATTAAAAAGGATTAATGGGTCACCCCAAAATTCAATGCCACTGAATGTTCCTTGGTTTGCTTATCAAATAAAACTTGGTGTTGATTATTCAATAATCCCAGAAATCAAAACCTTTCTCGGCTATCGTTACTTTAGCGTTCCGATACCTGTTGCAGATGACATATCTACTCACAATATTGAAGTTGGTTTGATATTTAATTTTTAGTGATAATTTAATATATATATAAATTCTTATCTTTTCTATCTAACAAACCAAATGTTGGTACGATTGTTGCTTTTAAAAAAATGACAGTTTCTACTGTTCTAATATTATTCGCTAGCCTTTTTGATTTCTGATGCAATAAGCTTTGCTTATCTTCTCTATGTTCTATAAGCCCGCCGATTACCATAATTTCACCGCTCTTAATTTTTAACATAGAGTTCATTTCTCTGATTTCAACAATTGGAATGTCGCTATTTAATTTCATTTTACTCTGCTGTGCGACGTACTCTATATCTGGATCTTTAGTGTAGCCGTTAATTCTTGATAAAGTTGGATGTATATCCATGAATATTTCACTAGTATCAATGTTAATGCTTGGGTGGATTATTAGCACAACACCTATTGGGACGCTATTCATCTTGGTAATTAAGGTCTGATTAGAGTTTCTAGTATCTTTTTGTATATCGGAGGTAAAATAAATATGGTTTTTAGTAAATGAAATCATCGCTTGCTGATTATTTATAGCATGTACTCTGGGGCTTGAAATTACAGTTGAAGTGCCAAATTTGTCTAAATTTTTTACTAAATCTCCTAGATCATTTGCACCAAAGTTCATTGCTAGGTTAATAATGGAGTTATCTTGATTTATTATAGACTTAGTTCCATCTTGTAAGTCATTTAAGTTCATACCAGAAAGGTATTTGTCATCTAGCACAACTTCAACTATTTTTGCCTCTATCATTACTTGAGAAGACGCTAACTTCTTAACCTTATTAATATATTCTTCAACAGCTTTGTGGATATCTTTTCTAGCATTCAAAATAATAACACCAGCTTCTCTGTTGGATGAAAGGAATTCGCCATCATCCACCCCGTTAACATCCATTATTGCATTCAAGCCTTTTTCTAATGAATTCCATAAGTCACTACTGTATTGAGACTTCATAACATTGTTATAGTCCCTATCAACGTTACTTCCATCACTGTTAGTAATATTGTTATTAATGACGAAACTGCTTTGAGCAGAATGTTGAATATTGATGAAGTCTACGTAATAATTTTGTGCGTATGGCAAGTCCTGCTCAATTCTAATTACACCATTACTTGTTGAGTAACGCAGTTTGGCGCTATTTGCTATACTCTGAATTACTTCGTTTATATCCTTATCTTTTAGCTTTAAAATAATATTACCTGATATTTTTGGGTCCATATCCAAGTTAACGTCAGAAAGTTTTCCTATCTCAATCAGCAAATCCTTTACTGATACTTCTTCACTAACATTAATAGAAATAAGCTGATTACTGATTGTGAGATCGGGAAACTCTATTGGTAAAGGCATAATTTCTGGTATTGCCGGTTCATTAATCTCCAAAGAGGTGTTATATTGTTGCAACGGATAATCGTGCTTATAATTGTCTATGTTAATAGGATATTGCTTGGTAGGTAGATGTGTGCAAGAAATAATGAAGAGGAGTATTAAGCATTTAAAAATAGCCATTAGAACAGCATACAAAATCTATACTAATAGATTTCTATAAAAATATTAAAAATGTATTTAATCTCATTTTCATCGAGCAGATAATTGTCGTGTATTAGCTTTGGCTATGTATTTTTTGTATACTCTTCTTGTACTTAAATGTAGACCAGCATAGCCCTAATTTTTTTATATATTGTACTTCTTTCTCTGTATTTAATAATAGGCTTGAAAATAAATGGTAAGCCTATAATTGTTAAGCTTAGAGCTAGGGTTGAAAGTATACAACAGGCTTTGTGTTTACTATGTAGCTCTTTCAGATAAAGCATCAAAAATCTACAAAATTTTTTGTAATTTTCTTCGATGTTTTTTTTGCTATGAGCCTTGCTAATGAACATATCTATTGCGGTATGACCGTTATTGCACTTAATGTTAAGGTCTGCACCTTTTTCTGTTAACAACTGAGCTATATCAAAATAATCCTTTTGAACAGCAAGATGTAGAGGTGCAAAACCTTGTTGCTCACAAATGTTCATATTGGCTCTAACTTCCAATAACATTTTCACAATTTGTGTATGGCCTTTTTTAACTGCGAGTAGCAAGGGAGTTCTGTTACATTTAGTAACAGCATTAACGTTTACCTTAAGCTTCAATAAGAGCTTAACTGTTTTAGTGTTACCATTATGGCTAGCTTTATGCAGCCTAGCGTTACCATTAAAATCTTGATCGTTTGCTTCTATTCCCTTTGAAACAAGAAATGTTACCATTTTTCTATTATTATGCTCAATAGCGCAATCTAACGCATCAAAACCATGGTTGTTTTTTGTGCAAAAAAACTCTTTAAGTTTAATTTTATCGTTACTTGCTTGCTGTTTTTTTGCAATAAGTTTTACTATTTGCATTTTGTTGTTATACGCTGCTAGGAAAAGCGTAGTGTTATTTTCTGCATCTTTGGCTTCTATATTTGCACCTTTCTTTATCAGATATTCTATAATTTCTGCTCTGCTGTCATAATGTGCGGTGCATTGATAAATGGTTAAAAACAAAGGAGTACGAAAATTGTTATCTTCACATTCGAGATTTGCTCCGCTATCAATTAAAATTTGGACGCTTTTTTTAGAACCGTATAGTGAAGCTATATGAAGAGGAGTATAGCCCTCTTTGGCATCTTTTTCATTAATTTTTGCGCCTTTTGTTATCAAAAAATCTATTAATTCCGTGTCATCTTGTAGTGCAGCAAGGTGCAGTGGAGTGAATCCATTTTTATCCTTGGAATTAATTGTCAGTTGGTTAACAAAAAGTTTAGCAACTTTCTTGTGTCCATGCATAATGGCGTAATGCAGAGGGTTTCTATTTTCGTTGTCTACGACATTGAAATCAGCTTCGTGCTCTAGTAATGACTTTACTCCAACTAAATCGCCTTCTTTTGTGAACTTATGCAAGAGAGTGATTCCACTTGCATCTTTTGAGTTAATATCAAATCCATTTTCTACTAATTGGTTTATATCTTCCTCACGCGCCATATCACTTAAATCTCTAATTAAACTCTTTTCGCGTTAATAATACTCCTACTTGATTAAGTTTAAATGAATCTGTGAGAAATGGCTAGTGCATTCTTGCATAACAAACTTTTGGCAGCGCATTGGATGAAACGAAAAACTTACTTGACAAACTCCGCCAGCCCTCTTATCATGAAACTGAAGCTATTTATTTATCTTCGCAATCTCTGCAGTGGATTAATGACAAAAAACTTAATGTATTTGGCGTAAATCATGCTTAATTTTTTGCACTATGTGCACCTCATGTCTTTATAAAACTTTTAGGTTTCTACCTATACAAGCCGAAACGCGCTTATAAAGTGTTTAAGACAGTAAAAGACGTCAAATAGACAAGGGAGAATTTGAATACTAGCTACCCTAGGGTTTCTTTGCCTTTTTTTTTATTTGGTAAATTTCTTAACATTTATAGCTAAACGACAACTGTCATTCCTGTAAAGGTCAAGTATCCCGCTACTTGTTAGCGGGATCTAGAGATACCGTGACGGTATGACGTAGGATTGCTGTCATTCTGCTACTTGTTAGCGGCTGAGATACCGCGAATGAATCGCGGTATGACGGTTCGCGGTGGCATGACGATAAGCTCGTCATCCCGCTACTTGTTAGCGGCTGAGATACCGCGAATGAATCGCGGTATGACGGTTAGCGGCGGCATGACGTAGGATTGCTGTCATTTCGCTACTTGTTAGCGGCTGAGATACCGCGAATAAATCGCGGTATGACGGTTAGCGGTGGCGTGACGATAAGCTCGTCATTCCGCTACGTGTTAGCGGCTAAGAGATATCGCGGTGGTATAGCTATAAATTGTTGATATCTTTTTTATATCACATTTTTAACTTACAATAGTTAGCCAGCGTTCCTTACATTAACCAAATCTTTCAAATTCTGCACTCACCACTACCTATAACTCACTTTCACGCAATATTGATCGTTCTTAAAAAGCAATCTAACATTTTTTATTCCTTGATTGCGAAGCTTTGATGCAGCTGATTTAGCAGCCTGAGCACTTTTAAAAAATGCAACATATCCCTTACTTTCTGCACTGTCTTGTTTCGGATGACGTTTCTGCATTTCTTTTTCATATTGCTTTCTGTAATGAGGAGTGTTTTGTATCAATTGTTCTGACATCTTTCTTAGGTATTGAACTTTTACTTTTGCAAGCCCAGATTTATGAAATCCTAAGACTTGAGCTGCTTTTTCTGATAAGTCTATTATTCTGCCTTCAATAAAAGGCCCTCTATCGTTAACCCTTGTAACAAGCTTTCTTCCGTTTTCTAAATTAGTGACAAGAACAAAGCAGGGTAAGGGCAAAGTCTTATGCGCTGCAGAGATCAAGTGACGGTTAAACGCTTCACCATTTGCTGTAAGTGTGCCATGATCTTCTATTCCATACCACGATGCTATCCCTATCTCTTCATAGTGTTTACAGTTTTTTGGATAATAAGTTATACCATTTATTGTGTAGCTGCTGCCAATTTTATAATGACCTGCAGTGCAGTTAAACCTGTTGCTAAAACTGCAGCTACTTATCAAAACAAATATTAGACATAGAAAGGTTAGGTTTTTTATCATTGTATTCGGTAAGAGGGTTCGATACTATGAGGATTTTAAATTATACTATAATAAATTTAGTAATGAGTAAACATCTACTGCTAAATATTAACAAAACTCAAAAAGGAATAATACATATTATTGGTATAGGTGGAATCGGAATGAGTGCCATTGCTGAAATTCTTCACAATTCCAATTGCAAAGTTCAAGGCAGTGATGCACAATCAAACGACAATATAAATAAGTTACAAAAGCTAGGTATAGAGGTTTTTATTGGTCACAATGCTAATAATATAAGCCAAGCTCAAATAGTTGTACATTCTTCTGCAATAGAATCTGATAATGTGGAGTTAATTGCGGCAAAAAATAACAATAAAACCGTTTTGCATAGATCAGACATACTTGCTGAAATTATGAAAGGTAAATATGTGATAGCGGTTTCAGGTTCAAGCGGAAAGACAACAACAACCGCTATGATTGCTTCCATTTTTGATCATTCTGGCATTGATGCGACTGTAACTGTAGGAGGGATATTAAATTCCTATAAGAGCAACTTCAAACTTGGAGGGAGTGACACTTTTCTGATCGAGGCTGATGAGTCTGATGGAACTATGCTAAAAATCCCTGCAAAGATTGCTGTCATAACAAGTATCAACAATGACCACATAGATTATTACGGCACATTTGATAATATCAAAAATGCATTTTCCCAATTCGTGAATAATGCAGGTTCTGCAGTTTTACCTGATTCTGTAGACATCGATTATGATGCGGGTAATTCTATAACGTTTGGGTTTGAGAATGGTAGCATAAGAGCCAGCAACATTAAACAGCATGCTAACAGCATAGAATTTGATGTGTTGAACAACTGGATTCCAGCATTACGTGCTGGAATGACAAAAGGAAAGTGTACAGAGATGTCATCCCAGTGCGTGACACTGGGATCCAGCCCTTTAAAAAACATAGTACTATCAAATGCAATTGGAATTCACAAAGTAAGCAACGCCCTAGCTGCAATATCAGTTGCGATAAAGCTCGGAATTAGCGATGCAGATATTAAAAAAGGCCTTTTGGAATTTCAAGGAGTAGCAAGAAGATTCTCTTTGATTGCCGATATTAAAGGTGTTAAGTTAATTGAGGATTATGCCCATCATCCAAATGAAATATATGCAACTTTAACGGCTGCACGTTCGATTACTAAAGGAAAAGTAATAGGAATTATCGAACCACTTCGTTTTGCCCGCATTCGTAATTTTTTTGATGAATTCATACGCATTTTCATGATGTTTGATTATGTCATCCTCACTCCTGTTCATCCCCCAGAAGACAAGCCTATTCCTGGTTGTGGGATTGATGATATACAAAAAGCTTTAATCAGTAATGGATTTAATAACACAAAAATTATGAATGATGCTTTGCTCATTTCACATTTTATTAGTGATTCGACAAGTCCAAGTGATATAGTATTATTTATTGGTGCTGGTAGTAATATAGCTAAATTGGCAAAGGAAACTGCAGCACTTATTGCGGAAGTTAAGGTTTAATGTAATGAATAAGATAATCAATAACGTATTTGCAAGAGAAATTTTAGATAGCAGGGGTTACCCCACTATTGAGGTAGAAATTGAGCTCTGTGATGGTGCAATAGGCAGGGCATCTGTACCTTCTGGAGCTTCAACCGGTAAATTAGAAGCCTTGGAACTCAGGGACCAAGATGAGAAAAGGTATTGTGGTAAGGGAGTGCTGAAAGCTGTTCAAGCTGTAAATGGGATAATAGCAGATGAAATCATTGGAATGAATGCAGCGGACCAAAATGCAATTGATAAAGCATTAATTGAACTGGATGGAACAAAAAACAAATCAAAACTTGGAGCAAATGCAACTTTGGGTGTGTCTCTTGCAGTTGCAAAAGCAGCAGCAAACAGTTTCAAAATGCCGCTATATAGATATTTGGGAGGAAAGCAGACGAGTGTTATGCCGGTTCCACTCATTAACATAATTAATGGTGGAGTACATGCAGACAATAAGCTCGATTTCCAAGAATTCATGATTCTTCCGGTCGGTGCTGAGACTTTCAGCGAAGCGATTAGAATATCTGCGGAGGTATTCCACAACTTACGTAGCATTCTTAAGAAAAAAGGTTATAGCACAAATGTAGGGGATGAAGGTGGTTTTGCACCAAATATTGAAAGTACTGAAGAAGCACTTGATTTGATCATATACGCTATAGAATCAGCAGGTTATTCAGCGCAAAGTGATTTTGCACTAGGCCTTGATGTTGCTTCATCTACTTTTTATGAAGATGGAATTTACAAATTTGAACACAGAGATCTTACTTCAGAAGAGTTGACTGAATATTATTGTAATCTTGTGGAAAGATATCCAATAATTTCTATAGAAGATGCAATGAGTGAAGACGACTATGAAGGTTGGAAATTACTTACTGCAAAATTGGGGAGTAAAATTCAATTGGTTGGGGATGATTTGTTTGTTACAAATTGTGAACTGATATGCAAAGGAATAGAGGAAAAAATGGCAAATGCTGTACTGATCAAGCCAAATCAAATAGGGACGTTAACAGAAACTTTTGCTGCTATTGAAATGGCAAAATCAAATGGCTATAAAGCTGTTGTTTCTCATCGCTCAGGTGAAACAGAAGACACAACAATATCTCATATAGCAGTTGCGTCAAATTGCGGGCAAATAAAAACCGGGTCGCTATCGCGTTCTGATAGACTCGCGAAGTATAACGAGCTAATCAGAATAGAAAGCGCATTAGGAAAGGATGCTAAATATTATCGTGGGTTAGCATGGGTTTTATAGACGAAGTAAAATTGTGTTTAAAAGCTGGTGACGGTGGTGATGGCTGTGCAAGTTTTCGTCGAGAAAAGTTCGTTGAATTTGGTGGTCCAAATGGTGGTAATGGAGGAAAGGGTGGAAACATAGTTTTCATCAGCGACGCTAATCTCAACACTTTGCTTCATTTTCGTTATAGAAGACACATTAAAGCAGATAGTGGAAAAAATGGTGCAGGCAGGGATAGATCTGGCACAGCAGGGAAAGACGTTATACTTAAAGTTCCAGTCGGTGCACAAATAATTGATGAAGAAAGTGAAGAGATAATAGTAGACCTTGACAAGCCTGGTATGGAATTTCAAGTAGCACAGGGTGGAAAAGGTGGACTTGGAAATACTAATTTTAAATCTTCTACTAATAAGGCACCAAGACATTTTACTTACGGTCAGCCTGGCGAAGAAAAACATGTATTATTAAAACTAAAAGTTTTATCAGATGTTGGAATTATTGGCATGCCAAACGCAGGTAAATCAAAATTTTTGACTCGCTGCTCAAATTCCGATACAAAAGTAGGCGATTATCCATTTACCACCGTAAGACCTCATTTAGGCATGGTAAAAGTGGATGATAGCGAAGTTGTAATAGCAGATATTCCTGGAATAATTACTGATGCTCACCTTGGAGTTGGGCTCGGGCATAAATTTTTAAAGCACATAGAAAGGTGTCAAATTTTACTTCATTTAATCGATGTAACTCACGATGACGTTGTTTCGGCTTATAGTTGTATCCATAATGAATTGGAACTTTACAATAGTGATCTTGTTGAAAAAGAAGAGATTGTAGTATTAAACAAATGCGACTTATTGAGGGAAGCAGAAATTCTGGAAAAGAAGAATCACCTAGCTAATTATCTCAATAAAGAAGTGCTGTGCTTATCAATTAATGGTGATTTACAGCCTATTTTAAGATTATTAAGTGAAAAATTGAAAAAGAGTAATTCTAAGGAAATCGATGTATATGATCCTTTTAAAGCGTAAATTTTCTATTTATGGATGTACAAGAATGGTAGCGTGCAACCAGAACTAAGCGTACAGCTGTGCAAACATCGTGATTTGAGTCCACCAGAAGGGTGTCATCCCAGTGCCCAGACACTGGGATCCAGGAATTTTATTAAGTTGGTAAGCATAAAAGTAGCCGTTTTATGTTAAAATACAACGTTTTGATGATTATGAAAAGGCTGGATTCCAGACTGGAATGACACCATCATAAAGTGAATCAGTGTCAGCTACTTGCATCTACCATGCAAGTTAACTGAAAATTGCAATGTTCGTACACTTGACTACTTGGATCTAGTATGATTTAATTAACAAAGAAGTAGGCATGAAAAAATTATGTAGTGAACCAGTTTGCATAACACCAGGAGGAAAATATGGATAGAAAGACGAGAATAGAATCAGACAGCTTAGGGGAAGTAAAAGTACCAAGTGAACATTACTGGGGAGCACAGACTCAGCGTTCTTTAGAAAATTTTAAGATTGGCACAGAAAAAATGCCAGAGCCTCTGATTAAAGCATTAGCAATAGTAAAACTTGCAGCAGCGCGTGTTAATATGAAACATGGTGTTATAGATGATAGGGTAGGGGACGCAATTTGCACAGCCGCGAGGGAAGTAATAGATGGCAAATTTAATAATGAATTTCCGCTTGTTGTTTGGCAAACCGGATCCGGAACGCAGACTAATATGAATATGAATGAAGTGATCAGCAATCGTGCAATAGAGATTTTAGGTGGTAATTTGGGTAGTAAATCTCCAATACATCCAAATGATCATGTGAATTATGGTCAGTCGTCAAATGACACCTTTCCAACAGCAATGCATATAGCAGCAGCAGAGCAAATAAACTGCTTGCTTATTCCAAATCTTGAAAAATTGCATAAGGTGCTGGATAATAAGGTTCAGGAATTTAAAGATATAATAAAAGTAGGACGTACTCATCTGCAAGATGCAACGCCCCTAACACTAGGACAGGAGTTTTCTGGCTATGCAGCCCAGATTAAAAAGGGGATAGAGAGAGTAAAATCAACTTTAAGTGGTATATACGAGCTTGCACAAGGTGGCACTGCGGTTGGCACGGGACTCAATACTAAAAAGGGTTTTGCTGAAGATTTTGCAAAGCAAGTTGCAGGAATTACTAACCTTCCATTTACTTCAGCAGGCAATAAATTTGAAGCGCTAGCAGCAAATGATGCTTTAGTTGAGCTCAGTGGAACACTCAATACAGTAGCAGTCAGTTTAATGAAAATTGCAAATGATATAAGGTTGCTTGGTTCTGGTCCAAGATGCGGAATTGGGGAAATAATGTTACCGGAAAATGAGCCTGGTTCTTCAATTATGCCAGGTAAAGTGAATCCAACTCAGTGTGAAGCGGTGACTATGGTATGCACTCAAGTTATGGGAAATCATGTTGCTGTAACCATTAGTGGTTCAAACGGTCATTTTGAATTGAATGTGTTTAAGCCAGTGATAATTTACAATGTTTTGCAGTCTATAAGACTTTTAGCTGACGCAAGTTTAAATTTTACAGAAAAATGTGTAGTTGGTATTAAAGCAAATGAAGAGAGGATAAAAGATTTACTGAATCAGTCGTTGATGTTGGTCACTATATTAAATACGCATATAGGGTACGACAATGCAGCAAAAATAGCGAAGCTTGCTTATAAAGAAAATATCACTCTAAAAGAAGCAGCAGCAAAACTTCAACTGCTCACTGAGGAAGAGTTTGAAAGGATAGTGAAACCAGAAGAAATGGTAAATTATTTGTAACCGCTCACACTTAATTCTTCAATCTCACTAATAGAAAGGCCAGTAAACTTGACAATAGTGTTAACATCAACATTATTATCTTGCTTTGTCTACCTTATTTTGCCGCTCCCCTGAACGGATACGGTTTAAGACATAAGATCCTTTTTCATAGCTATACTACGTTATCCAGCGTCTGGGCACTGGTTTCTTGGTACTTATTCCGCAATAATTTTTTTTTCCTTCAATAAACTTTGCAGTTCGCCTTTTTCGTACATCTCGCGAGTGATGTCGCAACCACCAATAAACTCTTCCTTTATATATAATTGTGGAATTGTTGGCCAATCAGAAAACTTTTTTATAGATTCACGTATTTCATCATTCTCCAACACGTTAATATACTTAAACTTCACGTTCAATTTTTTTAGGATTGACACGACGAGTCCAGAGAATCCGCATTGAGGAAAATCAGAAGTGCCTTTCATATACAATACCACATCATTTTCTGTTATATCTTTTTTTATTTGTTCAAAATTGCTCATAAATTCACCTTATTTTTAAGTATTAGTTTCCAGTTGCAAGGCGTGTATAGACTGACCTTCCAGAGCTTTATATACCATTTTATGCTGTTCTATTTTTGTCTTTCCAAGAAAACACTTGGAGTTTATTTTTAAATGATAATGGTCATCATCTCCAGCAAGATCATGAATCTTTATATCAGCGTCGGGGAACGATTGTTTGATGATCCTCTCTAATTCGTGAATTGCAATAGTCATTGATTTGCTTTAAATTACAATACTTTCATTATAAATCTAAAACGATTGAGCGCAATAAAAAGTTGCTATCATAAAAAATAGAAGCATACTATAATAATGGAATGACAAATTATGCAGGGAGGCTTTGTGGTGGGCGAAAGATTTAAATTCACATATCTATTGGTTTTGCTAACTTTTTCATTTAGGTGCTTATCTTACGATGATAAAATAAATAACTTAGAGAATGTTTACATCAAAGCTAACTATTTTGGAGCATTCTTCAATGCAATAGGTTCTCTAGAAGGAAAAGAAGATGCAGGTGACAATATAACAGAGGGGGTTTTTAGTTTTAATAAGAAGGAGCGAATTGAAGCTGGATACAGTCCTAAATATGTTCCAGGGTTTGCCGGTAGTGCTGCAATAGGGTATTTATTCAAAAATATGAGAGTTGAGTTTGAAGGCTTATATTCTCAGACTAACTTATATGATGAAGATTATTCAGATAAGAAAAAAGCAAGATATATTGAACTTCGTCGTCACAATGATGCGTCTACTGGAGCGGAATGCAATTCACCTTGGAGAAGTGGAAAGGTTGATATTCACATTCAAGAAAATTGTAGTGTTGAAGCAGAGTTCAGAGCTGCATTTAAGATGAAAAATGAAGGTTTTAATAACTTAGCTGGAATGGTCAATGTATATCGTGATTTTAATATAGCAAAAATGCCATTCACCCCATATGTTGGTATTGGTGCAGGTGTAACTAGGGTTAAATTTCTAGGAAAAACCAGATATGCCTTGGCTTACCAAGCAAAACTTGGTATCAATCACCAACTTACAGCACAAACTCAAGCATTTGCTGGTTTACGCTATTTTGGTATCCTTGATAACCAATTTAAAGATATTGTACCAGGAATAAAGATACTAGCTGGTGAAGGATATATTCCTGCCGGTGGAGGAAGTAAAGTTGATGAAACTGCACGTGTTGAATCAACAACTGCAACCATTACCAATAGGTTTGGCATATATGGCTTAGAGTTTGGGTTGGTTTATCACTTTTAACTTTATCCAATAAATTACATATGTGAAGATAGTAAATTCAGCGTGCTGAGAACATTAGAAAGACGAGATTTTAATTGATTTTCATATTTACTCCAATCTTGTATTGCCTTTCTTGCAACACCTGAATCAACTGCGGCTTTTGCAACAGCAGGAGCTACTATAGAAATTAATCTTGGGTCAAATGGAGTAGGTATTATATATTCACGTCCATAGCCCATTTTACGACCGCCATAGACTGCAGATATCTCACCTGGTACTGGCTCACGGGCAAGCTTTGCTATTGCATCTGCAGCTGCAATTTTCATTTCATCATTTATTGTTGTTGCATGTACATCAAGTGCCCCTCTAAATATATAAGGAAAACCCATTACGTTGTTGACTTGGTTGTTGTAATCTGACCTACCAGTTGCAATTATTGCATCTGGCCTCACAGATTTTGCAAACTCAGGCCTTACTTCTGGATCGGGATTGGCAAGAGCAAAAATAATCGGGTCTTTGCCCATACTCTTTAACATCTCTTCATTTAACACATCTTTTGCAGATAGTCCGATGAATACATCAGCGCCTTTTATTGTATCAAGTAGAGAACGTTCGGAAGTATCAATTGCATACTTTTCCTTCCACTCATTCATATCCTCGTTTCTACCTTTGTATATTACTCCTTGCTTATCACACAGCACTATATTTTTAGCGCCCATGGACTTTAGTATTTCTAAACATGCAATACCGGCTGCTCCAGCACCATTCATAATGATCTTAACGTCCTCTAATTTCTTTTCAACAATATCAAGAGCATTTTCTATGCCAGCTGCAACAACCACCGCAGTTCCATGCTGGTCATCATGGAACACTGGAATATCCATCAGTTCATTCAGGCGTTTCTCTATTATAAAACAATCGGGAGATCTTATATCTTCTAAATTTATCCCCCCCCAACTTGGCCCAAGATACCTTACTGCATTGATGAAATCTTCTATATTTTCTGTACCAACTTCTATATCAACTGCATCAATATCAGCAAAACGCTTAAATAAAACAGCTTTGCCTTCCATGACAGGTTTTGCAGCAAGAGGACCGATATTACCAAGTCCAAGCACTGCAGTGCCATTTGAAATGACAGCAACACAGTTGCTTTTTGCTGTATAATCATAAACAACCTCAGGATTTTTAGCTATTTCAAGGCACGGAGCTGCAACACCAGGGGAATAAGCAAGTGACAAATCATACTGGGTAGATAAAGGTTTTGTTGGCATGATTGAAATTTTACCAGGGTTACCACCTCTGCTGTGATACTTAAGCGCTTCTTGTTTTGTGGTACTATCTAAATCATCGTTCATCATTACATCCTTATATTTTAAGCTTGTATTTTTTAAGTATATGGAGTTTTTATAAATGTTCAATTGTAAACTATTAACTTGTGAACTCTGTTGTACTTCTGTATAAGTTTACCTATTACGTAAGATGATATTACATGCTTAAAAAAAACGTGCCTAATTTGCTTACAATTTCTCGTGCACTTGCAATACCAGCAATAATATTAAGTTTTTATATAGAAAATAAATATGCAGGCCTGATAACAATATCAATCTTTGTGTTTGCGTGCATTACGGATTTTTTTGATGGTTACCTGGCGCGTGCGTGGAAAGTCCAATCAAAGTTTGGCAAGCTATTTGATCCAATTGCTGACAAATTAATAGTGGTTTCAACGATAATTATGCTAGTTTATAAGCATAAGATAAATGATTTTACAATAGTACCATCGATTATCATCATCTGTCGGGAGATATTAGTCTCGGGTTTACGGGAGTTTCTGATAGCTACAAATGTTAGTCTACCTGTAAGCAAAGCTGGAAAAATTAAAACATTTTTGCAGATGGTTGCTGTAGTAGCGCTAATAATGAACGATTATTATATGATTCAATATACAGGTGCGATTTGTTTATGGGTTGCAGCTATTATAACTATGTGGTCAGGCTATAATTATATCCTAGCCGGCATCAAATAGATTGATTAAATCTCCTAGGAAATAGTTAATAGACAAGAGTAGTTAATATCTTAGTGATATTGACTCAGAAAGCAAAAAGGTGTATAATTGTATTAACTTACTACTAATTAGGTTAATATTATGAAAATACCTAGTGGCAAATTTTCTTCTACTAAAAAGGTTCCAGGAAAGAATAAGAAAAAAAGAGATTTTGAACCATTAGAAGAGTTTTTTTGGGATTTTTGGCCAACAGTTGATAAAGAAGTCAAAAGAGAAAGGCTAGAACAAGAACTATTAGCACTAAAAAAAAGAGAGCTATATAGAAAATGTGCATCATTGGCAACAATGGTCCCATTTACATTGCTGATGGCGATTGAACTGGAAAAAACATATAGCGATCAGGTATTACTTGGCGTGATAAGTGGCGCGCTAAGCCACACTATATTACCTTTTACAGTCTTATCTCTTATTTGTACGCTATATTTAATTTACAATAATAGGAAGATAGCACAAAAAGAACGAGAGTTGGAGATTATTGAAAATGGAGAGGAAGTAAAGGAAAAAGAGCACAATATTTCTGATATAGGTCAGTGTTTGATCTATATTGAGGCTATAACAACTGCACTGGTTATTGTAGGTATGATAATGGGTGAAACATCTTCACTTGAAGCAGCAGAGGATGCAATTTTATTTCTTGCCAATGCAATTGCTTTTCTTGCAACTCTTGTTTCTTATATTGATAAGCATGAAAAAAATAAGAAAAAGGAAACAGAAAAGTCTGATCTTGATGAGAAATCTAGCAAGAAAACTAGCAATATATCTGTAGCCGGATTGGCGCTTGCTGGTTCTTCTGTATTTTTAATAAGAAGGATAATGTTAATAGCATTAGCATCGTCCTTAAATCCTGCTGTTGGACCTACTTTAGGCTTGGTAGGTATTGCAATTTTTATGGCTGTACAGGTCTTAACTATACATTCCTACAGTAAGACGCTGAAAGATCCAAAAGTGGAAGGACGAGGTGAATCAAGAAATGCAGGTAGTTCTGACCGTAGTTATAAAGAAGAAGGACCGGCTATTGCCTAAGAAATTTATTTATTTAAGTAATATTTAGGTCTATACTTTATTTTGATCGAAAAAAATCTTATGTATAAGACTTTAATCACGTGCTTTATTTTCCTAATTTGCTCCTTTACACAATCGTATGCGGATGATCTTGAAAAAACTGAAACTGAACTATATGAAGAAGCAGTTGAACTTTTTGACCAGAAAAAATATAAACAAGCTATTAGGGCATTTCATAAGATAGAGGATTTGTATCCTTTTTCTTATTGGGCAATGAAAGCAAAATTATTATCTGGGGTCTCTCACTATAATATGGGTAACTATAGCAGTGCTGCAAGTGATATGGCTGATTATATATATGTTTATTCAAATGGTGAAGATTTACCATATGTATACTACTTAAGAGTATTATCTTATTACATGCAAATTAATAAAGTGCAACTTGGACAGCAAACTGCATATAAAACTTTAGAGCTAGCCACTGAGTACATTAATCTCTTTCCAGGCAGCGAATATGTAGACGAGATAAAGGAAAGAGCAAAATTAATCACAGAACATATATCAACAAAAGAGTATTCTATCGGTAAATTTTACCTGAGGCGTGGTGAATATTTAGCAGCAATTAAGCGTTTCCAGAATATGGCAAGCTATAAGGATTCTAAATATTTTTCTAAGTCTATTAACCATTTAATAGCAGCCCATTCAGCTCTTGGCCTTGACTTAGAAGCTGAGCAGTATGAAAGTATGTTATTAGCAGAAAACCTGCAAGATGCCAAGCCAGAGGCTTGAAAATTTGCTTTAGCTTTTTCTATGCTTTGATATATAATTAGGTTTTTAACTATTTGAATATGGCTGGTCATTCACAATTTTCAAATATAAAACATCGGAAAGGCGCTCAGGATGCAAAGCGCTCTCAAAAATTTACGAAGCTGATCAGAGAAATAACAGTTGCTGCAAAGCAAGGGCTGCCCGATCCCGAACTCAACCCGCGCCTTCGCTCTGCTATATTTGCTGCACGCAAGGAAAATCTACCAAAAGATAAAATAGAAACAGCAATAAAAAATGCAACTGGTAACGTTGCTGGAGAAAATTACGAGGAAATCCAATATGAAGGTCATGGGCCTTCTGGCACTGCACTCATTGTCCATGTTTTGACTAATAATCGCAACCGAACTGCTTCTGAGGTACGTTATATATTTTCTCGCAAGGGTGGAAACTTGGGAGAAACAGGAAGTGTTAGTTACCTTTTCGATCATGTAGGCTTAATCGTCTATAAAGCAGAGGGTGTGAATTTTGATGATTTATTCAGTCATGGAATCGAATTAGAAGTATTGAATGTTGAGGAAAATGACAAAGAAGGATTACACGTTATAACTTGTGAAATAAAAGATTTTGGTAAAGTACGCGATGCCTTTTATGCAAAATTCGGAGAACCAGAACTTGCTCGTCTTTCATGGCAGCCAAAAGATCTGATTGAAATTAGCGATAAAGAGTTGATTGATAAATTATCTGCATTGGTTGAAGAATTAGAAGATAATGATG
Organism: Wolbachia endosymbiont (group A) of Opomyza germinationis; assembly: GCF_964264765.1. Taxonomy (NCBI): domain Bacteria; kingdom Pseudomonadati; phylum Pseudomonadota; class Alphaproteobacteria; order Rickettsiales; family Anaplasmataceae; genus Wolbachia; species Wolbachia endosymbiont (group A) of Opomyza germinationis. Next base: position 317,355 of record NZ_OZ183482.1, read on the forward strand.
ATGTACAGTATGTGGAAGGTAATTTTACTTTTGTTGATGCTGTTTAAATGATGAAGCTGATTGTATTTATGCTGCTCTTTATCTTACCGTTATATACCGCTGAAACATCAACAGATCTTGCACAGCCATTCCAGCATGGAATCAGAAAAAAAAAAGCTACTTTGACGACAGAAAGTGATAGAAAGTTGTTATTCATATCCAGTACCATAAAATCTTCCTTTTTTGCCACGGAAGGGTTGGCGCCAAATACAGTGGTGAAATTGATCAACATATATAAAGATTTCGGTGTTGATTTTAAAAAAGACATTGTGCCGAAGAGTAAATTGGAGGTTCTTTTTGAGAGATTGCCTAATAATCAGAAGACTGAAGAAAAAATTTTATATGCTTCACTGATAATAAACAAGAAAGCTATTAGTTTATATCATTATAAATCGCAAGACGGCAAAGAAAGGTATTTTAATAAAGAAGGAATAAGCTTAAAAAATGGCGAAATTTTTGCAAATCCTTTAAATGGAGATTATCGCATATCCTCAAAATTTGGCAATAGAAAGCATCCTGTTCGCGGTAAAATTGCTTTTCACAAAGGAGTGGATTATGCAGCTAAACTTGGCACTCCCATATACGCTGCTGCAGAGGGTGTGATAGAATATATAGGAAAGAATGGTGGCTATGGAAATTACATCAAAATAAAACACAAAAATGAATATTCAACCTGTTACGCGCATATAAGTAGATTTAGTGGCGATATAAAGTTAGGCTCTAAAGTAAAGCAGGGGCAGGTCATCGCCTATGTTGGTAGCACTGGTGTTGCAACAGGCCCTCATTTACATTACGAAGTTATATATAACGGCAAACACATCGATCCGCTTACGATAGCACATAAAACTGAAGTAAAATTGCCTGATCATGAATTAAGAGAGTTTAAACTATTTGTAAATAAGATAAATAAAACGATCAACAGAGAGAGTTCAAGTGAAAAAGAAGTTTAAAGACAATATGGATAAGAATACGATAAACGATAGAAATTTGAGTCAAATTCGGGCTTTTCCTGTACTAATAGCGCTAGGATTAATTTTATCGCTGCTTTTTTTGGCATATGACAGCACAATTGCACTTGGAGTTGCTGCCGTTTCAATTTTGACTTTTCTTCAAGGATTTTTTATTAATGACCCTAATGAAGCAAGAGTGATAGAATTTTTTGGTCATTATATTGGAACTTATTTTAAGTCTGGAATATGTGTAACGCTTCCCTTTTCAAGCAAATATATAGTTTCCCTAAAATTTCAGAATATTAACACAGAAAAAATAAAAGTTAATGATGCAAATGGAAGTCCAATAGAGATTTCTGCAGTAATTGTTTGGAGAGTGAGCAGTCCTGCAAAGGCGTATTATAATGTTAACAACTATCACGAATTTGTTTTTGTACAAAGTGACTCGGTAATTAGAGAATTGGCGAGCAATTATCCGTATGACAGCGAGAGCAATGAGGAATCTTTACGTAAAAATTCTGATAAAATTTCAGATGAATTGCGGTCAATGTTACAACAAAGATTAGATATTGCAGGAATTGAGATTACAGAAGCAAGAATATCGCATTTGGCGTATTCGTCCGAGATTGCACAAGCAATGTTAAGGCGTCAACAAGCACATGCTATCACTTCGGCAAGAAGGCATATAGTGCAAAATGCAATAGGAATTGTCGAGGAAGTAATAGCTCATTTTGAAAAAAACAAAAGCTTACAATTAGATGGCAAGCAAAAGGTTCAATTGATAAATAATTTGTTGGTTGCCCTAATCTCTGAGCAAGATGCACAACCGACGATTAGTTTAGATAATAATTAGCATAGAAGCCGATTGGGTTTCATAAATGCAAGTCACTATTAATTTCTTGATTAATAGACTAAATGATGTTATAAATTACACGCATTAGGGGTGCTCTAGAAAAGCTGAGAGTACATAAAGTACAACCCTTTGAACCTGATATTGTTAAAGCAAGCGTAGGAAAATGTATGTATATAAATATTGAAGAATGCTTCGGCTTCATTGCGTTAATTGCATCTCTAATTGGATTATCACCTCAAGTATATAAAGCATATATCACTAAAGTTACTCGTGATGTATCGATGTTAATGTTAGTAAACTATCTTATTTGTTCATTGTCTTGGATTGGCTATGGTCTTTACCAGAGCTCAATTTTTGTGGTGCTTAGCAATATTGCTGGATTAGTGATTAGCATAATATCAATTATTCAAAAATGTTACTACGATGCAAAACCTGCACCATGATCATGTGCTGCACTGCAGTACACAACAACAATATCGTTCTATTGTAGTGCTAAATGGAAAAATACCGAGCTCATCGTTTTTTAAACGAGATATACCTATTATTGCTGTAGATGGAGGAGCAAACAAGCTTCTATCAATTGGCGTAAAACCTGATCTTGTAGTAGGAGATTTGGATAGCGTAAATCTGGATTTACGTGCTAATTTGAATACGATATATCTACCTGATCAAGATTATTGCGACTTTTCTAAAGCAATGGCTCACTTAAAAACAGTAAAGTTATTGCCATCAATAGTAACGGGTATTACTGGAGGAGCAATTGATCACATACTACAGAATATTAACATTTTTCTAAGTACGGGCAGTATCTTTTACACACCTTCACCTCCCATGGTAGGTTACACTTTACAAAAAGGTATTACCCATTTTTTTTCTTTGCCAAAAAATACTAAAATATCTTTACTTGGTATACCGAGAGCTCAAATATCAACTAAAGGATTAAAATGGGAACTGCACCTTAGTAATCTTGCTTTTCCGGGAAAAAATTCTTGCTTTAATCGAAGTTTAGGCAATAAGGTATCCGTAGAAGTACACAGTGGTATATGTCTAGCAATGATTTATTTAGAGACAGTAGATGATGCTGCAAGACATCATGTGCGTCAAGTTAAGAAGTAAATAGACTTCTTGCATAACCCAAACTAAGTAGAAAAAAGGTATCATCCAAGTAGCTGACACTGGTTCCTTTATGACGTGTCATTCCAGTTTCAGCTACTTGAATGACAGCAGTCCTACGTCATACCGCCGCGGTATCTCTTAGCCGCTAACAAGCAGCGGGATGACGAATTACTTAACCATCATTACACCGTCATACCGCGATTCATTCGCGGTATCTCTTAACATAGATCCCCTACTATACCTTAACATAGATCCCGCTAACAAGCAGCGGGATGACGAGCTTATCGTCACGCCGCCGCGAACCGTCATACCGCGATTCATTCGCGGTATCTCTAGATCCCGCTAACAAGCAGCGGGATGACGAATTGCTTAACCGTCATACCGCCACGAACCGTCATACCGCCGCAGACCGTCATACCGCGATTCATTCGCGGTATCTCTTAGCTGCTAACACGTAGTGGGATGACAAATTGCTTAACCGTCATACCGCCACGAACCGTCATACCGCCGCGGCGCTAACAAGAGATCCCGCTAACACGTAGTGGGATGACAAATTGCTTAACCGTCATACCGCTACGAACCGTCATTCTGCCGCGGCGCTAACAAGAGATCCCGCTAACAAGCAGCGGGATGACGAATTACTTAACCATCATTACACCGTCATACCGCGATTCATTCGCGGTATCTCTTAACATAGATCCCCTACTATACCTTAACATAGATCCCGCTAACACGTAGCGGGATGACGATTGTCGTTTAGCTATAAACATTAAGAAATTTACCAAACGAAAAAAAAGGCAAAAGAAGCCCTGAGGTTATTATCCGCTTTAAAATATTGGCGTTTTTTATGTTTTAAACGCTTGACAAGCGAGATTCAGCCGCTTTTAATTGCAACTAACTTACGCTGCAAACGTTTAAGAAATTTACTAAGCAGAAAAAAAGACAAAGAATCCCCGAGTTAGCTAGTCTTTTACTATCTCTGTCGAGTATTGGCATTTTTTGATGTCTTGTAACGCTTTATAAGCGCGTTCAGCTTATTTAGATAAAAATCTAGATGTAGATGAAGTTTTGTAAAGACATACAGTATCTATATACTGCAAAAAATTGAACATAAGACGCCGATACATTAAGTAATCCTTACCTTTTAATCTGCAGATTGGCGAAAGCAAATACAATAGCTTCAGTTTCATGATAGGGGAGCTGGCGGAGTTTGTCAAGCAAGTTTTTTCGTTTCTACTGAATGACAGTTGTGGCTTGGGAGGTAGTGCAAGAAGTCTATTGTATTACTGAATTATTAATAATCTAGTAATAGTGCCTGCTATGTAGCTAAAATTTTCCTTTAACTTAAGCTATATGTAGCTAAAATAACTTGGGTTTACCGACGATTTGACAAACGACAAATTCGTCATCCCGCTACTTGTTAGCGGGATCTAGAGATATCGCAGCGGTATGACCCTGACTTGCATTAGCTATGTATAATAAAGGGAATCTATGACAAAAGAATCATTGGTAAAAACTGATATAGTGAAAGTTGAAGACAAAAAGGCGGTAAGAAGCTTTTTTAAAATACTAGGTGGAGTGGCAGATGCTGTAAGATCGTGGATTGGTAACATCAGTCCTGATTTAAGCAACAGTCGCGATATCGATAGTTTAGTCTTGAAGATGAACGAGTGCTTAAATCCAAAGGGAGGGGAGGTTTCAGCACGTAAAAACGCTGTATCTCTTGGTAACTTGTACTTAAGCTTATCAGAGAAAGGTAAAATAAAATTTCTACAAACCCTGGCAGAAAAATTTAATCCGAATAAAGCGGAAATAGATGAGAAAATTAGAGAGTATAAGAAAAACCAAGATCCCGAGTTAAACTATAAATTTGAACAGGATTTAATAAAAATTCTTGAATCACCGCGTTCTAAAATATTGAAGCAATTTATTTCTTTACCAGAAGGCCTTAAGTTTATTGTTGATATGCGTTCTGACGTGCTTAAGCTAAAGAACCAATATAGAAGCTTGAATCCACTAGAAAGCGAATTAAAAAATATACTCTATACTTGGGTTGATGTTGATCTACTTGATCTTCGTCAAATCACCTGGGATTCACCTGCATCATTGCTAGAAAAACTTATAAAATATGAAGCTGTGCATAAAATTTCCTCTTGGGATGACTTAAAAAACAGGCTGGGTCTCTGTTTTGCTTTTTTTCATTACAAGATACCAAACGAACCTCTAATTTTTGTAGAGGTTGCATTGGTGGATAAGATTGCAGATAGTATTCAACACCTTTTAGATGAGTCAGTACCTTCAAATGATCCGAGTAATGCAAGCACTGCTATATTCTATTCAATATCAAACACTCAAGCAGGGTTATCTGGAATCAGCCTTGGTAATTTTTTGATCAAAAGGGTTGTAGAAAAGCTATCACAGGAGTTTAAAAGTATAAAAACATATGCAACTCTTTCTCCAATACCTGGCTTTACGAAATGGCTAAAAAACAATCTAAACCAAGATGTCACTTTATTGGGCAAACTAAATATAAAACAATCTAGTGCAGAAATTTTAGAAAGTGCAGAGCAATTAAAAATTAACGTTGAATGTATAAATGAAACTAAACAATGCATGCTTAAACTATGTGCATATTATTTACTAAAAGTGAATAATAGTAATGGGAATGCTTATGATCCGGTGGCGCATTTTCATTTAAGCAATGGTGCATCGATAAAACAATTAAACTGGATGGCGGATACTTCTGAAAAAGGTATTAGTCAGTCGGCTGGAATGATGGTAAATTATCTGTATGAGTTGCCTAAAATAGATAATAATCATGAAAACTATATGGTTAATAAAGTGATTTCCTGCTCGAAAAAAGTGTCGTCTATGTTGAAGGAGTAAATAGTCTCTTAATAAAGGATTGCCCTCACAACACTTAAAATGTAAAATGGTTCTACTTAAGTAAAATAGCCATAAATGAACAACATAAGAAATTTTGCAATAATAGCGCATATAGACCACGGTAAGTCAACGCTTGCTGACCGTTTAATAGAGGAATGTAACGGCCTTGAAGCAAGAGAAATGATCAATCAAATACTCGATTCAATGGATATAGAACGCGAACGTGGGATTACAATTAAGGCACAGACGGTAAAACTCAATTATACGGCAAACGACGGTAATCAATATTGCCTAAATCTCATGGACACCCCAGGTCACGTTGACTTTTCTTACGAGGTAAGCCGAAGCTTAGCCGCATGTGAAGGTTCACTTTTAGTGGTAGATAGTAGCCAGGGCGTTGAAGCACAAACCCTTGCAAATGTATATAAAGCTATTGACAACAACCATGAAATAATAGTTGTGCTCAATAAAGTTGATCTTCCTGCTGCAGATCCAGAAAAGGTAAAACTCCAGGTTGAGGAAGTAATTGGCATTGACGCAAGTGAGTCAGTTTTAATATCAGCAAAAACTGGACTTGGAATAAAAGATGTACTGGAAGCAATAGTAGCAAAACTTCCAGCTCCTCAAGGTGATGTAAATGCTCCACTGCAAGCAATTTTGGTTGATAGTTGGTATGACACTTACTTAGGAGTAGTAATTTTAGTGCGAGTTAAAAATGGAGTGCTAAAAAAAGGCATGAGAATTGTTATGATGTCTAATAATGCTACATATCAGATAGATAATATCGGTATTTTCACCCCTAAAAAAGTGATGACGGGTGAACTTTCAGCGGGTGAAGTTGGTTTTATAACTGCTTCAATGAAGGAAGTAGCAGACTGCAAGGTAGGAGACACTATCACTGAGGAAAAGAGACCTTGTAGTGAAGCACTTCCTGGATTTAAAGAAGTGCATCCTGTGGTATTTTGTAGCATTTTCCCTCACAAAACGGATGATTTTAAATATCTAAGGGAAGCTCTAGAGAAGTTACATTTAAATGATGCAAGTTTTACCTTCGAAGCTGAAACTTCAAATGCACTAGGCTATGGATTTCGTTGTGGTTTTTTGGGAATGTTGCATCTTGAAGTTATTCAAGAAAGACTCGAGAGAGAGTTTGATTTAGATCTAACAGCAACTGCACCGAGTGTTATATATAGGGTTACAACACGAAGTGGTGAAGTTTTGAATATTCATAACCCAAGTGATATGCCAGATCCAACGAAAATTGAAATTGTGGAAGAACCGTGGATTACCGCAACCATAATGGTTCCTGATCAATACTTAGGTGATATTCTATCTCTATGTGAAGAAAGGAGGGGAGAACAGGAGGATTTATCTTACATTGGTAACACAACAACAGCATTGTTAAGGTATAAATTACCACTGTCTGAAGTTGTTTTTGACTTTTATGATCGATTAAAATCAATTTCCAAAGGATATGCAAGTTTGGATTGGGAAATTTCCAGCTATCTGGTAAGCCAAATAGATAAATTAAGCTTTTTAATTAATGGAGAGCCCGTAGATGCACTGGCTTGTATCGTTCACAAAAGTAGGGCAGAAAAAAGGGGGCGTGAAATATGTGCACGCTTGAAGGATTTAATACCACGTCAGCAATATAAAATCGCGATTCAAGCGGCAGTGGGCGGAAAAATTATTGCCAGAGAAACGATTAACCCATACAGAAAAGATGTAACAGCTAAACTCTATGGTGGAGATGTAACGCGAAGAATGAAACTACTTGAAAAGCAAAAGAAGGGTAAAAAAAGGTTACATTCTATAGGGAACGTAAATATTCCACAGAATGCTTTTATTCAAGCCTTGAAGATAAGTGATTGATCTTAAAAGACTTCTTGTATAGTTTTTGGCAACAACCGTTAGAAACGAAAAAACTTACTTGACAAACTCCGCCAGCCCCCTTATCATGAAACTGAAGCTATTTATTTATCTTCTCTGTACAGATTAAATGACAAAAAAACTCACGTATCTGGCGTCTCATGTTTAATTTTTTGCACTATGTGCACCTTATGTCTTTATCAAACTTCTACCTACATAAGCTGAAACGCGCTTATAAAGCGTTTAAAACATAAAAAAACGCCAACTTAAAAAATGGATAGTGAATAACTAGCTACCCTAGGGTTTCTTTTGCCTTTTTTTCTGTTTAGTAAATTTCTTAATGTTTCTAATTTAGATTAGTTGCGGTTTAAAAGCAACTGAATCGCGGTTATTAAGCATTTAGAATAAAAAAACGCCATACTTGAAAGTATAATGTAAGTAATTAGCCAACCACGGGGCTTCTTTTGCCTTTTTTTTCATTTGGTAAATTTCTTAATGTTTATGGCTAAACGACAACCGTCATCCCACTACTTGTTAGCGGCTGAGATACCGCGGCGGTATGACGTAGGACTGCTGTCATCCCAGTGCTTGACACTGGGATCCAGTTGAGCTATTTCAACAAAAATACTGCATTTGAGATGAACGTTCCAGACTTATTTATAAATATAACAATTAAAGTCTGGATTCCAGCGTCAAGCACTGGAATAATATCGTTTACTATGTCTATATTACAATATTTGTGCAGTTGTGTGTCAACTACTTTTGTGGCACCGTTTGTTATTCAATCTTTATGCTAGTTTTACTAAAAATTATAGTATTTTAGGTATAATTGCAATATCTAAATTTAAGGTATAGAGATGAACCCTAGGAAAGTTTTTAATATTCTTTTTATAGTATTATTTATTTCTTTTTCTCATGTTGGGAGTGCTGCCGCTGACACTAATACTGATACAACTGCTCAAGTAATATGTAACATTATTGGCTACGTTTGGGGAATAGGCGGACCGCTTATGACCGTAGTGATAATAGGTGCAGCTTTGCTTGCGATATTTGGTAGAATGCCATGGCCAGCTCTTTTTGCACTCGGTATATTTTGTGCTGTATTTTTCGGTGCTAAAACTATCGTCATAAAAGTAATGGGTGGTATAGGCGGCACTGGAAATACTTCTTTGATGGACCAATGCGGAACAGGAGACACAAAAAAGAACTATTTTTTTCTAAAACAGACCTGATGCACGGCTTCAACTATATCTTCCACTTGCGGTAATGCTTTTTTTTCTAGATTTGCAGCGTAAGGTAAGGGGATGTCCTTGCCAGTTACACGTACAACTGGAGCATCAAGGTAGTCAAATCCTTGTTCCATAACAACGGCTGACAGCTCTGCTCCTATTCCTGCAAATGGCCATCCTTCTTCTACACTAACTAACCTATTAGTCTTCTGAATAGAGTTAATAACAGTTTGAGTGTCAAGTGGTCTTAAGGTTCTGAGGTCAATAACTTCAGCTTCTATACCTTTACTCGAAAGTAAATCTGCTGCATTTAAGGCATCCATTAATTTTAATGAAAAAGCAGTGATAGTTACATCCTTTCCTTCCCGTATAACAGCAGCTTTGCCTATCTCAAGTAGATAATCTTTGTTTGATAGCTCAGAGTCAGAAACTTCATGCTCATGTCCATAAGCTATTTCGTTTTCTAGAAATATTACCGGATTAGGGTCACGAATTGCAGCTTTAAGCAGACCTCTGCAATCTGAGGCAAAATAGGGTGCTATTACTTTTAACCCCGGTATATGCGAATACCAAGCTGCAAAGCATTGAGAATGTTGTGCAGCAACTCTTGCTGCAGCGCCATTTGGTCCACGAAATACTATAGGGCATCCAAGTTGTCCGCCTGACATATAATTTGTTTTTGCTGCGGAATTCACAATTTGGTCAATAGCTTGCATAGAAAAATTAAAAGTCATAAACTCGACTATTGGCTTTAATCCAGCAAATGCCGCTCCAACAGCAAGGCCAGCAAATCCATGTTCGGTAATAGGCGTATCAACTACTCTGTTTTCTCCAAACTCTTTCAGTAATCCTTTCGTTACTTTATAAGCACCATCATACTCTGCAACTTCTTCACCCATGATAAGCACATCAGAGTCGTTTTGCATTTCTTCTCTAATTGCTGTGCATAAAGCTTCTCTTACACTTAAGGTTGCCATTTATAAACTTTTATAGACTTTAACTAAAGTAACTATATCAGAATTACTGGGGGTAAGTAAAGTGTACAAATTAAGTTTTACAAACATCATGACCAACTCATTCCAAAAAAAAATCTTCTCACGCTTGCTGGTTTTGGTTGCTAAAAATGATTGTATTGCTTGTGTTTTTAATAATATATACTGCTAAGTTAATAATAATTCACTTGGGAATAACAGAAAAATACATGATAATTTTATATTTCAAATAGAATAAAATCCTTTTTATTGATACTGTCTTTTTTTGTAAAAAACATTCCTAACTTTTCCACCACTTTTTCTGGCTAAGGTCAGTATAACTTTTGCTTGAAATAACTGTTTATATGGTGCAATTTACAGCTTTTAGTTGCTAAAATTATAACTCTTAATTTAATAATTTTAATCCAATAAGCTTTCAGGTTAATAAAATTAAATTATTTGAGTAAATGCAATACCATGTCTTTATTTGTGGGTAATAATAAGAATAACGAAGGTTGGCTCAGCTACACTTCTATAATTTCAATTTTTATGTTTACCGTATAAAAGAAGTTTCTTCTATCTGTGTCTTCGCGTTTGAAACTAACTTTATTCTATCTCTTTCTTGTTCTGGACTTAACCTGTGAAGCGCGTAACTGAAATCTTCCTCACTCACTATAAGCCGTCTTTGCGCACCAGCGCTAATTTTTGCTTCATTCACTAATTGCTCTAACTCAGCCCCAGAATAGCCTTCAGTCTTGTCTGCAATGTCTTGGAGGCTTAGCTTTTCATCAGTTTTTGTACCTCGCATATAAAGTGCCAATATCTTTTGTCTCACCTCTATGTTTGGATTAGGGACATAAACCTTCTGACCTAAACGTCCAGGTCTAATAAGTGCTGGATCTATACCACCGATAAGGTTAGTTGCACCAATTACTATTATATCTTTTCTGCTCTTAAATCCATCTATTTCAGTTAACAACTGTGTTAAACTCTCTCGACAATGGTAAGCTGAGTTATTAGCGGTACTTCTTTTTTGTGCAACTGCATCTATTTCATCTATAAAGACTATACAAGGAGAATATTTTTTTGCTATTTTAAAAAGCTCGCGTACAGCATGTGCACCATGACCAATATATACTCCAATAAGTTCAGGACCTGAGATGCTTATGAAATTCATATTTGATTCACCTGCAATTGCACGAGCGATAAGTGTTTTACCATTTCCAGGAGGGCCATATAATATGTAACCTCTTAGTGAATTAATACTTTTATTTCCAAACAGCTTGCGCATTTCTTCTGTCATTTGGTCACAGCAAATCATCTGCAACCGTTGTTTTAAGGAGTCATCAATTATAGCATCAGCAAATGTTATTCTTTTATCATCTGAATTAGCTAATTCTATCGATATAGGCAGCTCTACTTCATTTAGTTTGCTGAATACTTGATCATATACAAACCAAACAATAAAAAGGAGAACGACAAGTAACACACAAGGCATAGCTTCACTAACATAATGTGCAGCTAACTCATACCCTTTACTAAGCAACATTGTATGCATATAGGCAAACAAAAAAGCGATAGAGACAATAGTTGCCACGCATAGTAAACAGATTGAAATTCTTTTTAGTAATTCTGAAATTTCAATTTTTTTCATCTTAATACCTTATACCAATTTTAAACTAAGAATAATTTTATCTAGCTTACCTATTTTAGCTTGATTAGAGCGTTCAGAAAAATTATCAAGTACGTACTTTATTAAATACTAAAAACAATATATCACCATATTGTCACATACATCTTTAAAGTTTACCAAATTCATTTTCAAAAAACAAGATTTTATTATTAACCCGAATTCTGGATTAGATTTTAGGTAAATTATTGAAAGTCTTGAATTTTACTAAATTAGTAACTAGTCTTAAAATGCTTACTGCTTTATCGTAAATGCTAAAACAATAAGCTATTGATATTCTTGTTTTTTTTAATCTCCAATCCAGAATTCGGGTTAAAAACGCTAACTTGTATCTTCAAGAAGTAAGACATAATAGCTCTAAAATGTCTTGCAAGGAAAGGTAAAGCTGAACGCTAACTTATGCCAGAAAAATACCGTCTTGTTTGCCTTTTTGAGTAGTATCATCTTATTTTTCCTGTAAATTTTGTTTATAACGCCTAAGATTTACGATATTTTAATCCCGGTAGAATATCTTATAAAATCAGATTATATGTTATACCTATGGAAATAGATAACTTTCAGCAATATTACAACCAAGAAGAAATGAAGACAGTAACATTAGCTCAAATTTATAAAGACTTGGTAATAAAGATATTCGATATAGCCACAAGCAAAATGTAAGCTACTATTAATGGTATTATGGAAATAGCACCAACGATACCACCTACTATACCTACTACCAGAGGTGACGGAGTAGTAAGGCTTAATATAATAAGTGGGAGAGATATAATTGATAGTATTATAGAAATTACACCTACTGTTTTCAGAAGAGATAGAAATCCTTTTGAATCTAAGTGTTCTTTAATTCCCTTAAATAATATAAAGAAAATGCTTATACACATTATAGCACAAAGTATTACTGCTGCTATTTTTATTATAGCTGCTGCTATAAGTGCTGCTAAATAAGCTATATTCATTGCAATTATCACACACCATAATAAAAAAGTCAACTCCATATGTTTAGGTTGTAAAATCCCAAAAAGCAGCCAGAATAGAATAAGCAAACATTTACGAATTGAATTTAGTGCAAACAAGGGTGTTGATATCAACCATACTCTGCAGAATCGCAATATGGTATGACTACATGCTTTTTATTGATTTGATTAACATAATCAGCAGAGAGTTTTGTTTTGCAAAAGATGTCTACAGTAACATACTGCAATTATTTGGAATTGTAGGGCTAGGTGCAATTGTAAGGCCACTTGGTGCATTCATATTTGGTCACGTTGGTGACAGGTATGGAAGGAGGATAGCATTAATAATTACTATCTTGCTAATATCGATACCATCAAGTCTCATTGCATTTATTCCAAGTCACAATCAAGTAGGTATAATTTCTACTATATTGCTTCTTGCAATCCATATAACACAAGGAATTGCACTTGGTGGTGAACAAGGAAGTTCTGTTTATCTTATAGAGCATTTATCCAGTAGGAAAGAGAACTTAGGGATGTATTTTGGAATGATGGGTTTTGGTCGCTCCATTGGCGTCTTGCTTTCTGCGGTGATAGTGATTATCTGCAAAAAAACTACTGATTTTTGTACCTGGGGTTGGAGATTGCCATTTATTTTCTCAGCTATTTTAGGATTAATTAGCGCGTATAGCATATACACATTGGGAGAAACTCCAGCATATGAAAAAAATCGAAAACAAAGAAATTTACCTGATTTGCCAATAATAGAGCTTATAAAACGCCACAAGAGAGCTCTTATACTTGCTATTTTAATATCTGTACCTGTTAATGTTGCTGTTGGATTTACCATATTTCTTCGAACTCTCGCAAAGGAAATAGCATCAGTGGATGTTTATGTAACAACATATATCAACGAAATTGTATTGATTATAACCAGTGTATTAATGCCGATATCTTCAATAGCGTTTGGAATGTTGGCTGATAAAGTTGGAAAAGAGCGCACTGCAATCTTATTTATAGCAATTACAATGGCACTGTGTTGTCCTGCGTTATCTATTGCATATTACTATAAAAATTATCTTGTGATTGCGTTGAGCGTAATGGTTCTCTCTATAATAGAAAGGGGTATAGTTCCCATAGGAATAGTTGCATCTGAACTCTTTCCTACCAATGTTAGATTTAGTGGTGTGAGCTTATCACGCAATATCTCTTATGCGTTACATGGAGGATTTACTCCTATGGTTTGTATTTGGTTGACTGTAACATTTCCTCAAACAAACCTTGCTGCTGGGCTTTATATAGTCTTCTGCTTGTTGATCAGTGTGGTAGCAATATTGCAAATAAAACCGCAAGATAAAAATTTTGATTTGTGAAAGTTCTCAGTTTTCTCTTAGATTTATACCGTAACCTAAATTAGGTCCTTAGTTTCTCAAAAAAATCCTTTAACAAAAAAGAGCATTCTATTTCTAATATCCCACCATAAACTTCAGGTATATGGCTGCAAAATTGAAATATCTTAGCACCATTTTCAATTCCTCCACCTTTTGGATTATAAGCTCCAAAGTACAATCGTTTAATTCTGGCAAAGGAAATAGCTTGAGCACACATCGGACATGGTTCTAATGTTACGTACATATCAGCATCACAAAGCGTGGGAGTTGAAAATGCTTGTCTGATCGCTAACATCTCTGCATGTGCAGTTGGATCGCTGGATATATTGTGTGCAGAAGAAATGATATTGTCTCCACTCACTATTACAGCACCTATGGGCACCTCATCATTTTTTTGAGCGAGTTTGGCTTGCTCTATGGCAAGCTCCATATATTGATACTTAAACACTAGGCACTTATTTCTTATCAATTGCTGCTTTAACGAACGACACGAAAAGAGGATGAGGAGAAAACGGCTTTGATTGAAATTCTGGATGAAACTGCACACCAATAAACCACGGATGACTCTCTAACTCCACTGCCTCTATGCACGTTCCATCTTCTGATATGCCACTGCATAGCAGCCCATTTTTTTCCAAATCATCTTTATAATCTGAATTGATTATGTATCTATGCCTGTGTCTTTCTGAAATAGTAGTGTTACTATATGCATCCATCATTTTAGAGTTTGCATTTATATTACATTTGTATGCCCCAAGTCTCATGGTTCCACCAAGATCGTCATCTTGATCGCCAGCTAACTTAACGATTGGATGTTTACAGTTACGAAATTCTTCAGAGTGTGCATCTTCAAGCTTAACAACATTACGAGCAAATTCAATAATTGCAAGCTGCATACCAAGGCAAATTCCGAAAAATGGGATATTATTTGTACGGGCATAATTTATTGCTAATATTTTACCCTCTACTCCGTCATCACCAAACCCCCCTGGAACAAGGATTGCATGAGAATTCTGTAATTTCTCTCCTATAAGTTTTTCATTTATAGGTTTTTCTTCCTTCTCTCTTGAGTTAACCCAATTTATCTTTACTTTGACTTTATTACTAATCGCACCATGATTTAATGCTTCAACCAGTGATTTGTATGCATCAGGGAATTCGGTGTATTTTCCCACTATAGATACAGTAACTTCCTGTGTTGGGTGCCTTATGGAATGCACTATTTGATCCCATTCAGTCAAGCTTGGTTTTGGCTTACTTAAATGAAAGTGCTCCAAAATTTGCGTATCAAGCCCACATTGGCTATACAACACCGGTAACTCATATATATGACTCACATCAGGGGCAGGTATCACATTGGATAAAGAAACATTGCAAAGCTTAGCTATTTTCTCTCTTTGATTATCGAAAATTTCTTTCTCACTGCGGCATAATATAATATCTGGTTGTAACCCCGCGGAATTTAACTCTCGAACTGAATGCTGCGTTGGTTTTGTCTTTAATTCTTGCGCTGCGGTAAGATATGGTATTAAAGTTAAGTGAATAAGGATAACTCTTTGTTTTCCTAATGTGTAGTTAACTTGACGTATAGCCTCCAAAAATGGTTGGCTTTCAATGTCACCTACAGTTCCGCCTATTTCACATATTACAAAATCTAAACCTTCCGTACCATTAAAAATGAACGATTTGATCAAATCTGTCACATGAGGAATGACTTGCACAGTTTTGCCCAGATAATCACCACGCCTCTCTTTCTTCAATAACTCATGATATATCTTACCAGTTGTTATATTGTCATCTTTTGTTGCTTTAATTCCAGTAAAACGCTCATAATGCCCAAGATCCAAATCAGTTTCAGCACCATCCTCGGTCACAAATACCTCTCCGTGCTGAGTTGGGTTCATTGTCCCAGGATCAATGTTGAGATACGGGTCAAGTTTTCTGATACGGATCTTAAAACCGTGAGCTTGAAGAAGCGCACCAACGCTTGAAGCAACTAAGCCTTTACCAAGCGATGACACAACTCCACCTGTAACAAAGATAAATTTAGCTTCCTTCATTAATTTTCAAATGGAACAGAAGTAGGTTCACTTTCTTGCTTTTTTTCTAATATAATTTTCTCTGCAATCGATTTTTTATGTACGTCTTTTGAATATAATCCTGACAATAGCAATGTGTTTATAATAAACAATCCAGCAACAATAGCCGTTATTCTGCTGAGCGGGTTTTCAGAAGATTTCACTGGAATCATCGAATTGACCCCCTGTTGTGTATTACTAAAACCACTTAACGAACTACTTCCAGGCGGCTGCAAGAGCACTAAAATTACTAACACAACAACCAATATTATTTGAAATATACTTAATACCGCTACTGACATTATAGATAGGGCTGAAAATAAAAATCTTAGCAGTACAAAGCACGTAAGTCAAGAACATCTGTCACCCAAATAACTTGAAATCTAAGTATGTATTTACTGCTTACCTTATTTTGATTAACATATGCATAAGACTTTGGGCTTAATATGTATCACATTTTAAAATATAAAGATTATGAACCAAAAATAGACGAAAGTGCTTTCATCGCAGGTGGTTCGCATATCATAGGTAAGGTTGAAATAGGAAGAGATGCAAGCATCTGGTTTAATTGTGTAATCAGAGGGGACGTTGGATCAATAAAAATAGGTAATGGAACAAATATTCAAGATGGAACGGTAATTCATGTGGATAGAAACCCAGGTGGTGACACAATTATTGGCAGCATGGTAACAGTGGGACATTTTTGTGTGTTGCACGCATGCACGGTGCATGATAAGGCGTTTATTGGTATGGGCTCTACCGTGATGGACCATGCAGTTGTGGAGCCTGAAGCTATGGTAGCTGCTGGCTCACTGGTAACACACGGAAAAGTGATAAAAAGTGGGGAAATATGGGCTGGCAGGCCAGCAAAATTCTTCAAAAAAATGTCGAATGAAGAAATTAAACATATTACACAATCAGCACAAAATTATATTATGCTAATGAAGGAATATAAAAACTGAAGTTCGCGTCAAGTGTTTTACTTGACACGTACATTTCGGCTTAACCCTTGTTACTTCTTTTTCCCATTCTCATTTACTTCTTGTGCTTTTGCCCCATCTACTTGAGTACTAGGTAATACTGCATATGTAATACCACCGGCTACGAGTGCAGATGCTACTGCTATACCAATCATTACTAACATCTCTAACTTAACTGTACGTTCAAGTGCAGTAAATGCTATCAGTCCAGCAGCAAGACCCATACCAACAGTAGCAGTGTACCGTGCTCCATTGCCTTGTTTTGGTTGCTCAGTTGTTTTGCTTTTATCTTCTAGTTTTCTATTTTTCTCCTCAGCTTCAGTCAATCGATTTTGTAAGTCTTTTGTTTCATCCTTTTTGGCTTTTAACTGAGCAGCAGTATCATTTGGTGCTGCTTGCAACTGCTGAACTTGATCTTTTAATGCTATTATTTCATTCTCTTTGGCTTTTAACTGAGCAGCAGTATCATTTGGTGCTGCCTTTAACTGCGCAACTTCATCATTTAGTTTATTTATTTCATCCTCTTTGGCTTTTAACTGAGCAGCATTTGGTTGGTTGTTTAACTGTGCTTCTAAATCTTTTATTTTATTTGTTAGTGTTGTTTTTTCACCCTCTAACTTCGTAACAGCAGCATCTGGTTGAGCTTTTAATGCTGTCATTTCATTCTCTTTCTCTGTTAACTTTTGCTGTAACGCCACAGCATCTAATGCTTCCAATTCTGTTATTTTAGCATTTTTCTCTTCTAACTGCTGCTGCAACGCTGTAGAATCTATTGCCTTTAGTTTTTCCACTTCAGCTTCTAAGTCTTGTTTTTCCTGCTGAGCTGTGTCCAATTGATCTTGTAATTCTTGTGTTTTAATTCTCAATTCCTCCTCAGCTTTCTTCTTTGCAGCTTCTAATTCTTCATTTTTCCCCTTTAACTGCTCTTCTGCAGCTTCCAATTCTGTTATTTTAACATTTTTCTCTTCTAACAATTGTACTGTGGGATGGAAAGATAGGGCTTTTACCATAATCTCCTCTTTCCCATCGTTAAAGCCTAACAGATTTTTCATTTTTTCTAGGCGACTAAAATATTTGCCACCCTTTTTCCCAACGGATTTTACATTCATGATTGTATTATCTCCTAGTTCTTCTTGAGGATAAGAACCAGTAATATATAGTTGTTGATCATTTAGCGTACAGCCCACATAAAACTTGTCATCAATTATAGCACCACTCTTATCTACGTTTTTATACTTTTTAAATTCTTCATAATCATCTTTTTTTATAACAAGCACTATTTTATCATCGGCAACCTGTATTGTACCATTCTTTAAGCTTAGCATAACGAACCTCAATTATAATTTAACATTACATAATACCCTTAGAACCTAAGGTCAAGTAATATTTTTATCATAGCATAGAAAATTTATGTTCGTAAACAAAAAATTTTGGCGTAAAATTGCCGTAATTGTGCTATAGCTAAAGTAATTTAGGTTTACCGACCATCGTCATTCCGCTGCTTGTTAGCGGGATCTAGAGATACCGCGGCGGTATGACGTTGCTAGCTTAAAGTTTAAAATTGAGAAATATTTATGTTAAAAGAAAAATACGGCTTTAAAGAAGTTGAAGACAAATGCAACATATTGTGGGAAGGCAGTAAAGTTTACAGGTGGAATGGTGAAAAGGATAACACTTTCACTATAGACACACCTCCACCGACAATATCGGGTAAATTGCATATTGGCCATATATTTAGCTATTGCCACACGGACTTTATTGCAAGGTTTCAGCGCATGCTGGGAAAAGATGTGTTTTACCCAATTGGGTTTGATGATAATGGGCTTCCCACTGAAAGATTGGTTGAGCAAACCTATAAAACCCGCGCAAAAGAAGTTGGCAGGGAAAAATTTATAGAGATGTGCCATGAGGTTATTGAAAAATCAAAGCAAGAATTCAAGGAACTATTTAAATCGGTCGGCATTAGTTATGACTGGGATTTGGAATATCACACGATCAGCAAGGAAACTGTGACGCTTTCACAGATGTCGTTTATTGATCTATATAATAAAGGGTATGCATATAGAAAAATGCAGCCCATCCTTTGGGACCCGGTTGATAAAACAGCAATTGCGCAAGCAGAAATAGAAGATAAAGTTTTTGAGTCATCCTTAAATACGATAGTTTTCTCTACTGAAGAAAATGAGCAGATCAACATTGCAACTACGCGACCTGAGTTACTTCCAGCATGTGTTGCAGTTTTTTGTCATCCAGAGGATGCGCGCTACACCCATCTGATCGGAAAAACAGCCGTGGTGCCGATCACAGAGACAAAAGTTCCAATAATAGCTGATGATAAGGTTAAAATAGATAAAGGCACTGGGCTTGTTATGTGCTGTACGTTTGGTGATGAACTCGACATATATTGGCAGCAAAAGCATAATCTACCGATGAAAATTATCATCGATCAGGATGGGAGGATGAGCCTTCATTCAGTACATGGTCAGAAGGAAGAAATATGGATCCCAGTGTCTGGGCACTGGGATGACACCATAGGGGCTACTGGGATGACAGGAGAAAGGGCTACTCAGATGACAAAGGAAGGTGGGTGTGATCAGAAAGAAGAATGGATCCCAGTGTCAGCTACTCGGATGACAGACGATATACTAAATGAAATAAATGGATTGAAAGTTACAGCAGCAAGAAAGCGGATAATCGAAATCCTAACTGAAAAAGGACTTTTGGTAGAAAGCACTAACATTTCTCATTCTGTTAAGTGTGCAGAAAGATCTGGTGCACCACTTGAGATATTGCCTACTTATCAATGGTTTATCAAGACCTTAGAGCAAAAAGCTCAAGTATTAGATAAAGTAAAAGAATGCAATTGGCACCCAAGCAATATGCGTAAACGCATGGAAGTGTGGATAGAAGGGCTAAATTGGGACTGGTGCATCTCAAGGCAGCGCTATTTTGGTGTGCCATTTCCAGCGTGGTATTCCAAGCGTAAAGGAGAAGAGGGCAAAATCATCCTAGCTGAAATAAAGGCCCTACCTATAGATCCATCGAAAGATTTACCAAAAGGGTATAGCAAAGAAGAGATTATCCCAGATCAAGATGTAATGGATACTTGGGCCACAAGTTCAATTACTCCTCAACTAAGTGCACTGGCAGTAAACAGTGAGTTTAGCTTACCAAATCATCGCTATGATACGATATTTCCTGCAGATCTGCGCAGCCAGAGCCATGAGATAATAAGAACTTGGGCTTTTTATACTATTTTAAAGGCACATTATCATGCAAATTCTTTACCTTGGAAAAACATTATGATCAGCGGTTGGTGTTTAGCAGATGATAAGAAAAAGATGAGTAAATCAAAGGGTAACATCATCACTCCTCATGTAATACTTGAAACTTATGGAGCTGATGTAGTGCGCTATTGGGCAGCGAACTCAAGGCTTGGAGTTGATACAGTCTACTCTGAAAATACATTCAAAATTGGCAAGCGCCTCGTTACAAAACTTTGGAACGCTAGCAAGTTCGTTTCCATGTTCATGGAAAAGCATCAAGTGATGAGCATAAATTCTGCTCACGAGACAATGGATAAGTGGATATTGTCTAAGTTATACAAAGTTATAGAAAGAGCAACAAATAACCTATTACAGTTTGAATACTGCGAAGCTTTGGGCGCAATAGAGGAATTTTTTTGGAAGGATTTTTGTGATAGTTACTTGGAGTTAGTAAAAAAACGTGCGTACGGAAGCAGTGAAGCAACCTTAAGTGCAAAACAAAGCTTGGCGTATGTGTTAAATGTTATTTTGCGGTTATTTGCACCTTTCTTGCCATACATTACAGAAGAGATATACCACCAGTTGTATAGTTATAATTCTGTACACAATCAAAGTAATTGGCCAAGCAAAGAAGAACTTATCTACGATAAATATTCAGAGGAAATGGGAGATAATGTTATTCAGATATTAAACATTATCAGAAAGATAAAGGCAGATAATAATGTATCAGTTAAGCATCTGATAAAAAAGTTGATGATAAAAGCAGATCTACGAGAGGATAAGTTGGATCAATCCGCACAGAATGATTTGCAGGCAGTTTGCAATGCGGAAACGATAGAGTGGATGCAGTCTGAGCTTGAAACTGAAGACGAGAAATACATAGTGAATATAGATTTATATTGATTTTTATAGCTTTACTTCCTTTAATATCCATGCTATTGTAATCATTATTAGTATGAGGGAATAATAATGGGGGATTTATATAATAAAGCCAATGCACCGTATCTTATAGCTGGTGCTCTTGCTACTTTGGTATTGCTTGCGTCTGGGACACTTGCCGTTGCCCCTTATGTTGAGTTCTTGTCTTCAGTTGCAGCCTTTAATGTAGCTCTTCCTGTTGCTTTGAGTTTGTCTATACTTTCTGTTCTGGTGCTTGTACTTTCATGTAAAATGATCAGCCAGAATAAAAAGCTTGATGCACAAAAAGCAGAACCTAATGAAAAAAATGGATTAGCTAAAGAGCAAGAAAATATAATACAAAGCTTAGAGCCTCAAATCAAAGAGCTAAATAAGAGGCTTAGTAGTCAGTACAATGAGATTGAAAAGCTAATTGCTAGTGCTGCAAAAAAAGAGGAGCTAAATAAGCTTAACAATGAAGTGAAAGAGCTAAAGGTAAAGATTGCTAGTGTTGCAACAAAAGAAGAGATAAATAAGCTTAGTAATGAAGTTGAAAAGCTAATTGGTAGTGCTGCAACAAAAGATGAAATGGAAGAGCTAAAGGCAAAGATTGCTAGTGCTGCAACAGAAAGTAAAACACAAGAAAAGATTTTTATGAAATTTTGCGCAAAAGGTGAAAAAAGAGGGAAGAAAGCATTTGAGGATTTTATATTTATAAAAGAGATAAAAACAAAATTAGTAAATATTTATGAATCAATAAAAAATAATATTAATATAGTGTCTTCAGCAAAATCAGGTGATTCAGAAGAAGAGCAAGAAAAAATACAAAGAGGATTCATTTTTCACGGTCCAGGAGGAACTGGTAAGAGTTCAATTGTTGAGGCGATTGGGGATCAGCTGATATCTCTAACTACATTTATAAAAGTTTCTGGAGCTGATTTGCTTGAAAAATCAAATATAAATGAGCTTTTTAATAAAGCAAACGAAAACGCTCCTTGTATAGTTCTTATAGATGAAATCGACAGCTTTGGCAAGGGACGCACTGATGCCAATCGAGTACCTTTAAATTATTTTTTCACTAGATTCGATGAAGCTGATAAAGGTGTGACGGTGTTTGCTACAACTAATGTTAGTCTGCAAGATTTAGATGCATCACTTGTTAGGGGAAGTCGTTTGAGTAGTAAACTCAAGTTTACTATGATAGAAGGAAGTATACTTAAGAATATACTGAAGGATGGTCTGAATGAAAAATTAAAAAATAAAAAGTACAAGCATGCTATCTCAAGAATTTTAAACGAAACAAGACTTACAACACTCTCTATCTCAGCAGCAGATGTGGAATGTTTTATAAATTATATAGTTGAAAAGTTAAACAACAAGATTAGAACTTCTGCTTATACTATAATTAAAGATTTTTGTATTAAATATAATATTGGAGAGGTGTCGAATAAGCAGACTAACAGGAAAATTGAAAATTCTATAGGAGAATCACAGCAATACACATCCAGACCATCACATAAGCTGAATGACGCTTTATGTGATTCTGGATATACCAGTATGTTCTACCCCGATCAATAGCTAACTAGACTTATAAGTACAATGGTACACTCGATACACAAGGTCTAAGTCATTTTTTAGCTAGCAGACTGAAGATGGGAAGTTTGTTGTAGGTGCAGCACTATAATTCCTCCACAGATAAGAGAATTTTAATAAATATATACAAGACTGCTGAACGTGGGGGGAGGAGGGGAGTAATGAGCAATTTGCTTAGTGAGGCTAACACATTTTATTTTATAGCTAGTTCCTTAGCTACTCTTACGTTACTTACATCTTTAGCGCTTATTGTAACTTCTAATGTGCCTCTTCCTCTAATTCTTGCTTTAGCTACATTATCTATTTTGGTGCTTGCACTTTCATGTAAAATAATTAGTAATAATGTAGAATTGGAAGCAAAAGTAAAAGGTCAGTTAGAACATAAGGAGGAGATGCTTTCTCTTGAACACCAAGAGTTACGTGATGAAAATACAAGATTGAATGAAAAAGTGGATTCTTTAATGGAGGAATTGTGTCAATGCAAATTAGAAAGTGAAAAGAATAAGTTATGTTTAAAGTCAGAATATGAAGATGAGTTACGCTTAAGATTGGAATATGAAGATGAATTAAACTTGGAATTAGAACATAAAAGTAGGGAAGCTTCTTCTCTGCGTACTCAATTAACTATGTTAAGAAAAAAAGTAGAAGTAGAAGAAGTAAAACAATTAAAAACTTTAGAATCGGAAGA
The DNA here is from genome assembly GCF_964264765.1 of Wolbachia endosymbiont (group A) of Opomyza germinationis. NCBI lineage: Bacteria > Pseudomonadati > Pseudomonadota > Alphaproteobacteria > Rickettsiales > Anaplasmataceae > Wolbachia > Wolbachia endosymbiont (group A) of Opomyza germinationis. The sequence goes on from NZ_OZ183482.1 coordinate 340,804, forward strand.
ACAACATGAGAGCTCAGAAAGCGACATAGAAGAATTAGAGAAGAAGTTATGCCAGTCGGAAAAGGAAAAGAAAGAATTAGAAGGTAAAGTTAGTGATGAACGTCAAAAGCGCACTGATCTTGAAAGTAAAGTTGATAAATTGTGTACAAAGGAGAAAGAGTACTTATCTAAAATTAAGGAGCTGGAAAAGGAGTCATTATCTTTACAAAAAGAAGAGAAAGAATCTGATAACACATTAACAACAGTGAATGATGATCGCGATAATAAGGTGAAAGAATTAAACAGTTCACTTTTGAAGCAATCCTCTCAAATAGAACAACTTCAAAAAGCTTTATTGGAAAAGAAAAAAGAAGAAGTGCTTTTTTTGCAACGGATGATAGAATATGTAACAGATGAGGTAGAAAAATTAGTAAGGGAAAATGAAGTGATCAGAGATGATGATAAAAAAGTAATATTACAAGTGATTCAAGCAACAAAGTCTGTGTTAGTAGAAGAAGCTGCACAATATTTGCCAGGCGAAACGTCTGTTCCTTCATTTGTGGAAGATCCTGGATATACCAGTGGATGTTCTACCCCGATCAATAGCCACTAGACATTTTGAGTACAGTTGTACACTGGATACATAAAACCTTAGCCATTTTTAGCTAGTAGACTGAAAAAGGAAAGTTTGTTGTAGGTGCAGCACTATAATTCCTCCACAGATAAGAGAATTTTAATAAATATATACAAGACTGCTGAACGTGGGGGGAGGAGGGGAGTAATGAGCAATTTGCTTAGTGAGGCTAACACATTTTATTTTATAGCTAGTTCCTTAGCTACTCTTACGTTACTTACATCTTTAGCGCTTATTGTAACTTCTAATGTGCCTCTTCCTCTAATTCTTGCTTTAGCTACATTATCTGTTTTGGTGCTTGCACTTTCGTATAAAATAATTAGTAATAATAAAAAAATAGAGGTTGAGAGAAATAAATTCGCTCAGAAAGAGCAAGAGTTAGAAAATAAAATAACTCTAGGAAAGGAAGCTGAAAAAGCTGCAAACAAAGAAGTGGAAAAATTAAAACATGAATTAACTCGAGAAAAGCAAAATTTAGACAAGAGAGCAAAAAGATTGGATCAGAAAGTAAATGAGTCAGAAGTTGAGAGAGAATCTCTTCTTGAAGAAAAAAAATCTTTAGAGAAAAAATTAGAAACAGCAAAGAATCGTACGTTTGAAATAGACAATGAATTGGACAAAACAAGAAAGGAAATAGGTAAGCTTAATGAGCAGGAAGAGAAATTAAAACTTGAAATCTCATGTTTAAAGAAACAGTTGGAAGAAAGAAGTAGATTTATTGCAAAGCTGAAGATGGAAGTGGATGATAATAAACATTTAGAGCTAGAGAATAAGGGGTTAAATGATAGAATAGAAACGTTACGTGAAGTACAAAAGGCACTACGTGAGAAAAAACATGAACTTAGTGAAAAAGTAGAGGCATTGAATAAGGAAAAAAATAAACTTTCTAAAGAAGTAGAGGAATTACGTGAAGAACAAGAAAGGCTGCATGCAAACTTAGATAAGCTACAATGTAAAATTAAAGAGTTCAACAAAGAAAAGAAAAATTTATCTAAAGAATTAAAAGAGAAATTTGAAGAGTTAGATGAAGCAAATGGTTTAATTAAAAATCAATCTTTTGAGTTAGATGGGATAAGAAAAGATTGTAATAATGAAGTAAAAAGTTTAAGAAATTCACTTTTAGAACGAGACAGTCAAATAGAAGATTTTTTGAAAGAGAAAGAAAAACAAGTGAATTTTGCGCAACTGTTGATAAGATGCGTAACAGACAATATAGAAGAACCAATAAGAAATAATGATGGAAAAGCAATATTAGATACGATTCAAATATTAAAGTCTGCGTTACAAGGAGAAATTGCACGGCTTTTGCCAGACGAAACGCCTTCTTCTTCGCTGGAAGATCTTGGATATGAATCATTATTTGTCAGTCGCTCATCCACCCCGACCAAGTTGCCAAATTCACTATTGACAGAATCTTATGAACGCAGTCAGTTCAATCAGAGTGAAAGTATTTGCAAAACACAACAATGAGTCTTATTATAAGATAAATCATGCAAGATAATGAACCCAATAATATGCGCACTGGATACACAAGACTTAAATAAGGCTATTTCTCTAGCTAATGCTCTGCGTGGTAAAGTTGGCATGGTAAAGCTGGGATTAGAATTTTTTGCTGCTCAAGGTCTTTCTGGAGTGCAAGAAGTTGCAAAATGCAATGTACCAATTTTTTTAGATCTGAAATTGCATGACATTCCAAACACTGTAGCTAAAACAGTTGAAGTAATAAAAGTTCTGAACGTTGAAATGTTAACTCTGCACATCAGCGGTGGGACAAAAATGCTTGAAGAAGCGCTAAGTGTAGTGCAAGGCACAAAAATAAAGCTGATTGGAGTGACAGTGCTAACTAGTATGAGCAATGAGGATTTAAACGAGCTTGGAGTAGCAAGAGAAGTAAAATCACAGGTAATTTTGCTTGCAAAGCTTGCAAAAAAGATTGGACTCTATGGAATAGTCTGTTCTGCATTGGAAGCTCAGGAAGTGCGCCGAGAATGCGGTGAAGACTTTAAAATTATTACTCCAGGAATTCGTATAGATCCAGGTCATGACGACCAAAAAAGAACAGCAACACCAAAAGAAGCAATAAATTCAGGAGCTGATTATATCGTCATTGGCAGACCCATTACAAAAACTACAAGTAGTGCGGAGCTAATATTGAAATCCATGAAAGAATTTTAATATAATAACTTAATTTATAAAAATACTAACATATTAATTAGGAATAAGCATGAGTAATATCAATAGAATAATACGCGAAGTAATCAAGGAATTCCGCTTAAAATTACCAGATAAGGAAATAGAGGAATATTCTGGCAAATTGAATAAGCTACATATCTACCAGTGCAATAAGCATATAATAGAAAATAAGAAGCTATATCATTATACAATAAATGGGAAAACCCATGCTATGGGTCAGCATGGGCATAATTTTGTCAAGAGTTTAGAAGTTATCTTGAGGAATAAGCCACAAATTTCCTTAGAAGAGGTAATTGATTTTATGGAAAAAATAATTAATTTTGGTATTGATAGTTGTTATGGAGCATTTGAGATGATATTTGAATCTCGCTCTGGTGTTACAATAGATGATGCAGTTAATTTTGTAAAAGATAGCTTATCTAGTAAATTTTATGGATTCCATGGCAGTGGGATTTTCAAAGTAATATTAGAACTTAATCCAGAGAGCTCTCTTGAAGAGATAGAGAAACAATTTAGCAAAGTAGTAGATCCTTACTTTCTTAATGCTTGGAGTCGAGAAAGTGAAAGGGCTTTTGCTAAGATATGTAGGTTATGTAGAGAAGGACATGTGGAGAATATGCAGAAATTTGATTTTAGCAATTTTAATTTAGATCAAGATAGTGCTGGAGCATTAAGAGCACTGTTACAGTATTGTGTTGACGTTTCTAATCAAAAAGCTTTAGGTGATTCACATGAATTGCATAGAGAAGAGATGGAGGGGATATATAAATTTGATGATAATTACGATTTAAATTTAGATAGTGATCATAATGATAGTATCTGGCATTGAAATTATACTACAATAATAAAATAACTGGATAAAAATTATCACCAAAAAAATTCAAAAAAGTGCTTGACATAAAAGAACGAACATTATATAGTGTCATTATCTTTTATTTTACCTCGCTTAATTTAATTACTGGATTAAGCTTACAGTACTAAGCGTGGCACAAAGTGCCACGCTATTTTTCGGTTTACATTTTCAACAGATAAAAAATGATGCCATTTCAGTGCCAAGCACATAACTGTACGGATATTCATTTTTAAAGGTAAATTGCACAACAGATGATGTCATTCCAGTGCTTGACACTGGAATCCAGAAATTTTGCTTATAACTGAGCTGATGAGCTAAAGGTAGTTGTCTTACGCTAAAACAAACGTTTTTAATTAAGTTGCATAGAAGCTGGATCCCAGTGTCAAGCACTGGAATGACATCGTTTACTATGTACCATATTGCAATATTCGTACAACTGTGGGAAACATCTATGGATGCCATTCCTATTACCTTATTTCCATTTTTATTTCATTTTCAAAGGAGGCTATTATGTCACTTACCGATATCGCTCACCGTATCAATGAACTCGCTTCATCATGGGAGCAATTTAAATTAATAAATGATCGCAAACTAAAAGAAATTGAAAGCAAAGGGCGTGCTGATTCTGCAACAATTGAGCAGCTATGCAAGGTAAATAATGCCATTGATAGTTGCAAAGAGCGTTTAGACTTGATCGAAACTGCAGCTCAACGCCCAGAAGTAAATACAGATTTTAGCACAAGCGATAAATATTTTTCTGATTATATCCGCAAGGGAATGGAAAGCGGTTTATCACACAAAACCCTCAGTGGAGATGACAGTGATATCGGGGGGTATCTAGTTACTCCGCATATTGTAAAACGCATAAACAAGCGCGTAACTGATTCGTCCCCAATGCGACAAATATGCTCCAGTCAAAGAATCTCTACTGAAACATTGGATTACATTATAGAAGATTTTGACCGCGCCGGTGCAGGTTGGAGCAGTGAAACAGTAGATGATGAGGACGGTGGCAATAAGTCTAAGTATGATTTTGCAAAAGATACGGACACGCCCAAAATCCAAAAGATTTCCGTCACAACTTACGAGTTATATGCTCAACCACAAATATCACAAAAGTTACTCGATGATGCGTTTGTCGATGTTGAGAGTTGGCTGGTGGAAAAGATTGCCGAGACTTTTAGTAAGGAAGAAAGCGAAGCCTTCATTAAGGGTGAGGGCACTTTTCAACCAAAAGGAATTTTAGCTTATGAAAATGGAAACAGTTATAATAAAATAGAGCAAGTTAAAACTGAAAAATTAGATAGTGATTCAATAATGATGTTGTATTACTCTCTGGACGAATATTATTCCAAAAATGCGTCATTTTTGATGAACAGGAGTACGTTGAAGGATATCAGGCTGCTAAAATCTCAAACAGGTCAGTATCTCTGGCAGCCAAGTCTGTCGCTTGAAGCTCCAGATACTTTAATGGGAATACCAGTATATCAATCTGCCGATATGCCACCAGCGCCAAACAATCAGCTACCAGTAATTGCGATGGCAGATTTCAAACAAGCTTATAAGATTGTAGATAACAGAGGAATGAGAATATTAAGAGACCCTTATACGAATAAACCTTATGTGAGGTTTTTTGTCACTAAGCGTGTCGGCGGAGAGGTTGTAAACACCAGTGCTATTAAATTGTTGAAAGTTGCGAGCAAGTACTAAAAACTTCCGCAGCATCATCTTTATAGCTGATCAAAGCAACACGTCATACCGCGATTCATTCCATAACTGTACGAACATTGTGATTTTGGCCCATCAGGAGGGTGTCATCCCAGTGCTTGACACATATAGCTAAACTGACTTAGATTTACCGACAGTTTGAAAAACAAAAATTCGTCATTCCGCTACTTGTTAGCGGAATCTATGCTGAGATATCGCGGCGGTATGACGTAGGAAAACCTTTCTTGGGTTAGCTATAGTTTGCTATATTATGTGATTTTATTTTTAGCATTGCTTCTTACATTATGTAATTTTGTTTTCCATAATGTATATTATGTAATTTTCGATGCTAAGATCTGTTATAGCTCTCAGTATGATATGAGTGATTCTCTTTTAATAATTATTTTTTAAATAGTTTGTTGGTTCATCAATTTCTTTAGGATTGATATCTACAATTATTTTTCCGTTTTTTAACAGAATAATCCGATCTGATATTTTTGTTAAAAAATCCAAATTGTGAGAAGCGATAATCATAGTAATACCCATATCTCTAACTGATTGTAGTAGTTCCACAACGTCGACTATTGTTGCTACATCTAAACCAGACGTTGGCTCATCGCATAATAGAATCCTTGGATTCATCATTAAGCTTCTGGCAAGCGCAACCCGCTGTTTTTGCCCACCGGATAGATTACTAGGGTAATCATTTTTTTTAGAGGCAATACCCAAAGACTCAAGTAGTGAATCACTTTGATCCTGAGTTTTGTTTTTAAGTTTGGGAGCATATGTAAGATTTTCCCAGACAGTCATATGTGAGAAAAGTTGAAAATCCTGAAATACAAAACCAGTACTATCATTGCATTCAATGCTACCAGAATCTAAAACTTCGAGTTTTTGTATACAACGTAACAATGTTGATTTACCACTACCAGAAGGACCAGCAAGACCAACTATAGATTGCTCTATAATCAGGTTAATATTATTAAGTACTGGAACATTATTAAATAATTTACAAACATTATGCATTTTTATCATATATACCTTTCTGTTCAATCTTTTTGCCTATATATTCAATTAGTAATACAAGAGCGTAATAATAAGCCCCAGCAAGACAAAGTGGTATAAAATAAGTAAATTGTTCTGCTGCAAGCATTTGCGCAGAGCGCATAATATCAACACCACCAATAGTAGAGATTAATGCCGTTTCTTTAAGGAGTGCAATGATCTCATTTATCATTGCAGGAAGAATATTTTTAATAACTTGTGGTAATATAATATCTCTCCACATATAGAAACTAGGTATTTGTAAAGTTTTAGCTGCTTCAAACTGGTTTTTTGATATAGTTTCAATACCAGCTCGTAAAATCTCAGCAATATAAGCACAGCTATTTAGACCAAATGCTATAATGCCAGCACTAAATATGTTTAATTTAATTCCTGCAATGGTTGGGGTCATAAAATAAACAACACTTAACTGTAATATAAGGGGGGTGCCACGTATTACAGATATAATTCCATTAATTAATGGAATACAGATCTTATTATATCTGAGTACTGACAATAATCCCCCTAGACTCACACCTAAAAGCAGTCCTCCAATCAATAATTTTAAAGTAAAGGCAAGGCCTGTTCCAACAAACAAGAAATTAGAAATTAATTCCTGCATCAGTTATCTCCTAGCCATTTTTCTGCTATTTTTTGTATTACACCTTTACTTTCTAAACTTTTTAATGCCTCGTTTATTTTATCCTTTAAAGCAGATCCTTTATTCACAGCAATAACATAACCACCATCTAACTTGGCAGTGGCTGACCATGATAGACCAGGATTTTTTTTGCTAAATACTTTACCTTGGAATTCATCAATTAGGACGCCATCAACATGACCAGACTTTAATGTTTCTACAGCTTGATTATTATTGTCTATAGCAATAATTTGAGCTGTTGTAGGAACATGCTCTTTTAGCCAAATTTCCATGACAGTTCCTAGTTGAACGGCTATCTTCTTGTGAGTTAAGTTGTTTATACCGGCTATGGGTTTATTTTTGTGATATAGAATACCAAATTCCCCTGTATAATAACTATTTGAAAAATCAAAATTTTTTTCACGCTCTTCTGTGCTACCAATAGTAGATATAGCAGCATCTACAGAATTACTTTGCAATGCTGCAAATATAGCACTAAACTGCATATCTTTAAATATCGCTTCTTTACCTAACTCTTTTGCTACTAATTGAGCAAGCTCAATGTCAAAGCCAGTAAATTTACCATTTTCATAATATTCAAAAGGTGGATAATCTGCAGAAATTGCAAATCTAATGATATTATCGTGTTTATTTTCCTTGCATCCTGTTAATAGAATACTTATCACTATAATAGCATTTAAAATATATTTTTTCATATTACTAATTTATATTCATATTTTATTCATCTTATGAATATAGACATTAAAAATTGAATAGTCAAGAAATAATGAATATAATTTCAAATATACTTATTACATATTCAATATGAGGAAAATGCATAATGCATGACAACACACTAGGTGAACATATTTTAAATATTATTCAAAATCACGAAATTTTAGAGCAGAGCGATTTACAGACCTTGCTTAAAGAAAGAGGGCACAACATTCCTCAGGCTACTTTATCAAGAAAATTAAAAAAACTTAAAATTGCCAAAGTTGCTGGTATGTATAAAGTAATTGACATCAACCAATATCGATTACCATTAATACTTAATATGCAAATTTCGGATTTTGGTTTAATAGTACTACACACTCAACCAGGACAAGCTAGCAGCCTAGCTTACTTTCTAGATCAGAAGTATGTTATTTATTCATTAAATAATAGCAAAAACATAGGAATTATAGGAACTATAGCAGGTGATGATACAGTATTATTGATCATCAAAAGTAAGGCTGAACTTAACAAAGTATTACAATCAATTTATGAAACATTTCCATATTTAAGTCCTGAATAAGAATGTTGTAAGTTAAAAATGTGATATAAAGGAGATAAGAGGGATTTCTTTGTTTAAATCTTTGTCTTCTTTTTTTCAATATACCTACATATCAGAATGGACAATTCATATAGAATCAGCATAGGTATTGCAAGCCCTACTTGGCTTAATACATCAGGTGGAGTTAAGATTGCAGCGATAATAAAAATTACCACTATCGCGATTCTGCGTTTATTTGACAAACTTTGTGTAGTGAGTAACCCTACTCTCACCATTAATGTGAGTATTACTGGAATTTGAAATGCAGTGCCAAAAGCAAACATAAATTGGAGAACGAGGTCTAAATATTCGCTAACTGATGGCATAAACTCTATTGGTATACCGAAAGATTTCCCACTATGTTCAAAAGTGATGAAAAACTTCCAGGCTAAAGGAAATATATAGTAATAGACTACAGTAGCTCCCGTTACAAATAAAACCGGTGTTGCAATCAAGTATGGCAACAACACTGCCCTTTCACTTTTATATAACCCAGGTGCTAAGAACATATAAAATTGCCATGCAAACACAGGAAAAGAAAACAAAAGTGCGCTCATTATTGCAACTTGGAGATACACAAAAAATGCCTCTGTTAAGTCTGTGTAAATTAAAGAAAAACCTTCGCTACCTTTTGTTGCTTCTATTAAAGGTGCGAGTAAAAAACGGTATATATTTTCCTTAAAGTAATAACAAAAACCAAAAGCAACGCAAAAAAATAGAAAGCAAAAGATAACTCTTTTTCTGAGTTCCGCAAAGTGCTCATAAAATGAGGCGTATTTGCTTGAGTTCCAGTTCATACTTTACTATAGCTCAATAATGCTATGTCTAACATTCTCAGCGAAAAAGCCCACTCATTGTCATACCACGCTGCAACCCTGCATATATCACCTGTAACATATGTACCAGTTAAATCCACAATTGCACTATAAGGGTTATGCACAAAATCTATTGAGACTAAAGGTTCCTCGCATATAGAAAGTACATTTGACATTGGATAACCCTCTGTCATCCTAGTACCCTCTGATGTCATCCGAGTAGCTGACACTGGGATCCAGAAATTAGATTCCAGCGTCACGCGCTGGAATGACGTAGAGGAGAGAGCTGCATCCTTAAACATTTCATTGATTTCTTTAACGGTCGCTTTCTTATCAGTCGTAAATGTAAAATCAACCATAGAAACATTGCTAACCGGAACTCTGACGGCAGTGCCATCTAGCTTGCCCTTTAATTCAGGAATTATAGAACCAATTGTTTTTGCTGCCCCGGTTGTAGTTGGCACCATAGATAATCCGCAAGCCCTTGCTCTACGCAAATCTTTATGATTACCATCAAGAACATTTTGATCATTCGTGTAGGCATGTATAGTAGTCATAAAACCGCTTTTTATACCTAAACTGGAGTGTAGGACTTTCACAATCGGAGCAAGGCAATTTGTAGTGCAAGAACCTGCTGATATCACTTTATGCTCTTTTTCGAGCATATCGTCATTCACACCATAAACTATAGTGACATCAGCATCCGGAACTGGAGCAGAGACAATTACTTTCTCTGCATTGTGCCTTATTGCTTCTTCACGTTTATTGAATGCACCAGTACATTCAAGTATTACATCAACATTCCAAGGAATATTTTCAGGATTCCGTTCTCTATATAAAGAAAACTTTTTGCCATTTATAGAAATCCAATTTTGAGACTCATTAAAATCAATATCACCACTGAATTTGCCATGAACAGAATCATATTTAATCAAATGTGCATGCTGCTTTGCACTGAGCGATCCATTGACAGCTACAACTTCTATTTGTTTGCTATATTCTTCTATTTCGAAAATAGCACGCAATACGCCTCTGCCTATTCTACCCAGACCATTAATTCCTACACGAATCGTCATCTCTTCATTCAAAAAATTTAATTATAGAGGATATCACTTGATATTTCATTTTATTCTTTTGCTTTTCTATCGATATGAACATTATAGCAAGGAGACAGGGCTAAAAACTTGCTTGACAAACTCCGCCAGCCCCCTTATCATGAAACTGAAGCTATTGTATTTGCTTTCGCCAATCTGCAGATTAAAAGTTAAGGATTACTTAATGTATCGGCGTCTTATGTTTAATTTTTTGCAGTATATAGATACTGTATGTCTTTACAAAACTTCATCTACATCTAGATTTTTATCTAAATAAGCTGAACGCGCTTATAAAGCGTTACAAGACATCAAAAAATGCCAATACTTGACAGAGATAGTAAAAGACTAGCTAACTCGGGGATTCTTTGTCTTTTTTTCTGCTTGGTAAATTTCTTAAACATTTGCAGCGTAGGTTAGTTGCAATTAAAAGCAGCTAAATCTTGCTTGTCAAACGTTTAAAACATAAAAAACGCCAATATTTTAAAGCAGATAATAACCCCAGGGCTTCTTTTGCCTTTTTTTTCATTTGGTAAATTTCTTAATGTTTATAGCTAAAAGAGCCCAAGAGAGGTCAATGCCCCTGTGATGTCATTCCAGTGCTTGACACTGGAATCCAGCCTTTATTATGCAGCCACTTGGTTGAAATTAAGTCTTCTGGATCCCAGTGGGCTTTGTTGCATCGCTAGCTATGATGGATTAAAGATAAAAAAGATAGGGAATATCAGTAGCTTATTATTCTGGTATTTATAACAAGAACGGTCAATGAATACCTAAATTTGAGTAAAAGAAATTTCACTACCATTTACCAATCCGGCTAAAATTCAAGAATTTCAATGCTTTAGCTATTTTCAATAGAATTAAATTTATTAATATAAATAACAAATTACTATTCTTAAATTTGATCAGATTGATTGCAAAAAAACAAGATTTTCAATAGGTTGCTTATAATCCTAACTATAGTTAGCCTTTCATAAGTAGCGATGCAACAAAGCCATCCCAGTGTCAAGCACTGGGATGACAAAAAAAGGAGGCTACTCGGATGACAGGAGAAGGTACTGCCGTCATAAAGGAACCAGTTTCAGCTACTTTCATGACATCGTTGTAACATTGTACCATATTACAATTTAGCGTTTTTAGTAACTAAGAAAGTGCTTCCCCCTTTTAGAGCACTGCATATAATAGAATTATATCGCAGTGCATTGCGAAACAAAATTCCCAATACTACAGGAGGCTTTATGAATAAGAAATTTCTCTATTCACCATTGTCAATAAAAAGTATAGGAGAAAACGGTGTATTTTCTGGTTATGCGAGCGTTTTTAACATAGTTGATAAACAAAATGATCTGATATTGCCCGGAGCATTTAAGGAAAATTTAAACAGAAATAAAATAAAACTCCTTTGGCAGCATAATCCTGACGAACCTATAGGTAGTATCATAGATATTTATGAAAATGATGTTGGCCTGTATATAACCGCACATTTACTTTTGGGTATTCAGAAAGCAGAAGAAGTGTATTTGATGCTCAAAACTGGGGCAATTAACGGACTTTCCATCGGCTATATACCTATAGAGTATGATGTTGATCATAAAAGTGGAGCTAGAGTGTTAAAACAAGTGGAATTATGGGAAGTCAGTTTGGTCACTTTTCCTGCAAACTTGGCTGCTCAGGTAATCAATGTGAAAAATCAGAACAATGAACAGGGAGTGTTAGCAAGAGCGATAGAAAAAGCAAATGCTGTACTTGCAGACATGTACATTTCTGCTTAAAGTGTATTAGGCGGGCAAAGACTTTACCATAATTTGACACCTGCGTTAGTATTTGTTTAACATTTATACTAATATATATAACTTTATTACTATTAAAATTTTCTGTAAATTAAAGTTAAAAAATAAGGTAATTTTATGCTAAATATTAATAATAAGGTTAATTATGAAATTAATATTAAGCGAAAGGAAAAAAAATACAGCTGGTCTACTGTATTTGCTTGGTTATATCTAAAAACGATTGGACGAATATTGCCCAAGAGATGGAATAGATGGGCAGAAAATATTTTGTACTACGATAAAACTACTGCAAACAATGAAGTTCAAACTGATGCTTTTAAGACAATAGATGGAAGTGTTCAAGTTGACTTAAAACCTGAAGTTGTAGAGAAAGAGAGCCAAAGTGTAGTGATAAACAAAGATGGAGGGGTTCAGACTGATGGAGTAGCATTGATAACAGAGGAAGATGATGAAGCATTAGAAGAACAGCTGGAGGGCATAAATCAGGAATTAGAACTTGAACGTTTACAAAATGCTTCCTTAAAAGAAGAAAATAGAGAATTACGATCTGCAATTGAAGGACTTGAAAAGAGTTATAAGGGACTTACAGAAGATGCAGGCGAACGAGAAGAGGAACTAACCAAATACAAACAAGATAAAAAAGCAATGCAGGATAAAGTTGATGAACAACAGAAAACTATATTTGATCAATACATGATAATAAGAGAGCAAGGAGAAGAAATTGAAGCTACTAGGAAAGATAATGAAAGTCTGCAAGCACAAATAATAGAACTTAAGAGTAGGTTAAAGGACAAGGAGGATAAATTAATTGAATTGAATCAACAATGGCAAGCTAGCAAATTAGTGGCTTTACTTAAATCACAGACTGATAAATTGTGTCAGGCTAAAGACAAAAATACTGAATTAGAAAATAAAGTCAGTGACTTAGGTCATGAAAACAAAGCTCTACGATTAAGTGTGAATACATTGACTGCTCAATTGGGTGAAATGGAGAACTTGGGGAAGCAATTACAAAGTGTTCAAGAATCTAAACAACAATTGGAGATTGATTTAGAAGGTCAATTGAAAGCTGACACTAAGAAACTACAGGAAGCAAAAGAAGGTCAATTGGCTAAAAAGGCAGGTGCAGTGAGTACAGTATCTACTGCAAAATCAACTCTTTCAAAATTACGAAACTTGCCCAATAAGCTTTCTAGGGATAAGGGTCTCAATAACTTTTTATCTGGGAAAAACGAGGAGTTAAAAAAAGGTTTTCCTGAATTTAAAGAGAAACACTTTTGCCATAACGTGCTTAATGAAACTATAAAGTCTCTATCAAATCAAGATGATGGCAAATTTGAAAGCAGTAAGCTGCCTGAATTATTAGAAAGTAATTTGAAACAATCCGCAAGGGAGATCATAGAAGCTAAGGTTAAAGAAGTTGTCAACGAACATTGTAACATTGGAAAAAATATGGGTAAAGAACTACGAGATGACACGTTAAAAGCCAAGTTGTCACCTTCTGTTAGAAAATGCGTAAAAAAATTAGAATTTAACAAACAAGAAGGGGTAAATAAGATTGTAGACTCTATCTTGCACAGCTTTAATAGCAAGAATAATAATAATAACGACTCAGGAGAATAGCTTAAAGAAATTGTTACAGGAAAATTAACAGAGGCTAAAATGAAATGTTTTTCAAATAAGATTCAAGAGTTACAACTGGCATTAAGCATAAGAGATAAATTTTTATCTCCAGATCAGGGAATGTGTAATCAAACTCAAGGAGGAGTAAACGAATATCAATTAACAGAAAAAGCTAAAAAAGAACATATACCTAATTCCTCTATGAGTTCCCCTAATATTGCAAGCATACATTCATTGAACAGTCAGAAAGCAGTTAGAATAGGTTCTTAGCATAAAGCACCAGCTCCTCTTTTGTTAAAATGTAGGAGCTATCTTCCCAATGTTGTTTTAGCAATTCCAAGTTTCTACCTAAACTTTTTCCTGGCTGGTGACCTATACTTATTAAATCATCGCCAGATAAAGGAAATTTTGGAATATTGAATGTGTTAGCAAATGAAATGTATTCATCAACATTTTCTCCAGACTCAACACCACAAATTTTCACTAAATCACAATATAATTCTCTACCAAATAAAGATATGTATTTTTTTTGCTCTTTTTCTGAGAGTTCTGTTTTGATATCGTTGGATAGTAAAAATAGCAGCTTTTTCTTTTGCTTGTTCGAAAGACGTAAAAATTTGCTTACATATTCTCCAAGACTTAACCTGTCATTTTTTTTAGTAGCCCTAAGGAGTAACGCTAATTTTACTAGTGCATCAGTGCCCAAAAGAAGTGGCGAAGACAGAATTTCGCATTTTACTTCTTTTGGGATAATCTTTTGCAAAACATCAGATTCTTGCATGCTCTTAAGTGTTGGAAAAGGATCATTGCACTCCAGCAATTTAAGTATTTCATCTCTTATTCTCTCTCCAGAGAGGTTTTGGATCATATGCGAATGCTTTTTGCATACGCTTAGTATTTCATCACTCAAATCTCCGACACATATTTTTGCATGAAAACGAAAAGCTCTTAGAATACGTAGATAGTCTTCTTTAATTCTATCTTCAGCGTTGCCTATAAAGTTTAACCTTCGCGCTTTTAAGTCCTCTATACCACCAAAGTAGTCATATATATGGCCATGCTTATCTGCATACAGAGCATTAAATGTAAAGTCGCGCCTTGAAGCATCCGCTTGCCAATTATTGGTAAATTCTACTTTTGCATGCCTACCATCACATTTCACATCATGCCTTAGTGTCGTAATTTCAAAAGACCTCTGATTTAGAACCGCAGTGATAGTTCCATGTTTTAAGCCAGTTGGAATAGTTTTTATATTACGGAGTTTTAGCGCTTTAATCGTTTGATTGGGAAGCAAATTAGTAGCTAAATCGATGTCGTGGACATCACGCTGCAAAATTGAGTCTCTCACACACCCGCCGACAAGCCTAGCCTCACCACCAAATTCCTCTATGGCATCAATAATTAAACTAGTCTCATGGTCAACTTGCATTTAGGTTAGTACGTACTGCAAGTTCATATTATATGAAATGCTTGCAAAAGCCCTATATAAAAATATACAGGGCTATTAAGATTTTACAAGTTGTGGTGCTCGTTGTTGATGAAATGGTTCTGCCATCGATTCCGTACCACATCTTAGTAAACTTGAAGGGTTTTGCTGCTCTATGCGCTGCTTTATATCACTAACGCACTGCCCTACAACATCACCAATTTTTCCATCAGCATTTTCTGCCAATAACTTATCAAATCCCTTTTCAACCTCTGCTCTCTCAGAGATATCCTTTGAAAGGTTACAATATTCTAAGATCTCGTCTAGCTGCAGTTTTTTTGCTAATAGGAAATCTTCTTGTTCTTGCTCTTGTTTAAGTTTGGTTTCCTCTTGCAGTTGTTTTGCTGAACTTTTATTTCTATCAAGCAATGGTTCGAAATGCAATCCGCCTTTGTTTATTATATGCACAGTACTACTATCATCATAATCAACTTTATTGTATTCACCTGCACTTTTTGAACCTGAATTGTCTATTAATTCATGCAAAGACAGATCTTGGTTATCAACAGTCTGGTTCTCTATAACATGTAGCTTTACCTTATACTTTTCACAAAGTATTCTGCCTTCAACGTCAGGATCACCCCACCTACTGTTACGCATAATGTCTGCTGTATAATCATCTACAGTTTCACTACGGTGCTGGCCATTGTTATCATGACTATTGACAATTGCATTTGTAAACCACTTTGGTGGATTCTTTTGCGCAAATTCCCTACAATCATTTCTTAATTTTTCGGCAGTAACTTGCTCTCCTGTCTGTTGTTCTAGACTTTGCCTGAACGAGTCAAAAAAACAGCTTCCATTACCAATTGCTTGTCCTACATAGAAATTGTCAGGGTAAGGGTTACTATTTAAAAGAGTTATTTCTTGCCCTGAGATCCTGGGCCTTTTTATTCCAACCTCAACATCATGAAAGTCACTTGGTAGTTTCCGTTTCTTAGCTGTAGTCATAGTTTTACCTTAATTTAAGCTATATATTACTATACCAACAAAATTGTCAATAAGCGACTAACTAAGTATAGCAGAAATTTTTAAATTATGCAATAGTTATAATTTTACATAGCAAATATGAGTTTTAACTGCGGTATAGTTGGGTTACCAAACATAGGAAAATCAACCTTATTTAATGCGCTTACAGAGTCAAGTGCAGCCGAAGCTGCAAATTATCCTTT
The DNA here is from genome assembly GCF_964264765.1 of Wolbachia endosymbiont (group A) of Opomyza germinationis. Classification (NCBI taxonomy): domain Bacteria; kingdom Pseudomonadati; phylum Pseudomonadota; class Alphaproteobacteria; order Rickettsiales; family Anaplasmataceae; genus Wolbachia; species Wolbachia endosymbiont (group A) of Opomyza germinationis. The sequence continues at coordinate 357,146 of NZ_OZ183482.1, forward strand.
TTGCACAATCGAGCCAAATATAGGCAAGATTTCGATAAAAGATCAACGTTTGAAACAAATCGCAGCAATTGCAGGCTCAGAGAAGGTAATCTACAACCAATTAGAAGTTGTAGATATTGCAGGTCTGGTAAAGGGTGCGAGCAAAGGCGAAGGGCTTGGCAATAAATTTTTAAGCCATATCAGAGAAGTTGATGCCATCGTTCATCTGCTCAGGTGCTTTACGGATGACGATATCAGCCATATACACAGTAAAATAGATCCAATATCAGATGCTGAAGTGGTAGAAATGGAATTAATCCTAGCTGATATTGATAGCATAGAAAAAAGGCTTCCTCAATTGGAAAAGAAAGCAAAGCAAGGTGATAAAGAGCTAAAGAGACAACTTGAATTAATGCAAGAGGTATTAGCTACTTTAAAATTAGGTAAACCTGCAAGAAGTTTGGAGAATATCAATGAAGATGAGATGAAGTTGCTTCAATTGCTGACAACAAAGCCCGTTATGTACGTTTGCAATGTTGAAGATACAAATGTTATAACTGGCAATGAATTATCTAAAAAGGTAGAGAGGATGGCGGAGGAAAATAAAAGCAAATTTTATTGCATTTCAGCAAAACTCGAAGCAGATATTGCAAATCTTGATAGTGAAGAGGAAAAACAGAGTTTTTTATCAGAATTTGGCTTACAAGAATCAGGCCTTGATGGAGTAGCGCGTATTATGTATGAAGTGCTGAGTATGATAACTTTCTTTACTGTGGGCCCCAAAGAAGCACGTGCATGGCCAGTAAAAATAGGGTCAACAGCCGATAAAGCAGCAGGTGTAATCCACACTGATTTTGAGAAAGGCTTTATAAAAGCAGAGACAATAAGCTTTGCAGACTACATAAAGTATGGAAGTGAATCAGCTTGCAAAGACGCAGGAAAAATTCGCTTTGAAGGCAGAGATTATATCGTGCAAGATGGCGATATAATGCACTTTAGGTTTAATGTGTAGTTTATTATGCAGCCACTTATTTAAAGTTAAGTTTTCTGGATCCCAGTGTCTGGGCACTGGGATGACATCCTCCCTAGCGGAGATTGCTCTCAAACCACAATGTTCGTACAGTAAGCACTGACCACTTTGCTTCAATATTTGCGATGCCCCTGAACAGATACAAAAAATCTATTGTTTTTTTATAAATTAAATCCTAAGGCATTTTTTACTGTAGATTAATCATTTGATTATAGTATCATTTTAATTAAGCTTATGCTTGGGATATTTATGAAGAATATTTTATATTTTATATTATTAGCTGTCGTATTCGGATCACCCATCCTGTTTGCCGTAGAGCAGCTTGAAGAAAAGAAAATTGAATCAGTTCATAAAAACGAAAATGTAGGTGTAAGGAAGCAAGATAGCACAAATCAAAAAGATGAGTTAAAAAGCAACGTCGATGCTAAACAAACACAAGAGGCTGAGAGCAAAAGATTAGACGGCACTACCGATAAAGAGAAACTGCAACACAACGAGAACAAAGCTTTCGTGGTTGAAAAAACTATAAGTGAAGGTGAAAGGATTGATAAAGATTTGCCAAATGACCAGCTAGAAGGAAGCACAGACAAATTTGCTCAAAATTTACCAAATGTGGCCAATAAAGAAGTGAATAAAGATTTGAAACCAGAGCCTTTGCCTTTAAGTGCTGATTTAAATGAGAATACAGCTAACCCGCAAAAAAATCTACAAGCTGATCAGAAGATTGATATAAAAGATAATGAACTTTCAAAAAGTGATGCGAGTCAATTATTAGAGGGAAAAAAAGAAAAAGTAGAGAATCAGTCTGAAGAAAAAAAAGTGAAAGAAACAAACAGTAATTCCAAGGACCGCAATAGAGTAAAACCTATAACTAAAAAAGATGAAGAAGAGCAAAGTGAAAAGAAAAGTTTACAAAAATGGACAAAGCTAAACAGAGAACCAATAAAAGAATGGGGTCATAAAGACATACAAAGCAAGTCAATATATAAACGACAATATGATAGCCTTAATGAGCATCTTCCTACAACTGTGTTTATTGATGATTACAGTAAGCAATTTTTTTACTGCATTAAGAAGAACAACTTAACTTGCTTAAGAGGAGTAATAAGTAAGCTAGAAAAAATTGGATTAACAATTCAAGAGATACTAAGGTTTAGAAATAAATTGGGTGATACTCCTCTCATTTATTCAGTTAAACAAGGTGAGGTAGACATAGTGCGCTTTCTCTTATTACAAGGTGCTGATCTTAGAGTAGTTAACAATAATTTTCAATCCCCAATTGATATAGCAATCGAAAAAAAGCAGATCAATATAATAAATGCGATTGCCGAAATGATGCCACATCTTTTGGAGGATAGAAAAATAGACAATAAAGAAAGCTCAGCAATGTACGATTGGGCTGTGAAAACGAAAGAAATACAGTGCGATAAGCAAGATGATTAGATTTTTGATATTAATTTTAGTTGGTCATTTATGTTATGGAAACGAAACAAATGATGAAAAAAATCAGATTAGTGATTTTTTAAACGCTTTGCGTGATGCAAAATACGTATCTTACAGTAAAAAAGACTTTGCTGAATTTTTGGTGCAGTGCCACAAAGAGGGCGTGCCAGAAGATTTTAAGAAAGGTTTTGGTTCTAACTTAAATGGAGCTAATTTTAACCAACTGTACCTAAGTAAATCTGTTTTTGATGGAGTAAGTCTGATTGGTGCCGATTTTTCTAACACCGATTTATCCGATGTGTCTTTCATTGATGTTGATTTACGTGGTGCTAATTTTTCCAATGCTAATTTACATGGCATTAAAATAAAAGGTACAAATTTGAGTTTTACAAAATTTGTTTCTGCAAACTTAACAGATATCGTATTTGATCAGTCTAATGTTAGTTATGCTGATTTTATCAGTTCCGATCTCAAAAAAGTAAGTATGCACAACGTAATTGGTTTGCATACTAATTTCTCGAATGTGAAAATGAATTTCTCCAACTTATCAAACTCGAATGTTAGCCACGTAAATTTTAGTGATAGTGAAATAAACGATACTGTTATGCAGAAAAACAACCTTGATAATGCAAGTTTCTTTGGAGTGGATGCATATAAATTAAAGATACAATTTTCTTCATTAAAAAATGCTAACATATATGGTGCAGAGTTAAAAGAATCAGACTTTACAGGTAGCAATCTTTCCGATGCTTGCCTTAATTCTTCTATCATAATTAACAGTAACTTCGACGAAACTGATTTAAGCAACACACAAATTTCCTATGTGAATGACGATAATTCAAGTTTTGTTCAATCTATACTAAATGGTTCCAAGATAAAACATGCATATGTTTCTGAAGCAAATCTTCATGATGCTGATTTATCCAATATTGATTTTAGTTTTAGTGAACTGCATCAAGTTAATGTCTCTAATGCTGACATTCGTCACGGAAAGTTTCATAATACTAAAGTTGCAAATTCTAACATGAATGGCTCATTTTTTGACCATTCACTATTCACCTATGTGAAGATAGAAGATTCAGACCTTTCTACAACTTCAATGTATAAGATAAAAATCCAAGACTCTCAAGTTTATAACAGTACACTTTCTCGCCATAATATTGATTCCAGTGAAATAGAAAATTCAACATTCTTTAATTTATTAGCTGATAATTCGAGTTGGTCCAATTTAAAAGTAACTAATTCAAATTTTATTGAAAGCGATTTCAGATCTTCTTTGCTTCACGCTAATGCCTTTAGGAAAACTAGTTTTTTTCTTAGCAATTTGAGTAATTCAACAATTAGTGATATGTCTTTTCACTCTTCAAGCATATATAAAAGTTCAGTTGCTGATGTTCATTTAACAGATTGCAAGTTTGATAATTCGATTTTGATTGACAATCAAGGACAGAAAAAACTTGCAGGGTTAGAAAATGCTATAACTTCAATTGGAGATTTGCAAGAGAAAATATCACAGGGTGAAAAATTTAATGTAAATTATTCTTACTTTGAATTTAAGAATATGAATTTAGAAAATGCCGATTTTTCTAATTCAACATTGAGTAGAGCAAAGTTTGTAAACGTTAATTTGAATAAGGCAAATTTTGAAAAAACCGATTTGCGCTATACTGTCTTTGATAACTCTTCTCTCATTGGCACCAACTTATCAAATTCTAATTTAGAAGGTTCTAGCTTTTTAAACTCTGATCCAAAAAGCACCATGTTAAAAAATGCAAAGAAAAATGACCGTAAAAAGTGAGGGCGTATTATTGGTTCTATCCTCCCCTTCTGGAGCTGGAAAAACTACTATATCAGCAAAATTACTTGAGCAATCAACTAATTTAGTTAGGTCTGTTTCTATGACTACACGCAAGCCTCGCCCCGGCGAAATAAATGGAAAAGACTATTTTTTCGTTACCGAAGAAAAATTTCACGAGTTATGCAAAGCTGGCCAAATGCTTGAATACGCCAAAGTTTTTGAGAATTTTTATGGTATACCAAGAGATTTTATAGAGCAAAACCTGAGCAGTGGAATAAGCGTTTTACTCAGCATAGACTGGCAAGGAGCATTTCACTTATTCAAGCTCATGAGAAAAAAAGTTGTGAGTGTTTTTATACTTCCCCCTTCAATGGAAGAGCTTAGGTTGCGTTTGCAAAAGCGTAATAGTGATGATGCAAGCGAAATAGAGCGCAGATTAGCCGAAGCTCAAAAAGAGATAAGCAAACGTGATAAATATGATTATGTAATAATCAATGATGATATTGATAAAAGTGTAGAAGAGATAAGCTCCATACTAAATAAAGAAAGACTTAAAAAACTAAAAGAAAAACCAAGTCTGGAAGACTGATAAAAACATCAATTTGGATATTTGCAGCTATAGTTTCTTATCCTATTTTAGCCAATAGCACATTTCACAGTTTAGCTATATTTATTATTTTTTAAGATTAAATGGTTAAAATAGTAGCAACTGTTCAAGTGAGGTTTAACTATGACGGCAAATTTTCTCACAGAAATTAATTTTCTGCCTTTCCACCTATATTTTGATCACATATACAACGTTTAGCTCAATTTAAAAGTCAAACTTCTTGGTTGTTAGTTTAGTGCTGACAACTTAAATAGCTTTTAATATTGAGGTTTTAGTATGGGTATAGATATAACTGCACTAACTACTAATGCAGATAAATTAGGTGAATGCATAGATAAAAATAAAAAGCAAGAGCAGGATAGAAAAGACGAGCAATTGTATGGCATTATAGAGAGAAAGGTAAAAAAAGAAGAACACAAGCGTGAAAAACCAAGAGGTCAAGATGGAACCCTCAAGAAGTGTAAAAGGTTATTTGAAAAAGATGCTAGTCCTGAAGTATTAACTAAATTAGAAGAATCACTTAGAGAACAAGAAAAATATTATAGGTATTATGTCCAATGCTTCCTTCCAGTGCTAGATAAAGCAATAGAACGATCGAAAAAAATATCAAATGAAACAAAAGAGCGAGTAAAGCAAGCAATTTCAGAAATTACTTATAATAGCAAATATTGTAACCAAAATGATCGTAGGGACAGTGGAATTGAAAGTGACTACAGTAGCGATGCTGGTGATGATTATGAGAAACATTCAATCAGTAACCCTAATACAGCAAATGAAGATCAAGAAGTAGAGAAAAGCAACGAAATAACAAATAGCAATGCTCTATTACTAAAAGCGATCAAAAATGGAAATAACAGGAAATTTGAAAAATATCTAAAAGATTGTACGGATATTAGCAGCATAAAAGATGAAAAAGGAAACAATATTTTACACCTTATCGTATCGTTGGAAAAGAAACAGAAACGCAAGTTTCTAGGTATTCTAATAAAAACGGTCACCAAGAAAGATCTAGCACAACTCATTAATAGTGAAAATCAGACCCCTCTTCAGGTGGCACTAATTAACAAGATAACAAAAGAAAAACATGAGTCTCACACAATCCAAGATAACGATAACACACTTAAGTTTCTTACAAAATTGTTAGAGCATGGAGCCAGCCATGATCAGTTAGAATTACCTGAGGAAAGCTTAAAAAAATTGTCTAAGGGGCAAAATGAATACTATTGTAAATTTTTAAAGAAATTAGCTAAAAAGGCTGAGCTAAAGCAGGAAATAAAAATCAAGACAGAAGCAAAAGTTAAAGAAATTGTGGCACATACTGTAAACACTCCAAATAGTAATAGTGATTATCCGTTACATTTAGCAATTAAAAATAATGATAAAGAACTTTTTAAAGAACTATTGCAAGAGGGGGCGAACATTAGCCTTGAAGGTGCAAATAAAAATAATGCCTTACACCACATTGCTTTACTTAAAGGAGAATATAAAATCAAATATTTGAAGTTAATATTAGATTTTGAAAAAAAAGGAGTAATATCTTCAGAAAAATTGCATAAGGCTATAAACGCTCAAAATAAAGATGATAAATATCCAGCGCAAGTTGCTTTAATTAGACAAACAGAGAAGATACCTAGTAAGTTAAAAGACTTTTCTAGGTGGGTTAGATCAAGGCCCACAAAACATTATTATACTGCTGAATTTTGTGCAGAATTGTTACAAAATGGTGCTGAGAATAAAAGTGACCATATAACAATACCTAAAGAGCATCGTAAGCAAAAATATTATCAGACTACAAAAAGAATCAAAGATATAACAGGTGTTAGCCCTGACCCAGAAACACAAGAAGAACTTGAAGAGCATTTTTCTAAGAAGAATGCTCGTAAGAATATAAGTCTTCCAGTAAAATGGATACTCGGAGGTTTAATTTTTGCAACAGTATTTAGTGCTTTAGCAGGAAACATGATAGCTGCAGCCGCTTTATCGGTGACCATAGCGGTTTGTGCAATGTGTTACCCTATTTACTTAAAGTTAGAAAATGCTCTTAATGCTAGAGCATCAGATCAATCAGAGCATACAGAAAACCCAGCTACTAAAATGAGCGATGTATCAATACTACGTCAATTCATGAATAAGCTAGATGGGCTGACTAATAAACCCTCTTCTCTGGCGCTATGAAATCAATCTCACCGCTCAGAGTTTTTTCAGCCACTTTTTTATAATCAATTTTTACGTTAATTTGCCCTTTCTTTTCTTCAAGCCACGCTATAGTGTGCTTCATCCAGTTTTTGTCATCACGTTCAGGAAAGTCTTCACGAGCATGTGCACCTCTGCTTTCCTCGCGATTAGCTGCGCATTCCATGGTAATAACCGCTTGTGGGATCATGTTAGCAAGCTCCAGCGCTTCAACTAAATCACTGTTCCACATCATACTGCGATCCTCAAGTGAAATATCAGGCATCATTTTTGCTACCTTTTTTATAGCTTTTTTGCCTTCTTCTAAAACTTCAGCAACACGGAAAACTGATGCGTATTTTTGCATAGTGTTCTGCATTTCACCGCGTATTTTTGCTACTTTTAGCCCACCGGAAGCAAATCGCATTTTATTAAATCTATCTACTATCCAGTCTGTGCAGTCTGAATGCAATTTTTTATGTGGTGTACCGGACTTTAGCTTCTCTTTTGCTCTGAGCGCTGCAGCTCTACCAAAAACCACAAGATCAAGAAGCGAGTTAGAGCCAAGTCGATTTGCACCGTGCACAGAGACACACGCAGCTTCTCCAATTGCAAATAGTCCATCTACTACCTCTTCCTTACCTTGCTTCAGCGTGATCACTTCTCCATAATAATTGGTTGGAATGCCACCCATGTTATAGTGAACAGTCGGAATGACCGGTATTGGATCTTTAGTGACATCAACTCCAGCAAAAGTTCTTGCGGTTTCGCTGATGCCCGGCAATCTGAGTTTTATTACTTCCGGATCAAGATGCGCTATAGTTAAATACATATGATCTTTTTTTGGTCCAACCCCCCTTCCCTCTCTAATTTCAATTGTTATTGCGCGACTTACCACATCACGGGAAGCTAAATCTTTTGCTTTTGGTGCGTAACGTTCCATAAACTTCTCGCCCTGAGAATTAACGAGGTACCCCCCTTCACCACGGCATCCTTCTGTCATCAAGCACCCTGAGCCATATATTCCTGTTGGATGAAATTGTACAAATTCCATATCTTCAAGTGGTAATCCAGCCCTTACTACCATGCCATTACCATCACCTGTGCAGGTATGCGCACTTGTTGCAGAGAAATAAACACGTCCATATCCACCTGTTGCTAGCACCACTCTATGCGCACGAAATCTATGTAATGTGCCGTCGCATAGCGACCAAGCAAGAACTCCGCAGCATGTTTCGCTATCCATAATTAAATCAATCACAAAGTATTCAACAAAAAATTCAGCGTTGAATTTAAGACACTGCTGATATAGAGTGTGAAGGATTGCGTGCCCAGTCTTATCTGCTGCCGCACAAGTGCGCTGCGCTGATTTTCCTTTACCAAAGTGAGTTGTCATTCCACCAAAGGAACGCTGGTATATTTTGCCATCTTCTGTACGAGAAAAAGGTACGCCAAAATTTTCAAGTTCAATAACAGCTTTAGCAGCGTTTTTACACATATATTCTATTGCATCTTGATCACCAAGCCAGTCTGAACCTTTTATTGTGTCATATGCATGCCAGCGCCAATCGTCTTCACCGATATTACCTAAAGCTGCACTAATTCCGCCTTGTGCTGCAACTGTATGACTTCGTGTAGGGAAAATTTTAGAAATGCAGGCAACTGAAAAATTAGTTGCAGCCATCCCAAGCGTTGCTCTGAGCCCTGCTCCACCTGCACCTACTACTACCACGTCATACTCATGTTCTATGATCTCATACGCTGACTTATCCATATTTACTTATTTTATCATTACAGGCTTATGATATCACAGAAGTAGAAAAAATCTATACAAGTTTTCTATAGTTAAGACGTCATGCCGCCGCGGCGCTAACAAGTAGCGGGATGACAGCAATCCTACGTCATACCGCCGCAGTATCTCAGCCACTAACACGTAGCGGGATGACGAGCTTATTGTCATGCCGCCACGAACCGTCATACCGCGATTCATTCGCGGTATCTCTAGATCCCGCTAACAAGCAGCGGGATGACGATTGTCGTTTAGCTATAAACATTAAGAAATTTACCAAACGAAAAAAAAGGCAAAAGAAGCCCCGTGGTTATTATCCGCTTTAAAATATTGGCGTTTTTTATGTTTTAAACGCTTGACAAGCGAAATTCAGCTGCTTTTAATTGCAACTAACCTACGCTGCAAATGTTTAAGAAATTTACCAAGCAGAAAAAAAGACAAAGAATCCCCGAGTTAGCTAGTCTTTTACTATCTTTGTCGAGTATTGGCATTTTTTGATGTCTTGTAACGCTTTGTAAGCGCGTTCAGCTTATTTAGATAAAAATCTAGATGTAGATGAAGTTTTGTAAAGACATACAGTATCTATATACTGCAAAAAATTAAACATAAGACGCCGATACATTAAGTAATCCTTACCTTTTAATCTGCAGATTGGCGAAAGCAAATACAATAGCTTCACTGTCATGATAAAGGGGCTGGCAAAGCTTGTCAAGAAATTTTCTTATTTCATTTAAATTGCTTGTAACCTTCTTATACACTCATCTTTACCAAGAATCACCATGATATCAATGATTCCAGGTGCATCCATTACTCCAGTTATAGGGGCGCGTAATGAGTGGTATACATCGCTTATTTTCATATCGTGCAATTTTGCACATTCCTTGATCTGAGAAGATAAAAAACCCTTATTCCAATTTTCATCACCGATCTTTGACAGAAATGACGCAAGTAACTTGATTATATCGAGGTTAGATTTGACAATTTGCTCAGCCTCTTCACTTAAATCAAGTGGCGGATCTTGAATATAAAATTTTGCTAAATCCAATAATTCGGTCAGGTAGTTTGCTCTTTTTTTTAGCTCTGTCAGTCCCTGCAGTAAATAGCCCTTTTTTTTGTCAGTTAGAGTATTTTCTCTAAGCATTAGAGTCAGAATATCTTCATTGCTCATATTACTAATATAGTGGTTATTCAAATGCTCCAGTTTTTTGAAATCGAGCCGTGCAGGTGAACGACCAATACTTTCTAAATTAAACCACTCTATTGCTTGCTCATCGCTAATAATCTCATCGTTGCCGTGACTCCAGCCAAGTCTCAGCAAGTAATTACGCATCGCTTTTGGCAATATTCCCATCTTTTCATAATCGCAAACGCTTGTGGCACCATGCCTTTTGGATAGCTTATTCCCATCTTCCCCATGGATAAGCGGCACATGTGCAAAGCGTGGAATGTCAAAATCAAGAGCCTGGTATATTAGCAGATGTTTAAAGGTATTAGTGAGATGGTCAGAACCACGTATTATATCAGTTATTCCAGCATCATGATCGTCAACTACCACGGCAAAAATATATGTTGGAGTGTTATCAGAGCGTAAGATCACTATATCATCAAGCTGGTCGCTATTTACTTTGATTTGGCCGTATATTTTGTCATCAATGACGATCTCTTGCGAATCTGGCACTTTAAAGCGGACAACTGACCTCACACCCGATGTCATTCCAGCGCGTGACCACATATTTTTCCAGTGTCGGCTACTTGGATGACAAGAAGGAGGTTTTGTAGTACATTTATGCTTGTATATCTTGCCCTCTTCTCTTGCTTTTGCCTTCTTTTCTGCAACTTCATCTTCAGGGCAGTAACAGTGATACGCCCTACCCTTTTCAACTAAAAGGTTTGCTACTTCTTTATGCCGCTCTATTCTTTTTGACTGATATACTATTTCCCCATCATAGCTCATACCGAGCCATCTTAGCCCTTCTATAATTGCATCAATTGCTTCTTGTGTTGAACGTTTTCTGTCGGTGTCCTCAATTCTTAGCAAAAACCTGCCACCATGATGCTTTGCATAGAGCCAATTAAATAACGCAGTACGAGCTCCTCCAATGTGCAAAAATCCTGTTGGTGATGGAGCAAATCTCGTGACTATACCTGGCATATTTGTCTGTTACAGTAATGTAAATGATGATAGCTAAAATTTATGTTTGTAACAATTTAGAATTTATTTGTTCTGAGAGATAAAATTTACTTGTTTTTCATAAATTGTGTTGTATAATTTAGTATTGGTTGAATATAGCGAGGTGAGTTATGGATGGACTTGTAGATATAGCAAAATTGCTTTCAGGTAATGAAGCTAATATCAATTGGCGTTACACCGGCCCTTTTGATAAAACAAAACAAAGAGTACAGGCAGGTAATCTCCTGCATTTAGCTGCAAGAATACAAAACAAAGGTAAATTTGTAGACATTTGTAAGAAGAACATTGCTTCTGTAACTGCGCATAATGAATATGGAGATAATCCATTTCATGAAGCAGCAAGAAGTGGAATTTTGCTGCCTGCAGTACAAGAGATTGTGAATGACTTAGAGAAGGAAGCTAATAACAAAATTACGAAAGCAGAAGAAGCTGGAGATCGGAAAGAAGTAAGCAGATTGAAAGAGGAACTCAAATGTAATAAAAAATATATTAAAGATGCGCTCTGCAGTAAAGGCTATGCTTTTAATAAGAAGAGGGAAACTCCTCTTTATTACTTAAATGCTGCACGACAGAAAGAAATTAAGCAAATCGCAGGCATAAAAGACAGCTTTATATGTAACCAGAAGTTTCACCTGTGCTTATATATAATAGGAGCGATAGCATGTATCGCTGCTTTATGTTTGTCTTTATACTTTTTATTTTTAGTTTCTCAATCTTTTGCACTAAGCTCGATGGTTGCAATAGCTTCTGGCGGAGTCACATACCTGTCAGTTAAAGCATGTAGCGAGATACATGCCTTGCATAACGAAAGCACTTTAGTGGAAAATGCTAATGTACAACTTGCAGGAGAAAGTTTAGGTGTTTGATGAAGCTAGAAATTACTTGCAGGCAATGATATAGAAATTTACTTTCTTAACTTCAGAAAGTATACTCATACGATGATAGAAAAGAAGTACAGTAAGATTTTAATAGCAAACAGAGGAGAGATTGCCTGCAGGATTATCAGAACTGCCCATAAGATGGGTATATCTTGTGTGTGCATATACTCGGATGCAGATGTAAATTCTGTGCATGTAAGACAAGCAGATGAGTCAAGATATATCGGCCCTTCGCCATCTTGCCTCAGTTATTTAAACATTGAAAAAATATGTGAAGTAGCAGTTGAAACAGGTGCTGAGGCAGTTCATCCTGGCTATGGTTTTTTAGCAGAGAATCCAGATTTTCCACGTGCTCTTCAAAAACATAATATAGACTTCATCGGTCCCAGTGCAGAAACAATAGAAGTTACAGCCAACAAAATAACAGCAAAAGAAGCTGCAAGAAAAGCTGGAGTGAATGTAGTGCCAGGATATATGGGTAAGATCAGCGATGCTGCCCACGCAGCTCAAGTTGCTAAAGAGGTCGGTTTTCCCGTTATGCTCAAAGCTGCATCAGGCGGTGGTGGCAAAGGAATGCGAATTGTAAACTCCAAAAAAGAAATTGAACTAGCATTTACATCAGCCACAAATGAAGCAGAGAAAAGTTTTAAGGATGGCAGTATCTTTATAGAGAAATATATAGAGTTGCCAAGACATATTGAAATACAAATCATAGCAGATAAATATGGCAATATAGTTTGTCTTGGAGAAAGAGAATGCTCGATACAAAGGAATAATCAGAAAATAATAGAAGAAACGCCAAGTCCATTCATTAGTGAAGAAGTAAGACAAAAAATGTATGTTCAATGTGTTTCTCTGGCAAAGCAAGTTGGCTATTTTTCAGCAGGCACTGTTGAGTTTGTTGTAGATAAAGACCAAAACTTCTATTTTCTTGAGGTAAATACGAGATTGCAAGTTGAGCATCCAGTAACAGAATTTATAACTGGAATAGACATAGTAGAAGAAATGATTAGAACTTCCTGTGGAGAGAAATTGAGATTCAATCAGGATGATATTAAACTTACTGGTTCTGCAATAGAAAGTAGAATTTGCGCTGAAGACCCATCGAAGAAATTTTTCCCTTCCAGCGGAAGAATAAAATATTACGATAAACCGGGTGAAAATGATTATGTAAGAATAGATGATGGAGTTGCTGCAGGTTCAGAAATTAGCATGTTCTATGATTCGATGATTGCCAAAGTGATAACATATGGAAAAGATAGAGTAGAAGCGATCAGCAGAATGCAAAAAGCATTGTCTGAATGCTATATAGAAGGAGTAACAAATAATATAGAATTTCTAGAATCCATCTTCCATCACCCAAATTTTATCGCAGCAAAGCTCCATACGAGATTCATTCCAGATCATTACCCTAGTGGGTTTCACGGCGATTTTGTTACAGAGGAGTATATTAAAATATTTATTTTCACTGCGTTATATGTTCATTTGGAAAATGAAGAAAGGTACCATCATAAAGCAGTGAATGAAACATCTCAGGTGTCATTCCAGTGCGTGACACTGGAATCTAGTAAAAAAGAAGGGGCACCAGTATCAGCTACTCGGATGGCAGGTGACCGTGCAAGAGATTTATTCATAGTGAATATAAATGACAATGAGTACTCCGTAAATGCAAAATACCAAGATAATATATTAATAACGGTATATAATCACAATAAATACTCCGTTATAGGCAAGTGGAAATCAAGTTATAGATTGCTATATATCACAATTAATGACGATACCAATATAGCACTTAAAATAGAAAGACAAGGCAGCAAGTACTTCATAAGGCATGCAGGCATGAAAGCTGAGTGTTGTATATTTAAGCCTCATGTAGCTGAATTAAGTAGGTTAATGCTAAATAATGAAACAGAAGGGATTTCAGCAGATGCTGTAAAATCCCCAATATCTGGTTTATTAGTTAAATTGCACGTAAATGTAGGAGATCAGGTGGAAATAGGACAACCTTTATTTGTGGTGGAGGCAATGAAAATGGAAAATATCATATGTGCTGAAGCAGCAATGGTGATAAAAAATATTCCCGTTCAAGAAGGAAAAAATGTGCAGATTGGTGATGTAGTCTGCTTTCTTAAATAACATAAGAAGTACAAACTTGACCCAAACAAGATAAATGAAAACACTTGATGAGCTATGGCAATGGCTATTGGTATGTGCAATAATAGAGTAATTACACCTAAAATGATCTGAATGACGACGGAGAGCAGCATAATATATACCGGTTTTATGCTAGCATTTTTTACTGTGAGTATTACTACCAAAGTTAGTATTAGCAATGCCAGTGCTCGATGTATAAATTGCACTGTCGCTCTGTTCTCAAAGATATTCAGCCATGTAGGCTGTAAGAAAAATAAATCTTCTGGAACGATTTGTCCGTCCATTAGTGGAAAGGTATTGTAAATTAGACCAGCATTTAATCCTGCAACAAATGCGCCGAAAATTATTTGTATCATGATCAGAACTAAAATAATTCCTACGTAGTACTTGGTGTTACAACTAATCTTAAGTTTAGTTTGCTTTGGCCTGATTTGGTAATCAAAAAATTGATATGAAAATAATGCAAAGATAATTAATGCTAATAATAAGTGAAGTGCGAGCCTATAGTGGCTAACATGAGGCTTGGCTACCAAGCCGCTTTTTACCATATACCAACCAGCAAAAGCTTGTAAAGCTCCAAATAATAATGCCACAAATAGCTTTATTACTACCTTTTTAGATATTTTTCTTCTTAATGTAAAATATATAAATGGCAGGACAAAAACTAAACCTGTTAGTCTTGCAACCAATCTGTGTACATATTCTATTAAGTATATAGCGCGAAACTCCTCCATACTAATACCATAGTTAAGTGCTTTATATTCAGGTGTAGCTTCGTATTTTAATTTTTCTTGTAGCCAGTCTTGTTCACTCAGTGGTGGTAATGTTCCAGTAATGGGTTTCCACTCCGTGATTGACAATCCTGCTTTTGAAAGTCTGGTAAATCCACCAATCCCTACCATGAGAATTACCATGACCGAGCAGAGAAAAAGCCAAATAGCTACAGGTTTTGCTTCCATAAACCATGCTGAGTTTTGTTCCATCGCTCAGGGTAAAGAATAAATTCCCATAAGGCAAGAAAAGCTGCAACACTATGTAGCAGACTATAGACCGGAAAAAATATCGATACTATATAAAAATAAAAAGGCATCTTTTGCTGTTTGACAGCTATTACCAAAAGAATCAGGTTAGTAACGTATACCACTACAAAGTAGTACAAAAATAATTCATTTAAAACTTTAGTTAATATCAATGAAAGCAGTAAAAATGGAGTAGTAAAAAATATAAAAGCTGCAGAGCCAACAAAAAGATTCAATAGCAAAATTCCCTTAAATCCAGTGTGTTTATAAAGTGACTTTATATTTTTTAAATGAACAATATAAGTTTGCATATAGCCTTTGATCCAGCGCGCTCTTTGCTTAATCCAAGCAAATACAGCAATTGGTGACTCTTCCAATGTTTCTGAGTCAATCATCCTGGTTTTATATCCCATTTGCGCAAGTCTCAAACCAAGGTCAGCATCTTCGGTAACACTATAAGCATCCCAGAAAAACACTTCTTTTAGAATTTTTACTGAAAAATGATTACTGCTACCACCCAAAGGTATCGGCATGTTCATTTTTTGGAATCCAGGCAATAAGTATTGAAACCAGTTCATATACTCCAGAGAAAAGAATTTTGTGAGAAAATTATAATCACAATTGTAGTAATTTAATTTCGCCTGTACACAGGCAAGCTTATCGTCGTCCTTATTAAATTCAATCAGTGCTTTTTTTAACTGCAATGGGTCTGGTTTATCGTCCGCATCATATATTACTGCATACTTTCCTCTAGCAAAGCTCATAGCATAATTGCATGACTTGGCTTTTGTTCTAGGCAAAGAATGAGGCACTTTTATTACTTCAAAATACTGCGGTAAAGTGTACTTTTCTATAGCTGCTAGCGTTTCTTGGTCATCACTTTCTACCTGAAGCTTCACATCTAATTTTGATTTTGGATAATCCAAACTTTCAATGCTTTCGATCAATTGCTCTATCACTGCACTTTCTTTAAAAGCAGGCAATAAAATAGTATATATAGGAAAATCTTCTTCATTCAGCTTACTATAATCCACTTTTTGATTAGAGGTTTCACATAAGCTAAAAACTGTAGCTATAAACTTGAATAAATAACTAGAACATCCGATTATAAATATCAACATCAAAGCAAAATATGTATATTTCTCTGTTAGTGTTAAAATTGAAGTTACAATAAAGAAAGAAGCAAAAAATATTGAGCTTAGTTTAATGCTTTTAGCTGAAAAATTAGGATTCTTGTAATATAAGTAGTTGCTTGCAAATTCTGAAATACCAAAGTGCGAGTTAAGAAGATTTAAAATCTGTTCGCTATCCACTTTTATTAATACATAGTCAATGCCGTAATGAGCTTCGACCCAACGGTTGATATCTCGGCTTGTGTCTTCAACCATAAAAAAAGTAGTATCATTTAATTTTTGCCAAGGAATTATATTAAATTTATAGTAAAAAAGTTTCTCTTGCTCTTTGCACAAACTAGAATCAAACTTAATTTTTTCTACATTATCAGCTTGAAGTATAGGCATTAAACCTAATGCAATTTTTTATTTAAGTCACGTGAAAATGAAGATATGACCTCGCTACTACGCTTATCATCTTTACGTTCATGCATTATTTTTTTTACAGCATCAGCAGCTATACTCGCTGTGTTAGCCTGTAAATCTCCAAGAGCTTTTTCAACTTGGTCAGTGACTTTCTTCAAGTTAGAATGGGCATTGTCATCTAATGTCTGATCTAGCTGCTGTCTATTGTGCTTAATGATACTATTAGCTTTATCAAGTGCTTCATTCATCATTTTATTAACTTCTGCATCTAATTCTTTGTATTTTTTAGAAGATTTTTTGTAATACTCCAACATATCTTTCCTGAATTTTTCAGTTTCTTCACTTGAAAATTTGCTTTTGTTACGCTTATTGTTAAGCGCATTTTTTATCACTTTCTTTAGCAATTTATACGAAAGGACAAAACTTACCAAGAAGGCAAGACCGATAATCAGTGATGTAGACATAAAAACCCCTAAAATTCTTTGGACACCAAGTCAGCAATAAATTCCTCTTCAATTTCAGAATTAGTCAATTTAGTATAATAAATTAAAGCAATACTAGTAGCCATTTGTTTTAACTGATCAGTATATTCAGATTTAAATTCTGCCACTTTTTTTTCAATAAGCTTGCTCTTTTTTTTATCTTCCTCTTCTAATATATTCTTAACATTAGCTCTCATTTCTTCTACCTGAGCAAGTGCATCATCTATGATTTTTTTTGCCTGTATTCTAGCTTGGGTTAAAGCTGCGTTATACTTGGTAATCTGATCTTCCGTAAGTCTTAAAAGATGAACAGAACTATTAAAAGAACCCAATACTTCTTTACTTCTAGTGCTTATTATTTCATCTAACTTTGGCAAAAATAAACAACTTACTACGAAAAAAAGTGAAGAGAAAAAAATTAAAAACCAAAAAACTTGAGAAAAGAAGGTTGAAACATCAAGCTGTGGCATCTGTTAAGCAGCAAATATTAATAACATTGCAAGTACAAACGCAAGCAATCCCATGATTTCAACCATGGCAGCACCAATATAAACATAACTTTTCATTTTACCTTCTGATTCAGGGTTTCTCGCAATCCCATTTAACATAGCAGAGAAGATATTAGCTATACCTAAACCAGCGCCGAGCATTCCAAACACAGCTAAACCAATTGCTATAAATTTTAAAGCTACTAAATCCATATATTACCTTTAATTATTTCTTTATAATATAATTGTAAAATATTCTACAAGGAAGTCAATTACTTTACTGCATCTGACAAATATACACATGTTAATATAGTAAATATATAAGCTTGTAAAATTGCAACAAATACTTCAAATCCTATCAATGCAATTATGAACAAAAACGGCGCAGGAGTGAAAAATATGTTCATATTTACAATAAACCCTGCTATCACTTTGATGATTGTATGACCAGCAATCATATTTGCTGCAAGCCTTATTGATAGGCTAACCGGCCTTACTAAATAAGCAAACAACTTAATAATAATTATTATAGGTGCAAGCCACGAAGGAGTTCCTTTTGGTAGCAATATGCGTAAAAATTCTACTCCCCTTTCTTTAAATCCAACAATCGTTATATAAATAAAAACCACCATCGATAAAGCGAAGGTGACTATCACATGACTTGTGACCGTGAAACTATAAGGAAGAACACCAACTAAATTACACGATAAAATGAAAATAAATACTGTGAATATCAATGGAATGTGCTGCAAGCCTTTGCTTCCAGTGTTATTTTCTATTATTGAAATAACAAAATCATATACATACTCAACTGCAGCTTGCAAATATCCTGGTATTACTGACCCCTTCTTTATTCCAAAAAGCAAAAAGAGTATCATCAATATCACCGAAATCATCGTGAAAAAAGATGAATTGGTAAAGCTTACGTCATACCCAAATAACCTAGGTAACTCTATTATTGTATATACCTTAAACTGTTCCAGTGGATTTAGTGCCATTTTAATCTGAATTATAAACAGTAAATAAAGTATGAATTTTATAGGACAAAGTCAAGAATTAAGATAAGGCTCTGTATTATTATAACATTAACATATTAACAAAATATGTAATTAGAATGTTAATTACAGTCAGCTCTGTATTTTAAAATTTACTAATCTTGTTAAATTATTCAATATCTTGACTTAATATCTTATTTTGATTATAATTTAATTTTTAGTGAGGTATATAATGAACGAAATAGATTTTATTAACACTAATCATCCTTTAAATTTGGAGCAGGAATTTGGTAACGGATACATCGAATCAGTAGATTGTTTCCTTGACGAAGATACTCGCGATTATTACATAGGACTCAACAATGCAATAATACACTTCTTTTTTGATGGTAACATTGATGAGGATGCCTGGGATTATGAAAGTCTTAAATTCTTTCTGGAGATAGATTTAAAAGGTGATATAGAAAAAATTCTTTCTCTTCGCAAGAAGATATAAAGTTACAAAAGCTTCTACATCATAAACAATGATGTAGAAGTATTCCACTACAACAAGCTTTAAAAGCACTACATTTTATATTACAATAACTTTTTCACTTCTTTTTAGGTCCATGAAATTCACATTATCTTGGTTATTAGAGTACTTAGAAACCAATGCTAGTTTAGAAGAAATTACCGATAAATTAACTCACATAGGGTTAGAAGTAGAAGATGTGATCGATAATTCCAGATTGACTGGGTTTATCGTTGCAGAGGTATTAGAAGTCGTACCTCATCCAAATGCTGATAAATTAAAATTATGTAAAGTAGATGACGGAAGTAAAATTCTACAAATAGTTTGCGGAGCAAACAATGTTAGAGAAGGTATGAAAACTGTGCTTGCATCTCTTGGTAGCACATTGCCAGAAAGTGATTTCACAATCAAGCCCACAAAAATACGAGGAGTGCTAAGTGAAGGGATGCTCTGCTCTGCTTCTGAACTTGCGCTGGTTCAAGAGGAAAGTGAAGGAATAATCGAGCTTTCCGATGATTATAAAGTAGGGGATAAATTTTTCAATTGTGACCCTGTAATTGATATAAATGTTACTCCAAACCGTGGAGATTGCTTAGGCATTTATGGAATAGCTCGCGACCTTGCTGCAACTGGAATTGGGACATTAAAGACTTTAAGCATTCCACAACTTACCAGCTCCATAAATTCACCAATCGATGTTGAAGTTACTGACGGGGAAAGTTTTATTAGTGGAATATACATCGCCAATGTAAAAAATCAAGAAAGCCCAAAATGGTTAAAAGATAGGCTGGAATCGATAGGAATGCGCTCCATTTCTGCAATAGTTGATATCACGAACTATATTATGATATCTTTCAGCCGCCCAATGCACGCGTATGATGCAAAAAAAATAGAAGGAGAGCTCACAGTACGCAAAGCAAACGACGGAGAAAAATTTGCTGGTTTGAACGGTAAAGAATACTTATTAAACAAAGACATAAGCGTTATTGCAGGTGATAAAAATATTCATGGAATTGCTGGAATTATAGGTGGTAAGTGCAGTGAATGTACTCT
This sequence comes from Wolbachia endosymbiont (group A) of Opomyza germinationis, assembly GCF_964264765.1. Lineage (NCBI taxonomy): Bacteria > Pseudomonadati > Pseudomonadota > Alphaproteobacteria > Rickettsiales > Anaplasmataceae > Wolbachia > Wolbachia endosymbiont (group A) of Opomyza germinationis. Next base: position 377,273 of record NZ_OZ183482.1, read on the forward strand.
TGAAACTACTGATATCTTTTTAGAGTCTGCTTGGTTCGATCCCATCTCTATTACTAAATCTTCAAGGCAGCTCGGCATCTCCACAGACGCTAGTTACAGATTTGCACGTTCAGTTGATCCTGAATTTACTTTTGATGGACTCAACCTTGCAGCTAAAATGATTCTGGACTTATGTGGTGGAGAAACCTCAAGCGTAGTGTCTGCTGGCAGTTTAGATAGTGCTGACACCAAGGTGAGCTTTGATTATCAGGATGTGAACAAGTTTGGAAGTGTGTCTGTATCGCCTGATGAGGTGCTTGATATCTTAACGAAACTAGGGTTTAGTATTGATAAAAAAACCGAAGGCAATTGGAATGTACAAGTACCAAGCTGGAGACCGGACGTGACAATACCGGCTGACCTAATCGAAGAAGTAACAAGGATATACGGCTATGACAAAATAAAAGAAGAACCACTACCAAATAATGTTGAAGAAGTAGATAGTACATACGACAATTTGCGTATTTTGATGACAAACAGAGGGTTTCATGAAGTGCTAACCTGGTCGTTTATGAGTGAATCAACAGCTGAAAAATTTGGTTACTCGAATAAGTTATTTATCATCGATAATCCGTTTAACAATAGCTTTAATATAATGAGACCAAGTATTATGCCAAATTTATTGCAAGTTACTGCTGATAATATTGCCCATGGAATATCTGATCTTGCAATCTTCGAAATCGGGCCGATTTACGATGGTGAAGCTCAGTCTAAGTATGTTTTAAGTGGAATTAGGTCAGGAAATAATTTACCGCGAAACCATTATAATACTGATAGGAAAGTAGATGTTTTTGACGCAAAGGCTGATTGCATAGCAGCTTTGGAGTTTTTTAACGTTAATTGTGATAATTTAACGATAGAGAAAGCAGAAAAAGAACATTACCACCCAGGAAAGTCAGGCACTCTCTCTTTTAAGAATAAAGTAGCAGGTTATTTTGGAGAGTTGCATCCTAATATATTAGATCTTTTTGATATCAAGCAAAAAGTTGTAGGTTTTGAGGTAATACTAGAAAATATTGAAAATTTACCTGTAAGTAGAAAGAAATTTATCGATTATAAATACCAAAGTGTAAAACGTGATTTTGCATTTATAGTAAATAAGGATGTGGAAGTAGGTAACATAATCAATGTGATAAAAAAAAGCTCAGAGCTCATCACAGAAGTTTTGATATTCGATGTATACCATGGAAATAATATAGAACCGAATAAGATGTCTATAGCGTTGTCAGTTACTTTTTGCTCTCCAATCCACACTTTAACTGAAAAAGAGATCCAAAAAGAATCAAGTGCTATAGTTAATTTAGTATGTGAAAATACCGGAGGAACTTTGAGAACTTATCGTTGAGTCACAATCATAGTTTCCTGCCGTTGCTGTGTCACACTTACTTCATCCAATTTATTTCCAATATTGAATTCAATATCCTTGAAAAATCTATCCCACATTCCATGCAAATGCTCTTCTATTTTAGGCCACACATCATTTTTAAATGTTACCCCATCATCAGAAAATAAATTACCTAAAAAGGCTCCAATACCTTCATAATTTGACTGAAAACATTGAAGAAATGTCTCTCCTTCTTTATAAGTATTATGTGCCACATTTAACGCTTTTCTCTCTGTAGTCTCTTTATAAGCATTTGATGCTCCAATCTTTATTGCACCAAACATAACTTTACTCCAGTTCTTAACTTTCTGTATACAACCTTCACTATTTCCTGGTATATTATTTATTATATTTTTTGTCAAATTGTCTACCAAAGGAGACAATAAATTTTGACTAAAATGTTTGATATTATCTTTTGTTTTAATTACAGGATATTTGATGCGTTTTTCTGCTAAACAGTACTCCAGTTCTGCTCTTTCTAATAACTTCTTGATTTCTTTTTCATCAAAAGTTTCAAGCTTGAATACCTTCAGTAAATCATCTTCTATTACTGCAAATTTTATTTTTTCACGAGACGTTAGTTCTTCTTTATAATCATTTTTTGTTTCTTCATTTATCAATAATTCTTTTTTGCCTAATTCTAACTGTTTTAATGCTTTCAGAATTTCTTCATTCCTTTTTAAGAGCACTTCTATTGATCTTGTACCCGGATGCCCTTTTTCCCTGTTATTTTGTTCAGCTTGTAAACGCTTATTTTGATCTTTGAGTGTTTGTTCTAATGTAGATTTTTCTAAATGTCCTTCATCTTGCACGCGAAAAGCTTCAATTATTTCTGCTAGACCTGATTCACCATATTTTCTTAATTTCTTGCATAAACGTAAAACACCCTTTTTTTGTTCTCGAAGTAACCTTTGCACTTTATATTTTTTTATTTCTAAATACATCTTTTCTATAAAGTCATTTATTTTAGCTGAAGCTTCCTTATCCGATGGAACCTTTACTTTTTTTTCTAAATCTTCAAGCTGCTTCCTTAGGCTTTGCTTCTCCTTATCCGGTATATCTGATTGACTTAACTTACCTTGAACTTTTTTCATTACTGATTTTATCAGCCTGCGCTCAATCTCTTGATCATCATATTCGAATTTAAAAAGGTCTTCTAACCCCCTTTTTAAGGTGTCATTTGTTAAGCTACTGTTTTCATGTATTTCTTTTAATTTCTTATATATATTGTTACACCTTGTTTGACCTATTCCTCTTAAACTCTCTAATTCCTGTCTCACTAAAGAATTTTTTATCTCATCTTCCAGCGAAAAATCTTCTCCCCGTCTATCTCGCTGAAACTTAATTGCTTGTATAAAGGCAACTTGATAAGCACTTTGTATTAAGTGACTTGTCAAATTAGGACCTATACTATCTACCACTTTCGACTTGAATTCGTTCAATAATTCCTTCAATTTATCATATGTAATCTCTTTCTTTTCTAGCTTTATCAGTTCTTCCATAGTCTTCGCAAATTCCTGAATAGAAGTTGCAAGCACATCCTTGATTTCATTGCGTAAGGGCTTAAGACCATTTTTTAAATTGATGTTAGTTGACAATTTCAGTACGATGCTATGCTCTGAATTCCGCGTCACATCAAACCACTTGTTATTTTCATTTTCATACAAATCTCTAAGCAATCGTTTAAATTGCGGTGGAAATTCTATTTCCATATCCCACGCAATATTTGGTCCAGTAACTTCCTTTTCATGAAAAGACACCTCAATATTTTGATGCTTATTAGAATACCGCCCCATACTTATTTTAAGAGCAGTAACTAAAGAGTGAGATAAATCTCTATTTAAAAGATAAAAAGTAGCCAAAGCAATTGTTGCAGGAACAACTAAGGCTACAAGTACAGCCATATTAACAAAAATTGCTATTGCAGCAAGAACACCATATGCCAATCTTTTTGGCACGCCAGTTTCACTCTTTTTTGTCTTATCTTCCCCTACACTGTCTTGTGTCTTGCTGTTTGCTTGAAATCTACTGCATACGACTAATCCCAGTGCAGTAAAAGCAATATAAGGAAGCATTAAAACTGACAGAGCTAAATTTAATATTTTCTTTTCTGGGCAAGTTCTATTTATTTCCTTAAATATTTCGCTTGATATATTATACCAGGAAGTAAAAAAATCAGAGTTATAATCTTTATAATGAAATATACTGAGTGGAACGTTAAAATTAGCTAACGGCTCTTGTTCTTCCACAGCATCAAAAAATTCTTCTTCCTCTTCTGAAGTAGCAAGACCTAAATTATTCCCTTCTTCTACATTAGAAACAGCTTCCATAGCATCAAAAAACTCTTCTTCCTCCTCCAAAGTAACAACAGATTCTGCTTTACCTAAACCACCACTATTGTTAACAACTTCTTCATAATCATCTGCAACAGCTTTATTCATATTATAACCTTATCCAATTACCTTAAGTATAGCATAAATACTGACAATCTTGCAACTTTATTAAAAATTTAACGCTCAATACTAACACTTAAATCCTGATATTCCTTAGAATAGAAGTTAGTTCCAATTTCTGTATTAATGTCCAAAGATAAGGCAAGGGTCTGCTCTTTTATATATTCAAACCACGTATTTATTGCTTCCTTAATTTTCTCTTCTTCTGTTTTGATTATTACTCTGATTCTATCTGATATATGAAAATCAGCTTGTTTTCTGGTTTCTTGAATGAGCCTCACGACATCTCTCGCTAACCCTTCTAGAATTAATTCATCATTTAGTTCAGTATTTAGAATGACAATCCCTTTATTGTTATCAAATACAGAGGAATATTCACTGTTTGCTTTTAACAATAGTTCATATTCGCCTTTTTCTATAATATAGTTCTCTGATTCGTCTCCTAGAAATATCTGCTCATTCTCAACTTGCTTCCATTTTCCCTCCTTGACATATTGAACTAGCTTCTTGATTTTGTCTGGAATTCTTTTCCCAAGCAGTGGGAAATTTAGCTTTAACTCTAGTGATGCAATACCTTCAAGTCTGTTTACTAATTCCAAGCTTTTTACATTCACCTCATCTTTTATCATCTCCTGGTACTCATTTGAATCTGCAGCACACTGGATCCCAGTGTCAGCTACTTGGATAACAGGAGAGAACTCTGGGATGACAGAAAGCGGTTCACCTTCAAGAAAACTACAGGAAGACTGATGATAAATGATCATACTGCCAAGCGGCTGTCTGATACGTATATTAAAAGTGTTTCTGATCGAAAGTGCAGAGTTGCACACCTCTCTCACTAGATCCATCTTGGCAATGAGCTGACTATCAAACTTCTCTAATTGTGGAAAATTAGCCAAATGAACAGATGTTTCTTCATACTTAAGCCCTTGCCATATATTCTCTGTTATAAGTGGCAACAAAGGAGCTGCAGCTCTTAGTATGTAATAAAAAACCGTATATAGAACATTATAAGCATCAGTTTTATCCTGATCCAAATCACTTTTCCAAAAACGCTCGCGACTGCGACGAATATACCAGTTATTCAGCACTTCAAAAAAATCTATCAGAATTTTGCAAGCCTCTTGGGAGCTATAGCTGTTCATAGAAGCTTGGATACTTTCTACAGCTTCAAAACATTTGGAAATCATGTAGCGATCAATAGTACTTTGATAATCCTTACAAACTTCAGCTTTAATTCCATCTGCATTTGCATACATAGTAAAAAAGTGATAACTGTTCCAAATAGGTTTTATTACGTTTTTCAGAACATCTCGTATTGAGTTTCCTTCTTTATCGAGTAGCAAATTACCACCACAAATAATAGATCCAGAAAGCATAAGAAAACGCAGTGCATCAGAACCGTATCTATCAAAAACCTCCATTGGATCTGCATAGTTATTCAAACGTTTGGACAATTTTTGCCCTTTTACATCCAAAACAACACCGTGGCATATGCAGTTCTTAAATGGTTCCCTATTAAACAAAGCAGTGGACAATACAAAGAGCGTATAAAACCACCCCCTGGTTTGCGCTATGTATTCAGTGATAAAATCCGCAGATTCAAACCACTCCTTATTTTCAAACGGATAGTGGATTTGCGCAAATGGCATCGAGCCAGATTCAAACCAGCAGTCAAACACGTCAGGTACACGGCGCATAACTGATTTTCCTGTTGGATCATCAGGATTTAGTCTTGTTAAAGTATCGATAAATGGTCTGTGCAAGTCGTCTATTTTAACATTAAAATCTCTCTCCAGTTCTTCTATTGAACCATATACATCTACTCTTGGATATCTCGCATCATCTGATTTCCATACAGGGATTGGCGTACCCCAGAATCGATTGCGTGAAATTGACCAGTCGTGTGCCCCTTCAAGCCATTTTCCAAATTGACCATCTCTAATGTGGTTTGGTATCCAATTAACTCTCTTATTTAGCTCTACCATTCTGCTTTTGAATTTTGTAACAGCAACATACCAAGAAGGCATAGTTCGATAGATCAAAGGAGTGTCAGTTCTCCAGCAGTGTGGATAATTGTGAATATATTGCTCAGTCTTAAACCAACTTCCCTGCCCTTTCAATTTTTTTATTACTGTATCATTGGCATCAAAAACATGAACCCCTGCCAAATCTGAAACTTCAGCAGTAAATTTTCCACTGTTATCAATTGGACAAATAACTGGAATATCATGGCTTTGGCAAAGGTAAAAATCTTCCTCACCAAATCCAGGAGCAGTATGCACAACGCCAGTACCGTCTTCTTCCGTCACATAATCAGCAATAAAAACGCGAAATGCATTTTTTGTGTCTTTAAAATAGTCAAACAGTGGTTTGTAAGAAAGACCTGCAAGATCATTCGCTTTAAGTTTTATATTGCAGTTTTCATATGGAATATTGTTTTGTTCAGAGTGGCTGATAAATTTCTCTAAGTAGCTTTCAGCAAAAATGTATATTTCACCATTCATTGAACTTCCTTCACTACTCCCTGTCATCCCAGTGCCCAGACACTGGGATCCAGAAATAGATTCCAGCGTCACGCGCTGGAATGACATCAAAGGGTGGACTGACACTGCACAATACTTAATATCTTTTCCTATTGCTAAAGCCAAGTTGCTCGGCAACGTCCAAGGAGTTGTAGTCCAAGCAAGTAATTTACACTTTCGTTTAACACTTTTAAATTGCTGTGGGTTTTCTAAAAGCTCAAATGCAACAGTTACAGCTTTGCTAACTTTTTCTCTATACGCGTTATCAAGCCTTGTTTCGAAATTAGATAATGGAGTTTCGCATGCCCAGCTATATGGTACAACGCGCACTGATTCATACACCAGACCCTTATCATAAAGCTGCTTGAATGCCCACATGACCGACTCCATGAATGATTTATCCATAGTCTTATAGTCATTGTGAAAGTCTACCCACCTTGCTTGCCTATTTACATACTTCTCCCACTCTGATGAAAATTTCATCACAGAAGTACGGCAATGATCGTTAAATTTATCTATACCAAACTTCTCTATCTCAGTTCTACCAGATATTCCAAGTTCTTTTTCTGCACCCATCTCAGCCGGCAATCCATGGCAATCCCAGCCAAATCTACGTTCAACCCTTTTTTGAAGCATAGTTTGATATCTTGCAAATGCGTCTTTGATGAAACCAGTGAGTAAATGTCCATAATGCGGAAGTCCATTTGCAAACGGAGGCCCATCGTAAAAGACAAAACAATTATCCTTGGAACGTTCTTCAACTGACCGCTCAAAAACTTTGTTTTCCTGCCAAAATTTTATGATTTCCTTTTCTAACGATAAAAAATCAGGACTACTTACTGTATCAGGATAATGCTTTGACTTCATGTTCGCTATGTAAAACTAAAGAATATAGGGCTTTCTGAAAAATTACAAATTCAAAAATATTTCCGTAGCTCACACCCCAACAAACTATTCTGCCGAGCTTCCAATACCTTTTTTTAAGTTTTACTTGCAGTTTTTATTGTTTTACTTAACATTAACCCAAGCTTTAGGGGTATTTTATGGATCAGAAGACAGATAAGTTTCCACAATTTTTAAAAATGTTGTGCTTTGTTGAAATGTGGGAACGTTTCTCTTACTATGGAATGAGGGCACTTTTGGTCCTATTTTTGACTTCTCACTTAGGTTTCACTGATGAGAGGGCCTTTACTATTTACTCATTATTTGCTGCAACAGGTTATGCTATACCAATACTTGGAGGTTTTTTAGCTGATAAGTTGATGGGATTCCGCAACATGGTGTTGCTTGGAGGGATAGTGATGATAGCAGGTCATGCTTGCATGTCATTGGTTAAGTTTGAACCAGGTTTATTATATTTAGGTTTATCTCTAATAGCCATAGGTACTGGTATGTTTAAAGGGAACGTAACTAACTTACTTAGTTCATGCTATGGCAAAGACGATCCTGAACGTAGCAGAGGCTTTACTTTATTTTACGTAGGTGTGAATATTGGAGCAATATTGGCTTCTATTTCATGTGGTTATGTAGCCCACTTGTTTGGCTGGCACTACGGCTTTGGTTTAGCTGGTATTGGGATGTCTATAGGGCTAATCTTTTTTCTCAAATTTCAGAATCTTTTAGGAGATAGCGGCCTTTCTCCTTATCCAGAGCTTATGAATAAGCGCATATTAGGGATTAAAATTTTTGGTATAGTATTGATAGGAAGCTTTCTGTCATCATCAATAATTGCTAAAATGCTTATACATAGTGAATTTTTTACTAATATGCTCATATTTATTGGAATAACAGCTCTGGGCATATTTATTTATATAATATCTAAATTATCAGCAGAACAAAGACGAAAATTAGTGGCATTATCTATTCTTGTGGTATTTTTCTTGTGTTTTTTTGCTTTAGAAATGCAGCTTGGCTCTTTGGTTAACTTATTCACCGAAAGAAACGTTATTAACAATGTATTAGGTATAACAATCCCAGCTTCAGTTTCTCAAGCCATAAATCCTTTGTCAATTATAATATTTGGCTTTCTTTTTGGAACATACATGAAGTTTAAGCAAAAATATGCAACTTCCATGTTTACCCTTGGCCTTCTGACAATGGCTATGTGTTTTTTCACACTGTACATAGGATGTTTAAACTCTAACATTGAAGGTAAAGTAGAATACTTATATTTAATAATTGCTATCTCCTTTATGGGACTGGGAGAATTATGTATTGCTCCATTAGTCCAAGAACAAGCAACTACACTAGCCCCCAAAAACCTTAGAGGAGTAGTGATGGGTATAGTAATGCTGTCATTAGCGTTTTCTAACCTAGCCGGAGTTGCAATATCAAAATTTATGTCAGTTCCTTCAGTAAATGGTAAAATAAATTATTTAGAATCTTTAGAAATATATAAAGAGGGTTTTTTAAAGGTGGGAATATTTAATTTAATGCTCGTTATTGTATTTTTATTCTTCTTCAATTTTATACATAAAGTTGTTACTAACTCATCTTGTACAAAAAATTGATATAGGTAAGCTCAAATTTGTAGGTTTAAGGTACCCGTTCAGCAGAGGTAGCAATTAAACTTTGTAACTTTTGAAAAAGATTATGATTGCATTTTTTCAATACTCTTTGCTTAAGATTTATATTTAACGCTGCTTAAAATCAGTGAAATGCACACCCCAGCAAACTACTCTGCCGAGCTTCCAACACTTTCACATTTACTATTTTGTCCCTGTATTTATCTTCAGAATCATCAATGCACACTGATTGCATATATGGGCTTTTACCAATAATTTGGTTTTGGTGTTTACCTTTTTTATCGCTAAATAGAACAGGTATAGTTTTACCTACCATACTCTGGTTAAACTCAAGTTGTTGCTTACTAATTAATTTCTGTAAACGAAGAAGGCGCTCTGTTTTAACCTCTTCTGGTACTTGATCTTTTCTTTCCGCTCCCGGTGTGCCTGGTCTTGGGCTGTATTTAAAACTATAAGCCTGAGCATATCTAACTTTTTCTACTAATTTCATAGTTTCTTCAAAATCTTTTTCGGTTTCTCCAGGAAAACCAACAATAAAATCAGAAGAAAATTCGATTTCAGGTTTCAATTTGCGAAATCTGTCTATTATTTCCAAATACTCCTCTGCAGTGTGTTTCCTGTTCATCGCGTGCAATATTTTATTCGAACCAGACTGCACAGGCAGGTGAACAAACGGCATGAGCTTTGGCTCTTCCGCATGTGCCAAGTAGAGAGATTCATGCATATCTCTTGGATGAGAAGTTGTATAACGAATCCTCTCTAGCTTTTCAATTTTAGCAATATGACTAATTAATTTTCCTAAATCCCACACTTCCCCTTCGCACTCCCCATGGTAAGCATTGACGTTCTGACCAAGCAAATTGATCTCATTTGCCCCATTTGCAACTAATTTCAATGCTTCACGAAATATTTCATTCACTGGCCGTGAATACTCAGCTCCACGAGTATAGGGCACTACACAAAACGTACAAAATTTATCACAACCCTCTTGTATGGCAAGAAACGCAGAAGACCCCTGGCTATTGCCATAGCATTCATCTGGCAATTTATCAAACTTTGCAACTTCAGGAAAATCAGTGTTTATTACATGACCTTTACTTCTGCTTGCTTTGACTATCAGCTCCGGTAAGGTAGCGATACTCTGCGGACCAACAACAATATCAACAAAAGGAGCCCTTCTGAACACTTCTTCTCCCTCTGCTTGCGCTACACACCCAGCCACCACTATAGTCATTTCTTTTCGTAACGAATGAATCTTCCCAAGCTCTGAGTAAAGTTTTTCTGCTGCCTTCTCTCTAATGTGACAAGTATTCAGTATCACTAAATCGGCTTTCCCTGCATCACTAACAACGTTGAACCCCAAAGGTTTAATTACATTTTCCATTAAAACGGAGTCATAAACGTTCATCTGACAGCCGTAAGTTTTAATATATAGGCCTTTCATATTTGGTATGTCTTTTTCAAAATTTCTTCACCCTACACGTAAATGTCTAACAGACCAGCGCGTGACGCTAGTGAACTTGCTAGCACAATAGATTTTGACAAAATTATACGAAAAACTGGATCCCAGTGTCAAGCACTGGGATGACAAGTTCTCGGCAACCCCTACGTCATACCATCACGGTATCTCTAGATCCCGCTAACAAGTAGCGGGATGACGGTTGTCAGGGTGTCATGAAAGTAGCTAACACTGGCTTCCATCCAAGAGGGCAGTGCCCTCTTCTTGTCATCCCAGTGCTTGACACTGGGATGGCTTTGTTGCATCGCTACTTATGAAAGGCTAACTATAGTTAGGATTATAAGCAACCTATTGAAAATCTTGTTTTTTTGCAATCAATCTGATCAAATTTAAGAATAGTAATTTATTATTTATATTAATAAATTTAATTCTATTGAAAATAGCTAAAGCATTGAAATTCTTGAATTTTAGCCGGATTAGTGAGTGGTAGTGAAATTTCTTTTACTCAAATTTAGGTATTCACTGACCGTTCTTGTTATAAATACCAGAATAATAAGCTACTGATATTCTCTACCTTTTTTATCTTTATCCATCATAGCTAGCGATGCAACAAAGCCCACTGGGATCCAGGAAAAAGAATGGTGTCATGCAAGTAGCTAACACTGGGATCCAGGAAAAAGAATGGTGTCATCCGAGTAGCTTGACACTGGCATCCAGGAGACTTAATTGCAAGTAATGCATTGAGTTTGGTGAGTATGGGTTTTGCGTTATAGAATGAAGCACTTTTGGTGAATTTGTAAAGAAAGCTGGATCCCAGTGTCAAGCACTGGGATGACAAGAAAGGGAGCACTGGAATTTTTATTTCAGTATTGTACATTAGCCATGCATCTGAACAGATACGAGCTTTCTGCTTTTTTTGGGTAAGGTCAGTCAAAAAGGTTTTACAACAACCATAATAACTATAACTATTATCAATACTGTAACTGCTTCATTTAAAACGCGAAAATAAATATGTGACTTCTTATTCGAACCCATTGCAAAATTTTTCCTATATTTTGCAAGTAGCATATGAATAATTAACATCAAAAGTATTGCAAATGCTTTTACATGAAACCATCCTTCACGATATGCTTCCCTAATAACCATTAGTGTAATTCCAAGACCAAGTGAGAAAAGCATTGCAGGGTTTATGATATATCTAAGTAGCCTCTTTTCCATTGTTTGAAGCAAGCTATCATTTTCCGATCCCGGTTTTACAGTTGCATGGTAGACATAAAGCCTGGGTAAATAAAGCATACCTGCCATCCACATGATAACAGAGATAACGTGAAAAGCCTCAAGCCAGTGGTAATAGTTCATTAGCAAAAATTTAAAATTCCTGGTATTGTGTTAGTTTAATGAAAAAGAAATCGATATGAAAGCAGAAAATTTCACTAAAGAACAGATAATTGGATTCTACAGGAAAATGCTACTCATACGCAGATTTGAGGAAAAAGCAGGACAATTATATGGGATGGGATTAATAGGCGGGTTCTGTCACCTATCAATAGGACAAGAAGCAGTTGCAGTTGGAACTCAAGCTGCATCAAAATTAGGTGACGCTTTTATCACAAGTTATAGAGACCATGGCTTAATGCTCGCATGTGATTCTGATCCAAATGTTGTAATGGCAGAGCTTACCGGCAAAGAAACAGGATGCTCGAAAGGTAAAGGTGGTTCGATGCACGTATTTGACGTTGAAAAAAAATTCTTCGGCGGGCATGGAATAGTGGGAGCACAAGTTCCAATTGGCACAGGAATAGCATTTGCTAATAAATATAAGAAAAAAGATAATGTGGTATTTACATATTTTGGCGACGGTGCTGCAAATCAAGGACAAGTATATGAATCGTTTAATATGGCATCTTTGTGGGAGTTGCCTGTGGTTTACATCATAGAAAATAATGAATACGCAATGGGAACCTCCGTGCAAAGGTCAACTTTAGTAACAGAGTTATATAAAAGAGGAGAAAGTTTTGGTATTCCTGGAAAACAAGTTGATGGAATGGATTTTTTCTCTGTTTATGAGGCTACAAGCGAAGCAGCGGAACACACACGCAGCGGAAAAGGGCCTATCCTGCTTGAAATGAAGACATATCGATATCGCGGTCACTCAATGTCAGATCCTGCTACTTATCGCTTAAAAGAAGAAGTTGAAGATATGAAGCAAAATCATGACCCTATAAGCACTTTAAAGAAATACATGACAGATAATAAAATGGCTTCAGAAGAAGAGTGCAAAGTAATTGATAAGGAAATACGTGATTTAGTAAAAAAGTCGGAAGATTTTGCCAAAAATAGTAAAGAACCAAGCGTTGATGAGCTGTATACTGATGTTTATAAATTTGTTAGCTAATTTTTTTATCCAGAACTGTACAAACATTGTATAGTAAACGATGTCATCCAAATAGCTCCTTCTCCCGTCATCCAAGTGCCCTCCTTTTTTTGTCATCCCAGTGCTCTGACTACTTGGATCCAGCTGAGTTGGTGAGTATAAAAGTATAGCTAACGCAAGCTCTACGTCATGCCGCCGCGAACCGTCATACCGCGATTCATTCGCGGTATCTCTAGATCCCGCTAACAAGCAGCGGGATGACGGTTTTCAGGCTAGCTGTCATCTCAGTAGTCTCCTTCTCCTGTCATCCGAGTAGCTGACACTGGTTCCTTTATGACGGCAGTAGCCCCTTCGGTGTCATTCCAGTGCTTGACACTGGAATGACACCAATAATTGACATTTCACTAGATATTCATTATAAATAATGGAATGCTACAAAGTATAAAAACCATATTAATAGAAGACGATAACGTTAGGCTGGATAGGTACATCAGAAGAATCTTTCCTGATCTAAAGCAATCTGTAATTGAAAAATCTTTAAGGAAAGGATTAATCAAAGTTGATGATTGCAAAGCAAAGTCCAGTGATAGAGTAAATTCTGGGCAAACTATAACGCTGAAGCACTTGAATTATATTGAAAACGCTAATTCTGATCGCAAATATAATGAAAAGTTAGTGAATCTACTAAGAGAGAACATATTATATGAAGACGAATATATACTAGCTATAAACAAACCCGCAGGGGTCATCGTTCAAGGTGGCGTAAAAGTAAAGATTAGCATGAGTGATTTGCTTGACCAAATAAGAGAGGGAGAAACATTTAAAATTGTCCATAGGCTAGATAGAGATACGAGTGGAGTGATAATATTCGCACGCAACGCTAATGTTGCCAGATACCTTATGGAAGAATTTAAAGGACGAAGAGTAAAAAAAACTTATTTAGCATTAACTTCTGGCATACCGAGCAAGGATAGTGGAACAATAGACTATCCATTGGTGAAAAAATATGTTTCAGGTCAAGAAAAAGTGGTCGTTGATGAAAATTCACCTCAGAATGCCACTACGCATTTTTCAATTATAGCAAAATCCAAACACAATGTTGCTTATTTAAAATTACAACCAATTACCGGCAGAACCCATCAGTTACGTGCACATTTAGCTCATATAAATTGCCCTATTCTTGGTGACGGTAAATATGGTGGTAAAAAAGCTTTTATTGATGGGATAGCAAATAAAATTCACCTTCATTCGCATTCTTTATCTTTAAAACTGCCAAACAATAAAGAAATCACTATCACCGCTCCTATCACTAAACACATCGAAAAATCCATTGAAGCGCTATTTTTCGACTGAAACGATTTCACCAATCAACTTTTCTGTCTTTGGCTTTAATTTGAAGCACAGATATTAGGCTAATTAATGCGCAGGCAGTAAGATAAATGCCTGCTGCAAGTTTTGTTTCGGTTTTTTCTATAAGCCACATGCATATGTATGGAGAAAGGCCACCAAAAATTCCTGCAGATATATTATTTGCTAAGCTTACGCCAGTGCATCTTACTTTTGTTGGAAACAGTTCACAAATAACAGAACCATATATTCCAAAAGATGCACCTACTGGTATAGTAATCAATAAGTAAGTTATTATTACGACATAGTGGTTAACGGAAGATAATAATGGTAATACACATGTACCAATCAGAGATAGCATAATCAGTACAGGAATCATTACGCGTTTTCTTCCAACTTTATCAGATAAAATTGCAAAAAGTACCGCAGATGCTGCAAATACAACCTGTATTACTATCCTCATTAAATCTTTAACACTAATAGATAAAATAACTAGCTCTTTTATTGATATATTATAAAACATTATTGCTGCGTAGACAATTGCATTCTGAGCAATTCCCAGATTGATTGAAATAATAAGCGGTCTTTTATAGTTTCTTACTAGTTCTAACAATGGTGAATGTGCTAAATTATTAGCGTACTTATTAGTTTTATATGCTAAGCTTTCTTTTAATATGTACCTAGTTAAAAAACCTATTGTCCCCCAAAAAAAGCAAAAATAAAAAAGCAACTTCCATCCCCATATTTCATAGTTCTCACCTGTAACTCTTTTGCAGATAAATATCATTGTTATGCATAAGAGCGTTCCAAGGGCTCCGCTAAAGGGCTTCATACTTCCTAAGAAACCTAGATTTTTTTTATCTTTTGAATGCTCTATCGTAAATGCTGTATTAATGCTTGTTTCACCTCCTGCAGTTATTCCTTGCACTATTCTACAAAACACAAGCAATACAGGTGAAAGCAACCCTATTTCTTTATACCCAGGTATAATTCCCATAATTGTGGATGATATTGAAATTAATATTACTGAAGTAAGTAAAGTCTTTCTTCTGCCATACTTATCTCCCATATAACCAAAAATTACTGCACCAATTGGTCTAAACGCAAAACCAATTGCAAAAACACCAAGGAATTTGAGTGTACTCAAATAATGATCTTCTGATGGGAAAAAAACGTTGATGATTGTATCTGTTAATACTCCAAAAAGAGTGAGTTCATACCACACAATCATGTTACAGATCATGCCCGATAGTATTGCTTTTTGGATATTATTCATGGTCTTTCAATTTAACATAACCTAATATATCATTAACCGGTGCTCCTTGCTATAAAATTTTTCATTCAATAACCTTCAAGGATAATTCACGTAAATGCTTATCCTCCACCTTGGAAGGAGCACCCATTAGAACATCTTCACCTTGCTGGTTCATAGGAAAACAGATTACTTCACGAATATTTGGCTCATCAGCAAGCAGCATAACTATTCTATCAACTCCTGGTGCTATTCCACCATGAGGAGGAACACCAAATCTGAATGCACGTACAAGTGCACCGAATCTTGTATCAACTTCTCCCCGGCTATAACCTGCAATGGCAAAAGCTTTATACATGATATCCAGTTTGTTATTACGAATCGCCCCACTTGACAGTTCTATTCCATTGCAAACAAGATCATATTGGTAAGCAAGGATATCCAGTGGATTTTTGTCCTCTAAATCTTTCAGACCACCGTGTGGCATGGAGAATGGGTTATGAAAGAAATCGATTTTTTTACTTTTATCGTCATATACAAAATATGGAAAATCAATGATCCAACAAAACTTGAAGATATTATCATCTATAAGACTGAGTTCTGACCCTAAAAGAGTGCGTACTTTTCCTGCAATGTTTGCCGCCTCATTCTCTTTGTCAGAAGCAAAAAATACACTATCTCCTGGCTCTATGTTTGTTGCTTCTCTTATGTGGTTTAGCCTATTTTCATCAAGAAATTTAGCAATTGGGCCTTTCGCAGTTCCATCTTTATCAAACGTTATATATCCGAGACCCTTAGCACCGAATTCTTTTTGCGCATGTTCTATCTTTTTATCAAAGAAGCTGCGTGGTTCCTCTGCTGTTTTAGGTGCAGGGATGGCTCTCACTACCATACCACGCTCAATATTGCTTTTGAAAATATTGAACCCTGAATCACGAAAAATTTCTGTAACATCGCTGATTAATAGTGGATTACGCAAATCTGGCTTGTCAGAACCATACTTAAGCATTGCCTCTTTGTATGTAATGCGTGGAAAATCTTTATCGACAGACTTGCGAGAAAATTTAGCAAACACTCTATATAAGGTAGACTCAATAATCTGAAAGATGTCTTCTTGAGTTACAAAAGACATTTCAAGATCTAGCTGATAAAACTCTCCCGGAGAACGGTCAGCCCTTGCGTCTTCATCACGAAAACACGGTGCAATTTGGAAATATTTATCAAACCCTGAAACCATGAGCAACTGTTTGAAAATCTGCGGAGCTTGTGGCAATGCATAGAACTTGCCAGGATTTAGCCTGCTTGGCACTAGGTAGTCGCGTGCTCCTTCAGGAGAGGAAGCAGTGAGTATTGGAGTTTGAATCTCTAAAAATCCTCGCTCTATCATGAGCTTGCGGAGCTCTGCAATAATTTGTGAGCGCAAAATAATATTGTTGCGGACTTTTTCACGTCTTAAGTCAAGAAATCGATATTTAAATCTCATGTTTTCTGGGTATTCTTGCTCGCCGGTAATGCTTGCCAATATACTTCTTTCTTCTTTTGCTATTTCTTCATCAAAGTGGAACTCAACTTCCGACTCAACGCGCAAATTGTTGACTATCACCTCGATTTCTCCGGTAGAAATAGAGCTGTTTACCGTATCTTCAGTTCTAGCTTCAACTATTCCTGTAACAGTAATTACACTCTCCAATTTTAAATTTGATATCTCATCAAAAAAGTCTTTGTCATTATTAAATACTAGCTGAGTGATTCCGTAGAAGTCTCTTAAATCAACAAAAATTAGGTTACCATGGTCGCGCTTACGATATAACCATCCAGAAAGGGTAACTTCCTTTTCTACATCATTCTTTCTTAATTCTTCACACGTGTGAGTCTTGTAGCAGTTCATATTTGTTTCACTTCTAAATTCTTTAAAAAGTATAGAAATAAACCTTACCACATACAAGCCCATTCGTCAGATATTTGTCCAGTTTACGAAATAGAGCAGTATTACTTTTATACTGTCTTTACTCACACAAAAATTGCACAATTTCTATAATTATGGTATAATATAATGTGGCGTAAGCTGAGTACAGAAAATGTCTTTCGGACAAATTATTATATATAGTATAGCATTACTTGCTATAGTCAAAGTATTTCTCTTTTTGAGAAAAATATACAAAAATCGCATTAGAAAAATCATATTTCCTAGAAAAGTTTTTAAAGAAGAGTGGGAAGAAGACAGAAAATTCAATGAATTATATCAAAAAAATAAGCAAAAAGAGTTGATGAAACAACAGGAAATACTGCGTGAGAAGCAAAAAGATGTGCAAGTTTATAAAGAAGATCCAGAAATAGTTGACATAGCAAAACCGGTAGGTAAATGGACAAAGATGGTTATGATGGGTAATGGTTTAATGCAGCGTTTTGCACAATTGATACATAGAGAAGGCGGACAGAAAGGATTTTGGGAGCTGTTTGTAAAAGCTCAGGCTTCAACTCAAGGTAAACATAAGGGAAAGGGCAGATAATCCATGCTTGAATGTGAAAATTTATCCTGCACTCGTAATAATAAGGTACTATTTAAGAATCTCAGTTTTAAAGCTGAGCTAAAATCAAAGATTCTAATCACTGGTCCAAATGGTAGTGGTAAAACCAGCTTAATTAGAAGTTTATCTGGACTTTTACCGCCGGTATCAGGCAATATAAGGCACTGCGGAAAAGATATATATGATGATCCAAAATCCTATATATCTTCTATGGTCTATATAGGCCATAAGAATGCCTGTAAAGATAGCTTAACTGTTGCTCAAAACGTAGAATTCTGGGCAGGAATACGAAATACTAGAGAATTGATTGTGGCAGCTATTTGTTGCTTGCAGTTGCAACCTGTACTTAATATTAGATATGGCGAACTTTCTGCAGGCTGGAAAAGGAGAGTTGCGCTTGCTCGCCTCTTGATTTCTAATGCAAACGTTTGGCTGATAGATGAACCATTTTGTAATCTTGATAGTGCAACGTGTGAATTAGTGCTGAACCTAATCTCAATACGCTCTGAGCAAAATGGTATAGTAATTATTACAGGGCATAGCTCTACAGAGCAATTGTGTGATTTTACAACGATTGATATACGTAATTTCAATAGACTTCTTGTATAGTTTTTGGCAACAACCGCTAGAAATAAAAAACTTGCTTGACAAACTCCGCCAGCCCCCTTATCATAAACACTGAAGCTATTTATTTATCTTCTCTGTACAGATTAAATGACAAAAAAACTCACGTATCTGGCGTCTCATGTTTAATTTTTTGCACTATGTGCACCTTATGTCTTTATCAAACTTCTACCTACATAAGCTGAAACGCGCTTATAAAGCGTTTAAAACATAAAAAAACGCCAACTTAAAAAATGGATAGTGAATAACTAGCTACCCTAGGGTTTCTTTTGCCTTTTTTTCTGTTTAGTAAATTTCTTAAATATTTATAGCTAAGGTTAGTTGCATTTAAAAGCAGCTGAGTCGCGGTTATTAAGCGTTTAGAATAAAAAAACGCCATACTTGAAAGTATAATGTAAGTAATTAGCCAACTACGGGGCTTCTTTTGCCTTTTTTTCTGTTTAGTAAATTTCTTAAATATTTATAGCTAAACGACAACCGTCATCCCGCTGCTTGTTAGCGGGATCTAGAGATACCGCGAATGAATCGCGGTATGACGGTTCGCGGTGGCATGACGATAAGCTCGTCATCCCGCTGCTTGTTAGCGGCTAAGGGATACCGCGAAGGGATACTGCGAATGAATCGCGGTATGACGGTTAATTATTCTGCGGCGGTATGACGTAGAGCTCGCGTTAGCTATACTTTTATACTCACCAACTCAGTATCCAATCTGGATCCAAGTAGTCAGCTACTTGGATGACAACCTGTTGAGGCTGCGCTTACACATTCCACTTTCTATGCTCACCAAACAAATTTGCTTACTCGCAGCAAAATTTTCTGGATCCAAGTAGTCAGCTACTCGGATGACATCTTTGTGTTTGAGGCAAAACCAGCTATAACATTTCTTCGCAAACAAATGTTCGTACAGTTGTGCGCGTGATGCTGGAATCTAGACAACAATTAGATCCTATTGTCAAGCAATAAGCTACATGTGCTATTTATTTAGTAGATTAAATATGAAGTTTAAAACTCTGCTATTGACTTCCTGTAGAACTAGTGAAAACCAAACTTGCTTAAAACCACTTAATTAGTTATAGTTATAAGTTTAGGTACAGTAAAATGACAGCTTTTGTCCCCTTGATTATTTTTTTAATCTTGTATCTTGGAAGTGGTGCTTATTTTTCTTTTATCGGAACTGATAATCCACTTCATCAGGTTTCACCAGTAATCTGCTTATTACCAGCACTATTTTTTGCTGTCTCACGTGGTACAAATAAAATTCAGCATAACATCGATACTGTTATCAAGGGCATGGGTGACAAAAACACCCTTACTATGTGTTTAATTTTTTTATTTTCTGGAGCATTTTCTGCGGTGACTCAATCAATCGGTAGCGCAGACACTGTTGCTAATTTAATTCTTAATTTCCTTCCAGCAAGATTACTGCTGCCTGGAGTATTTTTGGCTTCTGCTTTTATTTCAACTGCAATTGGCACATCTATGGGAGTTGTTGCGCTGATGGTACCTATAGCTGTTAATCTGGCAAAAAGTGGAGCTTTTGGTCTCGAAATAGGAACTGCAACTGTAGTAGGTGGTGCCGTGTTTGGCGATAACCTTTCGATGATATCTGATACCACCATTGCATCTGTTTCTTCACAGGAAGCTTCAGCAAAAGATAAACTTAAAATGAACTCTAAAGTTGCACTTATTGCCAGCATTATAACACTCATCTACCTAGCAGTTGCCTCAAATAGTACAAAAATTATTTCTATATCAAATTTAGATTATTATTCTATAATAAAAATTATTCCTTACATTTCTTTAATAATCATGGGGCTGCTTGAAGTCGCCACTTTAGTAACAATAACTATAAACATAATTATTGCTGGTGTGCTAGGAATAACTTTTTTTGACTATGCTATCATTCAATTTCCTCATGACGTGTATGACGGTTTCAAAAAAGTAAACGAAATAGTGATATTTGCTCTATTTATCGGTGGATTGAGCCATATAATGTACAAGCAAGGTCAAAAAGCGTTGCATAAACTCATCGATGAAAGCAATATCACAAAAACTAAAGCTGAATTTGTGATAGCAGGAATTGCGTCTATGTTTACTACCTTAGTTGCCAATAATACCATTGCTATTTTACTAAGTGGTGGCATTGCAAAAAGGCTTGCACAAAAACACAGTATTGCGCCACATCGCAGCGCATACTTATTAGATGTTTTTGCTTGTGCTACAAAAGGTATCTTACCTTATGGTTCCCAACTATTGCTAGCAGGTAGCATCGCCTCTGTATCACCTATTTCTTTATTAACACAGGTATATTATTGCTTTATTCTAGCGGCAGTTACAATAGGCGAAATAATCATCAACAGCAGAAAAGAGAAACATTGTGCGGCTGCAACTTAGAGTTTCTCTTTTTTTACCCATAAGGAACGGAATTACTTGACACCCTTCGCCAACCCCCTTATCATGAAACTGAAGCTATTTATTTATCTTCGCAATCTGTGCAGGTTAATGACAAAAAACTTAGGGTATTTGGCGTCTCATGTTTAATTTTTCGCACTACGTGCATCGCATGTCTTTAAAAATTTCTGGGTTTTTACCTATATAAGCCGAAACGCGCTTACAAAGCGTTTAAGACAGCAAAAAACGTCAAATTGACAAGGGAGAATTTGAATGCTAGCTACTACGGGGTTTCTTTGCCTTTTTTCCTGCTTAGTAAATTTCTTAAACACTTGCGGTGTAGGTTAGTTGCAAGTTAAAAGCAGCTAAATCGCTCTTAATCAAGCGTTTTAGAATAAAAAAAACGCCGATATTTTAGTACATAGTAAATAGCCAACCACCATGGGGCTTCTTTTGCCTTTTTTTTCATTTGGTAAATTTCTTAAACATTTATAGTTGCAATTTAAGAGCCCGTAAAGGGTGTCATTCCAGTGCCCCTGTGATGTATTCCAGTGCTTGACACTGGAATACAGTTTTCCATATAATCTCATCGAAAATGTTGTAACCACTTTCCATGCTAGTTTGCTTGTTCACAAGCAAACTTTTCTGGATCCCAGTGTCTGGGCACTGGGATGACAAGAGAAGGTACTAGCCTGACACCCTGACAACCGTCATCCCGCTGCTTGTTAGCGGGATCTATGCTAATGCCCTTTTATTCTTTCAATTATGTTATTTCCATTTAAATCTGTCTGTTCCGCAACTTCAGTGAATACAGTTGAATACTCCCTAAAACTGATCGTCATAACTTTACCCTACTTTGAATAATATTTTGATCATTACATATTGTAACAAAAAAAAATCAACTCATTTCTTCTAACGGCTCTATATTAAAGATAGAAAGTCCAGAAGCAATGACGTGTGCTAAGGCTTGGACAAGTTGCAGCGGTGAGATCTTTCTTATATTTTTAATTGTGTAATCTTCTGTGTTTGTAAATGTTTTTTCTATACCCCACTGCAGTAATAAGTACTTTACGTTCTGAATGATTTATGATGTAAATTATACGGTAGTTGCTAACCCTTATCCTATATTGCCCTCTAAAGCTATGACATAAAGGCTTTCCTAGATTAAAAGGATCAACTGTAAGGCGTTTCTTTATGGCCTCCTGAACCATTAATTTAATCTTTGCCGGAAGAGCTGGAATTTCTTTTTCAATAACATTTTTTAAGAATTTTATAGTGTAAGTTTTATTTCCAGATGTTTTCATCATCCTCTACTTCTTCTTCACCTTCAGAGAGGCGATCGTCAGCTATTTTGGATAGCTCTACATCTTCTTCGAACTCTTCTTCCACTAAATCTACTAAAACTTCAGGAATAGTTTTATTTTGAGTCTCTGCCATTTCTGTAAGATACTGAGCCAATTTACTGTCAAAACTTACATTAACATTGAGCTTTTTTTGACTGTGAGCCATATATTAACCAGAAAATACTACTACAAACTATAACATTTTTACTTAATTTTGTCAACTTCTCTATTCGTTGAAAAAACAATCTTGCATAAAAAAATCAACTCATCTCTTCCAAAGGCTCTATATTGAAGATAGAAAGTCCAGAAGCGATGACGTGTGCTAAGGCCTGCACGAGAAACATTCTTGCAGCGGTGAGGTTTAAGTTGTCTTCCAGTATGAAACGCATGTTTAAATCACTCTTGCCATACCCCCATAAAACGTGAAACGCTTCTGCAACTTCAAGTAAGTAGAAAGTAATTCTGTGTGGCTCACAAAGCCTTGCTGCAATTTCTACCACATCTGGCCACTTTGCTAAGGTTTTTATGAGGAAGAGCTCTCCACCTGTCCTTAAAAGTGAAGGATCTGCTGTTGGGAGCTCTTTTGGAGCATTACGCATTAACGAATGAGCACGAGCATGCGCATATTGCACGTAAAAAATAGGGTTGTCTTTTGACTGTTCTTTAACTTTAGCAAAATCAAAGTCCAAGACCATATCATTCTTGCGTGTTAGCATTATAAAACGAGTTATGTCCCTGCCAACTTCTTCCACTACATCTCTTGCTGTTAGGAAGTTTCCTGATCTTTTGGACATCTTAACAGGTTTGCCGTTCTCGAAAAAATTCACAATATTATGCAGTTTTACCTCTATTTTTGCTTGATCATCACTGAGCGCAGAGACGACTGCTTTGAGTCTTTTGACATAACCGCCGTGGTCACTACCAAGCTCTACGATCATATTGTTAAAACCACGCGATATCTTATCAAAATGGTAAGCGATATCCGAGGCAAAATAAGTCCAACTGCCGTCCTCTTTCTTCAATGCACGGTCAACGTCATCACCAAATTTTGTAGAGCGAAATAGCATCTCTTTTCTGGAAGTCCAATTTTCGCTTTCTTTGCCTTTTGGTTTCTCCAGGTACCCTTCATACACTAGACCCTTGTCAGACAATATCTTTATACTCTCTTCAATTTTGCCACTTTTTTGTAGCTCATACTCTGAAGTAAAAACATCATGATTTACTCCAAGTAAGTTCATGTCTTCCTTTATGATTTCTAAGATAGAACTTAAAGTATAGTCTCTAATCACTTGATTATCTTGCTTTTCTAGAAGCTCTGCGCCATATTTTTTGGCCAGCCCAGTCCCTATTGGTTTTAAATATTCACCTGGGTATAAACCTTTTTCGATGCTGATTTTTTCTCCCAGAGCTTCCTTATACCGCAAATATACTGACCGAATTAGCGTATCTATCTGCGCTCCAGCATCATTAATATAGTATTCCTTAGTAACTTTATAACCAACTTTTTTCAATAAATTTGCCAGAACGTCACCAAATACTGCCCCTCTTGCATGACCAATATGCAGTGGACCAGTTGGATTTGCAGATACAAATTCAACATTAATGGCCTGATTGTTCCCTATATCTAGGGTGCCAAACTCTGTTTTTAGCTCATTTATTTGTTTTAAAATTCCATGCCACACTTCTATTTTTAAGTGCATGTTGATGAAACCAGAGCCTGCTATTTCCACTTTTGCAACTTCATCAAAAAGTTCAAATTCTTTGGCTAAAACCTCTGCAATTTCAATGGGATTCTTCTTTTCATGCTTTGCAAGCACCATAGCAACATTTGTGTAAATGTCTCCATGGACTCTATTGCTTGGAGGCTCTATGATAAAGTTTGCTGCACTTGTGCTTATAACACCCCTTTGTTTCAACTCATTCAATTTACTAAAGATTAGAGAGGAAATCTGCTTAAAAATGTTCATTCACTATATTGCTATAAAATCTATAGCAGTATAGTGAATAAGTGGGACTAGTTGAAGGTTTATCTTAACTATTTTATCTTCCTGGATCAGAGTTTATATTAAGTCGTTGCCGTAACCATGGTAAGAGAAAGCCATACCTTCGCTGTAACCATCATTACCAGCATCAGGCTCTTCAACATCATCAGTTACTACCTGATCTTCAGTTGTGATTTTATCCTTGATCGTCTCGTCTACACCCTCATCACTATAAGAAAATTTGTTAGTATATGAATAGCGATTATTGATTTTATCACTATAGTTATGTTTTAACATAGAGACCTCCTATACAGTCAAAATTGGAATTACATTAAGATAGAACAAGCTATGAATATAACGTGAATGAAAGAAACTACAGATCACGAAATTTCCGGATAACTATGGAACCATTATAAAATAATAAAATTAAAAATTTAATAATTTTAATTATAAATCTAGCATATCAACTAACGGTATGATTTAAATTTTCTTTCAATTCCACTGTATCTTCGCCAGTTTTGCATACAGCCCGTCTTTACTCATTAGAAAGTCATGAGTTCCTACTTCTTCTACTTTTCCATGATTAATTACTATAATCTTGTCAGTCTTGAGTGCGGTTGATAGCCTGTGTGTAATTACGATTGTTGTTCTGTTTTGCATTAACTTGCTCAATGCTTTTTGCACGAGGTTCTCACTTTTGTAATCAAGGGCAGAGGTTGCTTCATCCAGTATTAAAACCTGAGGATTGTTGAGTATGGCCCTTGCTATTACAATACGTTGTTTTTGTCCTTCAGAAAGTTTTAATCCTCTTTTTCCTACAAATGTATCAAATTTATCAGGCAGCTTATCAATAAATTCCATCGCATAAGCGCTGATGGCTGCTTGCTTCACTTCCTCATATTCGGCACCTGGTTTGCCATATAGTATATTTTCCATTATTGAGCAAGAAAATATCATGTGATCTTGTGGCACTAAGCCAAACAACGATCTGAGGTCATTTAGCGCAATTGACTTAATATTGTGCCCATCGATAGTAATGCTACCTTTGTTTGGATCATGAAAACGGAGCAGAAGCTTTAAAATGGTGCTTTTACCACTGCCAGATGGTCCAACAATTGATACTGCTTGACCTGCCTCTATAGAAAATGATACGTTATCTAATGCTGGCTTATCAGCATAAAAAAATGTTACACCATTAAACGAAATTCCTTTTTGAACACTATAAATTTTTATAGGATCATCGGCATCTACTATAGAGCTTTTCATATTTTTAAATTCAAATAAACGCTCTACTATTCCAAGACCTCGTTGTAAATCACTGATATTATCGCTCAAATTATTTATAGCTCCTGCCGCAAGCGCTGAATAAAACACAAATGAGGAGAGTTCTCCAATAGTTATATTATTGCTTAAGACTTCTTTAATACCAAAAAAGAGCAAAACAACTAGTGAACCTATCACACACGTGATAACTAGAGTTACTAGAATAGCACGCAAGAGTACTAATTTTACGTATGATTTTGATACTGAGTTTAAATACTCCTTAAAACGGGTTTTTTCATTTTCTTCGAGTACAAACGATTTGATAGTCACTATAGATCTAAAATTTTCCTCACTAAATGACGCAAGCTCACTTAATTTATCCTGGGCAAAGCGTGCATAGCTACGCACTTTTTTTCCAAGTGAGGTCATGATAATGAGTAGTATAGGTATTATTGCGGCTGCATACGCAGTTAGTTGTATATTTGTATATAATAACATAGCAACACTGCCAATCAGAATCACAAAATTTCGTAATATGGTTAGTAAGCTGCTGTTTATTATTGATTGCAGCACAGAGGTATCAGTAATTAACGCTGAGATAACATCTTGTACGCCTGTGTTCTCAAAGAAACTTGGTTGCAAGTTAGTGATACTGCTATATAAGTCATATCTGATTCTTGCGATAACTTTCTCGCTGCCAATGCCAATGAAATATAACCGAGTAAATGCAGTGAGAGAAATGGCTAAAACTATAAGTATTGCAACTAATAGTTTGGTAGTAAAATCGTGCTCTGTGCCAGAATCAATTATATTGCTTAAGCCTCTGCCAAAGAGGAGGATCGTTAAGGCTGAAAATAAAACTGCAATAAAAGCTATGACAAAATAGGATAGATTAGGCTTTATATAGTAAAATAACTGCCTAATATTAGATCGCATCTTATTTTAAAGTTTCTAAAGTTAAGTATATAGATTTTAGTTTCAGGGGAAAGGGGAAAGGTGTAGTATGAAGCAATTTAGGTTCTGCAGCTGTTGTGATTTTAGTCCACCAAGAAAGGGTAGTAGCTCGCAGAAACAAAAAACTTACTTGACAAACTCCGCCAGCCCCCTTATCATAAAATTGAAGCTATTGTATTTGCTTTCGCCAATCTGCAGATTAAAAGGTAAGGATTACTTAATGTATCGGCGTCTTATGTTTAATTTTTTGCAGTACATAGATACTGTATGTCTTTACAAAACTTCATCTACATCTAGATTTTTATCTAAATAAGCTGAACGCGCTTATAAAGCGTTACAAGACATCAAAAAATGCCAATACTCGACAGAGATAGTAAAAGACTAGCTAACTCGGGGATTCTTTGTCTTTTTTTCTGCTTAGTAAACTTCTTAAACATTTGCAGCGTAAGTTAGTTGCAATTAAAAGCAGCTTAATCTTGCTTGTCAAGCGTTTAAAACATAAAAAACGCCAATATTTTAAAGCGGATAATAACCCCAGGGCTTCTTTTGCCTTTTTTTTCATTTGGTAAATTTCTTAACGTTTGTAGCTAAACGACAACCGTCATCCCGCTACGTGTTAGCGGCTAAGAGATACCGCGGCGGTATGACGGTTTGCGGCGGCATGACCTCGTCATTCCCCTACGTGTTAGCGGGATCTAGAGATACCGTGACGGTATGACGGTTCGCGCGGTGGCATGACCTCGTCATCCCGCTACTTGTTAGCGGGATCTATGTTAAGGTATGACGGTTAAGTAAGGGATCTATGTTAAGAGATACCGCGGCGGTATGACGGTTCGTGGCGGCGTGACGATAAGCTCGTCATCCCGCTACGTGTTAGCGGGATCTCTTGTTAGCGCCGCGGCGGTATGACGGTTCGTGGCAGCGTGACGATAACCTCGTCATCCCGCTACGTGTTAGCGCCGCGGCGGTATAGCTATACTTAAAAATATGGTTGAATAGTTGTTAATAATAGTGTATAATTATTAATCTTTTCTCAGTATTTTTACTATGGCTCTTTCTAAATTTCTCGATCCAAAGTTAGATTTAACATTTAAGAAAATCTTTGGCACTGAAAAAAATAAGAATATTCTTATCCATTTTTTAAACGATATTTTAGGATGTACTGAAGTCAACACTATACAAGAAGTAGAATTCTTAAGCACCATTATGGACCCTGAAATTGCTTCTGATAAACAAAGCATTGTTGATGTTCTTTGCAGAGATTCTAGTGGGAACAGGTATATAATTGAGATGGTGCGACCTGAAAGCCTTCGGTCATATTGTTTAAAAGGAGAGGAATTCATTCAGAAAGAAACTGAAAGGATTCTAAAGCTTATTGAACCAGATGTTTTGCCATCTGAGTCTACGCATCAGTGCGAATTGGGTAACCAGTTGGTGCCGAGCGACGCGGACAATGAACCTCCTCTTGATAAAGAAGATGCTCAATCGTGAGAGAAAGCATAAACTACAAGCATCATGTGGTTGGAGGGCTAGGCTTAGTGGTATGGTGAACGTAAGTGAAGCTTCATAAGTATCGTAACGATTAAAGAGCTAAAGATGCTGATAAGCTCCGACCAAAAGGTAATGTGGATGAGTTACATTTTTCATTTCTGGATGTACGCAAATAATAATTCCACCGGTATAGAGAAGCCACCTAACCCACTATTGTATGACAAAAGGAACAGGATAAGCCTGTATTTTCGCCTATATGGCAGGCAACCCGCAAGGAATGCTGATGGATGTGCAGGTAAAGGATAATGGAGAAAGCGAATGCCATTTTGTAACGAAATGGATAGAATTTGTAACATTAATTCGCGTGAAAACGAGCAGACTTCCATTTGGTCCCTCATGACAAGAAACTTTGTTAACCACTTAAGGTAGGAAAGCAGATGATTACAAGTACAACTGTAAGTGCACCTACCAATAACTCCGAAGCATGGAACCAGTTACCCTGGAA
Organism: Wolbachia endosymbiont (group A) of Opomyza germinationis; assembly: GCF_964264765.1. Classification (NCBI taxonomy): domain Bacteria; kingdom Pseudomonadati; phylum Pseudomonadota; class Alphaproteobacteria; order Rickettsiales; family Anaplasmataceae; genus Wolbachia; species Wolbachia endosymbiont (group A) of Opomyza germinationis. Next base: position 405,712 of record NZ_OZ183482.1, read on the forward strand.
GAAATGCCAAAAAGTTGTTATGAGGCTACAGAGGCGTATTGTTAAGGCTGTCCAACAAGGCAGATGGGGTAAGGTGAAAACTTTACAACACCTTCTCACACGCTCTTTTAGCGGCAAAGCTTTGGCGGTTAAGAGAGTAACTGAAAACCAAGGAAAAAACACAGCAGGTGTAGATCGTCAAATATGGTCAACTTGCAACACAAAATTTCAAGGAATAAAGCTATTAAAACAAAGAGGATACAAACCTTCTCCGCTAAAACGGATATACATCAGTAAGTCTAATGGCAAAAGAAGACCTCTTGGAATCCCTACGATAAAAGATAGAGCCATGCAAGCATTATACTTGTTTGCTTTGGAACCGATAGCTGAAACGATCAGTGATCGTCACTCTTATGGTTTTAGACCAAAAAGATCCTGCGCAGACGCTACTGTGGCTTGTCACTTGTTACTGGCAAGCCGTAACCAACTACAATGGATACTCGAAGGTGATATTAAAGGGTGTTTTGATAACATTAACCATGAATGGCTCATGAAGCATATTCCTATGGAGAAGAAAATTCTTCATAGCTGGTTAAAAGCTGGCTTCCTAGAATCAAAAACTCTGTATTCCACAACTGCAGGTACCCCACAAGGTAGTATCATCTCTCCAATACTAGCAAATCTAGCCCTAAATGGACTTGAAAAATCATTGGAAAGTCAATTTGGTAAACTTGGCAGTAAAAGAAGAAGCAAAATCAGAAGTGGAGTAAATGTAATCAGGTACGCAGATGACTTTATCATTTCAGGAATCACACGTGAAGTACTGGAAAATGAAGTAAAACCTCTAGTATCGTCCTTTCTTCAGGAGAGAGGTCTTATCCTTTCCGAAGAGAAAACAAAAATTACATCTATTACAACAGGGTTTGACTTTCTTGGTTGTAATGTACGCAGGTATAATAAGAAGTTAATTATAAAACCTTCAAAAGAAAGTATTAAGAAACTTCTTAATAAAGCACGTACATTGATAAAGGCAAACATAGCGAACACTCAGGCCGTACTAATCAAGTTGCTCAATTCCCTATTAAGGGGATGGGGAAATTACTACAGCCATGTGTGTGCGAAAAGAGCTTTTAACAAAATAGACCATGAAATTATGTGTGCTCTATGGAAATGGGCAAAGAAAAGACATCCTCGTAAAGGATTACGTTGGATAAAGAATCGTTACTTCAAGGTAATGAAACAACGCCAATGGGTCTTTGCTGCACCCATATGCAAGAACAAACCGAAAGAGATAAGGTATTTAAGACTGCTTAGGTTGATTGATATACCTATCAGACGACATGTTAAAATCAGGGCGGATGCAAATCCACTTGACTTAAAATGGAAAAAGTATTTTGATGAAAGAGTGAAACAAACAAAAATGTTAGCAAGCTCTTTCTCAAGAGAAGGTTCTCTACTGTTGGTGTCACCATTAAGAATGATGTTTTCTGAGGAATCATGAAGGACAAGCCGGTTCGAGAAAAGAAGGACTTAGATAAGGGGCTCAAGCGTAGTGTGGGGAAACCTGCATGCTGCGTTTCTAAGGGAGGGAGTAGTAGCAATACTACTTCCTTACCTAACCAGCTCGCTCGTGATAAAGGCTTTGAAAAACGCGCACAACTTTATGCTGCTAAGGCTTACTCAAGACAAGCTGATAAATCTGGTAAATACGTTGATTTAAAGAAGATTTTCTTTATCGCGATTTCAAATTGTACCTTATTCCCTGATAAGCTTGACTATATATCTAGCCATACCATAAGAGATGAAAAAACCAATGAGCATGACTTAAAAGATTTTCAATTTATCTTCATAGAGCTGCCAAAATTTCCTAAGAGTAGAGAAGAACAACTAGAAAGTGTAGTAGACCGTTGGCTATTTTTTTTCAAATATGCAGATGAAACAACGGACGAAGATCTCAGAAAAATTGCGGAAAAATCACCAATAATAAAGCTAGCATATGATGAATTAGATAAGTTTCACTGGAATGAAAAAGATCTAATAACTTATGAAGAAAGAATAATGGATCTGCGCAAAGAAGAAGCCATTCTTGAATACAGACTTGATCTTGCTAAAGAGGAAGGTAGAAAAGAGAGGGAAATTGAAGTCGCAAAGAATCTACTTAAAGCAGGTGTTTCTTTTAATATTATAGCTCAAACTACTGGTCTTTCTATGAGTGAGATCAAAGAATTGCAGAATTAAGTGTGAATGGTTACGAAAAATATAAGTTTTTGCGATAAACGACATAGTGATGTATTTGTTGTTCAGCATGTCAGTGGAATATTTTCTGGTATCTGTTCAGATGCATGGCTAATGCTGAAACAAAAATTCCAGTGCTCCTTTTTTTGTCATCCCAGTCTGGGATCCAGATTGGGCACTAAGTTGGTAAACACGAAAGCGCTTTACAACGTTTTTGATGGAACTGTGCAAAAGGACTGGATACCAGTGTCAGCTACTTGCATGACACCCATTTGTTCCTATAGTTGCTTTTCTCGTCTACCTTATTTTGCCACTCATCTGAACAGATACCCATTTTGGAGGGATACCAATAATAGTTGTGAGCGGTACAAGTTTAGTCCATATACCTTCCAAGCATAACACGCTCACGAAACTTTAATGCGATAGCTTGGTTTCTACTGAAAGACAGCATTATGCCAAGTGCGATGCTCGAAGATAAAAGAGAAGAACCACCATAGCTAAGTAACGGCAGGGTTATGCCGGTGGTAGGAAAAACACTCAATGTTACCCCTATGTTTATTATGAATTGTGTGATGAATTGCATTGAGATACCGAGAATCACCAACAGATTAAATAATTCATTTTCCCTATATGCAATGTAAAGCAAGCGGGCGGAAATGATGCCAAATAACATCAATGTGGCTAAGCACGTAATCAAACCAAATTCTTCTGCTAAAACAGAAAACACAAAATCTGTATGACAATCAGGAAGAGAGGCTTTTACGCTACCTTCACCAGGTCCAACTCCAGTTAATTGACCTCTTTTGAATGCTTCTAATGATTTTGTGACTTGAAAGTTATCGCGCTGCGTAAAAAAGACAAAATTGTAAATCCTTTGCTTTATATGTGGGAAGCATAAGTAAGCTATTGTAGTTCCAGTTGTGGCCATTCCTATTATGCATAGAAAGTATAAAAATGGTATACATGCAATAAACATTTGACCGATAAAAGAATATGTTAAAAGCATAGACATACTGAAATCAGGTTGCAAAAGTAACAACACAAAAACTAACAGAAATATTATGATTGATATGTGTATTTTAAACTTCATTTCGCTGGCCAAGATACTAGCTATAACAACAGAAAAAAATGGCCTTACGAACTCAGATGGTTGAACAGAAATTTTGACAATATGTAACCATCGTTTCGCACCTTTTACCTCTATACCAAGTATTATCGCAGTTGCTACTAGAATAGTAAATAAAGCGAAACCTGCGAATGAGAGGTTAAGTATAGTTCTTGTGTTGAGAAAAGAAAATGTCACCAAGGTAATTAGTGACAGGACTATATAAATTGTATGGCGCCGTATAAAATAATCCTGTGGTAGAGAAAGACGCTGCGCAATTACAGGGCTTGCTGAATAAACAAGAATGAAGCTTATAGTGAGCAAAAAAAACACTGGAAGGATGAGATAATAATCCAGCGTTCTATACCAGAGTTTAATATTCATTTTGTTCCAATGTGTAATGCCACTATTCCATAGCTCATATTATGAAACTCAACATTCTTAAAGCCTACCTCTTCAATTTCCATTTTAAAATCAGCCTGAGTTGGAAACTCTCTAATGCTCCTCACTAAATATTCATAAGAACTCTTGTCTTTAGCAACTATGCTGCCAATTTTAGGAATTACTTTAAATGAATATAAGTCATAAAGTTTGGTAAATATCTCATTTTGATAGTGCATAGGGGCAAATTCTAAGCAGATAAATTTCCCATGTGGTTTTAATACCCTGTGCGCCTCATTTAAAGCCTTCTTGCGGTCAGAAACATTTCGAATGCCAAAAGCTATTGTGCAATAATCAAATTCGGAGTCTTCAAATGGTAAACTTTCTGCACTTGCACATACCCAATCAAAATTAATTTGGTTTGAATTTATAGCTTTATCACGTCCTCTGTTTAGCATGTTTTGATTTATATCGCATACTGTAACCTTAGCACTTGGCTCTTTTCTTACTATTCTTATTGCTATATCTCCAGTTCCTCCAGCAACATCTAAAACCTTAGAGTTTTTTGTAAAATGCACACTATTTACCATCTTATCTTTCCATAATCTGTGCATTCCGAGGCTCATTATATCATTCATGGTGTCGTAGCGACTTGCCACGGAATCGAATACCTCTTTAACTAATTGTGATTTCTTCTCGATTTTTATAGTAGACATTACGTAAAAACTCCTTTATAATTAGTAAAAATTAATTTGAATTAACACAAATGTCAACGACAGGCCTTGAGCCTGTTAAAATCTTTTTCAGCGTGGTATGATGACCGAGTTAGTGGGCTTGATGCAACCACTAAGAAACCTTTGGAGTAAGCAATATATTTATAATGCTCAAACTCTTCTGGGGTAACATACCTATCAAGTTTTGCATGTTTTGGAGTTGGTTGTAGATATTGACCAATTGTAATAAAATCAACCTCAGCACTGCGCAAATCGTCCATAACCTGAAGTATTTCCTCTTTTGTTTCTCCAAGACCAACCATAAGCCCTGACTTTGTGAAAACTTTAGGATTAATCTGCTTTACCATCTTCAACAAATATAGTGAATGAAAATAGCGAGCTCGTGGTCTTATTTTTGCATACAATCTCGGCACTGTTTCAATATTGTGGTTATAGACATCAGGTGATGCAACAGCGATTGCTTCAAATGCTCCTTTCTTATTTAAAAAATCAGGAGTTAAAATCTCTATTGTTGTTTCTGAAGTTATCTTTCTAATTTCTTCTATGCACTGTATAAACTGATTTGCGCCACCATCTGGCAAATCATCACGATCAACGGAAGTAATGACAACATGTTTTAAGTTTAACTTTTTTATTGCTTTTGCTAAATTTTCTGGTTCATGAGGATCTAGTTTATCAGGAATGCCAGTTGCAACGTTGCAAAATGCACAAGCACGAGTGCAAACAGAACCGAGAATCATCACAGTAGCATGACGTTTATTCCAACATTCACCAATGTTTGGACATGCAGCCTCTTCGCACACTGTATGCAAGTTATGCAGTTTAACGATGTTTAAGGTCTCATTGAATACTTCACCGGTCGGAGCTTTTGCTCTGAGCCATTGAGGTTTGCTATGCATCTGAAACTGCTAACTCTACCTCTTGCTTTACTAAAACTTTTTTCAACCTTCTTTTTATCTTCTGCGCTTTCTCACTTAGTTTAATCGTTCTTGTGTTGAGCAAAAAAGCATCTAAATCACCTTTGTAATCTATAGTTCTCAAAGTTCTTGTTGCCACACGAAATCTAAACTTTTTATTCAATATATCACTTGTCAACGTAACCTTATGTAAATTTAAAAGAAAGGTACGCTTTGTTTTACGATTCGAATGTGATACCTTATTACCAAAAGATTTTTTTCTATTTGTTAATTCACAAACTCTACTCACTTCAATATACCAAATTATTCTATGTACTTAGATTACCTTATATAGTCAAATAGTCAATACTCTCTTGCTTAATTTTTATACCATATACTGCTTTATAACCAAAAAATATCGTAATTTTTTCTATTATAAGAGAAATCATATGCTGAATTTCCAATGCTTTGCTGCCATTTGTTACTACCAGATGCAACACACCCGAATTTATATTCTGTGCATATGAGATCTTTTTCGGTTTTGTACACTCTGCTATTTCTTTCCCTACTATATTTCGCCAGTTTAAAATAAGACGTATTTCATTTTTACTAATCTTATTTTTCATGCATTTTAATGCATAGTTTTCAATTATAGACTTTAATTTTTTTGGACCGCTACGTTTGAGCATTTTTCTGTTTTTTTAGTAAGTAGATAATATAAAAGTATACATATAACTTGAGATTTTGTCATTACTGCTACATGTTTGTGAGATACCGTGACGGTATGACCATAATCGTCACTCCGCAACGCATATTGCATAGTCGTCATTCCGCGGCGTGTTCGCGGAATCTAGCTCTGGTCACGCTACTTAGATGACAACCTTCTAACTGCTTTACAAAGGCTCTACCCTCTGGCCTCACACCGTAAAAGCAGTATTTTTATGCAAAACTTATCTCAACGTAGCACTTGTCAAGATCGTTCCATTCAAAAATTTTTGTTTTGCCTCATAATTAACCTTATAGCTGTTTTAATTGTAATTGGTTAAATTATTATTAACTTGCCAGGCTAGATCCAAAAAATAGCATAATCAATATGCAAATTGCAATAGAAATCACGTTTGCGTATGGTTTATTGCTATGCAGTTAATCTTTCCTCAATCCAAGCTGCTTGAATAGCTTCGAGTATTTTTTCGTTACAGCGTTTTTCATCATCATCAAATTCCTCTAAACTCAATACCTTTTTTTTAAGCTCAGTGAATCTAATACTAATTATATTCTCATCTGGAAATTTTTCTTCCAGAGCTTCTACAATATCTTCTATATCAAGCCATTTCATACTTTTTTGTATTTATCTGCTAAGTTAAATTGGTGCCCATGGGGAGACTTGAACTCCCAAGGTCGCAAAACCCACGGATTTTAAGTCCGCTGCGTCTACCGATTCCGCCACACGGGCTTTTTTTATCTATCTAGAGTAAAACTCTACTACTAAATTGACTTCCATGTCTGCTGAATAAGGAACCTCAGAATATTGAGGTGACCTCAAATACTTCACTGAATGCTCTTTACTATCTGCTTCTAAATAATCCGGAGCCTTGCGCTCTTGTTTTTGTTCAGCCTCTACTACTACAGGGATTTTTGCTGCCCTTTCTCTTATTTTTATTATATCACCTGGCTTCACTCGATAACTCGATATGTTAACCACCTTATCATTAACTGTAACGTGCTTGTGAGATATGAGCTGCTTTGCTGAGTAAATTGTTGGAACAAGACCAGAGTGGTATAAAACAGAACTTAATCTCGATTCTAAGATACCGATAAAATTATCAGCCGTATAACCCTTTCTGTTATAAGCATCTAAAAATGTACGTCTGAGCTGCTTACTTGAAATCGCATAGTAAAACTTAAATTTCTTATGCGCAGCAAACTGCTTACCAAAGTCGGATAACTTCTTGAATCCAAGAATACCATGTTGACCTGGAGGGTATTTCCTTTTGTTTACTGGGTCTTTAGCTCTACCCCATAAATTTACACCAAGTCTACGGCTAATCCTATACTTTCTAGTGATAACAGTTGTCATATAAAAACTCTCACGATTTAACTTTAGATTATTAAGGATTTTAGCACTCAGTGTCAACTTGTTTTTGCTGATATAATCTTTTATACTTCATTTTTAAGTTTTTCTATTAACACATGAATCATTCACATTTAAAATCTATGGCAAACGCCATCCGTTTTTTATCAATTGATGCAGTACAAAAAGCAAACTCTGGACACCCAGGTATGCCACTTGGCATGGCAGATGTTGCAACTGTTTTGTTTGCTAAATATCTGAATCATAATCCTGATGATTCTAAATGGTTCAATAGAGATCGCTTTGTTTTATCAAACGGTCATGGGTCAATGTTACTATACTCAATATTATATTTGACAGGTTATATTAGCGTAGATGAGCTAAAAAACTTCAGACAAATGGGATCCAAGACCCCAGGTCATCCAGAGTTCGGCTTGACTTCCGGGGTAGAGGCAACAACAGGCCCGCTCGGTCAGGGGTTTGCCGCTGCTGTTGGCATGGCACTTGCTGAATCGATACTTGAAAAGCAGTTTAGAATCAATCACTACACTTATGTGATGCTAGGGGATGGCTGTCTTATGGAAGGAATAAGCCATGAAGCAGCATCACTTGCTGGGCATCTTAAATTGAATAAGCTTATAGCTCTTTTTGATGATAATGATATTTCTATAGATGGCGCTACTTGCCTTTCCTGTTCTGACGATGTAGAGAAACGCTTCTTAGCGTATGGATGGAATGTTGACAAAATTGATGGCCATGATTTTGATGCCATATCCCTTGCAATAGAGCAAGCAAAAAAGTCTGATAAACCTACAATGATCTGCTGCAAAACTATTATCGGAAAATTTTCAAGCCGTGCTGGCACATCCTCTGCTCACAGTGGTGCTTTTTCGGAGGAAGACATAAAACAGATGAGAGAGAAATTAAACTGGAATTATGAACCATTCCATGTACCAGAAGATGTGAAAAATGCCTGGAAGAAAACTGTTGAGAGAGCAAAACAAAACTACACGATGTCATTCCAGCGCGTGACGCTGGAATCCAGGAAAGAAGAAAAAGAATGGATCCCAGTGTCAAGCACTGGGATGACAAGAGAGAGTACTGGGATGACAGAAGAGAATGCTGGGATGACAGGGTATCATGCAGAACTTCAAAGACGGTTAGATAAACATCTACCAGATAATATCGCTGGTGTTTTAGCTGACCTGAAGAAACAAATATGTGAGCTAATGCCAAACGAAGCTACTCGATCTTCTTTCGGCAGAGTAATGGAACTTTTAACTGAGTCTATGCCGGAATTAATCGGCGGTTCTGCTGATCTTACCGGGTCAAATTGCACTAAATATGAGCACATGCAGGTAATAAATAGCAATAATTATAGTGGCTCTTATGTCCACTATGGAGTGAGAGAGCACGCTATGGCAGCATGTATGAATGGTATGGCACTTCACGGCGCGATTCTTCCTTATGGCGGCACTTTTTTGGTATTTTCCGACTATTGTCGTCCTGCTATACGTCTTTCAGCTCTGATGAAGCAGCAGGTTATGTATGTCATGACTCACGACTCAATTGGAGTGGGAGAAGATGGCCCGACTCATCAGCCAATAGAGCATTTAGCCTCTTTGCGTGCTATACCAAATCTATATGTTTTTAGGCCAGCCGATGCAGTTGAAACTCTGGAGTGTGTTAGCATTGCACTCGAAAAGAAAGAATCTCCAGCACTGTTTGCGCTCTCAAGGCAAAACGTAAGTTACATGCGCAAGTTCTACTCTGATATCGATCAATCTGCTAATTTATCGAAGTTTGGTGCATATATTTTGTGTGAATGTTCAAAAGAATTAAAAGTGACGATATTTGCTACGGGGTCCGAGGTTGAAATTGCAGTTGAAGCAAGGGAGAAATTGCAGGAAAAGGGTATAGGTACAAGGATTGTTTCTATGCCATGCTGGAGGCTTTTTGACGAGCAAAGCGATGAATATAAAGCGGCAATATTAAATAATGACAGCATTAAAGTTGCAATTGAAGCCGGAAGTGAAATGGGTTGGCATAAATATATAGGTTCAAACGGTATATTTATTGGCATGAAAAGCTTCGGAGAATCAGCACCTTATAAAACACTCTATGAGCATTTTAATATCAGCGCAGATCATGTGGTAAAATGTGTGTGTGAGAAACTGGTTTACATTCAGTAGACTTCTTGCATAACCATATGAAAGCCCACTCTTCTTTGTCATCCCAGTACGTGACGTTATTTCCATCCAAGATGATGTCATTCCAGCACTTGACACTGGCATCTAGTTTTCTTTACAAATTCACCAAAAGTGCTTCATTCTATTATGATCACCATTATTTTGTTCAACTGATTGATCGACCCCAGGTGAAGAAGAATCATCATAAGGTTGTGTGTCAGACTTTTCTTCGTCAGACCCAAACAACCATGAAAAAAAACCACCAAAAAATGATGCAATTAATGAAAAAGGCTTCATAAGTATACTAAACAAACTACCAAAAAAAGAGCTCGGCTGTTCTTCTGTTTGTGCAGGTTCTGTGGAAGCAACAGGACCTACATCGTTGTCTTGTACATCAGTTCCTTGTTCTGCACTGGTGGTGCTGGTTTTTTCCCCTTCTTTGCTATTATCTGATTGTAGTTCAGTATCATCACCTACTCGTTTTTCTTCCTCTTGACCCCCTTCACTATCTGTCGATGATCCACCCGCTGAACCATCATCAGATTTTTCTGCGGGTTGCAATAGAGTTTTTATTCCTTCATCAGTGGCTAATTTGAAAGGAGTGTTTCCATGTTTATCTTCTATATTAACATCGATTCCATCTTTTCCCAATAGGGCTTCTACTGCCTCTTTATGGCCCTTTACAACGGCCCAATGTAAAGGAGTCTGTTCTGCAAGTTTATCTTTTATATTAACATCGATTCCTTCTGCTCCCAGTAGAGCGTTCAATACATTTATATCTATGTTGTCCTTTTTAGCAGCCAAATGCAAAGGAGTCCTGTCATCTTTATCTTGTGCATTAACATTGATTTCTTTTGCTCCCAGTAGAGCGTTCAATACATTTATATCTATGTTGTCCTTTTTAAGAACAGAATGTAAAGGAGTATCTTTATTCTTATCTGCTAAATTAACATCAATTCCCTCTTTTCTAAGTAGAGCGTTCAATACATTTATATCTATGTTGCCCTTTTTAAGAACAGAATGTAAAGGAGTATCTTTATTCTTATCTGCTAAATTAACATCGATTCCATCTTTTCCCAATAGGGCTTCTACTACCTCTTCATGGCTATTTTTAGCAGCACAATGTAGAGGAGTCTTTCCATCTTGATCTGTTGCATTAACACTTGCTCCTTGATTTATTAGATCGTTTACTGTATCGATATCACCTCTTCCAGCAGCCTTAAGTAATTCATCTGTGTTTTGTAATAGAGTTCGTATGTCTTGAGTAGTGGCTAAATCTAAAGGAGTGTCTCCATTTTCATCTTCTGCATCAACATTTGCCCCTTTGTCCAATAGAGCTTCTACTACCTCTTTATGGCCCTTTTCAGCAGCCCAATGTAGAGGAGTCTCTTTCTGCTGATTTGTTGCATTAACATCGATTCCTTTTACTTGCAGTAGGGCTTCTACTACCTCTTTATGGCCCTTTTCAGCAGCCCAATGTAGAGGAGTCTCTTTCTGCTGATTTGTTGCATTAACATCGATTCCTTTTACTTGCAGTAGGGCTTCTACTACCTCTTTATGGCCCCATACAGCAGCAATATGTAAAGGAGTCCTTTTCGACCAATCTGTTGCATTAACATTGATCCCTTTTACTTGCAGTAGGGCGTCTACTACATCTTTATGGCCCTTTTCAGCAGCCAAATGTAAAGGAGCCCTATCTCCATCTTGTGCATTAACATCGATTTCTTTTGCTCCCAGTAGAGCGTTCAATACATTTATGTCTATATTGCCCTTTTTAAGGACCAAATGTAAAGGAGTTTTGCCATATTCATCTTGTGCATTAACGTTGATTCCTTCTGCTCCCAGTAGAGCGTTCAATACATTTATATCTATGTTGTCCTTTTTAAGAACAGAATGTAAAGGAGTATCTTTCTTGTTATTTGGTAAATTAACATTGATTCCATCTTTTCCCAATAGGGCTTCTACTACCTCTTTATGGTTCTTTACAGCAGCTAAATGTAAAGGAGTTTCTTGCAACCAATCTGTTGCATTAACATTGATCCCATTTACTTTCAGTAGGGCTTCTACTACCTCTTTATGGCTCTCTACAGCAGCCCAATGTAAAGGAGTCTTTTGCGACCAATCTGTTGCATTAACATTGATTCCATTTACTTTCAGTAGGGCGTCTACTACCTCTTTATGGCCCTTTTCAGCAGCCCAATGTAGAGGAGTCTTGTTATCTTGATCTTTTACATTAACCTTTGCTCCTTCACTTATTAGACTGTTTACTTCCTGAATATTACCGCTTTTAGCAACCTCAAGTAATTTAGCTGTGCTTTGTAATAGAGTTTTTATTTCTTCGTCAGTAGTTAAAACTAAGGGAGTGTTTCCCTCTTCATCTTCTGCATTAACATTTGCCCCTTTGTCCAATAGAGCTTCTACTACCTCTTTATGGCCCCATACAGCAGCAATATGTAAAGGAGTCTCTCCTTTATCATTTTCTACCTTAACATCTGCTCCTTCACTTATTAGACGGTTTACTGCATCAATATCACCTCTTTCAACAGCCTTAAAAAAATTATCTCTACTTTGTGAACTACTCATCCTACACCTCTTTGTAAAACTATATTGTTATGATAAAGTCGTTAATAATCTATGAGCTCTCACCCCCTGTAAAATTATATTATCATGATAAAGTCATTAATAACCCATGAGCTCTGGATCACGCAAATAATGGTTATTCCCTGTGTTTTTCAGTACATTTGAGCTGGCTGTACATAAGAATCGCAATTGTAGAGCATGCTATTGTTAATAGTAAATTTGGTAAAATACCATAGCGAAAAAATTTTCCTACTATATATATTCCAATAGCCCCAAACATCATATTGCAGAATGAGAGGACTGCACTACCAAGCCCTATACCTTTGATCGTTTCTAAAGCAGAAGTTACGTTATTGCTTATTATTAATGCAAGTCCGATATTGGCTGGAATCCAAGCAGTTTGAAGAATGAATATATTCAACTTGTCCGCGAAATAAAAATATACCAATAAACTATCGGATATTATCGGTAACACCAAACCTATTATTAGCATTTTGCTAACCCCTACTTTTGGTACATACCTTCTATTAATTAAAGTTCCAATTATGTAGAATATGACTATGATCGATATGAGGTAGCCAAAATACTGTACTTCAATGCCCATCGATTCAAATATGAACGGGTAGTTAGCAATGTATGCCCAAAGCCACATGAAAGTTAATCCATGAATGGCTGAAAACCCAAGGAAACGATAATTTCTAAATATTGATATATATTGCTTGAAGATATTAGTAGTTATGTTAGTTATACTGGTTTCATTTTTATTTACAGTGAGTGTTTCTTGTAACTTAAAGTAGATAAAAATAAGTATAGCAATTGCCGCGAGTGACATAATAAAAAACAAAAATTTCCAATGATACCCATGTGAAATTATATAACTGCCCACCACTGGAGCTATTCCAGGTGAGAGTGCCACAACCATATTTAATTTTGAAATTACTCTCGAGTATTCACTACCCGAGTACATATCCCTTATTGCTGCATACCCAACAACACCTGCAACACCAGCTCCTGCCCCTTGTATGAAGCGAATTAGTATCAAGAGCATAATACTGTCGGCTATATAACACATGACACTTGCCAAAGTAAAAATTGTCATACCAATCAGCATCATTGGACGCCTACCATAATGGTCCGATAATGGACCATAAATTAAGCCAGATACCGCAAATCCAACTAGATTTAAGCTAATTGTAAGCTGCACTACACTGCCTTCTACTTTAAAATAATTGGCAATGCTTGGTAGTGCAACTGAGTATAGGTCAGTTGCCATATCGACAATTGCTACAGACAATATCATAATAAGAGAGATGATATTTTGCGAAAGAGCTGTTTTCACTTAATGATTTACTGGATTAAATATACTTAATTATAATGTATTTTTTTCATTAGTATATTAAATTAACTACTGAAATTAAGAGTAGCTATTCAAGAAAAAGCCTGTGAAGGCTCTATCCAGTAGGGCAGTGCCATGACTACTTGGATCTAGTTTCCATTATACAATTTCATCAAAGCAGTTTACTTACTTGCAATTAAGTTTCTGGATCCAAGTAGTCATGGCACTGGGATGACAGGAGAAGGAGGCTACTTAGATGACACCCTCCTAGTGGATTCAAATCACAATGTTCGTACAGTTATGTGCTTTGACACTGAAATCTTAAGCTAAAATCATGAAAAGCACGAATTTCAATATCTTACCTTTGATTATTCACTTTAAGCTTTAAGTCTTCAACAGAAGATGCATTTGCCTCACTTACTACCTTTAGTGGTTCACCAAGGCTATGTTCCACTTTTGTCTCAAATTTAAAGCCCAATTTTTCGCAAAGCTTCTGAAAATATTCAACAATAACATCAAACAAATTCTTACCACTTACTTTGTAGTTTTTTAGCTCTTTAGGAATGGTAAGAAGTACTTTACCATCTTCATATGTTACATTTTTATCTTCACATTTCAGTTTAAACTCCGCTGAACTGCAAAAACCTGGTGTTTCGATATATGTACAATCATCATAGTTAAGCATTTTTGTATATTTCATGCTAAAACTAAGCTTTATACAATTGGGTTCACGACAATCCATAATATACTCTCTTGTCATACAGTTGCTTTGCGTTGACAAATGAAAAGATCCAAGAGCTTGACTCATATCATTAGGAAGAAAATGAGTATATCCGCCCTGATAATAGTTATTTATTAACTCCTCAATAATAGAGTTATTGGGAATTGTTGCACCAACGTGTTTAAACATTTCTGTAAAAATTTGTCTGAGAAATGGACGATAATTCCCTTTTCCGTTTTCATCCCGTAGAATTAGATTTTTATGTTTTGAATACAGATTGTTAATAAATTCGTTAGTTATTTTTTGTCCGTTAATAGCAAGGCCGTGTGTTCTATTAAGATCCTTATATGTTCCCTCACCAGAAATTACTTCGTCCCAAGTGTTAGCTTTGAAATCAGCATATTTGAGCTTCTTCACTTCAGCTTTCAACGCATTGACCATTTCCTTTGACATGTTATATCTCTACCATTAATACCTGTATATTAATTCTAGCACTTACTTTATTAAATTTCAATTACTAAATGAATTTATCACTTTCACTTCCGTATTTTCCAGCGAGTCACCGTAAGTCACTGCTTTTAGGTAAAACTTTTTTCCCCTTTGCACTTCGAAAGATATTACTGAATCATCAAGCAGAGTAAATTTTTCACCTGCGGTGTGCTGATACTCTTTGGTGCCCTCTTGCCCTCTAATTAGGTTGCTAAGCTTATATTTATTTTTATCTATAAGTTCGGCACTCTGAAATTTTACTATCTCTTTTCCAACCAGTGCTAAATTGCTTACATTTATAGTACTAACATTAGTGCTTGTAAAACCCTCTTCTGTCATCCCAGTGCCCAGACACTGGGATCCAGGAGAAATATGGTCAAGCGCTGGAATGACACCATCACTTAAATAATGGTTATATGAAGAACTCAATACACCAAAACGTAACACTACTATAAGCCCCTCGTCGGTAGATTCCATTACATATCCGTAAGTAGACTGCTTGTTTGTGTTTGCGATAGGCTTATAATCCTTATCGTTGTACGAAATAAAGAGTGTTGCTCCTTTCCAATTCTTTTCCTCACTAATTAAAGTAAAGCTTGCACTATTACCTTTAATATCCGGTAAATCTATCATTTCTACGATGGTTTTGCTGATATGAGAAGGAGGGTATTCCTTCAGCATAAGTGACCTTGTTGAAGGAAAAGAAAGCTTATATATAGAGTGATCATAACCAACGCCAATTACTTGAATGGACATGCTTTCAAATTTCGTTTTTATAATTCTCACCGTATGTTTTTTCTCACTGTCTAAAATCGTTATTACATCACTTGGCACAAGCCACGCATATTTTATCGGTAGCTTGAAATTGTATATATTTCTCTCTTGCCACGAAGAATAAAGTAAAACCTCAGCGATATTTTGCGCCTCTCCCTCCTCCATAATGAGCGGTATTTCAACTGTTATAGCAGCGCCTTGCTTTGGCAACTCAGCATATTTAACATCAATTGGATAGCCAAAATTGCGATTAAAATAAACGACGTTAACTTTATTGTTTAAATCTAATTGACTGATATTAGCAAGTTTTGAATTGTTACTGAAAACCGTTTCACCAATTGGTATTTCAGTCGTAACTCCCCTGCCCTTTTGGACAAATTTCAGTTTAGAGTCCTGTTCAACCACATCAAAAAAATAGCAACTTTGCAGCATTTTAATAATTGAACGTACCGATTGCTGGTCATTTATTACATATCCAGACAATAATCCTTTAACATCACTCGTATCGAACTGATCGCTTTTTAAACCTGCTTTTTGTAATAGATCCGATAAAACATCGGAAATATTAAGCTGTGAAAGCTTTCCCTGAATCCAATGTCCTGTCTGCCAATTATGGCAGTCAGTCCACATATCACACAAATTGGGGAAATAAGGAAATGGCCTTGCATCCCATGCCCAGAGAAACATTTTTTCTACCATTTCCGAGCTTTGCCACTTCTTTAGCGTTCCTTCAATTGCAATTTTTTGCGAAAGAAAGCTCACCTCTCCGTTTGAATATCGTGGATATTTGCTCTCTATGCTGCCTTTATCAACAAACACATTTGGCTCATTAGTGCAGCCGTTCATACTGGGAAATCCATACTCAGTAAACCATATTTTTTTCATTTTTGGTTGCCATTTCGTTTTACTACCACTGGGGTTTATGTGAGTTTCACTCCACCATTTCTCTATATTTTTCCACGCATACCTGCTGTCGTTATACTTTACTTTTTCAGGTTCACTCTTTGAGTAATCATAGAAATAATCATACCCCACTCCACTGCTCCAACCACCCATTACATCTTCCGCGGAATAACCAAAAGGAGGCTCTGGACCATCAGTCAGTGGAAAATAAGCATCTATGCCAATAACGTCGATGTACTCTGAAGACCAAAGCTCATCCATATTATACCAACCATCATATGAATGGTATTCACTCCAATCAGCAGCGTAAGTTACCGTTACTTCTTTTCCAAGCTGAAGTTTTATTCGCTTTGCAAGCTTAACTAGCTCTATAACGGCAGGGTAATTCCCTTGTTCATCCCTGATTTTGGTAAGTTGCGCAAATTCAGATCCGATGATAAACCCTTCCACTTTAGTTTGTTTGGCAATGCTTGCATAATGCTCTATAAATTTGTTATATTGATTCTCAAAAAAATCACTTATATCCCCAGGGGTCCCGCTCAATTTTCCTCGCCACTCTTTGTTCTTTGTGTCAAGTAAGGGCATTGGATAGAGCATCACCTTGTAGCCTCTGCTGTGTAGCTCTTCTATATATCTTATCAACGCTGCATCACTAACTGTGCCACCATACCTTGGGTTTCCACTCGCATCTTTTGAAATTAGCTGAGCATTATCTCTGGTTACACCCCCTACTTGCCAATCATCAGGTAATATTGCGGAATCATCTTGAAATTCAACTGCAGGATATATTTTACAATCTTTAATGTTCAGATCATTCACAAACCAATTGACTACCACCGACACCAACTCAACATTTGGCAAATCTTCTTTTAATTGATCCAAAGAAAGCATTGCATCGCTCTTTTTAGTGTGGTTGTTGTGATTTACCCTTTGCGCCAGCCCATATGGGATATATTGGTTGCTGCTTATTTTCTCTTGCGCGATTTTCTTCTGTATTTTTGTATCATATACAAACTCACCTGAACCTGGTATGATATTGATATTCCGAATATTTTCCGCTATTGAAAACCCAACGGGCTTTAATGCAGTTCGCACTTCAAATGTAAATATCGGGACGCGATTGTTATAGTCTGCTAAAGGAAAATTCTTGATGACTATGTAAGATATTCCCCTATAAGCCGGCACATTCCCCTCTCCTTCAATTGATGACATAAATGGATCAGGATTTTGGTCTTCTCTGCCGCTGTAAAAAGTATAATCTATTTCATCAAAGCTAAGTGATGTTGTATCTGCCCAGATTCTGTTTAATTTTTCTACTTTCCCCTTGCAGATCGCAATTGCAAGCGTTGCGTAGTAATTATATGTAACGTTCATACCTCTTCCAATTTTGCTTTTGGTGGTTATCGCCTCTTCTTTTATTGGCTGTGACCAAATAATGTTCCCTGCAACACGAGCAGTGCCATAGATAATTGGAATCGTTCTGCCGTAGGTTGAGGTTTGAACTTGCAGATTTTTTAGTCTCGCACCATGCGTTACTTTTTGCTCGGCATCAAGGCCGAACATTGCCCCATCTAGCTGTGCACCAAGAAGAGCACCGAGTTCTGAGCCGATAATCCGGCCAATTGGACCAAAAATGCTGCCTGCTTGACCAAAAATTGATGATAAAATTATTGTAGACATGGTAATCCTCCTTTTGATAGATTTTTTTGAAATTGTTGAGAGAAGATCCAAGTGTCACGCTACTTGGATGACAAGAAAGTGGTACTGGGATGACAGATACTATGATAAGAAATTCAGCAGCTTACAATGGATAGTTGAAGTTTTTAATTAAGAAAAGCACACAAGTAAATCGTGTAGCTATAGTTATTGTAAGCAACAATGAAAAAGTGCGGAAGTGAAAAATTTATGTTGATTTTATATTAATTTTTAGTACAATTTAGCATTATAATCTGGGGGTGCCAATGAAATTTGAAATGTCGGAAGAAAATAGTAAAAGAGTCTTGTCTGGTACAAAATGGATTACTAATGTTGGTCAAAACTATCTTACATCACTGAATAATAGCACTAAACCAACTAGTTCTGGAAAAAAATTAATCAATGCTTTTTTACTTGTTCCAATCATCGTGCCTACTGCTATAACAGCATTATCTCTTAGCTTAACTATGCTTTTTTTGAATGCTGTTAATGTTCAAAAAGATGATTCTAAATTATCTAAAGTAATAAAGTTTATAGTTAGCTCTCTAATCTATATAGCTGCTACCGTGGTTTTAATTCCGTGCATTGTATTAAATCTAATAATTTCACTGATACCTGGTCTTATTTTTTATTACATTAATAAAGACATGTTTAGTCAAAAAGACATAGAAAACAGTCAAGGTCAACCAGTAAATAAAGTTGAGATAAGTAATGATAAAGAATACAATGAGCGTGTTGAAAAAGAAGCTAGCATATCAGGAACTGACCAACATCAAAATAATGAAGAGCACGAGCAAAATGAACTAAGGAGTAATAGTCAAAGTAATTCAGAACAACACCATTCAGCATATAATCAAGCATTAGTAAGTAATGGTCAACTACATAATCAACCGACTGTAGAAGTAATATCTCGAGAAGTGGGTAATACGCGATTTGTAGACCAGACTGTTATAGCAAAGGATATAAATAATGATGGTATACGAGATGGTGGAATGATGATGCGAACAGTTGGAAATGATCGTAACTTCACTGCTTGTGGTGTTGTTACCGGAAATGCTACTAATAAACAAGAAGGTTTCGCTACTGCTATGGGGTTTTCATGTAACATTGTTGAAAATGGAATAGATTTCCAACTTGGCTGCAGTATGCGCACTGGAACTGACAAAAAGCAAGCAATTAAACATCTTAAGCAAAGTGAATCAGCGCGAACTTTGCTATCTGGTGATAGTGGAATATTGTCTATAGAGCAGTTTGGTAGCTCACAACGAAAGCAGTAATTATTTCACCAGCGGCAAAGTAATACCATGCTGATTCATATATTTTCCTTTCATATCATCATATGATTTCTCGCATTCACTTTCGCCGCTTAAAAATACGAATTGGCATGCGCCTTCATTAGCGTAAATTTTCGCAGGAAGTGGAGTGGTGTTTGAGAATTCGAGTGTGACATGACCTTCCCATCCAGGTTCTAAGGGAGTAACGTTTACTATAATTCCACATCTTGCGTAAGTTGATTTACCAACACAAATGACCAGTACATTCCTTGGTATACGAAAATATTCCACTGTACTTGCAAGCACAAAGCTATTTGGTGGAATTATACATACGTCTGTTTCCTTATCTATGAAACTATTCTCAGAAAAATTTTTAGGGTCCACGATGGCTGAATTAACGTTAGTAAAAATTTTAAATTTATTATCCACTCTTGCATCGTAACCATAAGATGATAGTCCGAAAGATATAACACCTTTGCTGCTTTTGTGGTTCACAAAAGGTTCTATCATTCCAAAATTTTCAGCTTTTTCTCTTATCCATTTATCTGGCATAACTGCCATAATTGCCCCTTAAAGTTGTGTAATACTTACAATAATATAAAATAAAATTTAAATGTAAACTGTAGCTTTTGTCATGCAATTAAAGCTTTTCAGTTTGATTTTTTATTACAATAATTAGATTTATGTTCTTAACTAAAAATAATGCTTAGAAACTTTCTCCTGATTTTTGTATTCGTATTATTCACGCCGCTATCAAATGCTGATGCCAGGAAATACATCAGAATTGTTGGATCTTCAACTGTTTTTCCTTTTATCTCGTTTATAGCCGAAGAGTTCAACCGTGTATTCTCCTTTAAGACTCCAGTTGTGGAATCGATAGGAAGTGGATCAGGATTCAAAATGTTTTGCTCAGGAATAGGGGAAGACACTCCAGACATCACCACTTCATCTCGCCCTATGAAGGAAGTAGAAAGAGAACTATGTAAAAGGAATAAAATTAATGAAGTGATAGAAATCATCATTGGCTATGATGGAGTTGTCATTGCAAATTCAAATCAAAGCCATAGATTTGATTTCACAAAGAAGGACTTATTTGAAACTTTATCTGCATATTCTCAAGAAAATGATAAATTAGTAAAAAATAATAAGAAGTTTTGGTCTAATGTCAATCAAGCCTTACCAAAAACAGAAATTGAAATTTATGGTCCACATCAAAATACAGGTACATACGAAACTTTGGTTAATTCTATTATGCTTGATCAATATTCATGCATGAACTCGAGAATTTTCAAAGAGAATTATAAAGATCAGGAAGAAAGAAAGAAAGCATGTGGTAATATAAGGGATGACGGAAGGTATATAGAAGTTGGAATTAATGAAAATATAATAATACAAAAATTGAAAAGTAACAAGAACGCCTTAGGGATATTTAGTTTCAGCTTTTTAATGAGGAATCAAGATAAAATACAAGGGAGCACAATTGCAGGAATTGAGTCAACTTACGAAAATATATCATCGGGAAAATATATATTAGCAAGACCTCTATACCTTTACATAAAGAGGGAACACTTGGATACTGTTGATGGATTAAGAGAATTCGTAAAAGAAATTATAGATTCGATCGGCATTGAAGATGGGTACCTATCTAGGCTTGGTCTAATTCCACTTTCAAGTGAAGATATAAAGAAAGCTTCAGCAAAGGTTTATGATATAACGTGACGGCAACGTTTCTTTTATATTCTTTGTTCTAGCGTAGTCAGACCCAGCGCGGCGCGCTGGGATGACAATGGATTACTGATTAGGCAGTTCTGCGTTGTTGCAACACCCAGAAACAACCGGGTTCAAACTTTTCGTATTTGGACTTTCTGATTTCTCACAAACTCCTCCAATATAAGCTAGTACAGCCAATGCTGAAACTGCTGAAACTTCTAAAACTAATGCAACTACAGGATATGCCAGCACATAGGCTGCAATAGCACCAACTACGCATAGTCCAACAACGCCTAGAGCGATCTTCCCTTTGTATTCATTAAGCTTTATTTCTCTGTCCTTTTTATAACCCTTAACTTCTTGAATAAAGTCTTCAAGCCATCCCTCACCAGCTATATTAGCATACTCTTTTTGTTGCTTTTCAAGAGAACCTATTATATAGTTATCTTCTGTATTTTGACCTTCTCTATTAACCATGTGGTCTTCAAGCCAGAAGTTACGAACATCAGGGGAAGCTTTATCCCAAAGAAGTTTAGTGATCTCTTTTATCTTTTCAAATTCTTCTTTGCCAAGATTTCTTTCATAGTCAACCATCAGAGGATAAATTAACAAGCAATCAATATCAGTAGCATCACTCCAATATACATTTCGCGTCAAAACACTTTCTACATCTTCACCGCAATTCTCTAGTGCTGTTTTAACTTGATCAACATTAAGACTTCTTATTGCACGCCTTAGTGCCATATCAAGATCCATTACCCTCTTGTGCTCTTCTATTTCTTGAATAACTGTTTTAAGAGCAGGTATGTTATAAAGGCCAAATCCTCGAAAACTCTCTATTGCACGACAACACACAAAATCACGAGTTTTCTGATTAGCAACTTTCCAAATTTGTTTAATGATCTCTACGTTTTCTCCAATTTCTCCTTGAACTTTAACTCCAGCGTCAAGACCAATAATAGCAAAATCTAAAAAATTATCTTTGTAACCAGCCCCAATCCCCTCGTGGTTCAAAACTGCTTGTATATTATCACATTCATTATTGTCGAATATGCCCTGGACCTTTTGAGGGTAGTTATTGCTAATTGCTATAATTAATGAAGCTCGAATTTTTTTTTGTATATCAGTTAATTCAACCATATCTTACCTCTAATAAAAATTTAATTATCACACATATTTACAAGTAAATCAAGTATATTGTTAATAACTGTTAATAAAGGCCAACAAAATGCTTGACGTTAGAGTAGCTTTTATGGCTTTGTATAGCGAGGAAGTAATTCTATGAAAAATCATCAACGTTTACAAAATTTGCGTTCAATTGTATTTATTGTGGGAATATTCCTATTGCTGTTTAGCTTAGCAATGCTTATTCCTGCTATTACTAATAAATGTCTCAGCTACAAATGGAAAAATTTCCTCGCTGGATTCATAATTACCTGCACATCTGGCGCAATTTTTATTTTACTCGGTAAATTAAGTAGATTGCATGGAATGCCAGCAATTTTTGCGATTACTAGTTGCACCTGGATTGCCTTGTCTCTGTTTGCAGCTATTCCTTTCTATTTTGATAATCTGAGCTATGTTGATGCATTGTTTGAAACGATATCTGGCATCACAACCACAGGAGCAACTATATTTAATGATATTGAAAAACAATCTCCAGGAATACTGCTATGGAGAGCAATGCTACATGGCATGGGGGGTTTTGGTGTAATCACTTTAGGAATTGCAGTTTTTCCTATGTTTAAGGTTCTCAGCCTAAATAATTTACTTTATTCTGAGTATTCAGATGCTACCAAAAGGAAGTTGCCGAATACGCGAAGCGTAGTGATTCATGTTACGGCAATATATTATGGCTTAATTTTGTTATGTATATTTTCCTATTATCTAGCTGGTATGCCACTGTTTGATGCAATATGCCACGGAATGTCCTCTGTATCAACTGGTGGATTTGCTAACTATAATGATTCTATAGGGCACTATAATAACCCTATGTTAGAAGTCATAACGATCATTTTTATGATTTTGGGTTCTCTGCCTTTTCTTAGCTATTTAAAAATTATAAGACGGTTAGACATTTGCTATGATGAACAGGTCTCTTACTTTGTTAAGATAGCTACTATCTCATCTTTATTTGCTTGTTTTTGGTTGTATAAAAATGTTGATTTAGGAGTGTCATTATCATTTAGATGCAGCACATTTACCATCACTTCCTTGATTACGTCAACTGGTTATGCAATCTGTAATCATATAGATTGGAGTTTCATTTCAGTCTTAGCTTTTTTTCTCACCTTTGTTGGTGGATGTAGTGGTTCTTCAAGTGGTGGTGTCAAAATCTTCCGCTTGATTGTTCTTTTAAGGTCTATAAGAAATTACTTTTACCTTTTATTAAACCCTGATGCAGACAATGGAGTAAAATTCAATGGAAAAACCCTGGAGAATGATGAAATTCACTCTGTCTTTATATTTTTTGCAATTTTCATGTTAACGTTTACCATTTCATCAATAGTGATGTCTTACTTAAGCAATGCAGACTTTATAACTAGCGTCAGTTCAGTCTCTGCAACGCTTACAAACTCTGGTCCAGGGTTCAGCAACTTAATAGGTCCTTCAGGTAACTATTCTTCTTTCAGTAATGAAGTAAAATTATTTCTATCGTTTTTAATGCTGCTTGGCAGACTTGAAATATTGCCAATCTATTTTTGTATAGGTAATTTATTCTTATTTAATAGAGAGAAATAGTTGGTGAAACTTGATATTATAGCTAAACTGACTTACGACAATTTGAAAAACCGTCATTCCGCTACTCGTTAGCGATATCTATACCGCGAATAAATCCACAGATGTACGAACATTGTGATTTGGGCACACCAAGAAGAATGTCATCCAAGTAGCCCCTTTCTCGTCATCCCGCTACTTGTTAGCGGGATCTATGCTAAGAGATACCGCGAATGAATCGCGGCATGACGGTTCGCGGCGGTATAGCTATAGATAGTATTAGCTATTTAATAAAAAGATCGTAGCTAAACCAAGAAATATAAAAGCTGAGAGAATATCAGTTGTTGCCGATGTTAGGATTGAAGAAGAAACGGCAGGGTCAGACTTTAAGCGATGAAGCATTATAGGAATGAAAGTTCCGATGAACGTTGCAATAATTGACATCATAATCATGGAGACCACAAAAATCATCTCCACTTTGAAGTTGTGAAACCTTATTGCTAACACTACTAATGAAATAGTAGATAAGATCACCCCGTTTATAAGACCTATTAAAAATTCTTTCATCAGTATTCTTTTTGCATTTTGCTCAGTTAGATATTTTGTTGCGATTGCCCGGATGGTTAGCGTTACTGTTTGGGATCCTGCATTTCCGCTCATTGATGCAATTATCGGCATGATTATTGGCAGCACTATAAAACTTTTTATTACATCATCGAAAAAGCCAACTACTATGGAACACATTGTTGCAGCTAAGAGGTTAAACAGTAACCAAGGTAGCCTTTTAATTATAGTTTTATGTATAGGGGCATTTATATCGGCTTTAGAAGATACACCGCTTATTTTGAGTACATCCTCTTCTGTTTCTTGTTGAACAACTTTTATCACATCTTCAATTAAGATCACACCAATAATTTTACCATTCTTATTTACTACCGGAGCCGATAATAGAGAGTAATCTTTAAATATTCTTGCTACTTCCTCTTGGTCTATTCCAGTTTTAATGATTTTTATGTCATGATCCATTATCTCTTTTATTATTGTGTCTCCTGAGTGAGATATTACCTTATTTAAATTAACACTGCCTATAGGCTCTAATTTTGAGTTGATAATGAATATCTGGTGAAATTTTTCTGGTATTTTTTTATAGTTGCACACAAATTCTGTCAGTTGATTTATTGTCCAATAATATGGAGCTATAACCATATCTTTATGTATTAACCTTCCTGCACTTTCTTCTGGATATGATAGCAACTCCTCTACCGATTTCTGAGTTTTGCTGGGCAAATAGTAAAGTATATTTTCTACAGACTTTCTATCTAAATCTTTCACTATGGTTACTATATCTTCTACATCAAGGAGCATTAGTAACTTTGCTGTATTTTCTATTCCCAATGTTTCTATGATCTCTATTTGTAAATCTGGCACTACATGCACTAGGGCATCACTTAACAAATGTTGATCGAGGATATTAACTAATTTCTCCCTGTGATCACTGATCGAAGTAGATAAAAAATAAGCTAACTGAACACTGTCTATCGTTTTTACAATATTACGAACATTCTCTAGCTCCTCGTTATCAAGTGACTCTATTAAGTCATCAATAGCCTTTTTGTCTAAACCATAATGGGAACTTATTTCAATATTCATTACTTTACCTTGTTTTTTAATAAATATACGCGCTTGATTTCCTTAAACATTAAAGTATAATGAAATTATTTAAATTAGCTATCATATGGTTAAATTTCTATTTTGTTTACTGTTATTGTTATTGATAGTAAATATATTAAAATCTAAAGTATAATGAAAACTTATCCAGAAATTCTTGAACACTTTCAAAGCTTAAATAAAAGTATTTCTCTTATCAGGAGGTGTCTTTGACATAGAAAAATTAAAGTTGCGTCTTGAAGAGCTTGACTCCCAAGCGTCGAATGATGACCTATGGCAAGATAACCAAAAAGCACAAGAAGTTTTAAAAGAACGTTCTAAAATTAAGAATGACGTAGAGTCGTTTTTAAAGCTGGAAAGCGATTACAACGATGCCATCAGCTTAATGAAGTCTGCTATTGATGAAAATGATGAAGAATTTTTCTCTGAAGTTGAAAATGAATTAGCTAAGCTAGAGAAATTAATCAAGTATAAAGAAACAGAGTCCTTATTTACTGGTGAAGCAGATAATAATAACTGCTTTTTAGAAATCCACTCAGGAGCTGGCGGAACCGAGAGCAATGATTGGGCTGAAATGCTGATGCGCATGTATATAAGGTGGGCAGAAATTTATCACAACTTTAAAGTTGAAGTTGTAGAAAAATTAGAAGGAGAGTCAGTTGGTATAAAGTCTGCAATGATAAAAATCGTTGGAGAAAAAGCTTATGGGTGGGCAAAAAGTGAAAGTGGAATTCACAGGCTGGTTAGAATATCGCCATTTGATGCAAATGGTAAACGTCATACCAGTTTTGCAAGTGTAGGAGTAACTCCAGTGATAGAAGATTCAATTGATATTGCTGTGGATGAAAAGGATCTAAAGATCGACACCTATCGTGCTTCCGGAGCAGGCGGTCAGCATGTGAACAAGACTGAAAGTGCGGTACGCATTACGCATATTCCAACTGGTGTTGTAGTTCAATGCCAAAATGGTCGTTCTCAACACAGAAATAAAGATGAGGCGTTAAAATTACTTAAAGGACGTTTATACCAAATTGAACTGGAAAAAAAAGAACAGAAAATGGCTGAAGAATATGGTAAAAAATGCGATATAGGCTGGGGCAATCAGATCAGATCGTACGTTATGCATCCATATCAAATGGTGAAGGATTTAAGAACCGGACATGAAGTGGGCAATATAAATTCTGTTTTTGATGGTAATATAGATTGTTTCATAGTTAGTGTGCTTACTAAGCAAAATTAGGTAGGGTTGACTTTCTTGCCATAATATATGATAATTAAAATATTGTTAAAGTAGGAGTAAAGTTATGGCGATTAAATATGATCAGTGGAAAAGTGACCTTACCCAGAAAAAGTGGAGAGAAAGTGTGGAATGTTTTTTACAAAAAGAATGATGCATCAAATTGTTCTGGAATGCAATAGTTAATAGTGACGTTGTTTGTTATAAAAAATTTCTATGTATTCAAATATTGCAGTTCTAGTTTGTTGAGCAGAGTGTTGTGAAGTATCAATAAGTATTTCTCTTTTCAATGAGCTAAAGAAGCTTTCTGCAACAGAATTGTCGTAACAACAGCCTTTATTACTCATCTATATTCTTTACAGCTAAGAGATATTGATACCCTTGCGCAGTATATTGTGAACCTTGGTCACTGTGCAGCAGTAGATTTTTAACAGGTTTACGCCTATTAATGGCCATTAATAAAGAGTTCATAACCAATTGTTTATTTATTGCACTACTCATTAACTACCATACGTGAGAATTATTGCTGCCAAATATAGCCATCCCTCCTTGGTTTTGATGTAAGTAATCCCATACTTTATTTGGTTGATCAACAATAAAGTTTTGATCTAGTATATTGGGAGCTACAGCTCTATTATCTGTTTGTTGTTTTTTAATTTTAAACTTTCTTCTCAGTATAGCCCTGATGTCATTTTTCTGCATAATACTTTGCACCGTTTTCAAATTGCAACTTTTACCCAAAGCCTTCAATTCAGCATGAATTTTAGGAGCTCCATATCTACATTTAGAAACTTGATATATTTTTTGAATAGCTTCGAGTAGCTCTTTATTTGCTGATTCTCTACTGCTTATTTTTCTTGTGGTCCACTTATAGTAGCCACTAGCAGAAAATCCTACATAATTCCTGTACTTTATAGCAGTTACTATATAAAAAAATATTTTACTCTTTTTGACTGGCCAGGGCTTTTTTTTAAATGTCTCTTTCCCTTGTTACTCTTGCTTTGTAAATCAAACCTCTCTTTGTCGTAAGGAGCCATGTTACCTCTACCTGGAAATGCATTTGCCGCTGACTTTTTTTCGTTATATTTCTTCATCCATTTTCCTAATACACTATCCCTTATTCCTAGATCTCTTGCTACTTTTGCAACTGGTTGACCTACCTTTCTTTGTTCATTTGCCAGCTTAACAGCTTCCAATTTGAATTCTGCCGTATATTCTCTTACCATTTCTAATCCTCCAAAATTTTATTTTACCCAAAAAAACTCTTTTCTTTCTCTCCACTTTTTCTGGGTAAGGTCAGAAATTTAATGATCCAGGATATACTCCTTTGTTAAGGGAGATTGAGCATTTTCGAATATTTCTTGAGTGCTTCCAGACTCAACAATTCTGCCATTATGAAAGAAAATTACACTATCAGATAACTTTTTAGCTTGCTTCATTGAATGAGTCACCATAATTATAGTAAATCTTAATTTTAGCTCTTGTATAAGATTTTCGATTGCATTGGTTGCCATTGGATCAAGAGCAGAGCACGGTTCATCCATTAATAAAATAGTTGGCTTCACTGCAATTGCGCGAGCGATGCATAGCCTCTGTTGTTGGCCACCGGATAAATTGAGTGCGCTATCTTGCAATCTGTCCTTCAATTCTTCCCATAAACCAACCTTGGTTAAACTATTTTCCACCATCTCATTCAATTTTTGCTTATCCTTCGCCATACCATGCAATTTTGGCCCACAAGCAACATTATCATATATTGATTTTGGAAAAGGATTTGGCTTTTGAAATACCATACCAACTTTTGCTCTAAGTAGTACAACATCCATATCGCGTGAATATATATCACCCAGCCCATCGATATCTAATTCACCAACAGTTTTGCAACCTGGTACATAGTCATTCATACGATTAAAACAACGCAAAAATGTTGATTTACCGCACCCGGATGGTCCGATAAAAGTAGTAACTTTTCTTTTATAAATATTCAAATTTATATCGAATAAAACTTGCTTAGAGCCGTACCAGAGATTTAAATCTTTAACAGAGGCACGTGTATTGCTCATATCACATCCTGCATTGAATAGAGCCCCGGAATTTCTCTTTTATTTTCGTATAGCCATACTGCTGCTTGAACAGCTCCTCTAGCAAATGTTGTGCGATCAATTGCTTTGTGGTTTAGTTCTATCCGTTCATCAGAATTAACAAACATCACGCTGTGATCTCCTATTACTCCACCTCCACGAGATACTGCAAAACCTATTCCCCCCTTTTTCCTTATGTTTGAACCACTATGTAAATATTGATTGGACTGAAAATCCACTTTTGAAGCGTTAGCAATTGTTTTGCCAAGTTCTATAGCTGTTCCAGATGGTGAATCCTTTTTTAAGTTATGATGCATTTCCCAAATCTCAACGTCATATTCATTACCTAAAAGCTCAGCAGCTTTTTTTACCAATTTCAGCAACACATTAACCCCAACACTCATATTTGCTGACCATAATATTGGAACTTCAGCAGCATATTCTTTCAAATCGACACCTTCTATTCCAGTTGTGCCACTAACCAGCGGTGTTTTAAATTTTACAGCTGCTTTAAGGCAGTCTAACATACATTCTTTAGTTGTAAAATCTATTACAACGTCAGATGACTCAAATATGCCACTAATAGAACTTGTAACTTTAATTCCTAGATTGGCTATAATTGGTCCAATATCTGAATCTATGTACTTACTACCTGAACGGGCAACAGCACCTGCTATTTCCACTTTGGTATTTGTAATT
This sequence comes from Wolbachia endosymbiont (group A) of Opomyza germinationis, assembly GCF_964264765.1. Lineage (NCBI taxonomy): Bacteria > Pseudomonadati > Pseudomonadota > Alphaproteobacteria > Rickettsiales > Anaplasmataceae > Wolbachia > Wolbachia endosymbiont (group A) of Opomyza germinationis. The sequence goes on from NZ_OZ183482.1 coordinate 435,187, forward strand.
AATTCATTGAGTATTTTTTTGCCCATTCTGCCTAAGCAGCCTATTACTCCAACTCTGATTTTCATAAAGCTTTTTACGTTTATTAAGAATGTTAGGCCTTTTTTTAAGCTCTGTCACTTCTGATCTATATTCTATAGCTGTACGAACACTGCAATTTCAGATCCCAGTGCCTTGACCACAACTATTGCAATATGGTACATAGTGAACGATGTCATTCCAGTCTGGAATCTAGCCTTTCTGCAATCTCATCGAAAACGTTTTTCTATGCTAGTTTGCTTGCTTACAAGCAAACTTTTCTGGATCTCAGTGTCTGGGCACTGGGATGACACCCTGACAACCGTCATCCCGCTACTTGTTAGCGGGATCTATGCTAAAAGATACCGCGAATGAATCGCGGTATGACGTAGGACTACTGTCATTCCAGTGCTCCTTTTTTTGTCATCCCAGTGCGTGACACTGGGATCTAGCCTTTATTATTTGGTTGAAATTAAGTTTTCTGGATCCCAGTGTCAGCTACTTTCATGACATCATTATAAAGTAAAATGAGATCCCAGTGTCTGGGCACTGGGATGACAAGAATAGGGCACTGGGATCTAGTGGGCTCAAACTACAATGTTTGTACAGCTGTGATCTATATTCTATAGCTGAATAATTTAACAATTCAAAATGAATACATATCCTATTGAGCTCTATATTACATACCAGGTTGCTTTGCCTTTTCCATGCTGAGTGATGTGATTACTCTTTACGAGATTAGATACGTGCTTCTTTAAGGTATTGCAGTTTGCTTTAGTAATATTTTCCAAATCCTTAATTGTAAGACGTCCATGTTTGCTGAGTAGTGCTAATACTTTAGCAGAAAGTGGTGGTAAATAGAGATTTAACACTTTTTCATGTGACACCTTTTGTTCAAGATGAAATTTTTGCTTTTGTAGTGACCTTAAAAAGAATATAAGCCATGGATTAAAATCATAGCTGCTCGTCTTCAAGGATTGTTGAGTACGACGCAAAGCTAAGTAGTAACTCTCCTTATTACTTTCAATTATACTTTCAAGGGAACTGTAAGGTACATAGATATACCCTAACTTTAGTAACAAGAAAGTTGTGAGAATGCGTGATAATCTGCCATTTCCATCCTGGAAGGGATGAATAGCTAAAAAAGTAACTATAAAAATGCCAATAATTAATAGAGGGTGTAACGATTTCACCTCTAATTGCTGGCTAGTCCAATAAATAAGTTCTTGCATTTGTGTTGCTGTCTCAAATGGAGAGGCTGTTTCAAAAACTATGCCCAAGCTTTTTCCAGATTCATCAAACGCTTCAACATGATTGGGGAATTTTTTATATTCTCCCATGTGCCTTTGATCTTTATATGAAAATTGTAAAAGCCAGATGTGAAACTGTTTTATAGTGTTTTCTGTAAATGGCATCTTGTTAAAGTTTTGAAATACTTCTTCACACACATACGCATATCCGGCTATTTCTCGTTCATCTAGAGAACGAAATGAGCGTGTATCAAGTTTGGATAGTAATTGCTCAACTTCACGGTCTGATAATCTTGCCCCTTCAATACGAGTAGAAGAACCAATACTTTCAATTGTTGCAATTTTCTTGAGCATTTGTAAACGTTCTGGAGCTAAATTACCAAACAATTGCCATGCTCCTTTAAATTCATCAATTTCAGCAACTAATTTTAACATTTCAGGTGTTATTACAATTTTTGAAATGTCAAACATATCTGTATTTTTATCTAGTTATATTCAATTATATTCGAAAATATCCTATTAGCAAAGAATACTTATGAGACACACACTAAAGAATGAATTTTGGTAGGCATAAAAGCAGCTATTTTATGTTAAAATACAACATTTTGATGAAATTATAAGAAAGGCTGGATCCGAGTAGTCAGCTACCTGTCAGTGCATGTTGAAAAATCATTTTATGATCTAAATCAGTTTTTTTACAGGTAACTTCTAAGCTTATCAATTTTTCCAAGATCTTCTTAAGTTCTGAAAGTTGCAAACTTTTCAAATGAGATTTAAAACTCTGCAATTGTTTAAAAAACAATGGAGGGCTTAGCTGATCAATCGCAGCCTGCTCACTCATTCCACCTTGCACTGACAGCAAAACGTTTTCAAGGCGTAGGAAATAATTTGATATAATGCGAATTAGTGCTATCGGTGAAAAATTTTCTTGCGATATCAATGCATCAGAAATTCTAATGAAACGCGACATATCTTTACTTGCTATGGCAGAGCATAGATCATCAAGTGTAGCATAGTCGTTGCCGGAAGTTGAAAAGCATAATTCTATATCAGTAAGTTTTAGGTCTTTTCTCTCCCCTAAGTATAAAACTAACTTCTCAAGTTCTGAACATATAGGCAGCTTGCTATGATTAAAGTAAGATTGCAAATGGTAGATTATCTCATTTGTGCATTTTATATCATTTTGTTTTAAGTAACTTGATATAATGTCATAAAGATTGCTGTTGCTGTCCTTATAGCAAGCAATCACACCAAAAATTTTTGAACTCTCCATATAACTTTTAGTCGCAGAATTATATGGAAGATCATTTGCTACCATCATTACATAATGACCACTTGCGTTATAATCCAATACATTTTTTAACTCCTTGGATATACCTCCACTCACATTTATCAGCTTAATTAATTTTTTGCTGGTAAACATCGAAACGTTTGCCAATTCAGAAAACAGTAAACTGGGTGACTTATTCACTATTGCAAAATCCATCACCTGAACTGAATACTCACCCAAATTAGCAATTATTTCTTGTACATAAAAATCAACCCTACTGTTATCACTTCCATGAATTAACACACCACGTAAAGCATCAGGTTTCTCTAGGAATTTTTTAACTTTGGATGGTGTGACCCTCATGCTATCTATATGATATCATTCTCATTTGACTGTACATGAGTATCCAAAGACTCTGAGTCTCCTTGTGCAATATTATGCACATCACCTGCTACATCATCTGACTCTTCTGTTTTTCCTGTAATATAATTATAAAATTTTTTCACAGGTTGAGATATATATTTGGAAAAAAATCCTTCTTCGCTCATATTGCTTACTCCATAAAATTAACAACTTATCATTAGCATATAAATAATAGTATAGCAAAAACTATTTTGTGCTAAGATAGTGATGTTTTATAATGAGTATATTACAAAATTATTAACATTCGAGATCAAAATTAAGCCAACCTGCTTAATACTAGCCTTATAAAATAAGCGATAATTAAATATACCGCTGCAACAAGTATAATTGCAGGTCCAGTTAACAAATCAAAACTTGCAGATAACATGAGACCTGATATCCCAGAGATCACAGAAAAAACTGTTGCAACAATAATCATCTGCATTGGAGTTTTCGAAATGAGCCTTGCAGATGCTGCTGGTATTAGCAAAAATGCAGCAATGAGTAATATTCCTATTAGTTGGGCAGCAATTGCTATAAATATAGCAAGAGTGATTAAAAATTCTAGTCTAACAAAGGTAACATTAATTTTTTCAACTACTGCTAAATCTTGATTAATTGAAATCATTAACCAATAACGCCATCTAAATATTAATATCAAAGTAACTACTGCAGAGGTTAAAAAAATCAATACTATATCACTTTGATCGAGCGTTAATATATCACCAAACAGTGAGCTAATAATACTATTATTGCCAGATGGAAGAAAAGACATAAGTATTAAACTCGATGATAAAACTACATTGGTAACAATGTTCAATATCGTATCAGCAGAATATAATCTGTTAAAATTAAGAGAAAGTAGTATAGCAAATGTAATTGCAATGAGCATTATGCTAAGCGATGGGCTAATCTTAAAGATTAAAGCAAGTGCAACACCAAGCAACGAAGAATGGGACAAACTATCACCAAGATAAGATAACCTTTGCCATATCATAAACGATCCTAAAGCGCCTGTTACTAGGCTAATTACAACTACTGCAACTAGACTGTTGATGAAAAAGTCCTGGGTAAGCATGCTATATGGCTATTAGATAACTGACAACAAATCTATCTTCGGATATCAGAATATTATGGGTTCTGCATGCAGAACCTGTTGTCATAAATTCAAAATTTAAACCTTTTTGTTCCATAAGATAGGACTTCACTGAAGAACTTAGTATATTGCGTGTTTTACCAGTACCTATTAACAAAATTTCTATTTCCTCTGTTAAAAAAGATTCAAAATACTCCTTGCTGTTTATATCACTTTCTTTCAATTTTATCACCTTTTCAGAAAAAATTATAATTGAGCCGCAATATTCTTGATTGTTTACCAAAAATTTTCCTTCCCTGTAACCATTTATAAGATTTTTATTCTCGGAAATTAAGGGAGTTATATCCATAAGTCAAACTATTAATTGAGTGTTGCATACCCACCATTCTGGTTGCTTTTTTCCGATATTAACTGCAGCAGCTTTTGCATTTTCCTCACTATCGAATATTCCAAAGCATGATACACCACTGCCTGACATGCGAGAAAGTATAGAGCCTTCTTGTGACTTAAGTGTTGATATCACATCCTTAATTTCAGGTACAAAGCTTATTGCTATTTCTTGAAGATCGTTTCTCGTCTCTTTAAGAAACTTCAACAAATCCTTTTCAGCGTCATCGCTCCATTTAATTGGCTCAGAAAATTTTCCTTCATGTTTGGAAAATACCTCTGGTGTACTCAAAAACCTTTTTTTCGGTTTCACAAGCACCACATTTGTAGGTAAAGAGAATTTTTTAATGTGGCATAATTCTTCGCCAATACCTCTAACAAAAACTGGCTTGCTATCTACGCTTGCGGGAACATCAGCACCAACGTTTAAGGCTATTTCATTTAAAATCGTCCTATCAATCTCCCACAGCTTCCCTAGCGTACGTACCACAGCTCCAGCATCTGAGGATCCGCTACCAAGTCCTGCAGTAATTGGTATGTTTTTTACAACCTTTACAGTGACTTTAGTGCGTACAGGAGCATGCCTAAGCAGCAGATTAACCGCTTTCATTACAGTGTTATATTGGTTATTTATTTTAGACTCGGAGTTTATAAATTCAACTGTAGAGTTATCGTATCTAGAATCCTTCTCACCTACTTTTATTTCCAAAAAATTAGAGAGATTAGCAAAGACAAATAAACCTTCAATCAAGTGATACCCTGTTTCTTTTTTGTCTACAACATGCAAAAAAAGATTGATTTTTGCAGGCGCCTTTACACAAAAACTTTTCATTATATATCTTCACTAACACTATTTTTACATTATATGTATAATGCTATTCTAGTCAACTTTTATAAGGTTCTCGCACTTCTGATGAGATCAAATGCCATAAATCCTAATTTCTCTGTGTGGGTAAATGCGTCCGCTGGTACAGGCAAAACAAAAATCTTAATAGACAGAGTATTGAGACTTTTATTAGAAAACAAAAGAAATATTCTTTGCTTAACATTCACCAATGCTGCAGCAAACGAAATGGAGAATCGCATTCACAGCATACTCAGTAAGTGGGCAATATGTTCAGATAGTGTGTTGGCAGCAGATCTAGAACAACTAGATTTCTTTCCAATGTCATCCCAGTGCGTGACACTGGGATCCAGAAAAAATAAAGATTATTTAACAAGAGCAAGAAGGCTTTTCTCTGAACTGGAAAATCTTGGTCTAACTATACAAACCATACACGCTTTCTGTTACAAATTAATCTCCAGCTTTCCTATAGAAGCTGGCATTGCTCCAAATTGCACGCTGAGCGAATGCAAAGAATTACATTCCATCATATTCAATAAAGTGCTTCATAACGAAACTGTGCAGGATGATATCAACCTTATTGCAACTGAAATTGATGAAAATAAACTACGCGATTTGCTTTATACTTTATGTGTAAAAAGATCAGCGTCAGCAAATGATTCGAAATATATCAAAGATAAATTGAGCGCCCCAGATGAAATTCATGACTTACAGAGTGAAACAATTGAGCACGTGGAAAGACTAGCCGAGATATTAAGTGAAGGCAGTAAAAGAGATCAGAGTTATAGTGAAATACTTTATTCTACTGTCATCCCAGCTGGGATCCAGAAGAAAAGAACCAGCGTCACGCGCTGGAATGACACTAAAGTAGAAAACCTAGCCAAGGTCTTTTTAAAATCAGAATCGCACGAAAAAAAGAGCATATCATCCATTGCAACAAAAAGTATTTTGGAGAAATTCAAAGATGCAGAGCAAATAATAGAGAGCGTTCAGAATGTAGTATTTACCCATATAAGAGACATGAACTCTTATCAAATATTCAAGAGAACCAGTAGCTTACTTGGTGTATTTAAAGTATATGTTGATTTGTATAATAGTGAAAAATCAAAAAATGCACTGCTTGACTACAATGATATAATCAACTTAGCAACAAATCTTCTTAGCAATCCAAACTATAAAGATTGGATATTGTTTAACTTGGATCAAAAAATAGATCACATCCTTGTTGACGAGGCACAAGACAATAGCATCAGCCAGTGGAAAATTATAACAAATCTCTGCGATGAATTTTTTGCCGGTAATGATGAAAAGCGAACCTTATTTGTTGTTGGTGACGTAAAACAATCCATATACAGATTTCAAGGAGCAAATCCCCATCTATTCAACTATATGCAACAATACTTTCATACGAAAACTGGTGGTAGAGATTGGATATCATGCCAACTTGAAAAGTCATTTCGCTCAACTCCAGAAGTTTTGATGCTTGTAGATAGAATATTTAATAACTTCCGCGCAGAAATATCTTTTAATGATAATGAAATAAAACATGTTCCACATAGAGAAAATGACCAAGGATATATTGAAATTTGGCCAGCGTTACCAAGGCGCAAAGAGAAAGAACAGCAAGCTTTACAAATTCCTCTGACATGCAGGGAAAATTATATAATAGCAGACCGATTACTTGCTCAAACAATAGCCAACAGAATTCACAATTGGTTAAATGAAGGGCGAATTTTAGTCGCTAAAGATCGCCATATAGAGCCAAGAGACATTATGATTTTGGTACGGCAACGAAACGTATTAGTTGATTACATAATAAGCGAACTTAAAAAAGCAAACGTGCCAGTTGTAGGCCGGGATTATTTTAGAATTATGGACTATATAGCCGTGCAGGACTTAATAGCTTTGGCCGAATTTTTACTCCTCCAGGCAAATGATTTAGCTCTTGCAAATGCTTTAAAATCACCGCTATTTAATTTCACCGAGGATGATTTATTTAACATTGCATACGACCGTAAAGAGCATTCACTATGGGAAAGAATTCAGGATTATTCTGTGGTTATCTATAGTGAATTAAACTATCTCATTAACTTATCTCGCATAGAGTCTCCTCTTGCACTATTTACACATATATTGCGTACAGGTAAGAAGAAATTTGCTGCAAGGCTAGGTCTTGAGTGCTTTGAGGTTCTAGACGAATTTATGAACCTCGTGTTGCAATTTGAAAACCCATCTCTTCAAGCGTTTGTTCAATGGATCAAGGAGAATAATCCGGAGATTAAGAATGATATGCAATCAGAACGCAATGCTGTGCGAATAATGACAATTCACAAATCAAAAGGTCTGCAAGCTCCCATAGTATTTTTGGTTGATACAAACACAGTGCCAAGAAACAGTGAAAGCATTATCTTTGATGGAACAGAAGTGCCATTTTGGTGTGGAAAAAACAACAACGCTTATTGCGATCAAGTAAAAAGAGAGAAAAAACTAGAGGATTATAATGAATATTTGCGTTTATTATACGTAGCACTCACGCGTGCTGAAGATGAGTTATACATCTTAAGTAAAGAGCCAGTGCAAAAGGGCTCTTGGTATGATCTAATCACTAAGTACGGAGAGCCATATGAAAAGAAACAAAGGGATTTACAGCCAATATTTAAAGAAAAAGTTGAAGTATTATGCGTGAATGCAAACTACCCTTACATTTATAAAAAACGTGATTATTTTGACGTTCCGGTCATTTCCCTTCCACCAGCTTTAGCCCACTCTTCGGTGTCATCCCAGCGCGTGACGCTGGAATCCAGTGAAAAAGAAGGAGCAGAATGGATCCCAGTGTCAGCTACTTGGATGACAGATGGTTATGCAAGAGGCCTGATTATTCACAGCATATTGCAGTATATGCCCAAGATAGAAAAAGAAAGGAGAAAAAATTGGGTCAGAAAATACCTTGATAACATCAGCGAAGATAAGGATGAAATTTACAGTAAAATATTAGCCTTTAATGAAAAATATGGCTATTTGTTTGACTTGGAAGGCAAATCAGAGATTACACTGAGTGGAACAATTGATGGCAAGTCAGTATTAGTACGACTAGATAGGCTATGCATAACGCAAGATAAAGCAATCATAATTGACTACAAATCACACCGTAACGTTTCTGTTTCCTTATTAAATGAAATAAAAAAACAGATGTTAATCTATAAAACCTTAGTACAAGAAATATATCCAAACAAGCAAGTAGAGTGCGTGGTTATTTGGGTGGAAGATTTAACCATTCAATCTGACTTTTAACGAAACTTGATTGCAAGAAATAGCTACTACGTCATACCACCGCGAACCGTCATACCGCCGCAGACCGTCATACCGCGATTCATTCGCGGTATCTCAGCCGCTAACACGTAGCGGAATGACAGCAGTCCTACGTCATACCGCTGCGGATAGATCCCGCTAACAAGTAGCGGGATGACGAATTACTTAACTGTCATACCACCGCAAACCGTCATACCGCCGCGGTATCTCAGCCACTAACAAGTAGCGGGATGACGAATTACTCAACCGTTATCCTGCTGCTCCTTTCTCGTCATCCCGCTACGTGTTAGCGGGATCTCAGCATAGCTATCTTAAAGCTAAGTAATATAAGTCAATCCAGCTAGGATTCTTTTGATTGATCAAATTAATTTTCCACTGCCTTGGCCATTCTTTCAGGCGCCTTTCTCTTGCAATAGCTAAACTTATATCTTCAAACTCTTCAAAATATACAAGTTTATTTACATTATATCTTGATGTAAAACCTGAAACAATTTTGTTTTTGTGTTCCCAAATCCTCTTGATCAAATTTGCAGTTACACCAATATATAATGTGCTATTAGCTTTATTTGTAAGTATATAGATATATGATAACTTCATCTTAATCGTTTATAGCTAAAGTAACTGAGGTTTACCAACATTATACTACACCATCATACCACAATAAAACTTACCGTCATGCCGCCGCAGATAGATCCCGCTAACACGTAGCGGGATGACGAGTTACTATACCGCGGCGGTATCTCAGCCGCTAACAAGCAGCGGGATGACAGCAATCTACGTCATACCGCGATTCATTCGCGGTATCTCTTAGCCGTTAACACGTAGCGGAATGACGATTGTCGGTAAATCTAAGTTACTGTAGCTATAAAGGCTTTCACAACAACCTATTTTCCTTGAAACTAAAATAGCTACTGAATGTAATAATAATGTGATCTATTAATTCTATTCCTATACTTTGGCAAGCTTCTGCTAGTTGTCTAGTGAGAGATATATCGCTATTTGAAGGTTGTGTATCTCCGCTTGGATGATTGTGAGATATTACAATGGATGTTGAACCAATCAAAAGTGCGCGCTTGATGATCTCTCTGACATAAAGAGGAGTTTGATCTACTGTACCAATATTTTGCAAGTCTTCCGCTATTAGACGATACTTTTTATTCATATAGATGACACGAAAATTTTCCTTATTGAGGCTTCCTATACTTATTCTTAAATAATCAAGCAATTTTTCCCAGTTATCGATTACAGGCAGGTTTTTTATTTCTTCTCTTGCAGAACGAACAAAGGCTTGTTTTACACAAAAGATGGCAGATATCGCTGCATTGCTGACATCATCAACGTTTTGCAGCGCTTCCAGGTCAGCATTAAAAACTTTATTTAAGCTGCCAAAACTTTCTATCAAACTCTTTGCCACCGGTTTTACATCAATTCTACTATATGCTGAATATAAAATGTGCTCTAAAACTTCATAATCAAGTAATGATTGTCCATTATCTAAAATAATTTTCTCTCTTAGGCGCTTTCTATGCCCCTTTTTGTAATTTTTCATCATCAATGAATTGCTTATCTCTTGTATAATAAGAAATTAGATTTTTAAGTAAAATATTTAATAAAGCGCATGACGCACAATTGTAAGAACATTCATTTTTAAAGACAGCAAATGGTGTCATGAAAGTAGCTGACGCGAGCTCTACGTCATACCGCCGCAGACCATCATACCGCCGCAGACCATCATACCGCCGCAGACCGTCATACCGCGATTCATTCGCGGTATCTCATCCGCTAACAAGAGATCCCGCTAACAAGTAGCGGGATGACGAATTACTTAACCGTCATGCCACCGTGAACCGTCATACCGCGATTCATTCGCGGTATCTCTAGGTCCCGCTAACAAGTAGCGGGATACTTGATCTTTACAGGGATGACGGTTGTCGTTTAGCTACAAACATTAAGAAATTTACCAAATGAAAAAAAAGGCAAAAGAAGCCCTAGTCATTGTCTATTTTCAGTATTTGGCGTTTTTTAAATCTTAAACACTGCAATTTAGCTGCTTTTAAACGCAACTCACCTTAGTTTAAATGTTTAAGAAATTTACTAAGCAGAAAAAAAGGCAAAAGAAACCCCGCGTTAGCTAGTTGTCACTCTCTAATCCTGCAAATTGGCGTACTATACTGTCTTAAACGACTTATAAGCGCGTTTCAGCTTATATAGGTAAAAACCCAGAAATGTTGTGAAGACATAAGGTGCACATAGTGCAAAAAATTAAAAATAAGACGCCAACTACGTTGTTTTCTTGCTGTTTAATCTGCACAGATGAAGATAACTGAATACCTTCACTATCATGATAAAGGGGCTGGCGAAGGGTGTCAAGTAGTTTTTAGCTCTGCCTTCTAAGGCTTTTACTCGTGACAACCACTGTGCCTGCGATCTTATCGTGCCAAGTTTGACAGCGTTTGTTGAAATTTGACCATAAAAAGCCCAAGAACAATGGTGCAACTGACAATATAAAGGAAAAAAATCTCTTTGTTGCTTGTTTTAGGGTCATCTTTTCGAAAGTTTGTGCATCCACAACTCTAAGCCCAAATAATAGTTTTCCAGGTGTAGTAGCAAACTTTACCCACATATATATTACATAGCAAAAGAGCATAATAAACTGGACTATTTGATTTAGAATCATTAATTTTACAAGTCTACTCTGCATTGCCTTTTCTTCTATAGAAAGTGGCACTTGCATTGGGGATTTTGCAGCAACTTGGCTGAATATTTTGCTATCCTCTGAGTTTGTAAAGAGCTGATTAAAGGCTTGGCTGCAAAACTGCAAGAACAAAACGATAATAATTAAATCAAGCAATACTGATATATAGCGCCTGAGGCCCGTTACATAACATATCCCATTTTCATCTTTCTTTACCTTTTGAATAACATTTATAGAAGAAAAAATAGAAAATAAACGATTAAAAAATTTATGTAACATATATATACTTTCCAATATTTAACGTGCCCCTGGCCGGACTTGAACCAGCATGCTTTTGCAAGCAACAGATTTTGAGTCTGCCGTGTCTACCATTCCACCACAGGGGCATTAAGTTTTAATGCTATAGGCAACACGGAATTAGTCAAATTTTTTTGCCTTTACATCTTTCAAATGAGGACTAAATATTCTACAATAATCAACAGTTACTCTCAAAACTTAAAATGAATGAATTAGCCAATCTCCTCAGTTCAAGAAGTGTAGATAAGGAAATATGTAAATTACCGCATAATTTAGAAGCTGAACAGATGCTTATTGGTGCAATGATTCGTGATAATAGAATCTGTGATGCAGTTGAAGACACAATTACAGCAGAAAATTTCTATGATCCACTGCATCAAAGTATTTTTACGCAAATATCTAAAACCAGGAAACACGGTATAGTTGCCAATGAACTGAGCCTCAAAATGTTTTTTGAGAACGACCAAGCGTTTACCGAGTGTGGCGGGGTAGAGTACTTAGCAAAGCTTGCAGCGAAGGCAAGTATTGCACTTGATATTTATAGTTTGACTAGAATAATCCGTGATACTTACTTAAGGAGATGTTTAATCAAGCTCGGGCAAGAAATAGTTGGTGATAGCTACAACTACGATATTGAAAATCCTGCACAGGCGCAAATTGAACAAGCAATGACAAAATTGTTCAATTTGGCAGTAAAAAAACAAGGTGAGAAAACATATATAAAACTTGCAAGTTCAATTAAAGATGTAGTTGAGAAGATCAGCACACTGAAAAATAATCCAGAAGCGCTAGGCGTTACAACCGGACTTCAAGATCTAAATCAGCTTCTTGGTGGTCTACAAAAATCTGATTTATTAATTTTAGCTGCAAGGCCTTCTATGGGTAAAACAGCATTGGCGCTAAACATCGCACTTAATGCTTGTAAGATGTTGCAAAAAAGAGCAGATAAGCAACACTATGTAGCGTTTTTCTCGCTTGAAATGTCAGCAGAGCAATTAACTGCAAGGCTGATCACTATAGATTCAGGGATTAGTTATTATAAGGCATTAACCGGGAGAATTAGTGATTTTGAATTGCATGAATTTATCAATACTAGTACAGAATTATCTGAACTGCCTTTCATCATAGATGACACCCCTGCGCTATCAATTAGTGCCCTTCGCACCAGAATACGCTTGCTGTATCAATTATATAATGTAGAAGTGGTATTCATTGATTATTTGCAGCTAATCAGAGGAACAACAAAAAGGAGTAATGAAAATAGAGTGCAAGAAATCTCGGAAGTGACGCAGGGTTTGAAAGCAATTGCAAAGGAGCTAAATATTCCCATTGTTGCACTATCTCAGCTCTCTCGTTCTGTTGAGCAGAGGGATGATAAAAAACCACAACTTTCTGATTTACGTGATTCAGGGAGCATAGAGCAAGACGCAGATATAGTAATGTTTCTCTATAGAGAAGAATACTACGAATTGAGAAAGCAACCAAGTGAAGGAAACAATAAACATCGGGAATGGCAAGAGAAAATGGAGAAAATTAGAAATATTGCAGAGCTTGTTATTGCAAAGCAGAGGAACGGGCCAATTGGCAGTGTGAAGCTATATTTTGACTCTAACAGAGGTGCATTTAAAGATTACACGGAAAGGCATAGTTCATAGCTTGACAGCAATCTTCTTGTTCCCAAGTTTATCAATTATTTTTTTTATGTAAAGATAGCTTGACAACTTCTTAAAAATCCTTTTATAATGGTATTATATTTTATAATACGTGAGATGATGAATAAAAACAATGTACCCTATTATATAGCTGGAACTCTGGCTGCTTTAACTTTATTAGCATCTGGAGTGTTTGCTGCAGCTCCTTATATTGGTTTCTTAGCTCCAGTTGCAGCATTAAGTGTTGGCCTTCCATTTATTATTGGTGGTGCTGTATTTTCTGCTGTAGCTATTGCACTTTCGTATCAAGCAATTAGTGAGAACAAAACAAATTCTGAGTTAAAAAATAAAATGAAAGCTCAAGAGCAAACAATTTCTGGGCAAAAAACTCAACTAGCTAAAAAAGAAGCGGAAGTAAAAGCTAAAGAGGAAGAAAATTCTAAGTTAAAAAATAAAGTAGAAGCTCAAGAGGAAGAAAATTCTAAGTTAAAAGATCAAGTACGCACTCAAAAGCAGAAAAGTTCTGAGCAAAAAACTCAACTAGCTGAAAAAAATAAAAAGATAGAAGAAGACAAATTAAAAGTGGCAATTGCTGATGGCACTGTTCAGCTTGCAAAAGGAACAGTTAATAGCGCTGTTTGGTTTGCAAAAGAAGCAGTTAATGGTGTCTTGTATTCTGGCAAATATGCTTACGATAATTATGTGCCATCAACTGAGTCTACAAAAGGAACACTTAGTGGTATTGGAGGTGGCTTGAAAAATACTTATGATGCGTCAATTGCATCTGTAAGAGGAGCACTTAACAGCGTTGGAAGCAGCTTGTACAGTAGGATTTATGGTACTAAGGTTTCTAGTCCGGAAGAGCAGTTTAAGCGTGAAGATGGATCTAAACCTAGCATGCAAGAACTAACTCGTTTGGATTATTTAAATCTTGAGGTTCTTTCCAGTGAGCAAAAGCAACGAGCTAATAGTTTGGATTATTTAAATATTGATAACGTTCCTAAGCAACCTGATTATTTAAATGTTGATGCTGCTAAAAGTTATTTAATGAGTCTTTCTGAGGATCAGGATGTATTTTATGATGCAGAATCTGGTGATGAAAAAGGTACTGAGATTTCTAGCCCAGAAAGTCAGCCAACTAAAGAAGAAAATGGTCAAGGCTGGTTTGCATGGAGCCTAGGAAAGGTTAAGTCGGCAATTACTGAAGTAGTAGTGATAGGTGCTGATGTTACTAAACCATATTGTGCTAAAGTAACTAAGGCACTTGCCACCTAACTTGAATATGTAGACAGCGGTGTGCACCGTCGTTAACTAAAGATAATCCCATCCAGGAGAAATAGTTTTTACACTATTTCTCCTCTTTAGCATCAACCCTCAAAAAAACCGGCGTAGGTTTAGGCAATGTTATGCCTGAACTTACGCACGCGTCGCACAAAGATTTTAAATCTCGTTGTTCTTTCGGAATTTGCAGTTGATTTAGTATCATCTCTGCTGACTTGGGAACGATTGGCTGCAATAAAATGCCTATTATCCTGATATATTCCAGTAACTTGTAAATTACTAAATTCATGCGCTCTCTGTCAGTTTTGCTTAGTGTCCAGGGTGCACTTTTGTCTATGTAGGCATTTGCTTCAGAAGAGATGTTGATGATTAGAAGTATGATATGGTTAAATTCATACTTTGATAGGTGATTCATCACTTGATCGAGTATAGCTTTGCAACCTGGAAGACTTTCTTCACCTTTAAGTAGGCTTTGATCGATTGTTGGTACAATTCCAGAACATTGCTTGTGTAAAAATGAAATTGTTCTTTGTACTAAATTGCCTATGTTGTTTGCCAGTTCTGAATTTATCCGGCTGATCATATTTTTCTTACTAAAGTTGCCATCTTGGCCGAAGCTTGCTTCCCTGAGGAGAAAATAGCGTAGCTGATCAACACCAAACTCTTGAGCGAGGCCAATTGGATCTATGACATTACCAAGGGACTTGGATATTTTCTCTCCCTCGTTCAACCACCAACCATGAACTGCAATTTGTTTTGGCAGTGGCAGGTCTGCTGCAAGGAGAATCGCTGGCCAATATACAGCATGAAAGCGCAATATGTCTTTACCGATTACATGAACGTTGAAAGAGTTGTCAGCTAGGTTTGCAGCGCTTGACACTGGAATCTGCGTTTTCCCTTGGTTTGGTGTCATTCCAGTGCTTGACACTGGAATCTGTGTTTCTGGTTCTGCCCAAAACCTCTTATATTCCTCACCTTCAGTACTAGGGAAACCTATTGATGTAAGATAATTGGTTAATGCATCTATCCAGACATAGATTACGTGTTTGTCATTACCTGGTACTTTTATTCCCCAGTTAAAACTAGTGCGAGAGATTGAGAGGTCAATGAGCCCTGATCTTACAAACGATATCACTTCATTTCTTCTGCTCTCAGGAAAGATAAAACTTGGCTGATTTTTATAGAGTTCCAGTAATTTTTCTTGCCAGTTTGATAAGCGAAAAAAGTAACTCTCTTCTTTTATCCACTGGACCTCAGCACCTGTTGGTGCTTTGCCATCTATCAGCTCTGACTCCTGATAAAATGCTTCATCACGAACTGAATACCAACCCGAATAGGAATCCAAATATATTTGCCCTCTCTCTTCAAGTCTATTCCATAAAGCTATAACTGCTTTTTTGTGACGTTCCTCCGTAGTGCGAATAAAATCGTCATACTCAAAATTCATGAACTTAGCCAATTCTTTAAATGAAACGCTCACTTCATCTGTAAATTCTTTTGGCTGCATTTCCTTTGCTTTAGCTGCTTTTTCTATTTTTTGTCCATGTTCATCTGTACCAGTGGTAAATTTGACATTTTTCCCAGCTAGTTTCATGAACCTTGCCACCACGTCACACAAGAGAGAAGTGTATGCATGACCAATATGCGGCTTATCGTTTACGTAATATACTGGCGTGGTGATGTAAAAGTTCTCGAATTGTTCCATGGTTTAGCATTTTGATAAAAATCAACTGAGTTAATTATAGTATTAAAAAGGCAGTAATAAATAAATATTGATTGGGTTAAGCATAATTTTTGAAAAAAGCTATTTACTGAAATTTTATTAAAATAAGAAACAATCAGGCATGATTATTGAAAGAACAATGAGAAATTTTCTTGTAATTCTATTTATAGTTTTCTATGCATTTGATGCACACGCTGATGGAGCAACAGATGTAATGTGTAATGTAATAGGTTACGTTCATGGAATAGGTGGACCAATGATTACAGTGGTAATAATTGGTTCAAGCTTACTTGCAATATTTGGCAGAATGCCTTGGCCTGCACTTTTCGCACTGGGTATGTTTGTTGCTGTGTTTTTTGGTGCTCCTCAAATTGTAACAAAGGTAACAGAAAAAGAAGTTTGTTGTCTTTTTAAAGGTCAAACCTTGGAGAATGGAAAGTGTGTTGCTGCTCCTGGATATGAACGTGTAGGTACAGGTTATGCTTGTCGTTCCGGTTGGGCGCTAACTAATAAAGGCTACTGTATAAAAGCTGGCCAAGATCCTTCAAAGTATTGGAAGTGAAAATGGTGCTTTTATAGAGTTAAATCTAACAAACCGCAGAGTATATAATTAACATCCACGCCTTTAGTTAGATTCCACTCACGCTTTATTACGTTGTACTCCATGCCAGCCATGTTTTGCAGCGTTACATTATTTTCTCTTAAGTGATTTGCAATTTCTGACGGCTTGAGAAATTTATTCCAGTTATGTGTACCTTTTGGCAGCCAATTTAATATGTACTCTGCACCAATTATTGCAAGACAAAAGGATTTAATAGTTCTATTTATTGTGGATATAAAGATTAACCCCTCCGGTTTTAGCAGTTCTATCGCTTTTTTCATGAAAAGCTCTAAATTATCCACATGTTCAACTACTTCCATCAGCAGAACCACGTCGTACTTCTTGTCATTGCTTAGCTCTTCAATGCTGGTGTGTATATATTCTATATTTAACCCTACTTTTTTTGCATGTGAATGCGCTACTTTTATGTTTTCTTCACATACATCTATTCCCACAACGTTAATGCCAACGCGTGCCATTGACTCTGACAAAATGCCACCACCGCATCCAACATCAAGCAATGATAATTCTTTCAAATTGCATTTTTTTAACTCTTTTATTTTCTCAATAATGTAAGATACTCTAACAGGATTCATTATGTGCAATGGTTTGAATTTGCCGTTCTCATCCCACCACTGGCCTGCCATTTTAGCGAATTTTGATATTTCATCTTCGTTATAAGTTTTTGTTTTTTTTTTCTTAGAGGTTATATTGCTGAGTTTATCAAGGCGTTTTTTATGTCTGCTTTCTTTTGAAAATTCTGTTTCGAGGAATTGTTTGACTATGTCTTTTGCTAATCCACTCGCAGTAAATCCTGCACCAAGACACAGTACATTTGCGTTGCCATGCTCGCGAGCTAATTTTGCGATCTCAACACTGTTACATAAAGCAGCGTAGATTCCTTCAAAACGATTTGCCACAGTACTCATGCCCAAACCTGTACCACAAATTAATATCCCATAATTTGCTTTTTTGCTTGTTATATCTTCTACAACTTTAACAGCATAGTTTGGGTAATCTACACACTTTTGCTTAGCAGTGCAGCCTTGATCTACTACTCTGTAACCTAGGGCTTCCAGGTAAGGTTTTATTTCTGATTTTAATTCATAACCAGCATGATCTGAGGCAATTGATACTATACCTAACATATAAGAAATAAGGACATTTTATATGGGTTTGAACTTTCTGTCAAGTCATTCAATGCTTCTGACCTTTTGGGAGTTCTAAAGCTATAGCTAAGGTTTTCCTACGTCATACCGCAATTCATTCCACAACTGTACGAACATTGTGATTTGAGAATAATCTCCGCCAGGAAGGGTGTCATCCCAGTGCTTTGGCACTGAGATCCAGAAAACTTAATTTTAAATAAGTACACCAGATAGCTGTATAATAAGAACTGGATTCCAGTGTCAAG
Organism: Wolbachia endosymbiont (group A) of Opomyza germinationis; assembly: GCF_964264765.1. NCBI lineage: Bacteria > Pseudomonadati > Pseudomonadota > Alphaproteobacteria > Rickettsiales > Anaplasmataceae > Wolbachia > Wolbachia endosymbiont (group A) of Opomyza germinationis. The sequence continues at coordinate 453,423 of NZ_OZ183482.1, forward strand.
CACTGGAATGACACCTTCTGTATAAATATTAAGAAATTTACCAAACGAAAAAAAAGGCAAAAGAAGCCCCGTGGTTGGCTAATTACTTACATTATACTTTCAAGTATGGCGTTTTTTTATTCTAAACACTTAATAACCGCGATTTAGCTGCTTTTAAGCCGCAACTAATCTAAATTATAAACGTTAAGAAATTTACTAAACAGAAAAAAAGGCAAAAGAAACCCTAGGGTAGCTAGTTATTCACTATCCATTTTTTAAGTTGGCGTTTTTTAATGTTTTAAATGCTTTATAAGCGTATTTCAGCTTGTGTAGGTCAAAACCCGGAAATTTGATAAAGACATAAGGTGCACATAGTGCAAAAAATTAAACATGAGACGCCAGATACGTTGAGTTTTTTTGTCATTTAATCTGTGCAGAGAAGATAAATAAATAGCTTCAGTTTCATGATAAGGGCGCTGGCGAGGTTTGTCAAGGAAGTTTTTTGTTTCTGTGGGCTACCTGGATGACAGGATTGCTCTTGAATTTGTATAGCTACATTGTCGGTAAATCCAAATTGCTTTAGTTATAGAAATAAATTTCGAGTCAGATGTGTATAAATTCTATATAATTTTTATCCTACTACTAATTTAACAAGATGGATCATATAGATATTATAAAATCAAAATTATTATTATCCGACCTAGTAGGTAAAAAAGTCAGATTAATAAAAAGAGGAGATAGTTTTGTTGGGCTCTGTCCATTTCATAACGAAAAAACCCCATCTTTTTCGGTGAGCAATACTAAGGGGTTATATTACTGTTTTGGTTGCTTGGCTAGTGGTGATGCATTTGAATTTATTTCACAAACTGAAGGATTAAGCTTTAAAGAAGCATTGGAAAAATTAGCATCGGTTACAGGTGTTGAACTGCCCAAAAATCTTAGTATTACAAAAGAGGACAATAAACTATTTTTAGCGCTTGATTTAGCTGCAAATTGGTTTGCACAAAAAAATCAAGGTGTTGTAGATTATTTAAAGCAGCGTAAGATTTTACCTAAAATCATAGATAAATTTAAGATAGGTTATGCACCAAGCTCTGGTTTGAAAGAGTATTTAAACTCTTCAGGTATTGAAGACAAAATTTTAATTGATATTGGATTAGTAAACAAAAATTTTCATGATTATTTTTATGACCGGCTGATATTTCCTATACAGAGCATTGCAGGGAGAGTTATTGGTTTTGGCGGACGTGCGCTAAGTTCTGAGCAACAGCCGAAATATTTAAACAGTCCAGAGAGTCAGCTCTTCAAGAAGAGGGAGAATTTATACGGATTAAACTTTGCTTTAAGCGAAATACGTAAAAAACAGCACATACTCGTTGTTGAAGGATATATGGACGCTATAGCGCTACATCAAGCGGGAATTAGTAATGCAGTTGCTCCGCTTGGTACCGCAATTTCTGCAGAACAGATAAAAAATCTATGGAGATTTGCTAAAGAAATCTCCATCTGTATGGATGGCGATAGTGCTGGACGTCATGCTGCTACTCGAGTTGCAGAACTTGCTCTGCTAATATTAGAGCCTGGATACACGTTAAAGTTTGTGACTTTGCCGAGTAATAAAGATCCATACGATATATGTAACGAACTGGAATACAAGAAAGAAGACGTGTTGACTGCTCTTGACCATTCAACAAAACTGCATTCTGAATATTTATGGCATCACATAATCGATAGCAATTTGCAAAATTATGAAAAACTTGCTCCGGAAAAATATTCAATTCTTGAGCACAAGTTCATGGAATATGTAAATACTATTAGCAACAGCAGTATTAGAAGGTATTACAGAGATTATTTTTACAATAAGGCTAGTGAACTAAGAAGTAGCTTCAAAAAACAGATTTTTAATAGTAAAACTAGAGCAACAAAAGGTGAGTATCTTCATAACAAGTCTCCAGAGCTAATTGAAGCAGAGCAAAATCAGGCCGTAATTTTGCGTATAGCCGTAGAATTTCCTGAAATCTTGAACCGTCCTATATTTTTTGAGCAATTTTCTCATTTTGAATTTACTAATGAGATGAAAAGATTACAACAGCGTATAATTGATGTAATAAGTAACAAAAGCAACCTCGATAAAGAGGCTTTGTTACAAGAATTGAAACAGTTTAACGTTATAAAGTATGTATTTGAAAAAACTAGTGTACTAAATAGCCAACTGAACGAGAGAAAATCTGCAGAAATTGTGTGGAATAATATAGTGTTACTAAAAGAGTTAAATGCATTACGAAAAGAAAGAACCGAAGCGAGGCTGAGCGGTAATCTTGACTTAGAGGAAAGGTTGATAGAACAAATAAAGCAAATAGAAAGCAGTATACAAGAAATGCAAATGGAGTTTATTGAAAAGTAGATATCGTCTCGTTAGTCAACAAGAAAATTACAAAATAAGACAATATTTTACATAAGATTGAAATTTTTAACTAATTAAGCCTTCCTCTAACAGCTTTGCCCTGTAGTTTTTGATATGGTTAGGATCACTTGAAAATGTATAATTTTTGTAGTTAGCTCTGCTGTGCATATAAAGTTTACTATTGACTTTTATCACATTATCTCACATTATCTCACATAATATGCATGTGAGAAGAATATGAACTGGAAGAATTTTCGTCTTAGTACGCGTCTCAACCTAGAAGGGCCTGTAATTGAGCAAGTGTACGAGTTAATTACTGCAGTTGATAGTGTTAAAAATAGCTGGCAGATAACGAAAAAACTACTACCACAAACAATTGAAAGATTAACTCATTCAGTTATTGTTACATCTTCTGGCGCTTCTAACCGTATTGAAGGAAATCGTCTAACCGATAAAGAAGTTGAGGATCTATATAAAAACCTACGTGTCAAAAAATTTAAAAATAGAGATGAGCAAGAAATTGCTGGCTACTTAGAAATGCTTACACTAATATTTCATGATTATACGGATATTCCAATTAGTGAGTCATCAATATTGCACATTAACAACCAGATGCTACTTTATAGTGAAAAAGATTTGTATCATAGAGGAAAATACAAAGCAAGTTCTAATAGAGTTGAGGCAAAAGATCAGAATGGAAAAGTTGTTGGTATAATTTTTGATCCCACACCACCTTACCTTGTTAGAAAGGAAGTACAAGAGCTTATTGATTGGTATCACTGGTCCTTAAATAATAAATTTAAGCATCCTCTTATTATTATTGCTAACTTTGTTTTTGAGTATCTGGCAATACACCCTTTTCAAGATGGGAATGGCAGAACTAGTAGATTGATGACTAATTTAATGCTGTTGCAGCAGGGTTATGATTTTGTATCTATTGTATCACATGAAAAGATAATTGAAACTAACAAACTTGATTACTATTTAGCGCTTAATAAAACACAAAGTAGCTGGAAAAGTGGCAAAGAAGATATTTCCCCGTGGTTAATATTTTTTCTTAATGTACTCAAAACGCAAGCAAATGAGGCGCATTATATTCTTGAGAGGGAGAATACTGAATATTTATTATCAAGAAAACAATTGTTCTTCTGGGAATGGGCACTTAGCCTTGCAGATAAAGAATTTAGTAGAAAAGATGCTATAGAAGCTCTAGGATTTCCTCCAAGAACAGTAGAGGCAATTACAAAGAAACTGCTAGGGATGAAATACTTACAGCGTCTTGGAGAAGGCAAAGCCACTAGATATAAAGTTATTATTTAAAAGTTTTAGTATGTTTTTCGAGATTTTTTTAAATCCAGTCTTATGCACAACTTTGTTTGCAATTTTATTCGATTAAAAATTGCATTTTAGCAATAAAAAACTTACTTATTGTAGGAAAATCTTGTGTTTGTTCTCATATAAAACTATTTATGGAGTGACAATGGTACATGTATTATACTTACATTTCTGATTCGAAAATTTATGCAGTTGTTTCTAACAAGATTGATCAACAAATTCTATTGTTTAAAGATGAGAAATAAAGTAATCATCATTTCCAGTATTGCTTTTATTCTACTGTTTTTTATCAGCAGTGCATTTTTAAAAAAAGATCAGGCGGTTCATAGCGATAATGCAACTAGTAGCTTTTCAGTAAAAACTCAAGAATGTGCGCCGCAAAACCGCACTATATATTTAAATTTTTCTGGTACAGTAAATCCCTTACATAGAGCTAGCCTTGTCTCAAAAATAAGTGGTAAGATTATTGCTATTTATTTACCTGATGGTGAAAAGGTAAAAAGAGATGATGTAGTGTTAAAGATAGAAGATTATGACAGGATTGAGCAAGCTCAGAAAGCCAAAGCTTTATTAAAGCAGCGTGAAATTGAGTATGATTCCTCTCACAAACTGAATAAAAAAGGCTATGGGGCACAAATACAAGTAGAAGCAGCTTTTACTGCGTTACAAAGTGCAAAAGCTGACCTAAAAAGGCTAGAATTGGATTTAGAAAATACTGCAGTCACATCTCCTATAGATGGTTATATTGATAAAATCAATGCAAACGAAGGGGATTTTGTTAATGCTGGGCAAAAAATAGCTGACGTGGTTAATTTCGATCAAATTCTTGTAGTGTTATACGTTTCGGAAAATGAAGTAAATAAAATAGAGCTAGGCAGCACAGCTCAAATTAATTTGCTGGACGGAAAAGAATTGGCAGGTGAAGTAAGTTTTATTAGTAAAATTGCTGAGCCTAAAACTGGGTCTTATAGGGTAGAAGTAAAGGTAACTAATAATAAAATGATATCCTTGCAGGGACTAACTGCCAACGTAAGGCTACCTTCAGGCGAAAGATTTGCATATAAAGTTCCTTCTTCAGCCCTGAGCTTAAGTGACGAGGGTGCTCTTGGAATAAAGATTGTTGATGACAATAATTATGTAGTATTTGCACCAATAGAAATTGTTGATCATGAGAGCGATGGGGTTTGGATAGTAGCAAATAACGAAGATAAACCCATAAAGTTAATAGTATTGGGCCACCTATTTGTTAAGCCTGGTGATAAGGTTTAAGACATAAGATCCTTTGACCTTACCCAGAAAAAGTGGAGAGAAAGTGTGGAATGTTTTTTACAAAAAGAATGATGCATCAAATTGTTCTGGAATGCAATAGTTAATAGTGACGTTGTTTGTTATAAAAAATTTCTATGTATTCAAATATTGCAGTTCTAGTTTGTTGAGCAGAGTGTTGTGAAGTATCAATAAGTATTTCTCTTTTCAATGAGCTAAAGAAGCTTTCTGCAACAGAATTGTCGTAACAACAGCCTTTATTACTCATCTATATTCTTTACAGCTAAGAGATATTGATACCCTTGCGCAGTATATTGTGAACCTTGGTCACTGTGCAGCAGTAGATTTTTAACAGGTTTACGCCTATTAATGGCCATTAATAAAGAGTTCATAACCAATTGTTTATTTATTGCACTACTCATTAACTACCATACGTGAGAATTATTGCTGCCAAATATAGCCATCCCTCCTTGGTTTTGATGTAAGTAATCCCATACTTTATTTGGTTGATCAACAATAAAGTTTTGATCTAGTATATTGGGAGCTACAGCTCTATTATCTGTTTGTTGTTTTTTAATTTTAAACTTTCTTCTCAGTATAGCCCTGATGTCATTTTTCTGCATAATACTTTGCACCGTTTTCAAATTGCAACTTTTACCCAAAGCCTTCAATTCAGCATGAATTTTAGGAGCTCCATATCTACATTTAGAAACTTGATATATTTTTTGAATAGCTTCGAGTAGCTCTTTATTTGCTGATTCTCTACTGCTTATTTTTCTTGTGGTCCACTTATAGTAGCCACTAGCAGAAAATCCTACATAATTCCTGTACTTTATAGCAGTTACTATATAAAAAAATATTTTACTCTTTTTGACTGGCCAGGGCTTTTTTTTAAATGTCTCTTTCCCTTGTTACTCTTGCTTTGTAAATCAAACCTCTCTTTGTCATAAGGTGCTACATCTGGAAATGCATTTGCCGCTGACTTTTTTTCGTTATATTTCTTCATCCATTTTCCTAATACACTATCCCTTATTCCTAGATCTCTTGCTACTTTTGCAACTGGTTGACCTACCTTTCTTTGTTCATTTGCCAGTTTAACAGCTTCCAATTTGAATTCTGCTGTATATTCTCTTACCATTTCTAATCCTCCAAAATTTTATTTTACCCAAAAAAACTCTTTTCTTTCTCTCCACTTTTTCTGGGTAAGGTCACTACTGCTATTCCACGTCAAGAACAACCATAAGTTCATTAGGGTTCACATAACCTAAAGCATTTTTTGCTTGCTCATCAAGCAGATCTAAATCTAAGCTTTTTTCATATAAGCCAAATACTTTGTTGTCCAACTTTTCCTTTTCAGAAGAGACATCCTTTAGCAAAAGTTTATTGTACTCGATTTCTTTTTTTAAATCGATTAACGTCAATAAGCCACGTTTACCTGTAATTGTGCTAATGCTGAAATATAATGTAAGGGAAGAAATGAGTAAGGCTGCGCTTAAACACAGTAATTTTTGCTTCTTTTTAGATATAAGCACCGTACTTTCACATATAAAAAATATATAACATGAAAAGGTGAACAAAAAGCTAAGAACCTTGACGCGCTTTACACCTTGGCTTTACCTTATTTATAATGTAAATCTTACCACCCCTTTTCACAACTTTACAATTTTTATCTCTGTTACGATGAGATTTTAGCGACCCTTTGACTTTCATATCTATAGTAAGAATTAAATTACTTTACATTATAATCACTTATCAAGAGTTAGTCAATTGATAACATTTTATTAAAATATTGTATAATTGTTGCTGATACTTCTTCGATCGACTTTTGCGTGACATCGATAATTGGCCAGTTATTCTGTTTAAAGAGCTCCTCTGCTTCTTTAATTTCCTTTTCTACTTTCTCAGGGTTAGCATATATATTATTATCTTCGTTGTTAATTGAAGTAAGTCTATTTTTGCGTATTTCTATTAGCCTACTTACGTCTATTGTTACCCCTATCGTTAGTTTATTTTTTAATTTTGCCAAGTCAACATAAAAGGGTACTCCACTAACAAAAGGAATATTTGCAACTTTATAGCCTCGGTAAGCTAAATACGTACTGGTGGGAGATTTTGATGTACGTGAAACTCCAACCAAAATTATATCTGCTTTATCAATATCTTGAATATTTTGTCCATCATCATGATTAATAGTGTAGTTTATTGCCTCAATGCGCTGAAAATATTCGTTATTTATCTCAGTATGCAAGTCAAGCTTTTCGTCTTTTTCAATTTCAAGATAAGACGAAATTTCTCTAATAATATGTGATAATATTGCTCTATAGGGAATTTTCAACTTTATACAGTTATCTTTTAGATATTTTCTTAGCTCATCATCAGTAATAGTGCATATAACAAAATTATGCTCATCACTTTTCCTATTAATTTCCTCCAGAATTTTGTCAATCTGCTCTTCTCCTTTTACAAAAGACCAAACATATTCGATCGTTTCTACAGAACGAAAGTGTTTCAGAGCTGATTTTGCAACTGATATAACAGTTTCACCACTTGAATCTGATACTAAGTGTAGATTAAGCTTTTTAAGGGTCATATACTAAAAATAATAGCTAGCAATCTGCTACTGAAATTATGCTAATTTGTTGACCTACGTAAATATAGAAAAACTATCCTGTTGATAAAACTCAAACTAATTGGTAAATTCTTAACACAATTATTCTCAAAACGAATGTTTTTATTAAAGCCTACAAATTTCTCTTATTTTTCTAAGAAAGCTCTACCTTGGCTTGGGGTTATTTGTTTCGCATGTTTTTTAATTGGAATGTCTTTGGCGTTATTCTTCTCTCCAGAAGATTATAAACAAGGAGAAATTGTACGAATCATGTACATTCATGTGCCTTCTGCATGGCTTGCTCTTGGAATATATGGATTAATTGCATCACTTGGTTTCATTTCATTGGTATGGAACAATAGCATTGCTAGTGTCTTGGCACATGCTGCTGCTCCTGCAGGGACAGTCTTTTCGGCAATATGCTTAATCACAGGCAGCATCTGGGGAAAAGGAACCTGGGGCACTTGGTGGGTATGGGATGCAAGGCTTACTTCAATGCTGATTTTATTTTTCCTATATGTTGGCTACCTTTCATTGTGGAGCGCTTTTGATAATGAAGCGAGGGCAGAAAAATCAGCAGCAGTATTTGCCATCTTTAGTGCTATAAATATTCCTATAGTAAAATTTTCCGTGAATTTATGGTCCACTCTCCATCAGCCAGCAAGCATTTTGAGAAAAGGTGGAATAGCAATAGAAAGTTCCCTGCTGTTGCCACTGGTTGCAATGTTTATGTTTTGTGCCACATTTTTTTTAGTAGTGTGGATACTGTATTCACTTTACTTAATTAATTTATATAAGATAAAGAGAGAAATCAGTATGCGGTATTAGGCCGAGAGATGAAAATAGAACACACCACATCACCAAGTAGCAAAGACATTGAATTCCTACTCAAAAAGATTAATGAAGAAACCGTTGATAAAGGTACGTGTAACCCATTTGCTTTTTTTATTCGCGATGATACTGAACAAATTATTGTAGGTTGTAGCGGTTTTGTTATCTATGGTTCAATTTACACTGACTTGCTTTGGGTGCACTCTGATTATAGAAGAAAAGGTATGGGAAAGCAGCTAATGGAAGAAGTTCATGATTATGGTCGTGAGATGCACTGTAAAATAGCAACCGTTGCAACCATGAATTTTCAAAAAGCGAAAGTATTTTATGAAAAGCTTGGGTATAAGTGTGATCTTGTACGTCCAGGGTATGTTAACATGTATATTTTTGAAGAAAGTGTTGTGAGATGCACTGTAAAATAGCAACCGTTGTAACCATGAACTCTAAAATATTTAAAGAGCCTACTAATATCTTTAAGGTAAATGTTCATGTGATTCCGCAGAATAATTCTGTTTTTTGATTCTATCTGTCCATTTATCATTTTCTATATCTTGTTTGTTGGTTGCTTTTTTTTCTTGCTCAACAATTGCCTTATCTATCTCCTTATGAATTGCATCAATTGCATTAATCGCACCTCCTTTTTTGTATACTTCGCTTTTCCCTTCAATAATTAACTTAATAAAAGTATTTACAACAGACTGCACTTGATTATGATTAACCTGACCTTTTGTCAAAGAAGGTAAAGAGCCTAATTCCATCAATACTTCTGGTGCTGTTTTATCTTGAGTGGAAAGTCCTAAATTATCTGCTACTTTACTTATTAATAACTCTCTGTGTTCTTTATTATCTTCCAATTTAGCATAATCACTCAATAGATCTATAACGGTAGATACTCTGACTTCAACAACATCATCAACATCTTCATCTTCTAGAGCAACTCCTGACCCCAATAACCTCTCTCTGAGATTTTCGCTTAAAAGATTGATAAATTCTTCATTTGCATCTGATCCTGTGGTTGATATTGTACCATCTAAATAGTTACTTTGAGCACCGAAGCCATGCTCTATTTGTATTTTTGTCTCAGGTTTAAATCCTAATTTTGCACAGAATTTCTGAAAATATTCTTTAATAATGTCAAACAAGCTCTTGCCATTATCTTTATAATTTTTTAACTCTTTAGGAATAGTAAGTGACAATTTACCATCTCTGTATGTTACAAAGTCTTCACCATTGTGAGATTCAATTGTAAATTCCAATGAACTAGACAGATTACATATCTTATCGCCATGCATAACTTGATTTTTAACAGAGAGTATTGGTAGCCTCATATCAGATCTAATTCTCACATTATTTTGGTTAGCACAATCAATATTTATTACTTTTTTAGGATTTTCTACTATGAACGACTGTCCAAGTGCAAGTTGGGTTTGTATAAATGGAGCAGCCTCATACCCTGCTTGATTACAATTGGTAACTAGCTCTTCTAAAATAGCATCACTTGGAACTTCTGCCCCAGCGTATCTGAACATTTTTTTGAAAACTTCTTTTGCAAAGGAACGGTAATCCTTGTTTTCATCTTTCTCTGTTGGTAATAGATGGATATACCTTTGGCCAGCATTGTAAAATTCTTCAAATTCTTTCTTATATGAATCGGTTTTTTGATGATTGGCAGTTTTGGAATTTTCACAGTGATTTTTCCATAGCTCACCCAATGCATTACTTACAAGCTCTTTCTCAATATCTTCGAGTACTGAAGCAACAAAAGCTTTGCCATGATCCGTATCTATTTCTCTTGTTCCTTTTTTGTTAAATATTTCGTCATTATATATATCATCACTATTAAAAAGTTCGCTTTTGCGGTGCTTAGCTCCTTCCTTAAATGCAATAATAAGATTTTTATCTATTTCTTTTCCGTTAATAATAAAATTCATCCTTTGAAAATCTAAGAACATTGTTTCACCGGAATTCGCTAATTTATTATCTTGATCTGCTCTTAATTTACTAAAATTGAACTCTTTAGCTGTGGCCTTTAATCTAACTACTGGACTCTTATTATTTTTTCCTTTTGTCTCTTTCATAAATAACACCTTACTGTAAATATGCTGTAAGTTATATCATATAATGATGAATAATTTGGTAATATATTAAGAAAATCGACAGTATATTTCTTTATTTAAGGGGTGTAGGAAAGGCGTAGATTTCTCTTTCCATTTGTAGCGTACTGCATTAATATTTATGTATTAATCTAGAAAATAATGATGAATAACATTGTAATTGTTGGTCTGCAATGGGGTGACGAAGGCAAGGGTAAAATAGTAGATTATCTTTCTGAGAATGCAGATGTAGTTGTGAGATTTCAGGGAGGAAATAATGCAGGGCACACTATAGTAGTAGATGATGAGGTTTATAAATTAAATTTACTGCCCTCTGCTGTTTTGAGGCCAGGCAAAATATCTATCATAGGAAATGGCGTTGCTCTTGATCCACACGCTCTAATCTCAGAAATAGAGTCATTGAAAGTTAAAGGAGTAGACGTAAACTATAACAACTTGATGGTATCCGAGAGCTGTCCATTAATACTTAGCATACATAAGGACAAGGAAAAGCTATTTGAAGATTTAAATGGAAATCACAAAATTGGTACAACAAACAAAGGGATAGGGCCATGTTATGAAGATAAAGTTGGAAGGAGAGCTATACGCCTTTGTGACTTAGAAAACGCAGATGAGCTCAATAAAAGAGTGGATACTCTTTTGAATTACCACAATGCTATCAGGAAAGGCCTTAACTACCAGGTGGTTAAAAAAGAAGAAATATTAAAGGAAATTCAAGAGATTTCAGAAAAAATTCTTTCATATAAAAAACCTGTGTGGAAGATATTAAATGACTTGATGAAAGAAGGTAAGAAAATAATATTTGAAGGTGCCCAAGGCGCATTTTTAGATATCGACCACGGAACTTACCCTTTTGTTACTTCAAGTAATACTGTAGCATCGCAAGCAATAACAGGCTCAGGGTTATCCTCCAATGCTTACATTATTGGTGTGGTAAAAGCTTATACAACAAGAGTGGGCAATGGCCCATTTCCTACTGAGCAGAAAAATGAAGTAGGAGATAGCTTGTTTACTATAGGTAAGGAACTTGGAACAGTGAGCAATAGAAGAAGGCGTTGCGGATGGTTCGATGCAGTTTTAGTGCGCCAGGCCGTACAACTCTCTGGAGTTTCAAGCATTGTATTAACCAAATTAGATGTGCTTAATTCTTTTGATACAATTAAAATATGCACTGGTTACAAGTATAGCGGAAAAATGTATGATTATTTACCCGCATCGCATTCAATACAAGGGGAATTAGAGCCAATATATGAAGAGTTTCCTGGCTGGAAAGAAAACACTCAAGGTAAAAGGTCGATTGAAACATTGCCTATCAATTTAATAAAATATATAGAAGGGTTAGAAAAATTAATAGGTGTACCAATTCATCTAATCTCAACTAGTCCAAAGAGAGAGGATGTTATTAAGCTTAAAGATTTCTGAAAACGTCTTTGTATCTTAGAGCCTGTACGTAATCTCAAAAAAGAGATAAAGTGAGAGGATAAAGTATATAAAGTAGGATATGCGAAGTTTATAACCAAGTGACATAAGTCGAGAAAAGTTTGAGATTATTGTAGCAGATCTGGAATCTTGCAGAAAGAAGACAAAACCAAGAACACTTGATTTACATGATATATTTTGTGGAGTGTTATACGTGTTAAAAAGTGGTTGCCAGTGGAGAATGGTATCAAAAGAGTTCCCAAAATGGCGCAATTGTTACGACTATTTTAAGAAGTGGAGTGAAAAACCAGATGTAAATAAAGAAAGTGTTCTGGAGCTGGTATTAAAAAAAAATAATTGCGACAAAACAATGGTCGGAAAAGCTTCTGCATAATTGATGCACAGAGTATAAAAAATGCAGATACTGCTGAAGCTATGATGCAGGCAAGAAGATTTCAGGGCCGTATTGCAGTAGATACGCAAGCATGCAATTTATACAACAACAGCAGAGATAACTGACCGTAGCAGTGCTGTGAGAATGGTCGAAAATGCAAAAGAAAACCTCTCGGGAGTTAAAAATGTACTGGTTGATGCAGGCTATACTGGAGAGAATTTTGTAACTCAAATAAAAACGATTATTGGTGCAACCGTTGAAGTGATCAAAAGAAATGAATTACGTTCCTTTGTTGTATTGCCCAAAAGATGGGTTGTGGAGCGATCTTTTGCTTGGTTAGAAAAATGTAGAAGATTGTGGAAAAATTGTGAGCGAAAACTCAATACTAGCCTACAAATGGTAGTTCTGGCTTTCACTGCCTTACTTCTGAAAAAATTATGAACAGGCTCTTACTAACTCTTATCTAATAAAAAAAATACTTGTGTAACTTCGAATAGTCTATTATGCAAGACAACAGTATAAACATGTAGTAAGAAATGTATAATGAAAAATAAAAGCTCAAGTTTAACACTTGCAGTTATTTTTACACAATTAAGTAATCATAAAAGTTAGTGTAGGGCGAGGTTATACAGTTTGATTTCTTTTAATATATGTTAATTGGTATAATATAAATATAGTTAAGGAGGTGTATTATGATTGGAAGTTTGGCTAAAGAAGAAAAAACAGCAGAGGCAGGAAAAACAGGTGATCAACTTGAAAAGTGTATTGGACCAACTTCACTGAATAGGGAGGTTTATTACTCTACGCTTATCTACTATACATTAAAAGAGTTATATTCACAATTAGGTGATATCTCTTATGCTAATAAAACAAGATCAGAAAAAGAAATAATCAATTTTTATGTTCTACCTCAATTTGCACGTTTTAAAGAAATTATTGATGAAGATATAAAAAAAGATCCTTCGTTTGCAAATTCTGCTATTGTAAAGTTTTGCTCCTCAATTATAAAAAATAACAAATTACTTAAAGAATTAGAAGAAGTTAGTATTCCTGCCAAAAACTCTAGTGTAAAGGCAAGGGTAAGCTTTCAACTAAAAAATCTGAAAGAAAAGGTGTGGTTCTTAGGAAAACTAAAGGAAAAAAAGAATTTCACTTACGTGCAGAGGGCTTTTGGGGATAAGTGGAGTTTTTATGACCTAATAAATGATGGAGATTTTAAAAAAACGTACATAGATAAAGCAGTAACAGAGTCTGCTAATAAGAGCTTTAAGGAAGATATAGATAAATGCATAAAGTTGGCAGAGCAGGGAAAAGAAGCTGCAAGTAAATATCTTGGAGAGAAAGGCGTAGAGTTTCGAGCTTATTACACAGAAACTGATAACACTCATAGAGTTTTGAATATCAATCTTATTAATTACAATAGAAGTGAGCAAACCAGGATTAGTGACATTTTACAGCAAGAGAAAGATATTAAAGAGCTGAATATCTATTGCAATAAAAAACATGAAATACACTCTCATCGGAAAGGTAAGGAAAGATATTATGAATTTAAAGAGGGCGCATATTATGAAATGAAAAGCACTTGGCCTGTAAAGGATGGATCCGAAATGTGTACCATGATTATGAATGTGAGTAGCGATGGCATAACTGAAGTACTAAAATTTAATGATGAAGATTTTGTGCTATCGGATGAGATCTTAGAATTAATAAAGCAAAACGATGAATTATATATTCAAGGTCTCTCCTTATATGATGCTGTACTAGAAAAAGGTAAGGCTGCTGATGTTGTACCTACTGCTAATAATAATTTTCAAAATGAGTCTATAGCGGCCTATCGCGAGGAACCAGAGGGGGAATTAGACCCTAAAGTTGATGCTGACAATAGCCTTCCTCCTTCTATTAATAGCAATGCATCAACTCAAACGGAAGTCAATTTACAACACACTGAAACTCAAACAGAAGTTGCTTCACAACAAATCGAAACTAAAACGGAAGTCAATTTACAGCACACTGGAACTCAGACAGAATTTGCTTCACAACAAATGGATGAATTGATTTTAAATAATCAGATGCTGTCCGAAAAAAACGTTGAATTGAAGCAAGAAATGTCAAATTTGAAAAAAGAAGCTGTTGAATTGAAGCAAAAAATAGAAGCAGGGTTGCAAGTGATAAATAAAAAGCACCATGAATTAATACAAGAAAATCAGCGACTACAGGAGAAACTAGAAACAACCCAAGCAGAAGCTAATCAAACAATTGTAAAGTTAGAGAAGCAGAATAGCAATTTACAAGACAGGTTTGAAAAAGAGGAGCAAAAAAACACGGAATTGCAAACTGAACTGGCACAAAAAAATGAAGAATTAGCAGGTGTGTTAAAAGAGCTACAAGGGAAAGCACAAGAACTTAAAGGTGTATATGAAGAAAAAAGAAAGCTAAAGGAAGAGCTGAAAATTGTTAATGCAGGAAAGAAGAATTTGGAAAAAGAGCTAAATCAAGCACGAGAAGATGCGGAACAGATAATGGTTGAACGACGCCAGCAGAAAGAGCGCTTGAAAGATCAGCTAAGAGAATTAGATCAGGAATATAAGGTACAAGTAGAAATTGAGCAAAAGATTAAAGAATCAGATAGGCAGGATAGCGATTTACAAGATACACTTGGAGAAGAGAGACTAAAACTCAACATTGAAGAACTAGAAAACGAGTACGAGGAATTTCCAGGAGATAAGGTGCTTACACTTGAACTCACTAAAGATGAAGATAAAGTCGAAGAGTTAAGAAACGAGCTAGAGCGTGAGAAAGAAAAGTGTAAACAATTATTAGAAGAAGAAAATGAATGGGGTGATGAATTGGTAGGAATGCTTGATGGACTGGAAGAAAAAATTCGTGCTGATGAACAAAGGAGCTTCAACAATCAATTAACGGGAGAAATTTCTAATGAGTCTGGTAATGCTCCACGACAGAAGAAAAGGTTATCCAAATCTTCAAGCGTTGATAATGAGTCTTATGTTCCACTGAGAGAGAAGACAACATTACTCAGATCTTTAAGCGTTGATAGTGGACTTGATAGCGATGAAGAAAATTGTGATAATGATTTATCTTTCAACATAAGTCCTATAAGTTCTATTGAGAAGGTGGCAGAGAGTAGAAACGTAGGTAGGGTATCATTGTGAAGATGGTTGGGGTTAAGTTGCAACTTAAGTGGGGCGCAAAAGGTCTTTTGTGTTGATAATAATTTAAAATCTATAGTAGACTAAAAAAGATTATTAAATTATAATATAACATATGATAAAAGACGAGAAATCGAAAACAATTTTTGAAGTGGAAGGGGCAGTAACTGCTTTACTACCTGCAGCAGAATTTAGAGTGAAACTGGACAATGAACATGAGATTATCTGTCATGTATCAGGGAAAGTGAGAAGAAGTAAAATACGCATCATTATAGGGGATAGGGTGTTAGTTGAGATGAGCATTTACGATAGGAATGCGAGAAAGGGTAGGATCATTAGAAGGCTTAAAGGTACAAGTGACAGAACGATCTCTAAATAATCTTATTCTTGCTTCATCATCGAAAAGGCGTATAGCTTTACTAAAACAAATAAACATTGAGCCAGGTTTAATTTTGCCAGCAGATATAGATGAAGCCCCTTTAAAAAAGGAACTTCCGAAGGATTACTCAATCCGTATGGCAAAAAGTAAAGCTGAGAAAATACAAAGTTTAAATCCAAATTATTTTGTGCTTGGTGTTGATACAGTTGTTGCTTGTGGTAGAAGGATATTGCTCAAAGCTGAAAACGTTGAGCAAGCAGAAAAATGTATCCGCTTGTTATCAGGAAGAAGGCATAGAGTATACACCAGTGTATGTCTATTAACTCCCGATCAATCTAAACAACATATCAGGACTGTGGTTACAATAGTGAAATTTAAACGTCTCAGTGAACAAGAAATTAAGTATTATTTAGCATCAGAAGAGTGGAAAAATAGGGCGGGGGGATGCAATATACAAGGCCTAGCTGGAGTGTTCGTATTGTTCTTACGCGGCTCCTACTCTTCCGTTATAGGGTTACCATTACATGAAACCTATTGTTTGCTAAGCAATTATTTTAACTTCAATTTATATTGAAATACCTTTATTAGTATCTTTTTTTTGTTGTGACTCAGCAACCTGTTTAGCCCAATCTAGTGGTCTTTTATTTCTGTTAGCTAATGCAATTCTATTGCGATCATAACCATCAGTGTGTTCTGTTAAAGTATCTCCTCTTTCTTCTTCTATTACTCCAGCTTTCAGTTGTGCTTCATCTTTCTCTAGTAATTTATATAGTTCGCTATTTTTATCTACAGTTGGATTAGTGTCATTATTTTCTCGTTCTGCCACTGTTTTTTCTAACCACTTACGTATAGGGTCATATTGTTTACCTTCTCCTATCTTTTCTAAAATGTTTTCTGAGAATGAATCTTTAGGAATATTTTCTTTAGTAGCCTGTTGTGCCGGTTCTCTTAACCCTTTATCCGGGTTTCCCAATGCTCCTTTTAACTCACTCGTATCTCCGATTTCTTTTGGTTCAATGTTTTCTAAGCTCTTCTTTAACTGTTCAGGATTTACTTGAGATTGTTCATTATTGTCATGAGTTGGAGATGAATAGCCCGAATCGTTTGCTTTTATGTCTGTTGAGCTGTCTTTTAGCAACCCAACTTCTCTCAAGCGTTTTTTAGTTTCTTCGCTAATCTGACTCTGATCAGCTGATTTTAACCCGAGATTTTCTTGACCTAATGTATTTTTAAGTTCTTCAAATAGAGTTAGATTACTTTGTCTAATATGTTCTTCTAATTTCCTTCCTACCTGTTTTAAATCTGTTTGAGATTTACTATCACTATTAGTTGGAGATATATAGCCTGAATCACTTATACTATTTGGTGTTGAAGCAGAGACACTAATAGTTGGACCTTCCACTATTTTTACATCTGCTAAATCGTCTTTTTGCAATCCATCTTCTTTATCTTGTGACAGTTTATCAGTAGGATCAACTTGCCTTAATCCTCTATTATCCTGCTGTGATCTATCTCTGATTTCTTTAAGAAGATTTTCAGGTGGAGTTTGATCACTTTGTTCAATGTTCTCTAAGCTCTTCTTTAACTGTTCAGGATTTACTTGAGATTGTTCATTATTGTCATGAGTTGGAGATGAATAGCCCGAGTCACTTTTATTATTGAGTGCTGTAGCAGAGAGCGGCTGTTCACTTTCTTTCCACTTAGCATCACTAGCATCTTGGTTATCACTGTTATCTGGAGAAGATGAATAAGGAATTATGTCCTTTAATGTCTCTAACGGTGATGGGTTATTTTTTCTACTTCCTGCAATTGATGCTTTTCTATCATCAACATCAATGTGCCGTAAGTTGTTTTTCTTGAAATTTCTGATGTCTTGTAACAGATCGCCTTTGCTATTTCCTTCTTGTTGCTGGGTTTTAGGTTGTTGCTGATCATTAGGTGTTTGCTCACTTCTATCTGGTTTTTGGCTTCCAGGTACAGCATGTCCAAATGTAGGATTGTCATACCGTTCATCTTCTTGCCTATTATCTTGATTGTGGCTTACAGACTTGGTGAAAGTAGAACTATCTGAAGAATCAGAAGTTGCACCTTTTTGCTGATTATTAGGTGTTTGCTCATTTTCGCGCAAGTCATCTGGTTTTTGGCTTCCAGATTTGGCTCCCCCTTGCTCATCGAAAACACCTTTTTTAGGTGGTAGTGAACTAGTTCTAGGTGGAAGTGGCGGAGGAGTTTTTTTGTTCTGAGGATTCTCCTCAAAAAGCGATTGTAGGTTATAAACTTGACCTCCCGAATTTGCTTCTCGTGCTGCTTGTCTAAGCTCACGCTTTTCTTTAGCCTCCTGAGAATTAATTTTATCGTCAAAATCTTTTCCAATTCCGCTATCGTAAGACTGCCTTCTGCTGTTAGATTGTAGTCCAAAATGTGAATGGTGGTCTTCTTTTTTTTGAGTTATATCAGTAGCTTGAACGCTAACACCTCTATTAACATCAATTCTTGTTGTAGTTTCAGATGATAGCTCGTTACTGTCTTTATTATGTTGCATCTCATTCGCTTTTCCTTGTCCTTTCTCCCTGAATTGTATTTCATGCAAGAATAAACCACCTATTTTTACATCTCTGTTTACTTCTAACCGTTCTAGAGAAAAATCATCACCTTTAACAAGGTCTACACCGTTAGCATCAATCTTAATTTTGATCTTACATTCCTTCCCCTCCGCATACCACTTTAAAGTCATTTCATATGAACCATCAGTTACGACATAATGTCTTATTTTTTTCCCTTCTTCCTCGGCAACAAAACCATGCATTCCGCTCTTTCCATCACTATGCAATGTTGAAAATCCCGAGATTTCATTCTTCTCACAAAAATCACTGTTTAAAAATTCGCTGATTTTAAACTCTTTTTTGTTATTTCCCAGCGTAATACTTGCGTGATTACCGTATATTGAAACTCCTGCAACATCATCAACATACTCTTTCAACCTTTCTTTAACTTCACTTTCAAGGTCTTGTCCAGCTTTCTTTGTCTTGTCGCATTTCTGAAGAATAACTCCATATGCTTTATCTTTGTTTTCTTCTTCGTCCCAATTCCAGTTGGCGTGTTTTGTTAAAAACTTTACTGTGTTAAAATCAACTCTAGCATTATAAATTGGGTCGTCTTCCTTTTTTATTTTATCAAATAAAGGAAAAATTTCTTGAATGCGCTCATTATAAATGTGTTCTTGTTGTGTATCGTTAGTGCCCATATATCCCTCACTAATAACCCTCTGCCTTTAGTTCTAGCTAATACTAGCTAATATAATTATCACAAGCATTGGTTGAATTTTTATTAAGGAAGGTTGTGTTACTAATGTGATGACACAAGCTATTTTATGGTAACATCAAACGATTTAAGTTGTCATTCCAGTCTGGAATCCAGCCTTTCACGAACCCCATCAAAAATGTTGTGTTTTAACATAAGATTAGCTACTTTTATGCTCACTAACTTAGTGCCAATCAAGATTCCTGGATCCCAGTGTCTGGGCACTGGGATGACATCCTTCTTGGCGGAAATCACTCTTATATCACAACAGCTGCATAGCCTAAATTGCTTTAGCTATAGCTCTGTTTTTGCAACTTCAAATATCTGCTACTCATAGTAAACACTTCTGGATCTTGAGAGGTTAGCTTGAGTATAGCGAGTATGTTGATAAACAACAAAGCAGCAATCGAGATATCAGCAACATCCCATAGCAACCGGACTTTACCTATCGCACCAAGCGGAATGATCATGGTAAAAATTACAATCCAGATTTTAGTGTATTTATTATCCATAGACACATAGCGTATTGTCTGTTTTGAGCAAAAAAACCAAGTAAAAATAGTAGTAAAGGCAAAACAAAACATTATGGCCATAATTAAATAGTCAATATAGGGCCAATTCATAGCTTTTCTAAAAGCAAATATGCACATGTTAGTACTCTCTAAATCAGTGACCCAAGAATCTGTGACAAGCAGTACCATTGTTGTAATAAACACTATGAATGCAACTATAAAAGGCGATATTATTGTGATTAGGCTCTGTTCAATAATAAATTTATTATTATTTTTCTTAGGAACAATTGAAGAATGTACGATTCCTTCGAGGCCAAGCCCTATATCTGTTGCAAAAATACCTCGCAAAGTTCCAACTTGAATAATAGTCAACATTTCTAAAATCAAACCTAGAGATAAACCAGAGTTAAAGCTACTAGTTGTAAAAAAACTGCTTGTTATTAGTTTTAGAGAAGGAAGAATATTTTCACTAAATTTAAATAATATGATACCGCAAAGTGTGAGGTAACTTACCGTCATTATCGGTATCATAGCCGATATAAAAATTTTAATTTTTTTTAAGCTGAGAGCTGCAACAACAAAAAATATTATGGCCATTACAATGCCACCAACAACTACAGGCACATCTATCATATTAAGTGGTATTGATAGAGAATTTACCTGAACAAGGTTACCAACTGTTATTGAAACCATCATCATGATAACTAGAAAGACAATTGTGGCCTTCCTAGAGTTAAACGCATCAGTCATGTAGGCTACAGGGCCACCTATAAACCGTTCGTTCTTTTCCTTTCTGGTTTTTATACTTAGATAACAAGTGACATATTTTATCACAGAAGTGATAACAATAATTATTGCCATCCATAAAATAGAGCCCGGTCCTCCGGTTTTTAGAGCAACAGCAGTTCCTGAAATATTTCCTACTCCTAAATTTCCCCCTAAAATTGTAAACAGAGCGGCTATAGAAGAAAATTTATTTTCTCCTTTTTTAGCTCCAAGGAGTGAAAGGGCGTATGGTAATCTAAATACCTGTAGCCATTTTAGTTTAATCGATAGGTAAACACCAGCAACTAGCATGAGTAATATTGTTGGCAGTAATAAAACAAACTTTACTGTATCCATCTGTAAAAGTGAGATTTTTATTTGAGTATACAACAAAAATTGAAAATACCTAACCTATTTTCTATGTATGACTTCGTTTCCGTCATTCTAGAAACCTTTTCTTGTCATCCAAGTAGCGTGACACATAACTGTACGAACATTGTAATATGGTACAATGTTAAGACGATGTCATTCCAGTGCTTGACACTGGAATCCAGCTTTTAATGCAACCCCTCACCAAAAATATTGTGTTTTAACATAAGGTTAGCTACTTTTATACTCACCAACTTAGTGTCCAATCTGGATCCCAGTGAGCTTTGTTGCATAGCAGCAGAAAAATTAGTGATTACTGACAAAATTCATTATAAATAGCGATTTAACTGTTGAAGAAAAAATATGCCACAAAAAATGAGGGTCAGTAACCATAGCGAATATAACAAATTTCTAGAAAAAAGAGGAAATATTTTTCATTATATCAACGAAGCCATAGAAAAGTGGTACGAGAATGGTCCAAAAATACCAGGTGGCAACAATATTTATAGCGATAAAGTTGTAATTTTGGTGCACATAATAACTTGTTTATTTAGAATAGGCCTGAGGCAAACAGTTGGGTTTATAGCAGGATACCTTGAGCAAATTGGGAAAAATTTGCAAGTTATCAGCTATTCACAATCATCAAGAAGGTTTAAGAAACTCAATATTAAGATCAATGATTGCAGAATTGATAAAAATAATATGGAAGATATCGAAATTGCTATAGACAGTACAGGAATTAGTATATACAACAACACTCCTGGTCATAGCAAAGAAAATAGCGAAGATAGAAAGTATCGCAGCTATGAACAGACAAGAAAATTGCATGTAATGTTGAATACAAACAGCAAAAAAGCCATAGCTGTAAAATACAGTAACGGTGTCTACTCTGATCACTATGGAGCTTGTGATTTGCTAAAAGAAGTCGATTTTCAGTATGTCATAAAAGTACTATATGCAGATAGGGCATATGACAGAGAAAAGCTCTATAAGCTGTGTAATCAATATGGTATAAAAACGAAAATTCCTCCGAAAAACAACGCAACAGAGCATCCAAAGTTAGACTATATGGCTGAGAGAAATTCTGCAGTCAAGCTCATAAAGTCATATGATGAAGATGGTATAAAGAAGTGGAAAAAAGAGATGAGTTATGGAAAAAGATCTTATATAGAAGGTTTTTTCTCGCGATTAAAAAAGACATTTGGATTTAGTTTTAGGAACAAATCTGAAATGAATCGTGAGAGGGAACTGCTACTCAAATGTTATTTGCTTAACAAATTTACTGAAATAGGCATGGCTAAATTTGAGATAGCTTCATAAATTTATTGTGCGTTACCTACTATCCGAAGAGCGATGCAACAAAGCCATCCCAGTGTCTGGGCACTGGGATGACATCTTTTTTCTTGGTACAAATTACTCTTATATCTCAATGTTCGTACAGTTAGTGCGTGACACTTGTATCTTTATGATGTGAGGCATTAGAGCTAAAATACCTCACAGGGAGGGTGAAGCTGATGCGACACTAATGCCATTAAGCCAGATTTTGCTTCCCTCCCATAGAGTTAAAGACTGAACAGTATCTTTTGGAATTATATCCCGTATTACAAGGTTAGTCTAAACTCTCAGTTTATTTATAGTCTTGGAGGCAATTTTATGCAAGTAAATGCTATTTTGGGTGTGGATATTTCAAAAAAGAAATTTGATGTTTGTTTGTTAGTGGACAGTAAAAAACGACACAAAGTCTTTCAAAATAATCAAGATGGTTTTGCAAAACTTGTAGTTTGGTGCAATGGCCATGGAGCAAATCTTACTCATTTATGTCTTGAAGCAACTAGTTGGTATGGAGAAGATTTGGCTACTTTTATGCACGATTTAGGACATAATGTCAGTATAGTAAACCCAGAAAGCTTTTGGCAAAAGTGAGCTGCTCAGAAATAAGACAGATAAATCAGATGCAGCTATGATAGCTAGATTTTGTATCGCCAACAAACCTGCTCTTTGGAAGCCCATTGCACCTGAAATGAGGCATTTGAGGGAGCTTTACCGTTGCATGCAATCGCTAAAAGATGATAAGGTGCAACAGACAAATCGCTTGGAAAACAAAAATATGCATTCCAGTTGCAAAGAAGCTATATCTAAAGTAATTTTGGCAATAGAGGAGCAAATTATTGTTCTCGAAAAAGAAATTAATGAGCATATAAATAACTATCCACATCTAAAAAATATGGTGGAAAACCTTAAGACTATAAAAGGTATAGGATATCTTACTGCTGTTGCTGTTGTCGCAGAAATGCCATCAGTTGATAACTTTGACAATGCTAAACAATTTACAGCTTTTGCTGGTCTAAATCCAGGACATTATCAATCGGGATCGTCAGTAAGTAAGAGAAGTTGCATATGCAAAATAGGATCTGAGCGTATTCGAAAAGCTCTTTATATGCCAGCTATAGTAGTCAAAAACCATAATAATCATTTTCAAAAGTTTTGTCAGCGTCTAGCAAGTAAAGGCAAATGTCCAAAAGTCATAGTTCTTGCGTTAATGCGAAAATTAATGCATGTCTTTTTTGGTATTCTTAAAAATAATCAACCATTTAATTGTAATTTTGTTGGATAATTTGTTTGACAGCAGAAACAGTATCTGGGATCTAAATTTTTTATGCGAAACCATTATGTTTATATACTTGTAGGCCCAAGTTCCTCACATAGTGAACAAAAAAGTAAATGAGATTCCAGTGTCACGCGCTGGAATGACACCTACCCCATGAGAACTCTATTTTTCATACCACTCATTTATAAGTTTATTGATATCAGAATCTATAAAATCCTTTAATGGTTGCCTGATTTTTATCTCAACATTTTTAGGGATGCACCTATCTTTACATATCGCATAATTTATATGGAAGTTAAGGTCAATATACCCTTGATTTAAAAATATATTCATCTTAAAGGGAAATAATACCATATCCTCATATACGTTACTTACAAACGTCTCTCTCCCTACTTTATCTTTATGTTCCTTTGGAATAGGCCAGTGAATATTTATATCTGATGCATTACCTTTGTAACTAATAGACGTGGGAAGGCCAAAATCTCCAGGATCTTTATAATATATGTGCCAGCCTGGTTCTACTGTAACCTTTATTGCACCTTTAAGAGTGAAGCTTGCTTCATTTATCTCGCCAATAAGTAAATCAAATTTTGCAATTTCCTCGTCAGCATATAGTTGAGCGCAAGAAAAAAATAAAAATAATATTAAATATATATATATTTTCATTAAGGTAAATTTCTCCTTTTATAGAGAAAGTAATTTAGATTTTAATTATTATATTTAATAGTATTATATAGATTATTTATTAATATAGCATTATGCTATAGCTAAACTGACTTACGACAATCTGAAAAACGACAAATTCGTCATTCCGCTACTTGTTAGCGGAATCTATGCCGAGATACCGCGAATGAATCCACAACTGTACGAACATTGTGATTTTGGCCCATAAGGAGGGTGTCATCCCAGTGCTTGACACTGGGATGGCTTTGTTGCATCACACTTTATGAGATGGTGATTTATGGTAAATTCATGTAACTATCTCAAATTTAGCCATACCAATATCAGTGAATTTATTAAGCAAATAGCATTTAGTTCTTTTTCTCGATTTATCTCAGATTTATTCCTAAAACTAAATCCGAATATTTGCTTTAATCTTGAGAAAAACCCTTCAATATAAGATCTTTTCCCATAATTTACTTCTTTTTTCCATTCTTTCATGCCATCTTCACCGTATAATTTTATTAACCTAATAGCAGCATTCCTGTCAGACATATAATCTATTTCTGGATGTTCTGCCGCATTGTTTATTGGTGGAATTTTTGTCTTTATATCATATTCGTTACACAACTTATAAAACTTGTGCCTATCACATGCTCTATCTGCATATAGTGCTTTTATGGCATGCTGAAAATCAACTTCTTTTAGCAAATCACAAGCTCCATAGTGATCAGAGTAGACACCGTTACTGTATTTTACAGCTATGGCTTTTTTGTTGTTTATATTCAACATTACGTGCAATTTTCTCGTTTGCTCATAGCCACGATATTTTCTGTCAGTGCTATTTTCCTTGCTGTGTGTTGTTGTATATACTAATTCCTGTACTGTCTATAGCAATTTCGATATCTTCCATATTATTTTCTGCAATCATTTATCTTAATATTAAGTTTCTTTTGATGCTTGTGAATAGCTGCAAATCTCTTCCTATTTGTTGCAAATACCCTTTTATAAACCCGACTGTTTGTCTTAAACCAATTCTAAAGAAACTGACGATTATATGCACCAAAATCACAACTTTATCACTATAAATATAGTTGCCGCCCTGCATTTTTGGACAATTCTCGTACCAATTTTCTATGGCGTCATTGATATAACAAAAAATGCTTCCTCTTTCTTGGAGAAATTTGTTATATTCATGGCAGTTACTGACTCTCATTTTTTGTGGCATATTTTTTCTTCAACAGTTAAATGGCTATTTATAATGAATTTTGTCAGTAACTGCCAGTTCTTTTCACTTGAGCGATGCAACAAAGCCCACTGGGATCCAGAAAATTTGATTGTGTACTATACAACATTTTCGATTAAAAGCTGGATTCCAGTGTCAAGCACTGGAATGACATCACAGGGGCACTGGAATTTTTGTTTCAATATTTGTACATTAGCCATGCATCTGAACAGATACTGTAAATTAGCTATATTACATTAGCCCATCAGATGAGTTGTAATGGTTATAATTGTCTGATAAGTGATCTCTAACATCGTGACCTAACTCATTGGCATCAGGCTTAACTTCGTGATCTAACTCATTAGCATCGAGCTTAAACAAAGAAGGATTATCATCAGATTGTTGATTAGACTCTTTCTCTTTCGACCCAAATAACCATGAAAAGAGTGATGAGATAGAATCAATAATGGATTTAATTGTTGAAAAAATATTGGATAAGAAATTACTGGGTTGCTGAGTATCCTCTTCGGCTGATTCTGGTTCAGGCTCTTTTCCTGCTGTGTCATCCACATCTTCTTCAGGTTTACTTCTGCTTATAAGTGTCTTATCTAACCATTTGAATATATTCTTGTCTAGATTATGAAAATACATTTGACTTATCTCCTTATTTTCATCAACGTAAATCACTAAAGTTGTATTCTCATTCCCCAATCCATCACATTCACTAACGAGCGATTCATGAGAGTTCTTAATGTCTTTGATAAATTGAAGTTTTTCTTCTTCTGCTGAAAGATAATCTCTGTGTTCTGCTCTATAAGTGGTGCCTTTGTATTTAAAACTAAACATTGATTCACGATCTTCATATTCATCTAGTCCAGAATTCTTGACACGTTGTATAATTTGAAATTTCTCTGCTTCTGAAAGGTCCTTGAGGTATATACTACCAGTTGTATCTTTATATTTAAATTTAAACATCCATCCATGGTCTTCATATTCATCTAGTCCAGAACTCTTGACACGTTGTATAATTTGAAATTTCTCTTCTTCTGAAAGGTTTAGGCGGTATACACTACCAGTTGTACCTATGTATTTAAAAATAAAACTCCATCCATCGTATTTATATTCATCTACACCCATCTGCTTGCAAATAGCTTTATAATTTTTTTCTTCTACTTCTCGTCCAACAACATTTGCTATGAGTTCAGTATCCAGAATACTCAAAGTTTGGACTGTTGCCGATGGTGAAAAACACAATTGAAATATGTGGCCTAGCTCATGACCTAGAACAAAATCCATGGCACTTTGCTTATATGTCAGAATATTCTGACAATCTGTTACTCCTCGTGTAATATATCCTGGACCACCATCTTCATCTAAGCCGAGAAGATTGTTATACTTTGTATAATCGCTTCTATTATTAAAAATGTGAACCGTTATATTGTAACTTGCATTACTATTTTTCAAGCAAAACTTTTCTTTAAATGCTTCATAGGCAGTTTTAATGTCTGTTTCTATTTGGTTTTGTTCCTGCTCAGATAAGTTGTCGTATTTTATAGTACAATTTATATACCCGTATTTAACGGTAAAGCTGTTAGACAAAACATCATGTATATTTGTGGAAAAATAATTGAACTGCTTTGACTCAGCTTCCTTATACAATTGATGCCCATATTTATCCCTAGAATACTTTGGTAGTTTAGGTACTTTGGCAATTAAGTTTTTGTTACTATCAAAAAAAGAAATATCAGAATTACCAATCCTAAAATCCTTTATAGATTGCCCGCAAGTGCCATCATTTGCACAATCATGATTATCTTTCTTATTAAACCATGCGTTGGTGTATTTTTCCATTTTGATACCTCACTACCAAACCTTACTATATTATTATCTTGGTAAAAATCATAATAATTCGTTAACTTGTATTTTAAATCTGTATCAAATGTGCTTTTCTCGTAAGGTATCAATTGTGAAGTAATTAACTTTATTTGTTTAAAATTTTGCTAAAATAGCTCTTTTTATACTATGTTTTATATAGCTAAACTGACTTAGATTTACTGACAATTTGAAAAACAAAAATTCGTCATTCCGCTACTAGAGGTTGTCCGGAAACAAGTAAAAGGCTATAAGAGGTTGTCCGGAAACAAGTAAAAGGCTATAATATCTGAAATTTTAGTACGGGGTAAAGATGAGAAAAAAGTATCCAACAGATCTAAGCGAAAGGGAATGGGCAAGAATAGAAAAACACTTCAGAGTATCATACAAGAAAGGAGGAAGGCCGCCAAAGTATAGCAAAAGAGAAATATTAGAAGCAATTTTCTATGTATTGCGTACAGGGTGTCAATGGCGGTATTTACCAAATGATTTTCCGCTATGGAAGACTGTGTATGAGCAGTTCAGGCAATGGAAGAAGCAGGGAATTTTTGAGAAAATGAATTATGAAATTACAAAATATAGTAGAAGAAAAATAGGAAGGAATGAGCAGCCGAGTGCCTGTATAGTAGATAGTCAATCTGTAAAGACTACAGAAAAGGGGGGATCAAAGGCTATGATGGAAGTAAAAAAGTAAAGGGTAGAAAAAGGCATATAATTACAGACACTCAGGGTTTTATACTAGGTTGTTACGTAGGCGCTGCTAACGAAAATGATAGAGATGGTATTAAAATAGCATTAAACAATATGAGAACAAAATATACTAAAGTTAAAAAAATGTGGGCTGACATGGGATACCAAGGAAGAAATTTAAAGAATCACATAAAGGAAGAATATGACATAGATATTGAAATTGTTAAAAGGCCTCCATGTAGATTTTGGGTGCACAAAGATACGCCACCTGAGCTACTACCAACAAGAGAACAAGGGTTTAAAGTACAGCCAAGAAGATGGGTTGTAGAAAGGACTTTTGCTTGGGTTAATAGGAATAGAAGGCTATCGAAGGAGTATGATTTACTCACAACATCCACTGAGAATTTCATATACCTAGCTATGAGTAGGGTTATGTTAAAGAGGGAATATGCTTGAATTTACTAGTTTCCGGACAACCTCCTATAGTATTTTCTAAAACGAATGATAAACGTCTAAAATGGTATTACCAACTAAAAGGTGTAAGTTTGTACATTGATGCATTAGAGGTCTGAGGCGACTTTTGATGGTGTGCCAACAATGCTCTATCGGATTTAGATCTTACTATTACCCACAAATATAAATGTTTGTTGCATAGCTCTTAATGGCATAACTTTTGCTTGAAATAACTGTTTATATGGTGCAATTTACAGCTTTTAGTTGCTAAAATTATAACTCTTAGTTTAATAATTTTAATCTAATAAGCTTTCAGGTTAATAAAATTAAATTATTTGAGTAAATACAATACTATGTTTTTATTTGTGGGTAATAGTAAGGCTTAAAGCAAAATGTAGTACGAACGGTAGGTGGATCTAAAAGATCGAATTACAATCCTGTATACAGCATTTTGCATTATTGTTTGATTATATTTATAGGTACAAAAATGGCTAGAATAATTTTCATGGGAGTAGATGTTTCCAAGGAAGCATTGGACATCTCAATTAATGGCAAGCATAAGCGCATAGCAAACGTGAGTGATGCTATATCTAAGTTTATAGAAACAAATATAGTCGATTTACCCATCAAGTTATGTGTAAGCTGGTGGCTATGAAAAGCTCATTATAAAATTGTTGCAAGATAACTGTCCATAAAGCTCACCCGAATCGGGTATATGCATTTGCCAAAGCTTGCAATCATTTTGCAAAAACTGACAAGTTAGATGCTAAATTACTGGAAAAATACGCTGAATTTGTCAGTAAAGACGGTGAAGTAAAAGGATGTATAATTTCACAAAAGCAAGAGGAATTAAAGGAGCTGGGGGCAGTTGAGCGTAATTTAAATGATGCAATTCATGCAAACAAGTGTCGCCTGCAAAGTGCGACGGGAAAAGCTAGAGAATACATAGAAAGACAGATAGGGTTTGCTGAAAAACAATTGAAAGAAATTAGGCAAGACATAGAAGACGCAATAGCTGAATTGAAAGGAAAAAATGAGCTTTTAATCAGCTATAAAGGTATTGGATCAAAGACGGCGAGCGTTCTACTGACAGAGGTGCCTGAGCTTGGTAGATTAGAGAATAGAGAAATTGCATGCTTAGTTGGAGTTGCACCTAAAACTAGTGAAAGTGGAAGAAAAGTTGGCAAAGCTCAAATCAAAGGAGGCAGGTTTTATGCAAGGAAAGCACTATACATGTCAGCTCTTGTTGCTATGCGCCACAACAGAAAAATGAAAGCGTTTTATCAGCGTTTGGTTGATTCTGGCAAAGCTGCTAAGGTTGCATTAGTTGCTGTCATGAGAAAAATTATCGTTTGTTTAAATGCCATGATAAAAAATAACAACTTTTATCTTGACTCTTAAGACGGTAGATGACAGACCATTGATTGTATGGGTTCCATCTGTTATATATAATCTTTTTGAATACGAAGAAAACTGATGAATGAGTATGATATTACGGTTATAGGTAGCGGTCCTGGTGGTTATATAGCGGCAATTAGGGCGGCACAGCTTGGGTTTAAAACTGCAATTGTGGAAAAAGAAAAAAATTTAGGCGGTATATGCTTAAATTGGGGATGTATACCAACAAAATCACTGCTTAGAGCATCTGAGGTTTATAGGCTAATAAAAAGATCAAAAGAGTTTGGTATAGAAGTAAAGGGAGCGAATTTTGATATACAATCAATAGTGAAATACTCAAGAAACGTTGTTGATAAATTGTCAAGCGGTGTTGCATATTTGATGAAAAAAAATAATATCAAAGTTCATCAAGGTTTTGGTAAACTTGCAGGCAATGGTACTATAAAAGTCGTTAGCGATAAGGAAGAACAAGAAATTGTTTCCAAGCATATCATTTTAGCAACAGGCGTGAGGGCACGGAATCTGCCTGGAATAGAGGCAGATGGAGATTTAATATGGAATGCGCAGCACGCTATGACTCCAGAGAGATTACCAAAATCGCTACTAATTATAGGGTCTGGTGCAATTGGAATAGAATTTGCAAGTTTTTATAGTACTTTGGGGGTTGATGTAACAATCATAGAGATAAAGAGCACTATTTTGCCGCTGGAGGATAAGGACATTTCAGATTTAGCACAAGAAATATTCACAAAACAGGGGATAAAAATATATACAAACAGTAGCGTAAAAGCTCTTACTAAAAGTAAAGACTCTGCTCAAGTGCTACTAAGTAGTGGTGAGAGCAAAGAATTTGAGAGGGTGATTGTTGCGGTTGGAATTCAAGCAAATATTGAAAATATAGGTTTAGAAAATACAAAAATTAAATTAAGCCCTTCTGGCTTTATTGAAACGAATGAATGGTATGAAACTAGTGAATCAAATGTGTATGCAATAGGTGATGTAGCTGGCCCACCATGTTTAGCACATAAAGCGAGCCATGAAGCCGTGATCTGCATTGAAAAGATTGCTGGTAAAAATGCTCATGCGTTAAAAAAAGAATGCATACCAAATTGCACTTATTCTCATCCACAAATAGCGAGCATCGGCCTTACTGAGGAACAGGCAATAAAAGGTGGGTATGATATAAAAATAGGAAAATTTCACTCTAACTTTAATGGTAAATCTGTTGCACTCAGTGAAACTGAAGGGTTAGTGAAAACGATTATAGATAAAAAAACCGGAGAAATTCTGGGTAGCCACATGATAGGTGCAGAAGTAACGGAGTTAATTAGCAATTTTGCTCTTGCAAAGCAACTAGAAGGAACAGACTTCGACATAAAATCTACGATTTTTCCTCATCCAACCATTTCAGAGAT
This sequence comes from Wolbachia endosymbiont (group A) of Opomyza germinationis, assembly GCF_964264765.1. Lineage (NCBI taxonomy): Bacteria > Pseudomonadati > Pseudomonadota > Alphaproteobacteria > Rickettsiales > Anaplasmataceae > Wolbachia > Wolbachia endosymbiont (group A) of Opomyza germinationis. Next base: position 484,586 of record NZ_OZ183482.1, read on the forward strand.
GATACATGAATCAGTGCTTGCTGCAGATGTTAAATAGTTGAACTAACGTTCCATCGTTTTAGAGTTGTCAATGTCTTGAGTAGTAGTTTGATTAGGCACTTTAGTTTCAATAGATTGATTACCACCAGCATCAGAATTCTGTAACTCTTCTTTCAATCCCTTAGCTGCTTCTTTAACTTCAAGCTTTGCCTTTGGATGAAGATCTTCTGGGCCTTTTCCTTTAGTATCCAAACCTTGTTGTAGATTAGTGCTTTTCATTTTATTATGCTGCTCGTGCTCAGGTAGGTCAACGACCGAATTGAAAAGAATTTTTATTATATTTTTTAGCAGTTCTAAAAAACCTCCGCTTCTGCCTTCTCTTTGTTCTTGAGGTTTATTTTTCTCATTAGGTTCTTTTTTACTATTACTTTTAGGCATTTTTAACTCAACTATCATAACGCTTAATAAAATTCTACGTGCAAATTGTTAAATAACAGTTAACAATCTAGGATTTATTATTTACAGATGGATATTATTTTAGCAACAGGTGGCACAGGTGGGCATATCTTTCCGGCCATAGCTTTAGCAAAAGCACTAAAGACACAAGGATACAATTGCATATTATTCACTGATAAAAAAACAAATAAAAATACCGACATAGAAAGCTACACCTTACCATTACGTAGACCAAGCAGCAACAAATTTAAGTTTTTCCTTTTCTTGATATACAGCTCTATGTTAGCACTGTATCAAGTAAGAAAATTAAAACCAAAATCGGTCATTGGTTTTGGTAGCTATGCTTCTTTTCCAACTCTTCTTGCAGCAAGAGTTCTTTCTATACCTATAATTTTACATGAACAAAACACAGTTTTAGGGAGAGTAAATAGATTCTTTTTCAAGAGTGCAAAATTAATTGCAACCAGCTTTCCGGAGACTAAATATGCAGAGGGCAATAAATGTATTTTTACAGGAAATTTTGTTGATATAAAAGCACAGAGCCATTCTAGCACTGAGAAAATCCTAAATATATTGGTCATAGCAGGCAGCCAAGGTGCAAATTTTTTTGATGATGTAGTAAGCAGCGTAATTTGTGATTTACCTATTAAAATGAAAAAGAAAATTAGAGTGACGCAGCAATGTACGAAGAAAAATGTAAACAAGGTCAAAAGTCTATACAAAAGTGAAAAGATCGATTGTGAATTGAGTGAATTTTTTGATGATATGGAGAATAGACTGGCCAATGCTCACTTGGTAATTAGCAGAGCAGGAGCAACTTCAATAGCAGAGATCACTCTTGCTAGGCGTTCTGCTATATATATTCCTTACCCTTACTCAAAAGATAATCACCAATTTTATAACGCAAAATATATTGAAGACTCGAGAGCAGCTATAATAGTTAAGCAGAATAGTGAAGCAAAAAAAAATCTAACAGAGGTACTATTTGATCTATTAAATAATTCTCAAAAATTGCGTGATATGACCAATAGTACAGAAAAAACAGGGATAAAGAATGGGACTACTGAGTTTGTTAAGGTGATTGTTCACAGGTTTAGTTGATGGCTGCTTGCTTTTTCTTCAAACACGTCCCAAAGATCCTTTTCTAGCGATATATTATACAATTTATTGATATAAACTACTCCCGTGGGTGAAGTTGTGTTAATTTCGAGCAGGAAGTCATCTATAATATCAATACCAACAAATATTAGCCCTCTTTTCTTTAATTCAGGACCAATTTTGTTACATATTTCATTGTTTCTATCGTTCATTTGAGCGGGCTCAAAACTTGCTCCAAGTCGCATGTTTGTTCTGATCTCTCCACTGATTTTTGGAATTCGTTTCATTACACCAATTGGTTGGCCATAAAGTAGCAATATTCTTTTATCTTTATCTATGTTTTTACAAAATGATTGTGCAATCACAGGGCATTCGTATTTTGCTATCATGAGATCCACTACTACTTGAATACTATTCTCATCTTGTATTCTTATCACATCGTTTCCTCCATAACTATACAATGGCTTCAGAATAATATCTTGATAGTTGTAGTAGAAATCTCTAATCATTGATATATTTTCAGTAATCAAAGTTGGCGGAATTAGTTCTGGAAATAATGAAGTTATCAATTTTTCAGGACAATTTCTTATTTCTGTTGGATTGTTAATTACCAATGCGCTAGTTTTTTCTAAGATATATGTTGTTGTAATGTAACGCATATCAAAAGGTGGATCCTGTCTGATAAATATGATGTTCATTTCATTCAAGTTGATAGCTACATCTTTTTTGGAGATAAAACTAAAATCATCAACGCTGACTTTCTGAGCAAAAGCAATTGGATAGTTTAGCTTTAGTGCTAAATTATCAGGAGTATAAACAAAAATTTCATACCCCCTCCTTTGTGCTTCTTTTATTAGCGCAAATGTAGTATCAGTTTCAAAATTTATATTTTCATCCATCTGAAAGGCAATTTTCATTTATGTTCTCTACCTATTGTCACAACTGTACAAATGTTATAATTTGAAAGCGATTTTTGCCTAATGGCGTAACTTACTGTACCTGTATCGTACATAACTTACAACTTGTTTTACTCCCTTTACTTTTCTTGCAATTGCTATTACAGCTTTTAATTCCGCTTTATTTTGGGCTATACCCATCAAATAAACAACTCTATCAACCGTATTAACGCTATAATTAATTGACTTAATATTTCTTTTTCCCAGGAGTCTTGTTCTTATTTCCGCTGTTATCATGCCATCTACAGTGGTGTCTAGCATGGAAGCCATTTGAATTGGTATTACTCTTATTTCATTTATCACTTCTTTAATTTCTTTTTGCTGCCAAGCTATTTTTTCTGCTGTAAGTTGTTTTTCAGGAGTGTCAACACTTCCAATGAGCAATACTCTTCCTTCACTTACTTTAACCTTTATGGATGAAAATAGCCCATGTTTTAAGAGCCCCTTATTAATTCTGATGACCATAGTCGTATCATCAATGATATTTCCCAAGGATTTGTCCTGCATTGTTATTGCTGTTGCTGCCGCTGTAGCCACCACACCACCTATTATAAGGGTTGTGCAACCACTTTGTGTAATCAAAAAAATTGCGAGTAAGAAGCTTGTTATTAATCTCATTATTGATTTTCAGGGTTTAGAGCTTTCATTAAGAAATGTTAATAAGCTTTTTTGATTGTGTAAATACCATAAATTAAGTAAGACTTTAAACCTTGAATATTTTTAATGGAATACCTATAATAGGGTACTAAAAATTTCTTGCGGATATGGCGGAATTGGTAGACGTGCCAGGTTTAGGTCCTGGTGAGCTTGCTCGTGGGGGTTCAAGTCCCTCTATCCGCACTTTAAAGTCATGTAACTTAGGTTTTAAGGGAAAATTTATAATCACTAAATACACTTTTGTTTGTGTAAAAACCTGTTCTTAAGGATTGTGTTTAACTTAAATTCTGGTAAAATGACTCTATTAAGATATGAATTAAAATGTTAATAAATGAATTATGATGTCTAATAATATACCTCAAAATACAGTCGAAGTAAGTAGCGTATATACCTACAAAGAGCTTAGTATAGATAAACTAAAGTATGAGTATGAAATCACAGTTGGTAGTGATTATATAAAACAAAAGGTAAATTCCAGGTTGCAAGAGATAGCAGAAAATGCAAAATCACCTGGATTTAGGGCTGGAAAGATGCCCTATGACCTTGTTGTTGCAAATTATAAAAACGAGGCTTTGGAATATGTGATAAATAATACAATTGATTATTGCTCAAGTGATTTGATGAAAAAAATTGAAGTCAAGTCTCACATTTATCCTAAGGTTGATGTTATATCATTACCAGATCTGGGCAAAGAAAATGAGGAGGGCAATTTTGTATACAAGCTATCTTTTGAGTCGATGCCTGAAGTACCAGTGATAGATCTTGACAAAATAAACTTAAAGAAAATTGAAGCAAAGATTGAAGAGGAAGATATAAAAGAATTTATTGATTCTATTAAAACAAAGTTCCCCAATTTCGCCTCTGTTGATGATGCTTCTTATCAAGCGAAAGATGGGGATAAATTGATAATTGATTTTGAAGGGCGGATTAGGAATAAGCTCTTTCAAGGTGGAAGTAGCAAAAATTTTGCCGTTAATTTAGGGTCTGGCACATTTATTAATGGTTTTGAAGATCAATTAACTGGTATGAAAAAGGGAGAAACAAAGAACTTTAAGTTGAAATTTCCTGAAAATTACCAAGCCATTTCCCTTGCAGGACAGGAAGCTGATTTTTCTGTGCGAGTTAATGAGATTCAAATTGCCAAAGATTTTGAAAATGATGATGAAATAGCTAAGAGTATTGGGTTTAAAGATTATTCTTTGCTAATAAATCATGCAAAAAAAATGATTGGTGATCAGTGCACCGAAATGAGAAATCTCTTAATTAAAAAGGAGCTGTTTGATTATTTGGATGCTAATTATAGTTTTGATTTACCCACAGACATAGTAAAACAGGAGCAACAAAGAATGGAAGGAGAATTGGGTGCTCAAAATGATTCTCGTAAAGAAGCTGAAAAACGTGTAAAGCTTGCTATGTTATTTATGAAATTTAGTGCAGAACATAAAATATCATTAACTCAAAATGATGTTTTGAGTGTTATTGTAAATCAATATGTCAGTAAAGATGTGCAATTTGACAGAGTACTTAAGCATTTTGAATCAAATAAACAATTTCAAGAATTAGTTAGAGGGCAAGCGCTTGAGTATAAAGTGACAGATTATATAATAGAAAAAGTTAGTAAAGAAGAGCAGATTGTTTCTGTGAAAGAATTAAAGGAATTATTTGATAATATTTAATAGGGAAAGGTATGACTCTTATACCAATTGTAGTTGAACAAACTAGTCGCGGTGAGCGCGCTTATGACATATATTCAAGACTAGTGAAAGAAAGAATAATTTTTGTAACAGGTCCTATTGAAGACAATATGGCCAGTGTAATAGTAGCACAGCTTTTATTTTTAGAATCGGAAAATCCCGATAAAGACATTTGTATGTACATCAACTCACCAGGTGGTGTTGTAACTGCTGGTTTGTCGATCTACGATACAATGCAGTATATAAACCCAGACGTTTCAACTTTATGTATAGGTCAAGCTGCGTCTATGGGTTCTTTATTGCTTGCAGCTGGTACAAAAGGTAAGCGCTACTCTCTACCTCATTCAAGAATTATGATACATCAGCCATCTGGTGGTTATCATGGTCAAGCAACTGATATAGAAATACATGCTAATGAAATTTTGCGGGTTAAGAAAAAACTAAATCAAATTTATGAAAAACATACTGGAAATTCACTGAAGAAAATTGAAGGAATGATGGAAAGAGATAAATTCATGGATCCTGAAGAAGCAAGGAAAATTGGCTTAATTGACAGGGTGATAGCTGAGCGTACAGATATTGAAATTGAAAATATTAAAGTTAAACAAAAGGTGGGTTAATGGATAACAATAATGATTTACACTACTGTTCTTTTTGCAACAAGGCGCAAGATGAAGTAGATAAATTGATTACTAACTCTTCGGATGGTTTAAAGGTGTTTATTTGTAATGAGTGCATAGAATTATCCCATAAAGCAATAAGTCAAAAGAAAGATAGATCTTTTAATTCAGATCGTATATCTGATATGAAGCTATTACTAAAGAAACCTGAGGATATAAAAAACTTTCTCAGCAAGCATGTTGTAGGTCAAGAACACGCGCAACACGTTTTATCTGTAGCTATGTATAACCATTGTCAATCCATGGTACAATTTCATGCTATAAGTGATATTGAAATCGAGAAGTCAAATATAATGCTTATTGGTCCCACTGGTTCTGGTAAGACTTTGCTAGCCAAAACACTTGCTAAAGTTTCAGATGTGCCATTTGCTATGGCTGATGCGACAACTTTAACTGAGGCAGGTTATGTGGGTGATGATGTAGAAAGCGTGTTGTCGCGTTTATTACAAGCTGCAAATTATGACGTTGTAAAAGCACAGCGTGGTATAGTGTTTATAGATGAAATAGACAAAATTACAAGAAAATCTGAAAGCACTTCAATAACCCGTGACGTTTCAGGTGAAGGGGTCCAGCAAGCTCTGCTTAAGATTATGGAGGGTACAGTTGCTTATGTTCCGCCACAAGGAGGGCGAAAACACCCACAACAAGAGTTTATACAAGTGGATACTAGTAACATACTGTTTATTTGTGGAGGAGCTTTTGAAGGCCTCGATAAAATTATTGAAGCGAGAAAAAAGGGAACGTCAGTTGGCTTTGGAGCAGATATAAGTCAGTCTAAAGAGCAAAAGAAAAAGAATGCTTTACATGATGTTCAACCTGAAGATTTAATCAAATTCGGTTTAATACCCGAATTTGTAGGGCGGGTTCCAATAACTGCTGTTTTAGATGAGCTGGATCATGAAGATTTAATACATGTGTTGACAGAGCCAAGGAATGCACTAATAAAACAGTACAAAGCATTGCTTGCGTTTAGCAAAGTAAACCTTGAGTTTTCAGATGAAGCAATATCAGCTATTGCTAAAAAGGCTATAAGCTACAAAACAGGTGCAAGAATGTTACGTGCTATCTTGGAGTCACTTTTGCTTGACATTATGTATACATCTGGAAACGGAGGCTTTGAAGGTAGCACTATAGTAATCACTAAGAAAATGGTAGAATTAGGAAAAGCAACGGTTAATCATAATAACAATGGCAATGTTATAACGGTTAATGATTAATTTGAGGCATATATTATGAACATTGAACGTGCTGTAAGCTCTAGTTTTACTGCATTGCCAGTATTACCTTTAAGAGATGTAGTAATTTTTCCAAATATAATGGTGCCTTTATTCATAGGCAGAGAAAAATCTGTTAATGCACTAGAGTATGCAATAAGTAGTAGTAATCACCAAAATGAGATTTTTCTTGTAGCACAGAAAGATGGCTCTGTTGATAATCCAGAGCCTGAAGATCTTTATGAAGTAGGTGTGTTAGCAAGCATTGTACAACCGTTAATAAAATTACCTGACAATGCAGTAAAAGTTATAATCCGGGGGATAAGAAGGGGAAGAGTTGTAGAATATATTAGCTCTCATACTTTATTACAAGCCAGGGTAGAGTTAGACAATTATTATAAAGAAGATGAAGACAATATTGATTTAGAAGCTTTAAGGCGGTCTGTTGTAGACGCGTTCGATAGCTGGTGTAAGCTAAACAAGAAAAATCAACCCGAGGTTGCCATTAACTCCATTGATCAAATCAAAGAAGTTGATCAACTTGTAGACACGGTAGCTTCACATTTAAATATAAAAGTATCAGATAAACAAAGTATACTTGAGGCTTATGACCCAGAAGAGCGTTTAAAAAAAGCTTTTGCTTTTATTGAGAGAGAAATGAGTATTTTGAACGCACAAAACCGTTTATATAAGACAATTAAATCGCAAGTTGAAAGCACTCAGAAAGTTTACTACCTTAACAAGCAATTGAAAGCTATACAGAAAGAATTAGGCGAATTTGAGAATGGTGATGAAGGGAATATACTCAATGAATTTGAAAAAAAGATAAATGAAACAAAGCTTTCTCAGGAAGCAAGAGAGAAAGCTATAACTGATTTGAAGAGATACAAGAAAATGAATCCCATTTCTCCTGAAGCTACAGTTATATCTAGTTACTTGCATTGGTTGCTTGAGTTGCCATGGGGAAAGTACAAAGATGCAAAAATTAACTTAAATGCAGCTAAGAAAATCTTAGATGAAAATCATTATGGCGTAGAGAAAGTAAAAGATAGAATAATAGAATTTTTAGCGGTATTAAAAAGAGTAAAAGAGATAAAAGGTCCTATACTTTGCTTAGTTGGACCGCCAGGTGTTGGTAAAACTTCTTTAGCTAAGTCTATGGCAAGAGCAGTAGGAAGAGATTTTGTTCGCATAGCTCTTGGTGGTGTGCGTGATGAGTCTGAGATACGAGGGCATAGGAAAACTTATATTGGCTCAATGCCTGGTAAAATCATTCAACACATGAAAAAAGCTAATTCATGCAACCCGCTTTTTCTGCTTGATGAAATAGATAAGATGGGTTCTGATTCGCGTGGCGATCCTGCGTCTGCATTACTTGAGGTTTTAGATACTGAGCACAATAAACACTTTACGGATCATTACTTGGAAGTTGAGTTTGATCTTTCAAGTGTAATGTTTGTAGCTACGGCAAACAGCTTAAATTTACCACATCCTTTGCGTGATAGGATGGAAATTATACAATTGTCCGGGTATACTGAAGATGAAAAAATCAGTATTGCTACACACCACCTTATTCCGAAGTTAAAGAAGGAGCATGGTTTGTATCAGAAGGAATGGGACATAACTAATGAGGCGTTATACGAGTTGATACGTTTATATACACGTGAAAGTGGTGTGCGGAGTATGGAAAGGGAGCTTGCAAAGCTCATGAGAAAGGCAGTTAAAGAAATATTGACTGATAAAAATAAGAAAATATCCGTAGGGGTTGACAATTTACAAGATTATTTAGGGGTACATAAATATACCTTTGGCATTGCGGAAAATGAGAGTTTAGTAGGAATAGTAACTGGGCTCGCCTATACTGAAACAGGTGGTGATATTTTGATGATAGAATCAGTCCTAATTCCGGGCAAGGGAGAAATAAAATACACAGGAAAGCTTGGAGAGGTTATGCAAGAATCTATAAAAGCTGCGTATAGTTATATTCGATCAAATTGTTTGTTTTTTGGTATAAAGCCCGAAAAATTCCAAAATAATGATATACATTTGCATGTACCTGAGGGTGCTGTACCAAAAGATGGCCCTTCTGCTGGCGGCGCGGTATGTACGTCTATTGTTTCTCTTATGACAAATATACCAGTTAACAAAAATGTTGCTATGACAGGCGAAGTGACATTGCGTGGTAGAGTTTTAGCTATCGGGGGCTTGAGAGAAAAATTGCTTGCAGCGCTCAGAGGATCAATCAAAACTGTGATTATACCAAGTGAAAATGAGAAAGATATGCAAGAAATTCCGGCAAGCATCAAAGAAGGGATCAACGTAGTTTTTGCTAAGAATATTGATGAAGTTATGAAAGTTGCTTTAATGCACCCTACTACTCCAATTAATGGTGATGATAATCAAAATAGTGTGCCTTCCTCTATAGAAAATAAAGATGATACTTTTCCTATATCGGAAACATTGAAGCATTAGATTAAGAAAATATTATCAATCTCCATTTCTCTTTTATCCGGCAAGAATCTACCAGCTTGTGCATTCCATAAGGATATGACTTGCTTTGTTGTTATGTCATTCATATTTTTTACTTATTCTATCTCCCAGTTTTATTCAAGTAGATGATATATTATAATAGTCCTTTTCATGGAAACCTTTTCTGGTAGATTGCTTTCTAGAAAAACCTTGGTCAAGGTGCTAACTGTGGTTTATAATAATATAAATCATATCATAGTTGATTTGCGTTTATCAGAGCTGGAGTAGAGGTATGTTTTATCTTACAAATTTTTTGCCTATTTTACTGTTCCTATTTCTTTTTGTAGGAAGTGGTATATATTTTACTATTCTTGGCGTGTCAAATGCTTTTTATCAGTTATCTCCACTGGTAGCCATTGTTCCTGCCATAGCTCTGGGTTGGGTTTTATACAAGGGCAATACTGAAGAAAAAATGTATGCCTTTCTAGATGGGGTAAGAGATCGTAATATTATCACTATGTGTATCATTTTCTTACTTGCAGGTGCATTCAGTGAAGTAACTAAAGCAATCGGTAGTGCTGATGCCACAGTTAATTTGGCTCTTTCATTTATACCAACACAATTTTTACTCATAGGATTATTTTTTGTAGCAGCTTTCATCTCCACTGCTATTGGTACATCAATGGGCACCATTGCAACAATTGCTCCTATTGCAGTTGAACTGACACAAGCTGGGATTTCTCCTTCCTTAGGAGTTGCAACCGTTGTAGGAGGAGCAATGTTTGGCGACAATTTATCTATTATCTCTGATACTACAATTGCATCTGTGATGTCTCAAAAGGCTGATATAAAGAAAAAATTAAAACTGAATGCAAAAGTGGCACTAATTGCTTCTATATTCACAATAATTATATTATTTTATAGCTCAAGCAATAGTGCTGCTATTTCAGTTAAGGAGTATTCTTTATTGCTTGTGACTCCTTACATAATACTTATATTGCTTGCAAACTTTGGAATAAATGTATTTACGGCATTGGTTTTAAGCATAACTTTTGCTGGAATCATTGGATTTATAAATAACAACAATCATGGTTTATTGTTTTTAAGCCAAAACATCACCAAAGGGTTTATGAGTATGCATGAAATTATGCTACTGTCATTGATGGTTGGCGGGCTTTCAGGACTGGTAGGTAAAAATTCTAAGGAGCTTGCAGATAAACTTTCATCTTGGGTTATGATACAACGTGGTGGACAAAAAACTGCGCAATTATTTATTGCAAAAATAGTCAGCATATTTGATATTTTACTTGCAAATAACACCATCGCTATAATTTTTAGTGGTGAAATTGCTAGAGATATTGCTAAGAAATATGAAATACCGCCTCACTATAGTGCAGCATGGCTAGGCATATTTTCTTGTGTATTTCAAGGATTAATACCGTATGGCGCTCAATTGCTTTTGGCTAGCACTATTGCTGGAGTTTCACCTTTGGCAGTCGTGCCACACGTATACTATTGCTATGTTTTAGGTATTATTGCAGTGTTATATATTGTATTGAACAAAATTGAGAAAAAAGATTGTGCTTAATATACAAGACAACGCTCCGCTCTGTAGAAAATGGATGTTCTTGGCAGTATGTGCTCTTGCTTGCTCTGGGTTACTGTCAATAATTGTTATTTTTCTACGATTGCCTTTTATCTCCTCTCTTGTTCCTTCTGCACAATATATTTTTGATAATGCGCTGGTAATACACGTGAACTTGTCAATTTTAGTGTGGATGTGCTCTATAATATCTCTGCTCTTTATCATAAACCTACAAAATACCAATAGTTGGTTTAACTTTTCATGGGTTCTATCAACCCTTTCGATGCTGCTCATGTTTATATCCGCATTCGTTCCAAACACTGAAGTTATCAAAAGTAACTATATTCCCGTATTACAAAACAAATTATTTTTACTTGGACTCAGTTTATTTATTGCCAGTATATTAGTAAATACAATGCTAGCATACACATCAAAAAAAGAGGTTTCATTTCTCTCTGTTGGGCAAATTGGGCTAGTTATTATACTTGTATCGTCATTTCTTTGCTTTGTTTTAGCATATAATAATATGCCTCCAGGTCTATATCACTCAGATAATAATTTATTTTACGAATATCTCTTTTGGGGAGGCGGACATTTATTGCAGTTTGCTTTTACTCAAGGAATGTTTTTAGTCTATTTAATAATGCTAAGTTCCAATGATATTAGTTTAGCTTCAAACAATAAAATTACTATTTTACCACTATTTATAAACACGATTTTAGCTGTAGGCGCACCGTTTGTATATTTTGTTTATCCAGTTGATAGTGCCAAGTTAATACAGTTTTTTACTTGGCATATGAGGATTGCTGGAGCAGTTTTGCCGTGCTTTTTGATAATATTAGTGTGCTACAACATCAGAACTTTTATTAATGATAAAAGCAACTATTTATTACATTCATTTTTGTTGTTCACTTATGGAGATGTGCTCGGAGTGTTGACTATTGAAGGTAATGTCACGATTCCTGCTCATTATCACGGTTCTGTAGTTGGTATCACTATAGCTTTTATGAATTTTGTCTACTGGATGTTACCTAAATTAAACTTTAAAGAGATAAAAAGTTCCATGGTAAGATTACAGATTTATGCCTACAGTATAGGGCATTTTCTCCATATCACTGGCCTTGTGTGGCTTGGTGGATATGGTGCTTTAAGGAAGGTTGCAGATCTGCCAAGTATTTCGTCAATGTTAGCACGCACGTGCTTCATTATAGGTGGCGCTATATCAGTTGTTGGTGGAATGTTGTTCGTAATAATTGTGCTTTTACATCTGTTAAAAGGCAAAGCGCGTACCAACTGACCCATAGAAACAAAAAAAACTTCCTTGACAAACTCCGCCAGCCCCCTTATCATGAAACTGAAGCTATTTATTTATCTTCTCTGTACAGATTAAATGACAAAAAAACTCACGTATCTGGCGTCCCATGTTTAATTTTTTGCACTATGTGCACCTTATGTCTTTATAAAATTTCTAAGTTTTTACCTAATATAAGCTGAAATGCGCTTATAAAGCATTTAAAACATCAAAAAACGCCGATTTAAAAAATGGATAGTGAATAACTAGCTACCCTAGGGTTTCTTTTGCCTTTTTTTCTGTTTAGTAAATTTCTTAATGTTTATAATTTAGATTAGTTGCGGCTTAAAAGCAACTAAATCGCGGTTATTAAGCGTTTAGAATAAAAAAACGCCATACTTGAAAGTATAATGTAAGTAATTAGCCAACCACGGGGCTTCTTTTGCCTTTTTTTCATTTGGTAAATTTTTTAATATTTATACGGAAGGTAGCGCGTGACGCTGGAACCCCAAAAAAAGGATGATGTCATCCCAGTGCTCCTTTTTTTGTCATCCGAGTAGCTGACACTGTCCTCCTTTGTCATCCCAGTGCCCAGACACTGGGATCCAGCATTTCACGCAATCCCATCAAGAACGTTGTATTTTACATAACACTTTTATGCTTACCAACTTAATAAAATTCCTGGATCCCAGTGTCAGCTACTCGGATGACAAAAAAAGGAGCACTGGGATGACAGGAGAGGGAGGCTACTTGGATGACATCATAGGGGCACTGGGATGACACCATTCTTTTTCCTGGATCCAAATAGTCAAGGCACTGGAATGACAAAAAAAGGAGGCACTGGAACGACAAAGTGGAGTGTCTGCTTCTGTCATCCTATGATAGCTAAAAAGACCTGGTCACGCGCTGGAATGACACCGAAGGGGCTACTGCCCTCTTGGATGGAGACCAGTGTCAGCTACTTAGATGATACCTTTTTTCTACTTAGTTTAGGTTATGCAGAAGTCTAATACAATTATAGAACAAGCTTAAAAATTCTGGTAAAGTAGTTTTATTTACAAAGAAAGAATATGCTACTTGAAATTGAAAAGCGCAGCATAACAAATGCATTGTGGAAGTTGCAAGAAGCAGATCAAAGGCAAATCTTAACTCTTACACAGAGATTTGAGTTACCAGAAATATTAGCAAGAATATTGGTTACTCGTGGTGTTAACATAGAAAATGCAAGCGACTTCTTATATCCACTAATCAGATCGCTATTACCAGATCCCTTTCACCTTCTTGATATGGATAAAGCTGTTTCTCGTATAATACGGGCAATAAAAAATGATGAAAACCTTGCAATATTTGGTGACTATGATGTTGATGGTGCAACGTCGTCAGCATTGATTAACAGGTACCTGAGAGCAATCGATATACACTCTATAATCTACATTCCAGATCGTGTTGATGAGGGTTATGGATTAAACACAGATGCTTTATTACAACTTAAAAAGAATGGAATTGATTTATGTATTTCCGTTGATTGTGGTACGCTTGCATATCAACCAATAGAAGATGCAAAGGCTTTTGGTCTTGATATTATAGTTGTTGACCATCACCTTGGTACGGAAAAATTACCAAGCGCCGTAGCAGTTGTGAATCCAAACCGCCTTGATGAGAGCTCTCCTTATAATAACCTAGCAGCAGTTGGAGTGTCATTTCTGCTAATTGTTGCTCTTAATAAAAGCCTACGTGAGCAAGGATTTTTTACCAACAAAAAAGAACCAGATTTATTTGATCTGTTGGATTTGGTTGCCCTGGGAACTGTCTGTGATGTTATGCAGATCACAGGCCTCAATAGAGCACTTGTCTCACAAGGATTAAAAGTTATGTCAACAAGAAAAAACGTTGGCTTGCGTGTTTTATTTGATGCTTTGGGAATCCTTGAAAAACCAAGTGTTTCTCGATTAGGGTTTAGTATTGGGCCATGCATAAATGCTGGAGGAAGAATTGGAGAAGCATCGCTTGGTGCAAGGTTGCTTTCCACCGATGATGATGAAGAGGCACATTCAATCGCGCTAAAATTAATAGATTTGAATAATGCAAGAAAAGTGTTAGAAAATGAGGCTCTCTTGGAAGCTACAGCACAAGCGGAAAAGTCTGCCCAATCAGGTGCGAATTTTATAATGATAAGTGGCAATTGGCACCAGGGAATAATTGGTATAATTGCATCAAGGCTAAAGGAGCAGTTTCACTTGCCAACAGTAGTGATATCTTTAAATAATGGAATAGGAAAAGCAAGCTGTAGATCAATTTTGGGAGTTGATATCGGTGCTGCAGTCCTTTCCGCAAAGTTTATAAATTTGATTATTGAAGGTGGTGGCCATAGTATGGCGGCAGGATTTTCAATTAAAGAAGACAAAATAAATGATTTGCATGATTTTTTTACTGAAAGATTTTCAAACTCTATAAATGAGAAAACTTTAAAAGCTGATAGTATAGTAACTGCTAAAGCAATAAACTTATCTCTGTGGAACCAACTGCAACGCTTGGGACCATTTGGAGTTGGAAATCCTGAACCAAGGTTTATTATCCAAGGAGCAAAGATAAGAAAGCCTGAAGTTATAGGAGTTGACCATATAAAATGTTTTATTGCTGATGATAATGTTATGGTAAGAGCTATTGCATTTCGTTCTGCAAATACTCATCTTGGCTCTGCTATCATGCAGGGTAATGTTAAAGCTATTTTGGGTAAAATCTCTATGAATTACTGGAATGGCAATGAATTTGTACAATTTTTAATAGAAGATGTATTGACCATAAGTTGAGTGTATCTGTTCAGCAGAGTGGCAAAATAGGTAGACAAGATAAACCAAAAAATCGAGAAAAAGTGAGTTTACAACAACTGGTGTCATGAAATTATCTGACACTGATTTCCATCCAAGAGGGTGTCATCCCAGTGCTCCTATAATGTCATCCCAGTGCGTGACACTGGGATGACACCCTACTTAACCGTCATACCGCGATTCATTCGCGGTATCTCTTAGCCGCTAACAAGTAGCGGGATGACGAGCTTATCGTCATGCCACTGCGAACCGTCATACCGCCGCGAACCGTCATACCGCGATTCATTCGCGGTATCTCTAGATCCCGCTAACAAGCAGTGGGATGACGAGCTTATCGTCACGCCGCCACGAACCGTCATACCGCGATTCATTCGCGGTATCTCTAGATCCCGCTAACAAGCAGCGGGATGACGAGCTTATCGTCACGCCGCCACGAACCGTCATACCGCCGCGGCGCTAACAAGAGATCCCGCTAACAAGCAGCGGGATGACGGTTGTCGTTTAGCCATAAACATTAAAAAATTTACCAAATGAAAAAAAAGGCAAAAGAAACCCTAGTCATTGTCTATTTTCAGTATTGGCGTTTTTAAGTCTTAAACACTGCAATTTAGCTGCTTTTGAATGCAACTAACCTACGCTGCAAATGTTTAAGAAATTTACTAAGCAGAAAAAAAGGCAAAAGAAACCCCGTGTTAGCTAGTTGTCACTCTCTAATCCTGCAAATTGGCGTACTATACTGTCTTAAACGACTTATAAGCGCGTTTCAGCTTATATAGGTAAAAACCCAGAAATGTTGTGAAGACATAAGGTGCACATAGTGCAAAAAATTAAAAATAAGACGCCAACTACGTTGTTTTCTTGCTGTTTAATCTGCACAGATGAAGATAACTGAATACCTTCAATACCATGATAAGGGGGCTGGCGGAGTTTGTCAAGCAAGTTTTTCGTTTCTATATGGGCTACCTTAAGACTTCAACGTCTTAACGCACTTGACCCCACCAGCATATAAATTTGCATGGCTCTTTCCAGTATTAAGCAATGCAAATCCAATGTTGTCTACACTAGAGCGCAGTTCCCCTATTTCCTCATTGTTTTCATTTGTCACTTTAGTGCCAATATCTGGAAGTGCGTTATCCCCCTCAACAAGGTAAAGTTTTCTTCTGAATATTTCTTGTCTGCTCATTCGATTTACAACTTCCTGACCTATATAACACCCCTTATTAAAGCTTATACCGTTTACTTTATCGATTAAAAATTGCAGCGGAAACGATGAATTCTGCACCATATCTTTCGCTCCATCTGGAACGAGATTTTGAATTCTGACTTTTTCATACTGAGTAAAATCCCCAACCGGCTCTTTCATTTCATCTTTATGTATGATCCTCATTCCTAGCAGCTTGTGCCTTGGATCTTGAAAAATAACTTGTGACTTACTACTACACTCCGCCAACTTAGTATTAAACAAAACCCCAACCTTATATAGTGCACTAACGTCTTTAATCTTTACCCTCAAATAAGTTTTAAGTAAATCTAGTTTCTCGATTATTTGCTGCAAGTGCATGTTTTCGCACTCCAAGAGGGTGTATTTACCATATTCAATAAGAAAAAAATCATATAGATATTTTCCCTGAGGGCTAAGCAATAAAGAGTAAATGGCTTTTTGGCTATCCAACTTATTAATATCATTGGTTATAATACCCTGCAGAAAATCTCTAGTGTCAGGCCCATATAGCACTATCACACCACGACTTAAAAATGGTATATAACTCATGAAATCTCTATAAATAAATCTAAATTTTATTATATAACATTAGGCTCTTTTAGAAACTGCTTTTGGCGTGCATATTTTACAAGCTCCAGCCCTTGAAATCTAACTTACGAGTATATATATATAAACTCATAAGTTAATTTGTTGATGAGGAAAAACAAATGTCAAGTATAAGTTTAAATGTATTAGATGATAGCGTGCTGATCAAGCCTATTAGCGAAGAAAAGCAAGGTGGAATTGTGCTTCCATCAAGTGCTGAAAAGAAACCTACTAAAGGTGAAGTTATAGCAATTGGTGAAGGTTCACGCAATTCAAGTGGCGAACGCGTAACTTTAACTGTGAAAGCTGGTGATAAAGTGTTCTATCGCCAATGGGCTGGTACAGAAATAGAACATAATAATGAGAAGCTTATCGTGATGAAAGAGTCCGATATACTTGCTGTCATTAAGTAGCAGTCTTTATTTTACTAAACTGAAACAAAGCGCAACATAGCGCATTGTAAATGATTTTATTATAGTTTTCTAAATTTTTTATTAACAAGAGGTGATAAAAATGACTAATGTAGTAGTATCAGGTGAGCAGTTGCAAGAAGCCTTTCGTGAAGTTGCAGCAATAGTGGATTCAACGGTAGCAATAACTGCAGGACCTAGAGGAAAAACAGTAGGGATTAATAAGCCCTATGGAGCACCAGAAATTACAAAAGATGGTTATAAGGTGATGAAGGGTATCAAGCCTGAAAAACCATTAAACGCTGCGATAGCAAGCATCTTTGCACAGAGTTGTTCTCAATGTAACGATAAAGTTGGTGATGGTACAACAACGTGCTCAATACTAACTAGCAACATGATAATGGAAGCTTCAAAATCAATTGCTGCTGGAAACGATCGTGTTGGTATTAAAAACGGAATACAGAAGGCAAAAGATGTAATATTAAAGGAAATTGCGTCAATGTCTCGTACAATTTCTCTAGAGAAAATAGACGAAGTGGCACAAGTTGCAATAATCTCTGCAAATGGTGATAAGGATATAGGTAACAGTATCGCTGATTCCGTGAAAAAAGTTGGAAAAGAGGGTGTAATAACTGTTGAAGAGAGTAAAGGTTCAAAAGAGTTAGAAGTTGAGCTGACTACTGGCATGCAATTTGATCGCGGTTATCTCTCTCCGTATTTTATTACAAATAATGAAAAAATGATCGTGGAGCTTGATAATCCTTATCTATTAATTACAGAGAAAAAATTAAATATTATTCAACCTTTACTTCCTATTCTTGAAGCTATTGTTAAATCTGGTAAACCTTTGGTTATTATTGCAGAGGATATCGAAGGTGAAGCATTAAGCACTTTAGTTATCAATAAATTGCGTGGTGGTTTAAAAGTTGCTGCAGTAAAAGCTCCAGGTTTTGGTGACAGAAGAAAGGAGATGCTCGAAGACATAGCAACTTTAACTGGTGCTAAGTACGTCATAAAAGATGAACTTGGAATCAAGATGGAAGATCTCACGCTTGATGATCTTGGTACGGCTAAAAATGTTAAAATTACTAAAGATAATACCACAGTTGTCAGCGAAAATAGCGATTCTGACAGTGTGAAAGCTAGAATCGAGCAGATTAAATCTCAAATTGAAACTTCAACTTCTGATTATGATAAAGAAAAGCTAAGAGAACGTTTAGCGAAATTATCAGGTGGCGTTGCTGTGCTCAAAGTTGGTGGAGCAACTGAAGTGGAAGTTAAAGAACGTAGAGATAGAGTCGAAGATGCGCTGCATGCAACAAGAGCTGCAATTGAAGAAGGTATAGTTCCAGGTGGTGGGGTTGCGCTTCTTTATGCTTCATCTGTTCTCGACAAATTAAAAGGTGCAAGTGACGAGGAACAAATAGGCATAAACATTATCAAGAAAGTTCTCAGTGCTCCAATTAGAAGGTTAGTCAAAAATGCTGGTCTTGAATCTGCTGTTATAATTGACTATTTGATTAAGCAGAATGATAAAGAGCTTATATACAACGTTGAGGCTATGAATTACGCTAATGCATTTACAGCTGGTGTGATTGATCCAGCAAAAGTGGTGCGTATTGCTTTTGAAACAGCGGTATCTGTTGCGAGTGTGCTGATAACTACTGAATCTATGATAGTTGATGTACCAAGCAAAGAAAATGCTTCATCTCCTATGGGTGCAGGAGAAATGAGTGGCATGGGTGGATTCTAAGTAGAATGAAACCGTGGAGCAATTGCTCCACGGTAGTTCCAAAAAATCTCACATTTTACTATTCGTTAAAGGTAATACGTTTGGTGCAGAAATGCACTACTGTTTGCATCCGTTTCACTCCTTTATATTGTGGTTGTCTAATAACAAAAAGGCAGCATAAGAAAACTATAACCCCTAGTATATTTATACTATAGCTGACCCAAGCAACACGTCATACCGCGATTCATTCCACAACTGTACGAACATTACAATATGGCACATAGTAAACGATGTCATGAAAGTAGCTGACACTGGAATGACACCCTTTTGGATGGAAACCAGTGTCACGCACTGGCATGACACCCATTTGTTCCTATAGTTGTCTTTTCTCGTCTACCTTATTTTGCCACTCTGCTGAACAGATACAATTTACAACCACCCCCCTACCCTTTTTAGTTGTTCAGCAAATATAGAGAGGTTAAAGGGAGTGGTATTACTTAAACAACTAAATAAAAAACCAGGTAGATCATTCTGAAATTCTTGCATTTTTGTCCATAATTTTGTTAAATAACTTCCCTTTTGGTCATATCGAACCAAATTTCTTTTTCACACCACCTTTTAAGCCACTTTCGTTAGTTTTTGTCATAATGCGATCAAACACTCCCAATAACCTCTTTAATAGGTTTGGAGTTAGCGAAGAGATAAGATCAACAGATACGTTATTGTTTTTGTCATCACCACTTGCTTTATAGTCTATTGAAACGATTCCCCTACTTTTCCCACCAGTAAGAAGTTTTCCAATTATAGGAATTTTTAACAAAGATTTATTAATTAAATATGCTGGTATTACTTGTCCTGCAACCTGGAATTTATAATTTCTAATATCGAGCTTACCACCAGTGCTAATACCTAACTCCGCCCCTTCAAGCCAAGATTCTTCAATTTCAATAGTGCCATCTTTGTATGAAAAAGGTGCATTACATTTGTAAAAGTATACACCTTCATTTTTTATGGCATTTACAATGCCAGGCAATGAAGACATCGACAATAAAGTAGTAAGTAGTGGAGCATCTTTGATGTAGAAATTGCTAATGGATAACGTACCATAATGTTCTCCACTTTCTCTCTGAGGAGAGAGATAAAAAGACAATTTGCCGTTTTTAATTGATTTACTAATGCCTAAGGAACGCAAAAGCATACCTGAATTATCCGCATATATTTCGAGCCCTATTCCACTGTATTCTGCTAGTATGTTGCTGCTATCTTCCAGAAACTGCCCTGTAAATTGACTTCCATTGCAATTACCTTTAGTACAGGTTACATTCAGCTTAGCATTTTTGATAACGATGCCTTCTTTCATAATTACATTGTCAACATTCATACTAATCTCTATATCTTTATTTAATCCATTACTGTTTTTGCCAAGCAAGCCTAAAATATCACTTAAGTTAATTTCCTCACCATAAATAGTTATGGCATTTTTCTCCTTACCTGATTCAATTTCTATACTAAAATCATTATCAGGCAATTTAAAGCTACTAGAATTTAAATATAAATTTCCATTTTCTACTCTTCCGCTGAATTTTATATCTAGGTCATTTCCTACAATGTCTAATTTATCTACTAACAATTCACCTGCTCCTTTTAACCTTGTAGAAAACAAAATTTTATTGTGATCTTCAAAGCGATTTTTCCACCCTAAGTAGCTTGAATGTGATTCAAATTCTGATAAATCTATATCACCATTAACATACCCCGTCTTATCTTGATTTATCACTGACTCTAAATTTGCACTGACATAGCCACTATCAAAATTAAATATTTGAGCGGGTAAATCTCCGGTCAAATTCCAGGCGAAACTTTCATTCCTATTGCTACTTTTCAGGTCAAATAATAGCTGTGTGTTATTCACCATACCACTACCATTTAAATCTATAAAGTCACTGCCAAAACTAAGCTTAATATCATATTTACCAAGACTTGCATTATAGACGGCCAAATTGTCAATTTCAGAATGAAAATTTGCTGAGAAGTCTACTTTTTTGTCATCAGCATTTAGATTAAAAATGCGAAAATTAAATACGGATTTTGCCATTCCACTTACTTTATCCCTTTCAACCTTCACCACATCATCCAGCTTAAATCTTATAGGCTCATATAAACCATACGCATCACTTACAGCTTTGCCATTAATGGTTAGAACTGAATCTTCCTTATTTAGAGATTTCATTTCAATATCACCACCATTAACAGTGAAATTCTGAAACTTAGCGCTATTTACAGTAATTTCAAGATCGTTATTCTTGATGATCAAATCACCCTTTAATTCCTTTACTTGCTCAAAATCTTCATCAAATTTTACGCTACCGTTTTCTATATCAGCAACAATTACAATGTCTGACAGATCGTCATCAACCAAATTGTTAATTTTGCCATTGAAACTTACAATGGTATTTAAAACATCCCCATCAATATTATCACAATACCAGCTTTTAAATTTACTATTTACTACACTATCTGGTATATAAGTACATAAATCCTTTGCAGCAAACTTACTAATATTAATTCTAAGCAAAGCATGACTTGTACTAAAGTTCATTTTGCCTATCAAAGAGAGATACGTGTCATTTAACTTAAAATGGAAGTTTTTTACACTAATAATTCCATCACTATATGTTAAATTTATATTTACATTAGTTAAGGCCAAATTTTTGTTCAAATAATTTTCTGTATTCAATACGTATATATTTCCATCTACAATTTCATCCTTTTTATTAATTTTCACTGAGAAGCTTCCTTTGAATCCTATATTTTTGTCCAAATTGTAGCTTTTAACTAATGTAGAAAACTTGCTCAATAGTCCCAATTTTAGATCATAAAATGTCCCGTACACATTTAGCAAATTGTTGCGATTTTTTATCGTAATTGATAAATCATCCAAAAATCCCTTTCCATCTTTTGTATTCACATGAATATCTAAAACATTAAAATCTTCCCCCTTCCCTATATATAATTTATCAATAAAAAATTCATCTTCTGTGCTTTTATCAATAGCGATGTTAGTAAATTCAATTTTTGAATCCGCATTTAAGTCAAAAAAAAATTCCCTTATTGTTTTTAATAGATTTTTTGCACTACTTTCTGTCATCTTGAAATTCTTCCCTGTCATCCCAGTATCTTTTTTTCCTGTCATCCCAGCACTCGTCCTTGTCATCCAAGTAGCTTGACTACTTGTTTCTTTTTTTCTAGATTCCAGCGTCACGCGCTGGAATGACACCGAAGGAAGGCGGTTACTACTTAAATAATGATTATCCAAAAGGTCTAATGAGTTTTGCGGATTAACATTAGTTTCTTCTCTCTTGATACATACATGCACATTATCAGCTGAAACCTGAGAGAGATTTGTGCTAGCTTTAAATAAGGAACTTAACTTAAAATGTACAAAAAGCTCAGGAACTTTTATAGTAAAATTAGGGTTTGCTATTGCCAAATCCGTAATGACTAAATACGGATCTTTGCCATCTTTCTGCCAAACAACTGAGGTATTCTCCATATTAACGCTTGAGCCAACAAATATTTTTGATATTTTATGTTTAACATAAAAATCAATATAATTAATATTGATTTCTAAAGGCTTAAAAAAAATAAAGAAGCACAATATGAATAATAAAGCTACGGAAAATAATATAGTAATTTTTTTAAGCATCGATTATTGCTTTTCTTGCTAAACTATCAGCCTCCTCATTATACTTATCGCCACTGTGTGCTTTAACCCACTTCCAATCAATTTCGTGTTGTGAAGCAACGTTGTCTAGCTCTTTCCACAATTCCATATTTTTTACTGATTTTTTATTACTTGTTTTCCAGCCATTCATTTTCCACTTATTTATCCATTCTGTTATGCCATGCTTAACATAAAGACTATCCGTATATAAATTAATATTACAAGAAAATTTCAATACTTTCAGCCCATTGATCACCGCTGTTAACTCCATTTTATTGTTTGTGGTATTTTCTTCTCTACCATAAATGTCTTTTCTGTAATCTTGAAATAATATGATAGCTGCCCATCCTCCCGCTCCAGGATTACCAGAACACGCCCCATCCGTATATATTATCACTTCTTTTTTACTCATCTTTGTTTATATCGGTTAACAAAGTATATAGTTGCTTTTATGAAAGCACAATTTCTAAAGGTAGTTTAAGCTGCACCTTTAAATTTTATTATAGAAACAAAAAAAAGTGTGACAACGAGCATTACCAAAAGGAAAAGTAAAAAATAGTTTTTATGCTTCTGCCGTTCTTTCATAACTAAAATAAACCAATAGAACAAAAAATAATACTGGCGAATAGGGAAAATAGATAAGAAATTGAATAAGAAAACATTTTTTTCTGTGAGCTGTGATTCTTGAACTTCATAACAGATACAGCGTACCAAATAAAAACGCAACCTTCAAAGGTTGCCATGCTTAGATAAAGTAAAGCCTTTTTCAAAAATAGAGCCGGAAGCAAGCTAGTTAGCACCAGCAAAACACTATAAATTAATATATATTTTCTTGTTTTTTCCGGACCATAAACAATATTGAACATTGGAATCGATGCCTTTGCATAGTCTTCAGACTTATTTAAAGATAGGGCCCAAAAGTGTGGTGGAGTCCACATAAAAATTACTAAAAATAAAATGAAACTTTCCCAACTGACAGAATTAGTCACAGCTGCCCAGCCAATCATTGGAGGGAAAGCACCTGCTGCACCACCGATAACGATATTCTGCGGAGTACGCCTTTTTAGCCAAATTGTATATATGAAAACGTAAAATAATATGCTAACAGCAAGCAAAGCAGCAGAAATATAGTTTACTGCTATTGCCATGATAAATACTGACAATATTCCAAGAGTTATACCAAATTCAAGCGCACTTTCTGCAGAAACTCTACCTGAGGGTATAGGGCGGTTTTTTGTCCTTTCCATGAGCAGATCTATGTCTCTGTCATACCACATATTTATAGCACCTGCAGATCCTGAGCCAAGAGCAACACATATAAGAGATATTAGTGCTAGAAAAGGGTGCATACTACCTGGTGCAGTAACCATACCAGCAACTGCAGTAAATACCACAAGATACATTATCCTTGGCTTCAGCAAACGCCAAAAATCCAGTATTGTTGATTCAACATTTAGCAAAACACTTGTGTACATTCTATTTTACCACTGGTGGCTTTTCGAAAGTATGAAAAGGCGGTGGTGAAGATACCGTCCATTCCAAGGTGTCACCTTCCCAAGGATTATCTCCAGCTTTCTTGCCCCATTTAAAAAGATGTATAACTATAAACACAAAAAACATAACTGAAACAAAGGACATATACGAACCAATTGAGGATATATAATTCCAAGGGATAAACGCATCAGGATAATCAGGTATACGCCTTGGCATACCAGCTAATCCTAAGAAATGTTGAGGTAAAAAAGTGATATTGGTGCTAATAAAAGTAAGCCAAAAGTGGATTTGACCTAAGCGCTCATTATATTGTTTACCCGACATTTTACCAATCCAATAATAAAAGCCAGCAAAAGCTCCAAATAATGCAGCAAGTGACATGACATAATGGAAGTGAGCAACAACATAATAGGTGTCGTGCAGGAGCTTATCTATTCCACCATGAGAAAGAATTATTCCCGTTATGCCACCGCCAACAAACATGAAAATAAAACCTAGTGCAAATAGCATAGGGGTCTTAAACTCAATTGCTCCACCCCACATAGTTGCAATCCAGCTAAAGACTTTTACACCAGTTATAACACCGATAAAAATTGTGGTAGTGCTAAAAAATGCAGCAGCGTCAGCACTAAGCCCAACAGTGAACATATGGTGAGCCCAAACCATAAAGCCAAATACTGCTATACCTATCATTGCATAAACCATCCCTATGTAACCAAATACAGGTCTGTGAGAAAAAGTTGATACAACCTGACTTATGATGCCAAATGCAGGAAAAATAATTACGTAAACTTCTGGATGGCCAAAAAACCAAAATAGATGTTGAAATAACACAGGATCGCCGCCACCGGCAGGATCAAAAAAGGAAGTACCAATATTGCGATCAGTAAGAAGCATAGTTATAGCACCGGCAAGCACTGGTAAGGCAACAATCAACATAAATGCTGTTAGCAAGACAGACCAAACAAACAGTGGCATCTTAGTTAATGACATTCCTTTTGTGCGCATGTTAAATATAGTAACTATAAAGTTGATCGCCCCAACAATTGACGACATACCAGCAACATGAAGTGCAAGTATAGCAATGTCAACTCCTGCACTTGGATGGGACATTACCTGTGATAGAGGTGGATATAAAGTCCAACCTGTACCTGGACCTTCACCAATAAACACTGAGAGAATGAGCAAAATAAAAGATGACACTAATAACCAAAAACTTAAATTATTCATACGAGGAAATGCCATATCTGGTGCGCCAATCATGAGAGGTACAAACCAGTTACCAAATCCTCCCATGAGGGCTGGCATTATCATAAAAAACACCATTATCAACGCATGCCCTGTAACCATTACGTTATATAATTGATAGTTATTGTTAAGTATATTAATGTGCATTAGCTGAGTGCGAATAATCACCGATAATAATCCACCAATAATTCCAGCTAATATGGAAAAAATAATGTACAGTGTCCCTATATCTTTATGATTGGTGGAAAACAACCAACGCTTTATGCCCTTTGGTACGTCACTCATATCTATACTCCAAATTTAACTCACTAATTTTCTATTTTCAATCCACTTATTAAAATCTTCTTTGCTTACTGCTTCAACAACAATTGGCATAAATCCATGGCCTTGACCACACAATTCGTAGCACTGCCCATAATAAACACCAGGCTTTTTGATATTAAACCACGCCTCATTCAGCCTACCTGGTATCGCATCAATTTTTACACCGAAAGCCGGTACTCCCCAACTGTGTATCACATCTCCTGCTGTAACTTGTAAACGAACGTTAGTATTAACGGGTAAAATGATGTTGTTATCAACAGAGAATAGCTTTAAATCTCCTTCGATAAAGTCTTCTTTTCCCTTAATATAACTATCAAATGACACACCTTGATATTCTGGATATTGGTAACTCCAATACCATTGATGGCCAATAACTTTCAGTGTTATATCAGCTTTCGGTATTTCTTCCTGTAGCTTCAGTAATTTAGCGTTTTCAAAGGCTAATATTCCAACAATGATAGTTGGTATAACAAACCAAATAATTTCTAAAGGAACACTATGGGTAGTTTTACTTATGTTTGTTACTTTGCTTTTACGAAAGCGAAACGCTATATAAGCAAGCAGCGCCCACACAAAAAGCATTATTGTAACCATCACAAGCATCACAAACGAATGTGACCTAACTACAGCCTCCATTACTTCAGTTGCAGGAGCAGGAAATCCAAATTGCCAGGAAGTAGGAGCAGAGGCAACAGATATATTTGAGTAAAATATTATCAATAGTGCAAATAACTTCACCATATCTTTTGTTTGTTTGCTATAAAACTAAGTGATATACTGTATAATAGTATATATAAACTTACTATGCAAATAGAGATTAGTGATGGTTAATAATTTTTTAGCATTCAACAAGTATAATAGTACAATACTAATTGAGGAAAAAAGCATTTACATAAATCTATTGTAAGTAAAAATATTATAATATTTTAAATTAAGTATTTACTTTAAGTAAGTTCTATAATAAGTTTAATAGTGTCTGTTACTGCTAATAACCCTCTAGCCTCACACCTAAAAGCAGTAACAGACACTATTAAACTTTATGACAAGTTTATAATCTGTAAGATCAAAGTCTTACAAGTTTCTTTATTTCATTATACAACGAAATCTTTAGAGAAGCCAAATGGGCAAAGTTTCATGAAGGTCTTTGGCATCTCTTAGCATAGATCCCTTACTTAACCATCATACCGCGATTCATTCGCAGTATCTCAAAGCATAGATCCCGCTAACACGTAGCGGGATGACGATTGTCGTTTAGCCATAAACATTAAGAAATTTACCAAATAAAAAAAAAGGCAAAAGAAGCCCCGTGGTGGTTGGCTATTTACTATGTACTAAAATATCGGCGTTTTTTTTGACCTTATCCAGAAAAAGTGGAGAGAAAGTTTGGAATGTTTTTCACAAAGAGAATGATGAATCAAAATGCTCAGGAATGCAATAGTTAATAGTGACGTTGTTTGTTATAAAAAATTTCTATGTATTCAAATATTGCAGTTCTAATTTGTTGAGCAGAGTGTTGTGAAGTATCAATAAGTATTTCTCTTTTCAATGAGCTAAAGAAGCTTTCCACAACAGAATTGTCGTAACAACAACCTTTATGACTCATCTATGTTTTTTATGGATAAGAGATATTGATAACCTTGCAAAGTATATTGTGAACCTTGATCACTATGTAATAGTAGATTTTTGGCAGGTTTACGCTTGTTAACGGCCATTAATAAAGAGTCCATAACCAATTGTTTATTTATTGAACTGCTCATTAACTACCATGCGTGAATATAGATCGATTATTGTTGCCAAATATAGCCATCCTTCTTTGGTTTTTATATAAGTAATCCCATACTTTATTTGGTTGATCAACAATAAAGTTTTGATCTAGTATATTGGGAGCTACAGCTCTATTATCTGTTTGTTGTTTTTTAATTTTAAACTTTCTTTTCAGTATAGCCCTGATGTCATTTTTCTGCATAATACTTTGCACCGTTTTCAAATTGCAACTTTTACCCAAAGCCTTCAATTCAGCATGAATTTTAGGAGCTCCATATCTACATTTAGAAGCTTGATATATTTTTTGAATATCTGCTAATAACTCTTTATTTGCTGATTCTCTACTGCTTATTTTTCTTGTGGTCCACTTATAGTAGCCACTAGCAGAAAATCCTACATAATTCCTGTACTTTATAGCAGTTACTATATAAAAAAATATTTTACTCTTTTTGACTGGCCAGGGCTTTTTTTAAAATGTCTCTTTCTCTTGTTACTTTTGCTAACTCTTTCTGTAAATCAAATCTCTCTTTGTCATAAGGTGCTACATCTGGAAATGCATTTGCCGCTGACTTTTTTTCGTTATATTTCTTCATCCATTTTCCTAATACACTATCCCTTATTCCTAGATCTCTTGCTACTTTTGCAACTGGTTGACCTACCTTTCTTTGTTCATTTGCCAGCTTAACAGCTTCCAATTTGAATTCTGCTGTATATTCTCTTGCCATTTCTAATCCTCCAAAATTTTATTTTACCCGAAAAAACTCCTTTCTTTCTCTCCACTTTTTCTGGGTAAGGTCAATTCGGAACTCTATTTCTTTTTTACGATCTTTACTTTTATTCTTATTGTTCATATAATATACCCTTCACTAATAATAAATTATTTTTAAATGTTTACTGTTATTTTCTTAGCAGTATTGGCATAAAGCCATAGCTTTTGGGTGAAGTCAAATCAAATTTTCAATTTTTTTTTGTTTATTTTTTTATGAAAAGGTAGAAGATATTAATAGCTGCTAATTTCTTTAAACGATGTTGTCGTAGATTCGTATTTTTATACACCAAAAAGGGTATCTTTGATGTCTCCTACAGCTCCAAACTCATAGCATCCATTTGCCGGCCTTTTAAGGCGCTTTATAGAAGGGTTAATAAAAGATGTACAAAAGGACGTCTAAGGTGCGTAGTAGCATTCTAAAGCCATCTATGGGAGACATTTTTTTCATCAACGCATTCAAAACTTAAAAAAATAAAAAACTTGAACATTTCTTCAGAATTATGTATAATTATTAATGCTTTTTAAGGTTCTTTCTTATGACTTTTTCTAAGTTTCTTGATCCCAAAAATGATGTATCGTTTAAGCGTATCTTCGGTACTGAAAAAAATAGAGATATCCTTATTCACTTCCTCAATGATATTCTTGGCTTTACTGGTAAAAATGAAATAAAGGATATAGAGTTTTTAAGTACTATTCAAGACCCCGATATCGCCGCTAAAAAGCAAAGTATTGTTGATGTTCTCTGTAGAGATTCTACAGGTGCTCAATACATTTGCGAAATGCAGGTCGCTAAAACTAAAGGCTTTGAAAAACGTGCCCCATACTATGCTGCTAAAGCTTACTCAAGGCAAGCTGATAAAGGTGACCAGTATCATAACCTTAAGGAAATTATCTTCATTGCTATAGCAGATTATGTACTGTTTCCTAATAAATCTGAGTACAAATCAAAGCATACTATTCGAGATGAAGACACTAATGAGCATGATCTAAAAGATTTCTATTTTATATTTATTGAGTTGCCAAAATTTCCAAAGAATAAGGAAGATCAGTTGGAAAATATAGTTGAAAAATGGGTTTATTTTTTTCGATATGCAGATGAGACTAGTGAAGAAGAGCTGGAAAAAATAATAGGTAGTGATGTAATAATTAAAAAGGCCTATGAAGAGCTAAATAGATTCAACTGGTCAGAAAAAGAATTTATTGCCTATGAACAGGAAATAAAACGTATTCTTGATGAACAGGCTGTCCTCGCTCAAAAACTTGATGATGCTACTGAAAAAGGTAGAGAAGAAGGTAAAGAAGAAGGCATCCAAATCGGACATGAAAAAGGCAGAAAAGCAGAGAAAATCGAAGTGGCAAAGAACTCACTTAAGGCCGGTGTCTCTATTGATGTTATCGCTCAAATTACCGGCCTTTCGATAGATGAAATTCAAAAATTAAGGAATTAATACTTTACCTTGACCTCTAGCTTGAGTTAAATGACATTGAACAGAAGTATTATTTAGATAACTTTTAGGCTCCAAGCTTATTTGTTGTTCTTTTACGTCACTCACTTCTAATCTGCTTAACATTTGTTGCATTAATTGATTTATTACTGGGTCTATTCTTCTATTAAATTCAGCCATAAACTTATCAAACTTTTTCGGACTTAATCTACCGGGATCTCCGGGTTCTCTACCAGGCAATGCTTCCTCTGCGTATGATTTTAAAATCCCTGAAATTTCATTAAATTCACCACTCCTAATTTTTTCATTAATCTTCTCAAATAATTTCTCAAAATTAATATCTAAGCGGTGCATTTTTATACCACCTTTCGATTCAGCTTGCTTCTCTAATACTTCCTTGAACGACTTTATAATATCCGATGTGTAAAAAAGAGCCTTTACAGGATTAACATCAGAAAACTTAGGAAGAGGACACTTTTTATCTAGAAAAGCTTGTAACAAGAAAAACATCAAGCTAGCATTATTACTCGCACAAACTTCACGACTAAATTGGCTAGTATATTGGATATTTGGGTTTCTTACTGTATCAGAATGATTGGAGCTACTTCCTGCTGTACCAGAACGGCTAGAGCTATTTTCTGAAAATGAAGGCAACGCAGCCCTTAAAGGGGAAGAGATAAACTGAAAAACACCTTTAACAGCATCTATCCATGAAGACGGCTTACTTGCTCCGCTTGTAGCTCCTATTTTGTTATAGCCTATTTCGTCACTTTGCGATGAATTGTCTGATGCATTATCATAAGATAGATCACACTTAGCTTCTTTTGTAATACTATATTGTACATCACGCTTCTTGCGAGTAGATCCACAATCCTCAATTTTCCATTGACATGGACTATCTTTGCCCCTGGCCTCCAAGTAAATACTCTCCTTCTATCCCTATCATGGCTAAGATAATCACTAGCAGGATATAAATACTCATTAAAATAAGTGCTTTTTATATATATGTTGTTACCTTCAGGTTCAAATTTCCATTGACATGAACTATCTTTGCCCCCTGGCCTCCAAGTAAATACTCTCCTTCTATCCCTATCATGGCTAAGACCATTACCAGCAGGATATAAATACTCATTAAAATAAGTGCTTTTTATATATATGTTGTTACCTTCAGGTTCAAATTTCCATTGACATGAACTATCTTTGCCCCCTGGCCTCCAAGTAAATACTCTCCTTCTATCCCTATCATGGCTAAGATAATCACTAGCAGGATATAAATACTCATTACTATAGTAAACACTTTTAATACATACCTCCGATGAAAATACTGCATTCTTTACTGACTCTGGTAATTCTCCTTTTATCCTTTCAAGCTCAGATTTTTTTTCCGAATGAACATTATGGTAATTACTCATCTCCATAATTCTTTTTACATAACGGGCTAACCTAAACTCCGCATTTTCTACACCTTTAACTTCAATACTAGCTCCAATATTGAGAAGATTTGTAACTTCACTAACATTCCCACTTTCTACAGCAGCAAATAAAAGTCTATCATACTCACTTTGCTTTGGTCCTAAAAAGTTTACTACTTCTGACTGACGAGAGGTATTTGCTACATCTAAAGGTTTTCCACCATCCTTATTTTTAGCTCCAATGTTAGCCCCCTTATCTATAAGAAATCTAATTATCTCTAAATGACCTCCTTCAGCAGCCCTATGCAAAGATGTGTAACCATCACTATCTCTAGCTTCAATATTAGCCCCTTTCTCAAGAAGTTCTCTAACGTCACTAAGGCGTCCTGCTCCTGCAGCACTAACTAATAAATCATCATTGTTTAAAGTCATTTGTCCCTCCACATTTATAAAAACTTACCTAACTTAACTAAGCAATCACACTATAACAAGCCACTCTTACCCTGAGCTTTTTTCTTTCCTCAAGCAACACAGAAAGGACCATCTTCCCTCAAACAAGAATTCTGGAATGCCCTCACATAACATAGCCCGCTCACAAAAGTAAAATTACCTTAGCCATCACACACTTACATACCATAAAAAATTAGTAATCTAATGTATTTCAGGAATAGTACTCCACTTTTAAAACTTGTCAACCCCTAATTTAAAATTTTTTTGAAATAATTTTTGATGAAAATTTTTAATGAATTACTATTAATTTAATATTAAATATTACTAAGAACCTAAATAATACAACCACTTTCAGCAATAAAAACCAGCTAGCATGAGAAGATTTTTTTGGAAATCGATTGGTCTTGCAAATATGCTTAAAATCTTCGTTTCAAGCCCTGGATGTAAATTTATTTGCCTTTTTTTGACTATTTGGGGTTCCTTCTCTATCTCTTGGTGTTAAAAGTTCAAATGAATCTGCACTTGTACGTAAAGCCTTTGCATTTCTCCCATTTTTTCTATTATTTTCTTCACTTTCAGCCAATAAGTGGTTTTCTATTTCACCTTTTTATATCAATTTATTACTTTCTTTTTGATTTGACACACTTTTTTGAACATCTCTATTGTGGAACAAACTTTCTCTTGGTTCTCCAATTTAGACACATGAGCAAAGATTGTGAGCTTTCTCCTCTTACTTCAAAAACCAATATCTTCTTTAATATGATTACTTCTATGTACTTACTAAATTAGGCTACTTAAATTCCTTAGGCAGGTTATAAACGGATACCTTTGCTGAGCTTTCAAAGCTCTTTATAGAGGTAGGTGATTCTAATGTTCCAGGTACGTCATCATAATCAGATAGTTGCGTAGAAATTGAATTCGTCCTAATACCCTGAGATGTACCTTCTTGAAAATGAAGTAATTTATTTTCCAACTTATCTCTTGCTTCTCTAAAACTGTCCAATTTTTTTTGCAAGCTAACACTTTCTTCTTTATACTTTGAAAGTGTTAAATCGATAAAATGATTACACAACACTATTAGACCTGTAGCACTAGAAAATAACAACAAGAGAGGATGAATGGTAACACCTGGCATATCTCCACTTCTTGCATCATGAAAATTTTTATACATATTAAGACAAGAGCCAAAAGCTGCAGAGCATACAAAAGCAAGTTTTGTTCTGCACAGGAAATACTCGACTTGCGCTAATTTTTCATTGCAATGTGCTAATTCTTTACGCAAATCATTAATTTTATCACTATAATACCTAATAAACAATTGTTTTGTTTCTTCATTATTAACATATTTCCATGCTCTGTAAGATCTTCCATCTATGAGCTCAACGTTTACATGCTCTGATTTTAGAAGCGCACTAATTGCGTTACTACTTCTAGAACGCACAGCTTCATGTAGAGGTGTGTAATCGCTTTTAACATCTTTCCTTCTGTTAATATTTTCATAAGTTAAATACTTGAAAAGAGCCGAAATACATTCTGGGTCATTACCTTCAATAGCCAGAGTAATTGCATCTTTTCCGTCTTTATCCTTAGAATTAATAACTTTAGAAAGCGGCTTTTCATTTTCTTGCTTATCTTCAAAATACTTGCACTTATACACCTTATTCGAACGATATGGCTCCTTAAGAATACACAAAAGTTCTTTTACAAGATCAACCTGATTTTCTTTAATAACCACATGCAAAAGTGTGTTTTGATTTTCCTCATCTTGTAACAGTAAAACATCATACAAATAAGCATTTTCATGTAGATAACTAATCTCTTTATTGAAACGTGTTTTATCTATACCTTCTCTTCCTCCTTTACAGATACTGAAGAGTCGTAAACTACCTTCCAAAGCATTGTGATCAATTGCAGAGGCACGTCGCCTTCTGTATAAAATTGGCGCTCCTTCTACGCAAACACTTCCGAAGTAACGAGCAATAGGGGAATGGATACATGCACTTAAAAAATTAGTAAGAGGGTTACAAGTGTTCACACCATTCCTACCTTCAAGCAGTCTAACTACATCTAATTTATTATACGAATCAGCATAATATAAAGGATCCCGATCATAACAGTCCTTAGCATCAATTATAGCATCACATTCAAGAAGAAGTTTAGCTACATCTAAATGACCTTCCCTAGCAGCATAATGTAAAGGTGTTCTAGCTTTTTCATCCATGGCCTCAACTTTAGCACCTTGGCTTATAAGAAAGCTAACCATACCCTCTCTATTGTAGTAAGCAGCATAGTGTAGAGGAGCTATACCCAAACGGTCTTTAGCATTAATTATAGAATCATGGTCAAGAAGAAGTTTAGCTGCATCTAAATGACCTTCCCCAGCAGCATAATGTAAAGGTGTTTTATCTTCTTCATCCATGGCCTCAACTTTAGCATCTCGGCTTATAAGAAAGCTAACCACATCCTCTCTATTGTAGCAAGCAGCATAGTGTAGAGGAGTCATACCAAAACGGTCTTCAGCATCAATTATAGCACCACGGTCAAGAAGAAGTTCAGCTACATCTAAATGACCTTTCCCAGCAGCATAATGTAAAGGTGTTTTAGCTTCTTTATCCACGGCCTCAATTTTGGCATCTTGTTTTATAAGAAAGCTAACCATATTTTTTCTATTGTGGTAAGCAGCATAGTGTAGAGGAGCCATACCAAAACAGTCTTCAGCATCAATCATAGTACCACGGCCAAGAAGAAGTTCAGCTACATCTGAATGACCTTCCCTAGCAGCATAATGTAAAGGTGTTTTTCTACTATCATCTTGAACGTTAACCTTAGCATTTCTACTGAGAAGAAGTTTAAGGACATACAAATTACCCTTACAAGAAGCTACACACAAAGGCGTTTGATTGTTTATACCTTTAGCCTCAATATTAGCACCTCCATCAAGAAAATCACTAACCTTTCTAATATCTTTTCTTTCTATAGCAGAAAATAAATATTTATCTAGCTTTGCTCTCAAAAAGTTTGCTACTTCTGTGTTACCAAGCTCATTTACTATGCGTAAAGGTGTCTTAACATTATTATCCTTAGCTAAAATGCTGGCACCTTGATCAACAAGAAATCTAACCATATCGTATTGACCTGCACTAACAGCATAGTGTAGAGGTGTCCAATTTTGGTCACATCTAATGTCAATATCAGCACCAATACTAAGAAGAAGTTGAGCTACATTTACACTATTTTTACAGGCAGCCCAGGACAGCAAAGGCAACTTATCTAAAAGTTCACGATTAACATTATATTTATCAATATGTTGATCAATATATTCCTCCAACCGTTTAAAGTCGTCATTTTCTATAGCATGCGTAAAATCCGTTGTAAGGCTCGTTTGATCTTTCATAAACTATATAAAAAAAACTATTTTCCTACTCAGTACAATACTCCATTTTTAAAACTTATCAACCCCTATTTAGAAATTTTTTATGGAATAATTTTTGATGAAAGTCTTTAATATATTGCTACTAATTTAGCAATATATACTGTTAAAAACCTAAACAATATAACCATTTCCAGCACCCAAAACCAGCAAGCGTGAGAACAATTTTTCTTGGAATCGGTTGGTCTAGCAAAAATTACATTACTAATTCCAAGAAAGCGGAGCATTTGGATCATCTGGAATTTCATAAAAAGGCAGCCTATCAATTAACAGACTTTCTTCATCTCTACTAAGATCTCTTGTTACAATATTGCAAAAATCTCTATTGCTCCCAAAATTAGCTGTTACTGCAGTCCTTAAATCTTGATTTCCTGCCACAGCTTCCTGAAAGCTGCTGTTATTGGCAAGATGAGTTTCCAGCACAGGTTTTGCGTCATTACCAAATTTGTTTTTCACATTCAGAATAGCTTGTCCCAATTTATTTGTGTTGCTACTAATTAATTTTTCTGCCACTCCTTCCTGCAAAATACGACTACCTGCTAAGATCTCTCTATTTTCATTATCCTTCACAACCGCTTTCCCTATTTCATCTACCTTGGTATTCAAAAGGTGCTGAGTTACGTTATTGACTAACGTCTTCGACTCATCTATATTATCGCCTAAGCCACTTGCATTAAACAAATATTCAGCTAATTTTTCAGGGCTAACCTTCCCTTCAGTAATTCTTTTTGCTTCACCTTTCTCTATACTGCCAGCATTAAATAACAACTCAGCTAACCTAGAAGTGCCGACATTTTTTATTATATCTTCAATAAAGCTCTTTTGATCCCACTGATAATTCTCTGCTAGTGCATTCTTAGCATCGTTAAATACTAGTTCAGAAATCTTATACGAGCTAACTTTATCTTCGGCAATCTTTTTGGCTGCAAATTGATCTAAGTTACTTTTATTAAAAAGCAACTCAGCGAGTTTTATTGGATCAGCTTTATTTATAAAATCCTGCGAATTAAGATTTATTTTATTAGCAACATGAGTAGCAAGATTTTGACCAGTGCTATCAGTTATATCAAGTACTGTTTTTCCCAATATATCTTTATTTTCATCAGTAAGTAGCTGTACAGCGACTTCCTCAATTGATGGGCTTTTTCCATCTCTACCTGCCGGACCTTGAGGACCATCTGCACCTTTTGATCCCTGCACCCCCTTGTCTCCTAAAAAAGCTTTTGCTATCTTACCATCATAAGCATTTTCGTTATCAGCAGTTTGATCAAGAAATCTGCCTAATTTCTCCACTAAAATTGATTTCTTTTTCCCATCTCCTATATCCTCTGTTGCATCAAGTATTTTTTTCGTGAATTCTAAAATTTTTATATTAGAGCCATCAGCTTTAGCAAAATTACCCTTTTCTGCCAAAAAATCTTTTGCTGTTTTATTATCACCATATATTTCATATTTTTCATCAAGAAGCTTCCCTAATGTATTAACTAAAATTGAAGTTGCATTGGGATCATGTTTATAAAATAATTCCCTTGCTAATCTATTGATTCCGTCACTGTCACGAGAAATAAATCCTCTATCTGTATCTTCCTTAGTATATACATTTTCAACATCAACCTTTTTATTTAATCCTTCATCTACTTCTTCCTTAGTATATACATTTTCAACATCAACCTTTTTATTTAATCCTTCATCTACTTCTTCCTTAGTATATACATTTTCAACATCAACCTTTTTATTTAATCCTTCATCTACTTCTTCCTTAGTATATACATTTTCAACATCAGCCTTTTTATTTAGGTAAGCAGGCAGAACATCTCGCCTAGAAAATGTACTATCTAGTATCAAGTTAGAGATTCTATCACCCTTATCAAAATCTTTTGCATAAAATATCGCCTCCACTATGGACTTTTCTGCTAACTTCTCTTCAAGTACTGTATGTTCATCATTGTTAGTACTTTTCATATCAAGTAGACTTTTAAAAGCTGCCGCTAAACCTCCTACTTTATAGCTTATTTCACCTTGACCATCTTGTTTATATTTTAATTCCAGACTACCATTGCTTGCATCTAAAGTATACTTATTACCTTTCTCATCGCTCAAGGTTATAATTTTAACATTTTCCAAATTTGATATTGATGTGCCGTGATTATCTTTAAACTCTACATTAGGTGTCATATCACTTCATATTAATTAAAACGAAAGGATACGCAAAAAAATATATTTTTTTATTAATACATGATGCAAAAAGAGCTTTATTCTATTTTAAATATAGAATTGCAATGAATTTTCCTTTTATTTCCAAATAAACTAATTTTCACTCTTTAACATTAATTACCACTAACTCAAATAACACAACCATTTCCAGCATTCAAAACCAAGGGTCGTGAGAAGAGTTTGTTTTGGGATGGATTGGACTACCGCTAGATCCGTGCGAACTTTTATTTATAATAATTTTACTATATCGCAAAGTCAGCTATTTTAGCCTACTTTTGCCACATTTAGGTACGAACTGATTTGCCTAACTTTGTTGTAACAATTTTACGCTTTTATTTTTGAAACACCCCTTTTACGTAAAAAGCTCTCACAAATATACGTACTATTTTATGTTTTTAGAAAAAGTCAATAATTAGATTTTTTGTGATGCTAATTGGCTTACATTTTTATTGAAAATATTTTTTAAAAAAGTGGTTGACTTATAGTTTAGCTGTCTTATGATAGCGTTAGCATTAGTATGTTTATTATGTAATGTTTATATGTTACATGATAGTATTAATATGGAGGGTAAAATGGACTTTTCTCAATATGTCGAAGGTGACGCTTTAGCATTATCTCACACCACAATAAATACAAGCGAATTGGTAATCTTTTTACGGAGTAGGACATACATTACAAAGCTTTCTTTACGGTATTGCAATATTGATGACACAGATGCAGAGGTCTTAGCTGGTGGGAATCTTTCACATCTTACTTTACTTAACTTAAGTAGTAACAATATTGGTGACAGAGGTGCAGAGAACTTAGCTAAAGATAATCTTTTAAATCTTACTTCACTTGACTTACAGTTTAACAATATTAGTGACGGAGGTGCAGAAGCCTTAGCTGACGGTAATCTTTCAAATCTTACTTCACTTAACTTACAGTCTAACAATATTGGTGACGGAGGTGCAGAGGCCTTAGCTGATGGTAATCTTTCAAATCTTACTTCACTTAACTTACAGTCTAACAATATTGGTGACGGAGGTGCAGAGGCCTTAGCTGATGGTAATCTTTCAAATCTTACTTCACTTAACTTACAGTCTAACAATATTGGTGACGGAGGTGCAGAGGCCTTAGCTAATGGGAATCTTTCAAATCTTACTTCACTTAACTTAAGTGGTAACAATATTGGTGACGAAGGTGCAGAGGCCTTAGCTAACAGTAAGCTTTTAGGTTGTACTAAAATTAACTTAGATGGTAACAATATTGGTGACAAAGGTGTAGAGGCCTTAGCTAACAGTAAGCTTTTAGGTTATACTAAAATTAACTTAGATGGTAATATTGGTGGCCAAGGTCCAAATGGCTTAGTAGAGTTCTTAGCTGGCGGTAAGGCTTTAACTCTTGCTTTACTTAACTCAGATGGTAACAATATTAGTAACAATATGAAGGACTTAGTTAACGTACCAAGAAATAGACAGGGATGGACTTCTTTACATTATGCTGTTAAAAATGGCAATGTAGGTAAAATAAATGATCTAATAAAAGGAGGAAAAAATGTTGATGCACAAGATGAACAGGGATGGACTCCTTTACATTTGGCTGCTACCGGAAGTTATACAAAGGTAGTAAATGCTCAAATGTACGGGGATGATATTCATGCTAGAGAAACCGGAAGTGAGGAACCTATATATATTAAAGCATGCAAAAATATTATAGAGTCTTTCCTAGACAAACTATTAAACATTAAAGTAGTAGGAGCTTTAATAAAAGGAAAAGCAGAGATTAATGCAAAAGATAATCAGGGAATGGCTCCTTTACATTGGGCTGTTAAAGTTGGTCATATAAATGTAGTAAATGGTCTAATAAAAGGAAAAGCAGAGATTAATGCAAAAGATAATCAGGGAAGGACTCCTTTACATTGGGCTGCTCTAATTGATCGTACAAGTGCAGTAAAAGCTCTAATAAAAGGAAAAGCAGAGATTAATGCAAAAGATAATCAGGAAAGGACTCCTTTACATTTGAGTATTCAAATTGGCAGGACAGATGTAGTAAATACTCTAATAGACAAAAAAGCAGAGATTAATGCAAAAGATAGACAGGGAAGGACTCCTTTACATTTGGCTGCTAGCAAAGGTGGTATAGAGGTAGTAAATGCTCTAATAGAAAAAGGGGCAGATGTTAATGCAGTGAATAAGTATGGAGATGCACCTCTGCGTTTTGCTGCTCGAGATGGCCATATAGATATAGTGAAAGCTCTAATACAAGGAGGTGCTAATGTTAACGCAAGAAATAGTGACGGTACTCCATTACATACAGCTTATGGCCATGAAGAGATAGTAAAACTTCTAATAGAAAAAGGGGCAGATGTTAATGCAGTGAATAGTAATGGAGATACACCTCTGCGTTTTGCTGATCGAAATGGCCATATAGATACAGTGAAAGCTCTAATAAATTACGTAACAAAACTAGAAGCTGCTGATCTGTATGTTAGTCAAAAGAACTTAGAAGAAAAGAATAGATTGATAGGTGATTTGCACGATCTACACAGTAGTTATCCACAACATCTTCAAAACTGTAAAAAAGAAGTCAAAAAGATTGAAAAAGAAAGTCAGGAACTACATTCCTTTTTGAAAAAAAGTGATATTAATGAACTAATTAGTGTGTGGGAAAGGAATGCAGACATACAGAATCAGATTGATAATCACGATAACCTAAAAGAGCAATATCCAGAATACGCTCATATTTTAATTAATAAAGCTAATGAAGTGAAAAAAGAAATTTTTCTGCACAATCATAAGCCGCTAATTGATGCTTTATCAGCACATTATAAATGTGATATAAAAACAATGACATTTGCTGGTATAGAAAACTTTTTTAAAGTTGTTCACAGGGATGATTTTAAAGAAAAGCTAGGAAATGGAGGAATAACTCTGAAAAACTTTGTAGATTTAAAAAATGTTGAAAAGAGAGATGATGTTCCTAAGTTAGGAGTAATTGCATTTAAGCATGGGTGTCAATTAAGTGAACCAAGGGTAACAAGAGTAATTGATCAGGCTCTTTCTCTCTAATAGGATCATTGAGCAAACTGTGGGTTCATGGTAGGAAAAAATTGACCTTACCCAAGAGAAGAAGAAAGAAAAATTTTCATAATAAAAGTGTTTTTTTAGAAGGAGCAGTAATGACACAAGGAAATTGGGACTCTGACAAAAATTTTGCAGGGTAGCTTGTTATATAGCTAAAAAGAACCAAATAGCAGGTTCACAATGTCAGTGAAGTTTATGAAGTTAGAATGGGTATAGAAGGAAAGAAAACACAGATCTCTAAAAAATATCAAAGTTAGAAAAATTATTCTTGCATTAGTTTTTATTTGTGCTATGTGCTGTACATAATATCTTTGTAGAATGGGGGGAGTATGTTAACTAGAGATATTTCAAGGCCTGAGCAGGTTTTTAGTGGAGCAGAAATAAGCGAAAAAAAAGAGCTATTAAAAAAGCTAGAAGAGAAATCAAATACTCGACAAGGGCAGTCAGAAATAGGCGGATCGTTTGATGATCAATATGAGTTGATTATAGAATATCTGTTGCAGATTCCACCATCTAATGATCGGTTAGAAATTTTACGAAAGCAAGGACATTCACAGAGTGACATAGATGAAATGTTTAGTCAGGGGGATTCTTGGTATACTCAATCAACCATATCGTCATTTCGAAGTTATAATAGTCCACCGTCTTTAATGGATAGTAAATATTCACTGAGTAAACAGGTATCTGTTTGGTCCGCTTTAGATCATAATCTCACAGAAAGTCAAAAGAAGTTAAACATAGAGTTACTAAATGTTTTAAAGTATCTAGAATGGCATGATGAAGGTGCTCTTTTTGATTATGATAATGGTCAGGTCGATGAGCTTGAAGAATTTTTAAAAAATAATAGAGGCAATCCAGATCTAAAAGCCGTTCTAAATGTCAAAAGAGGAGAATCTGGGTCAACAGTATTGCATGCGATTGCGGGAGCTCATATAGGTGCATCTTACCGTCAAGAAGACCGACCTATAAATTTACTCTTAGAAGCAGGAGCCAGTCCAAATATACAGGATGATAAAGGAGAAACACCTTTGCATCGCGCTTCTGCTATGGGCTATGATAAAAATATATATTCTCTCTTAAGGGGAAATGCTGACCCCAATATATGTGATGGACAAGGGAAAACTCCACAACAAACTGCAGTTGATAATCATAATTACCATGTTGAAAGGTGTTTTTTTACTGACAATCAAAAAAAGTTGCGAAAAGAATTAAATAATATACTTAATGAACATCGCTACAAAGAAGGCAATTTAGGCTATATTGTTACACTCACTCTATTTCAGTTTCTCGAAGATCTAGAGGAGTTTTTACATGAACATAAGAATAATAAAGACCTAAAAGTAGTTTTAAATACTCGGGACATAGCAGGAAAGTCAGAAGTGCTGGAACATGTAAAAAATGCTTTTTCCGGCTTTCAAGCTGCTGATGAAATAAAGAAATTACTTTTGGAAGCGGGAGCAAAAGAGTTCACGTATGAAAGGAAAAAATGCTTACCTAAATCTGGGGTTTTGTGGGGTAATATAATACCAGCTCAGAAGGAAAAGCTAAGTAGATCCTTAGGTATTTTATCTGAAATTCAAGACATAAATCAATTGGAAAA
This sequence comes from Wolbachia endosymbiont (group A) of Opomyza germinationis, assembly GCF_964264765.1. NCBI lineage: Bacteria > Pseudomonadati > Pseudomonadota > Alphaproteobacteria > Rickettsiales > Anaplasmataceae > Wolbachia > Wolbachia endosymbiont (group A) of Opomyza germinationis. The sequence goes on from NZ_OZ183482.1 coordinate 526,381, forward strand.
ATTCGTGAAGATAGCTATCAAGTCTGGAGTGCGACTTAATTATCGTTTCACCGTTCCTTCACCTTTTGAAGGTTATAGTTTCACAGATTATGTGATAAAAAGAATTAGTGAATTAGAAAAGTATCCTAAAGTTGCTAGTGGTATAATATGTCAATTGGTATCAAAAGGAGCAGTGTTTGGTAGCCCAGAGAGCATTGATGTAATTGATGAACTGGGATTAGAATGCAAAGATCACAAAGCCAATATGATAAAAGCTTTTGAAGGTTACATTAATGATGCCCATAGGTTTATTAAAGTTGCGAAAAGTGCAACCACTAGTAAATTGAATGATATAGCAATAGGTAATACTACTCTTTACTTAGAATATTCGGAGGAGAGCAAAATAGATATTGCAAAGATCACCGATGGAGCGAGAAGTTTATGGTTAACTCATGAAAATGCAGGATATGAAAGAAATATAGTAAAGATTGGTGAAAGTGAGGTGGAAATTATAACGCAAAATGGTAAAAGGCATTACACAGACCTTACAGCCAATAGTAATATAGCATTGATTTTCTGTACCTCTTTTGGAGAATTAGAAGTTAGATTGTATTCTGATAAGCAAAATGAAAACAGGATTAGGGTAGAAGCAAGAGATCAAGGGATGTTGAAAAAATTAAAAGATTGTGGAGAAGAAATAGGAAAAAATTGCTCACTTGGTTATCACTCAGTTTATGATGCTATTGAACGTGGGTACTTCGAAAAGCCTGCTCCATCTTCAAGAATTGTCCAGGAAGAAAAATTACAAAATGGTAAATGGGCAGATCAAGTACGATATACAAGAAAAAATGGAGCACAAATTGGATAGTACTAAGCTTTGTAGACAAAAACGTTGGTATGGTTTTTACTGCTTCAAAAAGGTTTTACTTTATTTTTTTTATTTTAATAATAATATTTTTAGGAGGGTTTATGCACACATCTAAACTTACTGCAGCAGAGAAAGATTTAAATAGCAAGCTATTTTATGCTGTAGAACAAAATAACCTTGATAAGGTTAAAGAGCTTATTAGAAATGGGGCTGATATTCATGCTAGAGAAATTAGTAGTAAAAAAGCTATACACATTGCTGTTAAGAAAGGGAACAAAAATATCGTAGAGTTTTTCTTAAATGAAGGGATAAGCGTTAACGATACCAATAACAGCGGTTGGACACCTCTACACTATGCTGCCTTTGGTGGTGAGTTGGAAATAGCAAAACTTTTGGTTGCTAATGGGGCTAATGTTCGTGCTGAAAACGCTTATGGTCAAAAGCCTATAGATTTAATTCATTATGGTAAAGATGATGGATATAAAGGCATTATGGAACTTCTTCTAAATAAAGGAGGAGGAAAGGTTAATGATATTGATAAAGAGGGTTGGACACTCCTACACTATGCTGCCTTTAATGGTAATTTGGAAACTGTAAAGTTTTTAATTGACAAAGGAGCTAGCATTCATACTAAAAACAATGGACGTGAAACGCCTTTAGATCTCGCTAGAGAAGGAGGAAGTACGGAAGTTGTAAATATGTTAAGCAGTATAAATACAAAAGTGACAGATGTATCGGTATCTCAACTCTCTATACCAAGAAAAAGGACTGTATGAATTGATATAAGCAAAAAAGGGAGGATGTTTCTATAGGTTATACACGTCAAGTTATTGTTAAAAATAGCAGCAGGACTAACGGAGGTAATTCTTAGTTAATAGTTTAAGAAATCTTCTAAAGAAGTTATCTTGTTGTTTATGATTTTTTGAGCATAGCCTTTTATGCTAGATTCAAAGAAGACTGAATAGGCTGCTCCACACTTTCCACTTTTTCTAGCTTTGTGCTGGGCTTTAGCACATTATACAACGCAAAGCTCAGACACACCAATCCAGCTATTCCCACAACCGCTGCTATTACAGGCATTTTCATGATATACAATGCAACACCGCTTGCCAATAACACTGCACCAACAACACCAGCTACAATTGGTTGAATTGCCTTTTTTGATGATTTTTCGTCTACAGAATTTCCTTTACTATCAAAATATAGTTCAGTTGGAGATGGGATATCAGGCTCTTCTTCTGTTAAAGCATTTTGAGCTTTCTCACTGGTTTCAAATATTAGCTCGCTATCTTTATTAATATCTCCACGCAATTGAGCTGTAGCTTTACTTTCCCATGTTAAATTATCTGTCAACTTCTCTCTTGATTCTGTGAGAGCACGATTGCGTTTGATCTCTTTTCACAACTTCAGTAAAAGTGGTTGTAGAAATACTGGAACTTTGTGTCTGATCTATATCATCTTTTGTTAAAATATTTTTAGCTTCTTCACTGCTTGCAAGCATAGGTTCATGTATTTCAAGATCTTCACAGTCTTTATTGATATCTTCACAGCTAGTTTCAGCATTACCACTTACAGGTTTAACTTCTATATTAAGACTTTCTTTAAATTCCTTGAGAGTTGCTACAATTTCTTTACAATTTTGTTTATTAGCATAATCAATTAGTGTATAGCTTATCTTCTGGCTATTTGCTTTTTCTTTTATCATTTTCTGGTCGAGGATTTCTTTCAAAATACCGTTTTCTTTAGAAACTTCTAAAACTGCCCTAACAGCTTTGCTATTTTTCTCTGAAATACAGTATGCTAGTACCGTGTAGGTTGTTTTTTGAACACCCAGAATTTCTCCGGTTAATTCGTCATTCAGAAGATCTTTTAAAAATTTTCGTTTTGCTGCTTCTTGTAAAAACGTCTCAAAAGCTTGATTATTCTTAAGAGATATAGCATAACACGGTAGCGTAAATACTCCTTTCCTCCCTTCTTCACTATAAGGTATTTTTGTTGTTAAAATTTTCTGTAATGTATCATCATTAAATTTTTCAGCAATGCTATTCTCATTTTTCGTCCTTCTCCAGAACATAAAGGACTTTTTTTTTCCCTAGATTTTCTATTTCTTGCTTCAGAGTATCAAACTTACCTTTCTCTTTTTCTGTTAATCCACATAATTTATCAGTACGCTCTTTTTTCTTTACTGGCATAGTATTTCCCTTCGTATAATGTTTGTTTTATAAGTTAGTTGCGTTAATAACGTATTAATTGTGTGATTTTTAAGACGCTAATTTGTAAAATTTTTCCATTTGCTCACTCCATAGCATCGGTATTTCCCTTAAATCAACTAACCGCAAATTACTCGGTTGTCTCCCATTTACTATGTCTTCTTTGATCTTTGGTGCTAAATAATTTAATCTTAAAATTTGTTGTATACGTCTTGTACCTATATTAATTTTAATGCTCAGCTCTTTCACACTTCTATATTTTCCTTCCTCTAGTTGACGTTTCCAAAGATGGGCTCTTACCACTGCTTTCAGTAGCGCATTGTTTGTTTTTCCTTCTGGTTCCACTACTGTGCATTTGTTTCCTTTCTTCTTTAAATTCATTGGTATAAATTTTTCCTCTGACTCAGAACACACCTCTATTCCATCTTCTCTTACCCACACTGTTTTTATTAATTTCTTCACTGCTTCTTTCTGTTTTCCAAAACTTAAATTTTCCCATTTTTCTTTTTTTGCCCCTTTTTCCCAATTCTCATATAAGCATTCCGCTCTCTTCATTACTTCTTTTTCCACTTCTCCGGCTACTACTGTTCGGTTCATCGACTTGCAACCTTTTCCTCTTAAATGGTTATTGCATATATAATATCGATACCTTTTATTTTCTTTTTTTGAGTATGTCAGCGTCATGTTTACTTTGCAGCATCTGCATCTTATCATCCCCTTTAGTAGCGCCTCTTCATATTTTTTGCCTCGATATGGCTGATTCTTTATTAATTCCTGTGCCTTTTGCCATTTTTCTTCTTCTATTATTGCCTCATGCTTTCCTTTATACTGCTTCTCATAATGCCGTATTTTTCCCATATATATCGGATTTGTTATTATTCTCCTCACTGTGGCCTTTTTAAAGATATCTGATTTTGCTTTCGTTCGATATCCTTCTCTGTTTAACTCTCTTGCCAATTCTGCCATTGATCTCAGCTCCATATATCTCTCAAATATATGCTTTATTACTTTTGCTTCTTTTTCATTTATTATTAATTCCTTCTCTTTTACATCATACCCTAGTGGCACATTCCCTCCCATCCATAATCCTTCCTCTTTCGATGTTGCTATTTTATTTTTTACTCTCTCTACTATCATTTCTCTTTCTAGCTGTGCCGCTCCTGATAACACTGTTTGTACAAATTTTCCCATTGGTGTGTTGTTATCAAATATTTGCGTCACTGCTACAAAACTTATCCGGTGCCTTCTAAAAAATGACGTTACTTCTATGCAATCCTTCGTTTCCCTTGATAACCTGTCCAACGTGTATACTACCACGCAGTCTACCTCTCCGGCTTTTACATCTTCAAATAATTCCTTTATCGCTGGTCTATTTAAATTACTTCCTGAATAGCCTCCATCATCATACCTTTTGGCTAATGCTACCCACCCTTCTCGGCTTTTTATATATTTTTTACATGCTACTCGCTGTGCATCAAGACTATTAAACTTCTGCTCTAGCCCGTCTTCATTTGATTTTCTCGTATATATCGCACACCTTACCTCTTTTAGCATTCTCAACTTACCTTTTTATCACGCATCCCAAATAATAAAGGACCGTTGTAGCTCATTCCCATTATTTTTCCGGCTACCGCTGATAATGACGTAAAAAATTCTTCTCTGTAGATTAAACCCTTATCTGTTACCATCACTGCATGCGTTTCTTCACCTCTTTCTAATATCAACTCCGTTCCTACTGCTGGCAGTTTATCGCTACTTATCCTTTTTCCCTGTTCTAGCCGATCTGCCAGGTATTTTAGTCTTTTTGCTCCTTTTCTTGATATTTCTCCATACGCTTTCTCCTGCAACCTATACGCCAATCTTGGTATCAAATATTTCTTTGAGTTTCTAGGCGCTTCTTCCACAAAGACCTTCCTCCATATTTTTCTCAGCTCTTCCAACGCTTTTTTCTCTAAATTCAATACTTTCTTTTCTATTCCTTCCATCCTAGCTTCTGAATTTAAAAAAAAGTTGCGGCTCATAGCACTTTTTCATCCATAGTTTCTAGCTCTTTCACCTCTTCTTTTGCTACTATCACACCTGCTGCTGTACTTTCCGATACAACTCTTATTCTTTCTATAAATTCCCTCTGTTTATTTGCCATTTTTACGTTCTCTAACACTTCTTTTATCTCTTTATTATTTCTCACATAATCCATTGGGGTCTTGCCAAATTTATCTTTTTGTTCCACATTCCCTCCCGCTTTTACTAGCTCTTCTACTATTTTTATCTCTGCTACCATGCACGCAAGGTGTAACGCGGCAAATTTGCTACTTCGTTCCACTGCGTTTACATCGACTCCTGCCTTTATCAGCTCTTTTGTATTTTCTAGACGTTGCCCCATCACTGCTAGGTGTAGTGGTCTATATTTCCCGGCATCTGCTGCATCTACATCTGCTCCCTTTTTGATTAATAATTTCACTTTTTTCGGATCTGGCATTCCCACCGCGTAATGTAGTATCGTCCTTCCTTTTGTGTCTTTTTTGTTAATATTTTCTATTGAGTTATCTAATACTTCTTTCCACGACTTATTAAATTCTTCTCTTTCTTTCTTACTAAATTTTACCATAAGTTCCTCAGCTATTAATGCAATATAAAGTGGCTCCAATTTGGCTCACTTTAGCGCTTAGCAAACTTTGTTTGTTTACCAGCTACTTTTTCACTTAGGGCTGTTTTGGCATAAAAAGCAAGTTTTTTTTACAAAATATACACATTTTTTCAGCATATTATATTAAGATATAAATCTATATATTTAATCTGTTAAATAATAGCAATTCCTCTCCTGCTGTTGCCAGCTTTTCTCTTCTATTTTTTCCATATATTTAGCCTCTTATTTCCTCACAAAAAGTCTGCAAACATCTACAGCCCTTTCCTCCACATCATTTAGCTTCTTTCCACCATTTACCACCTGCTTTTCCGATACCTTACTTATTTTTTCCATTAACTCCCTCTGTTTGTTCACTATTTTTCCTCCTTTTTTCTTTAATACCTCCCTTGTCTCTTCATCACTTGCGTAATACATTGGGCTAAATCCTGATATACTTACCAGGTTTATTTCTGCCCCTGCTTTTATTAACTCTTCTACTATCTTTTTTCCACCTACCATACACGCTAGATGTAGTGCCGTATTTCCATCTTCTTCGGTTGCGTTTATATCTGCTCTGGCTTCTATTAATTCTTTTACGTTTTCCAGACGCATTCCAAGCGCTGCTGAGTGCAGTGGTGTATAACCTTCGTTATCTCTTGCATCTACATCTGCTCCTTCCCATATCAGCCAGTTTACTTTTTTTCTCGTCGACATTTTTGCTGCTCGGTGCAACATTGTTTCACCGTTTTCATTTTTTCTATTTATATGCTTTTTAGACAATTTGCCTGCAAGCAACTCTTGAAATAATTCATTAAAATCATCCCTTTCTTCTTGACTAATCCACATGATGTACCTCACTATAAAACTTCCTAACTTCTAGCGTTTGGTAAATCTTTTTTGTTTACCTACACCTACCTAATTTATAGCTGTTTTGGCATGGAAAAGCAACTTCTTTTTTTCAAAAAACACACATTTTTACCGAATATTAATGTAGTGTATGAAGATATAAGTATATGTATTTAACTCATTAAACATACGACCTGTTTTTCTTCCCAACTTCTGTTCAAATGTCGATGTTCGTGCCATGTTAGTACACCTGGGTAAAACACTAAAATGTACCTTTCTAACTCATGTATTGAATCCTTTTGCTCTGAATCTAAATCGCTTTCAAAATGAACATTGTGTTCTGCTAAACCAAATCTTATAACTTTCTGGTTGGTAAAATCTTCTACCTTGTAGTGGTGAGTAACGCTAAACCTTTCTAAAACTGGTTTATATTTTAAATTCCACAGTTGTTCAGATAGTTTGCTACTTCCCAATAAAAATTTATCCCCTTCCTCTTCTATACTAGTAACCGGAAAACATGCGTTTATTTCCCCTAAGTTCCAGCTATCTGATAATACTATTTGTGCCTTAGCAAACTTAATTGCCGGTAATAAGCTCTGTGGTAGCGGATATAGCGCTTTGAAGTTATACCACACATGATTCCTTTCATAAATACCGTTATAGTTCTTAGTATGAGGCTCGGTTTCTCCAAGTATTGCTACATCTAGGCGATATATATCATTGCTCAAAGCTTGTTCATAATGATTGCGTAGATAGTTCTCTATAATCCTAACAACTGGACCACTAGACCTGAAAAAATTTACTCTCCCAAATGATAACACTGGTCCATCTTTTTCGATCTTTGTACCAGAGTAGTCTGATAATAAGCTGCCAAAAAAGCTTTCATCTAAAATAAATCTTCCAATATTATAGTGGTCATTGAAAAGCCTCATTAGCCTCGATCTTGCTGGCAATGATAGTTTTGCTAGTTCTACTACTGCATCCACGAAGAAGTCGTTCGGAACATCTCTTATCCCTACCTGCAACTCAAAAAAGTGTTTACCGGGTGGCTCTTCAATGATCGTAATATCTTCTATATTTGCCCACTTTAATGCTATTTTCAGTGAGGCAGGTGTGCCACGCAGTCTTTGAAATTTTATTCCTTCTCTTATCGCCTTTCCTTTGTCTTTTACCCAACGCAGAATTTCCCCCAATCCATATTCTTCTATTATCCACGGTAGTATTTCATCTTTAGAATTAAACTTAAATCCTTTTATCCTGCTTGGATCAACTTTGTAATCGATAGCCTCTACTATGGCTCTTTCTTCTTTTGTGCTATTAGGTGGAAGTAACATTAGCTTTTGCCCATTAATTCGATTTCTAGCTTGCCTAAACAAACGCACTCATTCCCCAGTACCACAACATCTTTTCTTGGCTCTATTAATTCCACGTTTTCTACCCCTTCTACAAATAGATTTGCTATGATCCATGATTTTGTCACCTTCCATCCCAATCTTTTCGTTGCTTCAAATTTTTCGATAAATTTCTTCTTCACCGTTTCAATAATATCCGGTCTTTTAATGCTAATTTTGCTGTGGATATCTATTTCAATAATATTGCAACCAACTACTGTTATCGTATCTGTCAATACCCTTATATCATCCCTGGTGACTCGCTTTCTTACAATATCAAGTAGTTCTTCAGATGCTATGCCATTTGTGGATAACTCCGTGGATAAAATCGAGATCTCTACACTCCCTGGCACTTTTGATTCAACCAGCGCATCCTTTACTCTTCTATCTGCTGAGAGTGCATGATATCGATAATGTTCTTTACTTCCTCCAGTTGACCAGCCTTTTATTTTTGCCTTGATTCTTTTTCTAAATCGTTCATCTTCTTCTCCATCTTGCCTCTCTGCTCCATAAAACTCAGCTAAATTATCAAGTTCTTCCCCCCTTGCAAACTTCAGTAAGTTGCTCCTTGCCGCTTCGTTTATTCTTTCTCTCAGCAAAAGTTCTCGCCATGCTGCTACCTCTAAAATCTTTATTGCTGGGTCACTTTCTACTAATGCCGTAAAACTTTCATCACGACTTACTAATTCTTCTTTCATCCGGGAAAAAATCTCTTCAAAGTTCAGTGGTTCGATAATATTTGGCTGCTCCATCTCTATACCATAATCCCATCAAAATGAATATTTTTCCCATTTGGTAGATAAATACCATCTAATGAAATATTGACCTTTCCTTCTTTCACTTCTGTAATTTTTACTTTTTCTAACTTAAATCTTTGCTCCAACTTTTGTAGAGCTTCTGCTACTGCTGCATAGATTTCCAAAGTTAAATCCCTATTAATTGGCTTATCTACTAATTCAAGTAGTCTTGACCCATAATCCCTTCGCATAACACGTGATCCTATCGGCGTGGTCAGTATGTCAACTATCGATTGCTTTAGATGGTTTAATCCTTCCAATTCCTTTCCCGTGCTAGCATTCATGCCTCTCATTCTGCAAATACATTTTTGCTATCACCCATCACATGAAAACCACACGATACCAAGTCACCTGTTCTTGTTATGCCAATATCATTAACAAATACGCTATTTGATCCCTGAGTTAGTTTCTCCCCTAGAGTTAAGATATCTCCTTTTCGACACACAGATCTACCGTTTACAAAAACATCGCTGCTTCCACTCATACAAACATGTGCTGGTATTCCACTGCAATAATCCCCTATACAAACCACAGCTTTAGCCATACTTAATTAAGGTCGATTCTCTTTGCTTTGAGTTTTATGCCTCTCTTGGTAATCTTCATACTTGATTCTCCTACTTTCAACGTTATTTTATCCACTACATCTATCTTAAGATGGTGCTTTTCTTGCTCATATGATAACTTTGTCCCATCTTGAAATTTTACACTATTTATTTCCTTTTTATTCTCCGGAGGGGGATATTTCTCCTGATATATTGCTGGTAATACTACCCCTAATGACAACTCTCCATATGGCGATAATACTATTACTTGCTCATCAATATTCGGCGCAAACCAACTTCTATCTTCTCCTGCTCTTGCCGTTACCCACGGAAGCCAATCCGTTAAAAATTCCCCTATTTTTACCCGCACTCTTGCTTTTTCATAATCTACTTCTTTAACTAGACCTATACGAATAATGTTCGCTAACTTCCTATTCAGCTCTGAAATTGCAAAATTATGCTCTAACATTTTCGCCAACACTTATTGTATGTGGTATGATACCAGTTTCTAACCACATTGATTGACCTGTATGTAGCTCGTGAACCCATTCGACCAACCACACCAAATATGCATCCAACTCTGGTTTAAAATCATCCCCTCCTGCTGATATAAATTCACCTGCTGAAACATTTTCCACGTCCCAAGTATTCTTATTCACTACCCTTGCAATTTCCGCTGCCAGTGACCTTACCACTACCTGAGAATCCTCAACTGTTCCATCAACTACCACTCTTACCTCAAATCTTGCCCTCAACGCTAATTCCTCAGTCCCCGGATCTTTCCCTGGTTCTAAACTTGCAAGCTCTACAAATGCTGCTGGCGCTATTATTTCCCTACGTATTGCTGGATACACTTCGCACGTTTGTATTGCTGGGATTTCTTCTTTTAGCGTTTTACAAATCTTCTGATGTAGATCTCTCCAAAACATACGCTCTTAAATAAAATTAAGTTCATGGTCAAAATACTTCTCAAATACTCTCTCTACTTCATTAGAGACTAACTCTTTCATTGTTTCCCGAGCATGGGTATTTATTTTAATTTCATCTATTGGCAAAGACGTGGTATACCTTCGTCTGAAGATTCCTATATGACCATTTTTCATTGTTGCTATAAATGCTCCTTCATACGTACGGCTTCCTACTTTTGCTCCTATCTTTGTCTGTTTTATACTCCCAAGTTTTGCTACTCCTATCCACTGCGAACTGAGCTTTACTACTGACCATAAGCGCTTTCTATTTGCTTTATCCACACTTAACTTTTTTCTCATTGCTTTTTTTGGTATTTGTTTTTCTTCGCTAACTTGTTTGACAGTTTGTGACCTTACCCATAGTGCTGTTTTGTTTAGTGCCCTCACCGTTGCTTTTTCCACTTTTTTCCTTTCAGCATCTATACTTTGTATAATACTACCGGTGACTTCGATGTTAATACGCATCTACACCCCTGACGCTTGAATTTTCCATAGCATTCCCGAATTGTCCCTAAGTGGTGGTGAATATACTTTGTACTTACGCTTATCAATAATAAAGATATCTCCTTGTATCTTGTCAAAAGCATCTGATGTTTTAAGCTTAAGCATTAGGTGGAGAAGGGAAGAACTTTGAATATCTCCTTAGATATAAAATCTGTGTGGTAGACAAGAGTTCCCTTCTCAAAAGTATAGGCTGAACGGTATCGTAGAAAGACCTAAATGGTTATAATTCTGTATCCACAAGGTTAGCCTTACTTTTCATTTTAATAGTAACGTATGGAGTTATATATGATCAACAACTTTTTGGGTATAGACATATCAAAAGATCGCTTTGATGTTTCTCTTTCATTCATAAGCAACAAAGGAAAACGTGAAACCAGGAAAAGGAGTTTCAAGAATAATGATCATGGGTTTCAAGGTTTACTGAGCTTTCTACAAAAGCATAATGTAGAACAAGTAAAAGCCTGCATGGAAGCTACTGGTTGTTATAGTGAAGCCTTAGCTGAATTTCTACACAATACTGGACATTTTGTGAGTGTTGTTAATCCAGCTTGTATAAGATTTTATGCAAAAAGTAAGCTTATACGACAAAAGAATGATCAGACTGATGCAGAGATAATTGCCGATTATTGCCAAAGACAGGAACCTATTCGTTGGGCACCACCTTCTCCTGAGTTAAAGAAATTAAAGCATCTTTATCGTTGCTCGGCTGCGTTAAAAGATGAATTGACATTAGTAAATAACCACTTAGAAAAAAAAGAGAGACTGCCTAAAGAAGTTGCAAATGCTTGGGAAGACCTTGCAATGAACATAAAACAAAAAATAGAAAGAATAAAAAACTCCTTACGTGAACTATTAAATAAACACAAAGAATTGTTGGAAAATTTTCAACTTCTATTGACCATTCCAGGAATAGGAGAAGAATCAGCAGTAGCTATTTTGGCTGAAGTTCCTAACATAAAAGCTTTCAAGGATGCCAGGCAATTGGCAGCATATGCTGGAGCTATACCACGAAATATAACGTCAGGTACGTCTGTACATGCCAAGCCCAGATTAAGTAAATCCGGTTCACGAACATTATGTAAGGCAATGTACTTTCCTGCCATAGTAGCTAAGAATCATAATCCTACTATTATGACTTTTTGCAAAAGGTTAAAAGAGAAAGGCAAGCATAACATGGCCATTGTGGGAGCTGCAATGCGTAAGTTACTCCATATTGTTTTTGGTGTTTTAAGGTCAAAGAAGGCTTTTGATCCAGATCATATCAAAAACTACAGAGCTAGGAGTTTGGCTGAAAGTTTAGTGCTTTAAAATCAAAAAACGCTCCAATTATGTAAAATAGTATCTTACACAAATTTTGTAACTGGTTAGTGAATATGTTGATAAGTAAATTAATTTTATACGTACAAAAAAGCGGAAATTTACTTATCAACATATTCACTAACTATAATCTGTGTACCGTTACACAAAATGTGAATTGGAAGTATTTTTTAATTTTATGATACAGCTTGAACAATTTTTGTAATTTTTTTGTTGACTTGCAAGACGGTATCTACCATTGGCTTTAATACATCAAACACACTTACTTCCAACAATAAAATTTCTCCTACAAATTGTCCTTCACCAATCTCGTATAATTTATCTGGCTGTTGCTTTAGTACTTGTACCATATATGACTTATCCTTTGATTCATACAAAGCTACTTTTCCTAAATGGGCAAAACAATCTTGCAATAATCTCTTAATATTTTCTTGCATATTTTTCTGCTATATACTAACCTTTACATGCTAAGAAGGGGCACACAGGTAAAGCATTCTTCTGCCTCACCACTTTATAGTTGCTCTACCTGTGTTGTTATGTTACAACGACTTTTACTAATACTCCCGGTCTATGGCACATTGGCAGAGAATTTGACTGAGTATGTAAATCGGTCCCTCTATCAAATCTTCTTGGCTCTTGTTTCGCGTAAAGTGGCTGTCCAAGAGTATTTACTGTCTCATTAAAGTCTGCTGGTGCAAAATACGTTGTAAATGTGCTCGCTGTTCCTAGTGGAAAACAGTTTCCACTTTCTCTTTCTATAAATCTTCTTACGGTTCCTTCAGGGTCGGTTGCTTGCCCTCTATACTCTTCAAATGTTATTCCACAGAACGTAAATCCTGATCTCATGTCATTCCTCAGCGCTGCTCCTTCTTGCCATCTTTCATATGCCTCTTTCACTTTACTATGCGAAATTAGTGCATCAAAAAACTCTGGACTTACCAGTGCATGAATCCCCGTCATATATTCACCACTTAAATTGTCCTCAACATGGCGCAATACTTCCAGACACTTACGCTTTACATCGGTTGTCGCAGTCCCCAATGCAAAATTTACTACTTTTGGTGTAATTTCAAATTCGTTGTAAAGGTTTAATAACTCCGACCCATCAGCATCAAGAATGATTCCCTTCAGCGCTCCCATTCTCAAATGTTCTAACGTTATTGCGTGTTTATTTCTCATTAGCTGCAAATGATCAGTTATTACATCTGCCAATGCTTTCAGTTCACTTTCTGACCCAAATGCCCTTATTCCCTGTACTTCCTCAGGCAACACTACGTCATCATGTGGTATATGTGGAATGGTAAAAGTTCTTATTTTTCGTTTTCCACGTTTTCCTACTGTTGCTGGTGCTCCTGGTAACTGCGTTGGTAGTAAACTTAATACTCCATTTTGCTCCTCTATAGTAATATGTCTAAATCTTACTGACCTACTTGGAAACAAATTTAAATTTTCAACTCGTCCATAATTTATCGGCAATATATTTATCGCATTTGTTAGTGCCGTCATGCTAAATGCTGTATTTGTAAATGGATTTTGCATTTTTTCTTTTCCCCCTTTTGTATTTTTAATAGTTTTTTTAAGCTCCCTTGCGGATAATGATCCCTCGTCCTTCAAGGTGCTTTATTGCTGCAGTTTTCTGCTCTTCAATGATATTTGCTGGCCATACAACTGCATGATCTGCTAGTATTGCACCACGAGCAATAATTACTCCTTTACTATTTTCCTTTGCGTTTACATCGCTTGCTATCACTCCTATAGCCGTTTGTGTCCCATCTGTGGCAGTTGGATTTAAAGCTTTAATAAAACCATCTTTAGTATCATAACCAACTACTTTTCCCAGCTTTAGATTTTGTCCCTTGGCTACTGTTATTTGATCTCTTGAATATAGGTTGGACACTTCATATTTCAGAAGATCGCCTAAATTATTTCCTTCAGTTATACTTATCATGTCTTTTTCTCTCCTTTTTTTATTTTTTTACCGCCATATTTGTGGTTGTTATACACGGCGGTTATACACATACTTTAAATGTTTGATTGCGCACGACTTTTCGCTACCTGCATCATCAACTCTTCTCCTGAATTCTGTGGTATTGCACTTAGTATTTCTGTCTTCTTCGTTCGCTCTGCAAGTAACTCCATTAAAACTTCCCTAGCTTGCTCAACACTTACGCTTTGCTCAATAAATTCTCCTATCTTTTCTGGCATTCGTGATAAGTTACATAAACGTATTAATTCAAGAACTTCAGTACGATACTTAGTTAAATTGTCAGTTTCTAGGTCATTTGTAGTTTTTTCATTCATAGTAATATCCCCTTTTTTATTAATAGATTTAAACTCTGAAAGAATTGTAATTCCATCTGCAAGACCTATTTCTACTGCTTTCTCGCCAAAATATAGCCCTGCTTCTGTTGATTTTATTGCCTCTACAGAAAGGTTTCTATTGCGTGCTATTAGCTCAACCAGCATTCCATATAAACGATTCACTTCGCTTTTTAGGCTTTCTAAACTCTCAGAAGTTATTGGCTCATGTGGATTTAAATCATTTTTTCTACTTCCTGCAAATACTGTCGTATATTTTATTCCCTGTTTTTCATCAAACCCACTTTGATCTATATGACTTGCTATTACTCCTATGCTTCCAACTCCTGAAGTTCTAGTTACCAATACTTTTTCAGCACTTGATGCAATTGCATACGCCGCAGAATACGCATCATCATTTGCTATTGCCACAATCCTCTTTTTTCTCCTTGCTTGGTAAATAAAGTCGGAAAGGTCGAATAAACCGTTTACTTCTCCTCCGGGGCTGTCTATGTCCAAAATTATTGTTTCTACTTCTTTATCTATTAAAGCTTCTTCTATCTCTTCACTTATCTTCTCATACGATGTCATCCCCAATACATCATCAAAAACTTCTGACTTTTTCGTCAAGATTCCATGTATTGGTATTATTCCTCTTTCACTATTTCTTACCGCATGTTTTATATTTTTAAAGATAGGCTGCTTTCCTGTTTGTAGTGACAGTAATTCAAAACTCCTTGGTTCTACCATTACACATCTGTTTAGCCATATCGCTTGGTTTTTCATATTATCTCTTGATTAGTAGTAACGTCGGAATCAAAACTTAAACCCAAGGAACTAGCACGTCTTTGATCTTCTGCAATTTCTTGGTCTATTTCTTCTACATCATAACCTAGCTCTGAAACCACTTCTGATCGACTCTTAAATCCATTTCTTACTGCCATTTGTTGTGCTTGCTGGTCTTTTAAAGGATCCACCCAATCAAATCCCTGTGGTATCCATTTTACTTCTTCTTTCGCTGCTTTTGCTACTTTTTTATCTATACTCAGTTCTCCACAGAGTACTGCTAATTCTAGCCATCTACTCCATACTGGTCTGCAAAATTGAAATACCATAATGTTGTGTTGCAGCATAGCACATCTACGACGAAACTCTATTAATCCTGCTCGAATGGATGAATAATTAACGCCCGTTAAATCTCCTGTTAGTTGCTCATATGTTATCCCTGTGCCTATTGCTATTGCCCTCAGCTGCTGTCTCATGAATGCTTCATAACTTCCTCCTACATCAGATGGCTCTGAAAATTTTATGTCTTCTCCTGGGTCTAAAAGCTGCATTGTTCCTGGCTCTAAACCTGATAGTGCTACTCCTTGCTCATTACTTTCACCTTCTCCTAAAATATTTGCTTCAGGATCGAGCCTTGTAATAAACCCTGCAAACATCGCTGCTGTCTTTTTTCTCACTAATTCTGCATCATCATATTGATCAAGTTCATAGAGCTTTAGCAGTATACTCGAAAGCCATGGCTCTCCTCTAATTTGCCCAGGTCTTAATGGTCTATAAATATGTAAAACATCATTTGCTGGCACTCTCACTGATTCACCAAATGAGCCTTCACCAGGGTGTTCTTTAAATAGGTAATATGCTTCTCTTTGCCCAAGCTTGTTAAACTCAATCCCGTTTCTTATTACATTACCATTTCCTAAAGTTTGATTTGTTTTATTATTTAAATGTTCAGACTCAAGTACTTGCAGTTGTAATGGCACAGAAAATCTATCTTCCAGCTTTCTCGTTCTTAAACGTACAAAACATTCTCCTCCCTCTATCATACTTCTGCATACTAGAGCTTGTAATCCATAAAAATCACTTACTCCGTTACTGTCTGCTTCATCTGTCCATCTTAGCCATAATTCTTGCACCCTCTTTCGAAATTCCCCATCCCTTGCTTTTGATTGCGGTTTTATTCCTGTTCCAATAGAGTTACTTACTATTGTATCAATAATATTTGCTGCATATGGATTTTTTCTCACCATATCACGTGATCTACTACGTAAAGTTTCAAGGTTTTGAGACAGCAAATTGTTTATACTTCCTAACTCTGGTTGAAAGTGAAAAAATCTTCTTCCTGAGCCTGCAGCATCCCAGGCTGAGCTTTTTATCTTTGGTTTGTTAAATAGTTGTTTGAATGATTTTAATAACATTTTGCCTCTTTGATTATGCAACAAGTTGTTGCACAATTTGACATTGAAAAATTATAGCAAGTTGCTAGAGAATTTGGTCAACAGATTGTATGTAGAGAGTCATTACTCTGGACTACGTTTATAAATTTCTTTTCGATGTCCTATTGCTGCAATTTTGACCATGTGCTCTGAGTTATCTATTAAGTATATGACTCGATAATCGCCAACACGCAACCTAAAGTAGCCTACCCATTTATGCGATAAAGCCTCACCTACTTTATCAGGAATAATTGTGAGACGTTTTTCTATAGCTTTTTGCACCCTTAACCGTATTGTTTTCGGAAGAGAAGGAAGATCTTCGGTATCTACACCTTCTAAATAACCAATTTGGTAAATTATTCCCACTTGATATCTTCATGTCTAATTATTTTTGCTCCAGGAACATTACGTTTAGCAGCAAGTTCAAGTAGAGCTATTTCTCCTTCATCCATTTCGTCACCTTCAGATAGTTTACTTACCTCAAGTTCTTCTTCTACTAGATCTTTTACAATTTCTTCAATAGTTCTATTTTGAACTTTTGCCATTTCTGTAAGATACTGAGCAAATTCCCCCTCAAAATTTACATTAACATTAAGCCTTCCTTGACTTTGATCCATATTATTCACTGTAAGATATCAACTCTAAACTATAACATTTTTACATAATTTTGTCAACCCCTTTATTTGTTGAAAAAACAATTTTTCTCTTTGGCTTCATACCTGCAATTTTCAATTCAGCCTTAATACGTTGTCTTAAGCTTAGTAAATCATTTATATCTACTTCAGCATATCTTACAACATGGTCACCATATGCAATTGATACTACTCGCTCTCCGTTTTGTAGTTTCTTTATCGCTTCTTCGACTTGAATTAGATAATCTTCGTTATACATTTACTACTCGCTGATCCATTTGCTTTTCACTATTTTCTTTGATTTTTTACTTTCTGGTTTTTCACTTAAACTATTCCATTTACTCTCTGGCCAACGATCGATTCCAAGCGCAATAGATGCTGCTCTTGCATAAATCCTACAGTCTAATACTTCATTTCTTTCTCTTACCTTTTGCCACTCTTGTTTGGTATAACCTTTTACTACTTTGCTGACTAATTGCTCTGCCGTTAGCTGCTTAAAATATTCAGGTGCATACTCGGGAAAATGACAGTATCCTGCTGGAGCTTCTTCACCGTCCTTTAAAACATTAAGTAATTGAAAAAGTTCTGACTTTAAAATCGATACTCCCACTGGCCAGAGCTTTATTCCTCTTTTTAGCTTTTGACCACCAACTGTTATATCTACTCTACTTGGGCTGCTAAGTGGTACTAGCGCTTTATTTACACCTTTTACTGCCATTACTCTTCCCGACCCTTGATGACTTCTCACCCAGTTATAAACTTCCTGCGTTGCATACCCAGCATCAATTGCCATCATGCTTATCATGTATTCAAGCCCATTTTCACCGATAAAATGATGATTTAAGAGCTCAGAGAGTTTTCCCCATACTTCTCCACCTCCTGTATCTCCTTCAAATACTCGGTAGTCTATTGACCAATTTTCACGGCTTTTTCCCCATGCTACAACTTCTACTTCTAAGCGGTCTTTTTGAACATCAACTCCTGCTGTCAAAACTACTTCGCCTTTTGGTACTGTGCCAATCTGAAAAAATTCTCTCCTGTTAAATAATTGCTTCCAGTCTGGTACTTCTCCTTTATCTACCCAGGTTTCTCCTAAAGTGGTATTTATCCAAACCTTCAGTAATTGTTCACTTTCCTTTGCATGGAGAAAATCCTCTACTGCTTGTTGCCAACTATACCACCCAACTGGACTATAAAGACTTGAAAGATGAAATCCTTTTTTCTCACCTTTTACTCTATTAGTAGGCCTCCATTCTCCACGCTCAAGCATCTCTGTTTTTTGATGATTTTCTATTTTGCCGCTACATTCAGTGCAGACATAATGTGCTGTTCTTGAGTCATTATCTTCCCATTTAATTTGTGACCATTTCAGAACTTGATAGTAATTACAATATGGACATGGTACAAAAAAATATCTCTTATCTGTTGCTTCAAATTCTTTCTCAATTCTGCTTATTCCATGAATCGTTGGTGTTGATACTAAAAAAATCTTTCGCCGTGCAAATGTATTAGTTCGTGCAATACTGAGCAGTACTGGATCTCCTTCACCTCCTGAATCTCCTGGATATGCATCTATTTCATCAAGAAAGAGATACTTTACTGGCATAGAGCGAAGTCCCACACTGCTGTTTGCTCCGGTTATTACTACAATTCCACCTGGAAACTCCTTACTTTGTACAGTATTGCCTGAATCTCTTGATCTTGGGTCTTTTACTTTACTTTTTAAACATGGTGTACTTTCAATCAGTGGCGCAAATCTTCCTTTTGACCAACGCTTTCCCATTTCAACTGTTGGCTGTACTACTAGCATTGGTCCTGGTGTTTGATCGATGATATAGCCAATCCAATTGTTACCAGCTTCTGTTCCCCCAATCTGCGCTCCTTTCATGAATACTACTTTTTCTGCTGGTGAGGACGGAGAAAGTGAATCCATGATTTCTTTTAAATAAGGAGTTCTTTCCGTTCTCCATTTCCCTGGCTCTGATGCTGCAGTTGCTGCTAAAACTCGATACTCATTTGCCCACTCTGACACTTTAAGCTGCGGATCTGGTCTTAAACCTTCAGAAAAAGATGTGGCGTATATCATACCTCTAGCTCTTCACCATCATTAGATGATACTTCAACATCACTTAAAATAGGACTTACGCTCTCACTTGTTTTCTCACTTTCGAGTTCAGTAAACATTTTCTTTTCAAGCGCTTCTTCTACGTATTTCTGAGTTAAATTACTCATCATTATTGCAGCTATGAGTGCAACTATTCCCACCATTACCGCAGCTATAATGTTAGGGTAAATTCCTACTATCGCTATTGCGCATATTGTTATAGTGACACAGATGATATTGGTATATTTCTTTATTTTTTTGTCTGCTATTTTCCTTTCTTCAAAATATTTATTGCTCAATAAATGAAACGTTGGAAAGTTGTCATTTTTTCCAAATAAAACTATATCTTTTTCTTTGCTTAGTAACTTTATCAGTTTTACATTATTTGTTGTTATTGCGTACTCAAAAACATCTGTAGCATCTGCTCTTTTCTTTAGCAGTAATTTTACTATATTAAAATGCCTATTTATTGCTGCAAGATATACTGCTGATTCTCCTTGATCGTTTAAAACATCTACTTCAACTCCTTCTTTTAAAATCGCCCCCAGAATCTCCTCATATCCTTTTTTTGCTGCTAAGTGAAGTAAATTGTTCTTCTCTACTCCATACCTATTACTTATTAAAGCTTTTACTATTTCAGATTTGTTCTCTTCTTTCGCATAACAAAACGGTGTCTTGCCATTATCATCTTTAATCAAAGGATCTATATCTTCTCGCGTTAGTAAAACTTCTATTGTTTTAAGTCTTTCAGCATAATGTAGTGGCGTTTTATTTTCATAATCTTGTAAGTTGACCCCAGCATTAGGAACATTTATTAAGCATCTTACAATATCTAAACATAAGTCTCTTTCGTCGTAATTACTGCTACTTATAGCTACGTGCAAAGAAGATAATTTCATTGCATTTCTGCCGCTACCAGCTATATTGACATTCGCACCAAGATTTGAAAGTAATTTTACTACTTCTAGCTTCTTGTTGTTTACTGCATAATGCATTGCTGCATGATTTCTCACGTCAAGAACATCTTTATCCGCATTTCCTTCTCTAATTAAAATTTCTACTATCCCTTCATGCCCAGCTCCTGCCGCTAAATGTAACGGTGTATGTAGTAAAGCATTCTGCTCATTAACATTAACTCCTTTGTTGAGTAAAAACCTTACAGCATTTGCTTCATTCAACATCGCAGCTAAGTGAAGCAAACTATCTTCCTCTGATCCGTATTTGTGATTGATTAGTGCTTGTAATATTTCTTCTCTTGCACAAGAGAGCGCACTTTTACCATCATCATCAGTGATCAGTGGATTAATATTTTTCCTATTTAGTAAGAGAGCAACCATACTAAGCTCGTTAATTTCTACTGCATAATGTAGTGGGGTTTTCCCATTTAATCCTCTAACATTTACATCCACTCCTGGTTGATTAATAAGACACTTTATTAATTCTAAACTTAAGTTAGCAGACATTATTTAAAACTTAATATTAGATAATTCTTGTAATGAGTTTGTAATCTCTTCGGTTAGCGCCATATGAATCTTTTCAGTGTCACTCAGTGATGCAAGTAGTGCTGAAACTCTATTTGGAATATTAAGCAAATTATTACGTACAACTCTTGCTACATTAAATGCATCGCGCTTTACTTCCTCTACTGCTACAAGTTCACCAATCTCAGCCTTAGCTTTCGCCTCAAGAAGTTTACCTCGTTCCATTTCATTTTTTATTCGAGTTTTTAGCAACATCGTGGAAAGGTTACTTGTATTTTCGTTTTCTGGATTTTTCCTCCTAAGTGGCTGACTTGGATCTCTTATTGCCGCTACTGCTTCATTTGCTTGTTCTCTATTGATCAAACCATCCTCCAACTCAACTATCCCTTTCTTTACTAAATAACAGACATATTGCTTTGATACTCCTATCTCTCTTGCCCATTCTGTTTGTGTTATTTTTTTCACTTTTTTTTGCCTATTTTTTACGAATTTTCTTCTTGAGTCTCTGAAAAGGTTTTACCAGTACCGGCTAAAATGGCATCTCTTCCCGTGTATACTTGCCAACGTTTTATCGTTACATCTACAAACTTTGAATCTAGCTCTATTGTTCTGCAAATTCTTCCTGTTCTCTCACATGCAATCAATGTGCTACCAGAACCACTAAATGGATCAAGTACTATATCTCCTGGTCTACTGCTATTAACTATTGCTCTTTCCATTAATTCTACTGGCTTCATCGTTGGATGTAGTGTATTGTGCGTTGGCTTATCATAAAACCACAGATCACTTTGATTTCTTCCTCCATGCCACTCACGTTTATTGCCGCTTTTCCATCCATAGAGCATTGCTTCGTATTGTCTTTGATAATCTGATCTGCCTAGCGTAAAGTGATTCTTTGCCCAAATGATAAATGTTGACCATTTTCCTCCTGCCTCCTCAAATGCTTTTTGCAACGTTGAAAACTCTGATGATGATATGCAGATGTAAATTGCTCCTTTCGTATATGCTAAAATATGGGAACAGATGTCATAGAGAAAAAGTTCGTACTTTTCACCTTGATTATCATTTAATATCTTTTTGTCTTGGCTATTACCATAATCAACGTTATATGGAGGATCACAAACAGTAATGTCTGCCATTTTATCATCTAACAGCGCTTTATATGATTCAACTACAGAGCTATCACCACAATAGATTCGATGATCACCTAAAATCCAAAGATCACCTGGCTTTGTTATTTCTACCTTTTTGTCATCAACAACTAAGTCAGAAAGATCTTCTTTTTCACCATCTAAATCATCAAGAAAGTTTTGAACTTTTTCCAATTCAAATCCAGTCATTTTAAGATCAAACTGCAAATCTTCTAACTCTTGAATTTCCATTCTCAAAAGATCATCGTCCCACTTTGCCCAATTAGCTGATTGATTTGCCAGTAATCGAAAAGCTTTGGTTTGTGGTTCATTTAGATTATCACTTAAGACCACTGGAATACTCTCCATACCAAGTTTTCTTGCTGCTTTAAGTCTTAAATGACCATCAACCACAGTTCCATCGCTTTTTGCAACTATTGGAATACGAAAGCCAAATTCCCGAATAGAAGCACACATTCTGTTGACTACATCGTCATTTTTACGTGGATTACGATCATATTCAACTAGGTTTCGAGTAGGATAATAGTGGATTGCTAAATTCATATAATTGCTATACTAATTAAAAAGTTAATAATTAAAATATCTCTGACGCTAGAGAAGGCCTGGGGTCTGACCCACCAAACCCGCCATTATGGCCGAAAGGACCCACTTTTTATGGATTTTTCATCTTATTAATATCTTTACTGAAATCCATAACATAGAACATTAATGCTAAAGCATCAGATTCATTATCATCTTTAGGCAAAACCCCTTTTTCCTTTACAGCTTCAATAACTTCACTCTTACTTGCATTACCTTTGCCTGCTATAAAGCGTTTTATAGTTTTAACATTAACACCTTGGTAGGGAATATTGTTCTCTTCACACCAAG
This sequence comes from Wolbachia endosymbiont (group A) of Opomyza germinationis, assembly GCF_964264765.1. Taxonomy (NCBI): domain Bacteria; kingdom Pseudomonadati; phylum Pseudomonadota; class Alphaproteobacteria; order Rickettsiales; family Anaplasmataceae; genus Wolbachia; species Wolbachia endosymbiont (group A) of Opomyza germinationis. Next base: position 549,184 of record NZ_OZ183482.1, read on the forward strand.
CAGACAGCACTGCAAGAAACCCACCGTAGCAATGGGCTGCATCAGTTCCTAAATGTCTTCTCACCTCCTCAAAGTACACTGCAGAAATGTCTTTCAAAGAATTGAGCCAATTGCAAAAGTTTAAGAAACACATTCCACCTCCGCTGAAACGACTACCATGAAAGCTTTTGCTCCCACTTTCAATTATTCCATCTGTTAGAATTGCCCAGCCTGTTTGCTTGCCGAGATCTAGCGTTAAGATTGACGTACAAAAACTCCTTTGTGTAATTAAAGTTCAATGCCCTGTATAATATATATGTACGATGACTCGCAAATTCGTCCGCAATTTTGAAAAAAAATTAAAAAAAATTTCATATCCTGCCATTTGAGTTTTTTTCATCTTTACTTATCTTAATAACTATTTTACATAACTTATATTACGCCAATATTTATATTATTATATTATCATATATTATATTTTACCTGTATTTAAATATATATATAATATATATAAGACTTCAGTAATCCGCAAACCCTCTTTACTGGCCGATTTTAGCCACTTAACTTTAGAAACGGCTTTTAGGAATAGAACATAAAAAAGACAATATTATCAATAACTTAACGATCACTGCTTTCTGAAATACTAATTAGTAACTCAGAAATTAGGTACGAAATTGGTAGTTTTTTACCTATGAAAAAGTAGCTTCAGTAGTGTATCAAAACGTTTAAATCTTATTTTAATTTTTAAAGATTTTATTCTTTTAGATAAAAAAATTATTACTACTTTTTTATAATAAATTAGTCATACAAAGTCTTGGTAAAAATCTCTATTCATGAAACTTTTGGAGTTTTTATGAAGAATTCTTATCAAGGAATCGATTCTACAATTGTTAAACATGTGAGATTTCAAGCTTCGCGCCTTAAATCCAAAAGCTGTTTTATTAACGAAAGTCTCGAAGATATAGAACAAGAGCTTTTTTGTCAGGTTTGGCAATATCTTAACCGGCACGATGAGAAAAGAAGTAGTTTTAGTACTTTCGTTGCTAGATTAGCTAATTATTGTGCTCGCAATATGTTACGCAATCAGTTATGTCTAAAACGTAATATAACTTTTGATGATATAAACGACGATATTCCAGATCATAGGAACTCGGAAATCGAAGCGATAATTCGCACTGATATAAATAATATAATTTCAACTTTGTCTGAAAAAGATAGTAATTTATGTCAATTACTTAAGGTATTTACTATTACTGAAGTTTCTGTAATAACCAAAATACCAAAGACAACTATCTATCGCACACTAGAACGAATACGCAATAAATTCTCAGTTTTAGAGAAGTTATAAGCTCTCGATTATATTTGCTCAAAAATTTTTTTTTGCAAATTGCGGACGAATTGCCTAGGTCATCGTACATATATATTTAGGTACTGGGAGAAAAATGAAAATAATGAACAGCAATGAACGGCTAAAAGTTCAAACAGGTATAAAAATGGTCATCTTTGGTCCTTATGGTATAGGTAAAACTAGTCTCTTAAAGACCATAAATGAACCAACACTTTGTCTTGATTTTGAGGCAGGTTTACTTGCTGTTCAAGATTGGCAAGGGGATTCTGTAAGTATTCGTACTTGGAATGAGGCAAGAGATATTGCATGTCTCATAGGTGGTCCTAATCCTGCGTTAAAATCTGACTCAGCATATAGCCAAAGACACTATGAGCATGTATCCAGTAAATACAAAGAGCTTTCTTCAGAGTTTCTCAAGTATCGATGTATTTTTATCGATAGTATTACAGTAGCCTCGCGTTTATGTATATTATGGTCAAAAATGCAACCTGAAGCTTTTTCTGAAAGATCAGGAAAACAAGATATGAGAGCTGCTTACGGGTTACTTGCTCAAGAGATGATGGCTTGGCTCAATCAGTTTCAACATATTCCAAATAAAGACATCATTACAGTTGGAACTCTTGGGCAATACCTTGATGATTTCAATCGCTCAACTTGGCTACCTCAATGTGAAGGAGCTAAAACTGCAAGTGAAATTCCTGGGATAGTTGACGAAGTAATCAGTATGGTTGGAATCAAGAAAGATGATGGTACAGAGGTTCGTTCATTTGTCTGTCAGACAATTAATTCTTGGGGATATCCTGCTAAAGATCGAAGTGGATGCCTGAATATGGTTGAAGAACCGCATCTAGGAAAACTTCTTACAAAGATTAAAACCAAAGCTTTTGCAATTCAACCTATCACGCACAACATATAGGAGGTTATTATATGCTACAAAACTTTTTAACTATTGGTCAAAAAATTCCTTTTTTCAGTGTGAAAGAATACTTGGATGATCAATCGCCAATACCAGAAGATATAATCTCACCAAGAATTTTAACAAAAAGAGGCTTATTGGTACTGGGTGGCCCACCTAAAATCGGCAAGAGTGACTTTTTGATCTCTTGGCTTGTTTACATGGCTGCTGGTAGATCATTTCTCGGTATGACACCAAATAGACCTTTGAAAATCTTCTACATGCAAACTGAAATTGAATATGAATATATGAAAGAACGTTTGCAACAACTTGATAATGAACTTTTGAATGTAGCTGCTAACAACTTAATCATTACGCCAAAAGTGCACTTATCATTTAATCATGATGAAATAAGTGAAATTAAGGAGATTGTAAATGAACGCTTTAAACCTGATGTTTTGGCCATAGATCCATTACGTAACATCTTTAGCAGTGAATATGGAAATGAAAATGACAATAGTGCTATGCTGTTTTTTCTGCAAAAGACTCTTGAAAAGCTACGCAGTGCTATCAATCCAGATGCTTGTATTGTACTTACTCATCATACAAAAAAATTATCAAAAAAGATGCTCGAAGAAGATCCATTTCAAGGCCTAAGTGGTGCTGGATCTTTACGTGGATTTTACAGTACTGGTATGGTGATGTTTGCTCATGATGAAGAAAGTAGTGTACGCCAGATAGTATTTGAGCTTCGTAATGGTGAACGCGTGCAAAATAAACTTGTCGATAAGATAAATGGTCATTGGCAGCTAATGGAATAGCTAATTTTCACTTTAAAGTCAACTTATAGGAGAGCGTATGCTACAAGATTTTTTAACTGATTTTAATAACGCGAAACTGCAAAGCAGTTTAATACCAAAAGGTACAATAGTCAAGGTAAAAATGGCAATAAAGCCTGGAGGTTATGAAAATTGGTTCACTAAAAACTACACTACTGGCAGTATCTATTTAAATGTAGAATTTACCGTCACTGAAGGCCCATATGCAAAACGCAAGATTTTTCAGATTATAGGTATCAAAAATGGCAAAGCAGAAGGTGAAGAAGACATCTGGGGAGAATCTGGACGTTCTATGCTGCGTAGTATTTTGGAATCATCCAGAAATATTCATGCAAATGACACTTCAGAGAAAGCAGTTACTGCTAGAAGAATAAACTCTATAGCTGATTTCAACGATTTAGAGTTTACAGCAAAAGTAGGCGTTGAAACTAATAATACGTACGGAGATAGGAATAGGATTACTACAGTTATTACTCCAGAATTACAAAAAAGTTTTCAAGATGATTGGTTGCCATTTTGAAGTATGACGAAGGAAAGTTGTGGGCTGCTGTTATTACTAGAGCTATTCAGGATGCAGCAGGAAAAAACCCTAAACTTAAAAAAGAGGCTTGTCAATGGATTCGCTCACGATCTTTTGAAACTGTTTGTGAGCTGGCTAATCTTGACTTTAAACGTCTAAAAAATATGTTGAACAAATTTGGAATAAACAAGGAGAATTTTATGGATTTTTCATCTAAAAATGCTTTAAAAATAAAATCATTATTAATTAATAATATCAAAGATTGTTTATCTTATTTGTTACCTGAAGGCAAATCTTACCAAAATAAATTCTATATTGGCAGTAGAAATGGAAATAAGATAATAGTTGAAATGGAAGGAGAAAATGCAGGAAATTGGTACAACCTGATCGAAGAAAAGAAAGGAAATATAATAGACCTTTGGACTTTAGTTAAAGGTAATATAGATTCTGCTGAAACATGGTTGAACAGTAAAGATGAAAGAAGTTCCATATTACAAGAAAAACAAAACGAAGGAAAAGCATTTTCTGTAAACCATTACTTAAATGACAAATCACCAATGCCACAAGATATAATAGGCCCAAGAATTTTGACACCAGGTGGTCTTTTGGTCATAGGTGGTACTCCAAAGATTGGCAAAAGTCATTTTCTTCTTTCTCTATTAGTACATCTGGCAGCAGGAAGATCATTTCTTGGCATGAAGCCTACAAGACCGCTAAAAATATTCTATCTACAAAACGAAATGGAATATGATTACATTAGAGAACGTATACAACAACTCAACAAACTTCCTCATTTAGCAACAGAAAACTTAATTGTGACGAACAAGATGAATTTGACCTTAAATGAAGAAGGTATAGAAAAAATAAAAAATATGGTAGAGGAAAAGTTTGATTTAGTTGTGATTGATTCTCCTTATAATTCCGTTAACCATGGTCTGCAGCATGCAATAGAAAAACTACGTTCCAAGATTAATCCTATGGCTGGAATAATCATCACAAATCACACCAAAAAAGTACCTGTCTCTATATTGGAAAAGAATCCATTTCAAGCTCTCGTTGGTGCTAACGCTCTAAGAAGTTTTTATACATCTGGAATAGTAATATTTCAACCCAATAAACGTACAAATATCTTGCAAGTAGTATATGAACTTAGAAACGGTAGATCTATACCAACAAAATTCATCAATAAGATTAATGGATGTTGGAAATCTGCTAACGTTATAGCTAGAACATAAAAATTCTTCAGGTAGGTATGGATATTTATTGTTCACAAAGAAATGGACGTTATAAATTATTAGGGGAGAAAGAACAGTTAAAAACTCAACTCCTATCAAATATAAGGTCATGTCTTTCTTATTTACTGCCAAGAGGAACTTTTCGTGGTGATAAGTTCTATGTAGGTGATCTAAAAGGCAATCAAGGAAAAAGTATGATAGTGGAGTTAACTGGCAGTAAAGCCGGATTATGGCATGATTTTTCTACCGGAGAAGGAGGAGATATTTTTGATCTTTGGGCTGCTGTTACTGGAAAAAATCAATTTACTGATACGATAGAAGATATTGCTAAGTGGATTGGTTATTCGGAAAAAAATAACACTCTGGGGCAACCAACGGCATCATGGAACTATTACGATGAAAGTGATCAAGTGATTGTTACAGTTTATCGTTATAACACTGATTCAGGAAAAAGATATCTTCCTTTTGATGTAAAAAGGTCTAGTTTTACTCTACCAGAGACCAGGCCTTTATATAATATTCCAGGTATCATGAAATCTGATAAGGTGATTTTAGTTGAAGGTGAAAAGTGTGCAGATGCTCTGATAGAGCAAGGTATAACTGCCACAACTGCAATGTTAGGAGCAAATGCACCAATAGAAAAAACAGACTGGTCACCACTTAAGGGTAAGCATGTTATTATTTGGCCAGACAATGATGAGCCAGGTAAACAATATGCTGAGAAAGTTGTGAAAAAGCTTACTTTTCTTGGTGTTTTATCACTTACTCTTCTTGAAATACCGGAGAATAAACCAAAAGGATGGGATTCAGCTGATGGTATAGAAGAAAAGATGAATATTCCTGAATTCATTGAAAATAACTCGAAAAAAATCATCGTTAAGCAATTTCTTAATATTCAAGAATGGAGTGTGGAACGTTTTATAGGTCCAGTACCAGAGCAAAAGTTTCTTGTTGAAGGGTTATTTCCTTTAGGAGTGACATCTATTCTAGCTGCAATGGGAGATACTGGTAAAGGTATGCTTCTGCTTGATTTAGCACTGAAAGTTGCGAGTAGAAAAGATCAGCCATGTGGTTTTGGTCCTTTAGTTACTGAACATGGATCTGTGGTAATTTTCTCAGCAGAAGATGATATGAGTGAAATACATCGTCGTTTAGAGCGTCTTGATTCGCAATGCGAAAGATTAAAATATAAAGATAGGCTCTTTATTGTACCATTACCAAATGTTAGTGGATCACTTACAATCATAAAGAGTGTTTCAGGTAAAGTTATAGAGACTTCTCCTGAATTTGAATCTATAACAAAACAACTTAATAAAATAAAAGACTTAAAATTAATCGTATTTGATCCACTTGCATCATTTGTGCATGCTGATTTAAATACTGACCCAGCCGTAGGCGATTATTTGATGTCTTTATTATCTGATTTAGCAGGTAGCACTGGAGCATCAATAATTACTGCCCATCATATGAGAAAGCCAAAAAGTGAAAAACCTATATCGACTGTTGAGCAAGCACGTGATGCCATTAGAGGTACATCTGCTCTTGTTAATGGTGTTAGGTGTTCATACGCTTTTTGGTCTGTAGAAGATGCAGCTAAACCGACAATTTTTAAATCAATAGGAGAATCTGTAAGACAGAACGCATTATTTTATGGAGCAATTGTTAAAGCAAACGGTTTGGCTGATCGCACTTTACGCACTTATTTAAGAAATGAAGAAACAGGATTGTTAGAGGACATAACTGAAAGATTAAGAATAAAAAATATGAACGAAAAAGATTCAAAGCAGCATCTTATAACTGCAATTACACGAGCAGCAATTTCTGGACATCCATTTACCCATACAGGAAGTACAGGAGTGTATAAACAGCGGCATAGACTACCTGAGGAGTTTCACAGTATAGGAAGAGATAGAATGGAGCGTATAGTTCAAGAGCTGTTACAAACACGGAAGCTGGTTAAGGGAATGGCTACTGGTTCAAAAGAAGATAAATGGCTTGACATTCCTAGCGGACCATTTGCTCGCGGCGTTGGAAAGTTTAGCTGTGGAGCTGAGCTATTCTCCTAAAAAATTTTTCTGATATAAAAAAATATTTTGATTTTTGCGGACGAATTTTGAACTCACCGTACATATATAATATAGGGGGCTTAATTAAAAATGTCAATACTCACACAGTCAGGAAGAGCAGCAATAGCAGCCAGCATCAAAAAGCAATCTATCCATCTTGCTTGGGGAAGTGGTGATTCAAGCTCTGGAAGTAGCCACAAAGTAGAAAAAACTTTCGTTAAGGGTGAAATAAAATTTGATCATCAACCTATTTTTGATCGTCAACCTATTAAAGATGTGAAGGTTTTTACAGGGCAAACAACTTATCAGCCAAGTATTGACTATACAGTTAATGGCAGTACTGGTGTAATAAAACTTACGGAAAATAGCTCTATTCCAGTAAGTGATAAAGTTACTGTAGAGTATAGTGAAAGCACACCACCAGAGCTGATAACTTCTGAAAAGCTGCTCAATGAACTTGGCAGACGTACTGCAGACGAAGTGCTATTCTGCACAGGTGATGAAAACGGTGAACTTATAACTCCATCTGGAAGGTTTAGGCCCTCAAATGTACCAACTAATAATCTTGTATCTTGAAAAAAGCATCTAGTGTTTTAAGCTTAAGCATTGGATGGAGAAGGGAAAATTTTGTTAATAATCTTAGATATAAAATCTGTGATAGAGTTAAGAATCCCTTCTCAAAAGTTAAGGCTGGACGGTATCTTAGAAAGACCTAAATGGTTCTAATTCTGTATTCACAAGGTTAGCCTTACTTTTCATTTTAATGGTAACATATGGAGTGATATATGATCAACAACTTTTTAGGAATAGATGTTTCAAAAGAACACTTTGATGTTTCTCTCTCATTCATAAGTAAAAAAGGAAAACGTGAAACTAGAAAAAGGAAATTTAAAAACGATAATACTGGGTTTCAAGGCCTGCTGAACTTGCTACAAAAACATAACGTAGAAGAAGTAAAAGCTTGCATGGAATCCACTGGTTGTTATAGCGAAGCTTTGGCTGAATTTCTGCACAATGCTGGATATTTTGTTAGCATTGTAAATCCTTATTGCATAAAATCTTATGCAAGGAGTAAGCTTGTACGGCAAAAGAATGATCAGACTGACGCAGAAATTATAGTAGATTATTGCCAAAGACAGGAACCTTCTCGTTGGACGCCACCTTCTCCTGAGAAGAAAAAATTAAAGCATCTTTATCGTTGTTCAGATGCATTAAAAGATGAGTTAACATTCGTAAATAATCATTTAGAAAAGAAAGAGAGACTGCATGAAGAAGTTGTAAATGCTTGGGAAAACCTTGCAATGAACATAGAACAATCAATAGAAACAATAAAAAACTCCATACGTGAACTATTAAGACAACACAAAGAATTGCTGGAAGATTTTCAACTCCTATTAACTATTCCAGGAATAGGAGAGGAAACAGCAATAGCTATTTTAGCTGAAATTCCTGATATAAAAGCTTTTATAAATGCCAGGCAATTAGCAGCATATGCAGGAACTATACCACAAAATATAACGTCAGGTTCCTCTGTATATGCCAAGCCCAGATTAAGCAAAGCCGGTTCACAAACATTACGTAAGGCAATATATTTTCCTGCTATAGTAGCTAAAAATCACAACCCTATCATTATGACTTTTTGTGAGAGGCTAAAAGAGAAAGGCAAGCATAATATGGCCGTTGTGGGAGCTGCAATGCGTAAGTTACTCCATATGGTTTTTGGTGTTTTAAGCTCAAAAAAGGCTTTTGATCCTGATCATATAAAAAACCGCAAAACAAGGTTATCTATGAAAAGCTTCCTTGTTTGATAGAGATTAAATGTAAAATTTGTATGTCAATACTCACACAATCAGGCAGAGCTGCTATTGCACTAAGCATCAAAGAGCAATCTATATATCTTGCTTGGGGAACAGGTGATTCAAACTGGGAAAGTAGCCACAAGGTAGAAAAAATCTTCGCAAATGGTGAATTAACGCTTGATCATAACCCTATTAAAGAGGTAAAGATCTCTAAAGAGTTGGCAGTCTATAAACCAAGCAAGGACTACACAGTTGATAGTAACACTGGTATTGTTAAATGTCTTGAAAATAGCTCTATTGCAGCAGGTAGCACAGTTACCGTAGAGTATACTCAAAATACACCAGCAGAGCCTATTACTTCTACAAAGCTGCTTAATGAACTTGGAAGACGCATTGTTGATGAAGTCCTTTTTTGCACAGGTGATGAAAATGGAGAACTTATAACTCCTTCGGGAAGGTTTAAATCTTCAAATATGCCAACCAATAATTTATATCTTAAATTTACCTTCGATTTCACGGATGCAGCAAATCAAGTAATCAAAGAGCTAGGAGTTATGGTTGGCACCAAAGTAAAAGAAGCTTTACCACCAGGGCAAAGATATTTTGAACCTAAAGATATTGAAAATCCTGGGATTTTATTGGTTTTAGAGCACACTGTGCCACTTATCAGAACCGCAGCTACAAGAGAAACTTTTTCCTTTGTTGTAACATTTTGACATATGGCAATAGTCTATTTTTTGAAAGAAAAACACTTAGATCAGAAGAATCAACAAAATCTAAGCTCATTTTTATTGACATGCAAGACGGTATCTCTATCTCAAATTTACTTTCGATTTCACAAACGCAGCAAATCAAGTTATACGGGAATTAGGGGTTATGGTTGGTACTAAAGTAAAAGAAGAATTACCTATAGGACAGAGGTATTTTGAACCACAAGATATAGAAGACCCAGGGATCTTATTAGTTTTAGAACACACTGTACCACTTATCAGAACATCTGCAACTCGGGAAACTTTTTCATTTGTTGTAACCTTTTAGAATAAAATGACTTTAAACGCCTATTATAACCGCTTTAATCCTGACAAAGAGTACGAAAAAAGTTTGTTCCTTGCAGGAAGAGGTCTACAGTCTGCAGAATTAAATGAGATTCAAGATTATGCCCTTTTGAGGCTCAAAGGCATAGGAGATGCGATATTCCGCGATGGTGATGTTATAACAGGAAGCAATTGTATTATAGATGCAAAAACTGGTAAAGCTACACTTGAGGGAGGAAAAATCTATCTGCGCGGTGCAGTTAGAAAAGTTGAAAAAGAAGAATTTGTTATTCCACTGAGTACCACAGTGCGTATAGGTGTTTATTACGTAGAATCTACCATTACAGAACTTGAGGACGAAAATCTTCGTGATCCTGCTATTGGTACAAGAAACTATCAGGAAGTAGGAGCTGCAAGGCTTAAAGTTTCCACCATTTGGGGTTATCAAGCAGAAGGTCTTTCTCCACGTTTTTCTGAAGGAGAGTTTTATCCAATCTATAACATTGAAAACGGAGTTCTTGTTCAGTATTCACCGCCACCACAAGCAAACATAGTAACTACTGCTCTTGCTCGTTATGACAAAGAGGCAAATGGTTCCTACGTTGTAAATGGCCTTGAAGTGATGTTCCTCCACAAAGAAGAAAAGGGAGAAGAAGGGGTAAAAAAAGGTAAAAAAGAAATATTTGTGATTAATGAGGGCAAAGCTCATGTTGATGGCTATGAGATTGAACTTCCTCACAGTATTCGTGTTTCTTTTGATGAAGATCCGGATATAAAATCAGTTGAATCAGAACCACATACTTTTCAGCCAAATAGCCAAAGAGTAATGGAACTGAAGGTTAATGATTTTCCAATAAGTGAAATTAAAAAAGTAGATATAACTGTTCAGAAAACCATTACTGTTACTCATGGTTCATACTCTGGAGCTATTGATCCGATACCTGACTCTGCAGTACTTGAGATTATTCAAGTTAAACGAGGCAATGTTATTTATGAAAATAGTATAGATTACAAATTAAACGCAGGAAACGTTGATTGGTCATTACCAGGTAAAGAACCAGCTCCTGGAAGTAGTTATCAAATAACCTACCGCTGTCGTACTCATGTAAGCCCTGAAGATATAAGTGAACAGGGATGCAAAGTAAAAGGAGCAGTTGATAACAGCTTGGTTCTGATTGATTACACCTGGAAAATGCCCCGCTATGATTTAATTACTATCGATAGCAAAGGAGTGGTAAGAAGAATAAAAGGAATTTCTCACCCTTGGCGACCATCAATGCCTAGAGCGCCTAGTGGACAACTTTTGCTCTGCTACATTCATCAGACGTGGAAAAAAGGCGAAGGGGTAAAAATAGTGAATAATGCTATTCATGCTGTACCGATGAATGAGCTTGAAGCAATGAAAAAAGGAATAAATGATCTTTATGCGCTGGTTGCAGAGGAACGTCTACGCAATGATGCAAATTCAAGAGAACCTACCACCAAAAAAGGAGTATTTGTTGATTCATTCTTTGATGATGATATGCGCGATCAAGGAATTTTGCAGTCTGCAGCAATAGTAAATAAGGAACTAATTTTACCAATAGATGTAACGATTGCTGATATTGATGGAGGAGAAAAAACTTATTTGTTGCCATATGAACTTGAACCGGTACTGGAGCAGCTTTTACAGACTAAAGGAGAAAAGATCAATCCATATCAAGCTTTTGATCCAGTCCCGGCACAAATTACTCTAAATAAAAATATAGATCACTGGACGGAGGTTACCACGAATTGGAAAAGTCCAGTAACCAGAGTGTTTAATGTTAAAGAAACAACAGAGCTGCTGTCAAGTACCTCATACGAAACTGAATTTATGCGAGAAGCAACTCAAAATTTTGAGATTGAAGGTTTTGCAACTGGTGAAAAGCTTAAGGAAGTAAAATTTGATGGCATAAGCATTCAACCTCAAGCATAGAAAATATTTGAAAGAAAAACATGATCGCAACATTTATTGCTGATAACAGAGGAAAAATAAAAGGAAGATTTACTGTACCAAGAAACATTCCTGCTGGGACTAAGTTAGTGCAGTTCTTCGGTGATAAAGGAAGTTATGGAGAAGCAACGTATACTGGTAAAAAAACAATTACCATAGAGGAAAGAAGAAGAGTGATCGCAGCAAGACGAGTTGATCCTTTAGCCCAAACATTTACGCTAAATGAGAGCAGACACATAGGAGGCGTGGAGCTATGGTTCGTAAATAGCAGCAAAAAACGTGTTGTTGTGCAGATTAGAGAAACAGCAGTGGGAATGCCCTCGCAGACTGTCATTGCTGAAAGTTATATTGAGCCGAAAGATATAAAAGTAGATGGCACAGCAACACGTATAGAATGGCCACCAGTGTTTTGCCATGCAGGAGAGGAGTATGCAATAGTACTGCTTACTGATGATCAGGGTACTGCAGTCAAAATAGCAGAACTTGGCAAATATGATGCAGTAAATAGCCGTTGGGTAACAAGTCAGCCATATCAAGTAGGAGTATTACTTTCATCTAGCAATGCAAGTACCTGGACTCCACATCAAAATTTAGATTTAACGTTTCGACTACTAGCTGCAAAATTTAGCGAAAATTCTCATGTTATTGATCTTGGCAAAGTTACAGCAACCAATACTTCAGATTTAATTGTTTTGACAAACGTCGAAAAAGTAGCATTTGATACCAATGTAGAATTTATCTTAACAGATGAAGAGGGAAGAGAAAACTTTTTGTCTGATAATTTGCCGCTTGCACTGCGTGAAAGAATAAATGGGGAATTAACGGTAAAAGCAAGCCTAAAAGGAGGGCGAGAGAAAAGTCCAGTGCTATATCCTGGGTTACAGCTAGTTATGGGTAATCTTTCTAAGAGTGCAGATTATGTAACTAGAAGCATTACAGCAGGAGCTAACACTAAGATCACCATAACATATGATGCGCTAATACCTGGCACTGCAGATGTAAAAGCATATGTGCAAAAAAATGTGGATTGGCAATTAGTAAATTTAACATCAGGAAAACCAATTGGAGAAAATTGGGTAGAGAGAGTCCACATACTGACAAACTTTAATGGCAATGAGACAAGGATAAAATTGGTTTTAAGTGGAACAGTTGTCTATCGTCCTAAAGTCAAAAATTTGCGAGTGATTATTACTTGAATCAATGCCAAATGACCAAAGCAAACGAGGATATACACTACCACATCCAGAAAATATTGCTGTGCAGGATGTTGTTCGTATCCGTACCACAATTAAGAAAATAGATGAAGATATTACCGAAAGAGAAGATGAGCATAATCAACTTAAGAGTAATTTTGAGCGGTTTAATTTTGAGACTTTTTTAAATTTTTGGAAATGAAAGAAGCAATATACCAAAGGATAAAGGATTTAGCAGCAAATAGCACACCTGATCAACTGGCATATCTTGCAAAATCGCTGGAATTGATAGCAGATAAAAAAGCTATTGCTGACATTGTGCAGATGACTGAGGTAAAAGAGATAATTGATGCACTACAAAAGAGGCTTAAGGATTTAGCAGAAAACAGTACACCAGATCAATTAGCATATCTTGCTAAAGCATTGGAATCAATAATCGACAAAAGTGCAGTTTCTGAAATTGTACAGATGACAGATGGTAAGCTAAAAGAACTTCTTGATAGTGCAAAAAAACACTTAACTGATCTGGATAATAAAAAAGCTAGTTCTTTAGCAGTGATCTCTGAATCAGAGAAGCAGTTATTAAAGAGAATTGATGAAAAAGGAACAACAAATTTATCGCTACTTGATACGAGAAAGAATGCCAATATTGCAGCAATAAATAGCATTAGTAACAGTCATAAAGATGGTCTTAAAGGTTTAGTGAATAACTTCCGTACTGTTAATGATGTGCCAAGTGGCTCATCAATTATTAGGGAAATAGAAACTCGAATTGAAAACATCCTTAATGAGGTAAAAACTCGGGATGAACAGTTAAAAGCGTCTCTTATAAATGAAATAAGAAAGCGCAACATGGTTGAACCAGGGTCATTACCTTTCTTATTTGGTGTACTTGGCAGAAAAAATAATTATTTTGGCCACGGAACTTTTACGACAGAGCTTGGAAAGTGGAGTAGTGATATAACAAAAACCGACTATATGTTGCAATTACTAGCAGGTAGCCATACATACGATACAGATTACGTTAGTTTTTATCGGCCAAGACAACTAAGTTTTATAGAGGGAAGTAAAGGAACATTTATTTACGGAGAGTCATGCACAAAAAGTTTTTCGGGTAGTTATGATGAGATATACTATTACCCGTATGCTGCACTTGGAGTAGTATTTGTAAAAAATACAACCAATGTGAACATAAATAAGACAATGGAATTTGTTGGATCATCGTATTCGAGTACGGAGTATGGGGGAGCAGGATTATTTGTGGGAACTCCTGATAATACTAATTCTAATAAATCAAGTATTTCAAAAATAGTATGGAAAAATGTTTACCAATACACGAGTTCTGATAGCAAGTTAGCCGGATCTGGTAATGTGGAGATTCCAGCAGGAAAAACAGTTGCAATATTACTTTACACATCATCTTATCTGTATTCCAGAACACAAGTTAGTCAAGGTATGCTTGCATCAAATTATGTACACAACTATGGTCAATTTATTCAGTGGGGGATTTATAACATACGTAGCAATTTTCTAACCACGGGGCTTGAAATAGATGTAGAGAGAACGCTAAAAGCTTGGCAATGTCCAGGATTAGAACAAACTGATCAAATATGGCAATAAGGAGGAATTTGTGACTATTTATATACGTTTTGAAAACCACAAGCAGATTGAAACAACAACACTTGAAAACAAGCCAACTGGAAATGATTGGTATGAAGCACCAAAGAATTTTGACTGGCAAAAAAGTTATTGTTTAACAGAAGGAGAGAAAATTGTTGAAAGGAATAAGGAAGATATTGAGCTGGAATTATTGGAAAATGCGAAACTTTCTGCACTTGATAGTGTGCGTTTTTATTTTAATAACTATACTAACGAATACGCTGGAAATTCTCACCAAAAAGCTAAATCGTATCAAATACAAGAAAAAGCAGCAAAAAGCATTCTAGCAGCACCAGAGTCTATAAGTAAAAAGGATACAGAAATTATAGAACCATTAGCAAAAGTCCGTGGTATTACAGTTATTGAAATGGCAAGAATAATTGAAGAAAAAGCAAAAAAAGCAGTAAAAGAAATAATTAAATGTGAAGAGTTGGAAGACATTACCAAGAAGAAAATTGCAGAAGCTAAAAGTGAAGTAGAGCTACAGACTTTGCTCGATGATTTCAGGAAAAAAATACAAAGAAATGGCTGAAGAATTTTTACATGGCGTAAATGTTATTGAGGTAACCTCAGGAGCAAAGACAGTACGTACAGCTAAATCATCAGTGATAGGTGTAATTGGTACTGCACCTGAAGCAGATGAGCAAAAATTTCCGCTAAATAAACCAGTGTTAGTTGCAGGAAGCTTAAAGGAAACAGCAAAGCTCGGAAAGAGTGGCAGTTTACCTTCTGCAATAAATGGAATATTTTCCCAGATTGGTGCAACAGTAGTAGTTATTCGAGTTAAAGAAAGTGAAAACAGCGATCCAAAGCTCAAAGAAAGTGAAACTATTCAAAGTATAATCGGTGGAGTTGATAAAGAGACTGGAGAATATCAAGGGATAGAGGCATTTCTCAGCAGTGAAAGTATAGTTCATGTTGCTCCAAGAATATTAATTGCACCTCAGTTTACTCATCAATTACCAGAAGATGCAGTGGTTGCAGCATTAATTTCTATAGCAGAAAAATTAAGAGCTATAATAGTAGCAGATGGACCAAATACTAATGATGAAGAAGCAATTAAATGGAGAAAAAGTGTAGGCAGCTCAAGAGTTTACGTAGTTGATCCTTGGGTTAAGGTATTTATTGAAGGAAAAGAAGAAATCTTGCCATCGAGTCCATTTGTAGCTGGGTTAATAGCTAAGATAGACAGCGAGCAAGGATTTTGGCATTCGCCTTCAAATAAAGAGATAAATGGTATTGTTGGAACAAGCAGGCCTATTGATTTTAGCTTAGGTTATGCAAATTGTAGAGCAAACCATTTAAATGAAAATGAAGTAACAACGATAATTCATCAAAACGGCTACAGACTTTGGGGAAATAGGACATGTTCAAATGACTCAAAATGGGCTTTTTTGTCAGTGAGAAGGACTGCAGATTTAATCAACGATAGTCTGCTGCGAGCTCATCTATGGGCAGTTGATCGCAATATTACCAAAACTTATATAGATGATGTGATTGAGGGGGTGAATTCTTATTTGGCCAATTTAAAAGCGCAAGGAGCAATTATCAGCGGAAAATGTTATGCAACTCCAGAATTAAACACACCAGCAAATATTGCAAATGGAAAAGTGTATTTTGACTTTGAGTTTACACCGCCATATCCTGCTGAGCAAATAATATTCAGGTCTCATCTTGTAAATATAAGTTAGGAGAAAGCAAAGTGTTACCCAAAATACTGAGAAATTTTAATGTATTCGTTGATGGTCGTGGTTATGCAGGAAAAATTGATGAAATAACCTTGCCGAAGCTCACCATTAAAACAGATGAATATAGAGCTGGTGGTATGGATATTCCAATAAATATTGACATGGGTATGGAAAAGTTAGAAGCAGACTTTACTTTTTCTGAATACGATACAGAACTCTTTCGGCTATTTGGGTTGATAAATGGAAATTCAGTTTCTTTGACACTCAGAGGTGGAATGCAAGGTAGTGGAAGTAATGATATTGAAGCAGTAATAATCAATTTAAGAGGCATTTTTAAAGAATTTGATTTTGGTAACTGGAAACCTGCTGAAAAAGCAACGCTGAAGTGTACTGTAGCTGCCCATTATTATAAACTTACGATAGGTGGTAATGAACTGATAGAGATCGATGCTGAAAATATGATTAGAAAGATAAATGGTGTTGATCAAATGGCACTACTTCAAACGGTGCTTGGAATATGAAGATTTTTAGAATTCTATTTTTTAGATGTTGATCAAAAACATTTTACAAGATTTTATTTTTTATAGGAGAATTTTATGCAAACTATAACACTAAACAACCCAATCACAGTTGATGGTATTTCTGTCTCAGAACTTACCGTTAGACGTCCAAAAGTTAGAGATTATCTAGCTATTGAGAGACTTAATGGTAGTGATCTAAGTAAGGAAGTAACTTTGACTGCCAATTTGACATCAGTTGCAAAAGAATCAATTGAAGAGCTAGATATTGCTGATTATGTGAAAGTACAAGAGGTATTAAAGGATTTTTTTTCACCGATTGTCCAAAAAACTTGAGATTAGAAATACTAGTGCTTGGCTCTATCATAGGTGGTGGAGTTGAGCACTTACTTGAAATGGAGATTAATGAGTTCATGTCATGGAGTAAATTAGCTAGGGAGTTCAAATGTCAGTATTATCGATAAAAATAGGTGCAGTGCTTGATGGCAGTTTTAATACTGTAATAAAGGGCAGTAGTAGTCAACTCTCTAATCTTGGTGAGAATATAAGAAAGCTTGATTCATCTTTAAAGTCAGTATCAAAGTTTAAACAGTTAGGTCATGATGTTTTGACCAGCAGGAGGTCGTGGAAGGGCTTTGAAGATCAAGTAAAATCTTTAGCTAAACAAATGAAAGCAATAGAGAAACCAAGCAAAACCTTAAAAGTTGAGTTTGATAAAGCTAAGTTTTCTGCAACAAAAGCAAAAGAGGCGTACTTAAGAAAGAGAGATGCTTTGCATTCATTCAATGAAGAAGTAAGAAAAAGTGGAAGAAATATTAAGTACTTAGTAAGTGACCAACATAAACTTGGCTCTTCTATTGAAGTATTAAAAGGTAAGTATGGTAAGCTTGGATCTGCAATACGTAGTCACCAAAGTTTTTTAGCAAGCAAAGCACATTTTAAGTCACAAATTATAGAAACTATTGGGCTAGGGCTAACGCTTGCAGCTCCAGTTAAAGTTGCGATTGACTTTGAAAGTGCTATGGCTGATGTTACAAAAGTGGTAGATTTTAAAAAAGGAACGGATGAAGCAACTAAATTTGCAAAGAAGTTAAAAGAGATGTCACGCACTATACCATTATCAGCCGCAGAACTGGCACAAATAGCTGCAAGTGGTGGTCAACTTGGTATCAAGAAAGAAGATCTTTTTATGTTTACAGAAGCAGTGGCAAAAATGTCTACAGCATTTGATATGTCTGCAGAGCAAGCAGGTGATTCTATAGCTAAACTCTCTAACGTTTATGGAATTGATGTTAGTAAAATGGAACATGTTGGTAATGTGATCAACCACTTATCAGATAACACTGCTGCTAAAGCAAGAGATATGGTTGAAACTCTAGCAATAGTTGGTGGTACTGCAAAGCAGTTTGGTTTGGATATCGAGAAAACAAGTAGTTTAGCAAATGCTTTCATTAGCTTAGGTAAAACACCTGAAAAAGCTGCAACTGCTATAAATGCTCTACTTAGTAAACTTCAGACTGCTGAAGAACAAGGAGGGGATTTTAAAGCAGCATTAGAGCAAATGGGAATAACTGCAGAAGAAATAGTACAAAGAATAAGCGAAAACGGCGAAGAAGCATTACTCTATTTTTTTCAAACTCTAAAGAAAATGGATAACCAGGAACGTTCTACAATCCTTATGAAACTTTTCGGTCAGGAATATCAAGATGATATTGCATTATTAGCTGGAAGTTTTAATAAGTATGAGGATGCAATAAAGTTATTGGCTAATACAGAAAAGTACAAGAGCTCTCTACAAGAAGAATTCAAAAATCGTGCAGACACTACAGCTAATAAATTACGACTTCTTCGAAATGCAATAGCTGAAGTTGGTATGAACCTGGGCTCAGTGATGCTGCCTACTTTAAAATCTATAGCTGAATTTTTACAAGAAAAAACTAGATATATAGCAGAGTTTGCAGAAAAATATCCAACTTTAACTACAGCAATTATGGGTACCGTAGCAGCTTTGATAGGTTTAAAAATTGCATCAGTAGGACTAGGATATGTATTTACATTGCTAGGAAGTGCGATTTTTGGTCTGAAAGCAAATCTAATCGGAGTATTTTCATTTTTATCAGCTACAGTTTTTCCTGCAGTAATAACAGGACTAAGAGCAATAACACTTGCTGTAATGAGTAATCCTATAGGACTTTTAATTACTGGACTTATCACAGGTGCAGCACTTGTGATAACTAACTGGCAAAAAGTGAAGGAATTCTTTGCTAGTTTTTGGAAATCAATCATAAAACCGATAGGAGAGGCTTTTTCATGGATGGGAGATACAGTTAGTAGCGTATTTGGGAAAGTGTCAGAAAATAGTCCAATAAAAGAATTTGAGAGAAGAAAAACTGTTATTTCGTTAGTTGATGGAGAAGCTAGCAATGTACTTTCTAAAAATAGTGTTTTTAATAATGGGAATCCTTTATCAAATAATAGTGTGATGAAAGGAATTTCTAAAAATAGCTGGAATAATGTTAAAATTAAACATGCTATTGCAGAAAAGAAATCTATAGTAGATGAGAAAGATCTCAATCTGAAAGAGTACGTAAAAAGCAAATATGAAAATAAAACTTTTAACCAAACTCAACATAATTATTTCAACATAAGTGTACAAGCAGCACCAAATCAAGATGTTCGTAACCTTGCTGATGAAGTAATAAAAAGGATAAGAGAAAAATCACGTGATGTTCTGTTTGATACCATAGACCCTGTTTATTAAAATGTTGTCTCTTGGCCCGTATAAATTTGCTCCAACAAGTTTAAAGTATAATAGAGAAAATCGTTGGAGCACAATTGAGTGTATTGAAAATATGCCACTATTACAAAATATCGGTCAAGGTATAGAAGATATAGATTTAGAAGGAACGATTTATCTACATAATCTCAATGGGCTAAATCAATTAAAGAATATGAAAGAAGCTGAAAAACCACATGTTTTAGTAGATAGTTTAGGTAATATTTTAGGACAGTTCGTAATTACCAGGTTAGAAGAAAAGCAGATGTATTTTTTACCTAATGGACTACCAAGAAAAGTTGAATTTAGTTTGAGTTTGAAGAGCTATAGATGACTATATATTACTTAACCAAAGAAGGAGAAATGCTAGACCTGATTTGCTGGAAGCATTATGGGTATAGTAGTGGAGCAGTGGAGGAAGTATTGCTTGAAAATCCAGGCCTTGCAGAATACGGAAGCTTTTTGCCTGCAAGATTAAAGATAAAGCTTCCTACTATTCAGAAAACAATACAAAAGTCAAAATTAAAGGTCTGGGAATAAATGCAGCCAGATTTTATAATAGATAAATGTGAATCAATTAAAGATAGAGTTATATCATTGCACCTTACAGATGAATCAGGAATAATAGATGATGTAGTTGAAGTGTGTGTTGATTACAGGGATGAAGACATAGATATTCCGAATGAATTGAACATAGCACTAGGTTATAAGGAATTTGGAATCTTTCCAATGGGTATGTATACAGTCAACGAAGTGACTATACAGGCTCCACCTAAGACTCTACTAATCAAAGCTCATGCAACAAATTTAAGAATATCTTTGAAGGCAAAAGTATCAAAAGAATGGCGCCAAATTACCATAGAAAACTTAGTAAAAGAAATAGCCCAAAAACATGGATATGGATACAAAGTCGCTGAGGAATTTAAGAATGTATTAATACCCCATATTAATCAGGCAGATGAAAGTGATATAAGTCTGTTAACAAAGATCGCAACAGAGCGTGAAGCAATGGCAAAATTAGCTGGTGGGTATATATTGTTTATTTCAAAGAATATGGCAAAATCAGCCACAGGAAAAGCTTTAGGAACAACGACTATTAGACCTCAAGATACAATTAACTGGAAAGTGCATTTTACCGTACGTGATAAGTATAATTCAGTAGTGGCAAAGTGGCATAGCTATGAAAAGGGTGAAACTATTAAAGAAACAGTTGGTAGCGGCGAGCCAAGTTATATTATGTTAGAAATGTACTCAAATGCAGAATCAGCACTAAGTGCAGCAAATGCTAAGTTAAAACAACTAAAGCGAAATAATGCAGTATTGGATATCACTATACCTGGTAATCCAGAGTTATTTGCAGAAGCTAAACTTAATCTTATAGCTTTTAATCAAGCGGTAGATGGTGAATGGATAGTTAACAGAGCGGAGCATACTTTAAATAGCTCAGGTTACCTTACTATGTTGTCAGCATCTTTGAGTAAGTAATGTTAATAAAAAATGAGTAAATGATCTATTTAATATTAAAAAGATGTTGAATATGGATAAATTGGGTCAAGATACAAAAAACAAGCTGCATTTTTGGTGGCTTATAACAGTAATAGTATGTATTATTGCTACCTATTCCTACATGAAGGCAAGAGCTGCAGATAATTATAAAACGATGTTACGCATTGCTTCTCAAAATTGTAACTTAGAGACTGTAAAATTCTTAGTAGAAAATCTATTAGATATTAATGTGCAGATCCCTAAATTAACAGCACTACATTATGCTGCAGAAGAGGGATGTGCAGAGGTTGTAAAATTCCTAGTAGAAAAAGGAGTTGATATAAATGCTACGAAATATGAAAGATGGACACCTTTACATGCAGCTACATATGAAGGCAAATTGGAGATAATTAGATTTTTATTAGACAAAGGTTCAGACCCTACCATTAGAGATACAGATGGAAAAACACCAAGGAAAATTGCTGTATTAAGATCACGGCATAATAAGGACAAACCTTATGATGAAATCATTAAGCTACTTGCAGAAGCAGAGGACCGATACGAATCAACAAAAAGTAATCACTAAAGCTGTAAGTTTTCTATAATCTGCATATAAATTTCCAAAACTATCCATAACAAGTTAATATTTTCACATGAAAAAGCAAAAAATCCCAATAGCGGTAATAATAACAATAGTTCTACAGACTGTAGGATTCATATGGTGGTTGGCAAAACTTGACTTACGTGTACACATCCATGATAAATTTATAGAAAAAAACCAAGGACTAATCGAAATAGTCTATCGACTTGAAGAGAGAGTGAAAAACCTCACTGAAGAAGTCAATGAACTTGAAGCTATTCACAAACACAAATAAATTTTACAGTGACAAAGTACATTTTATCTGTAGATGGAGGTGGCATTAGAGGGATAATACCAGCCATTATTCTAGCAGAAATAGAAAAGAGAGCAAGGAAGCCTATTTTCCAGATCTTTGACTTAATGACAGGTACTTCAACCGGTGGGATTGTTGTAGCAGGATTATGTAAAAAAGATAAACCTCAATATTCTGCTAATGATTTAGTCGAGTTCTATCGGGAATATGGACCATATATTTTTAAGTCTTCATTTTTTAGGCGATCAATACTATCTTGGTTTAACTGCGCACAATATCCACATAAAAATATTGAATCTGTACTGGATAAATATTTTGGAGAGGATATTCTAAAAAACACTTTAAGTAATGTGTTGATTACGAGTTACGATATTCAGAATAACTGCCCATTTTTCTTTAAAAGCTGGAAAGAAGGTAATATTAAGCTGAAAGATGCACTCAGAGCTGCAACGGCTGCACCTACTTATTTCATACCAAAACATCTAAAAATTGACCAGATAGACAGAGTATTAGTGGATGGAGGGGTTTTTGCAAATAATCCAGCGACATGTGCATACGCAAACAGTAAAAAACTTTTCCCTAATGAAGAGATCATTCTGGTGTCAATTGGCACAGGTCGGCTATCTAATCGAATCAAGTACAGGAAATTAGGGAAAATAGCTTGGATAAAGCCGTTACTAGATGTGATGTTTGCTTCGAGCCTTGATGTAGTAAATTATCAGATGAGTAATGTAATGGACGACAAGTATATAAGAATACAATCACACCTGACAATAGCGTCTGCTGAGATGGATAATGTAACACCTAAAAATATTAAATTTCTACAGAAGGAGGCAAATGCAATGATAGAGGATAATCAAAAAGTAGTCGATAAATTCTGTGATATTGTATCTTGATACGTCAAATCCTGCAGAGCTAAACAAGGGTTTGGGATAGATGTATTAAATATATAACTATCTTTACTTATATCTTAATATATTATTTTTTACTCCTAACTGTTTTTAACACAATTCAATTTTCACACTCATCAGCAGTTAGGCCACTTGCTCGCAAAATAACATCAGTAGAAACACCCGCCTTCACTAGATTTTTCGCAACCTTGATCTTTTCTGTTTTTTTAACTTTCTCTTTGCTATTCTTCATATCCCTAGATAAAAATTTCTTCACTAATTCTTGCTCTTCAGTTTTTCTTAGTAAATTAAGTAGTTCACTATCTTCATTTGTTTTAGGCAGCAGAACTTTAATATTCACTGATAATCCTTCTGCTATTTGATATAATTTGTCAAATGATATTGCAGTGTATCCTATTTCATACTCGTGTATTTCCTTGAGTGTTAAACCAACTTTGTTTGCTAAATCTTCCTGAGTATACCTTCTTATCAATCTCCATTCTCTTATTCTTTGCCCTACTCTGTAGTATATAGAATCAGTGCAGACTTCTTTCTCTGTATTATCATACTCGTAAATAGATAAGCCGGTTGCTTGGGAAATTATGTCAACTGACACTCCTTCTTTAACTAGATTTTTTGCTATTTCCAACCTTGCTTCTTCTTGATCAATTTTTTCGCTAATATGAACAAACCTGACTAATGAAGGTACTATTTTGCCTAACTTTTGATTCTCATATATTTTCGTTAGATAGAATATTTCTTCGTCTTCATCTTCATACTCTCTTACTGTTATTGGTTTAGGTAATAGATCTACAACATTAACTGACAATACTCTTGCTATTACATATAGTACTTCAATCGTAATAGGAATATACCCATTTTCATAATTGGTTACTTCTTTATATGCTAATCCGATTTTACTTGCTAACTCTGCTTGAGTACACCTTTGCATTAATCTACAATCTTCTATTTTTTGCCCTATTTTGTAGTGTATAGAACTAACATCTCTTACAGAAACAAACATATATACCTTACTTAGAAATAAATTTTCATGCAATTTGATCAGCGGATAAACCAACTATTTGCAAAATAATATCAATAGAAATTCCCCCTTTTACTAAATCCTTTGCAACTTTGATCCTTTCCGCTTTCCTCACTTTTTCTTCGCAAATATGCATCCCTTCAAACAAAGATTTTATTAATGCATTACGTAGTTCTTGGCTCTCAATTTCTTTGTATTCTTTAATCAAATCAAGCAGCTCATTTTCCACTTTACTACCTTCATTTTTCTCTATTAGTAGATCTGTAATATTAATCGATAACGCTTCTGCCATTTCATATAATTTATCAAGTGGAACAGCAGTCCTTCCTTGTTCATAGTTGCTTATTTCGTGACGTGTTGTACTCATTTTCTCTCCTAAATCTTTTTGAGTATACTCTCTCACTAGCCTCCATTCTTTTATCTTCTTTCCTATTTGGTAGTAGATAGAACCAACCTTTTCTTCAACACATTCATCAGCAGAGAGGCCAATTGCTTGTGAAACAATATCAATAGAAATTCCTGCTTTAACTAGATCCTTTGCAATTTTTATTTTTTCCGATTTTCTACTACTTTTCTCACTAACTTGGACAAATTTGGTTAGCAAACAAAACATCCTACGCAACTCCTGATCATTAATCTTTTTATATTCTCTTACTAGATCTAATATTTCCTCTCCCTCATCTTCAAGACAGCTTTTTGATATAGGAATAAGATCGGTAATACTGATTGATAGTGCCTCAGCTATAGCATATAACCTTTCAATTGGAACTCTACGATTCCCTTTCTCATATTGCAGTATCACCCAGTACTTTACACCAATTTTCCTCGCTAAATCCTTCTGAGTATACCCTCGCTCTAACCTCCAATTTTTTACTTTTTTCCCTACTTCATAGTCTAGACTTTTTTCCACGCAAAGAACCTTACATATAATATTTTCTACTATAGCTCAATTTTGTTAAGGCTCCAGTAAACTCTGGAACCTCAAAGTTAGCCATAATTAAAGCTTCCTACAAGTTTCTTTACTTTTTTCACGTACTTTATCTACCCATGAAGACAGCTTTTCACCTGGGCTATCAACCTCCTTCATAAGCTGCTTGCTATTCCATATGCCACATCTCATAAAACTTCCCTTTTCTACTGCTTCTTTAAGTTTTACTCCAGCAAAAAGGCAATTTTTTCCAAATTCTTCCCCTCTTTGTTGTAGTTCAGCCCACATTTCCTTGTTTTCTACTCTGACTTGTACTTGATCATATTTTTTTACATCGTGGTACAATATAATATTTAGCTTACCAATGCTTGTAGGAAATTCTAACATGATAGAGCTGCCATCTGAAATATCGGTATAGTTTCTTATACCTCCCTTCTCACTTTTAACTTCAACTGCATCATTACCAATTTTTAAGATATTACTTCCTAACTTTCTGTTTGCTTCCAGTATTTTGGCTACCTCTACCTTACTATTCCCAGAAAATTCTATATACGATGTTGTATTATCTATCTCAACATCTATTAATTCTCCTTCTTGCACAGCATTTTCGCCAGCTTCCTCTAGCTCTTCTAGTTGCTTATCTATCTGTGGCTGAACTTCTGGCTGTAGCTCATTATAGATTTCACCTATCAGTTTATTCTGCAGTAGAGTATCATGAAACTCTGCACCACTTAGCATTAATTTACGTATTAGCTTTTTACGATCAGCCTTATCAAATTTATGAAAATGTGTGCCCAGTATCACATATTCCGCGAAGCTCCATTCTCCATCATTACATGCATTTAGCCTTGCTCCAGAAGCTAGTACTTTGTCTATAACTTTGTGCAATTCATTTACGTTTTTTGCCTCTACTATAGAACTCTTAAACCAGCTCAGCTTCTCTGTATTTGGCTTTATTTTTTGCAAAGCTGAGGCAAATGGATTTTTATCTTCTTGATCACTTACAGGTTTTGTACCATATATATAATCAAGTCCTTTTCCATAGTTGATTTTGTTTTCGCGAACGTTTCTGCTAGGGAAAGGCATTGTATCTTCCAGTTTTATCTCCTTCTGGCTATTAATTTTACTCACAAATTTAGACTGCTCTATATCAACGCTTTCAAGAGCACCAAATATTTTCTTGTGATTAACATTAGTCTTTTTATTCTGATCTTTACTAGTCATATAAACCTCATATTAAAAATACTTTTTAAGTGTACAATAAACTTTGTTATTATACATTATATTACTCATTATAAATTATAGTGGGTAGATTTGCAAATACTTTCTGCTATAACAATCCGTTTTCTCTAAAGCTAAAATAACCCCCACTTGTAATGATAATATGATCAAATAATCTAACACTTACAGTACTACACGCTGCTGCTAAGCTCTTCGTTACTGCTTGATCTTCTTCTGAAGGTTCTAAACTTCCCCCAGGGTGGTTGTGTGACATTATTACTAATGTTGCATTCTTTATTAATGCTTTTCTTGTAATTTCCTTTATGTATACTGGTGCTTTTTCCATTTCACCAATATAGGATTCTTCTCCGATTAATTGGCGCCTTTTATTCAAGTACAGTATTTTTACACATTCCCTTTCTGAGTGTCCTATACTTACGTTTAAGTACTCTACTAGCCCTTGTAAGTCCATTATTGGCTCACTCTTGAGCTTTTCTCTCAGTACCCTTTCTAGTGTTTCCTTAACACACATAATCATTGCTACTGCAGAATCAGTTACTCCTTCTATAACTTTCAGGTCATCCATTTCTCTACCTAAAATCCTTCCTACTCCCGTATAAGTATTCACCAGATTTTTAGCAATTTCTTGAGCCTGTGGTCTTTCATGTACTGCACTTAGAAACGTTTCCATTATTTCACGATCAAGTAGTGCTTTGCCTTTGCTTTCTAATATTCTGAATTCTATTTCTTCTTTATTCTTATTATTATTCATATAATTTACCTTTCACTAACAACAAACTTTTTTTAGATATTTACTGCTGTTTTTTATCAGCATTGGCATAGAGCCATAGCTTTTGAGTGAAGTCAAATCAATTTTTCAATCTTTTTTACTTATTTTTTCATTAAAAAGTAAATATATTAATAGATACTGATTTTTTATTTTAAATTTGTTGAATTTCGTCTAAAGAGATGCCCACTGTTTTTAAAATAATATTGATAGAAATTCCTTCCTTAACTAAATTCTTTGCAATTTTCATCTTTTCTACTTTCTTCACTTTCTCTTTGCAAACTTGTATGCTTTCAAACAGAGATTTTATTAGTACATGACGTAGTTCTTGGCTTTTAATCTTTTTATATTCTTCTATTAACCTTGATAGCTCTGCTTCACTATTCTCATTTTCTCTTGTTTCTGGAAGCAGATCTGTAATATTAATTAATAGTACCTTTGCTATTTCATCTAACATTTCAAGTGAAACACCAGCTCGTCCTTGTTCATATTCATATATTCTTTGATTTATTATGCCCACTTTACTTGCTAAATCTTCCTGAGTGTATCCTCTTCTCAACCTCCATTCTTTTATTCTTTGACCTACTTTATACGGAATGGAAATTTTTTTCTCATCATTATCATATTCATCAACAGATAAATTGGTTGTTCGAGAGATAACATGAGCAGAAACTCCTTCCTTAACTAAACCCTTTGCCACTTCCATTTTTACTGCCTTTCCACTTTTTTCCTCACTAATACGGATAAATTTAGTTAATAAATAAAACGTTTCACGTAATTCTTGATCCTTAATCTCTCTATGTCTTCTTACTAGATTTAATACCTCTTCTCCCTCATTTGATACTTCTTGTACGCAAGCTAGATCTCTAGCAGTTGTTGATAATGCTTCTGCTAATTCATATAACTTCTTAATTGAAATTCTGCGTGTTCCTTTTTCATATTGCAGTATTACCTGATATGTTGTACTGATTTTTTTTGCTAAATCTTTTTGAGTATATTTTCTTTTTAACCTCCAGCTTTTCACTTTTTCTGCTATCTGATACCTTATAGAGATATTTGCCATAAATATTATACAGGTTAATACTACCAAATAAAGATATACAAAAGGGATACTTCTTTCTATGTTTGAATTTTAGTTGAATATTTCTTCACAATTGTGTATAATTATTAATGCTTTTTAAGTGGATTTTCTATGGCTCTTTCTAAGTTTCTTGATCCTAAGAATGATATATCGTTCAAGCGCATCTTTGGCACTGAAAAAAATAAGGACATTCTTATTCACTTCCTTAATGATATCCTTGGCTTCACTGGCAAAAGTACAATAAAGGATATAGAGTTCTTAAGTACTATTCAAGACCCTGATATTGCTTCTAAAAAACAAAGCATTGTTGATGTTCTTTGTAGAGATGAAAATGGCCTGCAAGTGATAGTCGAAATGCAGGTCGCTAAAACTAAAGGCTTTGAAAAACGTGCCCAATACTATGCTGCTAAAGCTTACTCAAGACAGGCTAATAAAGGTGATCAATATCATGACCTTAAGGAAATTATCTTTATTGCTATAGCAGATTGTATTTTATTTCCTGATAAGTCTGAGTACAAATCAAAGCACACTATTCGGGATGAAGATACTAATGAACATGATCTAAAAGATTTTTACTTTATATTTATTGAGTTGCCTAAATTTCCAAAAAACAAAGAAGATCAGCTTTCAAGTATAGTTGAAAAATGGGTCTACTTCTTTAGATATGCAGATGAAACTAGTGAAGAAGAGCTAGAGAGAATAATAGGAAGTGATCTAATAATTGAAAGAGCATATGAAGAACTAAATAGGTTCAACTGGTCAGAAAAAGAATTTATTGCCTATGAACAAGAGATCAAGCGTATTCGTGATGAACAGGCTGTCCTTGCTCAAAAACTTGATGATGCTACTCAAAAAGGTAGACAAGAAGGCATCCAAATCGGCGAAGAAAAAGGTGAAATGAAAGCTAAAATAGCTGTGGCCAAAAACCTACTTAAAGCTGGTGTCTCTACTGATATCATATCACAAACTACAGGTTTTTCTCATTCTGAAATTTCACAACTCAAAGAAAAAACATAATATTCCTACTTATTCACTTCAACATCTATGAAAACCTTCTCTAAGTTAGACATATCCCCTCATTAAGAATCTAGTGAACTGTCTAAAACAGCTATGAAGATTGTACATAGAATTGTATAAATTACTATCATAACATTACCCAAACTTCTATATCAAAGCTACGTGCTGTAAGTTCAATATGGAAAACACATTAACCACTTAGCATTTAATGTCTACTTCATCCATTTTAGTATTAAGACTATTAAACTTGCTACTGGTCTCCCTAATTATTTTGGCTACCCTCACTTTAAATTTTCCACTACTTGGCATATTATAGCTCCACCCCTTATATTATAACTCACCTATTGAGATTACCTCTAAGCTTGGTTACTCCTATCTCAGAAAGACAAGTTGATACTTTTGAATGGCTGTGAACTGAAGCATTACTTAAATAACTTTGAGGCTCTAAACTTATTTGCTTTGCACTATCAACTTCTAATGTACCATCTCTGTTGTGTAATATCTGCTCTATTGATTGATTTAGCAGACCCTTATTAAATTGAGCTATAAACTTGTCAAATTTCTTCGGACTTAATTTACCAGCTTCTTCACCAGGACATGCTTTCTCTACATACGATTTTAAAATCCCTGAAATTTCATTAAATTTACCACTCATGACTTTTCTAGTAATCTCTTTCTGCATTTCCATATAATCAATATTTAATCGATGCATTGATACACCACTTTTTAATCCAGCTTGCTCTACTACTTTCTCACATCCCTCTGTAATATTTAGTGCATATCCCTGTGCTTCTAGTGAAGATATATACTGATCTGCTGTAGAAACATACTTTTGACCTGCAACCCTTCTAATCAATAAGTCAAGTAACATTATTGTACCATTAAAGTCAACCTGTGATAGATAGTGATCTCCCATTTCTAGTATTGTATTTCCTCCAATAGGCTTAAATTTAACAGGTGCTTGCCTTTCACACATTCGTTTTAGATTTGCATTTACATAATCGACGTTGTCTCGAAAGAAACCTCCATTTTCTTGTCTTTTATCTGTACCATCAGATGGTAGTGTGGTACCTGTAAAACTACTATTACTTATCGATGCTTTGGCAAATTGCCCATCAACTTGTGATACTGAACTTGCAGTCCCCTCAGATTTAGAACTCAATAATTTACCTATAGAGCTTTTCACCCAAGAAATACAATCATTTATCCACGAAGATTGTCTTGTACCACTACTTGCTGCTATCTCAGGTTGATTACTTAAATCTATAGCAAGCGGTTTACGTGATAAGTGATGACGACTATGATCTCCATGGTGATGACGGCGTTTGCGTTGTGCAGGTCTATCTTTTTCTTCATTATCTTTAGTATTAGCTACTTGACTTACAAACTTCCCAACTCTAGTTCGATTAGAGCCATCTAGTAAGTGATTATCTAACCTTCCTGGTAACGCTAAGAGCTGAGAATCACTTGACTTGTTTCTAGCCCTTACCCTTATAGCTTCTAGGGAATCAGAACCTGCTTTACCATCTAATTCTTGTATATCACGTTTCTTGTGAATAGACCCACAATTTTCAATCTTCCAAGTACCTTGTCTAATATACTCTCCTGGAATCCAAGTAAATACTCTTCGCCTATTATCATCATATTTAGCATAATCAGCAGCATACAAATACTCTTTAGATTTCACATTCATTATATAAATATCATCACCATAAGGTTCAACTCTCCACAGACTTTGTTCATCTTTTCCTCCTGGAACCCAAGTAAATACCCTTCGCCTATCTTTATCATAATTTAAATCATCAAGAACAGCATATAAATATTCATTAAATCCAACATTCATTATAGAGTAACTATCACCATAAGGCTCTATCTTCCATTTTAATTCGCCATCCTTTTTATCCCTTGGAATCCAAGTAAACACTCTTCTTCTCTTGTCATCATAATTAAAATCACTACTAGCAGCATATAAATACTCATTTTGATAAAGATTTTTAATACATACTTTTGATGAAAACACTGCATTTTTTATTGATTCCGGTAATTTGCTTTTTAATTCTTCAAAGTGAGATATTTGTTCTTTATTATTTATCTTCTCCATAACTCCCTTTATACAATAGGCTAACTTCAGTATTGGACCATCATTAAAGTCACTTGCTTCAATAGTAGCACCTCTATTTAGTAGAAAGTCAATTATATCCGACTTATTATATTGAGCAGCTACGCACAGAGGTACTTGACCATTTTTGTCTTTCGCTTTAGTATCAGCTCCTTTCTCAATGAGAAACTCAGTAGCTCCTAAACATCCTCTCCGTGCAGCATAGTGTAGTGATGTCCAACCATCTTTATCAGCATTATCAACGCTTACTCCTTTGCTTAGGAAAAGCTCTATAATATTTTTATTATTGTTCTCACTAGCAACATGAATAGGTTTTTTACCAGAGTTGTCTGCAGTATTAATATTGGCTCCTTTCTCAATGAGAAATCTAGCACTATCTAATTCACTAAACTCAGCAGCATAGTGTAAAGGGGTCGAACCATTTTTATCAGTTTCATCAACGCTTACTCCCTGTTTCAGAAGAAAATCTGTGATATTCATGTGATTATTCATAACAGCAAAGTGAATAGGAGTCCTGCCAAGTATATCCTTAGCATTCACATTAGCTTCCTTATCAACTAAAAACTTAGCAATATCTAAATGACCTTTCAATGCAGCCCAGTGTAGTAATGTGCAGCCATATTTATCAGTCGCATTAACACTCACATCTTTACTAACAAGAAACTCTACTGTACCTAAATTACCACTCCAAGTATAATAAAACCCGCCATGCGTTCTGTCGTCAATATCTTTCGCAATAAGATCACTAATTGTCTTTAGATCTTTTTCATTTTTTACAGTAAGTAACAATTCTTTATCTAAGTGTGCTTGCATAAAAACTTGCCTCATTGTATCAGAATTAGTATAATGTTCCTCATCTTCAGGAGTTCTACCACTGTTATCTTTAACATCAATATCAGCACCTTTACTTATAAGATACTTCACCATATCTAAATGATGAACAGAACGTGAAGCATAATGTAGAGGGGTTTTACCATCTTTATCTTTAGCATTAACGTTAGCACCTCGATTTACAAGGCCTTGAACTTCATTAAAATCACTATCTTTTACTGCAGCCAGTAATTGCTCATTTAATTGAGCTTGTTTTAAGTATTTTAAGATGCTATCATGCTTTCGGTCGATGGCGATATCTAGCGGTGTCTTACCATCCTTATCTTTAGCATTGATATTGGCTCCTTGATCAAGAAGAAGTTTTACTATTTTCAATCTGCCTGCTTTAATAGCAAGATGCAAAGGTTTTTCATCATATGCATTTTGAGACTCAATATCAGCGCCTCTATCAAAAAGAAATTTAACTATATCTAAATTACCTTCTTGCACAGCACAATGTAAAGGCGTTTCCTGATATGTTGTTTCATTATTGATGTTAGCACCATTATCAAGAAGAAATTCTACTATACTCCATTTACCTGCTTCCACAGCACAAAGTATTGGTGTTTTACCAAACTCATCTTGAGCTTCAATATTAGCACCATTATCAAAAAGAAGTTTGACTTGATCTAAATCGCCATTTTGAGCAGCAAGGTGTAAAGAAGTTATAAGGCTTTTTTGCAAATTAGTAATAGAACTAACATAATTTAATTTATCTATACTATCTGCGTTGTATATTTTATCTATTTCATCACTCAATAGTATTTCTTTATCAGTGAATCTTATAGACAACGTTTTCATTTTAGGTTCTTTATAAAAATCCTTAAAATATATAATACATAACTCCATATTGGCATTAAAAGCGTTGGTAACTATCAAGTCATATCTAGAATAAAGAAAAGCATATTGTCCTGCCTTTTTAGATATAACCAGCTTGTTCTTTTCTTCTACGTCTTGAGGAGTTACCACAACGATTTCTTTATCAGAGATTAAAAGTGAAGGCTTTAAATCTAGACTATCGTCTATTTCCATCGGTGTATTATTAAAAATAATTTGTAATTTCTTATACCACTTATTTATAAGTGCATCTTTTAACCTAATTGTCATTACATCTTGCTGCAAATCAGTGGCTGATATAGACACCTTAATTAATAAATCACTTGCATCTTTAATAACCATTGATATTGGTTTAATACCCAAATCCTTATTTATTTGTTGTACCAACTTACGCAAATCTAACGTATTCCTTAAACTCCTTTTTCTGTTGATATTGTCATTCATTACTACTTCTCGAATAGGTAAGTCTTCTATATCGAGTGTTTCATGGTCTGAAGTAATTACACGTATACTGCTTTCTTCTACAACAATATTTCTCCTTTCACTTTCTTCTCTATTAAGTTCATTGTGTATATTTTCCAGAAACGCTGGACAAAAATCAAAGCTTCTTTTCTTCCTTTCACTTAAACATCCACCTAAATCTAACTTATTTTCTGATTGGCCAAGGAAAGTAGATTCTTCAACATCTTTGACCATAGAAGATATTTTACTTTGCTGATTGCCTGCCTCAGTCATCATTAATTTAGAGCACTGGTTTATTACATCCTGACCATAACCACTTAATAAGAGATTGTTTTGTAAAGTCCTTGACAATGCTGAGATTTGAGTACCATTTAACTTATTTCCAAACTCAGATAACTGTTCTAAGCTGCAGGAATCCTCTGTAAAGCCAATTTGATCTTGGAGTGACGAAAAGCCTAAACATTGATACGTTGGATTTCTATTTTCACTTTTAAAACCATCAATTGATATTAAACATTTAAAGTCAGTTTCTACTTTAGGAGTATATTTATCCTTATTCTGATAATTTTCTGAAGCTTTACCAATTAAATCTTGTATTTTTCCCACCTCAGATAAGCTAAACCTATCTAACCTACGGATTGTTATTGGTTCTAAGCCTAGATCAAACTCCAATGTAGAAATCCTATAAGACTTACTGTGATTCCAACCTTTTATGTTGACCGTACGATTGGACTTCTTATCGTGAAATATCAGATCCGCACCACTACTAGAAATCTTAATCCTATCTGGAGCAATATTTTTTAATATCACTACTCCTATACGTTCTTCATCGTTCCCTAGAGAAGTTAAAGTATCGTCTTGATTATGTGTAATACTGATAGACTGAGTAAAATCTACATTATATTCTTTTATGATCTTTCTATAATCACCCTTAAGTTTGTCTTGATAGTCTATTATTCCATTGACTTCTTGCTGTAAACCTAAATATTGGGAAAAATTACCATTGTTCCACAGAAGAAAATTAATATCTCTCCATTTACTTTGATCATTATAAAAATCTTCTATTCTAATAATCAAAGGAGCTTCTCCTTCTCTTATTAATAAGAGATCATCTTTATCTTTATATTTCTCAATATCTTTAAGATGGGAATCTATAACTACATGATCATCTTCAAAATCTTTAGACAATAAAAACATATTCTGAGTTTGTGTAGCTTGTAAAAAAGGAACTAATTTCCCTTTTTCTGAAGAAGAACATGACATTGACTCTATAATAGGGATAAATGCTTCTCCCTTTTTATTCATAATTATAAGATGCCTATAATTACGATCTTGAAAGTAGTTTTTTACTCGAATGTTACTATTATTATATTTTAAATACAGATCACATTGCTGGATTGAAAAATCTTTTTCAACCTCTGGCATAAATAGCGTATCTATTTTTTCATCATCTGAACTATTATCAATCTTAACTTCTTTATTATTTATATCATCAGTAATAACATATACGTCCCTTCCTTTTCCTCCTCTTGCAAACATGGTACCTTGGTCGAAGTTGATTACATCATCTCCTGAAGAACCGAAAACCATATGTGGAACTACACTATTATCTTGACTTTGTGTTTTTCCTCTAATAACACTCAAAACTTTATAACCCTTATTATTCTTTAGAATCTTTTTATAATGAGTTTCAACATCGTCAAATTTATTTAGAGAATATTCTGAATGTAATTCAAATGAATTAATCTTTATATTTGCTGAGTCTGATCTCTCAATCTTAGGAACAATATTACTACCATTTTTATCTATCAGTACAAAGTGAGGTTTATTACTGCTCTGCTCGACATAATTTTTCACATCAAGAGTAAATTGATTATTTTGACCAAAATTTATTTTCAAAGATAAAGTATTACTCTCTTTAGAGTAGGTTATCTGATCACAATCACTTAATAAATCAATCTCTGGAAAAACTACAGTTCCTGTTCCATCTACATTAATTTCTGAATATAAACCCCTACCTTTATAGTCTGCAGTTTTTACGTAAAAAGTATAATTGCTTTTTCCACCTTCGACTGTAGTATACGGCGAAATGATAACTTTTCTGCAATTTTTGACTACATCTTTCTTATTTCTACTAACACCGCCACCACTATCTATTATAACATCACGGTTATCACTTCCTGTAAAATGCTCAGAATAACCCATACACAAGACCTCATCTACCTTGTTCTGTCTTCCAATATAATGGTAATTAAAGAGGTTGTTACTAACATAATCATCAATTAACAAACGATTATTTATTCTTACCTTTAATCTCCCATAGGCATTAGGCTTAAAACGATAGTCAATCACACCTGTAACTTTATTTTCTGCTAATTGACTTAGATCAAGTATATTAATAGAGTTACTTCCACCAATCATTTTGCCTGAAAAGCTAGGGTTATTTACAATAACAAATCTGTTTGCTACATTATTGCCACCAGTTATTTTTGTTGTACCTGGATAAATTAGAAAATTATTGTTCCATTTATTGCTTCCAACAATTTCGCCTTTATCTATATTTTGTAAATCATAAACAATTGTTTTGCCATTTCTACCATCGTGACTAATAACCATTGCATTCTCACAGTAGTATAAAGGCGGTTGAACTGAACTTGTAATACCTTTTTCATAATCCTGCCCAGTAACCTTTGGCAAACAAATCCTGCTAGCACCTGGTATACTATCAGGTATAACACGTGAAAGATCTTTGGTATTAGTATCTTCTTTATCCATCAAAATCTTTGCATAATCAGGCCGAAGAGTATTATCACTTACTTTTCCAAGACCAACACCATAAGCAACAACACTATTAGGAGCATTATTTAAAGCCTTCCATACTTCTTTAGCTAGACTATCAACTGTGTTTTTTCTATCTGCAAGGTGTTGCACATCAGATGCCATATCTTGAAATAGAATCGTTCTCCAAAATATGCTCCAGTTTTCTCCATGGGTTGTATCATACTTTTTCTCGTACTCTACTATATTGCTGATACCACTATAAACTCCATAACCTACCATGAGCCCAAATCCAACTGCAATACCAACCACCGGCATACCAGCTGCTGTAAGAGCAACACCAGAAATAAATGACACTCCAGAAAAGGATATAGATGCTATATTATCCCTTATTTCTTTCTCTCCACATGGATTATCACTACTTTCTCTATTTTTACAGTCTACAAGATTATTTGCTGATATGCCTATATCAATAATATCAAAGACACCACCTACAGCCCCTGCCACACCTTTTGCTATTGTACTTCCAAATTTTACTCCCGCCAATTTAACAGCAAATTTTGTCTGCCTACCTAAAGTACCAGGTACAATTCTTGCTACAACCTTTTCAGATGACGTTACAACTTTTGGAGCAATTTTAACCATTACATTCTCAATTGGTTGAGATGCAAAAGACCATCCTATTCCACCTAGATTTAATCCACAATCCGTTGCTGTTCCATCCTTGCAAGATACAATAGCACCATGGATTCCTCTGATCAATTGTATTCCACCTGCAGCATTCATTAACCTGCCCTTTAGCTTTGGATTTTTTGTTAAACTACTATCTTGATGTATAATATCATCGTGCAAATCCTTGATACGTTCGTTCTGAACATAGCGTTCATACCCTTGATCTCCAACAACCTTGTCAAGTAAGTACTTACGATCACCTTCAATGCTTTTACCTCCAACAAACTCTACTAGTTGAGCATTTTTCGCTTCATCTTGACTACTTTTAACATAAGTTAGGAACTGTTCACTATCAATTATAATTTTGTCTACATTATTTTCATCGACTTTGCCTTTACTAAACTTTTCTACATCGTCCCTTGAAAACAAGCAGTTAGTAATACTTCTCTTGCTTCTACTACTTTGCCCCACACAACTATTTGGATCAAATCTCTTTCCAGGCTGCTGCTGACTAAAACTAAAGATAGAGCTATGAATTACTTTAACAGAAGCAAACTCATCTTTGCTCATTAAGATAAGAGAATCTGCATTACTTGCACCTTTATCAAACACAACACCCATAAAGGCCACTTCCTTTCCATCTGTAAGTGTTTTATAAGTTACACCTTTTGTATACTCATCACTTATTTGTTTATTTGCCTCATCTTTTAATGCATTAGCTGTCTTACCTTCTCTGGGTCCTTTAAGTTCTAACCCTACTGGATCGTATTCTTTCGCGTTTCCATCCTTATCTGTACTGATGCCATGAACAACCATATCAATACGTTTTCCTCTCCCTGTTTGAAACTCCGTTAATATTAATGCTCTAGGAGATTCTTTTAATTTTAAATCACTATAATAACTAAATGCCCCATGTAACACTCCTTGAAAATGAGCCTCTTCACCAATAAAATCCTTAAAAGAAAACATCCCTTCTCCAACTTTCTTTGTTAGTGAATCATATTTATCTACTGATAGAACCTTACCTGCTGCAGGAGTAATTTGAGACTTGAACGCTTCATCAAATGCTTCTCTCAATCCATTAAGATAGGGAACTTCTTTTAATTTTCCTTTGAAAAAATCTTTTCCTTTTTTATATTCACTCAAGGAGTCATACCTATTAACTTCCTCTATGTTAAAAAAATCTGACTTCTTTTGCTCACTTAAACTTATATACACCTCTGTGATTTTGCTTTGTTCTGTTAAGCTATCAGGCATAAGTATCTTTTTACTGCTACGATCCCCTCTTCCTCCTTCTCTAACATGAAAAATAAATACCTCTTCATTACGACCTCCTCTAATCAACGTAAAAGTTGTTACAGGCTTTCCGGATTTTGTGGTAGAATCGAGTGGGTATTCATCGTATAAAAATATAAATCTCTTTAGATCTACTCTTTTGAACTCATTAGCAAGAAGGAGTTGCCCTAATAGAAATCTACTAAAGTAATTACCTCCTTTCTCTGGTGTACCAGGAAATGTGTGATACATACGTTCTAGTGGCTGTTTTATTTCCTTTTTAAGATCAGCGATTGTACTTTCTTCACCATTCCAACTTGAAGTTACTTCTAGAAGTTTCTGTATCGTAGGTCGAGCAGGCTTCCTGTCAGCAGGTGGAGATATATACATAGAAAACTTTTCAGTTGAATCCAAATTTAACCCTACACAAAGCACATTATCTGAAATGGTTAAAACACGCATTGTATTTGGCTGAAAGCCTTTTGCATAATCCTTTGCTTGCTCCAAAGCATTTTCTGGCGTAGTACCACGACCTGTTCCAGCTTTCAATTCAATAATAATTGGAACAGCATTTAATGATCTATCCTTACCACGAGGCACTAGAACAATATCAGCATAACCTCTTCCTGCAAACTGCTCCAAGTAAACCCTGAGATTATATCTATAGCGGAAATTTACCAAAGCTCCTGCTATAAATCCATGATGGGCTGCTTCTCTTGTTCCTTGAGCATAGGTAAGTGAATTCTCATGTTTCGAATGAACATTACTGATTCTACTAATGACCTTCCTAGAGGATTTTTCAACTTCTCTTACGTCAGAATTAGTTAACTCAGCTATATAATCCTCAGGCCTGCTTTTTGCACTGTCTTCTGGATCTTTCCATATCTCCTCTTCTTTTTTGATTTTGTGAAAATTGTGACTAGCAGCAGAGTCAAGTATTTCTTTATCTTGTGTCTCAACAGAGATAGTATTTTCACTTCTATTGATTTGTACTAACTTAGATTTAATCGTACCTTTAACCCTATCTTTAATACCTCGTGCCGTATCGGTTCTTTTTTCTCTTTCGATATCAGGATGTAAATTTTCTTTCAATATATATTCTAATTCACCAGAAGTAAACTGATGACCAGGGCCATCGTGCTCTGAAATAGAAAATAACTCTATACTTTTTTCTGCTCTTGTAATTCTAATAACATCACTATCTTTTTTAATTTGATCATTTTTAACAACAACTACCTTTAATGTTTTTGCAGTATCAAAACGAAAATAAACTTTTTTAACACCTAATCTTTCCGCAATTTGTGTATCCGGCAAAATAGAAAAGCTTCCTAAAAAGAAATGCGGAAAAAACCCTTCTTTGCCTACCGAATGTAAATATGATGGGATCTGATCAATATATGATTGAAACCTTGCTTTGAAAGATTCAAAACCACTTTTCTGTTGAGCTGAAGTACTCTGGCCAGGTTGACTAACTCCTGCTGCTTCTCGAATTAATAACTCTATTAACTCAAAATCTTGTGGTTTTTCTTGGCCTAACATATACCTCCCTAGATAATATATAACAATTTTTTATTCACCCAACCCTATATGAGATTTATCATGCATTTTGCTAAGCTTCACCTCAGACAAATCTCCACTCGGACCAGGTATACTTTTTTGGTTAAAATCTACACAAACAGAACTACCATAGGATAAAAACTTACTTAATGAAGCATTATCTCCTTGCTCTAAAACGGAACGTATATAATCCGCTTGCTTAGAACTCATAAATTCTTTAACCTGTCTAGGATTAGCTTTATCCAATATTGTCCACACTTGCCCCATACAGCCTTTCTCGACCAAAGGGACTAATAAACTTCCTTGATAAATGGAATTGTTCATCATTTCTCCATTTAATGCTGAAGTAAGATGACTATCAAATCCATCCTTCATTAACATATGCATCAAGAGCTTCATACCTGCATTTAAATACTGCCCAGAACAACTTTCTATTTTTATATATCTTAACCAGGTACAATAAGGACCTACTGGCACATCACTTAGCTCTAAGCAGTCGAATAATCTTTGAAATTGGTCAAAGTTAGACGTTTCTAACATTCTTCCTAAAGAACCATAATAACCATTTTTCTCTAAATCTCTTTTCAAAAGCTCTGGATATTTATTAGGACTTATCTGACTTAAACAAAATTCAAACACATCAGGATAGCCATTATCATGTGCCGCATGCACTGCAATTCTCATGAAAACTTCATCTTTTTCCTGAGCACTTAACTCACCTTCAGGTAATGACTGAACCTTATCCCAAAAGAATTCCACTGCTTCTACATGTCTTCTATTTGAACTTATTGCTGCACGATGTAAACCAAAGACATAAGGATGCTGGCCTTTTAGATCTAACTCTGAAATATATCCACTAATGAAATGTGACCAAAATTGCATCATTGTGTCCGTATACCAACTCCCACTTACTGATTTAACTAACTTTTTTAATGCATCTGAATCTCCCTCATTTATTTCATCTTCCCGTTTAAAATGTTCAAATATAGAGATTATGTCTTCTTCTAAGCAACACCAACATGCAACCTGGTAACGATCAAAGTCATCTAGTGGATTACTTATACCCTTAGAACTTTTTGATTCTATCATCTTTTTAGCTACTACTCTTCTATTGAGTTTGATACCATGTATTGTATCGGTTTTTTCCCAACATTCTTCATTTGATAATATATCCAAAAAGAACGGAAGTTTTTTTTCACCCCAACTGTCAAATATTTCCAAAAATGCACCACACCAATTTTTCAATTGAAGTTGTTTAGATTCTTTATAAGGATCATCATCCTTAACAATAGAGAAAACAGCTTTTCTTAGTTCATCACAGTCCATAATTCTTACCTCACAAACAAAACCATACGTAAGATACAGAGCTATAATAATTTATAGACTCTATACTAATTTCAACATCATACTCCACCTTTGTAACTTGTCAATCACTATTTTAGAAAATTTCTAACCCAAAACAACTTTTGATAAAAGGCCATTAACAGACTCATTTTATGATCTTTTATTAAATTAAGATCTCTTTTCATTATAAATTTACCTAAATTATTTTTAGATAAATCTTTATTAATTTAGGAAGATATATTATTAAGATCTCAAGCAAGATAGCCATTTCCAGCACCCAAAACTACCGTACGTGAGAACAACTTTCTTTGGAATGCGTTGGTCTATCACTCAATACGTGCGAACTTTTCTATATAATAATTCTACTATACCATAAAAGCAGCTATATTAGCCTACTTTTACTACATTTACATACGAACTAACTTACCTAACTTTGTTGCAAAGATTGCAAGTTCCTATTTTCATAACCCTACTTTTACGTAGCTTGTTCTCACAAAGATACGATCTTTTTGGGATCTTTGAAGAAGTAAATAATTGAAATCTTTGTAATACTTGGTTGCAATGTTTTTTAGAGACAAAAGGTATTTTCCTATATCTGAATACAATAAATTTGTAATTCTGAAAAAAATATAAAACTATTGCTAATTATAATAATTGTGTAATAATTAAAACATAAGTTTTTAAGTTAAGGTAGTGTCATGGGTAATCAATTGGAAGAAGTATCTAGTCCAATAAATATTCAAGCAGATTTAGAAGAGAACAGTATGGTTGATGGAATAGAAAAGCGGTCAAAAGAACAAGGTTTTTATGCAACACAGACCATACCAATTTATCAAGTTAATCAAAATATTACGTATTCATATTTAGCTACGCTCGATAGTCACTTAAAAACAGATGAGCATTGTGTACACGAAAGTAATATACATACTGACTTACTTAATTTTGCTTTTCATGGTTCCTTAGAGAAAGTTCAAGATCTATTAAACAAAGGAGCTAGTGTTGAGATAAAAGACAACAATGGTAACACGCCTTTGCATCTTGCTGCTGGCAGGGGCCACTTCGTAATCGTTGGAACCCTGTTAAAAAAAGGAGCTACTGTTGAGGTAATAAACAATGAAGAAGCTACTCCGCTGCATATTGCTGCTGAAGCAGGCCACTTAGAAGTAGTTCAAGTTCTATTAGGAAAAGGGGCTAGTGTTGAGGCACGAAACGAAGAAGGATGCACTGCTCTTCATTCTGCTACTGAAATGGGTAAATTAAAAGTGGTTGAGTACTTTATAAGTGAAGAAAAAATCAATATTAACCAAGCAACCGATGATAATGACACTCCTTTGCATATTGCCGCTGAAATGTGTCACTTAGATGTAGTTCAATTTCTGTTAGAAAAAGGAGCCAGTGTTGAGGCACGAAACAACGAAGACTGTACTGCTTTGCATATTGCTGCTAGCGAGGGCCACTTAGAAATAGTTAAAGCTCTATTGGGCCAAATGAATAATGCTGACATATGAAAGAATAGTTTCAAATGTGTCTTGCATATTGCTGCTCGAAAGGGTTACTTAGAAATCGTTAAAGCTCTATTAGACAAAGGTACTGATATTAATGCAACAAACTATGACGGCGATACTGCTTTAAATGAAGCTGCTGGATGTGGTCGTTTGGAAGTAGTTCAATTTTTGTTAGACAAAGGAGCTAGTTTTGAAGCACGAAACGAAGAAGGATGCACTGCTTTGCATATTGCTTGTGAGGTGGGCTGTTTAGGCATAGTTAAAGCTCTGTTAGAAAAGGGATCTGATGTTAATGTAGTAAGCGAAAAAAATGGCGATACTCCACGACATGAATCTGCTAGAATGAATTGCTACAATATAGTTGAATATCTTGTAGAGGAAGAAAAGGCTACTATTGATGTAAAAAACTTGAGAGGTGAGACCCCTTCCGATTTGGCAGATTCTAATGGTTACAAAGATATAGTTAAGTATCTTAGTCTTCGAGTAAGGGAGTGTCCCAAAACCTCGGGAAGTCTGGCTGATGATAAAAATGTGATACAGTATCAAAAAGTGACAGAAAATAAACACCTAACTATAACTAATAGAGCAATAAAGACCAGTTTCTGTGTAGGGATAATGACCATGTTGACAAGTGTGGCTATTGGATGTACTGCTATTCATCTTAGTTTATCAATATCAGCTACTGCTGCATTGATTGTTGGGGCCATTGCTGGTGGCATTACATATGCAGTATTAAAGCCTAATAGTAGGCTAAATGAATGTGAAGTGAATAGGCAAAGCTTACCTCAAATGCCTAAGGACGAATGTTGCATGTCATATTAGTTCTTGCATTTTATGTCATGCGTGTGAAAATGGTGTGTAGTATTTTTAACCGAGGTGGAGTTATGGAATTGAATAAATTGCAGGAAGTATTAAATTCTGCTAACGCTGATGTTGGTTTCAGTAAGAGTAATGTAGTTAGTAAAATAGAAGAGAGATTAAAGCAAGTAGATCCAGGTACATTGTGCCAATTAAGTTTTGCTGTTTTAAAAAACAACAAACAAATGGTAGAAACCCTTATAAAAGGAGGAGCTGATGTTAACACAATTGATGCGTACAATCGTGATCCATTATATTATGCTATCTCACAAGGGAACACAAGAATGGTAGAGATCCTAATAAAAAATGGAGCAAGTGTTAATAAGAAGTATAATGACGGAAGCACTCCTCTACATCATGCTGTCTTGAGCCAAAAAATAAAAATAGTAGAGTATCTTATAAACAATGGAGCTGATGTTAATGCGTTAGATGAAAAACGGCGCACTCCATTATACTTAGCTGGACGAAGTACAAAAATGGTCTCGATTC
Source organism: Wolbachia endosymbiont (group A) of Opomyza germinationis (assembly GCF_964264765.1). Taxonomy (NCBI): domain Bacteria; kingdom Pseudomonadati; phylum Pseudomonadota; class Alphaproteobacteria; order Rickettsiales; family Anaplasmataceae; genus Wolbachia; species Wolbachia endosymbiont (group A) of Opomyza germinationis. The sequence continues at coordinate 592,818 of NZ_OZ183482.1, forward strand.
TCATGAAGAAGGGGGCATTACCTTTACTGGAAAACAGAGATATTGAATTTTTAAAGGATCTAGCTAAACGCATTAAAGATGATGATACAGAGTATTTAAAGGAGGTAAAGGTAGAACAGAAGGAGGGGCGGGTAGATGATAAGTATGAGTCAATTAAATACTCGTTGCTGCTTAGTGATAACAGCTCTTTGACCTCTATTATTAAAAGGAAAAAATTCAAAAATTTAATATCTGATTGGTCTTTCAACGTACCTGATTTAAAAGATAACCAAAAAAATTTGAATAAGGCACTGTTAAATCTTCTTACAGACTTTCCATTTTGTGACATTACAAGGTTTGAGGACTTTTTACACGATAACAAAGGTGATGATCTAAAAGCTGTTCTCAATCTTCAAAGGGGAGAATCCAAATTGACAATACTACATGTAATACAAGGTATGGAGTATTTAGCAGTGGAAAAAGACATAGGTTGTGCAGTTAGTGCATTTATGACTTTACTTTTAAAATCTGGTGCTGATCCTAACATAGTTAACAGTGAAGGGCAAACACCTTTGCACTATGCTGCTTATTATAATACTTTAAATATACCTTTGCTTCTGAAAAAAGGAGCACGTGGTCAAACTGACAGACAAGGAAAAACTCCTCTAGACATTGTAATTATTAACAAAAAACCTTTTGAAGTGAATCTTTTAGAACAGATCTTTTTAACTCAGGAGCAATTGGAAGCAAAAAATGATTTAGAAGGTATTTGCGGTCATAGCTTTAACACTAATCGACTAAGAAAGTTTTTCAATCAGCACAAAGGAAATGAAGGTCTTAAAGAGATTCTCAATCTTCGTGATTGCGAAGGAAAGTCTCGAGTTTTTCAAAAGATTAGGGAGGCTTGTTATGGTAATGAAACTCATTTCAAAGAAGCAAAAAAGTTGCTGCTAGAAGCAGGAGCGATTGATTACGAAGAGTGGAAGGACAAAAAACGTTTGCCTAAGCTTAGAACTCTATGGGATGATTTAATATTAGATCAGTCGGAAAAGTTGAAAATATTTTTGGGTAGGGTAAATAAATCCAAAGATATAGATGAGTTAAAACGCGTTGTAAACGAAGCTATAGAACTTGGGGTAAGGCTGAACTTTCCTAACCAGGGTAGTATATACGGAAAGGTATATGAAAAGGAATATAGTTTTACAGGTTTTGTGATAAGAAAGATTAGTGAATTAAGAAAGAGTTCCGAAGGTTCAAGGAATATAGAGGTTGCTAGTGGTATAGTATGTCAATTGATATCAAAAGGGGCAATTTTGTACAACATAAGCAGTATATATGTAATTGACGAACTGGAAGAGTTTGAAAGCCACAAAGCTAATATGAAAAACGCTTATGCAGATTATGAGAATCGTGCTTTAGATTTCATAACAATCGTTCAAAGCGCAACAAGTGGTAAGGTAAGAGACGTAAAAATCGACAACTCTACTCTCTGTCTTGAATATTCACAGGATAGTAAAGTAGATGTTGCAAAGATTACAAATGGAGCAAGGGGTTTAGGTATCACTCAGGAAGATGTACAATACGGAAGAAATATAATAAAGATAGGTAAGAGTGAGGTAGAAATTATAACGGAAAACGCTATAAGGAATTATGTAGGCCTAGCAGATGGTAGTAATATAGTATTGACTTTCGATACTGGCTTGGGAGAGTTGGAAGTGAGATTATACCCTGATAAGCAAAATCTAATAAAGGTAGAAGTAGAAGATCAAGAAAAGTGGAAAAAATTACAGAATTGTGAGGAACGAATAGGGGAAAAATGTTTGCTTGGTGGGTGTTCAGTACGTGATGCTATTGAACGAGGTTTTTTTACTAGATCTGGAGAGTTGATTCGTTCTGAAACAATTAGTCAATCTGATGCAACAAAAGTGGGCCCTTGGGCAAAGCGCGAAAAAATGAGAAAAGCTTCAAGTCTTGAAGAAACAGTAGGCCGTTCTCTATAATGAAGTGAGGGAGTGTTAAATAAACCATACGCGTCAAGTTAAGGAAAAGTGTAAGTAAAGTTGATAGAGTGAAGGAAAATAATAAGGTATAAATTCTCTTGGATATATGAATGAGAGAACTTACAATGGACAGAATAGCTTGCTTATCAAAAGACCTCAATGAATTCTTTAATGAAAAAGCAGACGAAATATCAATTGCAGTAGGTTTTATAAAAAGAAAGAGAAAACTTAATGGCTCATCATTCATAAAAGCTATAGTTTTTGGTAACATAGGAGTTGATGATTGCAGCATAGAAACAATGTGCCAATTGCTAAATGAAGACTCGATAGAAATTACAAAACAGGGTTTAGATTTTAGGTTTAGTGAAGAAGCAGTTGAGTTCATGAAAAAAATGTATAACGAAGCTTTGTGTTTATTTAAAAAAAGTCTACAGATTGATTGCAAAATTTTACAGCAATTTGGAAGCGTTAAATTATTGGATAGCAGCTACATTAGCCTGCCCAGTAGCATGGAAGATATGTACAAAGGATATGGCAGTAGCTATAGAGATTGTGAGAATAATACCAAATCAGGAATAAAGCTACAGTTAGTCTTTGATTACCTGAATCAAGCGCTAGATAAGTTAAATTTTATGGAAGGAATAAGGTCGGATCAAGGTTATAGGGATTATCTGAACGGTTTATCAGCCAATGATTGCTAATATTTGACTTGGGCTACTTTGTGCCTAGTTCTTTTAAACAGATTGATGAAGCAGGTGCATATTTTGTTAGTCGTTATAAGTCTGATACCAATATATATGATATAGAAACAAATCAAAAAATAGAGCTATTGGAGTATTTAGAAGGTCAATTATCTTCAGAAAAAGAAGTATTATTAGGAAAGGAAGTAAAAATTAAGGTAAGAATTATATGTCAAAAGCTAACTGAAAAACAGTCTATGGCTAGAAGAAGAAAGGCTAATAAATTAGCAAAGTCACATGGATATACATCTTCTCAAAAGAATCAAAAGTTATTAGATTGGTCAATATTTATAACTAATGTTCCAGAGAGTAAAATTAATGCTGAACAAATATTGACGGTTTATAGAGTAAGATGGCAAATCGAATTACTATTTAAACTATATAAAAGTCATATCAATCTTGATAAACTAAAAGGAAAGACAAATCCATTTAGAGTATTGTGCGAGCTATACGCAAAATTATGTGCTATTCTCGTATTTCACGAAATGATTGGCTGTGTAAAACTAAAAAAGAACACGGAGCTCAGTTTAACAAAGGCATTTATTGAATTGAAAAGGCGGGTTAGAGAGCTCTTTTTGATATTAAACAATATTGTCAATAATTTAAAAATTTTTCTAAAAAAGCTTACTATAATCTGGTCAAAGTTTTCTTTGAAAGACAGATATAGGAAGACCAGGGTATCTACTTTAAGCTCTCTACATTCCTTAACTTGACGCGTATGGTTTATTTAACACTCCCCCACTGGACATTAGGTTTGGGACAAAAGGCTGAATAATGGGAGCTGTGTGAGTCGAGAGGGTGCGCCGTGGTACGCATTAAGAAATACTTAGCGGAGCTAAGCGGGGTTCAGAATAAATGGCCTCGAGGTGAACAACTAACTTTAACCCGAAAGGGAAGGAGGACAAGAGCATGTATGTAAAGCGAGAGTTATCTGAAGATGTGTAAGGTAACGGCTTGCAACACCTGATCAATATGGTTAAAGCTAAACTGCTTGAATTCTAATCTTCAGGGGTGGGATTTCACATCCATGGGTATCACATTTAAAACCCCATGTCTACAGTAAGCACAAATTAAACTTTCGTTTGTGTGACATTCTGGCTGTAGAACGATAAGTAGTGAACTTATTTAAGAGGATGAATAGAAAACCTAAGTTGATCTAGAACAGTTCTTAGTGACGGAACATGGGATGACCTAAGGAACGCGAGTTCTATGGTTACGGAGTCATCGTAGTAGTCGTGAAAGTAACGAATCACCGGGGAGTGTGGGAAAGCCACATACAGGGCAAAGGGTGACAGATAATTGAATGTTGAAATTGGGAGGTACGCAAGATGCGGAAAGCTGAAACAATACTTAACATTATACGTGAACGTGGACAAAGAAATTTGCCGGTTAAAAACGTATATCGCCTACTCTATCAGCGTGATCTTTACCTTCGGGCGTATGGCAAACTTTGTCGTAATAAAGGTGCTATGACAGAAGGTGTGACAGTTGAAACAGTTGATGGTATGTCTTTGGAAAAGATCGATAAAATCATAGAGGGTTTACGCTATGAGCGATATCGGTGGACACCAGTAAAACGTATCTATGTTTTAAAGAAGAGTGGTAAACGCAGGCCGTTAGGGTTGCCAACATGGTCAAATAAGTTACTTCAAGAAGTAATTCGATTAATATTGGAAGCCTACTATGAGCCTAAATTTAGTGAATGTTCACATGGATTTCGACCAAAGCGTGGATGCCACACTGCATTAAGAGCAGTAATGCAAAAAGGCAGAGGTACAAAATGGTTTATAGAGGGAGATCTCAGTGCATGTTATGACTCAATTGATCATACTATGTTGTTGAAAATACTGAGTGAAAGCTTCCAAGATAACCGTTTTATTCAGCTAATCAATCGACTGCTAAAAGCAGGATATATGGAAAATTGGAAGTATAATAAGAGTCATAGTGGGGTACCACAAGGTTCTATTATTGGTCCAATTCTGAGTAACATATTACTCGATCGGTTAGATAAACATGTGGAGCATATACTAATACCAGCAAATAACCGAGGTAAGCGAAGAAGGACAAATCCAAAATATTTAAGGTTAACCATGCAAGTATCGATGATGAGAAAACAAGGGAACTGGGATCAAGCAAAACAACTGCGTCAATTAGTGCAGGGTATGCCATCTAAGGATTCTTGCGATCTAAATTATCGACGTCTTTGGTATGTTAGGTATGCTGATGATTTTCTGGTAGGGTTTGCAGGACCAAAGAATGAAGCTGAACAAATTAAGAATGAGATTGCTGGGTTTCTCAATGAGGAGCTCAAACTTATGCTTAATGAAGATAAAACGTTTATTACACATGCGTGTGATAGCAAAGCCAATTTTTTGGGTTATGAAATACATGTTTTGCATGCAGATGATAAACATGATCATCGGACACAACGATGTATTAACGGTAGTATTGGGTTACGTGTACCACATCATATAAAGCAGAAAAAGTGTTCTGAATATATGCGTTGTGGTAAACCGATACATTTACCTCAACGTACAATTGATACAGCTTACAGTATTGTTGCTCAGTATCAAACTGAATATCGAGGAATTGTACAATACTACAAAATGGCCTACAACCTTCACACACTAAGTTATCTGAAATATGTGATGGAAGTATCATTAGTAAAGACTTTAGCATCTAAATACAAAACAACTTGCAGGAAAATTTATAGAAAATTTGGTGCGACGATCGAAAATGATGAAGGTGAAAAACGAAAAGTCATCCAAATCAGAGTAGATCGTTTACCATCAAAGATACCATTAATTACACACTTTGGTGCTGTGTTGCTAAAATGGAATAAATGGGTAAGCATAAGTGATAACCTTATACCAATATGGAATAAGCGTAGTGAAATAGAGCAAAGACTATTGGCACAAACTTGTGAATTATGTAAATCACAAGAGCAGATTGAAGTACATCACGTACGTAAACTTGCTGATTTGCTAGGTAAACGTAATACTGAACTACCGGAATGGAAAAAGAGAATGATTGAACGACAGAGGAAAACTCTTGTTGTTTGTCATGAATGCCATAAGAAAATCCAATATGGAAAATATGATGGTGACTCCTTAAAACGTTAGATTATTGGAGAGCCACGTGATACGGAAACGATCATGCGTGGTTCGGAGAGGGGTTGTTGGAAAAGTACTTAACAAGTAACTCGCTGGCTGCCCACTCTACCACAAGTCCGGTTTCGAAGTCGAGTGGGGAGAGGTGACTTTCCTCACTTAGATAACTCAAGTGTGTCAAATAAAACGGACTTCTTGGTTGTCGGCGAAAAACCCATACGCGTCAAGTTAAGAGATTGTGAGCAAATTTAGAGAGGTTAAAGTGGATACTCTAGCCCTTCTGCGTTTGTCTTTTAATGAAAATCGCGACCAAGTTATAGTGAGTTTTTTAAGAAATACTTTTAAACTATTAATCTTGGTTAATACTAAAAATAACTCTCTAACCCGTCTTTTTAGCTCAATAAATGCCTTTGTTAAGCTAAGTTCTGTATTCTTTTTCACTTCTGTGCAACCAACTATGCCGTGAAATATAAGAATTGCGCACAATTTAGCATATAGTTCACATAATACTCTGCATGGCTTTCCTTTTAGCTTATCAAGTCTGATATGGCTTTTATACAATTTAAATAATAACTCAATTTGCCACCTTACTCTGTAAATCGTTAATACTTGCTCAGCACTAATTTTATTTTCTGGAACATTAGTTATAAATATTGACCAGTTCAACAATTTTTAATTTCTTTTAGAGGATCTGCGATCTTGCTAATCTATTAGCTTTCCTTCTTCTGGCCATAGACTGTTCTTCAGTTAGTTTCTGACATATAATTCTTACTCTAATTTTTGCTTCTTTTCCTAACAATACCTCGTTTTCTAAAAATAACTTATCCTCTAAACATTCTAATAACTCCATTTTTTGATTTGTTTCTACATCATATATGTTGGTATCGACGACTTATGAAATAAGCTCCTATTTTATTGATTTGTTTAAAAGAACTTGGCACAAAATAACCGAGATCAGATATTAGCAAATCATTGCTTAATATATTACTTAAATGTTTCCTATATCCCTGGTCTGATCTTACCCCCTCCGTTAAATTAAGTTGGTCTATTATCTGATTCATGTAGTCGAAAACTAATTGTAACTTTATTCCAGACTTAGTATTGCTTTCATAGCCACTGTAGCTAGTACCATAACCTTTATACATCTCTTCCATACTGTTAGGTAGAGTAATATAGCTACTGTCCAATAATTTAACACTATTAAATTGCTGTAAGATTTTGCAATCAACTTGCAAGATATTTTTAAAGAGAATCACAGATTCATTATAATCCTTTTCATAAATTCCACTGCTTCTTCAGTAAATCTAAAATCCAAACCTTGTTTTGTTATATCTCTCGTTTAGTAATTGACACATTGTTTCTACGCTACAATTATCAACTCCTATATTACCCAAGACCATGGCTTTTACGAATGATGAACCTTTTAGCTTTCTCTTTCTTTTTATAAACCTTGTTGTAATTGAGATTTTGTCTGCTTTTTCATTAAAAAATTCTTTGAGCTTTTTTGATAAGCAAGTTATTTTATTCATTGGTTCTCTCACTAAAAGTACATCTGGGAGAACTTATACCTTATTATTCTATCTCTTTCATACCTTTATTTCCTTAACTTGACGCGTATGGTTTATTTAACACTCCCAGATTCTTTGCAATTTTGGCTTTTTCCGCCTTCTTGACCTTTCCTTCGATAATCTCCATACCTTCAGATAAGAACTCATAAAGTTCGTTGCGTATCCCTGTATTTCTCCATTAAACCACTGCTTGCTTCACTATGTTGCCTTGTAAGCAGATCTTTAATGCTGACTGATAACGCCTTTGCTATTTCATATAACTTTTCAAGTGGAACAGCAATGTTCATAGTCGCTTATTTTTTGACGCGTTGTACTAATTTTTTTTGCCAAGTCTTCCTAAGTGCATTTTCGCATTATCCTTAGCTTTTTTATCCTTTGTCCCATCCTGTAGTCTACAGAAGTAGTTTTTTCTTCTGCATTACTATATTCTTCAGTTCGTTGCTTGGAAAATTATTTCAACAGAAACTCCTACTTTAACTAGATTCTTTGCCACCTCTATTCTTGCCACTTTTCTACTATTTTCCTTGCTAACTTGTGCAGATGTAATTAATGAATAAACTACATTACGTAATTCTTGATTCTCAATTTTCTCATACTTTTCTATTAGATCTAATCCCTCACTCTCGAGATAACTGTTTTCATTTGATACAGGAATAAGATCTATAATGCTAACTGATAGTGCTTCTGCGATGCTATATAACCTTCTGATTGAAATTTTACGCTTTCCTTTTTCATACTGTAGTATGACCTGATATTTTGTACCGATTTTACTTGCTAAATCCTTTTGAGTATATCTCTTCGCTAGCCTACAACTTCTTACTTTCTGTCCTACTTTGTAGTCTAAAAAATTAGAGCAGTCACTCTTTATCTATAAAAACAAATACTTACATTCTATACTGACTCCTTAATAACCAGAAGAACTATCTCAATAAAGATCATTTCAACAAGCTTAATCTATCTTCTTTCAAGCAATTTCTCTATATCACTCAGTTTCATTTCTATATAAGTTGGTCTTCCGTGATCAGAATATGGCGTTTCCTCCATTTGCCTTAGCAACTCATTCACTTCTTCTAACCTCATTTTCTACCCGCTCTAATTGATCCATGACAAGCGATAGTTGCCAACACTTTATCTTCTACTGGCAATGTATCTTCTTTTTGTCCATGCTAATAGGATATAGATTTAACATAAAATTTGCTACTGAAATGTTGACATTAAGTTTCAAGATCTTTATCATGTAAAGGTGTGGGCTCACGATGTTAGGTAATTGAGCTTGTGGGCTCGTGTTTTTATTAGGCTCTCACACCAGGAATAAGCGTTTTTAAAGCTCTTTATAGCTACTAAATCTATGAATTCATTTGCTGGCGTTTTTAGGCGCTTTATGAGGGAGTTATAAAAAGATGTACAAAAGGACGTCTAAAGTAGAGGGTGCTATTCTAAGATGATCTCTGAAAGCCGTTTTTTTCATCAATACATTTAAAACTTTGAAAAATAAGCTAAAAATAAAAGAGTTGAACATTTCTTTAGAATTGTGTATAATTGTTAATGCTTTTTAGGTTAATTTTATGGCTCTTTCGAAGTTTCTTGATCCAAAATTAGATTTAACATTTAAGAAGATCTTCGGTACTGAGAAAAATAAGAATATCCTTATTCACTTTTTAAATGACATCTTAGGCTTTACTGGTGTTAACACTATACAAGATGTTGAGTTCCTTAGCACTATCATGAATCCTGAGATTGCTTCTGATAAACAAAGCATCGTTGATGTTCTTTGTAAGGATTCATACGGAAATAGGTATATTGCGGAAATGGTGCGACCTGAAAGCCTTCGGTCATATTGTTTAAAAGGAGAGGAATTCATTCAGAAAGAAACTGAAAGGATTCTAAAGCTTATTGAACCAGATGTTTTGCCATCTGAGTCTACGCATCAGTGCGAATTGGGTAACCAGTTGGTGCCGAGCGACGCGGACAATGAACCTCCTCTTGATAAAGAAGATGCTCAATCGTGAGAGAAAGCATAAACTACAAGCATCATGTGGTTGGAGGGCTAGGCTTAGTGGTATGGTGAACGTAAGTGAAGCTTCATAAGTATCGTAACGATTAAAGAGCTAAAGATGCTGATAAGCTCCGACCAAAAGGTAATGTGGATGAGTTACATTTTTCATTTCTGGATGTACGCAAATAATAATTCCACCGGTATAGAGAAGCCACCTAACCCACTATTGTATGACAAAAGGAACAGGATAAGCCTGTATTTTCGCCTATATGGCAGGCAACCCGCAAGGAATGCTGATGGATGTGCAGGTAAAGGATAATGGAGAAAGCGAATGCCATTTTGTAACGAAATGGATAGAATTTGTAACATTAATTCGCGTGAAAACGAGCAGACTTCCATTTGGTCCCTCATGACAAGAAACTTTGTTAACCACTTAAGGTAGGAAAGCAGATGATTACAAGTACAACTGTAAGTGCACCTACCAATAACTCCGAAGCATGGAACCAGTTACCCTGGAAGAAATGCCAAAAAGTTGTTATGAGGCTACAGAGGCGTATTGTTAAGGCTGTCCAACAAGGCAGATGGGGTAAGGTGAAAACTTTACAACACCTTCTCACACGCTCTTTTAGCGGCAAAGCTTTGGCGGTTAAGAGAGTAACTGAAAACCAAGGAAAAAACACAGCAGGTGTAGATCGTCAAATATGGTCAACTTGCAACACAAAATTTCAAGGAATAAAGCTATTAAAACAAAGAGGATACAAACCTTCTCCGCTAAAACGGATATACATCAGTAAGTCTAATGGCAAAAGAAGACCTCTTGGAATCCCTACGATAAAAGATAGAGCCATGCAAGCATTATACTTGTTTGCTTTGGAACCGATAGCTGAAACGATCAGTGATCGTCACTCTTATGGTTTTAGACCAAAAAGATCCTGCGCAGACGCTACTGTGGCTTGTCACTTGTTACTGGCAAGCCGTAACCAACTACAATGGATACTCGAAGGTGATATTAAAGGGTGTTTTGATAACATTAACCATGAATGGCTCATGAAGCATATTCCTATGGAGAAGAAAATTCTTCATAGCTGGTTAAAAGCTGGCTTCCTAGAATCAAAAACTCTGTATTCCACAACTGCAGGTACCCCACAAGGTAGTATCATCTCTCCAATACTAGCAAATCTAGCCCTAAATGGACTTGAAAAATCATTGGAAAGTCAATTTGGTAAACTTGGCAGTAAAAGAAGAAGCAAAATCAGAAGTGGAGTAAATGTAATCAGGTACGCAGATGACTTTATCATTTCAGGAATCACACGTGAAGTACTGGAAAATGAAGTAAAACCTCTAGTATCGTCCTTTCTTCAGGAGAGAGGTCTTATCCTTTCCGAAGAGAAAACAAAAATTACATCTATTACAACAGGGTTTGACTTTCTTGGTTGTAATGTACGCAGGTATAATAAGAAGTTAATTATAAAACCTTCAAAAGAAAGTATTAAGAAACTTCTTAATAAAGCACGTACATTGATAAAGGCAAACATAGCGAACACTCAGGCCGTACTAATCAAGTTGCTCAATTCCCTATTAAGGGGATGGGGAAATTACTACAGCCATGTGTGTGCGAAAAGAGCTTTTAACAAAATAGACCATGAAATTATGTGTGCTCTATGGAAATGGGCAAAGAAAAGACATCCTCGTAAAGGATTACGTTGGATAAAGAATCGTTACTTCAAGGTAATGAAACAACGCCAATGGGTCTTTGCTGCACCCATATGCAAGAACAAACCGAAAGAGATAAGGTATTTAAGACTGCTTAGGTTGATTGATATACCTATCAGACGACATGTTAAAATCAGGGCGGATGCAAATCCACTTGACTTAAAATGGAAAAAGTATTTTGATGAAAGAGTGAAACAAACAAAAATGTTAGCAAGCTCTTTCTCAAGAGAAGGTTCTCTACTGTTGGTGTCACCATTAAGAATGATGTTTTCTGAGGAATCATGAAGGACAAGCCGGTTCGAGAAAAGAAGGACTTAGATAAGGGGCTCAAGCGTAGTGTGGGGAAACCTGCATGCTGCGTTTCTAAGGGAGGGAGTAGTAGCAATACTACTTCCTTACCTAACCAGCTCGCTCGTGATAAAGGCTTTGAAAAACGCGCACAACTTTATGCTGCTAAGGCTTACTCAAGACAAGCTGATAAATCTGGTAAATACGTTGATTTAAAGAAGATTTTCTTTATCGCGATTTCAAATTGTACCTTATTCCCTGATAAGCTTGACTATATATCTAGCCATACCATAAGAGATGAAAAAACCAATGAGCATGACTTAAAAGATTTTCAATTTATCTTCATAGAGCTGCCAAAATTTCCTAAGAGTAGAGAAGAACAACTAGAAAGTGTAGTAGACCGTTGGCTATTTTTTTTCAAATATGCAGATGAAACAACGGACGAAGATCTCAGAAAAATTGCGGAAAAATCACCAATAATAAAGCTAGCATATGATGAATTAGATAAGTTTCACTGGAATGAAAAAGATCTAATAACTTATGAAGAAAGAATAATGGATCTGCGCAAAGAAGAAGCCATTCTTGAATACAGACTTGACCTTGCTACTGAAAAAGGCATCCAAATTGGCGAAGAAAGAGGCATCAAAATCGGTAAAGAGGAAGGAAAAATCGAAGGAAAAATCGAAGTCGCAAAAGCAATGCTGGCTAACAATGTTGATGTCAACACTATTGTCAAATTTACTGGCCTTTCTATTAGTGAGATTGAAGAATTAAGTGTGAACGGTTACTAATTAAGAACTTTAATTATCAATCATAAATCACTGAATTTCGCTAGTAAATTTGTTGCCATTGTCCATATTGCACAATTGTATATAAGATATAGTATAACAATAGTGTCCGTTCAGCTAATACCAATTCCCACTGCACAATAAACGGATAGATAACAATGGAAAAAAAGCCATACTATTGCCTTTCTTTCTCACTCCACAATTAAATAACTCTACAATATCGCTTATTTGATTCACTAATAATGAGAATTGGTATAACTTTGCTATTTTTCTCTCTAGATTCTTGCAAAGTTCTACAAGATTAACCACATTACCTCACGGTTTCTCTATGATTATTTTTTTAGATTACTTGTTTACCTTATTTGCCGTTCTCCTGAACGAATATACATAAGCTATAAAAACTATCTAATAGCTACCCAAAACCCTTATTTCCCACTCAAGTTCAACATTAAATTTATCCTTTACTGCATCTTTTACTTTGTTGCCAAGGTTTTCCAAGTCAGATGCAGTTGCATTATCGTAATTGAGCAAGAAGTTACAATGTTTCTTAGAGATTCTAGCTCCACCAATATTTAACCTTAGGCAGCCAGATTTATCAATTAACTCCCATGCTCGGTAGTTTTTTGGATTTTTGAATATGCACCCAGCAGTTTTTCCTCTTATTGGCTGGCTTTTATTTTTCCTCTCAATAACTTCCTTTAACCTTTGCAGTATAAGCTCATACTCTGAGTTTACTCCTTTAAACTCAGCTTCAACAAAAATCCAATTTCCTTTTAGGCTATGTCCACGGTAAAAATACCCCATTTCTTCGCTGGAGAACTCATATAGGTTTCCATCCTCTAGATTCACTGCTTTTATGGATTGTACAACACTTGCGATATCACTACCATATGCACCTGCATTCATTTCTATTCCGCCACCAACTGTTCCTGGAATTCCAACTAGAAACTCCAACCCACTAATCTGCTGATTTCCCGCAAAGTGAGCAAGGTTGCTGAGCAGCACAGCTCCCCCAGCTACAATAGAGTTGTTACCCTTACTTTTAATATATGCAAACTCCTTACCTAATTTTACTGTTATTCCTCGAATGCCACTATCTCGCACTATTATGTTGGATGTTGCACCAATAACGCTAACTGGCAGTTCAGTATTTTTAATCAAGTATGTTAAATCTTCAATATCACATGGTTTAAATAATACATCAGCTCGTCCACCAACATTTAACCACGTCGCTTTAGACATTAAGACATCATAACGATAGATTCCACGTACTTTAGGTAAGCTTATAAGCATTTTGATTTCAACTCTAATCCTGCATCCATACCCATTTTCTCCGCATCTTCTATAAATGAAGTGCGCTCAGTGAAGTATATATTTTTTCCACTTGCTAACATACAACGAAGGTGTAGCATATTTTCGCTCACATATTCAGCCAAAGCTGCAAGTGGTGTAAAACATGAACCATTCACTGTCTTCATAAAACTGCGCTCTGATTTCACTCCTATAAAAGACATATTATTATTAATTTTCTCTAAAAGATCGATAATTTTTACATCATTCCTTCTACATTGAATACAAACCGCCCCCTGCCCCACTGCACTTAACATAACTTTTGGTGGCAATACCTCTGTAATCAAGTGATGTTTTTCTAATCTTATGAGTCCTGCTTCAGCTAGAATTATTCCATCAAAACTTTGATTTTGCAATCTGGTTATTACATTTCCACGTAGCGGTACTATATTTAAATCTGGTCTAACATTTAACAACTGAACTTTTCTTCTTATTGAAGAAGTGGCAATAGTAGCCTGCTGTGGCAAAGACTCAAGGCTATTGTGTTTATGAGAAATAAACGCATCGCATGAACTTAGCCTTTCTAAAACACAAGGAATTGTTAAACCCCCTGAGAAAAACGCAGGCATATCTTTTAGCGAATGAACTGCCATGTCTATATTATTTTCGAGCAATTCAGTCTCAATTTCTTTAATGAATAATCCTTTGCCTCCTATTTCAGCAAGATTTGCGTTTGCATACTTATCTCCAGAAGTTTTTATTTTAACAATTTCAATAGATAAGTTAGGAAAAGAATCCAGCAACTTTTGTTTTGCTTCCAAAGCCTGGGCAACTGCAAGCTTGCTTCCTCTGGTACCTATTTTGACTAGCATGTGTACGATTGTTTGTCTGATGTCATTCAAGTAGCTGACTACTTGGATCCAGTTTATATAAACCTTTGCATTTATTGTACTTTAACTTAAAACCAAAAGCAACTTTGACTTTACAAAATAATAACCTTTTATATGCATAAATAAGCTTACTGGATTCTAGTACTTGCATGACAAGGTATAAACCTTATCGTCATACCACCGCGAACCGTCATACCGTCACGGTATCTCTAGATCCCGCTAACACGTAGCGGGATGACGAATTATTTAACCGTCATACCGCGATTCATTCGCGGTATCTCTAGATCCCGCTAACAAGCAGCGGGATGACGGTTGTCGTTTAGCTATAAATATTAAAAAATTTACCAAGCGAAAAAAAAGGCAAAAGAAGCCCCGTGGTGGTTGGCTATTTACTATGTACTAAAATATCGGCGTTTTTTTTATTCTAAAACGCTTGATTAAGAGCGATTTAGCTGCTTTTAACTTGCAACTAACCTACACCGCAAGTGTTTAAGAAATTTACTAAGCAGGAAAAAAGGCAAAGAAACCCCGTAGTAGCTAGCATTCAAATTCTCCCTTGTCAATTTGACGTTTTTTGCTGTCTTAAACGCTTTGTAAGCGCGTTTCGGCTTATATAGGTAAAAACCTAAAAATTTTTAAAGACATGCGATGCACGTAGTGCGAAAAATTAAACATGAGACGCCAAATACCCTAAGTTTTTTGTCATTAACCTGCACAGATTGCGAAGATAAATAAATAGCTTCAGTTTCATGATAGGGGGGATGGCAAAGCTTGTCAAGGAATTTTTATGGCCTAGCGTCACGTGCTGGAATGACATTTGGGAATATGTTATCCGTTTGTCACTTCTAAATGATAAGAGCCTCAATGAATTTATTAGTTTATTACATGTCTCTTTTCATGTATAAATCTATAGAAAGTTTTATACGGAAGTTGTTTTATGAGCAAAATTATAGAAATCAGAGCACCAAAAACTCTTGGTGGTGAATCAGTTACAGAAGGTATAGTAAAAATAAAGAAGGGTATTGGAGAAGCAGTAAAAGTAGATGACTTGATCTTTGAAATTGAAACTGACAAAACAGCACTCGAATTAACTGCAGAAGCTTCAGGGCAAATAACTGAATTTCTTATAAAAGAAGATGATGTAATAAGTCCTGATCAATTGTTAGCGAAGCTTTCCATGGGAGAAGTAAAAGAGGAAGCGAGAAAAGAAGATAAAAGCGAAAGTGCTGCTAAAAAAGATGCTCCATCAGCTCGTAAAATTATGGAAGAAAATGCAATCAGTGCAGAAAGCGTCAAAGGAACTGGCATGGGAGGCAGAATAACAAAAGCAGATGTGATAGGCCATATGAACAAAGCTGAACAACCTGCAATAAAACAATATGAATTGCCAAAAAGTGTAGTAAATGGAGAGCAAAGAGAGGAACGAGTAAAAATGAGCAAAATAAGGCAAGTAATTGCCGCTCGTTTGAAAGCATCGCAAAATACTGCTGCAATACTGACCACGTTCAATGAAATTGACATGAAGAATGTCATGGATCTAAGAGCAAAATATAAGGACGCCTTTGAAAAAAAATATGGAATAAAACTTGGTTTTATGTCGTTTTTTATAAAGGCAGCGGTGCAAGCATTGAAAGAAATTGCTGAAATTAACGCTGAAATCTCAGGCGATGAAATCATATATAAACATTACTATGACGTAGGTGTTGCTGTTGGCACCGATAAAGGTCTTGTTGTACCAGTTATTCGGGGTGCCGATCAGATGTCATTTGCAGAAATTGAGTTGACTTTAGTTGCTCTTGGCAAAAAAGCTCGTGAGGGTAAATTACAAGTATCAGAAATGGAAGGTGCAACATTTACCATCTCAAACGGTGGAGTATACGGTTCACTTCTTTCCACTCCGATAATAAACCCTCCGCAATCTGGAATACTTGGAATGCATTCAATACAAAACAGGCCAGTTGCTGTTGGTAATGCAGTAGAAATCAGACCTATGATGTACATTTCTCTCTCTTACGATCACAGAATAGTTGACGGCAAAGGAGCAGTAACTTTCCTCGTTAAAATAAAAAATTATATAGAAGATCCAAATAGATTAGTTTTGGAAGTGTAGCTCAAATGAATTGTTGTTAATCCAGTATTGCTAAAAACCTAAATGTCATCTAGTTCTGCCAGCAGTTTAGCAACTTCCGGATGATCAGGGCCATAATGTTTCTCAAAAATAGGCAAGGCCTGTTCAAGCAATTCCTCTTGTTTCTTGTGATCGCCCAAAGCGCCATAGGCAATACCAAGATTTGCCAGTAGTTTGGCAACTTGAACATGACCAGAGCCATAATGTTTCTCAAAAATAGGTAAAGCTCGTTCAAACAACTCTTTTGCTTTCTGATGATCGCCAAAAGTGCCATAAACGATACCGAGGGTTGCCAGTAATTTAACAACTTCAAAATGGTCGAGGCCGTAATGTTTCTTTCGAATTGCTAGAGCCTGTTCAAGCAACTCTTTTGCCTTCTGGGGATTACCTAAAACCCTATAAGAATTACCGAGGTTTGCCAGTGTTCTAGCAACTTCAAAATGGTCAGGCCTGTAATGTTTCTTTTTGATTGCTAAAGCCCGTTCAAGTAACTCCTTTTGTTTTTTATAGTCACCTAAATCCACATGAGAGATACCAAGGTTTGTCAGAGTAATAGCGACTTCAAAATGATCAGAGTTGTAATATTTTTCTTTAATTGTTAAGGCCTGTTCAAGCAGCTCCTTTTCTTTCTGAGGATCACCCAAAGCACCATAAGCGATACCAAGGTTTGCTAGTAGTTTAGCAACTTCAAAATGATCATAGCCATAATATTCCTTAAAGATAGGTAAAGCCCGTTCAAGCAACTCTTTTTCTTCCTGAGGATCACCTAAAGCCCTATAAGCGGTGCCTAAACTTATTAGTGTTCTAGCAACCTCAGGATGACCAGTGCCATAATGTTTCTCAAAAGTAAGTAAAGCTCGCACAAGTAAAGCCTTTTGTTTCTGAGGATCACCTAAAGCACCATAAACGTTACCTAAGTTTGCCAGTGTTCTAGCAACTTCAGAGTGATCGGAACCACAATGTTTCTCTTGAATTGCTAAAGCTCGTTCAAGCAATTCCTTTTGTTTCTTATAATTGCCTAAATACCCGTAAGCGTTACCTAGGTTTGCCAGCAGTTTAGCAACTTCGAAATGATCAGGGCTATAATGTGTCTTCAAGATAGGTAAAGCCCGTTCAAGCAACTCTTTTTCTTTCTGAGGATCACCTAAAGCACCATAAGCAATGCCAAGGTTTGCTAATGTAATAGCAGCTTGAAAATGATCAGAGCCATAATGTTTCTTGATGATAGGTAAAACCCGTTCAAGCGACTTCTTTTGTCTTCTAGGATCTAAATCAAAATATCCATCGCCTATCCATATTAACAAATTTACAAGATAATCCTTTTCTATTGTTTGTTTTTCTGAAGGATTTTTTGTTAGCCAATTATCTACATGTGATAAGAACGCTTCTAAATGCGGCAATAATTGTCGTTTCTTAGCATAATCTTCTAATTTATCACTGCCGTAAGGAAAGCTTTCTTCCAGTAACTCAAAAGTCTTTTTCACAACTTTGTCTTTGCCTTGTTTTTCTAACTCTATTCTTGTTACTTGCTGTACTAACCTGTGGATATTGACTGAGCTTTGCTCTTCTCCTGAGTTGATCATTGAATATTGTTTAAGTAGTTGGATAGCATCACCTAACTTTTCTTCATTGCGTTCTACCCCTAAAAACATTTTTGCAGGAATGTTGTCAGGAGCAATATAGGCAATGATATCCAAGATTTCTTTGGCTTGCTGACCATACTCTGGGTTATCTTTGATTTTATCAATAGTAATTCTCCAGGTTATAAAAGTTGTCTTGGTGTAGCTATTGTCGCTGTCTTTAGGAAACTTAAAATCAAGTAATTTTTCTGCTTCCTCTTTGTATCTCTTTAAATAATCACTAATTTCAAACTTCAAGCCTACATTCTTTAATGCTATATCCCTTTCTTTTATGTATGCAACTGCCTGCTGCAAAGCTAAAGGAAAATGCTGTAATGTTTCTGCCAAATTCTTTATTTCATTTTCTTGTGACCCATCTTTTATACCTAATGCTTTTCTAATAAAGTCTATTGATTCTGGTTCAGTAAATGCACCCAATGTTAATGATTTTATATCTCCCCATTTCTGATTACGAGAGGTAATCAAAACACTAGGTTTATTATCATCAGATGATAAAAAGTGGGACGGTAAGAATTGACTAATACCAGCATCTTGACCTTCACTTCTATATTCTTCTGCATTATCGAAAACAAAGAGACTTTTTCTCTTGGCGAAAAAAGCGTATATGTCTCTTACAATAGATTCAATATCCCTATCTTCTGTAGGAATGCCTAAAGGATCTCTAGCTAACCTGAGAAAAGACTGCACCATGGTTTCATGGGTTTCAGCTTTTATCCATATAATATTGTTGTCATAATCTTTACTGTGTTCTTCAATATATTTTTTGGCCAGCTCAGTCTTACCTATTCCTCCCAACCCACTAATAGAAACCAGTTGCGATATTACTGTGGCTACACCTTGACTTTTTTGTATTAATTTGTGTAGTTCTCGTAATTCTTCTGTCCTTCCAGTGAACGATCCTACTGGATTTCTCACCTCAAATCGAAAGCCTCCTAAGATTTCTTCTTTCATCTTGCGAAAGAATTCTCTTCCGTCTTCATGTGTAAGAAAACGTCTCCCTTTTTCTTTCAACCAATCTAGCATTTTTTCTTGGAAGCGAGCGTAAACATTCTGTCTATCAATATCATTAAATTGCTCGCCTAGCTCACTTTTGATAATATCCGCTAGTTTTATTTCATTGGGCTGATTTACTGCAAATACTAACTTATCAAAAAATTCTTTTATATTGTCTTCCAACCTACCTTCATTCATCATTCGTCCAAATTCACGTTGCCACGTCTGATTTCTTTCCAATTTCCTTTTTGAGTTCTGATCTGGCTTGTTTTGGAGTTTTTTTATCTCCTCTTCTAATTCTTCCATCGCTTCTTCTACAGCACTTTCAAATGCTGGTTGCACTACTGAAATCATGTTATTGTGAATATAAGAGAACTTATATCTAGTGCCACCATCTTTAAAAAAGACATCACTAGTGTCGATTACTTCAACTAAAATTTCTATTTCCTCGTTTGGTCCTAAAGTTTTTACCCTCAACTTCTTCACTGTGTTTCGTGCTGTGCTTTGATCCAGATCAAAATCGATATTAGTACAGATAATAAAATCTTTCAGGTTACCATCTGCAAAATCTTGATTATTTTTGATCTTTAGGTAAGAAACAAAATACTTTGCTAATCCAAACTCACCACTTTTATCTTTTGTAAGTAAGTTCCCTACTCCAATTTTCTTGTTATCTTCATCTTGTGTGTGTTTAGCCTGCAAAAAACGGTATACTTTCTTACTACCTTGGGTACATTCAAATACTAAATCATCGAATTTTCTGGCCTCTTCTATTTCTGTACCTAAGCGAAAAGAGTGCTGATAGAGCACTCCTCGATGCAAAAATAGCATCAATACCTTTAGCTGGTAGATATTACCGTGCATAACTAGTTACCTCATACAGGCTGCTATAAATTTGTTTGATCTAGAATTAAAGATTACCAAACACCTAAAATAATGCAATAGAGTCTTTATGTGTTGATAGAAAGGCCTTCGAGGGTAGGAATTGCCTGGCAAACTCTTAATTCTTGATTTAAAAAAGACTTTCCAAAGACTCCCCAAATCTAATATGTAATTGCTGTAGGCTGCATTTAGTAATATAATCTCATATTAAATAAGACTTTACTTAAGTTTATGCTAGATTCTCCGCTAATTTTGACAGCCATTCTTATATTTTTCATTTTTACGTTGTCATTCTTTTTTATAAGAAAGATATTTGGGTCAACAAATAAGAAGATAATAAAATCCTTTAGGAAAATTGTTCAGCAAATAAATGCATTAGAAACAGAAATGCAGAGTTTATCTGATGAGGAGCTTGCTGGTAAAACTGAAGAATTCAAACAAGAATTGAAAAATGGGAAAACGTTAAATGATCTTCTCGTACCTGCATTTGCAGTTGTGCGTGAAGCCTCTCGAAGGTTTCTTAACATGAGGCACTTTGATGTTCAACTGATTGGTGGAATGGTGCTCCACAATGGTATGATATCAGAAATGAAAACAGGAGAGGGAAAGACACTCGTTGCAACTTTAGCAGCATATCTAAATTCCTTAGAAGGGAAAGGCGTACACGTCGTAACTGTTAATGACTACCTTGCAAAACGAGACACAGAGTGGATGAGCAAATTATATAATTCTCTTGGGGTTTCTGTTGCGTTTATTACGAATAACTTGACAGACGAAGAGAGGAAAGAGGCTTACAGTGCAGATATCGTGTATTCCACAAATAACGAGCTTGCCTTTGATTACCTGCGAGACAATATGAAATTTTCTCAAGAAGACATGGTTCAGAGAGGCTTTCACTACGGAATAGTTGATGAAGTGGACTCAATACTCATTGATGAAGCTCGCACTCCGCTTATTATTTCTGGCCCGGTTGAGGAAAACAATCAGATATATAAGCATATCAATAAAATAGTAACCAAATTAGTTGACTCCGATTATGAAGTAGATGAAAAAGGTAGAACGGTATTCTTGACTGAAGATGGTATTTCACGAGTGGAGGAACTACTAAGGTCATACAATCTCATTCCTGAAAATTCCTCGCTCTATGATACTGACAGCATGATAATGACTCATTATATAGACCAAGCATTACGTGCATATAAGCTGTTTACTGCTGATAAAGATTATATAGTAAAGGATGGCAAGGTAGTGATTATTGATGAATTTACTGGGCGTATGATGGAGGGCAGGAGATATTCCGATGGTCTTCATCAGGCACTTGAAGCGAAGGAGAATCTTGAAATTCAGCATGAAAACCAAACTTTAGCATCGGTCACATTTCAGAATTACTTTCGTATGTACAATAAACTTTCCGGAATGACGGGAACAGCAGCAACAGAGGCAGAAGAGTTTCGTGATATATACAGATTAAATGTAGTAAAAATTCCAACCAATGTACCTGTAAAAAGAGTTGATATTGATGATGAAATTTACGGTACAGAAAAGGAAAAATTTAATGCTGTGTTGAAGTTTATAGAAGAATGCTACAAACGCCTTCAACCGGTCCTTGTTGGCACGGTGAGCATCGAAAACTCTGAGAAGCTTTCTGCGCTTTTGCAAAGCCATTCTCTTAAGCATTCAGTATTGAATGCTCGTTATCATGAACAAGAGGCGTACATAATAGCGCAAGCTGGGGTGCCAGGTAGTATCACTATAGCAACTAACATGGCAGGGCGTGGAACTGATATTCAACTCGGTGGAAATGCTGAAATGATCGCAAAGGTAGAGCTAAAGAAGATAAAAAATGCTGATGAAAGAGAAAAAAAATACCAAGAAATAGTTGAAAGAGTAAAAAAAGATAAGGAAATTGCTATAAAAGCTGGTGGTTTATGTGTGGTTGGAACCGAAAGACATGAAAGCAGGAGAATAGATGATCAATTACGCGGCCGTTCTGGTCGTCAGGGGGATCCTGGACTTTCTAAGTTCTTTTTATCGCTCGAAGATGACCTAATGAGAATATTTGGCTCTGATAGAATGAGAAGCTTTTTACAAAAAGTAGGGTTAAAGAATAACGAAGCTATTCATCATCCATGGATCAATAAGGCACTCGAGAAAGCGCAAAAGAAAGTTGAAGCTAGAAACTATGACGTGCGGAAATCTCTACTTAAGTTTGATGACGTAATCAATAACCAACGTAAAGTTATTTTTAAACAGAGAAACAATATCTTAGGCAACGAAATTAATGATTTACTTGAAGTATATAGCGAAGTAAATGAGAGCGTAGTAGAAGGTATAATCCAAAGTGGCTATTATGAGGATTATATTGAAAATATAGTCAAAGAATTCCATACAAGGTATGGAATAACGCTTGATAAAGAAGACTTGGCAAAGTTTTTGAATAAACAAGAAGCTTTGAATTATATAAATGATAAGATACAAGAATTTTTTACTGAGAAAGAAAAATATTTCAACAGTCAGCACACTACAGATTTGTGGAATACGATCGTGAAGCAAATGATGATAATGACACTTGATCATTTATGGAGGGAACACCTTTCAGTTCTAGAGAGCCTAAGACAAAGCATAAGCTTACGTGCTATGGGGCAGAAAGATCCACTGAATGAATTTAAACGCGAAGCTTTCTTGATGTTTGAGTCAATGCTTGAAAAATGGAAGGAACTCACCATTCACCGCTTAGCACACTTTAAGTTGGCAGACAACCAAGAGATAGGCAATAGGTTACATTCTGCTAGAAATAGCAGACTTCCCAAAGTCTCAAGAAACGACAAATGTCCTTGCAACTCCGGAAAGAAATACAAACACTGCCATGGTGCGGTTACTGTGGTGAGCTAATAATTATGGTTATACAGTTTGTTTATTTCCATCAACATTACTGCATCTAACCTCACTTAGCTTACTGTTTAATGAGTGCTCTGATGACTTATACGCAGCCCCATAGGAAATTCCACCAACTATCAGTGCAGATGCTACAGTAATTCCAATTATTGCTAGTGCAGGTAATGCAGTAGCGTAAACGAGTGCTAATGGAGTAACAATGGCAGCTAATATACCCACAGCAACTCCTGCTGTTATAGCTTTAGATCTATGAATAAATGATGGATCTGCACCATCATTTAGTAGAAGTTTTGCTAGCTTTGGGTATCCACGCTGAACAGCGTAGTGTAAAGGAGTTCTTCCTCCTCGATCTTGTATATTAACATCTGCTCCTTTTTTTAGTAAAACTTCTACTACTTGTGTGTGTCCATGCTTAGCAGCATTATGTAAAGGAGTTCTTCCAACTTTACTTTGCACATTAACATCTGCCTCTTTTTCTATAAGATGTTTTACTACCTCTATACGACCATGCTTAGCAGCATCATGTAAAGGACTTCTTCCATATTGGTCCACTACATTAACATCTGCCTCTTTTTTTATAAGATGTTTTACTACCTCTATATAACCATTATTAGCAGCATTATGTAAAGGAGTTCTTCCAACTTTACTTTGCACATTAACATCTGCCCCTTTTTTTATAAGATGTTTTACTACCTCTATATGACCATTATTAGCAGCATCATGTAAAGGAGTTCTTCCAACTTCACTTTGCACATTAACATTAGTGCTTCTTCCCAATAGATTTTCTAATACCTGTGTATGTCCATACTTAGCTGCATAATGTAGAGGAGTTTCCCCATACCTATTTTTCAGATCGATATCTGCTTCTTTTTTTGACAAAATTTCTACTATTCGTATGTGTCCATGTTTAGCAGCAACATGTAAAGGAGCTTCTTTGCAATATCCATTTTTTATACCGGTTTTCGCTCCATTGTCTAATAGATTTTCTACTATTTGTATGTGCCCATGTTCAGCAGCAACATATAAAAGAGTCCTTTCATATTCTATAAAGAACCCTGTTAATTTTGTATCTTTAGCTATCATACGCAACATGATACCTGGTAAAAACAGGTGATCTATATCAAACTTGTTATCTTTCCACCCGTTGTATACGCGTGGGTCCTTTTCCTGCAGCTTATCCTTAATTTTATCAATTATATTATCTTTATTGAAGCCTTGATCATTAATTTCTTGTAATATTTCCTTTAGCATTTCTTCAAATTCTGATCCCACTATTTCCTACCAAGCTATAAAACTTTATTAAGGCATATGAAGTGGATTATGTCAATGAAGAACTAAGAAACTGGTTCTTCTTTTTTTCTATAGCTTTAGGTTTACCTACAATTTGAAAAACAACAAATTCGTCATTCCGCTACTCGTTAGCGCCGCGGCGGTATGATGTAGGGAAACCTTTCTTGGGTTAGCTATAAAGTTAAAATTCGACCAGGGCAGCCGCAATAAGGTAGCAAACGCCATCATGTCTTTAGGAGAGTTTGCTAATGAAGGCTCTTAAGTTGACGCCATTGCCTGAACGGATACGCCAATTTTTATGTTCATTTGTAACCGTCTATTATTTTACACCCCAGTCTTTTTCAAATATTGCTAGCCCTTGGTCAGTAAGTGGGTGATTAATTAATTGTCTAAGTACTTTTGCTGGCACAGTAATTGAATCAGCACCAAGCCTTGCAGCTTCTATTACATGCGCTGGGCTTCTCACTGATGCAACAAGAACTTTAGTATCAAAACCGTAATTAGAATATATAGTACATATATCTTCTATTAGCGATAAGCCATCATAGCTTATATCATCAAGGCGACCAACAAAGGGGGAAATAAAACAAGCACCGACCTTAGCGGCAAGCAGTGCTTGTCCAGGAGAAAAACATAATGTGATGTTAACAGGTATTTTATGCTCTGTCCATAACTTTTTACAAGAAATTAATCCTTCATGTGTAAGAGGTAATTTGATCACAACATTATCAGCAATTTTTGCTAAATTCAGACCTTCTGTGATCATCTCTTCATGGCTATCTGCAACAACTTCAACACTAACAGGCCCTTTTATAATAGAGCATATTTCACGCACTAAATCCTCGTATTTATCTTTACGCCCGGACTTTGCTATTAAAGAAGGATTAGTTGTTATGCCGTCAATGAACTCCTTTAGTCCTTTAATTTCATTTAAATCAACGCTATCAAGAAAAATTTCCATATTAATCTCCTATAAAAAAAATACCCTTGCAAAATCTTGTCATCCTACCGCTTGACTTACAACCTTATGAACTTTCTGCGTTGTAAACATCAAACAGCCGATAACACAACTGTACAAATATTGAGACATAAGAGTAATTTGTACCAAGAAAAAAGATGTCATCCCAGTGCCCAGACCCCTTAGACAATGTACCATCTTTTGATTTTGTCCATTCTGGGCGGGGTTTTCAAGTTCTTTGATCTTAAATACTACATCTACTTTATCAAGATCAATGTTGACTTCTTTTACTAATGTTCTAATAAGACTACGTTTGGCTTGCCAATCTAGGTCCGATTTAACACTAGAATAAAAGCCCTTTATGCTATTTGTAATAAGATTCATTTTCTGCCGTATTCCCTTTTACCTTTTTCTTCTCTCCTTCAATCTCTTTTAAACGTTACTTCATTTTTTTTATTGCCTGCTTAAAGTCTTCCTTACTTATAGTTAGTGCATACTTTGTTGCCGTAAAAACTTCTGGTACCCAAACAATTGTAATAAGTATACACAATCTTTGTCAACTATTTTCGGCACTGGTATATTGACCTTACCCAGAAAAAGTGGAGAGAAAGAAAGGAGTTTTTTCGGGTAAAATAAAATTTTGGAGGATTAGAAATGGTAAGAGAATATACGGCAGAATTCAAATTGGAAGCTGTTAAGCTGGCAAATGAACAAAGAAAGGTAGGTCAACCAGTTGCAAAAGTAGCAAGAGATCTAGGAATAAGGGATAGTGTATTAGGAAAATGGATGAAGAAATATAACGAAAAAAAGTCAGCGGCAAATGCATTTCCAGGTAGAGGTAACATGGCTCCTTACGACAAAGAGAGGTTTGATTTACAAAGAGAGTTAGCAAGAGTAACAAGGGAAAGAGACATTTAAAAAAAAGCCCTGGCCAGTCAAAAAGAGTAAAATATTTTTTTATAAAAGAGCATAGTAACTGCTATAAAGTACAGGAATTATGTAGGATTTTCTGCTAGTGGCTACTATAAGTGGACCACAAGAAAAATAAGCAGTAGAGAATCAGCAAATAAAGAGCTACTCGCAGCTATTCAAAAAATATATCAAGTTTCTAAATGTAGATATGGAGCTCCTAAAATTCATGCTGAATTGAAGGCTTTGGGTAAAAGTTGCAACTTAAAAACAGTGCAAAGTATTATGCAGAAAAATGGTATTCAGGCTATATTGAGAAGAAAATTTAAAATTAAGAAACAACAAACGGACAGTAGCTCCCAATATATTAGACCAAAACTTTATTGTCGATCAACCAAATAAAGTATGGGATTACTTATATAAAAACCAAAGAAGGATGGCTATATTTGGCAACAATAATCGATCTATATTCACGCATGGTAGTTAATGAGCAGTTCAATAAATAAACAATTGGTTATGGACTCTTTATTAATGGCCGTTAACAAGCGTAAACCTGCCAAAAATCTACTATTACATAGTGATCAAGGTTCACAATATACTTCGCAAGGTTATCAATATCTCTTATCCATAAAAAACATAGATGAGTTATAAAGGTTGTTGTTACGACAATTCTGTTGTGGAAAGCTTCTTCAGTTCTCTAAAAAGGGAGTTACCAATAGACACCTCTCGGCACTCTAAACAGCATATCAAAACTGCTATATTTGAATATATAGAAATTTTTTATAACAAACAACGTCACTATTAACTATTGCATTCCTGAGCATTTTGATTCATCATTCTCTTTGTGAAAAACATTCCAAACTTTCTCTCCACTTTTTCTGGGTAAGGTCAGATACTATAAACTATAAAAAAATTTCTCCGATAGTTCATATAGCAAGTAAATTCACAAAATGAAGACTATTATTTTTATTACAGGTGTATCTACGGTTGGAAAATCAAGTTTGGCTCATATATTAGGTTCAAAGCTTTTTATGCCTAGAAACTTTGCAATTCCACTAACTATAGCTAACCCAAGAAAGGTTTCCCTACGTCATACCGCCGCGGTATCTCAGCATAGATTCCGCTAACGAGTAGCGGAATGACGAATTTGTTGTTTTTCAAATTGTAGGTAAACCTAAGCCACTTTAGCTATACTTGTAGAGAAAAAAGAATAGATGATGATCCTAAATATTTAATAAATTTGACTACTGAGGAATTTCAAAAATCTCAATTTTTTATTAATTGTGATATGGTACATTCTATCTTCATATAGCTTTCCTCTTCATACCTCAACTAATGAAATCAGAAGCATCAACTCCCTTTTGCAAGCAAGCAGCAATAACAGTGTTCATCATTAGAAATGCAATGGTCATTGGGCCAACGCCCCCGGGTACTGGGGTCATAGCTTTGGCTTTCCCTTTTATTCCTTCAAAGTCAACATCACCTACAAGCTTTCCTACGTTAACGCTATTTATGCCAACATCGATCACTATTGCACCTTTCTTTATCCAGTCTGCTTGAACAAAATTTGGCTTTCCGACTGCTGCAACTACTATATCCGCTTTAGAGCAATATTCAGCTAAATCCTTGCTTTGTGAATGCAAGATGGTGACAGTGCAGTTTTCTTGCAATAGCAGGTAAAACATTGGCTTGCCCACGATATTTGACCTACCAATTACCACTGCGTTTTTACCGGAAAGGTTCTCTTCAATTGACTTAATTAAATGCAAAGAACCTTTAGGAGTGCAAGGTATAAGGCAGTTTTTTTCACCTTTAACTAATTTGCCAACGTTTTCATCATGAAAGCCATCTACATCTTTTTCAACACTTACTGTGTTAATTACTCTGCTTGCACTAATATGATTTGGTAAAGGCAATTGCACTAAAATGCCATGCACAGATGGATCTTCATTTAATTCATTGATTTTTTCAATTAATTCATCTTCTAAAATATTATTAGGCAAAACAATGGTCTCAGAACTTATGCCTATTGATTCTGCTTTTTTCTGTTTGTTGCGAACATAAACCTGACTTGCTGGATTGCTACCTATGAGAATTACTTTCAGGCAAGGAAAAATGTTATACTCTCTCTTTAAAATATCAATTTTTTGTGATAGCCTCTCACATAGGTCGTTTGCTATTTTTTTACCATCAATAATAATTGTCACTTCCTTGCCACTCCTTAAAGTCGGGTAATTTGATATCAAATAAATCCAATACTTTGCCAACAGAATGATTAATAATATCATCCAACGATTTCGGTTTAATATAAAAAGCAGGCACTGGTGGAGCAATAATTGCTCCCATCTCCGTTAATTTTAACATATTTTGTAAATGCCCAAGATGCAGTGGTGACTCTCGCACCATAAGAACTAACTTTCTTCTTTCTTTTAGCGTTACATCTGCAGCCCTTGTCAATAGATTGGAAGTAACACCTGATGCGATTTCAGACATTGTCTTCATAGAGCATGGTGCTACAATCATCCCTGAGGTTTTAAATGAGCCGCTTGCTATTTTTTCTCCAATCTTTTCTTCAGAATAGTAAAAATCTGCAAGTGATGTAATATCTTCAAGTTTTTCTTTAATCTCGTGAGCTAAAGTTACTTTCCCAGCACGACTTATCACTAAATGAGTTTCATAATCGACGTCTTTCAACGCTTCTAAAATACGCACACCGTAAATAGAACCAGATGCTCCACTTATTCCAATTACAATTCTGCTATTCACTTAACTCTTCTTCGTAGCTCATTCCCAATGCACGTTTATAGGTATCAAGCAATATTTCTTGTTCCTCTCTGTCATCATCATCCATCTTCCTCAGCCTAATAATTTGTTTCATCACTTTTATATCCCAACCTTCATCTGCGGCTTTTGCATATACATCACGAATGTGATCTTGCACATCCCTCTTTTCTTGTTCAAGTTTTTCGATTCTCTCTATGTAACCCTTCAACTCTTCAGCCGTTATTTTTACTGTATCTTCCATGAAACTCCACTAATTAATTGCTGCCACTAATATTACCAATTTTTACTTGCACTTCAACAACAGTAATAATATTTTTATCTTTTTTTAAAATCTTAAAGCGAAAACCATACATGGAAAACTCCTCGCCTTCGTCAGGAATGCGCTCTATTTCATTCACAATCATACCTGCTAGAGTTGTAGCTTCTTCATCAGGGAGATTCCAGTATAACTGCCTGTTAATGTCCCTAATAGTAGATTTTCCTTCTATGTGATACATATTATCAGATATTTTCTTTATAAAATTCTCCGTAATCAAATCATGTTCATCCGAAATTTCTCCAACTATTTCTTCCAGTATATCCTCAAGAGTTACAATTCCCTGCAGTGCTCCATACTCATCAATAACAAATGCAAGGTGTTTCCTGTTCTTACGGAAGTTGTGAAGTTGCACGCTGAGCGGTGTACTTTCTGGTATGAACCAAGGCCTTGACATAACTTGGGTAATGTCAACTTCTTCCGCTTTATTATTCTTTTCACGCAAAGCATTTATTAGAGCTTTCACGTGAATTACACCTACAATGTTATCTGGTTCCTTCTGCCATAAAGGTACTCTACTGTGACTGCTGGTTAAAATCTCTCTTATTAACTCTTCTTTATTCCGATCTATATCAAGAGAAAATAGGTTTCTTCTATGGGTCATAATTTGTGATATCTCTGTCTCAGCCAAATCAAGTATGCTGCTTAGCATATCTAAATCCTGTTGCAACATAGTTCCTTCACTGCGGTGAAGAGTAATCATATTACGCATTGCATCCGCTGCAGATATCACTTCCTTATCTTTATGCAGCCCACATAATTTTAGGATGAGGTTAACAATAAATTGAATACCTAGTGTCAATGGAGAAAAAATCTTTACAAAAAACAATACAAAATAAGCAGAAAATGATGCAAATTTTTCAGGATTTTGAATAGCATAAGTTTTTGGTAGAACTTCGCAGAACAATAAAATACAAAATGTCATTATAATTGTTGATAGGAGAATGCCCTCATTTCCAAAAAGATTGATAAATATTGCTGTAAATAAAGCAGAGCAAGTAATATTAATAATTGTATTGCCGAGCAATACCGTTCCTATTGTCAATTCTTTCCTATTTAATAAGCGATCTATTACCCTGGCTTTTTTGTTACCGTCTAGCTTTAGCTTATTAACTCGAGAACGGCTAATTGAGGTTAAGCCTATTTCTGCTCCTGAGAACAAAAACGATAAAACTAACAAAACAAAAATTGCTGATGATACTAAGACCAATAACCAATCCATTAAAGTACGATGTTATTGTGATAAAAAATAAAATTAATTTTACATGTTATGAGAGGCATTTGCAAGCCTGAATTTATATTGCCGAATTTTATATACCTTTAATCTTAAAAAACAAATCATAAAGCATATTACACGCTGCGTTCACATGCTCATCCTCAATGATAAGTGGTGGGGTTACCCTTACTACTTTGTTGTTTAAAACCCTAGTTATTATTAAACCTTTATCAAGAGATCGACTAATAATTTTATCAGCTACAAGAGTTGCTAGTTCTATTCCCATTAGTAACCCTTCTCCACGAACTTCTAAAATCATCTCAGGAAATTCTTTAGCTAAAAGCAACAGCTTTTCTTTTAAATATTTACTAATTCTTTTAACATGATCAAAAAAGCCTTCTTTTAGCATTATATCGAGCACTGCATTACCAACAGTCATGGCAAGTGGATTGCCACCATAGGTTGATCCATGAGTTCCTGGAGTAATTGCTTCTGCTATATAATCTTTCACTAAACATGCAGCTACAGGAAAACCGTTACCCATAGCCTTCGCACAGGTTAGCATATCAGGTTCAATGCCGACATTTTGATAATGAAATAAAGAACCGATGCGTCCATATCCGCACTGCACTTCATCAAAGCACAAAATTATTCCTTGAGCTTTTGTTATTTCCCTTACTTTTTGAAGATATTCTACGTCTAGTGGATATACTCCACCTTCGCTTTGTATGGGCTCTAAAAATACAGCAGCTATTTCATTGTTGATTTTTTCTTCTAATGCTTTAATGTCATTTCTTGGCACTTTATCAAAACCAGAAAGGAGCGGAGCAAAACCTTCGCGTGATTTTTCATTGCCTCCAGCAGAAATTGCAGCAATACTGCGGCCATGAAAGCCTCCTTCAATTGTAATAATACGATTACGTTTTGCTTGCCCTTTTGAATAAAAGTAACGACGAATAAACTTAATTGCAGCTTCTGTTGCTTCAAGCCCACTTGAGCAGAAAAAAACTTTATCTGCAAAAGTAAGGGTTGTTAAACGCTCGGCAAGCCTTTCTTGCTCGGGAATAGTGAAAATGTTAGAGCAGTGCCATAATGAGCTCGATTGCTCTTTCAGCTTATCTGTAATGTATGGATGACAATGCCCTAAAGAAGTTGTAGAAATACCTGCAGCAAAATCTAAATATTTTTTACCATCTTTATCAAAAAGATATGCCCCTTCTCCCCTGACTATAGGAGTGTCAAGTCTATTATACGCATTAACAACATGATCCATTTTATAAGTATTGTGGTATTATCTATACTATACCTGAAATGAATCCATTAACACAAAGCTTTTCCTTTAACCTCTTATGCTACTTCAACTAAAAATTTGGCTAATGCAAACCTTTTTTGTCATTCTATAGCTAAAGTGACTTGGTTTTACCAACACTTATTAGCCATTGTAAAAGTTTTTGTTTCTATTGAATGATAGTTGTAGCCTATGCAAGAAGTTTATTGACTTTGAGCGCACTTTAGCCTATACAATTTTAATATCTTAAACTACTGGACATGCCCGATCTAAAGACAATGATGTTAAATTTTGGACCTCAGCACCCAGCTGCACATGGAGTGTTGCGTCTTGTTTTAGAGATGGATGGTGAAGTGATCGAGAGGGCAGATCCCCATATTGGGCTTTTGCACCGCGGTACTGAAAAATTAATAGAACATAAAACGTATCTTCAAGCTTTGCCTTATTTTGATCGCCTTGATTACGTATCACCAATGTCACAAGAGCATGCATATTCACTTTGTGTGGAGAAATTGTTGCAATGTGAAGTGCCAATTAGGGCAAAGTATTTACGTGTCTTGTTTTGTGAACTGACGAGAATACTAAATCATTTACTGAACGTTTCTTCTCAAGCACTTGATGTTGGAGCAATGACCCCTCTTTTATGGCTCTTTGAAGAAAGAGAAAAAATACTGGAATTTTACGAAAGAGCTTCAGGTGCAAGGTTTCACGCAGCTTACATCAGGCCAGGTGGAATTGCAGCAGATGTTCCAGAAGATTTGATTGAGGATATTGCAAAGTTTATAGAGCAATTTCCAAAATATATAGACGATGTTGATGAACTTTTAACAGAAAATAGGATATGGAAGCAACGCACTGTAGGAATTAGTGAAATATCAATTAAACAGGCACTTGATTGGGGCTTTAGTGGCCCAATGTTGCGCGCTGCTGGGCTTGCTTGGGATTTGCGAAAAAGCCAGCCATATGAGATATATGATCAACTAGATTTTGATATACCGATCGGCCAAAATGGCGACTGTTATGACCGTTATCTAGTTAGAATGGCAGAGATTAGGCAATCTATCAGTTTGGTGAAGCAGTGCATAGAGAAAATGCCTGAAGGGCAAATAAAAACTGAAGATAGAAAAATTTCTCCACCGTCAAGAGCAGAGATGAAAAAATCTATGGAAGCTCTGATTCACCATTTTAAGCTCTATTCAGAAGGATATCACGTACCAGAAGGTGAGGCTTACGCAGTTGTTGAGGCACCAAAAGGTGAGTTTGGAGTGTATATAGTTTCAGATGGTACCAATAGACCTTATAGGTGCCGAATAAGAGCACCTGGCTTTGCGCATTTACAAGCCTTAGACTTTATGGCAAAAGGACACATGCTTGCTGACGTTGCAGCAATTATTGGCTCACTCGATATAGTTTTTGGTGAGATTGATAGGTAATCATTGGTACCCGTTCAGGCAATGGCGTCATGCAAGTAGCTGACACATAACTGTACGAACATTTGTTTGCAAAGGCAGTATGTTAAGTGTTATAGCCGATTTTGCCTCAAACACAAAGGCAGTGCCTTGACTACTTGGATCCAGAAAAATTGATTGTGTACTATACAACATTTTTGATCAAAAGCGTAACCGTTCACTGTTAGACTGCATTCTGTGATTTTTAGCAAAACATGATCTTTCATTTGAGCTTCCTTCAATTTAAAATAAATACAGAAAATTGCTGCCTATAGCTAAACTGACTTAGATTTACCAACAATCGTCATCCCGCTACTTGTTAGCGGCTAAGAGATACCGCGGCGGCATAGCTATCTTCAAAAATATGGTTGAATAATTGTGTGTATAATTATTAATATTTTTAAACACTTTGGCTATGGCTTTATCTAAGTTTCTCGACCCTAAGCTGGATTTAACCTTCAAAAAAATATGTAGGGTCAAGAACTGGCGCGCCTACTTTAGGGTTTGGTGGCTGATCCATTGTTTTCACAATAGGCCTCAATCCAAATTCCCATGTTAACGTTTCCAGCTCCCGCCTCGTCAAACGCAGCATCCGCACTACGCTTTCCTAGCAGATTCTTTACCAAAGTTTATAACATATTGTGCTGGTGATGCTTTCGGTTTGTAATACCTTATTCTATAGTCTGAATATAGACCCAGCGTTTTGTATATCCATTCGCTACTCCACTTCTTCCAACCAAACCCTCTCTTCACTTTCAGCTAATAAGTGATTTTCTATTTCACCTTCCAAACTTGCCTCCAGCAGCTTTTTTATAAATGGTGTAAATGCTCCATCCCTTCCTGTTAATGGTCTGCCTTCCCTTATTGATGACAGTATATTTGCTTCCAGTTCTTTGTAATCTACCAAACCGGTAGTTCTGTTTACTACTTTCTGACTCATTGTCAAACCTCCATTTTTTTTATATCAATTTATTACTTTTTTTTTGGTTTGACACACTTTTTTGAACATTCCCTGTTAAGATGCCTAATCTACTTTCAGCTCCTCAGTATGTAAACTGCGTGGTAAAGACTCTAATTCCTTTGCAGCACTTAAACTTTTATTTTTTGCATGTATACCAAGCTTATTGAATTCTCGAGCAGCAGGAAACACCCTTGCTTCAAGAGAGCCAGCAGTTTTATTATAATGATCAACAGCACTTTTTAAGCTCCTGCGCAAATTATCAAAGTTTTCACCCATTGTGCAAATGCGCTCATATAAAATATGACCTAGTTCACTGATTTTCTTTGCGTTTTCAGCTATCATCTCTTGCTTCCATCCATACGCTATTGCTCTCAGCAACGCAATTAGAGTGATCGGTGTTGCAATGATCACTTTTTTTTCCACTCCAATCTCTATCAAAGCAGGCTCATATTCCAGTGCTGCGCTAAAAACCCCCTCCCCTGTTAAGAAAAGCACCACAAGTTCTGGCGTATTTTCAAATTGATTCCAATACTCTTTTTTACCCAAATCATTTATGTGTTTTTTTATTGCCAGGGAATGATTCTTTAATTTCTCCTTTTGTATTTGCAAATCATTTTGTGATATAGCATCCATGTAAGAATCAAGCGGCACTTTAGCATCTATTATTATTTGCTTTCCAGATGGCATTTTGATTATTAAATCAGGACGCAATAAATTATCCTCGTTTTTATCAACCACTGACGGCTGAGTAAAAAAATCGCAATATTCAATCATTCCCGCCATTTCTACCACCCTTTTGAGTTGCATTTCACCCCACTTTCCTCTGATGTGAGGCTTTCTCAAGGCATTAGCAAGGCTGGAAGTTTGGTTCATCAGCGCTCCAATTTGCTCCTTTAAACCTTCATAGGCCCCTACCCTCTCTTTTTCCAGCTCGCGTATTTCATTATCAAATTTTTCTAATTTTTCTTTTATTGGAGTTACAACTTCGTTGATCGTTGCTTGTCTTTTTTTGAAATCGCTTTCCGTTTCTTTTAATTTACTATCGATTACTTCCTTTGCTAAGTTCAGAAAATTATTGTTATTTGTCTGCAAAGCATCAAGAGAGAGCGCTTTAAAAGTGTTTGTTAATCTCTCCTCTGCTTTTGTTAGTAATTCTATTTCCTTTTTCTTTTCCTCACGTTCTTTTTGCAGAGTTACTTCAAGTTCTGCTTTTTTGACCCTTAAATCAACTATTTCTTCATTCTTCGTAAGCAAAGTTTGCTTTGTTTCTTGAAGTTCTTGCTCTAATTTACATAAATTACCCTCAAGGTTTGCTTTCTTTTCGCTCAGTTTTTTTACGATAATGTAGAAAAATAGTAATAGAGAGACAACCAGAGCTATAGAATTGAAAAGCATCAGAATAAAAAAGCTGTATTTACAATTCTATATGATTTTTGTGTGTATAAGAAAGAAAAAAGGAGCACCTAAAGAGGTGACCTTACCCAGAAAAAGTAGAGAGAAAGTTAAGACGTTTTTATCATGAGAATAAATTGTGCAGGAATGCAATAGTTAATAGTAGAATGTCTACGTTATTTGTTATAAAAGATTTCTATGTATTCAAATATGGTAGTTCTGGTTTGTTGAGCGAGAAGTATCAATAAGCAGCTCCCTTTTAAGTGAACTTTTCTGCAACAGAGTTATCGTAACAACAGCCCTTATGGCTCATGCTGGAAATGATGTTTTTTGTATTCAATAGAAATTGGTAATTTTGAGAGGTATACTGTGACCCTTGATCGCTATGTAACAGCAGATTTTTATCGGGTTTGCGTTTATCAACGGCCATCAATAAAGAATCTATAACTAATTATCATGTTACTCATTAACCACCATGCGTGAATATAGGTCAATTATTGCCGCCAACAACCTTCTTTAGTTTTTATGTAGGTAATCCCAAACTTTATTTGGCTGATCAGTAGTAAAATTTTGATCCAATGTGTTCGGAGCCACAACTCGGTTGCTTATTTGCTGTTTTTTATTTTTGAACCTTCGTCTAAACTTGGCTTTAATGCCATTTTCTTGCATAACACTTTGTACTGTTTTAATTTTTGCCTAAAGCTTTTAATTCAGCGTGAATTTTAGGGGCTCCATATCTGCATTTAGAAGCTTGATGTATTTTTTGAATATCTGCTAGAAGCCCTTCTTTTGCTAATTCTTTACTGCTTTTTTCCTTAGCAACCCATACCACCAGTACAAAACCCTACATAGTTCCTGTGTTTTATAGCAATTTCTATATAAAAGAATACTTTACTCTTTTTCTTTGCCCAGGGCTTTTTTTAAGATGTCTCTTTCTCTTATTAGCTCTTTTTTTAGATCAAATCTTTCTTTGTCATAAGGAGCCTTTGCCTGGAAATGCGTATGCTACAGACATTTTTCCATCATATTTTCTTACTTAACATACTGCCATCTATACCTAGATCTTTTGCTATTTTTGTACTTGCTTGACCTGTTTCTTTAACCAGCTTAACAGCTTCTAATTTGAATTCTGCTGTATATTCTCTTCTATTTGTCATATTTTGAAAAAACGTTTTATTTTACTCCAAAAACGTCTTAACTTTCTCTCTACTTTTTCTGGGTAAGGTCAATTTACCGCCGCGGCGCTAACTAGTAGCGGGATGACGGGTTACCAAATTGTAGAAGTTGCTTTAGCTATAAATTCAAGTTTTATCAATGTCTTGTGTTGTTACCCAAATAATGGTTGTGCAAGCGCTTAATTTTTTGATCAAAAAGGAACAAGTTTAGTAAAAAATAATGATATTATTAGTGGAACATAAAACAGTCCCACTGCAGTACTGATTAGAAGCAACAGAGTAGCTTTATCTGGTTGATAATTCAAAATATTAGCAAGTATTATACTGGACCCAGAAACTGGAATAATAGCCAGCAACATCAGTGCTTTATATATGCTCTCATCGTATATACCTATAACATGCTTGTCTAAAAGGACAATTCCTAAAACAAACAGTGGCCAGAATACGTACTTTGCTGTAATAGTGATCAAAGCAAGCTTCCAATCTATTTTAAAGCTTGCAATATTCGCAATGCTCACTCCAAGTAGCACCATTCCTAATGTGACAAATGTACTTCTAATATTCATCATAACATCTGTTAAAAAAGTAGGTATTTGTATATCGTATATACTTAAAAAGAAGCCCAGAACCATCGCATAAAGCGAAGGAAGTTTGAACAACTTTAATATGCATTCTTTTGCGGTATAAATACCATTTGCAGCTATGTAAAATCCTAAGCTGTTTTCAAATAGCGCCATTCCTATATAACAAACAACATATACAGATACTGAATCTTCATCAAATAAAGCCATGGCAATCGGCAGGCCAAAATAACCCATACTTGTGCTGCCCGAGCTAAATGCTAATATGTTTCTTGTGTTATCCTTAAATAAAAAAGAAGAAAGATAATACACTGATAAGGACATAGTGCTACCTATAAACCATATCAAAATCGGCAGAGAAATTACTTTTAAGTTAACTTCTGTATGAGAGACTCCATATAAAATCACTATTGGATTAGCTATATAAAAAAGTATTTGAGATATAGTGTTTCTATCAATTTTAAGATATTTTCCTGCTAAGTAACCAATAAATATTGTAATATAAATAGGTAATATTTTGAGAAAAAGAGTAAGGAACATACTAGCCTATTGTAATATTTTTGATTGATAAAGTGACATTAGATCTTAAGGTGTTGTAAAAGTAAACAAAATTTATTTTCCAATTTATCCAGCTCATAGTTAATTAAATTAGTGCCAAAATTTGTTTTTACATAGGACTTAAGAATGACATTTGTATGATAAAATTATGTTAAGTTTCTGTAAAGCTTCTTGCATATTTTTGAATAATGACATATTTACTAAAAATTAAACTGCTTGTAGTAATTTAGACGGACTGTTGAAAAAGTAAGAGGAAATAAGTAAAGTTAGGACAGAGAGTAAGAGCTTTAACATAGTTGTCATATTTTTCTTTAATTAACCCTAGTGTCCAATTTATCCACCATTCCTTCACATGAGGTGTTTCTAACCATTTTAATAACAGTAAAAAATGTTTTCTTTCAACGCTTTAAATGTGATATTTTTATTCATTAATTAAAAATCTCAAATGTTACTACCATTTCTGTTAATCCTGTCTCTCATTGCCAAGTTCATTGAAATTGACATTTCCGTACCTAGTTTTCCTGATATGGTGCACTATTTTAACGTACCGGAAGGCATAATTCAATTAACTATTGCTTATAATTTCCTAGGCTTTTGCATAGGAGGGTTGTTTTTTGGTCCATTGTCTGAATGCTATGGCAGAAGGAGAATTATGATCATAGGTAACACTTTGTTATTAATCGGCGCTGTTGGTTGTGTTTTTGCACCGTCGATTTTTTGGCTTTTAATCTCTCGCTTTGTTCAGGGCATTGGTGTTAGCACATCTGTAGTTGTGTTTGCAATCGTTGCAGACAGCTACAAAGGCGACGAAGCGGTGAAATTTATTGGAATCATGAATTCTGTTCTTACAGTTGTCATGGCAATTGCGCCAGTGTTAGGCAGTTTCATCAATGAAATTGTAGGATGGCGTGGTAATTATGCAACTGTTGCAATACTTTGTTTGATCTCTTGGGTTTTGCTGCTTTTAGCGTTACCAGAAACAAAAAAGAACCGCGATATTTTCAGTTTGAAAAAAACGATGAAAGATTACAGAAAACTACTATCTAATCCGAGGTTTGTTACGTTGTCTTTGATGTCAAGCCTCTTTTCTGCTGCGTATATGTCATTCATTACTTGTGGACCTTTTCTGTATATGAAGACTTTTGGTTTATCTAGCACTATTTATGCACTACATCAAGGTGCAATAGTTGGGTGCTTCTCACTCATCAGTCTATTTGCTGGCAAAATCTTGCAGAAACTTGGAGCAATAAAGTGTGTAATTTCTGGTACGAGCGTGGGTGCTATTGGGTCTCTATTGCTTGTAATATTCAGTATAATTGTACCCCACTCTTTCTACTTAGTAACACTGTCTATGATTATTTTTTCTATCGGTTGTGCAATTTTCCAGCCAGTGATTTTTAATGCATCAATAAATGTTTTCCCTGAAATTAAAGGCACAGCTTCTTCTGCAGTCTCGTTCATTAGAGCTTTTATCATGGCTATTTTTATCGGCTTAACAAGCTACATTTACAATGGTCAAACAATTAGTGTAGCTGTTCTTGTTTTATCCGCGATAGTACTAGAACTTGTTTTTACTGTCTATCTATTGCGTTTAAAAGATCCTATGTAATTAATAAAGATATTCCATTGTAGGCTGCTAACTTTCCCCTGCCAATCTTTCTGCTTCATTACGTGAGATTAATGCCTCAATAAATTCATCTAGTTCGCCTTCTTTTATAATCTGCTCTAGCCGATGTGAAGTTAGATTAATTCTGTGGTCTGTTATTCTTGATTGTGGGAAATTATATGTTCTTATGCGCTCGGAACGATCACCAGAGCCAATCTGACTTTTCCTCATTGTTGACCTTTCCATTTCTTTTTTTTGTCTTTCAATTTCGTATAGCCTTGCCCTCAATACTTTGAGCGCTTTAGCTTTATTTTTATGCTGCGATTTTTCATCTTGCTGTATCACAACTATCCCTGTTGGCAAGTGGGTGACCCTTACTGCGCTGTCAGTTGTATTCACTGATTGCCCTCCAGGACCACTGGATCTATAAACATCTATTCGTAAGTCTTTTTCTTCTATTTTAAAGTCAACTTCTTCTACTTCAGGTAATATCGCAACAGTAGCGGCAGAGGTATGCAACCTTCCTGAAGATTCAGTTTCTGGCACTCTCTGTACTCTGTGCACTCCTGATTCAAATTTCAACCTTGCAAAAACTTCTGTTCCATTAATGAGTGCAGAAGCTTCCTTATATCCACCTATACCTGTATTAGAAATGCTTATTGGCTCGAACTTCCAATTTCTTCTTTCTGCATATTTTTGATACATACGAAATAACATTGCTGCAAATAATGCTGCTTCTTCTCCGCCTGTACCTGCTCTAATTTCTAATATTGCATTTCTTGAGTCATCTTCATCTTTGGGCAATAATGCTAACTTTAATTTTGCTTTTATTTTTGGTAATAATACCTTGTGCTTTTCGAAAAATTCTTCTTTTGCTAACTCTTTTATATCACCTTCGCTGTTTTCATCTTTCATTATTTCTTCTAAGTCTGAAATTTCCTCTTTCAGCGTGTTATATTCATCAATTATCTTGATTATTGGCCTGAGCTCAGAGTATTCCTTTGAAAGGGTAATGAATTCTTTTTGACTTAAATTGGTAGGATTTTCCAAATTCCTCTCTATATCATTAAATTTTTTCTTTAAGTCTTGTAAATTATTTT
The DNA here is from genome assembly GCF_964264765.1 of Wolbachia endosymbiont (group A) of Opomyza germinationis. Taxonomy (NCBI): domain Bacteria; kingdom Pseudomonadati; phylum Pseudomonadota; class Alphaproteobacteria; order Rickettsiales; family Anaplasmataceae; genus Wolbachia; species Wolbachia endosymbiont (group A) of Opomyza germinationis. Next base: position 633,300 of record NZ_OZ183482.1, read on the forward strand.
CCATATCCATATAGCACAGATCTAGCTAAGTAATATATACTGAAATAAAAAATTTCTTATATCAAGCAATAACACTATAATATACCTACTACCTTCTAGTTGAATATAATGGCAAAACAGATAACATCAAACTGCAATTTCATATTTGGAGCTTCGGATATAAAATCATTACCAAATGAGTCGGCTCCAGAGATTGCGTTTGCTGGTAGATCAAATGTAGGAAAATCCAGTCTGATCAACTTACTGATAAACAGCAAAAAAGCTGCCAGAGTTTCCTCTAAACCTGGATGCACTAGACAAATAAATTTTTACTCTATGTACGATGATAAGTTCAGACTTGTTGATCTACCAGGGTATGGCTACTCTCATGCAGGCAAGGAGGAAATTATACAATATTTAAACTTAATTGAGTATTATCTAATTCAAAGAGAAAATCTAAGAAGAGTGTTTGTGTTGATAGATAGCAAGGTAGGATTAAAAGAAATAGACAAAGACTTCATTTATTGGTTAATATATAATAACATTAACTTTAACATTGTGCTAACAAAAATAGATAAAGTAAGTCAAAAAAGCTTAGGTGCTGTTATAGAAGATATTCAAAAATGGATTAATAATGAGAATGTGTCAATTCATCAAATGAGCATCCGTGTTAAGCATAAAATAACCAAGGTAAGAGATGAGTTTTTCAAGTTTACAAGATAAAAAAATGAAGAGTAGTGAATTTTTAAAGGGTGAGGTATCATTTGAACAAAAAGCAGAAATATTACTTGAAGTGCTATCTAACATACCTAGCTTTGTAGGCGAGACTTTTGTCATTAAATGCGGTGGTACAATAATCTTAGATGAAACACTATTTAATACTTTTGTGCATAATGTTGTCTTGTTGAAGCAGCTTGGTATAAATCCGGTAATAATTCATGACGGAGAATATGAAATTAACTCAGTGTTAAAAATGCTGGATATGAACAGTAAGTTTGTGAATGGTATCAGACTTACAGACAAAGACACTATGAAAATCATTGAAATGGCACTGTGTGGTTCAGTTAATAAAAAAATTGTTCAGTATATAAATTCTGCTGGTGGTTCAGCTATTGGATTATGTGGAAAAGATGGTAACTTAATTAAAGCCGAAAAAATAACCGCTACGCTTAGAGAAGATAGATCAAATAATATCGAAAAGATATTAGACATGGGGTTCATCGGTAGACCCACTGAAATCAATCCTGATATATTATTTTTTATTGAAGAATCAGATTTTATACCAGTTATTGCACCAATTGGTCATGGAAAAGATGGGGAAACATATCATATTGATGCCGATAGCACTGCAAGCGCAATCGCAATCGCAGTTTCTGCATCTAAAATGATAATCTTGAGTGACACAGATGAAGAAATAGATAAAATTGGTGGCAGGAAGATATCTGTTAAAAATTTAAATGCATCGATTGATTGTGGGAAAATTAAAGGGGAAAAATTTATTGAAAGGCTTATGGCATACGTTAAAATGGCGGAGGAATGTGCTGGAGTTGTTCACATAGTTGATGGTAGAATATCTAACATTATGCTTGATTTATTTACTGAGAGTAATTCAAGCATATCGATTGTGAGTGATTTATAGCTATACTGCTTGCAACTACACGAATACCAAGAGGGTGTCATTCAAGTAGCTGACACTGGAATGACAACAATCTACGTCATACCGCGATTCATTCGCGGTATCTCTAGATCCCGCTAACAAGTAGCGGGATGACGGTTGTCAGGGTGTCATCCCAGCGCCCTTATGATGTCATCCCAGTGCCCAGACACTGGGATCCAGAAGACTTAATTTCAACCAAGTGGCTGCATAATAAGGACTAGATTCCAGACTGGAATGACATCATAGAGGCACTGGGATGACAAAAAAAGGAGCACTGAACTTGTCAAGGAATTTTATGGCCTAGCGTCACGCGCTGGAATGACATCATTTACATTTATCACTTTTGCAGATACAATTTACATGCTATAATTGAGTCTTCATAGATGGTAAATTGGAGTGCAAAGAAGTAAAATTAAAGTAGAAATAAAAAGATTATCACACGGAGAAGACTTGTCTCTTCCATGTTATGCAACTACGCAGAGTGCTGGCATGGATCTTTATGCTGCATTGAATGATTCTGCTGTTTTAAATCCACTTGAAAGATTACTTGTTCCAACTGGAATTGTGATTGCAATACCAAACGGTTTTGAGGGGCAAATCCGCCCACGTTCTGGTCTTGCTGCAAAACATGGAATCACTGTCTTAAATTCTCCGGGCACTATAGACTCTGATTATCGAGGTGAAGTTAAAATTTGTCTAATTAATCTAAGTAATCAGCCATACGAAATAAAAAGAGGAGATAGAATCGCACAAATCCTTATTTCTCCTGTATCTCAGGTAATTTGGGATGACAGAGAAGAATTCTGCGCAGAAGAAACCGGTCGCAATGCAGGGGGCTTTGGCTCAAGCGGCAGGTAGCTTACGAAAAAGCTTGACTATGACAGTTTTTTTATTTAAGCATATTAATATTTGAGGTCGTTTATGCTAACTTTCAAAAATCACTGTGGTCAATTCCACAAAACAAATACTGCACTTGTTGCACTTACTTCTTTGTATGTCATAGGCGCAGCAGTAGCACTTTCAGCACCATATTGGGTGTCTTCAACTTGCACGCTTGCTCCACTTGCAGCTTTTGCAGCTACACCACTTGGAATCGGTATATTAGCAATTGTTGCTGTTGCACTGGTTAGTTCAGCAATGTACGCTATCAGCAAAAACAATGAAATATCTGAGTTGAGAGCTCCGAAGATTGTTGTTAATAACGATAGAAAAAACGGTAAAGAAACAGCATTGCTAGTAACAAAAGACACATTTAAGGAAATGGCAAGGAATAACCAAGTTAAAGATGAAGAAGGTAAGGTAGAAAAGGGTAAACATTATATAGCCTTCAGCTTAGAAGGCAAGAACTACCGTATTATTGTTGATATTAATCAGCTTACCAATACGCTAGGCAATACTTTACTCTTCGAGATAGGTTCACTAAAAGAGAAAAACGATGAAGGTAAGTTCGAGGCAGTAAATGAAACAAAGTGGAATAAAACATTAGGTTTAGACAAAGATGGTGCTAAAGGGGTTAACACTTATTTAGGCTCACTTATTGTTGAACAAGTTGCTTCTCAACAACAGACAGTATAGCCAAGTGAAATAAAAGAGGTAGATTAAGTCTGCCTCTTTGTTTTTTTTGATTTTTAGTGTTACGCGCATAACTGCATGGATGTTGCGATTCTCAAGGCAACGTATCTGTTTAGATGCATGGCTAATGCTGAAACAAAAATTCCAGTGTTCCCTTTCTTGTCATCCCAGTGCTTGACACATAACTGTACAAACATTCATTTTTGAAGGTAAATTGCACAACAGATAATGTCATTCCAGTGCTCCCTTTCTTGTCATCCAAGTAGCTGACACTGGGATGGCTTTGTTGCATCACACTTTATGAGATGGTGATTTATGGTAAATTCATGTAACTATCTCAAATTTAGCCATACCAATATCAGTGAATTTATTAAGCAAATAGCATTTGATTAGCAGTTCTTTTTCTCGATTTATCTCAGATTTATTCCTAAAACTAAATCCGAATATTTGCTTTAATCTTGAGAAAAACCCTTCAATATAAGATCTTTTCCCATAATTTACTTCTTTTTTCCATTCTTTCATGCCATCTTCACCGTATAATTTTATTAACCTAATAGCAGCATTCCTGTCAGACATATAATCTATTTCTGGATGTTCTGCCGCATTGTTTATTGGTGGAATTTTTGTCTTTATATCATATTCGTTACACAACTTATAAAACTTGTGCCTATCACATGCCCTATCTGCATATAGTACTTTTATGACATACTGAAAATCGACTTCTTTTAGCAAATCACAAGCTCCATAGTGATCAGAGTAGACACCGTTACTGTATTTCACAGCTATGGCTTTTTTGCTGTTTGTATTCAACATTACATGCAATTTTCTTGTCTGTTCATAGCTGCGATACTTTCTATCTTCGCTATTTTCTTTGCTATGACCAGGAGTGTTGTTGTATATACTAATTCCTGTACTGTCTATAGCAATTTCGATATCTTCCATATTATTTTTATCAATTCTGCAATCATTGATCTTAATATTGAGTTTCTTAAACCTTCTTGATGATTGTGAATAGCTGATAACTTGCAAATTTTTCCCAATTTGCTCAAGGTATCCTGCTATAAACCCAACTGTTTGCCTCAGGCCTATTCTAAATAAACAAGTTATTATGTGCACCAAAATTACAACTTTATCGCTATAAATATTGTTGCCACCTGGTATTTTTGGACCATTCTCGTACCACTTTTCTATGGCTTCGTTGATATAATGAAAAATATTTCCTCTTTTTTCTAGAAATTTGTTATATTCGCTATGGTTACTGACCCTCATTTTTTGTGGCATATTTTTTCTTTCAAGGTTAAATGGCTATTTTATAATGAATTTTGTCAGTAGCCACCAGATTTTTTCAGTTGCTATGCAACAAAGCCATTCCAGTGTCAAGCACTGGGATCTGGTAGACAATGTTCATACAGCAGCTACTCGGATGACACCTTGTGCTTGCTGGCTATAATTGCTAAGGATTTTTATTTAATTTAACTGCATCTTTTGCCTTATCCAATAACCCATTAATAAAACCAATTTCGCTTGGTTTATCAAGTAAATCAGATGCAATGTTAGTATATTCATTAATGACAACTGGAACTGGCGTATCACAATTAGCTAACTCACATATTGCAACACGCAAAATAGATAAGCTTATAAGATTTAACCGTGAAAGGGACCAACTTGGGTGTAAATAAGACTCTATTATTTTATCATATTCTTCACTGCTTTTTATAACCTTATATAACAAGTTTTCTAAGAACTGATGTTCAAATTCTTCACATTCAAATATATCTTTCAACTTATTTATGTAGTCCTTAAGCTCACAATTTTCCAGTTTAAAAGTGCTTTTGTTGTAACCTACGAAAATATTTGAATAAGCAATTTGTACAGCAAGAAATCTTGCCGTGCTTCTTTTTATGCGCCACTTTTTATCTACTGGTTTTTCCTCCATTATTTTAATTTATTGTGTAAATCTATCATACGCAAAACAGTTGAGGCTGCATGGCCACCAACGTTCTTTTTGTTTTTATCAGCTCTAACTAGTGCTTTATCTTTGCTGTCAGCGGTAATTACACCCATACCAAGGGGTATTGCATAATGCATAACAACCTCATTTAAGCCTTCAATTACTCCTTTACAAACATATTGATAATGATCGGTTTCACCGCGAATTACGCACCCAAGAGCTAAATAACCATCATAATTAGTATGCCCACTCTTGACTGCAAAAAGAATTGTAGCTGGTATCTCAAATGTACCAGGAACCTCAACTACATCGTAACTGGCATTACTGCCTTTTAATTTATCAATTGCACCTTCAAGCAAAAGGTTCGCTATTTCAGTATAATAAATCGAATTAACTATTAGTATTCTCGACATTTACTACCACTTTTTTTGTTAAAAACAACTTTATTAATGACTGTTGAATTAGAGTTATAATATTACTAAATATCCAATATATTACCAGGCCGGCAGGAAAAGAAGAAAAAATAAAGACAGAAATGTAAGGTAAAAACTTCATAACATTTACTTGAATATCATCTTTACTGGTTTGATCTTTCTCACTTAGCTTCTGCTGAATTATCATGGTGGCACCGAAAATTATAGGTAAAATGCCTATAGAAATAGGAAAGTTATAATTAAACAACCCAAATAATGTAAAGATGTTCGTTGGGTCAGGAGCTGAAAGATCCTTAATCCATAAAAAAAAAGGAGCATGCCTCATCTCTATAGTAACAAATAATACTTTATATAGAGCAAAAAATACCGGTATTTGTATTAGCATGGGAAAAATGCTCGACATTGGATTTACGTTGTTTCTCTTAAACAATGCAATTGTCTCTTTATGCTGCTTTAAGCTGTCATTTTTATACAACTCTTTTATACGAGTTAATTCAGGCTGCAGGCTTTTTACCTTAAACATCGAAATATATGATCTATTAAATAAGGAAAGCATCAAAAATTTGATTACTAAAGTCAGCAATAATATTGCTAAGCCAAAATTTTTTAAAACGAAGTTAAAATATTCAAGCAGTAAAAACACTGGTTTAGTTATAAAGTAAAGAACACCAAAATCTACAGCTTTATCAAACAGGGGTATATTGAGAGTGTCCTTATAAGAATCCAGTAAATTCAACTTTTTTGCTCCAGCAAAAAAATAATTCACATTAGAAACGCTTGCACCAGGAAGTATGCTCTTGTAAGGTTTGACAAAATCTACTTGGAATTTATCAGTATTATTAACGTTTGTGTGTTTAATGCTTACATTTATTTTATCAGATTTTTCAGGTATGATGGCTGTGAGCCAGTATTTATCAGCAAAACCAAACCAATTTTTTTCACTCGTGCTTGCTTTTATTAAATGTTTTTTGGAAATATCCTTATATGTCCACTCCTCTAGTTTATTATCAAATGCACCCAGTACTCCTTCATGGGATATCCAATAAGATTCGTTGATATTGTCACGTTTACGGTTAATTTTACCATAAGGAACCAAAACTACATTATCCTTTGTATTATTTTCAACAACTTGCTCAACTTTAAACATGTAATTATCGTCGAGGTTAATTTTCATTCTAAATAAAATGCCATTCTCATTGTCCCAAGATAAATTGACCTCTTTTTGATTAAGTTTATCTGCTCGCCAGACTGCTTTAGAATCTGGAACTTTAATCTTGTTACTCGGATCGAGCCACCCAAATTCTGCAAAATATACATCTTTTGATTCTGCAGGTGACAGTAACACCACTTGTGGAGAAGAAGAACTCGGTTCTAAGTGGTAATTAGTTAAAATTAAGTCATCAAACCTTGCACCTTTCAGAGAAATTGATCCTTTAATCATGTTATTGGTTAAACTAACCCTCTGTTCTCGAGTAGAATTAATAATTTCAGAACGATTTTGGTATATTATAGGAGCAAGGTCGTTAAAAGATTCGATATGTTCAATATTTTCAATCAATGGCTGGTTTTGGTTTGTACTAAAAAAATTATCATAAATAATACGCCAAGACACCATGATTAACATGGAAAGGATAGCTGCCAAAATTAAACTTTTTGCTTCTGACATGAAATTAAATCAAACATATCTTCTTAAAGTGTATACTAAATATTGTACTAAAACAATGAAATTTACTTATTTTTAATAATAACTTTTAACGCTGATCTTTAAAATTTATTTTAATAGCTTCAAATTTTAACAATATGAACGCGGTGAAAAATCTAGTTATTTGGTTGCTAATAATAGCCACTACTGCAATGCTTATTGATTCACAAAGGGACAAACTAAGCGATAGATTTCTCAGTACTTTTTTACCATATAAAGGAAGAATTCAAAATAGCGGTCAGAATAGTGGAAGTATTGAATTTACGAAGTCATATGATGGACACTTTTATATTCAGGCTCAAGTCAATGATCGCAATATAACGTTTTTGCTTGATACTGGAGCAACCGATATTGTTCTATCACAAAAAGACGCATTACATGTTGGTATTAACTTACAAAATGTTCAGGATTTTAAAATATATGAAACTGCGAAAGGTCAAATAAAAGCTGGAGTGGTTCAAATACCTCAAGTTAAAATAGGAAATTTTTTGATTAATGATGTACAGGCAAGCGTTAACACTCATTCTATGTCTCATTCACTACTTGGAATGAGCTTTTTAAGGTATTTTCATTTCACTATAAGAGATAATAAGTTGATATTATACCGCGACTAAACACTTCTACAATCTACTTATCAAAGCTCTGTAGGTCAATATAGGAGCAGAAATAAATATTGCAGAACAAGTGCCAATCAAAATACCAAAAAAAATGATCAAGCTGAAGTCTCTCACTGCATCTGTGCAGATTAATACCAAAGGAAGAGCAGCAAGAAGGGTTGTACCAGAAGTTAATATAGTGCGAAATAATGTAGCGTTGATACTTGCATCTACTACCTCACTCATCCGCCCACTTTTACCACTCCTGCGATACTCTCGAATCCGATCATATATAATTACTGAGTTATTGATTGAATAACCAATGACAGTAAGGAGAGCTGCAACTGATGAAATATTAAACTCAATGCCAGTTAGGCTAATAAAACCAACAGTTAAAATCACGTCATGAATCAGTGCTGTTATTCCACTGAATCCACATTGCCAATTAAATCTAAACCAAACGTAAAAAAATATTCCAACAATCGCGATCAACATGGATAACATTCCTTCAAATATTTGTGTTGAGCTTATTTGTGGGCCAACATAGTCTATTTTACGATAGCTTATTGAGCTCCCCAGCTTTTCTTCTAGTATGCTTTTTATCTTTTTGATTTTATCTTCATCTCCTTCATCTTTAAAACGCATGACTAAATTATCACCCGCTTTTGAACTCTGCACTGTAAAACCATTTTCTTTTAATGCATCGAGAATAGAGTGATTCTCATCTGAAGATTTTATCTCTATCAAAATTCCGCCTGCAAAGTCTATGCCTAAGTTCACTCCATGCAGCACAACAGTGAATATTGAAAAGATGATAAGAATAATGCTAATTAATGCAGTCAAATCCCTATATTTACTAAACTTGATATCGAGGTTGTCTGGAATGAGTCTAAGTGCCATGCTATTTACTTAAACTTGAATTTTATATACTTTTCAAAAAATTCACTAGTTTATTCTGTGATTGTTTGATTATGTCAATTTTTCCATCAGTTAATTCTTGTCTGTCAATTAAGTTCTATCTAGCTTGCATACTACCATTTTGAAGTACATTACAAAAGCGAAATACTGCCAATTTGGCCCATCATTTTATCTCTGCAAGCTTATCCCCCCCTTGCTATGTTAGCAACGCAACCTAAGCTAGGTTCCTTCATAGCAGTGTTAGGTACACTGCCATATCTTTCAAAACTTTCATGCTCTATAGCTTCCTCAACACTTTTTCCTCCTAAAAGACAGTTTTCCCCTAAACTTTTTCCCCTATTTTTTAACTCATTAAGCCTTGCTCTGTTTTCCCCATCAATCTCCACTTTTATTTTATTGCTGCCTTTCTCACTAGGACTTAGATAAATACTTATCTCTCCTACCTCAGTAGTAAAAGACATTTCAATACCACCTTTTGAGACATCCATGTAATTTCTTTTTCCCCCTATTTCTTCTACATTTTCAACTCTTACTACACTTTCTCCAATTTTGAGTATGCCAACTCTTAAATTTAAGTCTTTGGCTTTTTCATTGTTTAGGATTTCTGCAACTTCAACAATACTATCTTGCGAGTACTCTATACAAAAATATCTATTATCCTTGTCTACTCCTAATACATTTTGAGTCTGCTTGCTTTTGTTTACAATACTTTCATATGCTAAACCTTTTAGCTTGCTTTCAATTTCCTTACATTTCTCAGAAAGACCATCATCAAATCCATTACAAGTAACTATCTGCTCAAACTCATTCCCATCGAAAAAATTATGGCGTTTTACTTTCCCACCTTCTAACAATAAATTACTAACAATGCTTTTGATAATGTCCTCTTCGGACACTTCATTTTTTTTGTTACAGTTTTGATCTTCACTTTCTTTATTACAGTTTTGATCTTCACTTTCTTTGTTACAGTTTTGACCTTTACTTTCTTTGTTACAGTTTTTATCTTTACTTTGATAGGGAAAGTTATCAAATACAAAAGTGTTACTTCTGTTACTTATATGACTACCACTAGTAAGATCTTTTATTTCTTCAAATACTGTATTTGTTACAGTTTTGTTACAACAACTACATTTTAAATTTAACATTACTTCTTTTTCTAAGTATTTAGCTACTATGCACTTAATACTTTCTGGAGTATTTTTTATATCTTTTTGTTCATTTTGTTCTGTTATACCTCTCACCTCCCCACAGCATTTATCAATCAGATCCTGTTTACTTTGAGTTAACGACATTTTTAGTTTCATAAAAAGTGAGTCTTTTAGAAAAGGATTATCATCTTCTAGGTCCCGATCATTTTCTGAATCCAAATCATCTGTTAACTCCATTGAATCAAGATTACCTGAACTATAGTACGAACCCTTTTTTGAGTCCGAACTATCTTCTGAGTTCCCATCACTATCTGACCAATTGTCAACTTTCGGAAATTCTGAGCTTTTCTGTTCACCTTCAAAAGTCTGATTACTACCACCAGCGCCCTTTGTCAAATTTTCTTTATTTTCACAAGAACCACCTAAAGAATAGCCTTGACCCTCTTCTTGATCTGAAGCACTTAATTTACTATAAGTTGCTTGACTATAACCATTGAAGTTATAACCTAAACCATTACTACCATGCTGTAAAGGATCGCTTTCAAAAGTTTGTGGATTATCACTTTCACCTAACAAACCACCATTTGTTGGATTACATACATTTTCTGTATATTTTTGATTATTTTGTGCTTCTATTTTCCTCTTCTTGTACAACGGTTCAAACTGATCAATTTCAATCGATCGTACTCGTTTCCTTGAAGGAAAGTCCTCTGGAATCTGATCCTCATCGTCAGAATTGTGACCTGAATCACAAATTACATGATCATTGCAGGTAGAATTATGCTCTTGACTAATCAAGGAAAGCTGAATTAGATTGCTAAAAACAATATTATCTAGCTGTACTGAATCAGTACTTTCAAAAATTTGTGGATTATTACTCACGTCTGGCAAATCACCTGATAAACCAGTCTGATGATTATTTTCACCTACCCAACCATCAGTTGGTGTTGGAATGCATATTCCTGTATATCTTTGGCTATCAAGAGAATCATTAGTTAATTGTACTGCTGTATAAGTTGTCCGGTCATCCTCATCATCGGAACTAATACCTGAATCATGGCCATCACCTTCTTCAATCTTTTGAGTTTCTATATCGTGTTCATTTATTTCGCTCGACGAATCATAGTTGGAAGGGTTATACTGTTGATTAGGACGTTTAAAAATTTGACGCCAATCGCTGTAAGGCTCCTTAAAATCGAAAGGAGTGCGTATAACTTTTTCCTTGCCTGATACCCCACCATTCATATTGTATAACCATTACTCACTAATCCCTTAGTGAATATCGTAATATATAGGTCTGTCAATAAAAAAATATAACTTTCTTTGGTTCTAACCTTTGCAAATCAGTATCTATAGCTCGGTAATTTCTCATACGTTGCACTCTGGACCTAGGAGCGTTGTTAATAAATCCACGACAGCTAGACAATCCTTGCTCGTCCACTAAAAGGAAAAGCAGCAAGGAGCGAACCAAAAGCGATAAGAAAGGATCCAAGCCAGATTATAGACATTCCAGGTTTATAGTGCACTTTGGCTGCGATTTTGCTCTTACTCTTATCAATCTCTCCAATTACAACATAAATATCAGAAAGCAAATTGTGGTAGATACTGCTTTCAACATTTTTCTGACCTTCCGCAAGGTAAAATCTATATTCAGGAGTTACTTCACCTAATATCTTATTATTCAGCAAATTCCTGATATCCATTGTACCCCTCACTGCATGGAAATTTTTTTCTTTTATTAGCTCAATATTGCGTAAAGTAACTTTAAATTTATTGACTGTTATGCTATCCCCTATTTTTAAGTAATTTTCTTTTTTCTCCTGCCAACCAACTGAATAAGCTATACCAAGCACTAGAATTGCCACTCCAGCATGAGCAAGCATCATTGCATAGTAGGACTTAGAAACTCTTCTTGCTAATAAAATTGATTCACCAAATGCTACCTTAAATAAACGAATTCTTTTACTGTATGCTTCTAAAACAAAGATTAATAATGCTATGGAGATAGTAATTGATAGCACAATTATTAGCTCCATGTGAAAGATAAACGGCAAAATAGCTGCAGCACTGCAGAATGAAAATCTATATTCACGGAATATTGGCAATAGACTATTTCCCTGCCAACTGCAGTATTGCCCGATCATGGTGAGCACTAGAATAGCTAGTGCAATAGAGTTAAATAAAGAATTGTAATATGGTGCTCCAACTGAAATTAATTCACCGGTTAAATACTCAAGCACTGTAGGGTATAAAGTGCCAACGAACACGATGAAAAAGGCAGTGATGAATAATAAATTGTTCATCAGTATCATCGTAAAGCGTGAAAAGAATCTTCTACCCTCTGTCACTTGAGTAGCAAGTTTCTTTCTGGATTCCAGTGTCAAGCATTGGAATGACATCGCAGGCGTGTGATTTTTTCTCGTAAATACTACAAATATTACTAAGCTACTGACTGTAATTACACCAAGTAGAGCTAATATATATAGTCCATATCTTGGGTCATCTGCAAACGTGTGCACTGAGGTAAGTATTCCTGAGCGGACTAGAAATGTTCCAGTCACACTCAATATAAAAGTTGTAAGCGTAAGTAAAATAGCAAAGTTCCTTAAAACATTGAAATTCCGTACCACGAGCAACAAATGTGTCAGCGCTACTGCAATTAGCCACGGCATCAAAGAAACGTTTTCCACTGGATCCCAAAACCAAAATCCACCCCACCCAAGTTCGCGATATGCCCACCAGCTACCCAAGCTGATGCCCAAAGTGAGCAGCGACCAAGAAATAAGTACCCAAGGCCTGACAATTTTAGCCCAAACATTTCCTTCAGTATTTAAAATTAATCCAGCTATAGAGAGCGAAAAAGGAACGCTAAATCCAAGGTACCCCAAATATAATATCGGTGGATGAATAGCAAGGCCTATATCCTGCAATATCGGATTAAAACCCAATCCATCTGTTTCAATGCCTGGCATTTTAGTGAAGGGGCTGGATTCAATTAAAGTGAACAGCAAAAAACAAAAGCAAATCAGCCCATGAGTGATAAGAGATATTTTTTTTAATTTACTACCATTAGTTCGTTCTGGTGTCATTCCAGTGCTTGACACTGGAATCCAGTTTTTATTACACTGCCATTTGATGTACTCATTTGCAATTAAATTGTCTGGATCCCAGTGTCTGGGCACTGGGATGACAGAAGAAGAGACTGGGATGACAGAGGGGGAAACTGGGATGACAGAAGGTATATAAATATCCATTAGTAATAAATACATGACAAGCACTAAGGTCCAAAGCAACATGGACCCTTCTTTGTTTCCCCAAACACCACAAATCTTGTAGATCAAAGGTTTTGTTGTGTGTGAGTGGTAGTATACGTTTTCAAGTGAAAAATCATTTGTAATGTGGCAGTAGATCAAAATAGCCATTGACGCTGATACACAAAAAAATATGGCAGTGGTAATAAACCGACAAGAACTAAGCGGTAAAAACAAATATGTCAAAGACAATAAGCAGGCTAGCAATAGCAATATATTCCCAAGTTCAGGCATAAAAAATTATAGTTTTTATATAAACAATATTACTGATGACAAGTTAGAAGTTAAAGTGTTAATTGATGCTAGCATAATGCTCCCGTAGTTAGCTGTGCTAGTATTAATTAAAAATTAAATATTAAATCTTTATACTTTTATAGATAGCGTTAATATTGAGGTAATATTGTGGGTACAACTAAGATTAGTAAATTTCCATTCAATATAAAAGGTAAAGTGGCAAAACAACATGCCGAACCAATAATCGAAAAAAATCTCTATACTATTTTAGGATTCAAAGATATAGAAGATTTTGAAAATAAGACAAGTAAACTTGTTAATAAAAAAGTTTGGCAATCATTTGTTGACTGCTTTGCAAAAGAAATAGATTATGCAGCAACCGAAGAAGTTGTAAAAAACATCGTTTGTAACATTGCAAAGAGTGATCAAGGTAATGCTTTTACCAAAACTGAACATCTCATATTAAATGAAAAGCAAGATAATAAAAAGAGAGAAAAAGCGATTAGAAAAGCTATTAGTATTTTGAGAAAAATCAATCCAGAAAAAGCCTTTAATGAACTTTCAGTAATAAAAAAACAAGCTGAAGATTTTTTACAAACCGATTTTTGTAAAGCACAGAGTAAATCACTTCAAGGATTTGCTCCCTCTGGTGGACAGCTCTTTGCGGAAACTCTGAAATATATAGAAACACTAGAAAGATTATCCGAAGTAAAAAAAGAAGGGCTAGTTAGAGATTTCTTGTTAAATCATGTTAGTTTATTGAATAAAAAGTATCCTAAATCACAAGGTAAAAGGGAAGATGCTATAACAATACTATCAAGTGATGAGTTGAAGAATTTTTACAATAAAGGTGTAAAAGAAGGAATGTTACAACCAATGGCATCTTACAAAGGATGCAGAAACCTGTATGACAAAATGAACCAGATAAAAAATGAATCCAAAAGTATAATTAAAAGAGAAGAACGGGAAGAAAATTTAAAGAAAATAGATAAGTCGATAATCAGCGCAATTAATGACATAAAAAAACATAGAGAAGCAATCCTTAACTGTAAAGACTTTCAAAGTTCTTACATAAAAGAGAAAAAAGAACATCCATTTAGAGGCAACGCATGTCAAAAAATGATTGATATATATCAAGAGAGAATTGTTGGATATCAGGAGAAAATTCGTCAAAACTTAAACCAAATAAAAGCGATATTAAAAAGTGCGCCGCAAGAAATGGATGATGTGGAAGAATTCGAGGAAATAATTGATGATATACATGAAGCAAAGCAGTGTGATGAAATTTTTGATTCAGCTTTAATTTGTTTATCGAACATACAGAATGAGCTAGATATTCAGCTGGAAAATCCTTCAACAGAACTCAGAGCTTCACACATTAACGTTAAAACTGAGCTAACTAGGTTATAAGAACCAAATCTTTAGGGTAATGAAAGCACTTTAATTCAAGACAGCTCTTAGTCTGTGTTTTAATTTGGTTGTGTTTTATTAAAAAAACTTTAGATTTATTTTATAATCGATACTCAAATATAATGACTCAAACTTGGGATTTGTTGCAAACAGGGCAAAAGGAAGGCTATAAAATTGCGTATACTAATGCTCGTATTATCGACCCGGAAACTAAACTTGATATAAAAGGTTCATTATTGACTGAAGGGGATAAAATTGTTGACTTTGGTGAATCATTATTTTCAACAAGTGGAGTTGATGAAACAATAGACTGTAAAGGGCTTGTTCTAATGCCAGGCCTTATTGACATTCACGTACATTTTCGTGAACCAGGCCAGGAACATAAAGAAACTATATATACAGGCAGCAAATCTGCAGCTGCGGGGGGAGTTACAACTGTAGTTTGTCAGCCAAACACTGTTCCAGCAATTGATAGCGTTATTTTGGCTAAATATTTGAAATATAGAGCACTTGAAACTTCACATGTAAACGTTGAATTTTACGCTAAAATCACCACTTCGGAAGAACACCTGACTGAAATGGCACTTTTAAAGGAAGCAGGTGCGGTTGGGTTCACCGATGATGGCATGCCAGTTATGAACCCAATGATTATGAGACAGGCGCTGCTTTATTCAAGTATGCTGAATGTTCCTATTGCTCAACATGCAGAAGATTTAAATTTATCTGCTGGTGGCGCAATCAACGAAGGTAAAATTTCTGAAGAATTGGGAGTAAAGGGGATCTTGAGTGCGTCAGAATCGGTTATGGTAAATCGTGATATACTGCTAATGAAGGATATGGAAAATGTGCACTACCATATTCTACATGTCTCTTCAAAAGATTCACTTGATGCTATTAAACGTGCAAAAGATTTGGGATTAAATGTTACGTGCGAAGTAACCCCTCATCACTTCACTTTGACTGAAGATATAGTAAAACAACATGGAGCAATTGCAAAAATGAATCCGCCGCTTCGCACTGAAGAAGATCGTTTAGCTATGGTTGAAGGTTTAAAGACAGGTGTGATTGATTGCATTGCAACTGATCACGCTCCGCATGATCGTAGTTCTAAAGATCTACCACTTGAAAATGCTGCATTTGGTATTGTTGGTCTTGAAACAATGCTGCCCCTTTCACTTGAACTCTATCACAGTGGGCAAATGGGTCTACTTGATGTGCTTGCAAAATTGACATATAAGCCTGCAGATATAATACACATACCACGTGGTCGTATACAAAAAAACCTTGCTGCAGACTTAATTTTAGTTGACCTCAATCATGAATGGGAAATTAAAACTGACAACTTTGCTAGTAAATCAAAGAATTCTCCTTTCGATGGTCGCAAAGTAAAAGGACACGTAGTACGTACTGTTGTGTCCGGCAAAACTATATACTCGCAGAAGAGTTAGTTATCATATCTTATCTATTCCAATTTGTTATCACCAGAATGGGCTAAGTGCACCTAAATTTAAATTAAGAAATCTTACACTGTCTCCGAATAAACACATCCTCTTATCTTTCCCTAATCTGTAAAGTTATTTTGTCTATCAATCTGATTCCAAAACAGCAAAATTATTGTATAATGTTACTTTGAAGTTTTATTTTCAATGCACAAGTTTGCAATACTTTTTTCTATACTGCTTGCAATAGTTGCTTACTACCTAAACAATGAAATCATATTTGAAATAGCAAAGCTATTTAGTGATATCTTTATCAGCTTGCTCAAATTAATAAGCTTACCTCTGGTTTTTTTATCCATAGTTTCCACAATTTCCGGGCTCAAAGACTCAATTGAAATCAAAGTCTTAGTTAAGAAAACACTATTTTATACTCTGCTTACAACTATTATAGCTGCGTTTGTTGCATTATCGTTTTATTTGTTAATAGATCCAGCAAGAAAAAATTTCATAAGTAATACAATAGGGAGTATTAACAGCAATAACCACAGTTATTTTTCATATTTAAAATCACTCATTCCTTCTAATTTTGTGCAAGTTTTTCTTGAAAATAATATGATTGGTAGCATATTAATCGCTTTTTTGATGGGTGGAGCTATTGTTTCACTTTCAAAAGAAAAGCAGGATATATTATATCAAGTATTCTCTGCACTTTTTGATACGCTACTTAAAATTGCTCAAGGGTTATTAAAATTTATTCCGCTTGCTGTTTGGTCTTTTATTACATGTTTTTTGCATGAATTAAAAGGCGGTAGTGAGTTCTACAATCTTTTATGGTATTTTGTTTGCATAATGTCTGCAAATTTTGTGCAGGCATTTCTGATTTTACCGCTATTTATGTGGTATAAAGGCATATCACCAATTCAAACGCTGAAAGGGGTTATGCCAGCACTCACACTTGCGTTTTTTTCTAAATCATCCAGTGCAACATTGCCAACAACTATAGAATGTGTGCAGAACAAGCTAAAGGTGCCAAAGAAATTATCGTCTTTTATTTTACCAATATGCACAACAATTAACATGAATGCATGTGCTGCATTTATACTAATCACTGTAATGTTTGTTGCAGAAATGAACGGATACGTATTTTCCTTAAGCGAAATGTTGATATGGATTTTTTTAGCTACAGGGGCTGCAATTGGTAACGCTGGAGTGCCGATGGGGTGCTATTTTATGGCAACCAGTTATCTCATGTCGATGAATGTTCCTCTGCATATTATGGGACTGATTTTGCCTATTTATACAATCATCGATATGTTTGAAACTGCAATAAATGTGTGGTCTGATGTTTGTATCACTCAGATAATTAATAAAGAATGTAATAGTGAAACTTAAAAAATGATATTAGACGAAAATAACCTAATAATAAAAGAATTTAAAGAAGCAGAAGCAATTTTGCATGGGCATTTTGTTTTATCATCCGGGCTGCATAGTGACACATACATACAGTGTGCGAAGATTTTTGAAAATCCAAGCAGAGCCATGAAAGTTTGCGCATTATTAGCAGATAAAATAAAAAAAGAATTAAATAGCTCCATAGATTTAATATTATCTCCTGCAATTGGTGGAATAATTGTGGGTTATGAGATTGGCAGGCAGCTTGGAATAAAGACAATGTTTTGCGAGCGCGTTAATGGTAAGTTTGAATTACGCCGTGGATTTAAGATCAAAAAGGGTGAGAAAATATTGCTCATTGAAGATGTAATAACCACAGGTAAATCTTCACTTGAAGCAGTGGAATGTGCAGAAGGGGAAGGAGGTAAAGTTGTTGCTGAAGCTTCTTTGATAAAGAGAAATAGTGAAACGAAACTGCCTTTTCCTGTCATATCTTTGATTGAACTGAACATCAAAAACTACAGTGAGGAAGAACTTCCAAGTGAATTAAAACAACTACCCATAACAAAACCTGGGAGTAGGGAATATTTAACAAAGTAATCCTATAATATCTTGGAAACACAGCATTTATACACAGCTTTAGTTATTTACTCCAAGTGTATTTTATGTATACTTATTACTAAATTAATTTTGAAATGATAGAAAATGAACGAATTTAAATCGATCCGAAATATAGCAATAATCGCACACGTTGACCACGGTAAAACTACTTTACTTGATAACATGTTAAAACAAAGTGGCACATTCCGCGAGAATCAAGAAGTTCAAGAACGAGTGATGGATAGTGGTGATCAAGAGCGTGAACGCGGAATTACAATACTTGCAAAATGTACATCAATAATGTGGGGCGATGAAAAGATCAATATTATTGACACGCCAGGGCACGCGGACTTTGGTGGGGAAGTGGAAAGGGTATTGTGCATGGCAGATGGTGTGTTGCTGCTGGTTGACGCTGCAGAAGGTCCCATGCCACAAACAAAATTTGTGCTCTCAAAAGCACTAAAAGCAAATTTGAAGCCAATTGTGATAATCAATAAGGTCGACCGACCAGATAGCAGAATTGATGAAGTATTAAATGAAATATATGAGTTATTTTTTAACCTTGATGCAACCAACGAGCAGCTAGATTTTCCAGTGTTGTATGCTTCAGGTAGAAATGGCTGGTGTGCTAAGGAGCTTTCTGATGAAAGAAAAGATTTAAGCCCATTATTTTCAACGGTTATAGATTATATAAAACCTTCTGTTTATAATCAAAATGCACCTTTTGCTATGTTGGTCACTCTACTTGAGTCTGATAAGTTTCTTGGCAGAATATTGACAGGAAAGGTTTATCAGGGCATTGCAAAAGTCAATTCAGATCTTAAGGTGCTTGACCTCGATGGCAAAGTAATTGAACGAGGAAGATTAACTAAGTTGCTCTCATTTTCTGGCTTGAAACGCATTCCAGTAGAACAAGCTGTGGCGGGAGACATAATTGCAATTGCAGGACTTGAGGAAGCTTCGGTTTCAGATACTATAGCAGCACCAGAAGTTACAACTGCAGTAAGCTCAACTCCAGTTGATCCGCCAACAATGGCGATTACTCTGAGCGTTAATGATTCACCTTTTGCTGGGCAAGAAGGTACAAAGCTTACTTCAACTGCTATAAAGGATCGTTTATATGCGGAAGCAGAAACAAATGTTGCAATTACTGTGACTTTGGCACCAAGCGGTGAAGCATTTGAAGTAGGTGGGCGTGGTGAGTTACAGCTTGGAGTGTTAATTGAAAATATGAGGAGAGAAGGTTTTGAGCTTTCGGTATCACGCCCTCGCGTGTTATTTAAAGAAGAAGGCGGTAAAAAACTTGAACCTATAGAGGAAGTAGTAATTGATGTAGATGATGAATATAGTGGAATCATCATGGAAAAACTCAGCTTCCGTAAAGGTGAAGTAACTGACATGAGACCTTCTGGTAATGGCAGGACAAGATTAACGTTTTTAGTGCCATCAAGAGGATTAATCGGTTATCAAGGAGAGTTTTTAACTGATTCTCGTGGCACAGGCATAATTAACCGTTTATTTCACAGTTATGCTCCACATAGAGGTCCAATTTCTGGAAGGCGCAATGGAGTTTTAATTTCTACAGATAAGGGTGAGGCTGTGGCATATGCAATTTTCAATTTGCAAGACAGGGGAATTATGTTTATTAAGCCACAGGATAAGGTATATTGTGGCATGGTTGTCGGCCAGCATAGCCGTGACAATGATTTGGAGATAAATGTGTTAAAGGGTAAGCAATTAACAAACGTAAGAGCTTCAGGTAGTGATGAAGCTATAAAGCTCACTCCACCAAAGATAATGACACTGGAGGATATGATAGCGTATATAGATGATGATGAATTGGTGGAAGTAACTCCAAAATCTATACGTTTACGCAAGAAATTCCTTGATCCAAATGAACGTAAGCGTGCAGGAAGGGCAAAGAATAAGGAGTAATCAGAGGTTGAACATTTGCGAAAAATAGTGTATAATTATTCGTCTCCTAATTGTATTTAATTATGGCCTTTTCGAAATTTCTCGATCCAAAAAACAATTTCGCGTTCAAGAGAATATTTGGCACTGAGAAAAATAAAGATATTCTCATTCACTTTCTCAATGATATATTGGGCTTCGCTGGCAAAGATGAAATAGAAGAAATAGAATTTCTCAGCACTATCATGGATGCTGAGATTGCCTCTAAAAAACAAAGTATTGTTGATGTTTTCTGTACTGATTCTGCTGGAACCCAGCTAATTATTGAAATGGTGCGACCTGAAAGTCTTCGGTCATATTGTTTAAAAGGAGAGGAATTCCTTCAGAAAGAAACTAAAAGAGTTCTAAAACTTATTAAACCAGATGTTTTGCCATCTGAGTCTATGCATCAGTGCGAATCGGGTAACCGGTTGGTGCCAAGCGATGCGGACAATGAACCTCCTCTTGAAAAAGAAGATGCTCAATCGTGAAAGGAGCATAAACTACAAGCATCATGTGGTTGGAGAGCTAGGCTTAGTGGTATGGTGAACGTAAGTGAAGCTTCATAAGTATCGTAACGATTAAAGAGCTAAAGATGCTGATAAGCTCCGACCAAAAGGTAATGTGACATTTTTCATTTCTGGATGTACGCAAATCACCGGTATAGAGAAGTCACCTAACCCACTGTTGTATGACAGAAGGAACAGGGTAAGCCTGTATTTCCGCCTATATGGCAAGCAAACCGCAAGGAACGCTGATGAAAATGCAGGTAAAGGATAATGGAGAAAGCGAATGCCATTTTGTAACGAAATGTATAGAATTTGTAACATTAATTCGCGTGAAAACGAGCAGATTTCCATTTGGTCCCTCGTGACAAGAAACTTTGTTAACCACTTGAGGTAGAGAAGCAGATGACCTTACCCACAGAAATGATGAAGAAATTAGGAATATTTTTTACAAAAAGGACAATACTAACAAAAGAACTTTATTCTATTTAAAATATAAAGTTACAATAAATTTTCCTGTCATCTCCAAATAAATTACATTAACTTAGTATTGTATATTGTTAATAACTTAAATAATACAACCATTTTCAGCAACAAAAACCAAAGGTCTTGAGATACAAGATATTTGTATGGTTACTATGATAGTTCCTTTTTTAAGAAAGTTTTAAATTTCATACCTAACAATAAACAACTTTAGGTTTAAATTTATGAAATCAGTTGTTATATACATCAGCAAATACGAATTTAACTGGTGTTATGGACTTAAATAAATTTACCGAAAAAGCAAAAAGTCTAATTCAAAGTGCTCAAATGAAAGCGTTGGGAGCTGGGCATCAGATTTTTATGCCTGAGCATTTACTAAAAGTGATGCTTGAAGATGAATCAGGTTTAGTTCAGGATTTGATAAACGCTTGTGGTGGAAATGTGCAGAGTATTTCCGATGCTGTGGATAGTGCAATAAAAAAGTTGCCAGTAATTGAAGGTCCAGGAAGTGGTGGCCTTCAACTTTCAAGAGAAATAGCAAAAGTTTTTGAAGATTCAATTGGTATTGCAAAGAGAAATAAAGATTCATTTGTTGCTGTCGAGCGTTTACTGCAGGGCCTCACTGCACAAAAAGATGATACTGTAGGCAAAATTCTGGCAGAGAATGGTGTGACTCCACAAAAACTGAACTCAGTTGTTGCAGAAATGAGAAAGGGCAGCAGTGCGGACTCGCCAAACAGTGAGGAAAAATTAAATGCGGCAAAGAAATATACAAAAGATGTTACAGAGCTTGCTATGCAAGGAAAGCTTGATCCTGTAATTGGTCGTGATGAAGAGATCAGAAGAACTATGCAGGTATCACTGAGGCGGACAAAAAATAATCCAGTGCTGATCGGTGAACCTGGTGTTGGAAAAACTGCAATAGTTGAGGGGCTTGCAAATAGAATTGTTGCAAACGATGTACCACTTGGTTTGCATGATGCAAAGGTCTTAGCTTTGGATCTTGGAGCACTAATTGCTGGCACTAAGTTTAGAGGAGAATTTGAAGAAAGGTTAAAAGCAGTTATTAATGAGCTTTCGAGAGCGGAGGGAAAAGTTATCTTGTTTATAGATGAGCTTCATACTTTAGTTGGAGCAGGAGCAACAAGTGGTGCAATGGATGCCTCGAATCTGCTGAAGCCTGCTCTTGCGCGTGGAGAAATTCGCTGTATAGGAGCCACAACTTTAGATGAATATCGTCAGCATATAGAAAAAGATCCTGCACTTGCAAGGCGTTTTCAGCCTGTGTTTATCTCTCAACCAACTGAAACTGATACCATTTCAATACTCAGGGGTTTGAAGGAAAGATATGAGGTGCATCATGGTATAAGAATTACAGACGGTGCAATAATTGCTGCTGCAACGTTATCCAATAGATATATAACAGATAGGTTTTTACCTGATAAAGCAATTGATTTGATTGATGAAGCAGCAAGTAGGGTGAGAATTGAAATGGATAGCAAGCCTGAAGTTATTGATGAACTTGAGAGAAAGGTTATACAGCTAAAGATTGAAGCAGAGGCTCTAAAAAAAGAAAGTGATGAAAATTCTAAACAGCGTTTAAAAAAGATAAATGAAGAGATCGAAAATCTAAACAGTAAATTTGCTGACTTGAACAGCAAATGGCAGATGGAAAAGAATAAAATAGCTAGAATACAAGAAACAGCCGAAAAATTAGATAACGCTAGAAAAGAGTTGGAATTAGTTCAGCGTAGTGGGAATTTGGGAAGGGCAGGAGAGCTGATGTATGGTGTGATCCCTCAGCTTGAGAATGAATTAAAAAATCAGGAAAAGGTTACTGATAGTTTCTTAAAGAAAGAAGTGACTGGAGATGATATTGCAAACATTGTTTCAAAGTGGACGGGAATTCCAGTTGATAATATGATGCATAGTGAAAAGGAAAAACTCCTTAACATGGAGAATGAAATAGGAAGAAGAGTAATAGGGCAGAAAGATGCAATAGAAGCGATAAGTAATGCAGTTAGGCGCTCCCGCTCTGGGGTGCAAGATACCAATAAGCCTTTTGGTTCATTTTTATTTTTAGGTCCAACTGGAGTTGGTAAAACCGAACTTGCGAAAGCCTTAGCTGAATTTCTGTTTGACGATCAATCAGCGCTTTTGCGTTTTGATATGTCAGAATATATGGAAAAACATTCTGTTTCAAAGTTAATTGGCGCGCCTCCAGGGTATGTTGGCTATGAACAAGGTGGCAGATTAACTGAAGCGGTAAGAAGAAGGCCATATCAGGTTATTCTGTTTGATGAAATCGAGAAAGCAAATCCAGATATATTTAATCTATTGCTGCAAATCTTGGATGAGGGTAGACTCACTGATAGTCATGGTAAATTAATTGATTTTCGCAACACCATACTGATTTTAACTTCTAACCTTGGCGCTGAGATAATGCTAAAAGGGAATGTTGATTCTGTAAGAAATGAAGTGATGCAAATAGTTAAATCAGCATTTCGTCCAGAATTTTTAAACAGGCTGGATGAAATTATTATATTCCACAGTTTAACCAGAGATGACATCTATAAAATTATAGATGTTCAATTTTCTTATTTACAAAAAACACTTGCTAAGCGTAAACTGAGTATAAGTTTGTTGCAGGAAGCTAAAGAACTAATAGCACAAACTGGCTATGACCCTGAATATGGAGCAAGGCCCTTAAAAAGGGTTATACAAGAGTGTATTCAAAATAATTTAGCTAAATTAGTTTTATCAGGGGAAGTAGTAGAAAATGATGAGCTAATAGTGTACGCTCTTGATAATGAAATCTTAGTTAAAAAGGTTTAAGTTCACTGTGTATTTTTGTTAAAAAAAATGTGTATAGATCATAATGTTGACACTGAGTCTTTATTTAAGTTAGCTGATCAAGAAAATCAGCAAGATAAAGAAAAAATTAAAAAATTTATTAAGTATTTTTATAGTTTTGTTTATAAAAGCGACCTAAAAGCCAATGATAAGTTTTTGCTATATATTGTAAACGATGCTTACAATTTTGTTTCTCAAAAAGAGAAAGATGAAAGTAAGTTAGTAGTAAGCAATATAGATGATATACCAGGAATAGAAGGCGATTTTACCACGATTAAGATAACAAACGATGATATGCCATTTTTGGTTGACTCCGTTATTGCAACTATTAAGTCGCACGATTTAACCATATGCTATTACAGCAACAGCATAATTAACATTAAAAGAAAAGATGGCCTAATAGACGAGATTTACTCTTTGGAAGAAAGCAATGGAGTCAAAGAGTCAGTCATATATGTAATTATCAAAGGTATAAGTGACAGCTTTGTTGATACATTAAAAGAATCTCTACAGAAAACGCTGAAAGCGGTTAATTGCGTTGTGAAAGATTGGCACTTAATGCTCAAGAAACTTGATGAGGCAAGTCTTTCTGTCATCCCAGCTGGGATCCAGGAAAAGGACACGTGGATTCCAGTGTCACGCACTGGAATGACACCAGACCGAAATCAAGAGCAAAAAGATTTTCTAGTTTGGTTAAAGAATAATAACTTCGTATTTCTAGGTTATCAAGAATATATTGCTGGTAAAGATGAAAAACTCGTCTGTGACAGCAAAAAGGACCTTGGCCTGATGAGAGTAGGTCAAAGTACGTTGATTCCTTCTGCAAACCTTGATTCCCTATACATATTGAGATCAGATCTAATCTCAATAGTCCATCGGCGTACATACATGAATTGTATAGGAGTAAAAGAATTTGATGACCAGGGTAATGTGGTAAAGGAACGGCGTTTTTTCGGGCTATTTACTTCTGTAGCGGAGGTCCAAGATATTAGAACTATTCCAATAATAAGAGATAAAGTTAAAGTTATAGAAAAAAATGCAGGGTTTGTAACCGGGGGCCACAATAACAAAGCTTTGATTTCTATTTTGCAAGTGTTCTCTTGTGATGAATTATTCCAATCAAATGAAGACGAATTATTTAAAATTTGCATTTCGATCATGTCTCTTGCGATTAGGCCAAGGGTCAGATTATTTTTAAGAAGAGTCGGGGATTTTATTAGTTGCATAGTGCTGATACCGATGCGTTATGCTAGCGCTAGGCTAATGTTCAAGATACGTGACATATTGAAGGATGAGACAAGTGCAGGAAGTTCAGATATTTATAACAATCACATTATCAATGAATATGATTTGATGAAATTGCATGTAGTGCTAAAGACCAAAAATGCTAGCGTTCTTGATGATGAAGTTTTGCGTATCGAAAACAAATTAAGAAACATTACAGAAAAGTGGGAAGATCGTTTTATAGACAATTTATACAATACTTTTAGCACTGTTGAGGATATATTCATCCGTTATTGCAAGGCATTTCCAATAAGCTATCAAGAGAGTTTCGAACCTCATGACGCATATTACGATATGAAAAAATTGGAGATAGTGAGGAAGAAAGGAGTTAGCGAGGTCGATTTAAGACTTACTCGTGATAATCTTAATTATCAATTAAAGGTTTATACTCCAAACAATGGAGGCCTTGAATTATCGAAGATATTAAGGATCACTAAGAATTTGGGAGCTAAAATTCTATCTCATAATGGCTATTACATAGAAATTAACGGTGGAATATGGATACACCATTTTGTGTTGTCAAGAGTCGATGAATTAATAGACAACATTACTCTAAAAGAGCAATTTGAAATAACACTTGCGAAAGTGTTTAGCAAGGAAATTAAAAATGACTATTTCAATAGTTTGATCATTATTGCTGGGCTCAAGTGGAAAGAAGTGCTTCTGGTTAGAGCGTTAAGTGCTTACCTAAAGCAGACGTCATTTAACTACAATCCAGAATATATCCAAAAGGTAGTCTCAGAGCATCCAAAAATAGTAAAGTATTTGATACAACTATTTCATGCAAGATTTGATCCTAACATAGACATTGATAGAGCAGAAACTACGGACATTGTCAGAGAAAAAATTGAGGAACTTCTAAAAGAGATCAGCAATGTTTCACATGATTACGTTTTGCGCTCGATATTTAACTTGATAATGGCTATTTTAAGGACCAGTTATTATCAAGACGATAAACCATATTTATCTACAAAATTTGACTCAAGTAAAATAAATGGTTTACCTGATCCTCGTCCGTATCGTGAATTGTATATTTATTCAAACCTTTTTGAGGGAATACATCTAAGAGGAGGGAAATTAGCCCGTGGTGGCTTAAGGTGGTCGGATAGGACGGAAGATTTTCGCACTGAAGTTTTGGGGCTCATGAAAGCTCAGATGACAAAAAATGCGGTTATTGTCCCTGTTGGTGCAAAGGGTGGGTTTGTAATAAAGCAAGCTTATAAAGATAAGAATATTTTAAGAGAGAAAAGTGTTGAGTGCTATAAGAGTTTTATCAGAGGAATGCTTGATATTACTGATAACGTGGTTGATGGTAAAATAATTCCACCAGAGAATGTGATTAGGTATGATGAAGATGATCCATATCTCGTGGTTGCTGCTGATAAAGGAACTGCTTCATTTTCTGATTATGCCAACCAGATAGCCTCTGAATATAACTTTTGGCTTGGCGATGCATTTGCATCTGGTGGATCAGTAGGTTACGACCATAAGAAAATGGGTATTACAGCAAGAGGTGCATGGATTGCAGCACAGAGGCATTTTTGGAAAATGAATAAGGATATTTACCAGGATGCAACTGTTATTGGAATTGGGGATATGGCTGGCGATCTATTTGGAAACGGTATGCTGCTTTCAAAAAATATACATTTAATCGGCGCATTTAACCATATGCATATTTTTATTGATCCAAATCCTGATGCAGAAAAGAGTTTCACAGAACGTAAACGTCTCTTTAAGTTACCATTTTCAACCTGGATGGATTATAACAAAGATTTGATCTCTCAGGGTGGCGGGGTATTTGAGCGTAGCAGCAAGCAAGTAAATCTTTCTCAAGAAATGAAAAAATGCTTTGACATAACGGAAGATACGTTATCTCCAAGTGATTTGATTAGATATCTACTCAAAGCAGAAGTGGACTTCATATGGAACGGAGGAATCGGCACGTTTGTTAAGGCAAAGAGTGAAAGTCATAGCATGGTCGGTGACAAAGCAAACGATGAATTAAGAGTAAACGGTAAGGATATTAGAGCTTCTATGTTTATAGAGGGTGGAAATCTTGGTTGTACACAGCTTGGGAGAATAGAATATGCTGAAAGAGGTGGACATATCAATGCAGATTTTATTGATAATTCAGCCGGAGTGATATGTTCGGACCTTGAAGTTAACATTAAGATTGCATTTGTTTCAGCTATGAAAGCAGGGGGTATTTCTTTAGAAAAAAGGAATGAAATACTGGCAAGTATGGTGGATGAAGTTGCATCCAAGGTGCTTGAGAACCACAACAGAATTGAAACAAAAGCATTACTTCTTGAGTGTTTGCAAGCTAAAGAGAGATTGGAGCAGGACCACAGGTTACTGCTCAGTTTAGAAAAATCTGGGCTGTTAAACCGAAGCGTAGAATTTCTTCCAGCTGACGAAGAGGTAGCAAGGATGTTAACCGGTGCAGAAGGTTTCAGTTCTCCTCAGCTTTCTATTCTAATATCTTATGCTAGAACAGCAATAAAAAATAAAATTATACATTCCGATCTGCCTGAAAAAGATCTTATATCTAATGACTACTTGCTAGGTTATTTTCCTAAAAAGATGTTAACAGAGTTTAAGGATTTCATATTAAAACACCAACTTCGTAGAGAAATTATCTCCACTTGCATTGCAAATGATGTTGTAAATAGGATGGGCTGTATATTTATTAATAATTTAGTTGAGAATACTGGAATTAAGGTACACGAAGCAGTTAACATATATATCGTTGTTAACCACCTATATGATTTAAATAACCTGTGGCAGAAAATTGATGAATTGGATGGAAAAATTGATATTAACTCATACTTGCAAATAGTGAGAAATGTGCAGAAATTTATTGGCAGAGTATCGTTTTGGTTAGTAAAAAATCTTAGCTTTGTAGAATTGGATGATGTTACAAAATTTAAAGATGCAATTGAAACTTTAGGCCATGATGTTTTAGATGAACACCTGTTAAAGGTCTATAATCATGGATACACTTCTTTAGTGGAACTTAATATAGATAAAGATCTAGCAAAAAAAATTGCTGACCTGTGCGTTCTTACTTATGCACTGGATATTATATCTGTTGCTGAACAGACATCTTTGTCCATTCTTGATGCTGGTAAAATATACTTTGAGTTAAAGTCGCTGTTAAGATTCGATCTGATTAGGACAATTGCCATCAAGATGAAAAGCCGCTCTTCTTATTGGGATCGCAGCTTAGTTAATGATTTATTGGACGATTTAAGCAATTACCATCACAAGCTAGCTGTTAAAGTCATAAAAGCTACTGATAACCCTGAAGATAAGGTTCAAACCTGGGCTTGTAATGATAAGGACTACATAGAACGTTATAATAGTTTTTTAGATGAGATGGTTGCTTCTAAACTTGATTTAAGCAAATTAATATTTATAATCAGAAGGATTAAAGTACTTGCTTCATAGGAAAATGTTCAATATAGGTCTTTCAGAAATTTTAGTTGTAGCTTTAGTGAGCATAATTGTTCTTGATAAAAATAAGGTACCTGTATTTATTGATTTTATTAAGACTATATATAGGTATTTTACAATTGTAAGGTTAAAAGCCAGAAGGTTATTGAAGGATGCCGGAATTGAAGACTTATATAAAGAGTGTAATACTGAGAAAGTAAATTACATAGTTGGTAAAAATGGTAAGCTTTATCCTACTTACGATATAGATAATACATCTAAAGATAATGACAGCGAAGATTCTGGTAGTAGATGATGTACTATCTAATGTCAAGCTTTTAGAAGCTCGACTAAAAGCAGAGTACTATACGGTTATCGTAGCTCATGATGGTGAAGAAGCTATAGATTTAGTAGCAAAGCAGCAGCCTGATATTATATTACTTGATATCATGATGCCAAAGATGAATGGCTTTGAAGTTTGTAAGGAGCTAAAGAGTGATCCCTTGACAACCCATATTCCAATAATTATGGTAACTGCGCTGCATGATACTCATGATAGAGTGCAAGGTATTAATGCTGGCGCGGATGATTTTCTGACTAAACCAATAAACGAAACTGCTTTATCTTCACGAATTAAGTCTCTCACACGCTTAAAGATGATTATCGATGAATTGCGTTTGAGAGGAGAAACTAACGCTGAGATTGGTGGAGTCGCAGGAAACAGTATTATGGATTATTCCAATCAGATTTTTGATGCTAACGTACTTGTTATAGATGAGGATGTTCATCAAGCAGAGCAGATATATAATATATTAAAGCAACGCTTTAGGTCAATTAAAATACTGAGTGATCCAATGGAAGCATTGAAGGTTGGTATTGAGAATGGTTACGACCTGATCATTTCTGATATGCAATTTTCAAAAACTGACGGCTTGCGTTTGTGTTCTGAGTTTCGTAGTAAGGTGGAAACACGTTATACACCAATTCTGATTCTTTCTGAGGATTATGATAAAAACAATTTAGTAAAAGCACTTGATGTAGGTGCTAATGATTATTTAACAGTACCTTTGGATGAGGGTGAGCTAATAGCAAGGGTTAATTCGCAAGTAAAACGCAAAAGATATCAAGATGCCTTGAGAATGAATTTATTTAATAATGCGGAAATGTCTATAAAGGACCCATTAACTAACTGTTATAATAGAAGATATTTTGATGCACACTTAAGAAACATTGTTAAGGACTCTGTGGAAAAGGATAGAAGGTTGTCTCTTATGATACTTGATATAGACTATTTTAAGATAGTGAATGACAGTTTTGGGCATAGTGCTGGAGATGAACTTTTAAAGCAAATACAGAAAAGAATTTCTGAAAATATCAGAGTGACAGATTTACTAGCTAGGTTTGGTGGTGAGGAGTTTGTTGTTGTAATGCCAGATACCAATGTATCAGATGCGTATACTATTGCGGAGAGAATACGAAAAATTATTGCTAAAAAACCTTTTATACTTGCGGATAAAAATACAACCCACGATGTAACTGTGAGCATTGGAATTGCAGAAATGCAAGAATCTGACCTTGACAATATTAAAGAATTTATAGTACGTGCCGACAAATATTTATATAAAGCAAAAAACAGTGGTAGAAATAGAGTGGTTACTGGCTATAGCTAAAGTGGCTTAAGTTTGCCGACAACCGTCATTCCGCTACTAGTTAGCGGAATCTATGCTGAGATACCGCGAATGAATCGCGGTATGACGGTTCGCGGCAGCATGACGATAAGGTTTATACCTTGTCATTCCAGTGCTTGACACTGGAATCCAGTTTTCCATATAATCTCATCGAAAACGTTGTAACCACTTTCCATGCTAGTTTGCTTGTTCACAAGCAAACTTTTCTGGATCCCAGTGTCTGGGCACTGGGATGACATCATAGGGGCGCTGGGATGACACCCTGACAACCGTCGTCCCGCTGCTTGTTAGCTGGATCTATGCTAAGAGATACCGTGAATAAATCACGGTATGACGGTTCGCGGTGGCATGACGATAAGTTCGTCATCCCGCTACTTGTTAGCTGGATCTATGCTAAGAGATACCGCGAATGAATCGCGGTATGACGTAGGACTGCTAAGATTAAAGCGACAACATGAGGTTTCTCAGCTCTGGAAATTTCACGTTTAACTGCAAAAATAGATACTTATTTAAAAAATATCCTGTGACTTTCAGTCCTAACTGAAATTCTTGGAATGAGTAGCTGTTTTGTAGGTTATTATTGTATACATCATGTAACATTTGTGGAAAAGGTAGGAGTTTATCTGCATAATAATCTCCTACTTTTTTTGACACTGCTCTACCAGTTTTTGGAGAAATAAATTGTAAATTTTCCTTAACACCTGTTACAGCGCATTTGGATAAGTCTAACTTGAATCCCAATTGCGTAAGAAGCAGAAGCTCTAAGTTAAGATAATGGCTTTGCCAAGACTGATTGTTGTGTTTAATTACATCGATGAAATATCGAAAATTGTCATACAGCATGGCACAGGGTTCACTTTCTGGAAGCACTTTTTCTAAAATAGAGGAGAAAGAAACAATAGTAATGCTTTTTAACCTATCTTGAAAGAAATGATGGAATGGAGATTCGATTAATTCGCACTTAAAAAAACCTAGATTTTCAGGTAACTTAGCACTCCATTCTGCATGTAATAGATTACTTATCTGAAACTTATAATTGCTATTGTTTGTTAGCTTAGTTAATCCCCTGCGCTTTCCATGATTTTTTGTAAACAGAGAAAGAATTAAGTTTTTATCGCCGTATTTTTTAGCAGCTATAATGATGCCTTCATCTTTCCATCTCATTTAGAGTGTATTGACCGTATGATATATAGGATAGTGCACCTAGAGCGTGTAATCCATAAAAATCACTTACTCCGTTACTGTTTGCTTCCAAAGTTTCAAGGCTATGAGAGAGTAAGTTATTGGCTGCCACTCTTCTTCCTGAGCCTGATGCATTTCATACTGAGCTTTTGGTTTGCTAAATAATTGTTTGAATGATTTTAGTAACATTACTTTTCCTCGTCTGAAATTTTGGATAATTCAGCTTCTAATTCTTCTATCGTCGGTAAAGCTGTTTTTATGTTCTCTGGTAGATTTTCAGTTATTCGATATTCTGCTAGCCCTATTGGCTTGTTCATGTCTCGGAGTGTATATTTAGCAAGTACATCGTCTTTAGATTTACATAAGATTAACCCTATAGAAGGTTGATCTGTCGAGTGCTTCAGTAAATCATCAACTGCAGAAAGATAAAAATTCATTTTACCAGCATATTCCGGCTTAAAATCCTTATCTTTTAGTTCAATCACTACGAAGCAACGTAACTTTAAATGATAGAATAATAAATCAATATAAAAGTCTTTATTACCAACATCTAAATGAAATTGTCTACCAACAAATGCAAATCCTTCACCGAGTTCTAACAGAAATTTTTCCATATGCCCTACGAGTCCTTTTTCTACTTCTCTTTCATGAGCATCCTTACCTATACTTAAAAAATCAAAAATATACGGATCTTTTAATGTGTAATGTGCTAGATCGGATTGTGGAGATGGTAATTTTTCTTTAAAATTAGTTATTGCTTTTCCTTGACGTTTATGTAGTCCAAGTTCTATCTGCATCACCATAATGTTACGTGACCAGCCATGTTCAATAGCTTTTTTTACATAAAATAATCTTATTTCATGACTTTCTATTTTTTCCAAAAGAGTGATATTGTGATACCAAGTTAATTGTGCAAGAGGCTCCTGCACAAATTCAACATCAGGATATTCTTCGGCAAACTTACGCATATACTTCAGATTTCTCATGCTAAAGCCTTTCATTTCTGGAAATGTACTTCTCAAATCCTTACTTAATTGATCAATTACCTTAGCTCCCCAGGTATGTTCTTTTTGGCGTTTTAGGATCTCTGTACCAATATGGTGGTAAAGCAAAATAAGCTTACTATTTACTGCAAGTGCTGCTTTATAACGGTTTGTTGCAATATGATCCTTCAATTGCTCTAAAAATTCTGTATATTCTTTTGCTATAATTTTTGTCATACGGTTCCTTTTAATCCATTATACAATTCCTTTGTCTGTCGAGAAGACAATCTTCCGCTTGCCTTCAGCTTTGAAGGGATTCCTTATTGACTTCAAACTCGTCCATCAACTAAAATATATTGACTTTACGTGCAATATTAGCTTTAAACCAGTAAAACAAGCTGCTTAACATATGCGTTTTTTCTATTCGAATTATATTCTTTTTTTGTCTTTATGTTGTTTTTTGCTTTTTTCGTTATCTTCAACAAAAGCCCAAACGAATGATACGTTAGCTGTTCCTATACCACAAAGGAAAAAAGAAATAGTTGAGCACACTGTTGTAGCACAACCGAGGCAAATTATCGAAATGCAAGAAGAAGTCATTATTAACGAGGGTAAAGAATTCATTCCAATTCCAAAAAGAAAAAAAAGTGTAGAGAAAAAACTAAGAAGGGATGTTAGAGGGGCAAAAAATGAAATAGGAAACGAAAAAAGCGTTGAGAGCAAAAAGGATGAATTAGTTGTAACAGAAATTATTAACTCTATAAGAGACAAGCTCACAAAATGCTGGAGCATTCCTGAAAGCATAGCTTACAAAGAAAATTTTAATATAAAAATTAACTTATTGTTATCCAGTCAAGGCGAGATAATTATGGCGGATGTAGCAGACAGTGATTCCTATCGAAATAATCCACTTTTCAGGTCGATAGCAGATAATGCAATGCGTGCAGTATATAAATGTAGCCCATTGACCGGCTTGCCTACTCAGCACCACCACATTTGGCGTGAAGTAACACTAGATTTTATTCTATAGCTAAAGTAATTCTATAATTTAATAAGCCCACTGTATCCGTTCAGAATAGCAGCAAGGTAGTATAACCATAGAGTAAAAGTGAGTTTACAACAAATGGTGTCATCCCAGTGCTTGACACTGGGATGGCTTTGTTGCATCGCTACTTATGAAAGGCTAACTATAGTTAGGATTATAAGCAACCTATTGAAAATCTTGTTTTTTTGCAATCAATCTGATCAAATTTAAGAATAGTAATTTGTTATTTATATTAATAAATTTAATTCTATTGAAAATAGCTAAAGCATTGAAATTCTTGAATTTTAGCCGGATTGGTAAATGGTAGTGAAATTTCTTTTACTCAAATTTAGGTATTCATTGACCGTTCTTGTTATAAATACCAGAATAATAAGCTACTGATATTCCCTATCTTTTTTATCTTTAATCCATCATAGCTAGCGATGCAACAAAGCCCACTGGGATCCAGTTTTCTTTACAAATTCACCAAAAGTGCTTCATTCTATAACGCAAAACCCATACTTACCAAACCCAATGCATTACTTGCAATTAAGTTTCCTGGATCCAAGTAGTCTGGGCACTGCCGTCATAAAGGAACTAGTGTCAGCTACTTTCATGACACCCTTCTGGTAGGCCCAAATCGCAATGTTCGTACAGTTATGGAATGAACCGCGGTATGACGTAGGAAGATCTGAGCAAACTTTCAATCAGAAACAGCCAAAGATCTCTCTAAGATGTCAGTTTCTTTTGTATCTTCAACTTTACCGTCCTGGTCGAATGAAATTTGCAGAGACTTACTACTATACTTCCTTTTTCCTAAAAAATTGGCTTGTTTAATTTTATATGAGACATAGTACCAAACATTGTCATCGAACTTTGATACTAATGTTGGTGATCCTAAAGTGTGAACCACTTTTTCTTTATCGTCACCTACTTTTATCTTGCTCCACAATTCAACACTAATGCCAGGAGCTCCGTGATTGTGAATAGTGTGAGTGCAGCTCACTGTAAATAATAAAATAAAAGATATTAATACTCGCATTTCTGTTGATAAATTACTTGAAGCTATAATACACTAATAAATTATCTGCCGTCAAATTTCAAAAAAGTTAAATTGACTGATTCTCAATATCACTTAATATAATATTTACTTTAGAAAATAATAGGTGTCTTATGTCATTGTTAGAAGCAGATCCAATATACAAACCTTTTAATTACCCTTGGGCGTATGATGCGTGGCTGCAGCAACAAAGAATCCATTGGATACCTGAAGAAGTTCCGCTCGCTGATGACGTGAAGGATTGGAAAACTAAACTTTCAAGTGTAGAAAAAAATCTACTAACCCAGATCTTTAGATTTTTTACTCAGGCAGACATTGAAGTAAATAACTGCTACATGAGGCATTATTCAAATATATTTAAGCCAACAGAAATATGCATGATGCTTGCAAGCTTTTCCAATATGGAAACCATACACATTGCAGCTTATTCTTATCTTTTAGACACAATTGGCATGCCAGAAAGTGAGTATCAAGCATTTTTAAAGTATGATGCTATGAGAAAGAAATATGAATATATGTTGGAATTCGAGGAAAGCAAAAAACACGATAAAAAACATGTAGCTAAAACTCTAGCAGTGTTTGGTGCATTCACTGAAGGGTTGCAGTTATTTGCATCATTTGCAATTTTGCTCAATTTCCAACGTTTTGGAAAAATGAAAGGAATGGGGCAGATAATCGCCTGGTCAGCCCGTGATGAAACTTTGCACACCAATTCAATTATCATGTTATTTAATACATTTATTAAAGAGAATAATGAAATTTGGGACAACGAGTTTAAAGAGGAATTATATTCTGCATGTCGCACCATCGTTGAACTTGAGGACGAATTCATAAAGCTTGCCTTTGATTTAGGAGATGTTGAAGGACTATCCGCAGAAGAAGTGCGCAATTACATACGCTACGTAGCAAACAGACGGTTAATGCAATTAGGTCTTGAGTCCATATATGATGTCAATGATAATCCTATTCCGTGGCTTGATGAAATACTAAATGGCGTTGAACATACGAATTTCTTTGAAAATAGAGTAACAGAGTATAGCCGCGCAGCAACTCAAGGCACGTGGGAAGAAGCTTTTACTGAAAATGACACGAATAATAAGTGAATGCTAATTTCACTCTTTTTTGTCATTCCACTTTCATTACACCATTTGCTGTGCAGTTTAGACAGTTTTGCTTTACTTAACAACTAACTTACCATATATATGTCCATAGGACATTGGTATATAAGAACGTGCTACAACTATTAATCTTACTCACGGTCATCACTTCAGCTGCATTCTTTGGTCATTTAGTTCCAATGGAAGTAAAAACCTTCTTGTACTCAACGAGCCTTAGTATAAAAGAGGTTTTGCTATTTATAATGCCTTTTATTATTTTTGCGTTAATCTTTAGCAGTGTTAACAATCTTAAGCAGTCAGCTATAAAGTTCATATTGTTACTTATTATAATGATCTTCTTATCGAATCTGGCTTCAAGTTTAATAGCTTATTCTGTTGGGCATTTTATCATACAAAACACTTATTCAATACAAGATATAACGTATGAAGAAACAATTGTTCCCTTATGGTCGTTTAGACTGCCTGCATTGCTTTCTAATTTTTATGCCCTTGCTTGTGGATTTGTGTCCAGCATAGTAGTGTCCACACTGCTACCCAAAAAAAGCAGAGAGCTTTCGAACAAAATGTTAGATTTAACTCTCTTTATTTTGAAGACGTTTTTGACGCCGATTATTCCAATATTTGTACTTGGGCTTGCTTTAAAAATGCAGCATGATCAAGTTTTATCTATAATATTTAAGGATTACTCAATAATTTTCATTATTATAGCATCTGCAACCTACCTTTATGTTTTCCTCTTATATGGAGCAGCAAATTCATTCAAGATCACAAGCTGGATAGCTAGTATAGGCAATATGATACCGGCATTTATTACTGCAATGAGCACAATGTCTAGTAATGCAACTATGCCGCTTACTCTTGAAGGAAGCAAAAAAAATGTAAAGCAACCTGACATAGCATCGTCTGTTGTGCCAATAACTGCTAGCTTTCATTTAGTAGGTGATTGCTTTTTTATTATAATATTATCAATGATAATTGCCTCCGGTTATTCATTGTGCACAACAGACTATGTAACTTTCCTTCTCTATTTTTTGTTATTTAAGTTTGCTATCGTGGCAGTTCCGGCAGGAGGAATTATGGTAATGCTACCTATTCTTGAGAAATACCTCAAATTTTCTCCAGAAATGCTTTCGTTAATCACAGCACTGTATATAGTGTTTGATCCAATAATCACTTCAGCAAACGTTATGGGTAATGGTGCCTTTGCTATAATGTTTACAAAACTCTATGATAAGCTTAAGTAATGTCTATTTTAGCGATTGATACTGTAGGTATTGGTAGTTCAATAGCAATAGTTGATTATGATGGTAACTGTTTTGTAGAGCACAATTCCGCCAGCAACAATCATGCAGAATCATTTTTTCAAATTCTGAATACTTTGTTTGATAAGCACAACTATAATTATGATAAAATAGATCATTTAGTGGTAGTAGTTGGACCAGGAAGTTTCACTGGAATTAGAGTTGGTATATCAGCTGCACAAGGTATAAATCTTGCTACAAATAAGCCATTATACGGAGTTAGTGCGCTGGAAGTTCAAGCCTACGCAATATCTTTGCTTTGTACGAATAACAAAAAAAATATCAGAGCTATAGTCAAAAATGCTCAAGGGTTTTATACGCAGTTATTTGATTTCAATTTATTGCCACTATCTGCACCTGGATCCCAGTGTCACGCTACAAGCAGTACACATATGGATTGCAATTTAAATGCTAGCCATGCAGGGCTATTAGTCCGTTATAGATTAGAGAACAAGCAAAAATTAAATGAAGTTGAAGCTCTATATTTAAATGAGCCTCAGTATATGAAATCATTATAGACTATTCTTTCGCGTACATGCAATGTTACTAAGCTTGTGCATCTGGTTTACTATCTCTTGAGCTACTTCTTTTATACTCATATCTGAATTTTCTATCTCTATGGCACTTGGTGGTATAAATAAATCGTCAGTCCTAAATTTCTCTACAATGCTATTTAGATTAATCACCTTCCT
Source organism: Wolbachia endosymbiont (group A) of Opomyza germinationis (assembly GCF_964264765.1). NCBI lineage: Bacteria > Pseudomonadati > Pseudomonadota > Alphaproteobacteria > Rickettsiales > Anaplasmataceae > Wolbachia > Wolbachia endosymbiont (group A) of Opomyza germinationis. The sequence continues at coordinate 671,202 of NZ_OZ183482.1, forward strand.
ATTTTTTCTTTGCCTTTTTAATGCAATACGCTTTTGTAATGTCGGTAGATCACACCTAAGTACCACAGGAAGGATTTCTGTGTTCATTTTTTTACTAAGCCTTACTATTGAATCATACATCCTCATGTTCTGGTCATTATTTTCCATCAACTCATCAATAAATATGTAATTTTTTGAGTGAATCGGATAATTTTCTATTACCTGAAGCATAATTTGCATAATGCCATATATTCTATCTTGAACTTCTTTAGGTATTTGATCACGTTCAAAGACACCATCGTATATAGAGCAAGCTTGAACATTGTTATAGAACTTACTATTTACAATTAATGCGTTTATCATATTAGATAATTCTATTGCTGTGGAAAGTTTACCACTTCCCGAAAGACCAGAGAGATATATGAAAAATCCTGCTGGCTGTTTTTTTGTGTTAATATTTACCATATTATTTTCAATCTTGAAACTTACATTTATAATAACATAAAAATGAAGCTTTAAAACATATGAAATATTATATAGAAAATTACTTTTGTAGTTAAGATATTATGTAATTTAAAAACATAAATTCTGTATATAAACTCTATAATAACGATAACTATTTTTAAGCAAGCTACAACACAAAAGTGTTTGGTATTCAGAAAGCAAGACAGAGTGGCATAGACTTATTAGTTTACTACAAGTCTCTTTTCGCGTATAAACCTTCAGAAGATTCTAACAGAGGATTGTGTTGTTAACAAAGAGCAGAGTAAAAAGGGATCTAGTCTATGCCTATCAGATTTTGTCCTACCTTAAGTTCGATGATCATACATATACTCACCTTTCAGTGCGTTCTGAAGATCAAAAGTCGTTTTATATTTATCCGTTTGGTATGCGTTTTGATGAAGTAGATGAACGTTCGTTAATGAAAGTATCATTTGATGGAGATGTAATTGAAGGCAAAGAATATCAATATAATAGAACTGGCTATATAATTCATGGTTTTGTTTATCAAGCAAGGAAAGATATTCAAGCAATTTTTCACTTGCATACACCTTCTATTGTAGCGGTTTCTTCTCTCAAAGATGGGCTGCTTCCTATAAGTCAATGGGCACTGCACTTTTACAATAAAATCTCTTACCATAATTATAATTCCCTAGCACTTAGCGATACAGAAGGAAAGAGGTTAATAGCTGATCTGAAAGAAAATTTTGTCATGTTAATGCGTAATCATGGATCTATAACGTGTGGTCGGACTATACAAGAAGCAATGTTTTACTCGTATCATTTAGAACAAGCGTGCAAAACTCAATGTTTAACGTTAGCAATGAATAAGGAGTTATCAATTCCAAGTGAAGAAATTTGCTCAAAAGCTGTAAAGGATCTCCTATCTTTTGAAAGCAATCTTGGTGAGAGGGATTGGCACGCATGGGTTAGACTAATTAAAAGTAAGTTGTAAGAGACTTTCGCACTACTATCTGTCATCCAAGTAGTGACCTTACCCAGAAAAAGTAGAGAGAAAGTTAAGACGTTTTTGGAGTAAAATAAAACGTTTTTTCAAAATATGACAAATAGAAGAGAATATACAGCAGAATTCAAATTAGAAGCTGTTAAGCTGGTTAAAGAAACAGGTCAAGCAAGTACAAAAATAGCAAAAGATCTAGGTATAGATGGTAGTATGTTAAGTAAGAAAATATGATGGAAAAATGTCTGGAGCATACGCATTTCCAGGCAAAGGCTCCTTATGACAAAGAAAGATTTGATCTAAAAAAAGAGCTAATAAGAGAAAGAGACATCTTAAAAAAAGCCCTGGGCAAAGAAAAAGAGTAAAGTATTCTTTTATATAGAAATTGCTATAAAACACAGGAACTATGTAGGGTTTTATACTGGTGGTATGGGTTGCTAAGGAAAAAAGCAGTAAAGAATTAGCAAAAGAAGGGCTTCTAGCAGATATTCAAAAAATACATCAAGCTTCTAAATGCAGATATGGAGCCCCTAAAATTCACGCTGAATTAAAAGCTTTAGGCAAAAATTAAAACAGTACAAAGTGTTATGCAAGAAAATGGCATTAAAGCCAAGTTTAGACGAAGGTTCAAAAATAAAAAACAGCAAATAAGCAACCGAGTTGTGGCTCCGAACACATTGGATCAAAATTTTACTACTGATCAGCCAAATAAAGTTTGGGATTACCTACATAAAAACTAAAGAAGGTTGTTGGCGGCAATAATTGACCTATATTCACGCATGGTGGTTAATGAGTAACATGATAATTAGTTATAGATTCTTTATTGATGGCCGTTGATAAACGCAAACCCGATAAAAATCTGCTGTTACATAGCGATCAAGGGTCACAGTATACCTCTCAAAATTACCAATTTCTATTGAATACAAAAAACATCATTTCCAGCATGAGCCATAAGGGCTGTTGTTACGATAACTCTGTTGCAGAAAAGTTCACTTAAAAGGGAGCTGCTTATTGATACTTCTCGCTCAACAAACCAGAACTGCCATATTTGAATACATAGAAATCTTTTATAACAAATAACGTAGACATTCTACTATTAACTATTGCATTCCTGCACAATTTATTCTCATGATAAAAACGTCTTAACTTTCTCTCTACTTTTTCTGGGTAAGGTCAATTTGGGTCTGCACCATTTTTGAGTAATAGTTTTACTTCTTGTGCATTACCATCTTCTACAGCTAGGAATAATTGTTCTTCCTGTGTTTTTACGCGTGTTTCCACATTAGATATAAAAAATAACAATACTAAACATGCAATACCAATAATGCTAATATATTTTATAACTTTTCTCATAAGATATTTTACAATGCTTCTAATAATATTAGATATCATCTATAAAATTAAAAAATCCATGAAAGGGGATGAAAATATGTAAAAAAGTATTATTGATTAATTAAAAACAGATTTTGATTTAATAATACTAATAAAATCGATTTATCTTAAATTTACGTTGATTTTTACCTGTTATTTTTTGTAGTTTATCCAACGTAAATTCCAGGTAAAACAAAGTCGTTATCTCCAACCGTTACAACCAACTCTCCTTCTTTAATTTTTATTTGATTAGGTGTATGGTCCCATACCATCACACTCTGGGATCATACACCTAAAGTACTCCGACACTGGGATGACACCCCGGGGTTTCTGGGATGACAAAAAAGAGCCCCCTGAGCAAAAATCTTATAGCCACTTGAATGATAATTGACTTTTTGCCTAAAATAACTAAGAAAGAAACTTCTCATCAAGATAACTTAAATATATACTAATTCTCTTATTTTTAAACGATTTCTCATCATGAATTGCACGATCAAAAACCTGAATTTGACTTGTTATAATGCTACAATTATTATTTGCAACTTCTAATACGCCACTATCAATTACAACCTTCTTTTCTGTTTGGTTACTCATTTTAACAGTAATCATACCAGGCAATAAATAAATTAAGTAAGGAGCATGGTGAGCTAAAATCATAAGCTCCCCTTCGAGCCCAGTTACTGAAAGAGAAACCACTCCACTGAATGAAATTTGATCATCAGGAGAGAAAAATTGCACTTTAAAAGTATTCATAATCTTTAACTTTTATTTAGCTTCAGCTTGTATTAATTCAGCCTTTTTTATTGCTTCATCTATATTCCCCACCATATAAAAAGCAGCCTCTGGTAAGTGATCATATTTGCCTTCAACAATCCCTTTAAAACTGGAAACAGTATCAGAAAGTGAAACAAATTTACCAGGCATGCCAGTAAATATTTCTGCAACGTGAAAAGGTTGAGAAAGAAATTTCTGAATCTTCCGAGCCCTATCAACAATAATTTTATCTTCATCAGATAGCTCATCCATACCAAGTATTGCGATAATATCTTGCAGTGATTTATAAGTTTGCAATATACGTTTCACCTCAGAAGCTACATTATAATGTTCTTCACCAATGATTTCAGCAGATAAAGACTGAGAAGTTGAATCAAGTGGATCAACAGCAGGGTATATTCCCATTTCAGCTATTTGCCTTGACAACACTGTGGTTGCATCAAGGTGAGAGAATGTAGTTGCTGGGGCTGGATCAGTCAAATCGTCCGCAGGAACATATATAGCTTGCACAGAAGTAATAGAGCCAGAAGTTGTTGAAGCTATTCTTTCTTGCATTGCACCCATATCAGTTGCAAGGGTTGGCTGATAACCAACAGCTGACGGTATTCTTCCAAGTAAAGCAGAAATTTCAGAACCAGCTTGTGTAAATCTAAAGATATTATCCACAAAAAATAGAACATCTTGGTTTTCACGGTCACGAAAATACTCTGCCATAGTAAGTGCTGTTAAAGCAACTCTAGCCCTTGCTCCAGGAGGCTCATTCATCTGACCATAAACCAAAACAGCTTGAGATTTTTCATGCTCATTTATATTTATTACATTTGAAGTGATCATCTCGTGATAAAGATCGTTACCTTCACGCGTTCTCTCCCCTACCCCGGCAAACACAGAAAATCCTTTATGAGCTTTTGCTATATTATTAATTAATTCCATTATTAGGACTGTTTTACCAACACCGGCTCCACCAAATAAGCCAATTTTTCCTCCTTTAAGATAAGGTGCAAGAAGATCTATAACTTTTATTCCCGTAACTAAAACTTCTTCCTGTATTCTCTGTTCAGTAAAACTTGGAGGTGCTCTGTGTATAGGCTCTAAGTTATACTTTCCCTTCAGTGGACCACACTCATCTATAAGCTCTCCAACAACATTAAAAATCCTTCCTAAAGTTGAACGCCCAATTGGCACCGATATTGGTGCACCTGTATCAACAAATTCATCCCCCCTTGACATGCCATCTGTGCTATCCATAGCAATACAACGAACTATATTGTCACCTATATGCTGCGAAACTTCTAAAACCAGCTCCTTATCCTTATATTTTAGTTTGCTTTTTAAAGCATTAAATATTTTAGGCAATTCACCTTCAAATTTTATATCAACAACTGCTTGAGTTACCTTAATCGCTCTACCTATATTCATCTCTTTATTTTTATCACCTAACACTATAATTCCATAAAAGAACTTCTAAAGAAAATAAATTTTATATTATTAATAGAAATTTTGCAACATTAAAACGCTTACTAGTTACGCTTCATTACAAACAATGCAAATGCATTTAATAGCCAAGTAATAATAAACAATACTAAACTAAGCGCATAAGCAGCAAGAGTTTGTACACTATTGAAATCCTGATCTCCGGTAAGTAATGTAGCGATCTGCACGGTAATGGTAGTAACTGAATTAAGAGGGTTAAAAGTCAAATTTGCGTTGATTCCCACAGCCATTAGCACAATCATTGTTTCACCTATCACTCTTGAAATTGACAATAAAATTGCACTTAAAATTGTAGGCATTGCATAAGGTATTGTTATATGCCATATAGTTTCCGCTGGAGTTGCACCAAGTGCCATGAAGCCATAACGCAAGCTTTTTGGAACAGATCTTATGGCATCTTCGAGTAAAGAAATAATAAAAGGAAGAATCATTATCCCAATCGATAAACCGGCAACTAAGGCACTTTCTGAGTGTATACTTAAACCAAAAAAATTTGCTACCTGCTTTATAAAGAAAGACAAAAACACAACCGCGAAATATCCATATACAACCGTAGGAATAGCAGACAAAACTTGCAAAGTTGTATTAACAATATAACGCACTTTCTCACTCGCATATTCACTAATATATATTGCAGAAAATAAACCAAGCGGAACGACAACTAACATTGCTATAATAGTTATAAGTAATGTACCAACTAAAAGCGGCGCTATACCAAAACATCCTATCTTCTCTTCATTGATAGTGACTACATTGTGGCCCCATTTCAAGCAAAACAAGAATTCTGAAATAGCTACTTTATTAAAAAAACTAATGGATTGAATAAAAATAGACAGCATTATAAATAAAGTGATAAAAAATGATATGGCCAAAGCCACAAATAACGAAAGTTTTATTATCTTATTTCTTTTATTTTTAAAGATAAAAGCAAGCATGAAAAAAAGTAACGCTATAGAAATAAAAGTTACAAAACAATTATTATAGAATACTAACAACCAAGTTAGCATCCATACACAACTAAGATATAGATAAGATTTAACCTTATTTACTTCTTGAAACCTACTAAAACAAAATAAAAGGATTAGTAAGACAGGTATGACTATCACCGAATTCATTCTTCCATGCATCAAATTTTATTCTACGAAAATGTCATACAAGTTCACCATTATTTGACAATAAAGTAAAACAATTTAAAATAAATAATTATATTAATATAAAAACAATGAAGAGAACATTTCAACCAAAAAATTTGATAAGAAAGCGCAGACACGGATTTCGTTCACGTATGGCAACAAGAGCTGGAAGAAAAATCCTTAATAGGCGCCGTTCATTAGGGTGTAACAAATTATGCGCATAGTAAGTATAAAAAAAAAGATTTTTCTTCTGCTTTCAAAAATAAGTTAGCACTCAACAGTCTTTTTTATCGTGGGCTTTATATATCACTGTACGCTATAAAAGAAAGAGAACCTGAAAAGTACATTCATACTATTAGAGTAGGTCTGGCTATCAGTAAAAAAACCGGAAAAGCAGCAAAAAGAAATAAAATAAAAAGGCAACTACGAATGCTTGCTAAAATTAGCATTTTAAATATAAGTAATATAGGGCACTACTACATAATACTAACTCATAGAAACATTATGCAAGCAAGTTATAAAAATTTACAAAAAGATCTAACTATTTGCTTAAAAAAGATAAAATAAAAAAAATCTCAATTAAGGTATTTACAACTATATTTTTTATGATAATATAGGTAAAATTTTTAAAAATAGTTAATGGGTGTGGTGAATGGTAGAGCATATAAAAGAGGTAAATAACACAGGCTTTGGTCAGATGTATCAATTCTTATTTCTTCCTAAAGGAACAGGAACAGATTGGAGGTCAGCATTTCGCCAACAAGAAGAATTATTTAAAAAAGTGGGAGGTAATGTAATATTACCAGAAGTCAGTAATTCTCCTTCAAAAGGGAATCAATTAGGGGAAGTAGGAACAATGCTAAATAATGTAGAAAATGACCAAGAACATATAAGAAAAAAAAGATATCGTAGTTAAAGTAAAAACTTAAAGAATAGTAACAAAACAAGAAAGTTAAAATATAAGTATACCTACTGTCTAATTAACAAAGAAATTTTTATAAACTTGGCGGCGACCTACTCTCCCTTTTCAAGTACCATCAGCGCTAAAAAGTTTCACTTCCGAGTTCGAGATGAGATCGGGTGGTTCATTTTTGCTATAGCCACCAAGTCAATAAAAATTTCTAACTTAACAATTTTAACTTAATATTTAACACTGCATACACACATATAGAAAGCAAATAAATCAATCAGGCTATTAGTACTAGTTAGCTTCACATGTTACCATGCTTCCACACCTAGCCTATCAACGTGGTAGTCTTCCACGGCCTTAATTGGGAAATCTTTTTGAAGAGGGTTTCTTGCTTATATGCTTTCAGCAATTATCCCATCTATACATAGCCACCCAGCGATGCTATTGGCATAACAGCTGGTACACCAGAGGTATATCCATCTCGGTCCTCTCGTACTAGAGTCAGACCTTCTCAAATTTCCTTCACCCACGGCAGATAGAAACCGAACTGTCTCACGACGTTCTAAACCCAACTCACGTATCACTTTAATCGGCGAACAGCCGAACCCTTGGGACCTTCTTCAGCCCCAGGATGTGATGAGTCGACATCGAGGTGCCAAACGGTGTCGTCGCTATGAACGCTCGAACACCATCAGCCTGTTATCCCCGGCGTACCTTTTATCCGTTGAGCGATGACCCTTCCATACAGAATCACCGGATCACTATGACCGACTTTCGTCTCTGCTTGGCTTGTCAGCCTCGCAGTCAGGCAAGCTTATGCCATTATACTATCAAGCTGATTTCCGACCAGCTCTAGCTTACCTTCGCACGCCTCCGTTACTTTTTAGGAGGCGACCGCCCCAGTCAAACTACCCACCATACAATGTCCTAGTTCCAGATAATGAAACATAGTTAGATATCAAAAGTGTAAAGGGTGGTATCTCAAGGTTGACTCCATTATAGCTAGCGCCATAACTTCAAAGTCTCCCACCTATCCTGCACATCACACTTTTAATAGCAATGTAAAGCTATAGTAAAGGTGCACGGGGTCTCTTCGTCTAACCGCGGGTACCCCGCATCTGCACGGGGAATTCAATTTCGCTGAAGTGATGTTGGAGACAGTGGAGAAATCGTTACGCCATTCGTGCGGGTCGGAACTTACCCGACAAGGAATTTCGCTACCTTAGGACCGTCAGTGTTACGGCCGCCGTTTACTGGGGCTTCAATTCGGAGCTTGCACCCTTCCTATTAACCTTCCAGCACCGGGCAGGCGTCAGACCCTATACTTCCACTTACGTGTTTGCAGAGTCCTGTGTTTTTAGTAAACAGTCGCTACTCCCTATTTTGTGCCACCTACTCATAGTTGCCTAAAAGCAGGTTACCCTTCTTCCGAAGTTACAGGTATAATTTGCCGAGTTCCTTCAACATCATTCTTTCAACACCTTAGTATACTCTACTCATCCACCAGTGTCGGTTTGCGGTACGGCCTCATAAATATAAGTGCTATTTCCTGGAGCTTCTTTTAAGCATAGATCAATCCAATAAGATCTATACAAATACGAAACCCGTCACACTTAAGAGGTTTAGGAATATTAACCTAATTGCCATCGACTACTCCTTTACGGACTCGCCTTAGGAACCGACTAACCCTACGCAGATTAACTTAACGTAGGAACCCTTAGATTTTTGGTGAGAGTGTTTTTCACACTCTTTTACGCTACTTATGTCAGCATTCTCACTTCCGATATCTCCAGCAGTTTTCACAAACCACCTTCACAGACTTACGGAACGCTCCGCTACCGCGCCTATTGATCGAAATCAATAAGCACTCACATCTTCGGTATACAGCTTTAGCCCCGGTACATTTTCGGCGCAGAAAAACTTATTTAGACAAGTGAGCTGTTACGCTTTCTTTAAAGGATGGCTGCTTCCAAGCCAACCTCCTAGCTGTAATGGTTTTTCTACTTCCTTCCCCACTTAGCTGTAATTTTGGGACCTTAGATAGTGATCTGGGTTGTTTCCCTCTTCACCACGGACTTAGCACCCGTAGTGTGCCTGCTGTATAATTAATTGTTGGTATTCGGAGTTTAGTTAGATTTGGTAAGACGGTGAATCCCCCTAGTCTATCCAGTGCTCTACCCCCAACAACATACATACAACGCTCTACCTAAATAGATTTCGCGGAGAACCAGCTATTTCCAAGTTTGATTGGCCTTTCACCCCTAATCACAACTCATCCAATAATGTTGCAACATTAACTGGTTCGATCCTCCAGTGTGTTTTACCACACCTTCAATCTGGTCATGACTAGATCACTTGGTTTCGGGTCTAATCCATAAAACTAAAACGCCCTATTCAGACTTGCTTTCGCTACGCCTACACCTAACGGCTTAAGCTTGCTTCATAGATTAACTCGCTGACCCATTATGCAAAAGGTACGCTGTCACTCTAAATATCAATAAATTGATATAGAGCTCCAACTGTTTGTAAGCACTTGATTTCAGATTCTATTTCACTCCCCTCCCGGGGTTCTTTTCACCTTTCCCTCACGGTACTTGTTCACTATCGGTCGTTAAGGAGTATTTAGGCTTGGAGGATGGTCCCCCCATATTCAAACAGGATTTCACGTGCCCCGCTCTACTCAAGGATTTAAAAACTTTCTACTTATACAGGACTATCACCTTCTATGGTTACTATTTCCAGAGTATTCTAATTCTTATTCTTAAATCACTAGCCTTTTCCGCTTTCGCTCGTCACTACTAACAGAATCTCGGTTGATTTCTTTTCCTTTGGCTACTTAGATATTTCAGTTCACCAAGTTTGCTTTACATACTTAGTACGTAATAACTAGCTAAACTAGTTGGGTTTCCCCATTCGGAAATCTGCGGATCAAAATTTGTTGACAATTCCCCACAGCTTATCGCAGCCTGCCACGTCCTTCATCGCCTCTTAACGCCAAGGCATCCATCAAGTGCTCTTAATAATTTACTTATCCGACTATATGCAGAATATGCAGAGTTAAATATTATTAAAATTGAATTGAGATTAAATTAATCTCTACCATAAAACTTGTCAAACATCTAAAAACTAAATTAATCTTTTATATGTTATAACCTAATAAATAATATGTCAACGCCTTTTTGCACAAAACATTTACTTATATTATCAACAACAATATACTAGCAATCCTAAACAGTATAATCTGAGAAATATGTGGTAAACTTATATATACAGTAAAAATTAATAAAAAAGATATTTTGTAAGATAAAATGTGTTAAAATCAATTGCCTAAAAATGATAATAAACATTCGGAGTATTTCTAACGTATGAAAAGTAATCTCTCTTTTATAAAAAACGTTGCTTTAAATTGTATGTCTAAGCTCATTGGCGTATTAAATATTAAGAAAGTAAAACACTTCATTGTGAATAAATATAATACTCTTCATAAAGAAATGACAGTGCTTCTTAAAAAATCTAAGAACCTGTTAAACACCAACATTGAAATCGGTTTATATCACTTTTATAAAGGTAGCATATCAGATGCAAAGTTACGATTTTGGTTAATTAGCATATTTTACCCCCATTTACCTATAGTCTGGTATAACATCGGAAGGTGTCATTTTGCGGTAGGGAATACTAACAAAGCTTATAATTATTTAACAAGGGCACTAAAATTAGATAATGACCACGAGGAGGCGTCTTACTATATAAAAAAAATGACAAACTCAGCGCCTATTACAGAATTGCCAAAAAACCTCATAAGACAATATTTTGATTACACAGGTGAATATTTTGTTGAGCATTGGTTGATTGCCAAACAATATAGAGGGCATGAACTTGTACACATGATAATTACAAAAATCTTCAACAACTCCACTTCTGAGCTCAATATACTCGACCTTGGTTGTGGAACTGGAATATGTGGTCATTTCTTGAAAATAAATAGTATTGGAAACCATATAACAGGAATTGACATTTCAAGTAGAATGCTAAATATCGCAAGAGGATGCTTTATAAAAGGTAAGCCTGTTTACAATGAATTAATACATATGGAAATGAAAGAGTTTCTTAAACAAGAGAAAAACCAGCAGTATGATGTAATTATCTTTGCTGAAGTGCTACATTATCTACATGACTTTCAAGAAGAGTTGGAATTAGCAAAAAGATCTACGAGCAAAAAAGGAGTTATTGTATGTTTAATAAGAAGAAAGGAAGGTGAAGGTATTGACTTTGTAAACAAAGGAGACTATTTTCGTCACTCAGAAAGTTATGTTCAACATGTTGCAAAAGAAATAAATATGCAAATAAGTTATATGAGTTACTGTAAAATATATGGCAGTCAGGTTGACGGTATCTTGTTTGCATTACAGCATCAACAAAAAAATCCGAAAAACCTAACTTAAAAATCGCTCAAAATGACTTTTAAGTACCTATATATAATAAAAGAATAAAAGGAACTTTATGAATAACATTACCATTAATTACGCAAAGGACAGCAAATTAACCGACTTTGGAAAAGCAGTTCTATCAGACAGGTATTTAATAGAAAATGAAAGTTATCAAGACCTCTTTGCACGTATTGCTAATTACTATTCTGATAATAAAGAACATGCGCAGCGTCTTTATGACTACATGAGCAACTTGTGGTTCATGCCTTCAACACCAATACTCAGCAATGGTGGCACTAAGAGAGGGTTACCTATCTCTTGCTTTCTTAATGAAACCGAAGACAGCTTGCAGGGAATAGTTGATCTATGGAACGAAAATGTTTGGCTTGCTGCACGTGGAGGAGGCATAGGTAGTTATTGGGGAAATTTACGCTCAATAGGCGAAAGCGTAAAGGGTAGCGGCAAAACATCAGGAATTGTTCCATTTATTGTAGTGCAAAATGCTCTAACACTTGCAATTAGTCAGGGATCCCTAAGGCGAGGAAGTTCAGCAGTCTACCTTCCTGTATCTCATCCGGAGATAGAAGAGTTTCTAGATTTACGCAAGCCAACAGGCGGTGACCCAAATCGCAAAGCGTTAAATATACATCATGCTGTAATAGTAACAGATAAATTTATGCAGGCTGTTGAGAATGATCAAGAATGGAATTTAATAAGCCCTCACAACAATAAGGTTATTTCAACTGTAAAAGCGCGGGATATATGGATCAAAATATTAACAGCAAGAGTTGAAACTGGAGAACCTTACATTATTTTCCTTGATGCAACAAATAACAATAAGCCAGAATCTTACAAAAAGCTCAACTTAGACATCAAGATGTCAAATCTATGCAGTGAAATAACTTTAACCACAGGTTATGATCACCTGAATAAGTCACGCACTGCTGTGTGTTGTCTATCATCCGTAAACCTTGAGTACTACGAAGAATGGAAAGACAATAAACTCTTCATAGAAGATATAATGCGCTTTCTTGATAATGTATTGGAAGATTTCATAAATAAAGCACCGAATGAAATGCAGCGAGCAAAATATTCTGCAGCCAGAGAACGCAGTATTGGTCTTGGTGTGATGGGCTTTCACTCATTTTTACAAAGCAAAATGGTTCCTTTTGAATCAGTAACAGCACAACAATGGAATAAAAAAATATTTAAGTATTTACGCGAGCAAGCAGATATAGTTTCTAAAAAATTAGCAGAAGAAAAGGGAGCATGTTCTGATGCCAAAGAAGTTGATCTAATGGAAAGGTTTACACACAAACTCGCTATTGCTCCTACTGCCTCGATCTCCATTATTGCAGGTAATACCTCCCCTGGAATAGAACCATACGCAGCAAACGTATTCATACAAAAGACACTTACAGGCTCATTTGTAGTGCGAAATAAATTCTTGCAAAAACTATTAGCAGAAAAAAATCAAGACAATGATAAAATATGGTCTTCAATTTCAACAAACGAGGGTTCCGTTCAGCATTTAGATTTTCTTAGTGAGCATGAAAAATTGACATTTAAAACAGCGTACGAGCTTGACCAAAGATGGATTATAGAACATGCAAGTGATAGAACTTCGTATATTTGTCAATCTCAATCAGTAAATCTGTTCTTACCTGCCAACGTACATAAACGTTACTTGCACAAAATACACATGCTTGCTTGGAAAAAAGGATTGAAGAGCTTATATTACTGCAGATCACAATCAATGCAGAGAGCCGATAAGGTCTCGCATGACATATTCAAAAAAAGTGAAATATTGCAACAAAAAACAGATATTGACTACGATGAATGTCTGTCATGCCAATAGCGGCCTTACTCAGAAAAAGTAGAGAGAAAGTTAAGCAAATGGGTAAATAGACTTCTTGCATAACCATATAACGCACTTTTATTGGGAATAGAAACGAAAAAACTTCCTTGACAAACTCCGCCAGCCCTCTTATCATAAAATTGAAGCTATTTATTTATCTTCTCTGTACAGATTAAATGACAAAAAAACTCACGTATCTGGCGTCTCATGTTTAATTTTTTGCACTATGTGCACCTTATGTCTTTATCAAACTTCTACCTACATAAGCTGAAACGCGCTTATAAAGCGTTTAAAACATAAAAAAACGCCAACTTAAAAAATGGATAGTGAATAACTAGCTACCCTAGGGTTTCTTTTGCCTTTTTTTCTGTTTAGTAAATTTCTTAAACATTTATAGCTAAGGTTAGTTGCATTTAAAAGCAGCTGAGTCGCGGTTATTAAGCGTTTAGAATAAAAAAACGCCATACTTGAAAGTATAATGTAAGTAATTAGCCAACTACGGGGCTTCTTTTGCCTTTTTTTTCATTTGGTAAATTTCTTAAATATTTATGGCTAAACGACAATCGTCATCCCGCTACTTGTTAGCGGCCGAGATACCGCGAATGAATCGCGGTATGACGGTTCGCGGTGGCATGACGATAAAGTTTATACCTCGTCATCCCGCTGCTTGTTAGCGGGATCTCTTGTTAGCGGCTGAGATACCGCGAATGAATCGCGGTATGACGGTTCGCGGTGGCATGACGATAAAGTTTATACCTCGTCATCCCGCTGCTTGTTAGCGGGATCTCTTGTTAGCGGCTGAGATACCGCGAATGAATCGCGGTATGACGGTTCGCGGTGGTATGACGGTTCGTGGCAGCATGAAGATAATCCCGCTACTTGTTAGCGGCTGAGATACTGCGGCGGTATGACGTAGATTGCTGTCATTCCGCTACTAGTTAGCGCCGCAGCGGTATGGTGTAGGAAAATTAGCTATATAGCTAACTTGTACCACGCGTTAAAGCTTTTAAACAGGTCTTGGTTTACTTACTCCATTATTTTCTTTATTATCAGATATCATTTTAAATAATATGGAGGAGCAAATTGTCAGCAATTGCCATTATTGATTTTGGTTCACAGTTTACACAGCTTATCGCAAGACAAGTAAGAGGAATGGGTGTTTATTGTGAGATATTTCCAAGCAACATCAGTTTTGAAACAATATCAAAATTCAATGGGTTTATTCTCTCTGGAGGACCACAATCTGTAAATGATGATTGTTCTGAAACAAGTAGAGTAGTACATGAAATTATAAAACTTAATGAGGCAACAAGCGTTCCTATACTTGGAATATGCTATGGACAGCAACTCATTTGTCATTATTTTGGAGCAAAAGTAAAAGAGAGTTTCAAACAGGAGTTTGGTAGAACTAAAATCAAGATACTAAAAGAATCCCCCATTGTAAAGGATACCTGGGATGTTAATTCTGAAGTGGATGTATTAATGAACCATGCGGACAGTGTTGATACTATACCACAGGGATTTACTGTTATCGCATCAGGTGTGATAAATCAAACAATTGCAATGATTGTCAACGAACAGCGGAAGATTTACTGTACTCAGTTCCATCCTGAGGTTAAGCCCACAACAAATGGCAGTAAATTGCTCTCTAACTTCTTGGATATTGCAAATTGCAAAAGAGACTGGACAATGAAGTCGTTTATTGAGGAGCAAAAGGAAAAAATCAAAAATGTAGTAGGAGAGAAAAAAGTAATCGCTGCAGTAAGTGGTGGGGTTGATTCAAGCGTTGCAGCGGCTCTCACACATAAAGCTATAGGAAAACAATTGAACTGTATTTTTATCGATACTGGGTTGTTACGCAAGAACCAAACCATCGCTATGTTGAAAGAGATTCCGATAAATTACGTTGATAAATCAAATTTATTTTTGAGTAGGTTGAAGGGAATAACTGATCCAGAAGAAAAGCGAAAAATTATCGGTAACACTTTTATTGAAGTGTTTGAAGAAGAAGCAAAAAAAATAGGTGATGTGGATTTTTTGATGCAAGGTACCATCTACTCTGATGTAGTTGAGTCAGGGCATGCCTCAGACAACACTAGTACAATTAAGTCTCACCATAATGTTGGTGGGTTGCCAGAAAAGATGAATCTGAAGTTAGTGGAGCCTTTACGTTACCTCTTTAAAGATGAGGTAAGGCTACTTGGAAAAGAAATTGGGCTTTCAGACGAGATAATATTTCAACATCCATTTCCTGGACCCGGACTTGCAGTGAGGATTATAAGTGAAGTCGATAAAGAAAAGGTGCAAATATTGCAAGAAGTAGATGAAATATATATTAATACGATGAAAAATTACGATCTATATGATAAGATATGGCAAGCTTTTGCTGTATTATTACCAATAAAAACTGTAGGCGTTATGGGAGATGGTCGTACGTATGGATATGTTTGTGCTTTAAGGGCTGTAACATCATCTGATGGTATGACAGCCGATGCATTTCCATTTGAAGATAAGGATCAACACTTGCTAGTATTTTGGGATTTTTTACGCAATGTCGGCAGTATAATTGTTAATAATGTTCCCGGAGTAAATAGAGTTGTTTATGATATCACTTCTAAACCACCCGCAACTATTGAGTGGGAGTAAATCAAAAAGATCCCGCTGCTTGTTAGCTGGATCTAGAGATACCGCGAATGAATCGCGGTATGACGGTTAATTTTCTTTATTTTGCTTATAATTTCCACAAGCAGTGCAAACATAAATGAAGAATACAAATATCCTTTTGGTAATTCTATATGAAATCCATGAAGTATGAGGTACACACCGACAAGTAAAACAAATAAAATGGCGATTATTTTTAACCCTGGGTTAGATTTGATTAACTGGGCGGTATAACTTGATAAAAACAGCATTGCTAGCATGGAAAATGTAAATGCTGTAGCAATTATTACCATGTTATAAGTTAGTGCTATAGCAGTTAATATCGAATCAACCGAAAAAACTAAATCTATTAATATAATTTGTAGCACAACTAAAAAAAATTTTGATTTAACGTTTGCTTTCTTTTTATTTTTCTTACATACAAAGATGTCATCCCGTAACTCCATAGAGCTCTTAACAATAAGGAATAATCCCCCTGCGATCATAAGTAAATCCCTTGCTGATGCAGTGTGAAATATAGGTTTTTGCATTGATAATATAGATGATGTAAAAAATAGTATTACAAAACGCATTAATAGTGCTAATCCAAGGCCCATAAGGCGCACTCTTTCTCTCAGCGCATTTGGTACCTTATCTATTGCTAGAGAAATAAAGATTAAATTGTCTACACTAAGTATAGTTTCAAGTAGTGTAAGTGTCAGTAAAGTCCAAGCATCAGTTAGCATTTTTGTTTCAAATTCGGTTCTTCTTACTCTACAATAGATGTGTAAAAATTAAGTGACTTCACTCAGAAGTTTTATAGCAGTTCTCCAGAAAAACAGGATATATAAAGTTCAGCAGCTTCTTCTATTTTCGTTTTTGAGCAAAATCAATAATAAGAGAGTTTCTTATTTTCATGCACGCAAATAAGATAAAGCCTTATTTTCATTTTTGACTTTATTTGAAAATAATATATACTATAAAAATAGTGTGCTAGGTTGAATGAATGTATATTAAAGGATCACCATCAGGCAAAGTATTCGCTGGTTATCAGGCATTTATACCAAGCCCCTTGCCACCAAAATTTGAATGGGACAATGATTTAGTGAATAGTCTTTAAACCCTTACTTTACTATAAGGAAAGTGGTTGAAAACTTAGGTGTCGTATTTACAACAGCCCAAAGAGCAATCGTAAAGCTTGAAGATTTAGGCATCGTTTCACAAACTTCTCAAGGAAAGAGAGATCGGGTTTATTGTGCAACTGATATTTTGAATATTCTAGAAGAACCAACTAAGATTACAGAGAACTTCGATAGCACATTGTAGCTATTGTGATGAATAAATTCAGCAAACAGCAAGCTTAAAGAGTCTGATCCAATGGACATGCTGAACAAAAAGTAAGGAGCTCCTTTTGGAGGATTATATTAACTTATTAATTAATTGCTTGACTTTTAGCAGGATTTATTATATTATTTATTAATGAGTAATACAATCAAACCAAGGAGGATAGCATGATAAATAATTTGGATTCAATAATTCTTGGAATAAAAGATGGTGAAAAGGCGATTGAAGATTTAAGGGTTGTTCTTAAAAAAAGAAAAGAAGAAGTTATTACTACACAGACATTTAATTACGCTTTACAATGCCCACAAACTACAAAGGAAGCGATAGTACACGAAATTCTGCTTCATTTTATACAAAATCCTGGCGAGCAATCACTAGAACAAGTAATACAATACTTAGATGGAGCAATACAATCTAGGATATATGCAAAAAACAACCCAATAAGAAATCTAGATGAAGAATTTCGTACTCATATAAACTTTAAAGATGAAGAGGGAAATACATTACTACATCATGCAGTTATAGGTAATAAAACTGAAGAAATAACCACCCTGCTTGTTACATATAGTGCAAATCCTTTGATACAAAACGCGGATAATAAAGTTCCTTCAGATTTAGCTCAAGGAAAAACAAAAGAAGTGCTTATTAAAAGTATGAAAAAACAAGCTAATACGAAAAAAGAAAGCGCTATGGTAGGCAGTTTGGTGCCTGGCGTAATAATTGGTGGTTTTCTTGGTGTTGTACTTGGAGCTGGTGTGTGTGTTGCAGTAAGTCTTTCTGGTGGTATGATACTAGGTGTAATGATAGCATCTTCTCTTGTTGCTAGTATAGCTATTGGACTGGCCATGTATTTTTTGAGTCAAGACTATGAACAGGCTAAAGCGATAGAAAAAACTATTAGCACTGTTAGCTCTGAAATATCTGTTGATGATACAACTGTCGCAAATGGTAAAAAGGGGCCACAACTTACATAGAAAAAGCTATAGTATTTTTCAAACTAAATAATAAACCTTGTAATTAGGATATTCTGGATTCCAGCGTCACGCGCTGGAATGACAACTGTGTTTTTGTTTTTTTATCATCAAATACTCCTACTCTTTATGTCATCCAAGTGTCCTGACTACTTGGATCCAAGAAATTTAATTGTTTTAAATTTTCCCCTCTATACACCTATTTAAAATTTATGTTATTCACATGTGCAATATAATCTATAATAACGTTTATCAATACAATATATTAAAAAATATTATGAGCTTCGTAAAAGAAAAAAACACCCCTGTGATGGAGCAGTATTTGAACCTGAAAGCTCAATACAAAGATCATCTGCTATTTTATAGGCTAGGAGATTTTTATGAATTGTTTTTCGATGATGCTATTAAAGCTGCGAAATTGCTGAATATAGTGCTCACTAAGAGAGGTAATTCGTGTGGGCAAGAAATACCAATGTGTGGAGTGCCAGCACACAGTAGTGAATCTTACCTGCACAAGCTAATAGATTTAGGATTCAAAGTAGCAATCTGTGATCAATTAGAAACTGCTGATGAAGCAAAAAAGAGGGGCTATAAATCCATAGTAAAACGTGATGTAGTGCGAGTTGTAACTCCAGGTACAATTATAGAAGATTCACTACTGGAGGATAAAAGCAATAATTATCTCGCATCCATAGTTGAACAAAATGACGAATATGCTATTAGTTGGCTTGAATTATCGACGGGAAAATTTTTTCACACTTTAACGAGTTTGAAAGCTCTAGATAGTGATTTATTGCGTATATCACCAAGAGAATTATTAATTTCTGAAAAATTCACTGAGGATGAAAAAATTAGATCGATTTTAAAAAATTATAAAATATCAATTACGCAACACGCACAGAGCTTTTTTGAGTATAGTAAATCTCACAGAACATTATGCGAGTTTTATAAAATCAGGGAACTTGGGAGTATAGGAAATTTCAGCAAAGTAGAAATCATGGCGTGTGGTGCACTGCTTGAATATGTCAGAGTAACACAAAGGGGCTCTATTCCAAGGCTTGAATTCCCAAAAACCTATAAGCAACAAAATTTCATGCTTATTGATGCTTCAGCAAGGAGAAATCTTGAGTTGTTTTCAACTCAATTTGGTGAAAAGAAAGGTTCACTAATTTCAGTTATTGATCATACAGTTACAGCTTCTGGTGGACGCCTGCTCAAACAAATGCTCGCTTCACCCCTTGCTTGCTCCAAGGCAATCAATTTGAGGCTCAGCACCGCTCAATTTTTTGTAAATAATCATGATTCACGCAGAAAAATACGAGAGATATTATCTAACATTCCGGATATTGAAAGGTCTTTATCGCGCTTAATACTAGGGCGTGGTTCACCAAAGGATATGAACCTATTGAAAATAGGCCTAGGAAAGACTTTAGAATTGTCTGAGTTCTTATGTAAAATTGAATCAGGTGAAAATGGATCTCTCCCACAACAATATGTCATCCAAACTGAGATCCAGCCAGCGTCACGCGCTGGAATAACAGTAAAATCAGACGAGAGTGAACTAAGCACAATACATAAAAGCCTTGGCAATCATAAAGACCTATTTGAACTGTTAAATAGTGCTATACTCGATAATAACCTCAGTTCCGTGAAAGAAGGAGGATTTATTCACTCAAAATACAACTCAGAATTATCTGAGTTATCTTATATATTGAACAACAGTAACAAGTTGGTAACTAAGCTCCGTGAATCTTATCGCGATCTTACTGGCATTGCCGCACTCAAAATATTACACAACAACATACTTGGTTATTACGTTGAAGTGTCGGCAAATCACAAAATAACTTCGGATATATTTATTCATAGGCAAAGCTTAGCAAATAGCATGCGCTACACTACTAATGAATTGAAAGAACTAGAAAATAAAATTCTTACGGCACGTGATGCTGCAATCGGCTTAGAAATGAAAATTTTTAGTGAACTGTGTAGTGAAGTCGCTAAAGAATCTGAAAAAATTGCTCTTGCTGCAAATGCTTTGGCAAAACTTGATATTAGAACCGCATTTGCAGAGCTTGCAGTGCAAAATAATTACGTAAAACCCATTATTGATGACAGCAAAGAGTTCAATATCTGTAGCGGAAGACATCCAGTGGTTGAAGTTAACGATAAATTCATTGCAAATAGCATCAATTTAGCTGGTATACATCTAATTACTGGTCCTAATATGGCTGGAAAAAGCACTTTCTTGAGGCAAAACGCTCTCATTGCAATTTTAGCTCACATGGGGTCATTTGTGCCAGCAGAGAGTGCACATATTGGAGTGATTGACAAGATATTCAGCAGGGTTGGCGCAACGGATAATATAACAGCTGGTTATTCTACCTTCATGGTAGAGATGATCGAAACAGCAACGATAGTAAATCAGGCAACGGACCGTTCCTTGGTGATACTTGATGAAATTGGTAGGGGCACAGGGGTGTATGATGGATTATCTATTGCACAGGCGGTGATTGAACATATTCACAATGTAAATAAGTGCCGCGCCATTTTTGCAACTCATTATCATGAATTAACTAAAGTAAGCAAATACTTGAAGAACGTGAAATGTTTTTGTGTAAAAATAAGAGAGTGGAACGGAGAGGTTATTTTTCTACATGAAGTAATTGAAGGCATTGCAGATGAGTCATATGGAATACATGTAGCAAAACTTGCTGGTTTTCCTGATTCTGTTTTAAATAGAGCAAGTGAAGTGTTTGAGGAGCTGAAGGCTTGAATCATTATTATAAGTGAAGAATTACCTATACAATCGTGGTAGTAGCTATAGAAACGAAAAACTTACTTGACACCCTTCGCCAGCTCCCTTATCATGATAGTGAAGCTATTGTATTTGCTTTCGCCAATCTGCAGATTAAAAGGTAAGGATTACTTAATGTATCGGCGTCTTATGTTCAATTTTTTGCAGTATATAGATACTGTATGTCTTTACAAAACTTCATCTACATCTAGATTTTTATCTAAATAAGCTGAACGTGCTTATAAAGCGTTACAAGACATCAAAAAATGCCAATACTCGACAGAGATAGTAAAAGACTAGCTAACTCGGGGATTCTTTGTCTTTTTTTCTGCTTAGTAAATTTCTTAAACATTTGCAGCGTAAGTTAGTTGCAATTAAAAGCAGCTTAATCTTGCTTGTCAAGCGTTTAAAACATAAAAAACGCCAATATTTTAAAGCGGATAATAACCCCAGGGCTTCTTTTGCCTTTTTTTTTATTTGGTAAATTTCTTAATATTTATAGCTAAACGACAATCGTCATCCCGCTACTTGTTAGCGGGATCTAGAGATACCGCGGCGGTATGACGTAGGACTGCTGTCATCCCAGTGCTCCTTTTTTTGTCATCCCAGTCTGGGATCTATTTTGCATGTAACTCCAATTGTGTTTTGGCATAAAACGCGACGCGTATTAGACTTATTTGCAAGCAAAGCTTGCTAGATCCAAGTAGTCAGGGCACTGGGATGACAGGAGAAGGAAGCACTGGGATTGGGATGGAAAAGGCTATTTGTGTGATGCCAATGAGTGATAGAAAGTTCTGCAAGAAGTCATTAATTGCAAAAATTTAATATAAATTATAAAATAAATCCACTGAATAAAAAATATATGCTAATTAGTACAACATCAGAACTGGAGAATACATGTGAAGAGTTAATAGCAAAAAAGCCGAAATTTATAGCAGTTGACACGGAGTTCATTAGAAATAATTTAATCTACTACCCAAAATTATCGTTAATTCAAATTTCTTACGGAGAGAAGAGTTTTATTGTAGACGCATTAGTGCCAGAAATTGATTTATCATTCATTAAGAAAATAATGCTAAATCAGGGGATAACCAAAGTGTTTCATAGCTGCCGGCAGGATATAGAATCCTTACTCACTGTGTTTAAATGTATTCCCACTCCCATTTTTGATACCCAAGTTGCTGCTATGTTTTGTCATTATTATCATGACTTTATTGGTTACTCAAAAGTAGTGGAGCAATATCAAGGAATAGCACTGGATAAAATTAAAGCTAAAAATTCAGATTGGTTAAGGCGTCCGTTGTCCGAAGATCAGTTAGATTATGCAGTAAACGACGTGGTACACCTATATGACCTATACCAAATATTGTGCAATAAACTTGAAGAAAATAATAGGATGGGTTGGTTTCAAGAAGAGATGGAATCAATAGTTGATATAAATAAGTATTTACATAGCCCAAAAGATGCATGGAAGAGGATTAAATTTAATTATGAAGTAAATCCAAGATTGATACTAACTGTTAAAGCAGTTAGTGAGTGGCAAGAAACCTTAGCACAGCGCTATAATATGAACCGTAATAAAATAATCAATAATGCTGTAATAGCTGATTTTATTGAAAAAAATGTAGAGCATGTTGATGAGATTTTAGATGATCTCAAGAGGAATACAAAAAATATAAAAGATGCGGATTTACTAGAGTTTGTGAATATTTTTAATGAAAATGAGAGAAATTGGATGCAGCAAAACAACACCTTATCGAGTAATTATGACAAATCTGTACTTGATATACTCTCAATTATTTTAGATAGTAAATGTAAAGAAAGTAACATATCAAGGAAATTAGTTTCTTCAAAAGATGAGTTAACCGGGTCAATATCTGGACAGACAGATAAATTATTCAAGGGATGGAGATATGATTTTTTTGGCAGGTCAGTTGAATCATTTTTGAACACAAGCTCAAAATTTGAGATTTCAGCAGTGAAATCCGCAAATAATATAACCAAAATTCAGAGTAATTTAGTGGAGAATAACTGTTGCTAAAGTAACTTAGATTTATCGACAATCGTCATCCCGCTACGTGTTAGTGGCTAAGAGATACCGCGGCGGTATGACGGTTAAGTAGGGTGTTATCCAAGTAGCCCTGACTACTTGGATCCAGGAAAATTGATTGTGCACTATACAACATAAAAGCTAGATTCCAGACTGGAATAACACCACCTACAAATTGCAATGTTCGTATAGTTATGTGCTTGACACTGAGATCTAGAAAATCTAGTTAATATATATAGAGAAACCTTAGCTATAGTTTCAAAAGAAGTCGAATGTATTTTGTTATATGATTATAAGTCTAACAGGCGGAATTGGGGTAGGAAAGAGCTTTGTAGCTAATTGCTTTCAAGAGTTTGGTGCTGTTGTATTTGATGCTGATTCTGTTGTACACCAACTTTATAAAGTGGATAAAAGCATAATAAGTTATGCAGAGAAAAATTTTCCTGGAGTGGTAGTAAATGGTGAAATAGATAGAACAGTACTGTCTAAATATTTCTTAGCCTACGATGAAAATTGGAAACAATTTCAATCTTTGGTTCACTCTGCTGTGCTGCGTGAATTAGAATTTTTTATTGCCAAGGAAAAAAAGATCGATAGAAAACTTTTAGTTTTAGATGTGCCACTTCTATTAGAAACAAAATTTTATTTATATTGCGACCTTATTGTTTTTGTTCATGCAGATAGCGTTGTGCAAGCTCAAAGACTTAACGAACGCAACATAGATAAAGAAAAGCTTAATCTAATCTCCGATGTTCAGTTATCTATTGAGGAGAAAAGGAAGATGAGTGACTTTATTATCGATACCAGTGTAAGCAAAGAGTATGTTTTTTCTCAAGTAAAAGATATAGTGGATTCATTAAACCTAAACACGTAGCTCTACGTCATACCGCCGCGGTATCTCTAGATCCCGCTAACAAGCAGCGGGATGACGGTTGTCAGGATCCCAGCAGCCTCCCTCCCCTGTCATCCAAGTAGCCCCCTATGGTGTCATCCAAGTAGCCCAGACTACTTGGATCCAGGAAAATTGATTGTGCACTATAGCAACATTTTTGATCAAAAACTGGATTCCAGTGTCAAGCACTGGAATGACACCCTTCCGATGGGAACTGCTCTCAAACTACAACAGCATGAGTAGCTACAGAAGCTTTAATGATACAAGAAAAAATAAACAGCTATCATTTTTTTAGTAATTAAGTAAAATAGAGTGAAAGATTGCGAGGAAGTTTTGAAAAATAAGATAAAAAAGATAGTAATTTCAGGAAAGGAAGTGTGGCCAATCATCGAAGGTGGTAAAGGCATTGCAGTTAGTGATGGGAGATCAAGCGGAGCATTTGCTGCAGCAGATGCTGTGGGTACATTTTCTGGTGCAAATGCTAAGCTTATTGATGATAATGGCGAGTTAGTGCCACTAATTTATAAAGGCAAAACAAGAAATGAAAAGCATAGTGAATTGATTGAGTATAGTATTGAAGCTGGAATTAGTCAGGCAAGAATAGCAAATGAAATATCAAAAGGTCATGGAAGAATACACATGAATGTACTTTGGGAGATGGGAGCAGCAGAACGCGTACTTCATGGCATATTAGAAGGAGCGAAAGGTTTGATTCATGGTATTACCTGCGGTGCTGGTATGCCTTATAGGCTTGGAGAAATTGCAGCTAAATATCAGGTTTATTATTACCCTATTATCTCATCGGTGCGTGCTTTTAAAGCATTATGGAAGCGTGCTTACCAAAGAATATCTTCCTATTTGCTTGGTGGAGTAGTGTATGAAGATCCATGGCTTGCTGGAGGGCACAATGGACTGAGTAACAGTGAAGACCCAGAGCTACCACAGGCTCCATTTGAAAGAGTTGCAGAGCTTAGATCTTTCATGAACGAGATCGGTCTTTCAGAAACACCAATTGTTATGGCAGGAGGAGTGTGGCATTTGAAAGATTGGGAACATTGGTTTGACAATCTGCAAATTGGACCAATAGCTTTTCAGTTTGGCACTCGTCCACTTTTGACGAAAGAAAGCCCAATTTCTGCAGAGTGGAAAAAGAAGCTACTCACTTTAGAAGAAGGTGATGTATTTTTAAATAAATTCAGTCCAACAGGGTTTTACTCATCTGCGGTGAGGAATAATTTTATACGTGAGTTACAGGAACGAAAATTACATCAAGTAAATTTTTCAGAAAATGCCAGCGAAGAATCCAATAGTGAATTTGCAATGGGTAGCAGAGGTAGGAAGATCTACCTTACTGCAAAAGACAAAGAACTGGCAAATACATGGACTAAAGCAGGGTACACAGAAGCAATGAAAACCCCAGATTCAACTGTTATTTTTGTGACGCCAGATAAATTTAAACAAATAAGAGAAGATCAAATCAATTGTATGGGATGTTTGAGCCATTGTTTGTTTAGCAATTGGAAAGATCATGGTGACCATTCAACAGGACGAAAGCCAGATCCGCGTAGTTTTTGCATACAAAAAACACTGCAAAACGTTATACACGATGGTGATATTGAGAACGAACTCATGTTTTCCGGGCACAATGTGTACAAATTTAAGCAAGATCCATTTTATGAGAATGGCTACGTACCGGCAGTAAAAGAACTGGTGGAAAGGATATTGACTGGGTATTGAGTCAGTGACCTTACCCAGAAAAAGTGGAGAGAAAGTGTGGAATGTTTTTTACAAAAAGAATGATGCATCAAATTGTTCTGGAATGCAATAGTTAATAGTGACGTTGTTTGTTATAAAAAATTTCTATGTATTCAAATATTGCAGTTCTAGTTTGTTGAGCAGAGTGTTGTGAAGTATCAATAAGTATTTCTCTTTTCAATGAGCTAAAGAAGCTTTCTGCAACAGAATTGTCGTAACAACAGCCTTTATTACTCATCTATATTCTTTACAGCTAAGAGATATTGATACCCTTGCGCAGTATATTGTGAACCTTGGTCACTGTGCAGCAGTAGATTTTTAACAGGTTTACGCCTATTAATGGCCATTAATAAAGAGTTCATAACCAATTGTTTATTTATTGCACTACTCATTAACTACCATACGTGAGAATTATTGCTGCCAAATATAGCCATCCCTCCTTGGTTTTGATGTAAGTAATCCCATACTTTATTTGGTTGATCAACAATAAAGTTTTGATCTAGTATATTGGGAGCTACAGCTCTATTATCTGTTTGTTGTTTTTTAATTTTAAACTTTCTTCTCAGTATAGCCCTGATGTCATTTTTCTGCATAATACTTTGCACCGTTTTCAAATTGCAACTTTTACCCAAAGCCTTCAATTCAGCATGAATTTTAGGAGCTCCATATCTACATTTAGAAACTTGATATATTTTTTGAATAGCTGCGAGTAGCTCTTTATTTGCTGATTCTCTACTGCTTATTTTTCTTGTGGTCCACTTATAGTAGCCACTAGCAGAAAATCCTACATAATTCCTGTACTTTATAGCAGTTACTATGCTCTTTTATAAAAAAATATTTTACTCTTTTTGACTGGCCAGGGCTTTTTTTTAAATGTCTCTTTCCCTTGTTACTCTTGCTTTGTAAATCAAACCTCTCTTTGTCATAAGGTGCTACATCTGGAAATGCATTTGCCGCCGACTTTTTTTCGTTGTGTTTCTTTATCCATTTTCCTAATAAACCACCCTTTATTCCTAAATCTCTTGCTATTTTTGTAATTGTTTGACCTGCCTTTCTTTGTTCATTTGCCAGTTTAACAGCTTCCAATTTGAATTCTGCCGTATATTCTCTTACCATTTCTAATCCTCCAAAATTTTATTTTACCCAAAAAAACTCTTTTCTTTCTCTCCACTTTTTCTGGGTAAGGTCAGTCTTTAGGCACCCAAACAAAGGGAAATGCTGGATAAAAAGAAAATACTTTAAAAAGTATAATAACGATAACTGGCGTTTTATGACAAGTAACAAGATACATTTTATTATACACAGCGATCATGTTATTAAACGACATATCAAAGTGCAAAAAACCAGATCTCCATATGATGGTGATTGGGTTTATTGGGGTAAACGTCTGAGAAAAATACCAGATAAGCCATTAAGAGTAATAAAACTATTGAAGTTACAACAAAGTAAATGTGATAATTGTAGACTATGGTTTAAAAGTGATGATACAATAGAAATACATCACAAAGACCGGAATAGACGAAACAACATGATCAAAAACTTATCTTTGTTACATGGACATTGTCACGATGAATTACACAGGAGGTGTGCATGAAAAGCTCCAAATTGGAGAGAAGCCGTATGAGGCGCAAAGTCTCACGTACGGTTTTGAAGTCGAGTGAGGAGGGGCGACCTTCTTCACTTAGACAACAATATGCAGATGAAACTACGGAAGAAGACTTAAGGAAAATAGCAGAAAAAGCACCAATAATAAAGTTAGCCTACGATGAATTAGACAGGTTTAGCTGGAATGAAAAAGATTTAGTAGCATATGAAGAAAGAATAATGGATCTGCGGAAAGAAGAAGGCATCCTCGCTAAAAAACTTGATGAGGGAAAGATTGAAGGAAAGATTGAAGTAGCAAAAAACCTACTTAAGGCTGACATCTCTATTGATATTATCTCTCAGACAACCGGCCTTCCTCAAGCTGAGATTAAACGACTTCAGGAAGAAATCACCTAAAAGGCTAATGATCAACGAAAAAATTGTAAGAGAGAACTTAAAAAAAGTCATAGAGCAAAAAAGCGGTAAAGATGTGATCGCTCTTGGCATAATATCCTCAATTATTATTAAAGGTCAAGATGTTGGTTTTGTGCTTGAAGTTGCCGGTAACACGCAAGCAAATGAAGAATTAAGAAGAAATTGTGAGCAAGCTGTTAAAGCTATACCGGGGGTGACAAAAGTGACCGTGGTTGCTACTTGTCAAAAACAAACTGGGCAACAAAAAGCTAAATTACATATCGAAGGAGTGAAAAATATAATCGTTGTGGCCTCTGGTAAAGGCGGTGTGGGCAAGTCCACAGTTGCGCTAAATCTTGCTCTCTCATTAGCAAAGTTAAAACACAAAGTTGCGCTGGTTGATGCAGATATATATGGTCCTTCAATTCCTAAAATGCTTGGCGCTGAAAAATTAAAGCCAGAAATACAGGATAGTAAAGCAATGCCTATAGAAAAGTATGGACTGCATACTATTTCAATTGGCTATTTTATCGATAAAGATCGTGCAGCAATATGGCGCGGACCTATGATTACAAAAGCACTTTATAATCTGCTAATGGGAACAAAATGGTCCGATATAGAGTATTTGATAGTTGATACACCACCTGGAACTGGCGATGTGCATTTAAGTCTTATGGAAAATTTTAACTTAACTGGGGCGATAATAGTTTCAACTCCACAGGAGCTCTCTTTAATCGATGCTCGCAAAATTTATGATATGTTTACAAAGCTCAGCGTACCGGTTATTGGCATTGTAGAAAATATGAGTTATTTCATTCAAAGCGGCTCAAAAATATACATATTTGGAAAAGACGGTGCAAAAAAAATGTCTGAGGAGCTGGGCATCAAACTTCTAGGCAGAGTTCCTCTAGATCCACAAATATGCCATGCTTCTGATTGCGGAAATCCTTTAATGTTAAGTGAGGATTTGGCAAAAATTTATAAAGATATTGCTTTGGAAACAGTAAAACATTGCATAGCTGTAAAATTCTAAAAAAAACACAGCTTTACGCAAAGAGACTTTAAGAATTCGTCTGTCCTCTTTACTATAAAATAGATATTCGTCTATCAAATATTATCTTCAACTTGAATATATTTAAAGATGTTTTGTGTATCATCTAAAAAGTTATTCTTTATATTAGTTAATTCCGATTGTTTTTGGGATAGATTATCCTTTATTGTTCTATCAAAACAATCAAGATCTCTGCACTTTAATTGAGAATCCATGTCTCCATTTTCATACAAACCTCGTATAATGTCATAATATGCTCGAGTTTCATCAGTTTCTGGTTGTTGCTTTTCTCTGAATATTGCCTTTAATTTCGAATCTATGTCTAATTCTCTTTTTATAGCTTCAACAGCATTTTCATGATACTTTTCATAATCTTCAAAACTCTTTAATATTTTGTCTTTTGCTTTATCTTGTAGCATTTTTAGCAAATCTTTAGCATGAGATTTTTCAATTTTTTGCTTCCAGTCATCATACGTATATTCTGAGTTACCATGTTTTGTATCTTGACACTCGCCTCCTACATTAAATATTTCTTCGTTGCAGATTTTATCACCCTGGTAAAAGTGATCGCTTATATTGATTTTATCATTAGTTAAAGTTTGTTTGATTGCTGCTTTGTTTTCTCCAAGTTCTTCTCTGTACTTACTAATGCAATTTAACATTTTTGCTTTGCAATCTGTAGTCATAAACTAATACCTTTAATAAAATAAGATCTATCTTAGCATGAAGTAATTAACATTTTATTACAGAAGTTTACTTTTAGGTGTTCTCAAGATGATATAGCTAAAGTGGCTTAGGTTTACCGACAATTTGAAAAACCGTCATTCCGCTACTAGTTAGCGGAATCTATACCGCGCACAACTGTACGAACGTTGTAGTTTGGGCCACCAGTGGGCAGTGCCCAGACACTGGGATCCAGGAATTTTATTAAGTTGGTAAGCATAAAAGTAGCTGTTTTATGTTAAAATACAACATTTTGATGATTATGAAAAAGCTGGATCCCAGTGTCAAGCACTGGGATGACATCATAGAGGCACTGGAATAACATCATCCTTTTTTCTGAATTCCAGTGTCAGCTACTTTCATGACATCGTTTACTATGTGCCACATTGCAATGTTCGTACAGCTATGGAATGAATCGCGGTATGACGTAGGGAAACCTTTCTTGGGTTAGCTATAGGTCTTTGTCTATAAAGTTTGTTTAAACTATTTTCAAAACAGATAAAATATAATTTTACAATTAGCGTAAATAAAATGAATTATGATGTAATCATTTCAGGTGGTGGGTTACTTGGTCTTATTACTGCCATTGGCCTCAGTTGTGACTCTGTGTCTGTAGCTGTGATTGAAAAAAATAGTCTACCACGTGTAGTAGATGATAATCGAGCATTTGCTATTTCTCAAGGCTCGAAAAAAATATTGGAAAAGTTAGGGATTTGGCAGTTTGTGGAAAGTGAAGCTGAGCCAATACTTGATATATGCATATTAGATGCGGTTACTGTGCATTACAATCATAAAATGGTTAGCGAAGAGCCAATGGGTTATGTTATCAACAATGCTACTATATGGAATGCAATCAACAATAATTTTCTAAATAAACTGAATATATACTCTCCACATTCCTATAAAACAATTGCTTGTGATTCAGGATATGTGGAAGTGATTCTTGATAATAACCAGGAATTAATATCATCGCTACTTATCTGTGCTGAAGGCAAAAACTCTAAATTACCAGAGTTATTTTCTATACCGACAGTGAAATTTGACTATAAACAAAGTAGCATAGTATTTAATGTAAAGCATGAACTGCATCACCAAAACTTAGCTGTGGAGCGTTTTTTCCCTGGCGGTCCATTTGCAATTCTACCGATGAAGGGTGGCTATACTTCTTCGATAGTTTGGACAGAAAAATCTGAAATTTCAAAAATGCTAATGGATCTGTCTGAAGAAGAATTTATTATAGAGCTTAAAAAAAGATTTGGTTCTTATTTAGGAGAGATAAAATTAGAGGGTGAAAGAAAACTTTATCCTTTAAGTTTTGTTTTCGCAAAAAAGTTATATAAGGGTAGAGTTTTGCTTATCGGCGATGCAGCACATTCAATTCATCCAGTTGCAGGTCAAGGGCTTAATCTTGGAATTAGAGATGTAGAAAGTATTATAAAGCACGTAGTTGCCGCAAAAGCATCTGGTATTGATGTTGGCAGTAGTTATTTATTAAAGAAAATTTCACGTAACAGATACTTTGATAATTTTACAATGGCGCTTGCAACTGATGGATTAAATAGGATGTTTTCCAACAGAATATTCTGCGCTAAAGCACTAAGAAATCTTGGCTTGATTGCAGTTGAAAATTCAAATTTCCTCAAAAAACGCTTCATTCGGCATGCTATGGGATTTATATAAATCACTATTTTATAGCTAATGCAAGTCAGGTTTCCCACGGCATACCGCCGCGGTATCTTGGCCGCTAACACGTAGCGGGATGACGAATGTATCTGTTCAGCAGTTGTGTTAAAAGTCAATAGAAAAATTGATGTAGCTGTGGATAAGTACTTTTATCTGTATAAACGTGCTTATCCACAGCTATACTGGCTCTTAGATAGAAACAGACAGAGAGTTATATTCCTCAGTAAAAACCCTGTCATCTCTGACTAAAGAGTTAGCAAGAATAAGCAATTTCCTCATGGCAGCAGTGGAAGCAATTTTATATGGCTTTTTATATTGACTATATAATCTAGTAAAGAAAGGTTTGATATAGGAATTAGGGGGGGAGGGGGGGGATGTATGGTCCCAGAGTGTGATGGTATGATAAAATATGAGAAAACAATACCATCAAAGGAGGAATTATGGGACAAATATTACATGGGTGCGCCAAAACAACAGAGACAATTCGTAGAGCAATACAAAATAGTAAAGAGAGCATAGCAAAACTCTCCAGGTACTATAACCTTAATCCAAAAACTATCATTAAATGGAGAAAACGGTCTTTTGCCAAAGACGCTGATATGGGTCCGAAGCATGCAAGATCAACTGTTTTAACTTTAGAAGAGGAGGCTGTAATTGTTGCATTTCGTAAGCATACTCTATTGCCATTAGATGATTGTCTCTACGCTTTGCAAACCTCAATCCCACACTTGACTCGCTCTAGTCTACATCGTTGCTTACAGAGGCACAGCATTAGCAGACTACCAGATGTTGATGGCGAAGTTAAACCAAAAAAGAAATTCAAACAATATCCTATAGGCTATTTCCATATTGATATTGCAGAAGTCAGAACAGAAGAAGGAAAGTTATATTTGTTTGTTGCAATAGATAGAACATCCAAATTTACGTATGTTGAGTTGCATAAAAGTGCTACAAAACCTATAGCTGCTGAGTTTCTACGTAATTTGATTAAAATTTTACCATATAAAATCCACACTATTTTGACAGATAACAGTGTACAATTTACCAACCAAAAACGCCATAAATACGCTTTTCAACATATATTTGATAGAGCTTGTGAAGAAAATGACATTGAACACCGTCTAACAAAAGTTAGCCATCCTTGGACAAATGGGCAAGTTGAGCGTATGAACAAAACTTTAAAGAATGCCACTGTTAAGAAGTATTACTATCAGTCTCACCAGCAACTCAAAGAGCATCTTTATGACTTTGTTATGGCCTACAATTATGCTAAAAGACTCAAAACTCTTAAGGGTCTTACACCTTTTGAGTTTATATCTTTACAGTGGACAAAATCTCCTGAATTGTTCATACTAAATCCACACCATCACACTCTGGGACCATACACTTCCTGTGTTTCGTAATATTATACAATCAAATTGATAAAAGCTGTATTATCTCCTTGCAGCATTAAGTGTATATTTTTTGCTATTTTTTCCACTAAGGGAGTAACATTATCAAAATTTGAAAATTTTGATAACACATAATCTGCTAAGCTTCTTTGATCTTCAGGTCTACCCACTCCAAATCTCAAGCGCCAATAATCGTTGCCAATAAAACTATCTATGGATTTAAGTCCATTATGTCCAGCAGAACTACCACCTTTCTTTACTTTTATTCTTCCAAGTTCCAAATCAGCGTCATCGTGTATGACAACGATATTATCTAGCGATAATTTGTAAAAGTTTCGTATTTTTGCAACAGGGATGCCTGAATTATTCATAAATGAATAAGGCTTTATTAACATAATTTTATTATCATTAATTATGCCAGAGGTTATCAGATAATCGGCTTTTTTAGAGAACGAATGGAAATTCCAATATTTGCAAATTGTATCAACTACGATGAAGCCGATATTATGATGAGTTAACTCATATTGACTACCAGGGTTACCAAGCCCAACTATCAGGTGCACTATTCCTCTGTTTCTGCTTGAGGTTCTTCAACGTCACTATCGGCAGCAGAAATTGTAACAATGGTAAAATTTTCTTCTTCATGAGCTACAAACTTAACACCTTCTGGTAATTTTACATCATTGATATGTATAGATTGGCCAATCATTTTACCGGATAAATCAACTTCAATAACCTGAGGTATTTTATCAGGAGAGCATTTAACAGCAATAGAACGACACAAAACATTAAGCACTCCACCTAATTTGATTCCTGGAGCTTTACTTTCATTCACAAATGATAGAGGTATGTCTATTTTAATTTCACTGCCTTTATCAACAAACTGAAAATCAACATGTTGCACAGTATCCTTTACTACATGCAATTGGATATCGCGAACAAGAGCATATTCCTTTTTGCCCGAAATATTCAGCTCTATCAAATGTGCAGAAAGAGAGCCTGACTTATATTGCTTTGTGAATTCCTTTGCAGACAATGTCAAATTTACATTATCATGGCCCTTTCCATATATGATTCCAGGGATGTTTCCTTTCTTCCTTAGAGAATGCATCGCTTTTGTTTTTGTTATATCACGTAACTCTGCATTAATTGTTACTATTTCCTGTTGCGTCATCGGTTACTCCTATTCAGCTAATCCTTTTAATATAATTTAACAATAATATAACATAAAAATATTTATTTCAAACTTCATTCTTTCATACTAATTGTTTGTGAAAGGATTTATTTAGATATATATTTAAGCTTATTTAACAAGAACTATGGGCATTGACGATAAAGTAGTTTTTAGGATTTATAAACCAACAAGAACTGCAACACAATCTGGTTTAGGTAATACAAATTTCTGGCACCTAAAAATTGAATCTGGCTCTTACTACATTGAACCTTTGATGGGGTGGGTTGGCTCAAAAGATCCAAAAAAACAGATTGTATTAAAGTTTGATTCTCTTGAAAAAGCAGTATTCTACGCAAAAAAACGCAACGTTAAATACATAATTGAAATGCCAAAAAATGTTAAGAGGCTGCCAAAATCTTACGCAAGCAATTTCATACTAAAGTAAGTTGCACAACAAATGGTGTTATGCAAGTAGCTGACACTGCTCTCCTTTGTCATCCCAGTGCCCAGACACTGGGATCCAGGAATTTTATTAAGTTGGTAAGCATAAAAATAGCTGTTTTACGTTAAAATACAATGTTTTTGATGATTATGGAAAGGCTGGATCCCAGTGTCAAGCACTGGGATGACACCATTTGTTGTAAACTCACTTTTACTCTATGGTTATACTACCTTGCCGCTATCCTGAACGGATACAAAGTAAGTTTTATTGTGATGTGCTCATCTGTAAAAAATAAGACTTAATCTCACTGTTGATCATGGATTTTAAGTTGTGCTAGCACACTGCGGCCATTTAGAGAGTCAAGATTTTTAACCTGGCTAGCCAGTATTAAAGAGTTATTTTTCAGGTATTTCTTTACAAGGCTTGCAAGTCTTTTTGGATTATTCAAATAGCTCCATTCTGCTTGTAAAACTTTCATATCACTTTGTACTAAATTAATTTCACTTTTTATTTTTATTAGCTCTCTATTTAACGACTGAACATGTAATTTTACCTTAAATAGTCCTACAATGCTAAGAAAAAACATAACTATTGAGATGATGCAGAAAGTTCTCACGACAACCTCTGTATAGCTCTTAGTTTTGCTGAGCGTGAACGCGGATTTGCACTTACTTCTTCTATACTTGCTTCGATCACTTTTTTATTTAGCAGAGAGAATGTCTTGCAATCAGTAGCACATAAATCTTTAAAAAAAGTTTTGACTATACGATCTTCTAAGGAATGAAAGGTGACGACAATTAATTTGCCATTCTCACTTAAAATCTCAGATGCAGCTTTAATACCCTTTTCAAGTTCTTCCAGCTCATCGTTTACCCATATTCTGATTGCCTGAAATGTTCTGGTTGCAGGATCAATTTTGCTTTTTCCACGAAATACCACGGAACGTACAATATCCGCAAGCTCAAATGTAGTTTTGATAGTTTTCTTCTTCCGTGCATTTATTATTGCTCTTGCAATTTTGCGAGAATGACGTTCGCCTCCGTAGTTATATATAGTATTTGCGATTTCTTCTTCGCGTAAAGCGTTAACAAACGTTGAAGCGTTTATATAAGAAGAGTTATCCATGCTCATATCGAGTGGACCATCATGTAAAAATGAGAACCCTCTATCTCCGTTATCAAGCTGCATAGATGAAACTCCGATGTCAAAGACCACTCCATCCACTCCGTTTGATGTCATTCCAGCGCGTGACCAGTTATTTTTTCCAGTATCAAGTACTGGGATGACAGGAGATGGCTCAACGCTGCTTAGTATACTTTTAATATTACTAAACTTCTCAATGAATAGTTTTATTCTATCGGGATATCTAACGCTTAAATCATCATAAAACTTAGTTACCGTTTCATCTCTATCAATTGCATATACCTTGCAATCAGCTGACTCCAATATTGCTTTGCTATACCCTCCAGCTCCAAATGTGGCGTCCACGTATATGCCACCATCCTGCGGTGATAGTAGTGATAGCATCTCTTTTAACAAAACTGGAGTGTGTGTCATATCAAAAAATTTAAGTACAGTTGGTGTAGATATCCTACTCTACTCTACTCTTCACATCAATTTTATTTATGTACATAGATTTTCTTGCCAAAATATGGTATCTTATCGGAATATATGAGCAATAATATTAAAATCAAGGTTTAATATTGTTAATATAATATTCACATAACGTTCACATTTTTTTTTATATATAAGATCAAACAGGCTATAGGGAAATTATGCAGCAAATAACAAAAGTAATATTTTCAAGTTTGATTTGTAACACTTTATTGTGGTATGACCACATGCTTTTTGGCCACTTAATAAACATAATAGGTGGTGTGTTTTTTCCATCGGATGATCAACTAACCAGCGTATTGAAGGCTTTTGGAGTGTTTGCAGTGGGTTTCTTAATGAGACCAGTCGGTGCTGCTATATTTGGTCACATTGGTGATAAACATGGCAGAAGAGTTGCCTTATTGCTCTCGATTATATTAATGACTTTATCAACCGTATTAATTGCTTTTGTTCCAGGTTATCAAAGCATTGGAATACTAGCATCAATTCTGGTAGTTTGTTTAAGGCTATTGCAGGGTATATCCCTTGGAGGAGAAGCAGGAAATGCACCATTTTTAATAGAACATGCTCCTAAAAACAAAAAAGGATTTTTTGGCAGCATTGAAGTATTAAGCGCAATTTTTGGTTCAGTATTAAGCCTGATAGCGGTACTCATATGCAAAAAAGTATCTGATTTTGAATCTTGGGGGTGGAGATTACCTTTCATTTTCAGTTTAGCAATGGGATTAATTAGCATATATGTGAGATATATACTTGATGAAAGCCCAGAGTATAAAAGACAAAAAAATCCGTCTAAATTGCCACTAAAAGAGTTATTAAACAATTACAAAAAGCCTGTTCTAATATCAATAGGTATTGACTTGGTTGAAAATGCGTCTCTCTATATATATTTGGTATTTTTCAATGTGCTTACGAATAAAATATTAACAGTAAATACTCATTTTAATCATATAGTGGAAATACTGAGTCAAATTGCGCTCGGAGGATTGACAATATTGTTTGCAATACTTTCTGATAAGGTAGGAAGAGAAAAAGTTATGAAATTTGCATTTATAGCTTTTGTAATAGTGAGTTATCCAGTTTTTTCAATGTTATGTAGTGGCAATTACTTGCTGGCACACATTCTTTTTATAATTCCAATAGCTGCATCGCTTGGTCCTGTCAGTGCACTTATGTGCGAATTATTTCCAACAAAGGTTCGGTACAGTGGATTTGGTTTATCAAGAAATATAGCTGCTGGATTTTTTGGCGGCCTTGCACCATTTATATGCACAACAATTATCAAGGTTACAGGACAAGAGACTTCAGCTAGTTTTTACATGATTTTCTGTGCATTAATTGGGCTAGTTGCTATATCGCAAATTAAGGGTGAGCTTTCTTCAAAATTACCCAAAGTAAACCAAGTATAGTTGCAGTATAGCAGAATTTAAAAAAATCTAATTATAAGGTGGGAAATGCCAATTCTTAGGTGATAATGTGAATATTTCAGCACCATCTTTTGTTACTCCAAGTGTATGCTCAAATTGAGCAGAAAGTGAAAGATCGCGTGTTGTTACTGTCCAGTCATCGAGTTTACTGAGCAGAGTCTCATGTTTTCCAGCATTAATCATTGGCTCTATTGTAAAAAACATACCTTCCTTTAAGACAAGATCTTCATCTTGATCATAGAAATGCACTACATTTGGTGGAGCATGAAAGACTTTTCCTATACCATGTCCGCAGTAGCTGCGTACGATAGAATATCCAAAATCTCTAATATATTTCTCTATAGCAAGCCCTATTTCATTTAACTTATTGCCGGGCTTAACTTGTTTGATTGCTTCCATCAACGCATTATAAGTAGCGTCACATAAACGTTTTGCTTTTATTGATGGCTTGCCAACCCAAAACATGCGACTTGTATCACCATGCCAGCCATTTAAAATCACCGTAACGTCAATATTCAAAATATCCCCATCTTTAAGCGGTGTATCATCAGGAACACCATGGCACACAACGGCATTTTTTGAGGTGCAGATTGATTTTGGATACCCCCTATAATTTAGTGGTGCTGGAATTGCACCTGCATTAATTATAAAGTCATGGCATAGATCATTTAATTCATTAGTTGTCACCCCTACCTTTACGTACGGTGCAATGAAATCAAGAGTTTCAGCAGCAAGCCTGCCAGCCTTGCGCATAAATTCAAAATCTTCTTGTGAGTGTATAGTTATGTTCATATTTTCCATGTCTTATTGTAATTGGTACGCTTACTCGCAAGTACATAAACATAATAATTTTACATATTATAAAAATAAGTCCTATGGATCCTAGTGTCAAGTCATTTGTATGAAAGGTGGTAAAACAGAAATCTAGACTGTAACTTTTGATTTAACCCAATTATACAATTTACTCATTTTACCATCCTGACCTAAAATACCAGAATTATTTTTATAAAAAGTGTCAACTATTAGCTTTATAGAGCCTATAGCAGCAGAAAATACAGGATTTTTATCATATTCGCCATCAAGACCGCTACAAGACTCAGGGCACCCAATTCGAACTTGCTTATTGAATATATAGCCTGCAATTTCCTTCATGCTTGTGAGTTGACTAGTTCCACCTGTGATCACTACTTTATTAATTGGATCTTTCTGCTCTTGAAATTGCTCTCTTACCATTTCAAGTATTTCTTCAACTCTTGGTCTTATGATGTTAATAAGCTCAGATTTGAATACTTGAGTAGGTTCATCATTTTCGTTGTTTTGCATTGTAATGTACTCATTCTCATCTATTGAAGTTACGATAGTGCTGCCATACAGTATTTTTATATACTCTGCACGTTCTATGCTTGTGCATAGCCCGTAAGCAATATCTCGAGTGATATGAACACCACCAATTGGAACGCTGCTTGCATACACAAGTTTCCCTCTTTTGAAAATTCCAATTGCAGTGCACCCACCGCCTATATCAACAATAGCAGTCCCGAGCTCTTTTTCATCTCCACTCAGACAGGCAAGACCTGCAGAATATGCAGAAGCAATACAACCTGCCATATTTAATCCACCATTATTGGTAATACAGTTTTCAATATTGGTAAGCGCTGGACGCGAAGCAGTGACAACATTAACATCAGCAGATAGTCTTTTTCCGTACAATCCACCAACTTCTTTTATGTCAGTCATGTCATCTAAGTGATATTTTAGTGGTATATTGTGAATGATAACATTGTCTTCAATATATTTCTCAAATGTTTGAAAAACTACACGTCTTATATCACGCTCAGAAATCTCATGGTTAGCTGCAATAATTTCATTATGTACATTGAAAGATGAGATGCCACATCCAGCAATGTTCACATATATCTGATCTATGGTTTCTTCTGATACTTGTTCAGCTAAACCTATAGTTGATGAGATAGAGTAATTTGCGTGTTTTACATTAGTTATTGATCCACCGTTTACACCTTCTGCAATCTTATAACCCGTTCCTGTTACTTTATAGCTGAAGTTGCCATTTATCTTAACGATTAGACAAATAATCTTTGTTGTACCTATGTCTAAAACAGCAAAAACATTTCTCTTTGGTTTTGCTATTACTGCAGAGTACATTAGTTAACCTTATTACGCAATTTCATTTAAATTGTAGCTTCCTTTAATAATTTATATTTCTATTATAGATATAGCAACATTTTAATATACACTAAATTCTGGACAAAAGGAAAAGCAAAACATAGAATTATAATTTTTATGTCCATATTACCAATTGTAATTGCCCCTGATGAAAGACTAATCACACGTGCCAGTGAAGTAACAGATATAAACGATAAAATTAAAGAATTAGTAAACGACATGTTCGAAACTATGTATGATGCAGAAGGTCTTGGCCTTGCTGCAGTGCAAGTTGGAGTGTTAAAGAGAATTTTTGTTATGGATATTCAGCTAGAAACGATTGAAAATGAGCCAGCAGGATATGGCTCAACTGGCAAATTTTACATGATTAATCCTGAGATTACAGAATTATCCGATGAACAAGTAATTCTCAAGGAAGGATGCCTTTCAATTCCAGAGCAAAGTCATGAAATTAAGCGTCCAAAGTATCTAACTGTGAAATATAAAGACTTAGATAATGAAGAACAAACACTAAAAGCTAGTGGTTGGCTTGCAAGGTGTATTCAGCATGAATTAGATCACTTAAACGGCATATTATATATTAGACATTTATCTAAATTAAAGTATGATATGGCCATGAAAAAAGCACAAAAGGTTAAAAAGCATTATGAGCAATAAAGACCTAGAATTATTAAAATTTTACCATGAAGTGGGCGTTGATTGCACACTAACAGAGGGTGAAGAGGAAAAAAAATTGGAGAGCAAAGAGAGTGTACAACCCTCTGTTATCCAAACTGGGACCAAGAAGAAAGATGCAGATACGCGCTGGGGTGACACTAAAGATGGAAAAGACATGTTTCCAAGTGACTGGATAATCGAAGCAAGGAAACTTGCAAGCAAATGTAATAGTGTGGATGAACTAAGAAGTGCAGTTGAATCATTTGAAGGTTGTGAGATAAAAAAAACTGCAACTAATACTGTCTTTTCCGATGGTAATCCAAACGCAAAAGTTATGCTCGTTGGTGAAGCTCCAGGAGCAAATGAAGACCTTCAAGGCATACCATTTTGTGGTGCAAGTGGAATGTTGCTCGATAAAATGTTAAATGCAATCAATCTTGATCGCACTAAGGTATACATAAGCAATACTGTATTTTGGCGTCCACCTGGCAATAGAAAGCCAACCGACCTAGAGCTTGATATGTGCAGACCATTTGTCGAAAAACACGTTGCACTAGTTTCACCACAAATTTTAATTTTGGTCGGGGGAATCGCATGTTATAGCCTTCTTGACAGCACAAAAACTATATCGAATTTGCGTGGTAGATTTCATACGTACACTAACCAATATTTGTCCAATTCAATCACCACAGCCGCTATATTTCATCCAGCTTACCTACTTCGCCAACCGGCACAAAAACGTTTAGCCTGGGAGGACTTGAAGAAGATTAGGGAGTATCTTGATAACACCAATAACTGCACAAATACCTAATAAAGTGGTAGACCTCTTGCATAGTTTTTTGCAGCATGTTAACAATCGTTAGAAACGAAAAAACTTCCTTGACAAACTCCGCCAGCCCCCTTATCATAAAATTGAAGCTATTGTATTTGCTTTCGCCAATCTGCAGATTAAAAGGTAAGGATTACTTAATGTATCGGCGTCTTATGTTCAATTTTTTGCAGTATATAGATACTGTATGTCTTTACAAAACTTCATCTACATCTAGATTTTTATCTAAATAAGCTGAACGCGCTTATAAAGCGTTACAAGACATCAAAAAATGCCAATACTCGACAGAGATAGTAAAAGACTAGCTAACTCGGGGATTCTTTGTCTTTTTTTCTGCTTAGTAAATTTCTTAAACATTTGCAGCGTAAGTTAGTTGCAATTAAAAGCAGCTTAATCTTGCTTGTCAAGCGTTTAAAACATAAAAAACGCCAATATTTTAAAGCGGATAATAACCCCAGGGCTTCTTTTGCCTTTTTTTTCGTTTGGTAAATTTCTTAATGTTTATAGCTAAACGACAATCGTCATCCCGCAGCGGGATCTATGCTTTGAGATACCGCGAATAAATCGCGGTATGACGTAGAGCTCGCGTTAGCTACACTTTTATGCTTACCAACTCAGTATCCAATCAAAATCCTGGATTTCAGTGTCAAGCACTGAAATAACACCGAAAGGGCTACTGCTGTCTTGGATGGAAACCAGTGTCAGCTACTTGAATCTGCCACGCAAATTGCCTGCAAATTGCAATGTTCGTACAGCTGTGCGTCATGCGCTGGAATGGCATCAAGGGGTAACTTTTTATTTAAACAATGATTGTAAAATGATTATAATAAGAGATCTATTGAAATTTTAAAGTTATTAAATATTGACGCTATATACTTAAGTGTTAAAATAGAATGAAAAGTTTTTAGGAGTTTATATGGCAGCAGGTGGGAAAGCAAAGACAGCTAGTAAAAATAACCCTACTCAGCGTAAGAAAGCTGAGCAAAAAATGTATAAAGATAAACCGGTAAAACCTGTTAGATATATAGATCGTGATTCGCGCATGAATTATATGTCTGCTCAATATGACAACGGCAATCTGGTTGAAGATGAGGTAAGCGGCAATCCTATAAAGTGGGAAGCTGTATAATAGTTGTGGTTAAAGTTACTATTAATTCTAAGGAATGTGAAGTAGAGCATGGGCTCACTATAATTCAAGCTTGTGAAGTCGTGGGCGTTGAAATTCCACGTTTTTGTTATCATGAGCGTTTAGCAATTGCTGGTAATTGCAGAATGTGTTTGGTTGAAGTGGAGGGTGGACCTCCAAAACCAGTAGCCTCTTGTGCAATGCCAGTTGCAGAAGGGATGGTTATTCACACTGATACCCCTAAGGTTAAAAAAGCACGTGAAGGTGTGCTTGAGTTTTTGCTAATTAACCACCCGCTTGATTGCCCAATTTGCGATCAGGGTGGTGAATGCGATTTGCAAGATATCACGATGGCTTATGGGAAAGGAACCAGCAGACTTGATGAGCATAAGAGGGCTGTGCCAAAAAAACACTTCGGACCACTGATTGAGACCGCGATGAATCGATGCATTCATTGCACTCGGTGTGTTAGATTTTTGTCTGATGTTGCAGGTACAAATGAACTTGGAGGAATCGGAAGGGGAGAAAATGTAGAGATTAGCACTTACATAAAAAGGCATATTAGTTCTGAATTATCCGGAAATATCATAGATCTCTGCCCGGTAGGAGCTTTAACTTCAAAGCCTTACTCCTTTACAGCGCGTCCATGGGAGCTATCACATTGTGAGACTATAGATGTGCTAGATGCTGTGGGTAGCGCAATTAGAGTTGATTATCGTGGCCCGGAGGTTATGAGGATATTACCAAGGCTGAGCGAAGAGGTAAATGAAGAATGGATATCAGATAAAACCCGCTTTGCCTATGATGGACTAAAAGTTCAGCGTCTTGATCGACCTTATATAAAAAAAGATGGTAAATTAGCCCCAGTTGATTGGAATGAGGCATTAACTGTTGCTGCAAAGAAATTAAAGAATACAAAATCAAATAAAATAGCTGCAATTGCAGGTGATTTAGCAGATTGTGAGTCTATGCTTCTACTTAAAGAAATGATGCAGAAGCTCGGCTCGGGAAATATAGATTGCAGGCAGGATGGTGCAAAACTTATACCAAATAATCGTGGATCGTATGTGTTCAATACCACTATTGAAGGTATAGAGAATGCGGATTTGTGTCTGCTTATAAATACAAACCCAAGGATAGAAGCACCGATCATTAACGTAAGATTGAGAAAGAGATATTTACAGGGCAACTTTCCTGTTGCAAGTGTTGGTCCTAACATTGAATATTTGTATCATGTTGAGAAATTGGGCGATAATCCTGATATTTTGAGTGAAATAGCAAATGGAAATCATAAGTTCTGTAAGCTGCTGAGTGCTGCTCAGAGCCCTATGCTGATTATCGGTCAAGATGCATTAGTAAGAGACGATTCTGAATCAATTCTAATTCTAGCTGGCAAAATTGCAGAAGAATTTAACATGGTCAGAGATGACTGGAATGGCTTTAATGTGCTGCATAAAGCTGCAGCAAGAGTTGGTGGGCTAGATATTGGGTTTGTTCCTAAAAAAGGCGAAAGGGATATTAATCAAATATTGGAACATGCAGAAAGTGGTGAAATAGAAGTTGTTTATCTTCTTGGTGCAGATGAAATTGACACATCAAAGTTAGAAAACACATTTGTAATTTATCAAGGTCATCACGGTGATAAGGGTGCACATGTGGCAGATGTTATCTTGCCTGGTGCTGCATATACAGAAAAATATGCAACTTATGTAAACACTGAAGGTCGAGTGCAAAGAACAAATTTAGCTGTATTTCCTCCAGGTGAAGCAAAGGAGGACTGGTTAATTATTAAAAATCTCTCGCAATATTTGGATCTCTCCTTACCATATGATAGTTTATTTGACGTGAGAAAAAAATTAGATACTATCGGTCCACAGTTTAGAAATGCT
Organism: Wolbachia endosymbiont (group A) of Opomyza germinationis; assembly: GCF_964264765.1. Lineage (NCBI taxonomy): Bacteria > Pseudomonadati > Pseudomonadota > Alphaproteobacteria > Rickettsiales > Anaplasmataceae > Wolbachia > Wolbachia endosymbiont (group A) of Opomyza germinationis. The sequence goes on from NZ_OZ183482.1 coordinate 715,244, forward strand.
GATCAAGTGATAAAAAACACATGGGTGCCAATTAGCAATGGTAAAATAAATTTAAGTGATACACCTTTTACTTTAAAGGAGTGTAATTTTTATATGACGGATTCAATAAGTCGCGCTTCAAAAATAATGGCAGATTGTACTAAAGCTTTTTATGAACACACTAGTTAATATTTTATTTATTTTAGTACCGCTACTACTTTCAGTTGCATATTTGACATACTTTGAGCGTAAGGTCCTTGCTGCAATTCAACTAAGGCACGGCCCGAGTGTAGTTGGACCTTTTGGGCTATTGCAGCCATTTGCAGATGCTATTAAGCTACTGATTAAAGAGCCGATAATACCATTTAGAGCGAGCACCATACTGTTCATTATGGCTCCAATGCTTACCTTTATCTTGGCATTAATTGCCTGGGCAGTTATACCGTTTGGTGCTGAAGTAATTGTAGAAAATGGCCAGCAAGTAGTTATTCCTAAGGTTATAGCAAATATTAATGTTGGAGTGCTTTACGTGCTAGCTATATCGTCGCTGGGAGTATACGGCGTGATTATTGCAGGCTGGTCAAGCAACTCCAATTATGCATTCCTTGGCGCTATACGGTCGGCTGCTCAGATGATTTCATATGAAGTTTCAATAGGCTTAATAGTTGCTGCAGTCGTTATTACCACTGGAACATTAAATCTTGGAGAGATGGTGGTAGCGAAACACAATATGCCATTTTGGGTTGATTTGCTACTAATGCCTATAGGAATAATATTTTTTATTTCTTTGCTTGCAGAAACTAATCGTCACCCATTTGATTTACCAGAAGCTGAAGCAGAGCTTGTCTCTGGATATAACGTTGAATATTCATCCATGCCTTTTGCCCTCTTTTTTCTTGGAGAATATGCAAATATGATTCTAGCAAGTGCTATGATGACGATATTCTTTCTAGGAGGATGGTATCCGCCGCTGGAGTTCAGTTTACTTTACAAAATTCCAGGTTTAATTTGGTTCATTTTGAAAATAGTTATACTTTTGTTTATATTTATTTGGATTAGAGCAACAATACCTCGTTATCGATATGATCAGCTAATGCGCCTTGGTTGGAAAGTATTTCTACCAATATCGGTGCTTTGGGTGATACTCATTTCAGGGGTGTTGCTCTTTACTGGGAACTTGCCTGGATCCAATGTTTAATTTTCCAAATACAAGATTAAGACGCAGGCGCTCGAGCAAATGGGTTCGCAATTTAACAAGTGAAAATAGTTTATCAGTAAATGATCTGGTTCTTCCTCTGTTTGTTCATGACAGAGAAGAAACAACTGAACCAATTTCTGGCTTACCAGGCGTAAAATGTTATTCAATAGATGGATTAGTGTCTATAGTTAAGGAAGCTAAAGATTTAGGAATTAATGCTGTTGCAATTTTTCCTGTAGTTGATAGTAAACTAAAATCTGAAAACGCTGAAGAAGCATATAATTCTGACAACTTAATCTGCAGAGCAATTTGTGCTGTAAAATTAAAGGTACCTGAAATTGGTATTATTGCAGACGTTGCACTGGATCCATACACTATTCATGGCCATGACGGCATTTTAAAAGATAATCAGATGGATGTAGAAAACGATGAAACTATATCAGTACTGTGTAAGCAAGCACTTGCTTTAGCGAAGGCAGGATGTGATATAGTTGCTCCTTCTGATATGATGGATGGTAGAGTAGGAAGAATCAGAAAATCATTAGATGATAACAACTTTCAAGACGTATTAATATTATCTTATGCAGTGAAATACTGCTCTAGCTTCTATGCTCCATTCAGGCAAGTCGTTGGTTCATGTGGGCTATCACATTCTATAGACAAAAGTGGTTATCAAATGGATTATAAAAATGCGCACGAAGCAATGTGCGAAATTGAAATGGATATAAATGAAGGTGCAGATTTTATTATGATTAAACCAGGTATGCCATATTTAGATATTATCAAAACAGCAAGTGATAAGTTTAATTTTCCGATTTTTGCTTACCAAGTAAGCGGTGAGTACGCAATGATAAAAGCTGCTGCAAATAATGGCTGGCTAGATTATGACAAGGTGATTTATGAATCTTTGATTGGTTTCAAACGTGCGGGTGCAAGTGCAATATTCACTTACGCTGCACTTGATATTGCAAAAAATTTAAGTGCATAAGCCCTATAAAATTATTAAATTTTTGGCGCACGTTCTTCTACTGTTGCTGCATATTACTTAAAGTTTTCCAATACATGTTTTAAGTTGTTGATAAGTCCGTTACAATACAGTATTATAAATAATATAAACCAAGTGTTACTTAGAACATGGGGATTTTTTTTAAATTTTTGGGAAAGATGCTAGGCAAGGTTTTTCCTGCTAAAACAGTAAGCTCTCTTTTAGGAATAGGATATTTACCAAGTTGGCAGAACTATTGGTCTTCTTTTTTAATATTATTTATTGTCGATGTTATATTAATTCTTACATATGGAGGCGAATACTTACTATATAAAATGCCAGACTCAGGAATAGTTGTAGCTGCTGTTTTTACAAAATTGGCAATAGTTATGTTAGTAATGCAATTAATTGGAATATTTATTTTTCATGCTCAAGACCCTTCAGCAAACAGTGGTGAAGAAATAGTAATACAAATAGCGTCAGGGCAAGTACTGACTGTAGCACTTTCAATGCCGGCAATGATGTCGATTTATTATGCTGTAAGTAAACTCTATGGGAATATATGTAAGCAGATGTTTCAATGCCCATTTTGGTTTAATGATTTTATGCACTTTTTCTTTTTTCTTATGATACCTTACGTATTTTTTAATGTCGTAGAAGTGATAAAACCATGGCCAATAAGTTCAATACAGCTCAGCTATAATAATGCAATGTCAATTACATTTGAGGGGATTTTTCACACATTTTATGCGGTGATTTTACTGTATTTAACAGCATTTATATTCTGCGATTTAACTATGCATGATGCAATTGTCCTAAATAAAAGCATAATTCAGTATGTGAGGGAAAGTTCAGCAGTTTTAGGTGATTATTTACATGATACTGTTAAAAAAATAGGTATTGAATAGTACTTATTTATTTATATATTTAGTATAAAAAGTGTACAATTTGTGTGAACTTACAAAGTATAATAAAAGAGTTACAAGATTTTTGGGCTAGTGAAGGATGTGTTATACTTCACCCATACACATCTGAAGTTGGTGCTGGCACATTACATCCTGCAACAATTATGTCTGCAATTGATACAAAACCGGCAAAAATTGCATATCTACAACCAGTAATTAGGCCAGCAGATGGACGCTATAGTGATAATCCTAATCGTTTGTATCAACATCACCAATATCAAGTTATAATAAAGCCATCTGGTAATAATTTACAAGACGTCTATTTAGATAGCTTAAAAGTTCTTGGCATATCTACAGAAAAATATGATATTAAGTTTGTTGAAGATGATTGGGAAAATCCGAGCGTTGGTGCATCAGGACTTGGATGGGAAGTTACATGCAATGGAATGGAAGTAACACAGCTTACTTATATACAGCAAGTTGGAGGGATTGACTGCAAGATGATTCCTGGTGAGGTGGCATATGGGTTGGAACGTTTAGCAATGTGCATACAAGGTGTAGATAATGTTTACGATATAATTTGGAACGATAACGGTGTAACTTACGGAGATATTTTTAAACAAAGAGAATATGAATTTTCTTATCTAGCGTTAGATTATTATGATACTAAAGTGGTACAGCAGCAATTCGAAGATACGGAAAAATTGTGTAAGTTCCTTATTGAAAAGGAGCTACCAATGGCAGCCTATGACCAATGTATTAAAACTAGTCACCTACTTAATCTGCTTGATGCAAGAGGTGTGCTTGGTGTGAATGAACGTACAGCTTATATTGGTAAAGTTAGAGAGCTAACAAAAAAATGTTGTGAATTGTACATGAGTAAATAGCGTATGTCGTTGCAGTTATTATTTGAGTGCCTTTCAGAAGAAATACCACCGAGAATGCAGAATGTAGTTGCAACTCAAGTTAAAAGCTGTATTGCCAATGTTTTTAACAAAAATAATGTAAAATTTACATCAATGGAGGTTTTTATAACGGCACGTCGCATTACCCTATTTGTCGACAACATAAATGCTTTGGAGCTAAAGGATTCCAATAACGAAGTTAAGGGACCAAACATTAACGCACCAAAAAGTGCTATCGAAGGTTTTTTAAGAAAATATCAGAAAAATGAAGAAGATTTGCTCGTTCGAAAAGTAAATAATGAGGATTTTTACTTCATTAAAAGAGAAAGCTGCTCATTTAACATCAGAGAATTCCTCAAAAATCAACTGGAGGAAATGCTCAAAAACTTTTCTTGGTTGAAGAGCATGAGATGGGGCGAAGGAAAAGAAAGGTGGGTTAGGCCAATCAAAAACATTTTATGCATTTTAAATGACGAAATAATACCTGTGTCTTTTGCAGGGATCACAGCATCTAACACAACATATGGCCATCGATTTCTCTCAAGTGGTACAGCGTTAACTGTTAAAGCACCTAAAGACTATTTTGAATTGCTAGAAAAAAACAGTGTAATTCTCCAAATGGACAAAAGAAAGCAATTTATACTAGATCAGATTAATAAATTCACAAAAGAGCAGAATTTACAACTTGAGAAAAATGATTATTTACTAAATGAATTGACAGGGCTTATAGAGTGGCCAATCGTACTGTTTGGTGAAGTGAATCAAGAAAAGTCATTTGGATTACCGAAGGAAGTAATACTTAGTATAGTTAATACACAACAAAAATACCTTGCTTTAAGTAATGGAAAGAGAATTTCACACTTTGTCACTGTTGTCAACGTCAACAATGGTGAAGTTGTTAAAGGGCACGAAAGAATATTAGAAGCACGTCTTGCTGATGCCCAATTTTTAATATCTCAAGATAAAAAGGAAAATCTAGATTATTATGTCAAAAAATTAGGTTCGATATTATTTCATGCTTCACTTGGCAGCGTGGGGGAAAAGGTGAAGCGTATTACGGCTCTGTCAAAGTATATAGCTATATTTATTCCACATGCTTCGCTGATAAAAGTTGAACGTGCTGCATATTTGGCAAAAGCTGATTTGGCAACATCGATAGTCAGAGAGTTTCCAGAATTACAAGGAGTAATGGGTGGATATTATGCTTCTTATTTTCAAGAAGATAAAGAAGTAGTGGAAGCTATAACTGAGCATTATAAGCCAATCGGGCCAGAGCAGGAGTGTCCTAAATCTCCTTCTGCAATTGCTGTGTCAATTGCAGACAAAGTGGATAGCTTAGTTGGTTTAATTGCAGCAGGTGAGAAAATCTCTGGTTCGTATGATCAATTTGGTTTGCGGAGAATGACAATTGGTATAATTAGGACAATACTTGAAAATAATTTGCATGTTCCAATTAGGCTAATGATAGACAAGTCAGTATCTTTATATTCAAGGCTTCTATTTAATAAAAATACAGCGTCAGTTGATAAGCCGAATAGAAAACAAATTTCAGAACTAGTATTTAGATTTTGCTTAGAAAGATTCAAGGTTATTTTAAAAAATAGAGATATAAGGCAAGATGTTGTAGATTCAATACTATATAAAATCGATATTAATGATCTGCTGACAGCAGAAAAGCGAACTGTTATATTGGATCGTTATCTTAGTACTCCAGAAGGTGAACAAATTCTAAGCACTTACAAAAGAGTCAGTAACATGATGAGCAAAGCAAGGAAAAGTGATGGCACTACTTATAGTGCATCTTACGGTAAGAGGTTTTTGATTGAAAGTGAAGAAATTGCGCTATCAAATTGTGCTATAACTGCTTGTAAAAACATAAAACAAGCGATAAAAAATAACCACTTTAATGTAGCACTTGATGAACTTGCTGGTTTTGCTCCGTTTATCAATCAGTTTATGGACAGTATAAAGATTAACTGTGATTCTGATAAGCTGAGAAGAAACAGATTATCTTTGCTTGAAAATGTAGTTTCCATCTTTCATTTAGTAGCAGATTTTAACCTCATACAGGTTAAACAATGGATAAATGCTCAGGCAATATAAAGAACAAATCAAATCATCTCCACAATCCTGTGGCGTGTATAAGATGGTTGGAGATAAGAATAAAGTTTTATATGTTGGAAAAGCAAAAAACTTAAAGTCAAGGTTATCCGACTACCTTCAATTCGAAAACCTTTCTGAACGAATTAGAGTTATGCTCTTACAGGTTATTAAGGTTGAAATATTCATCACTGAGAATGAAATCGAAGCACTGCTTCTTGAAGCACAGCTAATAAAATCATTGAAACCACTTTATAATATTGTGCTCAAGGATGGAAAATTTTATCCTTATATAACAATTTCCAAGCACGATTATCCAAGAATAGCAAAATATAGAGGCAAATTTAAGAAAAATGAGTTTCATTATTATGGTCCCTTTACATCTGCCGCTGCTGTTAAGCAAACTATATTGTCATTGCAAAAAGCTTTTCTCCTAAGAGTATGTTCAGATCAATACTTTTCCTCAACAAAAAGACCATGTATTGAATATCAAATTAAGCGCTGCTCAGCACCATGCATAAACAAAATCACAAAAGACGACTACTGCCAATCAGTAAAACAGGCACGAAATACATTGCTTGGAAGAAATAAGGAAGTGAAAGAACAGTTACTTTTCACAATGAGAAAGTGCAGCAGTGAAGAAAACTATGAGCTTGCTGCTATATATAGAGATCGGGTAAAGTTTCTTGAGCAAATTCAAATACAGCACACGGATTTTTCTTTTGAAAAAGATGCAGATTTCTTCAGTATTGTACGTGAAGAGGATCTAGCATGTATTAGTGTGTTATCGTTTAGAAATAAAGACAACTACGGCAGCACTCCTTACTTTGCCGAGAACTGTGGTGATCACTCAAATGATGAAATTTTATCCACCTTTTTGGTCAATTTTTATAATTCAGCTAACATACCTCCAATACAAATTTACGTTCCAGATTCTATTGTGGATAAGGAAATTATAGAACAAGCACTATATAAGGTTGCTCAAAAGCCAGTAAAAGTTCTGCATGCAAAGAATAAAAAAGAGCGTGATTTATTGAAATTTGTTTATGATAACTCTCAGCATAGCTTAGAGCAGAAGCTTATCGATTATAGAAATAACCTAGAAAAGCTTGAGGAGCTTAGCAAAATCTTCTTGTTACCAAACATTCCAAAGCGTATCGAGGTTTATGATAATAGCCATATTTCTGGAAGCCAGCAAATTGGTGTGATGATTGTTGCAGGGCAGGAGGGTTTTTTAAAGAGTGAGTACAGAAAATTTACTATAAAGGAAAAATTTTCAGGCGATGACTATAAAATGATGAGGGAAGTGCTAACCAGACGTTTCTCCGGCAATATAAAAGGCATAATACCTGATTTTTTACTGATTGATGGTGGACCAGGACATGTTTCCATAGTACAGAATGTACTGGAAGTATTGAATATAAACGTTCCTTTTGCTTGTATGGCAAAAGGTCCTGATCGTAACGCAGGAAATGAAAGATTTTATATGCTGGGCAGGGAAGAATTCAGTCTGGCAAATGACAGCAAAGTCATGCTTTACTTACAATCGCTGCGTAATGAAGCCCACCGTTTTGCGATAACTTCACATAGAAAAAAACGCGATAAACAGTTTATAGTTTCACAATTAAGCAAAATACCCGGCATTGGCAACAAAAGAAAAAAAGCGTTGATGTCTTATTTTGGTTCAGTGAAAAATATAAGCAAAGCTTCTCTGGCTGAAATTCAAAACGTACCTGGAATTAGTAAAGGTTTAGCAGAAGTCATTCTTAAATACGTGAATTATAAGAGAGGAGTACTGGAATGACACAAAACCCGTTTTATTATTAGGGAATTTATATCTTAAAACCGCAAAAAAAGGTGTGCGTATTTGTGAAAAAAAATCTCCATAAAATTTGTGAAGCAATGTGGTGGGACTAGTGCGATTCGAACGCACGACCTTCAGATTAGGAGTCCAACGCTCTATCCTGCTGAGCTATAGTCCCGTATTTCCTACCATTCATGTAAAGTTATAGCAAAAAATCCTTTCTTTTCTAGATTTCTTGCATAACCAATTTATGACGACAAAAAACATTTCTGTACTTCTTGAGTATAATGCTATTATATTTAATAACATGGTTTAAGTAAGATTAATGCTAGTTAACAATATTGGTTATTTCTATAACAATCAAAACGACTTTGCTTTAAGCAATATAAACATTAAAGTAAAGAAAGGAAATGTTGCATGTTTATTGGGGCATTCTGGCTGTGGCAAGTCAACAATTTTGAAATTAATTGCGGGGATAGAAAATCCAAAATCTGGAACTATTTTTATAAATGATAGGTTAGTTGCAAGTAATAAGGCATCAGTCGCTATAGAGCATAGAAATATCGGATTGATTTTTCAGCATTCTGCATTATTTCCTCATAAAACAGTAGTAGAAAATATAACCTTTGCTATCCGCAGCTCTTCCAAGAGAGAAAAGCACCTAATTGCATTGGAAATCTTGAAGTTACTCAATATAGAAAAATATGAAAATATGTACCCTAACGCCTTATCTGGAGGACAGCAACAATTAGTTGCAATAGCAAGAGTGATGGCACAAAACCCTGATGTTGTGTTGTTAGATGAACCATTTTCTAATTTAGATATACTGCTCAAGTGCCGAATAAGACAACATATATTGTCCCTTTTTAGAAGTAAAAATATCCCTGTGCTAATGGTAACTCATGACCCGCAAGAAGCATTGAAAGTTGCAGATTTTATCTACGTAATGAAAAATGGTAAAATTATTCAATCAGGAGTTTCTAGCGATATATACCATAAGCCTAAAGATGATACGCTAGCAAAGTTTTTTAGTGAGCTCTCTTCTACTCTACAGTTAAGCGAAAAGTTTCCACTTATTCGCTGCAAGAAAATAATCTAGTTTGGGATTGTTATAAAATAATTAAAAAACCTTGATTTATAATTAAATAAAGGTGATATAATCTATGTGTTACTTGACTTCAGTCAAGTTTTAATATTTAAAGGTCAATATTTTAAATGGAGGTGAAAATGAGTTTAGGACCATGGCAATTGTTTCTAGTCTTAATAATAATTTTAGTTCTGTTTGGTGCAGGCAGATTACCGCAAGTTATGGGTGATTTAGGAAAAGGCATCAAAAACCTTAAACAGGAGCTTAAGGACTCAGAAAAATTATCGTCTAATGAACCAGATCGTTAGCGTCCTCATACTTCGTGACATGCACCTTAGTGCATGTCATCTGTTTAAAAACTTAGTCAGGTTAAAGAATGAAAGAGATGAAGTGTTGGTATGAAATAAATAACAAATATTGAAATACAGCAACAACTATGTTAGCTTAAGAGGAATATTTTATTAAAGGATAATTGTGCAAAAAAGTGAGAAACTAACTAAAGATAAAAAACTAGCTTCTGATATTCTAAAAGAGGTTGCAGATACCAATAACAATGATAGCAATAAAGTAACTTTGTTTGACATTAAAACAGCTTTGCATGAGCGCGGTTTTGGTATTTTAATAATCATCTTCTCCTTGCCGCTATCGGTGCCTATACCGGTTCCACCTGGTTATACAACTATTCTTTCTATACCTTTAATCTTATTCTCACTGCAGCTTCTATTTGGATTTGATTCTCCTTGGATGCCCAGTTGGCTAGAAAGAAGATCTTTTCAGCGTTCAACACTAGCTCTTGTGGTAGAGAAAACTTCCCCTGTATTAGAAAAAATAGAAAAATTCATGAAGCCAAGACTGTCTTTCATTTTCTATGGGCCTGGTGAGAAGATTCTGGCTTTTATGATGTTGCTTTGTGCAATAATAATAGCTCTTCCATTACCTTTTACTCACTTCCTTCCTGCAATTGGCACAACTCTTATTTCACTTAGCATTATGAGTAAAGACGGGTTTCTATCCATATTGGGAGTTTTAGTATCATTGTGCGCGTTGTTGCTTACTCTTGTTGTAATAGTCAAAGGACCACAACTTATAACCGGAGCACTTTCTCTTCTTAAAAGCTTTACAACACTTTAACAAAAGAACGAATTACTAGCGCAAAATGAATAATGCATATTGAAATAAAACAATAATTGTGTTAAGAATTATTTTTATCAAAGGTTTTTCGTGTCAAAAAATGATAAGTTGACTAAAAGTGATAAATTAGCTTCTGATATTCTAAAAGAAGTTGCAGATACCAATAACAATGATAGCGATAAAGTAACTTTGTTTGACATTAAAACAGCTTTGCATGAGCGTGGTTTTGGTATTTTAATAATCATCTTCTCCTTGCCGCTATCGGTGCCTATACCGGTTCCACCTGGTTATACAACTATTCTTTCTATACCTTTAATCTTATTCTCACTGCAGCTTCTATTTGGATTTGATTCTCCTTGGATGCCGCATTGGTTGGAAAGAAGGTCTTTTCAGCGTTCAACACTAGCTTTTGTGGTAGAGAAAACTTCTCCAGCATTAAAAAAAATAGAAAAGTTCATGAAACCAAGAATGTCTTTTATTTTCTATGGGCCCGGTGAAAAGATTTTAGCTTTTGTAATGTTGCTTTCTGCATTATCGATAGCTCTTCCATTGCCTCTTACTAACTTCATTCCTGCAATTGGTACGACTCTTATTTCGCTTGGCATTATGAGTAAAGATGGGTTTCTATCCATATTGGGAGTTTTAATATCATTGTGTGGGCTATTGCTTACTCTTGTTGTAGTAGTCAAAGGGCCACAACTTATCATTGGGGCATTTTCTTTTCTCAAAAGCTTCGTATATGGTTAGGCTTTACAACACCTTAACAAAAAAAAAGGAGCTTTTTACACCTATCGATAAAGATCATGTGAAAATGTATGTTTGCGGACCAACAGTATATGACACAGCACATATAGGCAATGCACGGTCTGTTGTTGTGTATGATGTGTTATTTCAGCTACTTAAGTTTTGTTATGGCAAAGTTACCTATGTGCGTAACATAACCGACATTGATGATAAGATAATTAATGCAGCAAGTGAAAAAAATAGCAACATAGAAAGTATCAGCACATATTACACCAAGGCTTTTCATGAAGATATGAGAAGCATAAATTGTGCAGAGCCAACACACGAGCCAAAAGCAACGAAAAACGTAGATTATATTATAAAATTAATTGAACATTTGCTGCAATCAGGCCACGCTTATGAATCTGACAAACATGTGTATTTTAATATAGAATCTTACCATGAATATGGTGCTTTATCAGGAAAAAAAACTGATGAATTGGTTCCAGGTAGCAGAGTTGAAGTTAATGAAAATAAAAAGCACCCGGGAGATTTTGTGCTGTGGAAGCCTGCAAATGATATTGACTACAAACTTTCAAGTTATTGGAATAGCCCATGGGGAGAGGGCAGACCTGGATGGCATATAGAATGCTCAGCAATGTCATATGCTTACCTTGGCAAAGATTTTGATATTCATGGTGGCGGCATAGATTTACAATTTCCTCACCATGAAAATGAAATTGCACAGAGTAAGTCTGCATTTGCTGGATCAATGTTTGCAAAATACTGGATACATAACGGTTTTCTTACAGTAAATGAAGAGAAAATGAGCAAGTCCTTATTTAATATAGTCAAAGTAAGAGATTTGCTAGATAGTGGAATAAAGGGTGAAGTAATACGCTATGCACTGCTCAAAACTCACTACAGAAAACCACTTGATTGGACAGAAAACGTTATTTCTGACGCACAGGAAACCTTAAATAAATTTTATCGGCTATCACGTGGTTTAGATACAATAAATATTGATGAAAGTAACGCAGAGATTTCTAAAGATTTTATAGACGCTTTAAAAAACGACTTAAACATTCCTGAAGCTCTAGCTATATTACATGAAATGGCTGCAAAAATTAACAAAATGAGTAATGAAAGTGAAAAGCTAAAATTAACTGAGAGTTTTGTTAAGAGTGCCAGATTTATTGGTCTTCTTGAGTCAAGTTATGAAAAGTGGTTTGCTGTGGATGTAAATCATCAAGAAATAGAAAGGTTGATAGACTTAAGAAAAATTGCAAAAAAAAATAAAAATTACGATACTGCAGACAAAATAAGGGATCAGTTGAAACAAATGGGGATTACAATTTCTGACAATGAAGATGGTACAACAACCTGGTAAACTCATATGGAAAATTACTTTCTGTTATTCACAGATAGTCTAGTATCATCATTAGTCTTACCCATACATCAAGGTTTTGTGTTCAATACCATGCTTTATTTCAGGTCGTATCACACTCCACTACTGATGTTATTTTTTGGAGTACTAGGATCAAGCCTTGGTGGAATAGTTAACTGGTATTTAGGTAGAATAACAATCTCTATACGAAAATCATACCGCAAACTAGAGAACGAGCATAAAACACCAAAAATCGTAAAAAATCTACTGATTTGTGCAGTTACATTACTTTCATGGGTGCCAGCACTTGGAAGTGTGATTCAAATTTTATCAGGTTATTTTAAGTTAAACCTTTATACCCTTGCCCCTTTAATCATTCTATCTAATTTCTTCTATTTGTTATATCTAATACTTACTTTTGGAGTATAACAGCTATAGTACTACAGCCATTAAAGCCCACTTCTGTCATCCTATGCCCTGATAGAAGCGGAGCTATAAATTAAATGCAAAATTTCAGTAGTCACAGGATGGATGCACCATGAGCTAAAAGCCATTCCACAAGATCCCTATGATCAAAATCAGTGGCATAATGTAATGCTGTCATTCCCCTATTATTCTTAGCATTAACATCTGCTTTGCGTTTTAGTAGCACTCTAGCCGTGTCAAAATTTCCCATAATAGCAGCAAAGTGTAGCGGAGTGTTGCCATTTTCATCTTTAGCGTTAACATCATCCCCTTCTTTAATGAAGTATTTTGTTAATTTTTCACTTCCAATTTTAGCAGCATGGTGCAGTGGAGTTTTATTGCATTCGTTCTTAACACTAACATTTGTGGTGTGTTTCAATAGTGTCTTAGCTAAAGCAACCATACACATCCCATCGTCAATAGAATTTGTATCACGAGCTGAAAGTAACTCCACAAGTTCTTGGTGATCAAAATCAGTGGCATAATGCAATGCTGTCATTCCCCTATTATTCTTAGTATCAACATCTGCATTGTGTTTTAGTAGCACTCTAGCCGTGTCAAAATTTCCCATAATAGCAGCAAAGTGTAGCGGAGTGTTGCCATTTTCATCTTTAGCGTTAACATCGGCACCTTTTTCAATGAGGCATTCTATCGTTTCTATACTTCCACTTCTAGCAACATAGTGCAGCGAAATTCTATTTTGTTCGTTCTTAACATTAACATCTACATTATGTTCTAATAGTACCTTAGCTACGGCAACCCTACCCATCTTAGTAGCAAGATGTAGCGAAGTATCGCCATCTTTATCCTTAGCATTAACATCTGCATTATGTTTTAATAGTACCTTAGCCACGTCAACCCTATACATCATAGTAGCCCAGTGTAACGCAGTGAAGCCACTTTCATCTTTAGCGTTAATGTCCGCCCCTTTGCCTATAAGGTATTCTACTATATCAACCCTTCCATCATAAACAGCCTGATGTAACGGAGTGATACCATATCTGCTCTTAGCATTGACATCTGCACCCTTATTGATAAAATATTGCACTATGTCCAATCCTCCACTCTCAACAGCTGAACACAATGGAGTGCTGTCAGATCCATCCCTAGCATTAACAACACAATTAAATTTATCTGGGTGTTTTTCTTCCATATGTGTTAATACGCACCTAACTGCCTCATAACTGCCACTTTCGGCAAGTGAATGCAACGGTGTATATTTCCATTTACCATAAATAGGATTAAAGTAAAATTCGTCAATTAACTCACCATACTTACTCACATATCCCCAAACAGATGCAACAATAGAATTATCTATTAATACATCATAACTGTTTATCAATTCTAGAGCTTTCCTTAAGACCTCTTCTTCTCGGCCTTTCTCTTGTAATTTTAATCTAGTCACCTTTTGCACTAGTCTGTAAATATTTACTACTCCTTTCCTTAATTTAATCATTGAATATCGATTAAGTAACTCAACAGCATTCCACAACGCTTCTTTATCATTAGCTACTTGCTGTGAAAAGATTTCTTCTATATAAATCTCATTAGGAGAAAAATAGGCCATTATCTCGAGAATGCTCAATGCTTCCGGCCCAAATTTTTTTTGCACTATAGCATCAATTGTAATTTTCCAAGTTATGAAAGTTGCCTTAGCATAACGATCACTTTTATATTCGGACTTAAAGTCAAGTAGCTTCTCTGCTATCTTTTCACACTTTTTCAGATAGCCACCAACTCTAATCCTTTTTCTACCCCTATGACTAAATACAATATTTTCTTCACTAATATATGTAACCGCTAGTTTTAAAGCCAATTGGGAATATTGTAGTTCCTGTGCTAGCTTTTTTATTTCCTTATTCTGTAAATTGTTTTCTATATTCAAAGCCCTTTTAACAAATTCTAAAGCTTCTATTTCATCAAATTCATCTGATTCTTCTATATCTCCTTCTTCTCTTGCTTTCGATTTTTTGTCACGAGGACCATAAGGTTTCTTATGGGGTCTTTGCTTGTTATTTTGCGCTGTTACAGCTGCATGTATTTCATTCAGTGTTTTACTATCCTTATGCTGTTGTTTTGCTATTTTATCAATTCCTTTATTCCCTTTCTTTACCCCTCGTTCTATCCCACATAGAGTGCTGGCCCATAGCTCCACTTTTTGGAAAAATTCTTTTCCTTCTTCTGGCGAAAGAAAACGTCCTTTTATATCTTTCACCCAGTCTGATATTTTCTCCAGAAGGTCATTGCAAAAGATTTCATTGTCACCAACATAGCCAAACTTTTTGGCCAATCTACCACTCATCTCACCTTTAAACAATTCTTTTAGCTGACTTTCATTGGGCAAATTAACCGCAAACACTAGTTCATTTAAAAAGTCTTCGACTTCTTTATCACTGACTTCTCTACCTACCTTACCCTTTATAAAATCCTTATTTTCCTGCAAGTATGAGATAATACTATTATCAAATTTATATCTTACACCATCACCTACATCCAGAAACTCATCTTGTGTGTCTATTCTTATAACTGAAATTTCCTTTTCTTTATTCTTTCCACTCGACATCATTCTCAGCTTTCTCACTTCATGTTGTGCTGAATCTGTGAAATCAAAATCAATATTCGTAACAATAGCAAAATACTTCATCTCACCCTTAAACTTTCCATTACTTTTGATCTTTAAATAAGCAATAAAGTATTTCAACAAATTAAACTCACCACTCTTTGTTAATAAGCTACCTACACTGATTTTTTCAGTTCCATCTTGTTTGTGTTTGACTTGCACAAACCTATGTATTGTTGTTTTATTTTGCTTACATTGGAGAACAACATCATCAAAGCCTGCAGCTGACTTCAATTCTGTAGCTAAGCGGAAAGGACATTTTTTATCCATCACACGCATGAGAAATAATATGAGCCACAACTCTTGATAGTCAATACCATGGCGAGAACATTTTGCCCCCTAAACAGGATGATCTTCAAGCATCCTCAACCTCACATAATTTTAAAAATAGTACCAACAAATGGTAAAAAAGTTATATGTCATGATATACAGATATCGTAGCGTAAATCTGAGAATATCTACGAGATGTGCTGTTATGTAAATAAAAAAATGTGACTAATTACTTAATCTTTCACTCAAAATTGAATTCACGACATCAGGGCTGGCTTTTCCCTTGGTAAGTTTCATAACTTCGCCGACAAAGAATCCGTATAACTTTGTTTTACCGCTTTTGTATTCTTGAACTTTATCTTGGTTGTTATTGATGATTTTGTCGATAACTTCTGATATTTGACCTCTATCGGTTATTTGTTTTAGGCCTTGCTCTTCTATAATTAAAGATGCAGGTTTGCCAGTTTCAAACATACTATCGAATACCTGCTTGCCAAGTTTAGCAGAGATTGTTCCATCAACGATAAAATCTAAGAGTTCGGACAAAGCATTTGCTTTGATTGGGGAGCTCACAATATCAATACCTGCTTTATTCAAACGACCAAAAAGCTCTACGGTTAACCAGGTAACGGCGAGCTTTGAATCATGTTTTTTTATCAATTCCTCAAAATAATCAGCAATTGCTTTATCGGAGGTAATGACGTTTGCATCGTATTCATTGATACCCAATTCCTCAATGTATCGCAGCTTTTTTTGATCTGGCAACTCGGGCAAAGATGATTGAATTAAATCAATTTTATCCTGGCTTACCTCAACAGGTAATAAATCAGGCTCAGGGAAGTATCTATAATCGCTTGCATCCTCTTTGCTTCTCATCACTTTTGTTTTTCCCGAAGCAACGTCAAACAATAAGGTATCTTGACTTATTTCTTCTCCACTTTCTAAAATTTCAATTTGTCTTTGTATTTCATAGTCTATAGCTTGCACAATATAACGTATCGAGTTCAGATTTTTTATTTCACAACGAGTGCCAAATGTACTACTGCCTTTTAGGCGGACAGAAACATTTGCATCACAACGAAGTGATCCCTTTTCCATATCACCATCACACGAACCAATGTAACGCAAAATCTGCCTCAATTTTTTCATGCATTCTGCAGCTTCCGCAGATGAACGGAGATCTGGTTCTGAAACAATTTCCATTAAAGCAACCCCTGCACGATTTAAATCTACATAAGTTTTGCTTTCCTCATGAACGCTCTTTCCTGCATCTTGCTCTAAATGAATTCTCGCAATTCTTATTTCCTTTTCATTGTCGTTGATAAATACTCTACCATTTTTAACTATTGGCTCAAAAAACTGGGTTATCTGGTAACCTTGCGGTAAATCAGGATAAAAATAATTTTTCCGATCAAAGTAAGAATACTTATTAATTTCTGCAGAAAGTGCAAGACCAGTGCGTATTGCTTGCTCTATGCAGTAATAATTTAGTATTGGCAGCGTACCTGGCATTGCCGCATCAACTAGAGAAACTTGAGTGTTATGCTCAGCACCAAATTCCGTTGATGAGCTAGAAAATAGCTTCGTATTAGAAGAAACTTGAGCATGCACCTCAAGCCCAATTACCGCTTCCCAATCCTCTTTCGTCATGTATTTTATTTAAATGATAATCTTAATATTCTGCAAAATTAGCACAAAAAGTCAAAACAAAACTCATGTTAGCTAAGTGGTATGCAGATTGTTTTACCCATAGAAACGGGTTAAATGCAAAAGATTACTTGACAAGCTTCGCCAGCCCTCTTATCATAAAATTGAAGCTGTTTATTTATCTTCTCTGTACAGATTAAATGACAAAAAAACTCACGTATCTGGCGTCTCATGTTTAATTTTTTGCACTATGTGCACCTTATGTCTTTATCAAACTTCTACCTACATAAGCTGAAACGCGCTTATAAAGCGTTTAAAACATAAAAAAACGCCAACTTAAAAAATGGATAGTGAATAACTAGCTACCCTAGGGTTTCTTTTGCCTTTTTTTCTGTTTAGTAAATTTCTTAACGTTTATAATTTAGATTAGTTGCGGTTTAAAAGCAACTGAATCGCGGTTATTAAGTGTTTAGAATAAAAAAACGCCATACTTGAAAGTATAATGTAAGTAATTAGCCAACCACGGGGCTTCTTTTGCCTTTTTTTTCGTTTGGTAAATTTCTTAATGTTTGTAGCTAAACGATAACCGTCATCCCGCTACTTGTTAGCGGCCGAGATACCGCGAATGAATTGCGGTATGACGTAGGATTGCTGTCATTCCAGTGCCAAGCACTGGGATCCAGCCTTTATTATTTGGTTGAAATTAAGTCTTCTGGATCCCAGTGTCAGCTACTTGGATGACACCATTCTTTTTCCTGGATTCCAGTGTCTGGGCACTGGAATGACATCCTCCCTTGTGGAGATTGCTCTCAAATCACAATGTTCGTACAGCTATGCAAACACAAAGGTGTCATTCCAGCGCGTGACGCTGGAATCCAGTTGAGCTATTTCAACAAAAATACTGCATTTTGAGATGAACGTCTATTCTCACCAGACTTATTTACAAGTATAACAATTAAAGTCTGGATTCCAGTGTCAAGCACTGGAATGACATCATAGGGGCACTGCCCTTTTGGATGGAAACCAGTGTCAGCTACTTAGATGATACCTTTTTTCTACTTAGTTTGGGTTATGCAAGAAGTCTATTGCATTCCTGAGCAATTTGATTCATTATTCTTTTTGTAAAAAATTTTCTTAACTTTCTCTCCACTTTTTTGGTAAGGTCACTTTAAAGGAAGTCTAATAGATGCTACATAGAAATCCAGATGAGTTTCTAAAGTCTATTCCAAAAGATAAGCGCATAATGTGCCTTGACATGGGAGAAAAGCAAATAGGCATAGCATTTAGCGATAAAATACAGCTCATAGCCACAGCTCATAGCATATATCACAGAAAAAATATGAGCAAAGATTTAGGTTATCTGCATAGAATATTCAAAGAAAATGAATCTGGATCAATGGTAATAGGACTACCATTAAAAATGGACGAGCAAGAAACTAAATGGTGTAAAACTATAATCCAATTCGCAAATAAAATAATAAAAAAATATAAAGTAAATATATACTTACAAGACGAAAGCTTCTCAACATCTATCGCAACTCATACACTAAAAATTACTGGAATATCAATCACAAAATCGAAAAAAATAGATGATAAAATCTCCGCATGTATTATTTTGCAACGAACGTTAGACAAGATAAATACAATCAAATAGTTTTTCCAGATCTGGAAATCTTCAAACTGAATCCCATATAAAAGTTACTCAACAAAACAAGAACCTTTCGTATAAGCATGACAAATTGCTACAGCAAGAGCGTCAGCAGCATGGTGGCATTTTATACTCAAATTTTTAACTATTTGCTTCACCATAAATATAATCTGATCCTTATCAGCATGGCCATTTCCGGTAATGCTTTTTTTTACATAGTTTGCATCATATTCATTCATAGTTAGCTTTGTTATTTTTAACGCTAAAATTACAACCCCTCTTGCATATCCTAAAGTTAGTGAAGATTTAGGATTTTTATTAACAAAAATTTTCTCCACCGCAGCTTCATTCGGAGAGTATAGGGAAATTACTTTCTTTAATTGTTCAAAAATTATATGTAGGCGTTCACCTGTACCCAATTTACCATCAGTTGATATGGTACCGCCGCCCAAAAATTCAATATTATTTTTTTCGTTCAGGCTGATAATGGCCCACCCAGTCTTGCTTATTCCTGGATCTAGACCTATTATTTTAACCACTTAATAAACGCTTAACCAATAGACAAACAAAAATAAAAATATCCAGACTACATCTACAAAGTGCCAATACCAGGAGGCAAACTCAAAGCACAAATGGTCCTGAAGTGTAAATTGGCCTTTCCGTGCTCTAAATAAACACACTGATAAAAATATTATTCCTATTATAACGTGTGCGCAGTGAAAACCGGTAATCATATAAAAATTGGATGTATAAATAAGCTTTTCTCCTGTTTCTTGTAGAGAAAAACTCGCTTCATGATACTCTATTGCTTGCACTATTATAAAAAAAACTCCAAGCAATATAGTTATGGACAGCATTTTAATCATGCTCTTTTTATCATTTTTAAGTAAAGAGTGATTTGCCCAAGTAATTGTTGTACCAGAAAGCAATAATATTAATGTATTCATGAATGGTAGTGACCACGGATCAGGTGGCAAAATTCCCTCAGGGGGCCATTCAACTTTTTTTGCAGGAGAAAACGCCTCAAATAAAAAAACTGGATCAAGCCAGGCCTTAAAGAATGAACAAAAGAACACTATAAAAAATACGACCTCCGAGAGAATAAACAAGTACATTGCAAATTTGAGTCCATGTTTTACAATGGCAGTGTGACATTTGTCATAAATGGCCTCCCTTATTACATCTCTCCACCAATAAAACAGCACCCCTGATACTGCGGAGATTCCCAAAACTAAACAAAACATTCCGACAATTTGTTTATGAAGCGCGCCAACTAATCCAAGTGCAAGAATAAGAATTGCTGCTGATACAGCAATTGGCCAAGGGCTTGGATCCACTAAATGAAAATCATGTTCTTTACTTTTCATAGCATTTTAAAAAATACTTATTAAGGATACAAATTAGCTTAAAATTGTCAATGTTCCTTAGGAAATTGATTGAATCTTGAAAAATTATATGCACCGTTCAAAAAATCTAACACAAATTGTGCAGTTATTCTAAACAACTCAAGCATTCTGCTCTTTTCGTTTTCTCTTGCTCTGCTGCAATATCCATCAACAATATTTTCCAAAATAATGCATCCAGACTTTACTGAATCACTGTAACAAAAATTAAACCAATCCCTATATCTATTATTTTTCTTGAATCTATTTTTCATGCTATCAACGACAGTCTCGTATATAAACATGCAAGAATACAAAACCGTCATAGCCTCATAGGTATTACTATGCGAGATGGATAAAAGAAAATTAGTGAAATTAAAACACTCAAGAGATTTCTTTTCGCGACTTATACCGTACATAGTAAAGTAGTAGTCATATAGCATTCTATTAACAGTCACTACTCTTTGGGCTACTTCAGCAAGCGAGATAATACTACTATAATCTTCCATTTTGGATGCAGTAATTAAGGTGGTACGAATATAATCACCTAAGAACAACGTCTTTTGTTGAGCATAGAATTTGAAGTTCTCTATATTTAGGGTGTTATTCGCTAACTCAACATTAAAAGGATGCTCAATTATATCCTTTAAAAGATTTGACCCGTAACAGCTCCTAATTATGCCACTGAACACTGTAGTTACCGATAAAAGATCAAGTTAACGTAAATAATCCGCTGCTAATATTCTTTGCTAGATATATTAGAGTAATATGCCTCATCCCAAAACATTATTTCTAATTCCAGCCCTTTCTTAAAAAACTCATACATCCTCTTTTTTTCACAGTCACTAGCTTTTTTATATAGCTTATTTGTAATATCAGTAACCTCATCAATTACAGCATTTACTGTTTCGCTACTATAAATGTTGATCCACTCTTTGTATTTGTTATTTTTAACCCCTTTAGTTGTTATCTCATTTACCATATGGCGTATAACGATTTGGTATATGTTAAAGCAAGAATAAGATGCTACTAAAGCTTCATTAACAGAATTGTGATATGCGGCACTCATGAAAAAGTCAGTAAAGGCAGAACAAGCTCTTGACTTTTTGTGATCATCAGATAGATCACAATCTTCAAAATATTTTTTATACTGTTCTCGAACATAAAATGCTCCTTGTGCCAAATTGATTAAACTACTCATCATTTCAATATCATCAACTCTAGCTGCAACAATTAAAAAAGCACGAGCGCAATCTATACAATACAGAAAATCCTGCTGAAGGTAGAATTTGAATTTTTCATAATCTAATGTATTATTTATCAATTCAACATTAAAAGGGTGTTCTTTTATTTTATCAATAAGATCAGAAAACTCTTTTACAATTACGTTGTACAGTTCTCCTTCTATTTCGTTATACACTTTATAAGCCTCACAATAAAAATTGAATATAAAAATTATTACTAATATGGTATAATTATTATGAAAAAGCGTGCTATGCTTTAACAATAAGCTAGTATATAAATATGGGGCTGTAAATCAAAAATTTTAGCAATCTAAAGAAATTTTACTATTACCTTCTATATTGAATTCTCTACGAAGATCAGCAGACAAGTTTATGCTTTCCCAAGAAAATCCACCGTCACTTTCTGACTCTTTACCAAAATGTCCATAACAGGCTGTACGTTTATATATAGGATGATTAAGCGATAAATGCTTGATTATGCCTTTTGTTGATAAATCTATATTATTCTCGATAAACTTTTTAATTACTCTTTCCTCTACCTTATTCGCACCAAATGTATCAATATAGAGTGAAGTAGGTTTTGATACACCAATTGCATAAGAAAGCTGCACAAGACAACGTTCAGCCAAACCTGCAAAGACAATATTTTTAGCAAGATATCTTGCCATATAAGCCGCAGATCTATCAACTTTGGTTGCATCTTTTCCGGAAAACGCTCCTCCACCGTGTGGAATATAACCTCCATAAGTATCAACCATAATTTTTCGTCCGGTTAATCCACAATCACTAACCGGTCCACCAATAACAAATCTACCAGTTGGATTGACTAAGAGATTTTCCTCAGGACACATCCATCCTTCAGGTAAAGATGAAACTATGTAAGGGTAAATTATTTCTTTTACTTTTGATTGATCCAAATCCTCAGGGTGCTGTATTGAGACAATAATACTTTCAGCACGTACCGGGAGGTTATTCTCATATGCCAAAGTGATTTGTGACTTTGCATCTGGACCAAGTTTTGCTTCTTTAACTGCGCTCATGATATTTTTCAGAATCGAGTGTGCATAAAAAATGGGTGCCGGCATAAGGTTTTCTGTCTCTGTTGTTGCATAGCCATACATTATGCCCTGATCTCCAGCACCTTGATCCAACCCTATTGCAATGTCATTTGATTGCTCATGCAGCAATATATTTACTTTCACTTTTCTCCAGTGGAACCCATCGTGCTTGTAACCAATATCTTTTATTGTATTCCGTACAATACTTTCAATCCTGCTATTTTTGATGTTAGGCCCAAACACTTCCCCAGCTATAATAACGTTATCTTTGGTGACTAAAGTCTCTATTGCAGCTCGCGCAAAAGGATCAGTAAAAAGGTACTCATCAAGTATTGCATCTGAAATTTGATCTGCTACTTTATCTGGATGACCAGCCGCCACTGATTCACTGGTTACTAAATTTTTATATAAACTCATGTTTTTGCTTATACAATATCAAAACCGCTATAGAAAACACAGTTAGTAACTACTAAATGGTGGGTCTGGGAAGAGTTGAACCTCCGACCTCACGCTTATCAGGCGTGCGCTCTAACCACCTGAGCTACAGACCCCTGATTTATTCAAGCTGAAGCTTTCATATTATCTGTAGGCAAGATATCAATAAAAGTCTTTTTATTTGCTGATCTTCTAAAGCTGACCCAGCCTTCTATTTTAGCAAAAATCGTATGATCTTTACCTATACCAACATTCTTTCCAGGATGGAATTTTGTGCCTCTTTGGCGCACAATTATGTTACCAGGAATAACCTTCCCATTCTTCTTTATTCCTAACCTACGACCCGCTGAATCTCTACCATTACAGGAACTACCACCTGATTTTTTAGTTGCCATATCTTACCTCTTACTTTTGAAGACTAATTTCATTTATACGAAGAACAGTTATATACTGCCTATGACCAGTTTTCCTACGGTAATTTTTTCTTCTTTTCTTCTTAAAGATTATAATTTTTTCCCCCCTGCACTGCTCCAACACTTCAGCTTTAACAGTAGCATTAGATGAATAAGATAAGCCACTATTTGAAATACAAATCACCTTATTGATTTCCACCTCTTTTTTTTCTTCAGCTTCTAACTTCTCTACCTTTATTATACTACCTTCTTTTACTAAATATTGCTTTCCACCAGTCTCAATTACTGCAAACATGATAAATATAAATTATTGTTATTAACTTTAATCGTAAACGATGTCATATACGCTGTCAATATAAATAAAAAGCATGACTTAACGTTCTTTTTGAGCTACTAAAATACTTCTATCTGTTTTCATCTTTTATCTACCTTTTCTCAGACAGTAGACTTCTTGCATAACCTAAGCAGAAAAAAGGCAAATAGTTATTATAGCTCTAAGTTTACCGACACCGTCATGCAAGTAGCCCCTTCTCCTGTCATCCGAGTAGCTTGACACTGGTTCCTTTATGACGATGTCATCCAAGTGTCAGCTACTCGGATGACAAAAAAAGGAGCACTAGGATGACATCATCCTTTTTTGGGATTCCAGTGTCACGCACTGGGATGACAGCAGTCCTACGTCATACCGCCGCGAACCGTCATACCGCGATTCATTCGCGGTATCTCAGCAATAGATCCCGCTAACAAGCAGCGGGATGACGATTGTCGTTTAGCCATAAACATTAAGGAATTTACCAAATGAAAAAAAAGGCAAAAGAAACCCTAGTCATTGTCTATTTTCAGTATTGGCGTTTTTTAAGTCTTAAACACTGCAATTTAGCTGCTTTTAATTGCAACTAACCTACGCTGCAAATGTTTAAGAAATTTACTAAGCAGAAAAAAAGACAAAGGACCCCCGAGTTAGCTAGTCTTTTACTATCTCTGTCGAGTATTGGCATTTTTTGATGTCTTGTAACGCTTTATAAGCGCGTTCAGCTTATTTAGATAAAAATCTAGATGTAGATGAAGTTTTGTAAAGACATACAGTATCTATATACTGCAAAAAATTAAACATAAGACGCCGATACATTAAGTAATCCTTACCTTTTAATCTGCAGATTGGCGAAAGCAAATACAATAGCTTCACTGTTATGATAAGGGGGCTGGCGGAGTTTGTCAAGGAAGTTTTTTTGTTTCTATTCCCAATAAAAGTTTGTTATATGGTTATGCAAGAAGTCTAATATTAAAAATGACACAACAACATAATTAAATTAGACTACTTTATTCTCTTAGTTACTTGCTTTTCTCTTGCTATTGCAAGGCTTTTTTCTGGTACATCCTCAACTATAACACTACCTGCTGCAATTACAGATTCATCATGAATATTAAGCGGCGCAATTAGTGAGCTATTGGCGCCAACAAAGCAATTGCTCCCTATATTCGTTTCATGTTTATTTTTCCCATCATAATTACAAACAATAGTGCCTGCTCCTATATTACTCTCCTGCCCTACTTTAGCATTTCCTATATAACTTAAGTGTTTTATTCTAGTGTTTTGACCAACTTCACTTGTTTTCACTTCCACAAAATTTCCTATTTTTGCCTTATTACCAATTGTTGTGTTTCCGCGTATTCTGGTAAATGGACCGACCTCAGCATTACTTTTAATTAAGCAGTTTTCTAAATGCGAAAATGGCAGTATTTTCGCACCAGACTCTATTTTCACTCCAGTACCGAAAAAAACATATGGGTAAATAACTGAATCTCTGGCAATTTGCGTATCAAGAGAAAAGAAAACAGTCTCTGGTGCAACAAGCGTTACTCCGGAGTCGGTAAAAATTTTTCTTTTATTTTCTTGAAAGTAAAACTCAGCTTTTATAAGGTCATTTCTGTTATTTATTCCCGTTGCTTCTTCTCCACCGGTAATAACGTAACCGACATTTAAATTACTCTTCACTGCAATGGAAACTATATCGGTCAAGTAATATTCATGAGTTGAGCTATTGCACTCTATTTTCTCCACCAATTCACGTAAATTCTTTGCACATGCAACCATTATTCCAGCATTTGCAAGAAATTCTTCATGATTATTTTTATCACTCTTTGCTTCTACGATTTCTCTTAAGGAACCATTCTCAATAATTAACCTACCGTATTCTTTATTGCTTGTCCTAAAACCTAGGCAAACTAGAGCCTTGCCTTCTAAATAACTAATCATTTTAGTTATTGTGCTGCTTTTTATGAGCGGAGTATCCCCATACTGCACAACAACTATGCTTGAATCTGGCAATTCTCTTAGGTTTCTCATCGCAGTTTTGACCGCATCTCCCGTGCCAAGTGTTAATTCTTGTGTAATTAACTGTATATCCTTAAAACACTTTAGTCTTTCAATTAAAGGCTGATCAACTACAACAGCAATATTTTCAGGATTTAACTGTTTTGCATTGTAAATGACATGCTGGAGCATGGAAAAACTGCCTATTTTGTGTAGGACCTTAGGCAAATCTGAATTCATCCGCCTGCCATGCCCTGAAGCAAGTATAACGAACGTATGAGTTTTACTTATCACTTATCTTAAAGATGAAAAATGAAAACCGTAATGATCAAGCCAGCTGATTTTGTTGTCATAAAAGCTCCTCAAGTCGCTAATTTGATATTTTAGCATTGCAAGCCTTTCTATACCAATGCCAAACGCAAAACCGTTGTATTTAGTATGGTCTATTCCAACATTTTGAAATACATTTGGATGCGTCATACCGCATCCCAGTACTTCTATCCATTTACTACCTTTATAACTTATGTCCACTTCCGCAGAAGGCTCGGTAAAAGGGAAAAAACTATTACGAAAACGTATCTTCAGCCCTTTATCGCCAAAGAACTTATTAAGGAAGTGATGAATAGTAAATTTTAACTGGCCCATATTGACATTCTCATCGACATATAACCCCTCTATTTGATGGAACATAGGGGTGTGAGTTGCATCAAAGTCGTTTCTGTATACTCTACCTGCGGCTACTATTTTAATTGGGAATTTTTTTGTTTTTTCCATGGTTCTAATCTGTACAGATGAGGTGTGAGTGCGCAGTACCATTCTTTTATCATCTATTTTATTCTTTAAGTAGAAGGTATCTTGCTCCTCTCGTGCAGGATGATGACTTGGAGTATTCAGTGCATCAAATACATGAAATTCATCTTCAATGTCAGGGCCATCAACTGCCTTAAAACCCATATGTGCAAAAATAAGCTTTACTTCATTTAGAACCTTACTGAGTGGATGGACCTTGCCAATTTTTTCTGGCCTCGCAGACAACGTGATATCAACTGCCTCGTTCTGCAATTTAAAGTTAACTTCTTCGGCTTTTAGTATATTCTCCTTATTCATTATAAGCTGATCTAGCTTATTACGTAAAACGTTGATAACTTCGCCTAAATTGCGCTTTTTTCCTGCGTCTTCTATCTCTTTTAAGTTGTCAAAATAAGCTTTAATTACACCCTTTTTTCCCAAATATGATAGCCTAACTTTTTCTAAATCTTGTAAAGAAGAAGCATTCTCAATTTCGGAAACTGCTTTATCTTCAAGTGAAAGTATGTCATCTAATAACTCTTTATTCATCTTAAAAACGCTGGCTTAAACTTTCATTATAGTGAAATTTTAAATATCATCAACAATCCGAAAAATTGCCCTATTCTGATTATTAATTTATTGACTGATTAATCTTTTTTATTTACCTTTGCGTTGATGAATTTGCTGTATCAACTATGCACAACAGTAATACTGAAACTAAGAATAAGTATAAAATAGAGGATTTACCTAAGCTCTTTAAGGAAAAATCCAGAAACATAAGTAAAGCATTTTCTAGCGAAACAATTAAGATCAGTACTATTCGCTCGAGAAGTATTGAAAGTAATATACAAGAATTTTCATTTGAGCTAACAGCAACAGATAAAGACACCTTTAATATAAGATTATTTCGAATAAACTCTTTAATTAATTTTTTCAAAATCTGCCTTTCCCGGGAAAAAAATTTTACAGCCAACATAAAAGTGCCCAAAGAAAGCAGTGAACTATATAATAACTACTGTAAAACTAACAGTTATAAAACTGTAGAAGAATTCGTAAATAGTGCTCCGCCTCAAATCCTTCTGCAGGGCACAACGATAACGCTACAAACAGACGTTGAAAACATTAACCTGGACAACTTGTACCAAATCGAGTTATTTCTAAATGAAAAGCTACAACATGCAGAAAAAACTGAAAATGAAGACAAAAAAGAACAGAGTGAAACTAACCAAAAAAATGCACAAAATAAACAAATCGTACCAGTTACAGGCTCATTTGGCTTCGATGTAACAAATAATGGAAAACAAGTTACACGTGTTTCGATAGTAGTTGCTGCAATGCATGAAAACGTTTTCTGGTTTAGATCTTTTTTCTGTCTACCCAATTTTTTTAATACGTCACAATTCTTTTCCCAACAATTGCCAAAATTTTCTATACAGAGCAACAATATACCATTTGGTGTTATTCCAGCGTTTGACCAGGAAAAAAGAAACATGGATCCAAGTAGTCAAGCTACTCGGATGACAGGGGGTAGTATAGAAAATCCAATACCTCAAGAAGCAGAACAGAATGTAGGTCAAACTACTTCGCACACAGAGTATTTTAAGGCTAACAGAAAAAAGAAGTCAAAAAAGCAGACCAAAGAACTATCAGAGAAAGAAAAACCATTAGCCATAAAACAAGCACAAAATGATGCTAGAGTAGCTATGATAGATAACCAAATTGAGCACAGGGGGAAAAAACTCGATAAAATATTTATTGAAGTGATGAGTGGATACAAAAATCAAGATCCAGAAACATTTTGCAATATTTTCAGCTCAGTATTCAATATTGTTTACTTTCAAGATAAACAATTACATGCAATATTAGAGCCAGGCGAGATATCAGAAGTATTACAGATACTCGAAAGGCCACAACCTCTTAGTAACTCACTTTTAGGTAAAGAATATTTACAAAAACAAGTATATAGAAAAAAAGAGCAATTGCTTAAATTAGTTTCAGGTGTTTATATACAACAACCTTCTCCACAACATGAAAATACTCCTCATAAATCTACAAACCCTTTACCAATTAAAGATCTTTCACCAGCAACAAATGAAGCTAAAACTCTACCACCTACTAACATTACACTCAAATCATCATTAAAAACTGTATTTTCCTCAAAAAAGGCTTATTTTTGTCTATTTATAATAGTAGCATCTGCATCAACACTTTGCTTATGGCATTTTCCGTTAGGAAAAGTGTCAATGTTAAAAGGATTAGTGCCACCAGAAAAAAGAGAAAGTATTGGGCTAGCATTGAACATAGGGTTACCAATATTAACTGCATTATGTGTTCTGAGTTTGGCTTATTTCATATATTCTGAATATTCTATAGAATCTATTGAACAAGTAAGTGAAAACGATCCCCTTTCTCGCGCCTATAGCTAGTGCAGGCTCAGTTTTCCTACGTCATACCGTCACGGTATCTCTAGATCCCGCTAACACGTAGCGGGATGACGAATTTGTCGTTTTTTAAATTGTCGGTAAACCAGAATTACTTTAACTATAACAAAATAGAAATAAGTTGTTGTAAAAAATTTTTCATGGTAAAATTATTTATTTTCACCATATGTTTAAAGGAATTATCACGGATATCGGGACTATAACTGATACTACCACTCACTCCAACTCTGATCAAATTTTCCATATCAAGACACAAAATTTATCCTCTATAAATAAAGGAGATTCAATAGCTTGCTCTGGTGTGTGTTTAACTGTTGTTGATATAATGAGCGATACATTTACAGTCCAAGCATCTCAAGAAACTATGAAGGTTGCTAACTTAAATACGTGGAGAATAGGAAAAAAAATAAATCTCGAACAAGCAATGAGATTAAGCGATAAGATCGATGGCCACCTGGTTCAGGGTCATGTTGATGGGATAGTAAAATTTTTAACAATTAATCAAAATTTAGATTCTCATGAAATCAAACTATCGTGCCCACAAGAATTAATTAAATTTGTTGCAAAAAAAAGCTCCGTTACACTAGATGGGGTTTCCCTCACAGTGAATTCAGTTATTAATCAGGAATTTACAGTAAATATCACTCCCTATACATGGGAAAATACAACTTTTCAGTACAACAAAGTAAATGATTATTTGAATTTAGAAATTGACATGATCGCTAGGTATTTAGATCAATTGATGCAGCATAAATACAATTAATTTTACAACCTTGTTATTTACAACTATTATATCTTGAAAACCATATAGATATAAAACATGCTTTTCGATAGCCTAATTATCTTCATTGTTGTTCTATGCGTAATAATCTCGGTAACTAGAGGCTTTATAAAAGAGCTATGCGCACTAATGTTTCTATTTTTATCGGTCTTTCTGACAGCTAATCACTATGATTTTTTCGCTCCAAATTATAGTAAATATTTTGATTCTAAAGTTACACTAAACATACTTTCTACAATCTCTGTATTTATTATACTTAATCTTATATTCATGATAATAAATAACTGGCTAATGTACATATTATCACCCATAAGGTTGGGGTTTATCGATAGAGTTACTGGAATCTTTCTCGGAGTGCTTAAAGGAATATTGCTCTCTTATGTATTATTTTTTGCTGTGCACTTATATTGCTACACAGTATATGACAAAAAAGAGGGAGAGTATAAAATAGAAGCAGAAGACATATTGCCTAATTGGATAATAAATTCACACTCTTATCAGGCTTTATTTGTGACAGCAGAAGAAGTAATTGACATGTATGTACCAGAGTCGTTGATACTAAAAATAAAAGAGATCGGTGGAGAAATGGTTGATCAAGAAAAACCTAAAAACAATAAAAAAGAAGAGTAAATATTTATTTATAAATATTTTCATTGGGAGTATTCAAAAAGCCATATGTGTCAGGTTAAGAGCACAGAATTTTTTACTGGAAATATTAATTTTGTTTTAGCAATAAATCAACTTAAGGTCATAATATCTTGACATTTATTTAATGTTGCTATATAATAGCTATGTACATTTTGTGTACTATAGCAATAAAATTACCTTGTAATAGGTGTATTGGACCCGAGGGCAGTACTCGGCGTCTCCACCATGTTTTTTAATTTATATGGGGACGAATAAGGATCGACATGCATAGTAAAGATGGTAGCTTTGCTCGGTTAGACACCACCGCTAAGAGTTCATAATTTAAATGCAAACGATAATTTTGCTGCTGAAGACAATGTCGACGCAATAGCTGCTTAATTTAAGCACTATAACTTCATTGCTATAAGCACGGTTCAGGGAACGCCGGGTAACAGAAGTTCCCCAAAATTTACGTATGTGAAAGTTATATGGAGCAAACAGATTACAAAAAACTGCTTAATTCTGCTAAGTTTCAAGTTATCAAAAAGACTTTAGATGTTATATCAGGTAATGGTTTTATCCCTCACTTAGAAATATTATTTTTCACATATTTTAATGGTGTGACCATGCCAGATCGTTTGAAAAAGTCATACCCTACTCAAATGCTTATTATATTACAGCATCAATTCTATGATTTAAAAGTTTCTGAGGATAAATTTAGCGTCAGTTTGAGTTTTCAAGGAAAACAAGAGCGAATTACTATACCGTTTTTTGCTATTAGTGAGTTTCGTGATAAAATTTCAGGAGATGTTTTAATATTTGACAAAATCAGTATCGACTCTGATAAAGAATACAAAAGTGAAAAATGTACTGAAAAACTATCAAACGGTAGTATTATATCCATAGATCAACTGCGTGATGAGTAACTGCTCATCTTTATAAACAAAAAATATTAATAGAAAAAAGTGGTCTAACTTAAGTAATAGAATAGAGGGTAGATAAATATGCTAAATCTTTAATTATTTATTAACGCAGGTGGCAAAATTTTTCTTACATATCATCAACTTCCTTTATTGAAAAATTCAGAAAAATGTTGTATAATTATTAGTAGACTTTGGTAAAACATATGACAGATTCAGGAATTAGTATAACTTTTGACCCAAAAACTTCACATAACCTTACTAAGTTAGCTGAAATCACCAAGGAATCCGTTCAAGAACTAGCAAAAAGGTTAGTCATCGAAGGAATCGAGTGCGAAGTAGAAGATATTGCGTTATATAAAACTATTAAGGAATGTGAGGATGTAGACTGGAATACAGTACTATCTGAAAGGGAGAGGACATAAACTGAAATACGATATTGTCTACTCAAAAAACTTTACTGAAAGAGATTTTCTAAATCTTCCAAAAACAATAAGATCAAGGATTACAAAAGCGATAAACGAGCGGCTTACAACTGATCCAATTAAATTTGGTAAACCATTACGTGGCAGGCTAAAAGGGTATAGAAGAATAAGGGTTAGTGATTATCGAATTATTTATACTGTAAATATTGCAAAACATAAGGTATTTGTTGCTACAGCAGGACATAGAGACACCATTTATGAGAAGGCTACTTGATAAACATTAAATATATTTTTATACAGCCCTCCTTCCTTCCTTTATTGAAAAATTAAAAAAAATGTTGTAAAATAGCTATAGTAGTAGACTTTGGTAAAACTGATGGTAAATTCAAAAGTTAGTGTAACTTTCAACCCAGAAACTTCGCAGCATCTTGTTGAACTAGCTAGAGCCACCAAGCAGTCTGTTCAAAAATTAACAGAAAAGCTAGTCAAGGAAGCAATCGAACTTGAAGCGGAAGATATTGCATTTTCCAAAATTATTAGGGAGTTAAATTCTGATGATGCAGAAGAAGTAGAGGATAGTGAAGACATCTGGAAATAAGCAATACACCATTAAATATCTAAAGCATGTTCTTAAAAGAAATTTGCCTTCCTTGCCGGAAGATGTAAAGCCAAGTATTAAAGATGCAATAAAAGAGTATCTTGAGACTGATCCTATTGGTAACGGTGTGTTGCTACGCAAGAGATTAAAGGAACATAGAAGAATAAAAGTTGCTGATGATTATCGTATTGTCTACCGTGTAAATACTGTAAAACGTATAGTAATTATTGTTTCAATAGGACACAGGGACAATATTTACAAGCAGGCAATATTGGACCTACTGAAACATTAAATATATTTTTATACACCACTCCTTTCTTTATTGAAAAATTAAAAAAAATGTTGTATAATTATTAGTGGACTTTGGTAAAACATATGGCAAATTCAGGCATTAACATAGCTCTTAGCGAAGAAACTTTAAAGCATCTTGCTGAATTATCTGAATTTACTAAACAGCCCGTTCAAGAATTAGCAGGAAAACTATTTAGAGAAGCAGTTGAGCTTGAAATGGAGGATTTTTTAGTATCTAAAATTTCTGATGAGCGTGATGTTGAAGGTGCAGAAACAGTTGATTTTGAAGATATTAAGTGGGATTAGAGCGTTACAAGGTTAAGTCTCTAAAGAGTGTTGTTGAAAAAGATTTACCAAACCTTCCAAAGATAATAAGGCTAAGAGTTCAAAAGGCTATAAAAGAACGTCTTACAGTTGACCCAATAAATTTTGGTGAACCACTACATCATAACTTAAAAGGATGTAGAAGGCTAAGAGTTGGTGACTATCGTGTAATTTACAGAGTAAATCAATTAGATCATATAGTAACTATCACAGAGATAGGACATAGAGATGATATTTATAAGAAATAAATATCAACATTAATATATATTATACACCCCTCCTTCCTTGTCCATTCTCTACTTTAGGTGGCTTTGCGCAGCTCAAAAAATGAAGTTTTTTTTGGTTCAGCAAAAACAACATTTTGAGTTTGAAAAGGCTAAATACTTGTCTTTTATATAACTTTCGTGTAATAGATATGTATGCATCCAATCATATATCTACTCAATACGTTACTTGATCTTTATAGCTTCATTCTAATATGTTGGGTTGTCCTAAACTGGCTGGTTAAACTTAATATGGTGAACATATATAATGAAACTGTCAGTAGCATAATGCACATCTTGAACCAATTGACATATCCACCACTAAAGATTATTAGAAGATATATACCACCGTTCAACGGATTAGATTTATCTATAATGATATTGCTAATAACAATTCACTTTGTAAAATATACAGTAGCTTACTACTTTAGGTAGATGTTAAAAAAATATCTAAAATCAGCAATATATCTATCCCTTTTAATATATATATATATATCAGTTTTTAGCTATAACTATAAAGATCCTTCCTTAAACACAGCTACAAATGAGGAAGTGACAAATTTAGGTGGAATAGTAAGTTCATATTTAGCTGATATATTGGTTCAATTTCTTGGATTAACTAGTGTTACAATAGCTACAACCATAGTTTACTTGTTGATCTTCAGGCCATCAAAAAGGCTGCTAAAAATTCTCTATTTAATATTAATCAATTTAGGGATATGTGCTATACTACCACAACTTTCGCTAGGCATCACTGCAAGGTACAGACACAGTGGAATAATAGGGAATGCACTAATTAATAACTGCCCGTTTTATATATTTGTGATAGTAACATCAATAGGTCTTGTAGGATCTGTTGGTTGGAAGAGAACAATTTACTCTCTATTCTTCTTATGTAAAAAAATAGCTTGCTTATTTGTAAATGTTCCATTCTTCAGATCACATAAAACTACTGAGTATTCAATTGCACCATTAGTAGTAGAAGAAAAACATAGAACTAAAATCACTACTAAACAACAACCAAAAGAAAGACAGAAAAAAGCTACCGAGGAGGTTTTAAGTGAGTTTAAGTTTCCAAGTATCCATTTACTTTCTAAAGCAGAAGAGTCTTTGCAGAGAAAACAGCTAAATGAAATGGAGAGCAATAAAAATTTATCTCTGCTGGAACAAGTCCTGAGTGATTTTGGCGTGCAAGGAAAAATTATCAGTGTATGCTATGGGCCGGTTGTGACTTTGTACAAACTTGAACCACAAGCTGGCACGAAATCTGCAAGAGTAATTGGCCTTGCAGATGACATTGCACGTTCGATGAGTGCACTCTCTGCACGTATTTCAATAATTCGTGGGCAAAATGCTATGGGAATAGAGTTGCCGAACAAGGAACGGGAAATTGTAATGCTGCGTGATTTGCTTGAATCCCCAGAATACCAAAATGCAAACTTAAATCTCCCAATTGCGCTTGGCAAAGAAATAAGTGGAAAACCAGTTATTGCAGATCTAACTAAAATGCCCCACTTGCTCGTTGCTGGAACCACAGGGTCTGGTAAATCAGTTGCGATTAACACTATGATTCTTTCACTCGTTTATCGATTAAGTCCTGATGAATGTAAGATGATAATGATCGACCCAAAAATGCTTGAGCTTTCAATATATGATGCAATACCGCATCTAATAACGCCAGTGGTAACAGAGCCAAAAAAGGCTGTAGTCGCTCTTAAGTGGATAGTGAAAGAAATGGAAAATCGCTATCGCATGATGTCCTATTTAAATGTGCGCAATGTAATAAACTATAACCAAAGAATCACAGAAGCGATGAATAGTGGAATAGAATTGGAGCGCGTTGTGCAGATTGGCTTTAACTCAACAACAGGCAAACCTCTGTTTGAAAAAATACCAATCAAGATGGAAACATTTCCGTATATTGTAGTGATCGTGGATGAAATGGCAGATTTGATGCTTGTTGCCGGCAAAGAAATAGAGTGCTCTATTCAACGCTTAGCTCAGATGGCTCGTGCTGCAGGAATACACATCATAATGGCAACACAACGCCCATCTGTGGATGTGATCACAGGTGTGATAAAGGCGAACTTTCCAACGAGAATCAGTTTTGCTGTTACTTCTAAGATAGATAGCCGTACAATACTTGGCGAACAAGGGGCTGAACAATTGCTCGGCATGGGTGACATGCTCTATATGGCCTCTGGTGGTAAGATCATTCGAGTTCACGGCCCATTTGTAAGTGATAATGAGGTGCAAGATATAGTTGATCATCTGAAAATGCAAGGTGAGCCAAACTACATGGAGGAAATCACTAAAGAAGATGAAAATTCTTCTACAGAGTCACACGATGAAACGGAGGATGAAGAAAATGACCTCTATAACCAAGCAGTGGCCATCATTCAAAGAGATCAAAAAGTTTCAACCAGTTACATTCAAAGGCAGCTTAGAATAGGCTATAACAGAGCAGCAAACATCGTTGAAAGAATGGAAAAGGAAGGTATTGTCAGCGCTCCAAATTACTCAGGGAAAAGAGAGATATTGGTTGAATAACAATCTTGTAATACCTTAATTTAAGTTTTCGCACTTTCAAAAAGCAAGTCAAACGAAATTATTAAAAGATCAATACATAATGACAATTGATTTAATAATAATTTAAACATTTGGAATGTAAAATTATAATATATTAATTAACTAGGGGGTTAAAAATGGGTATAACTAAATGGGTACTTGGCTTTGATGAGTCAGATATAACAGCATTGCAGGAAAGTCAACAAATTGATGCTGAGCAGTTTGAAAAAGTTTTTGGTGCATTAAAAGAATGGCAAGAAGCTCAAAAGATAGATGCTAAACAGTTTGAAGAGGTATTTAGTGCATTAAAAGAATGGCAAGAAGCTCAAAAGATAGATGTTGAGCAGTTTGAAAAAGTTTTTAGTGCATTAGAAGACAAGATTGGTACTAAGCAGTTTCAAGCTATGCAAGAGCACTTAAACGGCCTGCAAGAAAAAGTGGAAACACTTGCAGAGGCAGTAGCAGATCAACAAAAAATAATGGCAATTTGTATCATAGTCAGTGCTGTTGCCGCAATAGCAATAACTAGTTTTGTTGCATTCTGTATCTATCAGGGAGTTAAGCTTGATAAAGAGAAAAAAAACGACTTATCTAAAGATACGCCAGACGCAAAACTTAATAATGTAGATACTACCGATGGTACTGAAAAACTACAGAATAACTTAAAAGTTGCAAACATATAGCTGCATAACACTTTTCTTGAAAAGGTGTTACGCAACTTGTAACACCTTACTCTTCTCTTAGTCTGCGTAGGTTTTTTTGATAGCAAACATATCACTTTTTAGAAAAATATTTGTATTGTAAAGTTAGTAAAGATTCTGGTTTACTTAAAGTTTGTTAATTGCTATCTTTTAAAACACGATATTTACTATAGCACCATATGCTTAGGGTTTTTTCTAAAATTTTATTTATATTAATGTTTTTGGTTTCTAGCTTTTTTACTGTGCATAGTGCTGAAGCTAAATCTAAGCTCAGTAAGAGATACATACCTCCTGGTAACCCTGGTGGTGCAAACTTTCATACAGATGAGGATTTTGCTGAGTCATATAAACTGTATGAGAAGCGTAGGGAATTGCTCAAGAAAAAAAAATTACAAGATCGAGCTATAAATAAAGAAGATCTAATCAAAAAATTAAAAGAGAAAAAAATTGCTAGTCTTGATAATGAGCCAAATGACATGGAAGCTTGCATAGTCGACGATGAAGAGAGCACTATGATAAATCAGCATGGTATTAATATCGCACGTTTAAGGGGTGCTGTATTTATAGATCAAGAGTCAGTTTTCCAGTATGAAAATAAGCAGCATGAAAGTGAACAACAAGAAGAGAAGAAAGTTACTTCAACACGAGAAAAGAAAGTTTCTCCTATAAATGTCACTATAAAAGAAACTCCATCAAGAAGAACGTGCTCACATGATTCTATTGCTAATTTGGATAACGTAGATGCTTATAGTTTGAATGGTTCAAGTTCATTTGGCAGTGTAGCTGACACAGTAAAATAGTATCACAATATTGGCCATTAATAATATGCTAGATAAAGACCTGATATTGAATGATAATACATATGAATTATCGCAGATTTCCAGGCACAAAACTCATGTTGTAGAAGTTGGAAAAGTAAAGATAGGCGGAAATAATCCTGTAGTTGTACAATCTATGGCGCTTGGCGTGCATATAGATGCTGATAATATAAAAAGTAGCGCAAAACATTATGCAAAAGAGATAACAGAACTAGCGCGTACAGGTTCAGAATTGGTGCGAATTGCCTTGAACTCAGAGGAGGTAGCAAGAGCAATACCTTATATAGTAGAAGAGATAAATAAAGAAGGTTTTGACGGTAAAATATTGGTAGGCTGCGGTCAATATGAGCTAGATAAATTAGTTCAAGATTATCCAGACAACATCAAAATGCTGGGTAAAATTAGAATCAATCCAGGCAATATAGGCTTTGGCGACAAACGTGATGAGAAGTTTGAAAGGGTGATAGAGTATGCAATAATGCACGATCTTCCGGTTAGAATTGGGGTAAATTGGGGTAGTCTTGATAAATACCTTTTGCAAAAATTGATGGATGAAAACTCTTCGCTTAGTAATTCAAGGCCTTCTGATGTTATACTGCGCAAAGCACTTGTAATGTCTGCTCTTGATAGTGCAAAAAAAGCTGAAGAAATTGGTCTAAATTCAAACAAAATAATCATTTCATGTAAAGTTAGCAAAGTACAAGATTTAATTTTAGTTTATATGGCACTTGCAAAATCTTCCAATTATGCGCTGCATTTGGGTTTAACTGAGGCTGGTATGGGCAATAAAGGTGTGGTAAATACCGCAGCAGGGCTTACTTATTTATTGCAAAATGGCATTGGAGATACAATACGGGCTTCTTTGACTCAACGTCCTGGTGAATCGCGTACTAATGAAGTGGTGGTGTGTCAGGAAATATTGCAGTCTATAGGCTTGCGACACTTTAACCCTCAGGTTAATTCATGTCCTGGTTGTGGGCGCACGAGTAGCGATCGTTTTCGTATATTAACTGAAGAGGTGAATGGCTATATAAAAACTCATATGCCGATGTGGAAGAAAAAAAATCCAGGTGTAGAGCATATGAACATTGCTGTTATGGGATGCATAGTAAATGGTCCTGGAGAAAGCAAACACGCAAATTTGGGAATCAGCTTACCTGGATATGGAGAAAAACCTGTTTCAGCAGTCTACAAAAACGGCAAATATTTCAAAACTTTACAAGGTGATAATGTCTCTGAAGAATTTAAGGCAATTATTGATAATTATGTGAAGAAGCATTACACGTAACCTTTCACGGTTAATTAATAGATAAATCGCAAATAAAAAAGAAAATTAAACCTTGTTTTTCTTTTTTCGTTGGGAATGTTCAAAAAAGTGTGTCAAACCGAAAAAAAAGTAATAAATTGATATAAAAAAAATGGAGGTTTGACTGACCTTACCCAGAAAAAGTGGAGAGAAAGTTTGGAATGTTTTTCACAAAGAGAATGATGAATCAAAATGCTCAGGAATGCAATAGTTAATAGTGACGTTGTTTGTTATAAAAAATTTCTATATATTCAAATATAGCAGTTTTGATATGCTGTTTAGAGTGCCGAGAGGTGTCTATTGGTAACTCCCTTTTTAGAGAACTGAAGAAGCTTTCCACAACAGAATTGTCGTAACAACAACCTTTATAACTCATCTATGTTTTTTATGGATAAGAGATATTGATAACCTTGCGAAGTATATTGTGAACCTTGATCACTATGTAATAGTAGATTTTTGGCAGGTTTACGCTTGTTAACGGCCATTAATAAAGAGTCCATAACCAATTGTTTATTTATTGAACTGCTCATTAACTACCATGCGTGAATATAGATCGATTATTGTTGCCAAATATAGCCATCCTTCTTTGGTTTTTATATAAGTAATCCCATACTTTATTTGGTTGATCGACAATAAAGTTTTGGTCTAATATATTGGGAGCTACTGTCCGTTTGTTGTTTCTTAATTTTAAATTTTCTTCTCAATATAGCCTGAATACCATTTTTCTGCATAATACTTTGCACTGTTTTTAAGTTGCAACTTTTACCCAAAGCCTTCAATTCAGCATGAATTTTAGGAGCTCCATATCTACATTTAGAAACTTGATATATTTTTTGAATAGCTGCGAGTAGCTCTTTATTTGCTGATTCTCTACTGCTTATTTTTCTTGTGGTCCACTTATAGTAGCCACTAGCAGAAAATCCTACATAATTCCTGTACTTTATAGCAGTTACTATGCTCTTTTATAAAAAAATATTTTACTCTTTTTGACTGGCCAGGGCTTTTTTTTAAATGTCTCTTTCCCTTGTTACTCTTGCTAACTCTCTTTGTAAATCAAACCTCTCTTTGTCGTAAGGAGCCATGTTACCTCTACCTGGAAATGCATCTGCTGCCGACTTTTTTTCGTTGTGTTTCTTTATCCATTTTCCTAATAAACCACCCTTTATTCCTAAATCCTTTGCTATTTTTGTAATTGTTTGACCTGCCTTTCTTTGTTCATTTGCCAGTTTAACAGCTTCCAATTTGAATTCTGCCGTATATTCTCTTGCCATTTCTAATCCTCCAAAATTTTATTTTACCCGAAAAAACTCCTTTCTTTCTCTCCACTTTTTCTGGGTAAGGTCACTTGGCAACAGTTGCTCTACTTTCTCCTTCATCCAATGCTTCCATTGCTTCCATTGCTTTTTTCCTTAAGTCGTAACTATACGCTGCTGGCATACAAACCCCTCTACCATAAATCCATTCTTACCTTATTGGGATTATTATGAGAAGAGCTATAACTCTATGGGAGGGAAGCAAAATCTGGGATTCGGCCTTAATGGCATTAGCGTTGCATCAGCTTCACCCTCCCTGTGAGGTATTTTAGCTCTAATGCCTCACATCATAAAGATACAAGTGTCAAGCTACTTGGATGACAGGGGAGGGAGGCACTGGGATGACAGGAGAAGGTAGTGGGATGACACCCTGACAACCGTCATCCCGCTGCTTGTTAGCGGGATCTAGAGATACCGCGAATGAATCGCGGCATGACGTAGGACTGCTTTCATTCCAGTGCTTGACACTGGAATCCAGCCTTTCTGCAATCTCATCGAAAACGTTGTAACCACTTTCTATGCTAGTTTGCTTGTGAGCAACCTGGATTCCAGTGTCAAGCACTGGAATGACACCGTTATAAAGGAACCAGTGTCAGCTACTTGAATGACACAGTCTTTGCTTAAACCCGTAACGTTCGTACATTTTGCTAAAAGTTCAAATATCAACATCATGCACATTAAGTGCATTGCTATTAATAAAATCACGGCGTGGTTCAACTATATCACCCATTAATATTGAAAATATGGAATCAGCTTCTTCACAATCTTTTATTTCAACCTTTAATAAAGTTCTAGCCTCAGGATTTAACGTAGTATCCCATAGCTGATCAGCATTCATTTCACCAAGACCTTTAAATCTCTGCAGAGTTAAACCTTTTTTACCATAGTCCATTATTATTTTTGCAAGCGTACTTGGAGAAGTGATTCTTATTTCAGTTTCTTGTGACTTTAAAAATGAATCACCATTAAATAAATTACTTATACCATCAAGCAAACTTAATATGTTTTGCATATCTTTGCCTTCAAGCATACTAAGTGCAAATATATATTTGTCTGCCAATCCTTGAAACAATTTAGAGATATGAATTTCTTTTTCTTCATCTTTTATTTCCACTTCCCAAGTGTATTCGCTGTACATTAACTTCAAATACTTTAATATCTCATCAGCCGATGATAGAGCATTCTTTTTACTTAAAATTAGCAATGACTCTAAGAGATTTTGTGGTATTTCTCTATCATAATTTTTGCTAATATTAGAAGTGCTAACGCATTTATTCAAAATAAGGCGCAAGTTGTTAAATTCTGTAGCTGTACCACTTAGTGTTAATCTTTTAACTGCTGAGTTTATTATATACTCTTCAAAAGTTTCGTCATCTTTAATATAAGTGTCTTTGGCATTCTTTGTAACTTTATAGAGGGGTGGCTGTGCTATGTATAAGTAACCTTTTTCAATAACTTCACGCATATGTCTAAAAAAGAAAGTTAGAATCAAAGTTCTTATATGTGAACCATCAACATCTGCATCTGTCATGATGATAATTTTATGATATCTAGCTTTTTCAATATCGAAGTGTTCACTCCCTATTCCAGCACCAATTGCAGTAATTAAAGAGCCTATTTCTGCAGATGAAAAAATACGATCTAAACTTACACGTTCTACGTTTAGAATTTTTCCTCTTAAGGCAAGCACTGCTTGTGTTTTACGATTACGCCCCTGCTTTGCAGTACCACCTGCTGAATTACCCTCTACTATAAATAATTCCGATAACTCAGGAGCTTTTTCCTGACAATCAGCAAGCTTTCCTGGCAGAGTTGCAATATCAATATTGTTTTTGCTTTTAACTAGCTCGCGCGCTTTTCTTGCAGCTTCTCTTCCTTTTGCTGACCTGATTGCTCTTTCTACTATGCTTGCTGCCAATTTGGGATCAGTTTCAAGGATTGTGCTCAATTTATCAGAAACTATACTTTCTACAACTGCACGTGCTTCAGAACTAACTAGTTTATCTTTTGTTTGTGAAGAAAACTTAGGATCAGGCATCTTAAGAGATAAAACACAAGTTAAACCTTCTCTAACGTCCTCTCCAGTTAAATTTACTTTTGCTTTCTTTAAAAACCCTTCATTAGTTGCATAGGTATTGATACATCTAGTTAGTGCAGATCTAAATCCTGCCAAATGCGTACCACCATCTCGTTGCCGTATATTATTAGTGAAACACAACATATTCTCATAGTAGGAATCATTCCATTCCATCGATATTTCCAAGCTGATGCCAAGATCTTCTGCATCTCCTTTCATACTGGCAATTTTAGTTACATGTGTCTTATTCTTATCTAAATACTGCACAAAATTTGCTGTACCAAAATTGTCTTTAGATTGATTGCTCTGATTGAAATGAGATTCTGTATATGGTTCATTGCGCAGATCACGTAAAGTAATGTCGATATTTGAATTTAAAAATGCTAATTCTCTTATACGACTTTCAAGCGTTGAGTAACTGAAATTAATGCCATTAAAAGTCTCTGTTGATGGCATGAACGTGACTTTAGTTCCTC
This sequence comes from Wolbachia endosymbiont (group A) of Opomyza germinationis, assembly GCF_964264765.1. NCBI lineage: Bacteria > Pseudomonadati > Pseudomonadota > Alphaproteobacteria > Rickettsiales > Anaplasmataceae > Wolbachia > Wolbachia endosymbiont (group A) of Opomyza germinationis. Next base: position 757,662 of record NZ_OZ183482.1, read on the forward strand.
TTTTGTTTGTATTTTCGTTGACTACCTTTAAAGGTTCAATAGACTCACCATCTTCAAAACGCATAAAGTGTTCTTTCTTATTGCGCCAAATAATTAATTCCAACCAGCTTGATAATGCATTCACAACTGAGATTCCAACACCATGTAATCCCCCAGAAACTTTATAGGTATTGCTGTCAAATTTACCACCAGCATGGAGTTGAGTCATTATTACCTCTGCTGCTGATATTCCTTCTTCTTCATGAATGTCAGTTGGAATGCCACGACCATTGTCGGTTACTGATACTGAACCATCTTTATTTATGCTAACTTCAATTTTATCACAATACCCAGCTAAAGATTCATCTATTGCGTTATCAACAACCTCATATACCATGTGGTGCAAGCCAGATCCATCGTCAGTGTCACCAATGTACATACCTGGACGTTTCCTTACAGCATCAAGACCCCTTAAGATTTTTATTGCATCGGCATTATAACTATTTTCCATGGTATTGCTTCGTTTATGAATGTTAATTAATATTACATTCATATATGCTGATTAGCAACATTTTTAAACTGATAACCCATATTAAAAGCACAACTTTACGAATGTTTATTTTTGAAGACAGCAAATAGTGTCATTCCAATGTGTCTTCCATAACTGTACGAACATTCATTTTTGAAGGTAAATTGCACAACAGATGATGTCATTCCAGTGCTTGACACTGGAATGGCTTTGTTGCATCGCTAGCTATGATGGATTAAAGATAAAAAAGATGGAGAATATCAGTAGCTTATTATTCTGGTATTTATAACAAGAACGGTCAGTGAATACCTAAATTTGAGTAAAAGAAATTTCACTACCACTCACTAATCCGGCTAAAATTCAAGAATTTCAATGCTTTAGCTATTTTCAATAGAATTAAATTTATTAATGTAAATAATAAATTACTATTCTTAAATTTGATCAGATTGATTGCAAAAAAACAAGATTTTCAATAGGTTACTTATAATCCTAACTATAGTTAGCCTTTCATAAGTAGCGATGCAACAAAGCCCACTGGAATCCAGAAATTTTGCTTATAACTGAGCTGATGAGCTAAAGGTAGTTGTCTTACGCTAAAACAAACGTTTTTAATTAAGTTGCATAGAAGCTGGATCCCAGTGTCTGGGCACTGGGATGACACCCCACTGGTGGGAATTGCTCCCAAACTACAACGTTCGTACAGTTGTGTGTGTCTTCCCATGGAGATTGCTCTCAAATCATAATGCTCATGCAGTTGCATGCTCGACTAATTAACAGAAAAATCTATAATTCAGTTTACGTATTTTCTTATCTCAGCCAAAATCTTATCAGATTGACTTTCGTCTGAATTTAAATCAGCTGCAAAGTGTGTAACATATTTTCCTCCAGGGCCAATAAGGTACATTATTGAAGAATGGTTGATTTCTTCTTCTCCACCAACTTTGCTAGCATATACTTTATACTTTGCAATTACTTCGTCTATTTTTTCTCTTTCACCAGTTAACATTTGTATTCTGTGGTCAAATTGCTGCTGAAATTCTTTAAGTCTTTCCGTGCTATCGCGCTCAGGATCGACTGTGATGAAGAATGTTTGTAGCTTGTTGTTAGTTTTCTCATCTAACTTTGCAAGTGTTTCTGAAATTATTCCAAGGTTCATAGGGCAAATTCTTTTGCATGAGGAAAACCCAAAGAAAATCATCATGTATTTATCTTTAAAATCACTACTGCGCAAGATCTGTCCGTCCTGATTAATTAAAGAAAAATCTCCGCCTATCTTAACTTCTGCGTTGTGAATCGCTGCTGGGGCAAATATGCCTTTTTTAGTGAAATAACAATAACCTAAAAAAACAACTGCTAATGCTGCTAGCACATTAGATAATAATCTTATAAACCTTACCATTAGAATGCTCTCAGTAAAATTGAATTGTATCTTTATTGGTTAACCTATTCAATATATTTATTCCAAAGTGTATTGTTAATTTTGTCTAACAGTTTCTTATGTTCATCAATTTCTTCACTATTTGGTAAATGTTCTCTGGGAGTTAGATTACGTACTTTATGCTGAACGAATGTGGAGTTACTGTCCTGATTGCATTCATTATCAAACAGAAAGGTTTGTAACCCTCCTGTAAGTTCAACATATACCTTTGCAAGCAATTGAGCATCAACTAGTGCTCCGTGCAATTCTCTATTCTCTAGCGATATATCAAAACGCTTACATAATGCATTCAAAGAAGCAGGTGATCCTGCGAATTTTTTCCTCGCAAGAGGTAATGTATCTAGCACTCTGTCTGAGGAAATTAACCTAGCATTCAGCTTGCTTAACTCCATGTTAAGGAACTTAACATCGAATTCAGCGTTGTGAATTACCAAAATATCATTAGATATAAAGTCAAGAAATTCAAGTGCAACATCTGAAAATAATGGTTTATCTTCTAAAAATTCTTCACTAATACCGTGAATCTTAAACGAGTGATAAGGTATATCTCTTTCTGGGTTAAGGTACCGATGGAATACTTTACCTGTTGGAATGCGGTTAATTAATTCCACACACCCTATTTCAATAATTCGATGACCAGATTCAGTGTCAAGACCTGTCGTTTCAGTGTCAAGTACTATTTCGCGTAGCTTGCTTTCCATTTCAAATAAAACTCATCTTACTTATCATTTGTCTTATCGTTACTTGTCTTTTTATAGTGAATAGAAACAAGCAACCAGCTTGGGTCTGATGAATTAACATTTTTTTTGAATTGCCATACATCCTCAACTTTATTAATAGTGGATGTACTACCTGATATTATATCTCCTTCATTGTTCTTAACGAAGTTAATTTGCTCTGAAAGGAAATATACTGCAATAAACACTGCGTTTTTTACTAGCTTTATTTCTAAAATCTTTTGTGAAACGATAGAAACAATTATAGACTCGTGCACCTCTTTACGATGTTTAATCTTCTCTGCAAAATTATCATATAAGTCTTTATCGAGAAGTGGTTTTAACTGAGACAAATTTCCTTGATTGAAACATTTTATTATTAATTCAAAAGCTATGCTTGAACCTTCTATAAAGTGGGAAATAGAAAAATCTTTGTTTTTTTTTAATATTTGTTTATAAGTAACTTTTATTGAATTTTCATCATTGCTATCAATGTAACCCTCAATGTTTTCTACTACATCTTCTCTACTTCGGCTTACATCCAATACATTAGTTAGCTTTTTTAGGTTGAGGTTGGCTGACCTTCCTAAAGAATTATACAAACGTGAAAAAATGAACGCCGCTAATAAAGCATATATTACAAGCTCTATCATAGTAACTCAACTCCTTGGCATATAAAGTATCCGAACATTATTAATTATTAATGAAAATATGTTTTTCATATCAACTTATAATCAGGTTTGCTATTCGTTTGTAAATGAATATATTATATAAGAAAGTATTAAATATCTCAACTTAATTAAAGGAGACGTAAGAAATGCCACAACAAAAAATGAGAATTCACGGTCAATATGTTAAAGATCTATCATTTGAGAATCCGAATTCGCCATTCCTTTCTTCTAGTAAAGCTCCAGATATTAATGTAATGGTTAATATCAATTCAGCAAAATTAGAAGGGACGAAAAACAAAGAAGAAGTGAATGAAGAAAAATCTTTTCATGAAATTACTTTGCATATAGAAGTCAAAGCAACGGTAAAAGATGAAGGCATAAAAGATGGTGTAGCTTTCATTTGTGAGACGAAATATTGTGGCATTTTTTCAATAGAAAATTTAAAAGAGTTGAGTGAGGAAGAGGTAAGACAAGCTTTGTTTATTGGCGGACCTACTTTTCTTTTCCCTTTTGCAAGAGAAATAATTGCAAGAGTTACAAGTAGTGGTGGATTTCCCCCACTGATGCTAGATCCTATAGATTTTGAAACTATGTATGAGCAGCAAGGTCAACAACAAAAAAGTAACGGTAGTAATTCCAATTTTAACTAATATAGTGTGATAGGATGAACAATTCTTTAAATGCAAAAACGACTTTAAACATTGACGGGAAGTCATACAACTATTTTAGCCTAAGTAGTGCTAGTGAATTTTTAGGAATAGATGTGACTAAATTGCCTTGCTCACTTAAGGTTCTGCTTGAAAGTTTATTGCGCAATGAAGATGGAGTAAACGTAAAGCTAGATGACATAAGAGTACTAGCAGACTGCGTTAATAAACACACTAATCACGAAATTAGCTATAAACCAGCAAGGGTGTTGATGCAAGATTTTACAGGGGTTCCTGCTGTTGTTGATCTAGCTTCAATGCGGGACTATGTTAAGAAAAATGGAGGAAACCCAAGCAATATAAATCCGTCTGTACCGGTTGATCTTGTGATTGACCATTCTGTTCAAGTAGATAGTTATGGAAGTGTTTCCGCATTCAGTAAGAATGTTGAGTTAGAAGTAAAAAGAAATTTGGAGAGATATCAATTTTTAAAGTGGGGAGAATCGTCCTTCACAAATTTTAGAGTAGTGCCGCCTGGCACAGGGATTTGCCACCAAGTGAACCTTGAATATTTAGCGCAAGTTGTGTGTAATAATGATGGAGTCATATATCCTGATACTTTAGTTGGTACTGACAGCCATACTACAATGGTTAACGGGTTATCAGTTCTTGGTTGGGGTGTTGGAGGCATAGAAGCTGAGTCTGTGATGCTTGGTCAACCAATTAGTATGGTGATTCCAGAAGTAGTTGGATTTAAATTAATTGGCAGACTGCCGGAAGGAGTAACTGCGACTGATTTAGTGCTGACGGTTACCAATATCCTAAGAACAAAAGGCGTTGTTGGTAAGTTTGTAGAATTTTATGGTGATGGTTTAGATTATTTATCTTTGGCAGATAGAGCCACTATAGCAAACATGGCCCCAGAGTATGGTGCAACTTGTGGGTTTTTTCCAATTGATCAGAAAACACTCGATTATTTACATTTAACAGGGCGACCAGAAAAGCTGATTAAGTTAGTTGAGGCTTATGCGAAAGAGCAAGGATTGTGGCGTGGCAATAATGAGTTAGCATTTTTTGACGCACTAGAACTTGATTTATCGAGCGTGAAGCCAGTAATGGCTGGTCCTAAAAGACCACAAGATAAGGTTTTTCTTTCACAAGTGGCAGAGTCTTTTTCTAAATCATTTTCAGTTAATGAGTCAAAGGAAAGCGATAAACTCCAAGATGGAAGTGTAGTTATTGCAGCAATAACAAGCTGCACTAATACTTCAAATCCAAGTGTGATGATTGCTGCAGGTCTTGTAGCTCGTAATGCAATTAAACTTGGATTAAAATCAAAGCCTTGGGTTAAAACTTCTCTTGCTCCAGGGTCACAAGTTGTAACAGAATATTTAGAAAAGTCTGGATTGCAGGTAGATCTAAATGCTTTGGGTTTTAATCTAGTTGGATATGGTTGCACAACTTGCATTGGGAATTCTGGTCCACTTAATAAAGATATAGAAGATGGCATTAAAAACAAAAACTTAACCGTTGCTGCAGTTTTATCTGGCAATCGTAACTTTGAAGGAAGAATTCATCCGTTAGTCAAAGCTAATTACTTGGCATCTCCGCCACTTGTTGTTGCATATGCACTTGCTGGTACTGTGCAAATTGATCTGACAAAAGATTCAATATGCAAAGATAAGAATGGAAATGATGTCTATCTCAAAGATATATGGCCAACAAACAATGAAATCGAAGATTGTGTTAAAAGTGTGGTAACACGTGAGATGTTTATACAAAAGTATAAGGATGTTTTTTCTGGTGATGAACATTGGCGGAAGATAAAGTGTGAAAAAAGTGAAATCTATAATTGGGATGCAAACAGTACTTACATACAAAATCCGCCTTATTTTGATAACTTATCACCTAAAAATAATAAAATCGATATAAAGGGTGCACAAATATTAGCAATGTTTGGCGATAGCATAACTACTGATCATATTTCCCCTGCGGGAAATATTGCCTCGAGTAGTCCTGCCGGTCTATATTTAAAAGGGCTTGGAATTGAACCACGGGATTTCAATTCATACGGGTCTCGCCGTGGTAATCACAATGTAATGATGCGTGGGACTTTTGCTAACATTAGAATAAAAAATGAAATGGTTAGCACCGAAGGTGGATATACAAAATATATTCCTTCTCAAGAAACTATGCCAATTTTTGATGCGGCGATGCGCTACAAGGAAGCTCTCATCATTGTGGCAGGAAAGGAGTATGGCACAGGTTCAAGTAGGGATTGGGCAGCAAAGGGTACTTTATTGTTGGGGATTAAAGTTGTAATTGCAGAAAGCTTTGAGCGTATACATAGGTCCAACTTAGTTGGTATGGGTGTTCTTCCACTTATATTCCAAAATGGAATAACCAGAAAGATATTTGATGGTAGTAAGGTAATAAGCATAAAAGGTGAAATAGTGCCAGGTGGAAATCTAGAATGTATCATCAAAGGAAAGGATAATTCTGAACAATCAATTCAACTCAAATGCTGTGTACAAACCGCAACTGAGACTAAATACTTGATGTGTGGTGGAGTGTTGAGCTACATACTTGCACAATCTTTTTGATTTAGTGAAGTTATTGCATGGACTTCTTTTAGCCAGCCCTGATCCCTTTGTAAATAGCAATTTGCTCTGCACAAAGTTATGATATAATTTCACCATACATATGGTGTCGGAGTATTTTTTGGAGATAATTATATATGATAAGCTCTATACAAGAACCTAATGAACTCAGAAAACGTTTACAAGGATTTTATCGTACTGATGAAAAGAGTTATATACGTTATCTTGTAGAAAAAGCAGAGCTTTCGGCTGATTCAAAAAATAGAATTTATAATATTGCAAAACAAGTTATTGAAAAAATCAAACACAATAAATTAAGTATTGTAGATTCCTTTATGCAGCAATACTCGCTTTCCAATGATGAAGGAATAGCATTGATGTGCCTTGCTGAATCACTACTTAGAATACCAGATGATTATACAATAGACGAAATAATCAAAGATAAAATTGCCAATCAGGAATGGAATAAATATTTAGGGCACTCTTCTTCGTTGTTTGTCAATGCTTCCACATGGAGCTTGATGATAGGTAGCAGTATATTGAGAGATAATGAAGGCGATTCGAAGTTCTATTACGCAATTTCTAAGTTACTTAAGAATTTAGGAGAACCGATCATTCGCAAAGCAGTAAAACAAGCAATGTCTATGCTTGGTAATCATTTTGTTGTTGGAGAAACCATAGAAGAAGCTTTAAGGTATGCAAAACTAGATGACAATAGTAAGTTTTTATACTCTTTTGATATGCTTGGCGAAACTGCTCACACAGCTGAAGATGCAGAAGAGTATTTTAATTCATACATGCACTCAATAAAAGCTATAGGTGAATCCACTGAAATAAATGATTGTTTTAAATCGCATGGAGTTTCAATCAAATTGTCTGCGTTACATCCACGTTATGAATTTGGTCAATTCGATAATATAGCTGAAGAGTTGAGAGCTAAACTGCTAGAGCTTTGTCATGAAGCAAAAAAATACAACATTTCATTATGCATAGATGCAGAAGAAACAGAAAGGCTTGAAATGTCCTTAATCTTGTTTGAACAATTACGGCTTGATGAATCACTTTCTGAGTGGGAAGGGCTTGGCTTGGCTGTGCAAGCATATCAAAAGCGCGCTTTATCTGTTCTTGACTTTGTTGAAGATGTTGCTATCCGATCAAAGCACAAAATTATGGTGAGGCTTGTAAAAGGTGCATATTGGGATTCAGAAATCAAGCGTACGCAAGAATTGGGATTAAATGATTACTCAGTATTTACAAGAAAAAGCTATACTGACGTATCTTACTTCGTGTGCGCACAGAAACTTTTGAGTAAACCAAACAGCTTTTACCCATGCTTTGGAACTCATAACGTCTATACTTTTGCTTCTATCATGGAACTTGCTGATAAAAACCACCCTGGATTTGAATTTCAACGCTTACATGGAATGGCAAAAGACTTATATGATTATGCAATGTCAGAGCTTGCAACAAATGTTAGCTGTCGTGTCTACGCACCCGTTGGGGAACATAGTGACTTGTTGCCTTATCTTATAAGACGCCTTCTTGAAAATGGAGCTAATAGTTCGTTTGTTAATCAAATAAGTGATCCTAACGTTAAAATCGATGAGTTAATTTCAGATCCACTGGAAAAAGCTATAAATTTTAATTATGAACCTCATCCAGGCATTCCATTACCACAAGATATTTTGGGACCAGAAAGAAAAAATTCCTTGGGGATGGATATTAGTGATTCTGTGATAGTCTCACAATTTGCAGATGATATAAAGGGTTTTAGTGAAAAAAAGTGGCAAATTGGACCAATAATTGATGGAAAAGCACTATTTGATAATGCTGAATTTATCGAAGTAGTGAATCCTGCACATTTGGAAAATGTAATTGGAGAAGTGTCAAGTGCAACAAGCGATCAAGCTTTAAACGCTCTTGAAATAGCACACAGTGCTTTTGCTAAGTGGCAGAATGTTTCAGCAGAAGAGCGCGCTAAATGCCTTGAAAAAGCTGCAGATTTGCTTGAGGAAAGGATGAAAGAGTTAATTTACATTCTGATTGTGGAAGCAGGAAAAATTTTATCCGATGCAATAGCAGAAGTAAGAGAGGCAATCGACTTTCTGCGTTATTATGCAATGATAGCAAAAAATGAACTGAGCGACTGGAAAAAATTGCCGGGCCCAACAGGTGAAGATAACTTCATCTTTTTTGAAGGCAGAGGAGTTTTCTTATGCATATCACCGTGGAATTTTCCGCTCGCTATCTTCATTGGGCAGGTCTCAGCTGCACTTGCAGCAGGTAATGCAGTGCTGGCAAAACCGGCAGAGCAAACGCCGATTATTGCCTACGAAGCTGTTAAGATACTACATGAAGCTGGGATACCAAAGAATGTGTTACACCTCATTCCTGGGGATGGTGGATATTTAGGCAAAATATTAGTTCCAGACAATAGAATTGCCGGAGTAGCTTTTACTGGCTCAACACAAACTGCTCAAATAATCAATAAAATGCTTGCAAATAGGGATGGTCCTATTGTGCCACTTATTGCTGAAACAGGAGGGCTCAATGCTATGATAGTTGATAGCTCTGCTCTTTTAGAGCAAGTGGCTATGGATGCTTTGCTTTCTGCGTTTCGTAGCAGTGGTCAACGCTGTTCTGCACTTAGAGTGCTGTTTATTCAAGAGGACATAGCAGAGAAGCAGATAAAAATGATATGCGGTGCAGCGCAAGAACTCAAGATTGGTGACCCAATACAACTTAGTACTGATATTGGTCCAATAATTGACAAAGCATCTATCGATATGCTAACTCAACATACGCAAAAAATGTCAGAGGACGAAGATTCAAATCTGTTATTTAAAGTACCCATGGATACAAATTCTCATAATGGTTATTTCTTTCCTCCATATATTTATGAGATACAAAAAATTTCGCAATTAAAGCAAGAAGTATTTGGTCCTATTTTACATATCATACGTTTTAACAAGTCACAATTAAATGAAGTTATAAGTGATATAAATAGTACTGGATATGGGCTTACGTTTTCTTTGCAGAGTCGTATACAAAGTCAAATTGACACTATAAGTAAAAAAATATCAGTTGGAAATGTCTACATCAACCGTAACCAGATAGGTGCAGCAGTTGGGATACAACCATTTGGTGGTAGAGGACTATCTGGCACTGGGCCAAAAGCTGGTGGTCCTCATTATTTACAGCGTTTTTCTACAGAAAAAGTTGTAAGTGTTAACACTACAGCATTTGGTGGTAACACTACACTTATGTGTTTGGATTAATTTGCGGGCCCTAATTTTTCTTACCCCTAAACTAGACGTTCGTGCAGTTATGTACACAGCGCTAAAACCCGAAAAGGACCAGCTCATGCACTGAAATAAATCGTATCCGTTCAGCCAATGGCGTCAACTTAAGAACTTTCATTAGCAAACTCTCCTAAAGACATGATGGCGTTTAGGCTTATCTACTTTATTGCGGCTGTCCCGGTCGGATTTTAACTTTAGCGCGTATACTTAAAAAGGGCTTGAAAGTTTTTTGGCGCAATAAGTACCTGATAGAGTTTCTGTCTCATTACACTAAATAAAACTGAAAAATTTAAACGATACTCAGTAATTTGATCTGGGTTCCAAGGCCCTTGTGCATCACATATATGAAGCGATAATATATTGCACATGACCAAGTTTGCCCAAAATTCTTGTAATACAGCCTCTCCAGAAAAATTCTCTAACTCTGCTCCTACTTTGAGTCGTTTATAGCACTCCTCTATGTGCCACCTTAACACATAAGCTTTGCTCCAAAGTCTCGGTCAAAAACTCTGTTTCTCAGTTGGCTAATGTCAGCACTATAACTCTTACTTTCTGTCCTTTCATTTTATTTTTTAGCTTTTCATTTTCTAATATAAAATCAAAATCTAATTCGCCAGCGTTCCCATAGCTTACTATAATTTCTTTTTTGCAAGCGAAAAATAAAATCTACTTCCAAATTATAATGCTGCTGAATGAATTTTACTGAAGACGATCATAGATAAATAATAATTTCTCTTGATTTAATAAACGCATTTGAGTGATAACTTCGGGTAATTGCTCTGCCGCCAACGTTTGTTCACCTATATTCCAAGCTGCAAGACGAGCACTGCAAATCAGCGAAGTACACAAATCAACAAACAAATTGCCAATGGTGCCTGTTGTTCCATTTGGTTCAAACTCGGATACAATTTCCCCAGAGCTGGGTAATCTCATACCAGAACCATCTGCTGCAATAAGTCTATAGCCTCTCCAACTCAGGTTCATCCTGATAGGCTGTTTGGATGCTTAAATTCTTGAAAGCCTGTATGGCAAATCTTATATCTTGCTTTAGAAAAAGCTTGCTTTGAGGGTACATGTCAATGGCTCCATAAGTTCACATTCTATTCCCAAACTTTTTTTAACTAACTTTAAAATCATAGAAAATACTGTCGAAAAAGGAAGTTTTCTTGTTCGTGTAAAACTCAACACAATGGATTTTCTGAAAAGTTTTCGAGTATATTATATTTTTAATTTGTAGAATAAGGTTTTTTCCTTTTTGCATATTTCACCTAAAAAGGACACATTTTAGACTTCTTTGTTGAAATAAAACAGAAACAAAAGTGCTGTCCCTTGCACTCTTTGGATAATTTAATGATAAAAAATTTGGAGAGAAATTTTATACACAATCTCTGACATTTTTCCTTAAGTTGACGCCATTGTGTGAACGGTTACGGTTTCCCGTCTTCACCATGCTATATAGAAAAAAGTCTGGATTCCAATTTGCATGACAATATGGAGTATCTGCTTCTTTCATCCCAGTGGGATCTTTTATTCCATTTTATCAACAGTTTGTTTTGCAGTATCAAACAATTTTAATCCTATAATCCCGAATGTAACTAAAATAAAGCATATTACTTCGAATAAATTAACTGGTTCATCAAATAGGTAAACTCCAAGTATCGAAGCTCCTATAGCGCCCACTCCAGTCCAAATTGCATAGCATACTCCGATAGGTATAGAACGTGTAGCGAGCGAAAGTAAATATGTACTAAGAGCCATGGAGAGTATGCTAATTATTGATGGTACGAGATGAGTAAATCCATAACTATGCTTAAGTGTTATGACCCAGAACACTTCAATTAGTGACGATAAGAGTAAATATATCCAATTCATGCATAAATTTTTAGGTTTAAATAGAGAGCTTTAGCCCTATGCTTCCTATTACAATTAAAACGATACATAAAACTTGAGATAAATTAATATTCTCTGTGAAAGTGGTTGCACCAATTATAGTTATTCCAATTGTGCATATTCCAGAGGAAACTGCATAGCATACCCTAATAGGTAGAAAGCATGCTGCAAGAGATAAAAAGTAAATGCTAATGATCATAATTACCAATGTTGCAATCGAAGGCACAACTTTAGTAAAACTGTTACTAAACTTTAGCGTTACAGCCCACAGTATCTCTAGGATACTAGACAGCAACAAATACAACCAGCACATTTTCGTAACATTTCAATCTTGTATTGTAACAGAAATTGTTAGTTAAAACTACACTAAAGTGCAATAGATCTCTCTTTCGGAATTGCTTTAATATCAAACTTAAAACAACATCCTAAAAAACTTTTCTACGAAATTCAATTCCTGCACGTCATTTGCTGCATAAAGTGGTGTAGTTTGTTGCTCAATACCTGGTATTTCTACAAAAACTTTGCCCACTTCTTGACCTTTTTTAATGGGTGCAGGTATCATATCTTTATATTCAATACGCACCTTAATTTGGTCATGCAATTTGCGGTTGTAAGTTATGGTAACATCGTTTGCAACTGTAATAGGCACTTTTCTATCTTTTCCATAGAGAACATTTACTTCCTCAACTACGCTGTCTTTAACGAATATTTTCTTAGTGTTAAAATGATTTAAGGAGTATTGTATCAATCTTTTTGCTTCTTCTATTCGCTCTTTCTCAGTGTTTAAACCATTTACGACAGCAAAAATTCTCCTATCATTTCGTTTTGCAGATGCTACAATGCCGTAACCACCAGCATTTGTATAACCGGTTTTTAAGCCATCAACCCCAATATCGTGAAAAAGTAGAAGATTTTTATTCTTTTGTACAATTTCATTATATGTCAAATATTGTTCGGAAAATAAATCATAATATTCAGGAAAATCGGTGAAAATCCTTTTTGCCAGCATTACCAAGTCTTTTGCGTTCATAAAATGATCTTCATCTGGCCACCCGCTTGAGTTGACAAAATGACTGTCATTCAGATTCAAATTTTGTGCAACTTCATTCATTTCAGCCACAAAATTCTCTTCTGATCCTGCAATGCCCTCGGCTAGTGTTATGCAGGCATCATTGCCTGAGACTATTGTAATTCCTTCAAGTAATTCCCTCACCGTAACGGATTGACCTTCTTTCAAAAACATAGAAGAGCCTCTCCTTTCCCACGCTTTTCTACTTACTCGAAATTTATCCTCCATGTGTATTATTCCAGCTTTTAGATAATCGAAGGCTATATATAAAGTCATTAGCTTGCTCATTGAAGATGGGGCCATTTTTTCATCAGAATTATGGTCAAAAATGAATGAGTCTGAAGCTAAATCTAAGACTACTGCTTGCTTTGCTTTGGTTCTAAACTGGTATGAGTATGAAGAAAAAGGAAGTATAAAAACTAATAGCAAAATTACCAATCTGCTTAACATATCTATAATTTTAAATTTATAGTGTACTAATTAATAGTATAATTTTACAGGGGCATTTCAATAGATCTCTTGCATAAAAATTCCTTGACAAACCTCGCCAGCCCCCTTATCATGAAACTGAAGCTATTTATTTATCTTCTCTGTACAGATTAAATGACAAAAAAACTCACGTATCTGGCGTCTCATGTTTAATTTTTTGCACTATGTGCACCTTATGTCTTTATAAAATTTCTAGGTTTTTACCTAATATAAGCTAAAATGCGCTTATAAAGCATTTAAAACATAAAAAAACGCCAACTTAAAAAATGGATAGTGAATAACTAGCTACCCTAGGGTTTCTTTTGCCTTTTTTTCTGTTTAGTAAATTTCTTAAACATTTATGACTAAAGGTTAGTTGCATTAAAAAGCAGCTAAATCGCGGTTATTAAGCGTTTAGAATAAAAAAACGCCATACTTGAAAGTATAATGTAAGTAATTAGCCAACCACGGGGCTTCTTTTGCCTTTTTTTTCGTTTGGTAAATTTCTTAAATATTTATAGCTAAACGACAACCGTCATCCCGCTACGTGTTAGCGGGATCTCTTGTTAGCGGCTGAGATACCGCGAATGAATCGCGGTATGACGGTTCGTGACGGTATGACGGTTCGCGGTGACATGACGATAACCTCGTCATCCCGCTACGTGTTAGCGGGATCTATGTTAAGGTATGGCGGTTAAATAAGGGATCTATGTTAAGAGATACCGCGAATGAATCGCGGTATGACGGTTCGTGACGGTATGACGGTTCGCGGTGACATGACGATAACCTCGTCATCCCGCTACGTGTTAGCGGGATCTATGTTAAGGTATGGCGGTTAAATAAGGGATCTATGTTAAGAGATACCGTGAATGAATCGCGGTATGACGGTTCGTGACGGTATGACGGTTCGCGGTGACATGACGATAACCTCGTCATCCCGCTACGTGTTAGCGGGATCTATGTTAAGGTATGGCGGTTAAATAAGGGATCTATGTTAAGAGATACCGCGAATGAATCGCGGTATGACGGTTCGTGACGGTATGACGGTTCGCGGTGACATGACGATAACCTCGTCATCCCGCTACGTGTTAGCGGGATCTATGTTAAGGTATGGCGGTTAAATAAGGGATCTATGTTAAGAGATACCGCGAATGAATCGCGGTATGACGGTTCGTGGCGGTATGACGGTTCGCGGTGACATGACGATAACCTCGTCATCCCGCTACGTGTTAGCGGGATCTATGTTAAGGTATGGCGGTTAAATAAGGGATCTATGTTAAGAGATACCGCGAATGAATCGCGGTATGACGGTTCGTGGCGGTATGACGGTTCGCGGTGACATGACGATAACCTCGTCATCCCGCTACGTGTTAGCGGGATCTATGTTAAGGTATGGCGGTTAAATAAGGGATCTATGTTAAGAGATACCGCGAATGAATCGCGGTATGACGGTTCGTGGCGATATGACGGTTCGCGGTGACATGACGATAACCTCGTCATCCCGCTACGTGTTAGCGGGATCTATGTTAAGGTATGGCGGTTAAATAAGGGATCTATGTTAAGAGATACCGCGAATGAATCGCGGTATGACGGTTCGCGGCGGGATTCCAGTGTCTGGGCACTGGGATGACAGGAAAAGGGGCTACTTGGATTACAGCAGATCACCTCTTCACAAAGATTTTATCAGTAATACGCATATCAATAATACTCCAATCGCTGAAAGTAAAATCAGTTGTATTGTGTAAGTGGTTTAAATAGTCCCATGCACTATAAGGGTTATCTTCAGGCAGTTTTACTGTGGAATCGTTATCAAGTATGATATTCCATCTTCTATTCCCTATATAAGCAAAAGAAGAAATGTGGTCACTTAATTGAGTTTTACTCTCTAACACATCTTTAACAAATTCTAGGTTTGATAATGAGTTTTGTCCTGTAATTACAACAAGATCATCTACTAGATAGTCATCTACGATCACTTTACCTTCAAAATCAATTACCGAGGTTTTGTTATTATCTTTCCAGAGAGCAAACGGTTTATGCTCATCTATATTAATGTGTAGAGTATTGGGCAAAATTCTGTGAACTCTTACGTGTTTTATCCATCTGCTTACGGATTGTATGTTACCGGCAAGTTTTGAAAGTGATATATACAGGATAGGTTGCGTTCTATCTGTCAAACTTAGAATATCCTTTTTGTTTGTAAATTTATTGCCGCTCACGACTACTTCGTCGATTGAAAATCCACTACTGAGTAATAAACTAGATAGGCAGTCATTGTACCAAGTAAAGTAGTAATTAAATCGATTTATTATTTTATCAAGTGAGCTGTAAAGTATTAGCGTAAGAAAAAGTGCTGTGATAACAACCAAGGCACACTTACGCAAAAAACTCCTTTGGCTTCTAGTAATACTGCTCAACATGACTTAAATCCCTAATATTTTTGTGCTGCAAACTATCTTCAATAATAATTTTAACTAATTCATTAAAATTGATTCCTTTTGCCAATTTTGCAATTTCTGGCACTAACGATAACTCAGTAAAGCCAGGATGTGTATTAATCTCAAGCATTTTTAAAGTGTTATTTTTGGGATTATAACGGAAATCTGAGCGGGAAATAGTTTTGCATCCTAAAAATTGATGTATTTTCAGTGCGTGTTCCAAGGTCATTTTATATATATTGTCAGGAATTTTAGCAGGAAATATATGTTCTGCAAATCCATCTGTATACTTTGCTTCATAATCATAGAATTTATTTTTTGGTCGTACTTCTATAGTGCCAATTGCTTCATCCAGCAATACAGCAGTATGTAACTCTATGCCCGGTATGTATTCTTCTACGATCATCTTTTCCATTATAGTAGAACTATTATTTTTCAGTTCTAAGTAATCCTCGTGCGAGAAAATTATGTACACTCCAATACTTGAACCTTCATTAATTGGTTTTAAGACGTACGGATAATCGATTTTAATATTATTTTTTAGTACATCTTCTCGGCTAATTACATAACCTTTTGGAGTGTCGATATTAAGGGATCGAAATATATGCTTTGACATCACTTTATTTATAGCAACGGCAGAAGCCATAACTCCTGAGTGTGTATATTTTATACCTAAGATTTCCAATAAACCTTGAATGCAGCCATCTTCACCATAAGGTCCATGCAGAGCGATAAAAGCAAGGCCCGGATTAATTTTTTTAAGCTTTTCAGCAATATTGCTGTCAACATCTATTTCTATTGCATTATATGAAAGGCTATCGAGCGCCTTCTTCACTGCTTTTCCGCTCATAAGCGATATTTCTCTCTCACAAGAAAATCCACCACTTAAAATTGCTATAGTTGGAATCATAAGCATTCTATGTTTTGCTATATAGCATACATAATGGTTACATTAAGCTTATTAAATACCTACTTTGGCTAACTATAAACTTTCTTCAAGCACTTTTTTTATCCACTTCAAATAGCGTGCTCTGCAACGGTAGTGGCGTGTTTGCTGCACCTTTATACTGTTCACAGATAAGCTTTTCTAAATCCTCAGCAGATTGTTCTTTTGCTTCTTCTTTTTTCACTACTCCACTAGTTACTAAATCAATTAAGGCTGTAGTGTGTATTATCATTCGATTATTTAGCTCAAATATCTTTTTTGTATCAAGTGAAGAGTTTCTAATTAAGGCAGATAGTGCATGCATATATTTGTCTATATCAGAAAGACTTTTGCTTATATCATAGTTGCTAACTAACATATATTCCTTCAAACGCTCAATTTCTTCTGGAGTAAACTTGTAAACTTCATCAAGTTTCCTTATTAAAGATATAGTAAGTATTCTACTTAGAACTCTCAATTCTCTAATAAATTGTACTCCTTCTCCTTCAGGATAAGACATTTCTTCTTTTTTATATTTCTTAAATAATTCTTGATCATAAGACTTTCTGAGATCTGACGTCATTGCCAATGCTAACTCTTTTGAACCTAGCTTAAAAACTTCGTTGAAGCTGCTTGCGTTGGCATCTTGTGCACTGCCTGCAGTAATTCCACAACTCCAAGAAATCTTTTCAAACAAGCTATGATACTCTTTTATCATCTCTTCCAGCAATATTTTAATATCATCTTCGGTTAACTCTACTGTTGATAATAGATCACATGCTTTTTCAAGATTACCGTTCGCTTGAAAAAGTAACCCTTCAATCTTTTTAATGGTTTCTCTTTTATTTATACTCATAACTTACCCCCAAGATTTAATGCTAACAGCTAGTTTTATAATCAAATATTTCAAAAGTCAATAAGCCTTTTTCCTTAATCCTTAAATTAATCGATACTAATTTATCAGCATAACAACTTAGATAACGCAACTATTTTCAGCAACCAAAAACAACAACCCTGAAATACAAAAAGTTTCTTTTCCTTCAGTAGCATTATTCTAAATTTTCATCAAAATAAGCTGTTTTATCCTTTTTTTCCTTATACTCTTCTGCAGTATAGAGGGGTTGCTTTTTAGCTGTGATATTTGGCCACTTTTGTGAGTATTCTACATTTATATCGTAAAATAACTTGAAAGTTTTTTGTTCGCTGCTCAGCAACTCTTCATCTAGTTCTAAAATATCTTTTATGGAATCATCAGTTACAATTGCATCTACTGGACACTCAGGTATGCACACTCCGCAATCAATACATTCATCTGGGTTAATCACGAGCATGTTTTTGCCTTCATAGAAGCAGTCAACGGGACATACTTCCACGCAGTCTGTATATTTACATTTTATGCATTTATCTGTAACAAAATGCGTCATAAAACACTGTATATTTGCATTATCTTGGGTACACTAAATTGATAAGAAATTCAAGCTTTTTATGAAGATAAATAAATTGAACAACAAAGAATTAGAAGTATGGTTAAGCCTGGCTAGAACCATAGGACCAATAAAGTTTTTTAGTATACTAAGAACACACGGATCGCTAGATGAGGTGCTAAAATATCTCAATAGGGTGGCTAATGATAAGGTGTATGGCATTCAAGATGCACGAGAAGAAATCAATAATGCAGAAAGAATTGGAGCTAAAATTATACCCGCATGTGACCCAGATTACCCTGATCTTTTAAGAAATATCCCTAGTTGTCCTCCTGTAATAACTGCGCTTGGTGATATATCATTATTAAGCCGTGAGATAATTGCAATAATCGGTGGGCGTAACTCTTCAATGAATGGAAGAAATTTTGCCAATAAGTTGGCACTTGATTTAAGCGAAGCTGGTTTTATTATCGTTTCTGGACTTGCAAGAGGAATTGATACTGCAGCAAACAGTGTAATATACAAAAATCATCCCACTATTGCTGTTACAGCAAGCGGAATTGATGTGGTGTATCCAAAAGAGAATTTTGATCTATACAAAAAAATCACTGGGAACGGTGGGTTAGTAATTACTGAGCTTCCATTTGCTACTAAACCAAAGCCTCAGTATTTTCCTCAAAGGAATCGAATTATATCTGGCCTATCGCTAGGTGTTGCAGTGATTGAAGCATCGAAACGTTCTGGCTCTCTAATAACAGCAGATTTTGCTTTAAATCAAGGGAGAGAGGTGTTTGCAGTTTCTGGTTTCCCTTTAGATTCACGCTGTAGTGGTAGTAATTATTTAATTAAAAACGGTGCTAAGCTTATCGAATCCGCTGATGACATAATAGAGAGTATTAGGTTTAGTTTACCTCCGCAGCAAAAAAACCTATTTGATGTTGAGCACCATTTTGTTAACCAAAAACAAGAAAAATTACAACAGGCAAAATCTGTTATAGTTGATCATATTAACTCTGTACCTGTTGATATAGATGAACTTATATTAGCAAGCGGACTTTCTACCAACATAGCTCTAATGGCTCTTTTAGAACTAGAGTTGGAAAACAAAATAGAGCGTTCACCGGGGAATAAAATATCGTTAATTTTCTAGATTACTTTAGCTATACTAGATGCTCGTACAGACATATGCTTGACACTGAAATGATGCCATTTGTTATAGGATTCTTAGTTGCTGATTTTAGAATTGATAAGAGAAAACTTTTTTTCAACTTGTTGTATAATTTTATAAAAGTGATCGAAATCTAAGCTTGCACTGCCAATTAAAACTCCTGATAAATTTGAGATACTGAGCAAATTTTCTATATTTTCTGAACTGACTGAACCACCATATATAATGTGTTTTTTACTAGTACACAATTTTATTACCTCTATCACCTTAGCAATTGCATCATTATTTGGCACATGACCTGTGCCTATTGCCCATATTGGCTCATATGCTACGGTATATTCACCGTGTGTTGGCAAACGGTTTTTGCATTGATATTCTATTACTTCTTTTGTTTTTTCATTCTTATAATCTTCTGAATTTTCACCCACACAGATAATTGGGTGTAAGCCTGATTCTATTGCTATTTCCGACTTAAGTTTTATTTCACTATCTTTTTCATTAGCCCTTTCAGAATGCCCAAGTATTACGTAAGTACACCCTAGTTCTTTTAACATTTCTGCACTAATTTCACCTGTGTAAGAACCGAACTTTTTATGATGGCAATTCTGTGCTCCTATATTAATATTATTGTTCAACTCTATACTGCTTGGAAATGACGTAAAAGGAGGGCAAATCACTAGCTTAGAGGTAATTTCGTTGCTCTTGTTGTTAAGTTTGCCTATAAAGTCAACAAATGAAGAACGCATTCCATTCATTTTCCAATTTGCTACTATTAAAAAGGACATCAACTTTACTTATATGGGCGAGAGTGCCGGCTGTCGGACTTGAACTGACAACCTACTGATTACAAGTCAGTTGCTCTACCAATTGAGCTAAGCCGGCGTTAAACACATTAATAATATACAATTATCAATGAATTTTCGTCAACTAATTTTTAAAATACTGTATAATGAAAATAATATGAAAAAATTTTTACTGAAGCCAAAAAAGAGTCTAGGGCAAAATTTTATTTTATCGAGTGAGATAACAAAAAAAATCGTCGCTTTAGCTGGTAGTCTGGAAAATTTTAATGTCATTGAAATTGGTCCTGGATATGGTGCATTAACAAGAGAAATATTGGTGCATAATCCAAAGTCTCTACTTTCTATAGAAAAAGATAGAGATTTAGTAAAACACCATGACCAACTGCTAAATGAGCATCAAGGAAAGTATAGAATTATAGAAGCGGATGCACTGCATATTATAGAAGAAGAGCTGATAGAGCGCCCAGTTAAAGTTATTGCTAACTTGCCTTACAATATCTCGGTAGCGTTATTTTTAAAGTGGTTAGATAGTATAAAATTTTTTACGAGTTTGACATTAATGTTTCAAAAAGAGGTAGCAGATCGCATTACAGCAAGACCCAATTCTAAAGATTATGGTCCTCTATCAGTGCTAAGCCAGTTACTATGCGATATAAAAAAGGAATTTGATATTGAACCTAAAGAGTTTTTTCCAAGACCAAAAATACATTCTTCAGTAATTACAGTAAATCCTTTGCCTACCCCAAAGTTTGTAGTAAACTTGGAAACCTTAATAAAATTAATACGTGCTGTTTTTGCTCAAAGAAGAAAGATGCTGAGAAATAGCTTGCAAAATATAACGAACCACGCTGAAACTGTCCTTGAAAACGCTAAATTGAGTGGAAATGAACGTCCAGAAAACTTAACTATTGAGCAGTTCTGTTTGCTGGCAAATAATGTAGAATGCTTATTGTGCAATAAAATGTATTAGCAACTATATAGCTTTTCTATCTCCTAAAAACAGTTAGAGCTATACAATTAAAGGCTCCTAGCTAATTTTGCCTATTGCAATTTAATTAATTGGCGTATAAGCTTTAAATAAAGCCTATGAAAAAAATGGAAGCTTGTTATTCGTTTGACGATATACTTCTTTTGCCAGCCTATTCTAATATATTGCCTTGCGATGCAGATACAAAAACTTATTTAACAAATAGTATAGAACTAAATATCCCTCTCATATCCTCTGCAATGGATACTGTTACTGAATCGGGCTTTGCAATAGCTATTGCCCAACATGGAGGGATAGGTTGCATACATAAGAATTTATCAATAGATGAACAAGTTTTAGAAGTGAGAAGGGTGAAAAAATATGAAAGTTGGATCGTGTATAACCCAATTACGATTTCACCGGATAAAACAGTTGCGGAAGCAATTTCATTAATGAGAGAGCACAATTATTCTGGCATTCCTGTAGTCGATCAACGCAAGTTAGTTGGAATTTTAACTAACCGAGATGTGAGATTTATTGAAGACCAGAACATGAATGTAAAAGTTTCCGAAGTGATGACAAAAGATAAGTTAGTGACAGTGCGGGAGCAGGGAGTGAATAGTGCCTCAGCAATGAAATTGTTGCATGAAAATAGAATAGAAAAGCTTTTGGTCGTAGATGAAAATTCTTGTTGTATAGGTTTAATTACGGTTAAAGACATTGAAAAATACAATAGATACCCAAATTCATGTAAAGACAGTAAAGGGCGTCTCAGAGTTGCCGCTGCAATTGGCACTGGTAAAAAAGATGGTATAGACAGATGTGAAGCTTTGATCGGAGAAGAAGTTGATGTAGTTGTTGTGGATACTGCTCACGGTCATTCCGAAAACGTTATCAATACCATTAGGGAAATAAAAAAGATGTATCCTAATACGCAATTAATTGGCGGAAACATTGCAACAAAGGAGGCTGCTGAAGCGTTGATTGATGCGGGTGTTGATGCAGTGAAGGTTGGAATAGGACCAGGATCAATCTGTACAACCAGAATAGTTACAGGTGTTGGTGTGCCACAATTCTCTGCAATCAAGAATGTTGCAGAGGCGTGTAGAGCAAGAAACGTCAGACTAATTGCTGATGGTGGGGTAAAATACTCAGGAGATGTTGCAAAAGCTATTGCAGCTGGTGCTGACTCTGTGATGATTGGTTCGATTTTTGCTGGCACTGACGAAAGCCCAGGTGAGATTATTATGTATAAGGGCAGAGCATATAAAGGCTATCGAGGAATGGGATCTATTAGTGCAATGAAACGAGGTTCAGCTAGCCGTTATTTTCAAGATAAAGATTCAAAACTCAAATTAGTTCCACAAGGAGTGGAAGGAAGAGTTCCATTCAAAGGTCCAGCTTCAGGAGTAATCCATCAATTGATTGGCGGATTGCAAGCTGCAATGGGGTATACTGGTAATAGGAATATAGAAGAGATGAAAAAAAATTGTAAATTTGTTACTATTACTGCATCAGGATTAAGAGAGAGTCACGCTCATGATATAGTCATTACACAAGAAGCTCCAAATTATGCTTATCAAACGTCCAATTTGTCAACCGATTCGGAGTAGTCCAGAAAAAGTAGAGAGAAAGTTAAAACGTTTTTGGAGTAAAATAAAACGTTTTTTCAAAATATGACAAATAGAAGAGAATATACAGCAGAATTCAAATTAGAAGCTGTTAAGCTGGTTAAAGAAACAGGTCAAGCAAGTACAAAAATAGCAAAAGATCTAGGTATAGATGGCAGTATGTTAAGTAAGAAAATATAATGGAAAAATGTCTGGAGCATACGCATTTCCAGGCAAAGGCTCCTTATGACAAAGAAAGATTTGATCTAAAAAAAGAGCTAATAAGAGAAAGAGACATCTTAAAAAAAGCCCTGGGCAAAGAAAAAGAGTAAAGTATTCTTTTATATAGAAATTGCTATAAAACACAGGAACTATGTAGGGTTTTGTACTGGTGGTATGGGTTGCTAAGGAAAAAAGCAGTAAAGAATTAGCAAAAGAAGGGCTTCTAGCAGATATTCAAAAAATACATCAAGCTTCTAAATGCAGATATGGAGCCCCTAAAATTCACGCTGAATTAAAAGCTTTAGGCAAAAATTAAAACAGTACAAAGTGTTATGCAAGAAAATGGCATTAAAGCCAAGTTTAGACGAAGGTTCAAAAATAAAAAACAGCAAATAAGCAACCGAGTTGTGGCTCCGAACACATTGGATCAAAATTTTACTACTGATCAGCCAAATAAAGTTTGGGATTACCTACATAAAAACTAAAGAAGGTTGTTGGCGGCAATAATTGACCTATATTCACGCATGGTGGTTAATGAGTAACATGATAATTAGTTATAGATTCTTTATTGATGGCCGTTGATAAACGCAAACCCGATAAAAATCTGCTGTTACATAGCGATCAAGGGTCACAGTATACCTCTCAAAATTACCAATTTCTATTGAATACAAAAAACATCATTTCCAGCATGAGCCATAAGGGCTGTTGTTACGATAACTCTGTTGCAGAAAAGTTCACTTAAAAGGGAGCTGCTTATTGATACTTCTCGCTCAACAAACCAGAACTGCCATATTTGAATACATAGAAATCTTTTATAACAAATAACGTAGACATTCTACTATTAACTATTGCATTCCTGCACAATTTATTCTCATGATAAAAACGTCTTAACTTTCTCTCTACTTTTTCTGGGTAAGGTCAAATAGAGAATTTTACAAAAATCTATTTTTAACTTACAATCAATTATTACAATTTTAAACCTACAACTTATGTATAACAGACTTATAGTCAAATCTTTTTCAGTATTATGCATCTGTTTATTTGCTTTATACATAACACTGCCAAATTTCTTTGATAATAAGCTTTTTATTTCGAAAAAAAGAATAAACTTAGGCCTTGACCTGAAAGGAGGGGCATCTTTGCTTTTAAACATAGACTTAGACTTCTATTTTAAGGAAAAGCTAAGCATGCTAGCTAACGAAATAAAAGAGACATTGCTAACAAAAAATATTGAATCTAACGTACAAAATAGCGTTATAACTTTAAATAGTATTGATGATTATAAAAAAGCATCTGTGTTGATTAATGCGATAAATCCAAATTTAGAGCTAAATAGAAAAGATTCTTCGATTCTCATTTCGTATAAACCACATTATAAAAATTCTTTGATCAGTGAAGTAGCTGCAGAATCAATAAACAATGTCCAGCGCCGTTTGGACAAACTTGGCACAAAGGAAGTCAGCGTTCAAAAACAAGGGCAGAATAAAATATTAGTGCAGGTGCCTGGAGTAGAAGATACCAAGCAGATAAAATCTCTGCTTGGCAAAACTGCTAAGCTAGCTTTTCATTTGGCAAACACTAACATAGCCAAGGTGCAGGATATAGACCATGAAACCACTGTCATGCTCAAGGATTCTTTAGGTAATTCTTATCCAATATTCCGCAAAACTGAAATAGGTGGTGATTCGCTGGTTAACGCATCAGTTAGATTCGGCAATTTAGGTAAACCGACAGTGCATTTTAAATTTGACAGTATAGCGAGTAAAAGATTCGCGAAAATCACTAAAGAAAATGTAGGAAAGCCTTTTGCAATTGTTCTGGATAACACAGTTTTAACAGTACCTACAATACGTGAGCCAATTTTAAATGGAGAGGGAGAAATTAGCGGTAATTTCACTGAAAAACAAGCAAGCGAACTTGCAATACTTTTAAAATCTGGAGCACTGCCAGCACCACTTAAAATAATTGAAGAAAAAAACATTGGCCCAAGTCTTGGAGAAGAATCAATAAAGGCAGGGGAAATGGCAGCAACAATCTCTATTATAGCCGTGGCTTTATTTATAATCATCACTTACGGCAAATTAGGTGTATTGGCCTCTGTTGCACTTTTTTCTAATGTAGTTCTTATATTATCAATTCTCACTCTGCTTGAAGCAACTCTAACTTTACCTGGAATTGCCGGTATTGCACTTACTGTTGGTATGGCGGTGGATGCAAATGTTTTAATATTTGAGCGAATTCGTGAGGAAATCAAATCTGGCAAGAGAGTGGAACGTGCTATTGAAGAAGGGTTTAAAAACGCTATAAAGACAATACTGGATTCAAATATCACTACATTAATTGCTGCAGGAATAATGTTCATTATTGGCAGTGGAGCAATAAGAGGCTTTTCTGTCACTCTATCAATAGGAATTTTATGTTCGATGTTTTCTGCAATCACAGTCACAAAACTCCTGATAGAGTTGTGTATGAACCCGAAGGAACTAGCGCTTTGAATTAAGGATTTAGATCTCAGTCAACCACCTTCATTCCCACAACGTTATATCCTGAATCAACGTGCAAAATTTCTCCAGTAGTGCCACTACTTAAGTCGCTTAATAAGTATAACGCTGCCTTGCCAACATCCTCTATTGTAACATTGCGTCTGAGCGGAGAGTTATTTCTATTCCATTCTGATATGGAGTGAAAATCGCTTATTCCAGAAGATGCTAAAGTTCTGATTGGACCAGCGGAAATTGCATTTACTCTGATATTTTGTGGCCCGAGATCACATGCTATATATTTTACACTTGCTTCAAGTGCCGCTTTACATAAACCCATAACGTTATAATTTGGCATAACTTTTTCAGCGCCATAATAAGATAAAGTAAGTAAACTACCACCATTTGACATCATTTTTTCAGCCCTTTGCGCTAAAGCAGTAAAAGAATAGCACGATATATGCATTGCATTGAGGAAGTTATCCAGTGAAGTATTGACATATTTACCATCTAACTCATTTTTATCGGAGAATGCTATTGCATGCACCAAAAAGTCAAGAGTACCCCATTTTTTCTCTATTATTTCGAAAGCGTTATCTATGATTTTTTCATTTGAAACGTCGCAGTGTAATATTAGCTCCACATTTAGTTCATCTGCTATTGGTGATAGTTTTTCTTTTATTATTTCATTCTGGTAGGTGATTGCAAGTTCTGCTCCGTGCTCTGAGAGAGTTTTTGCTATACCGTATGCTATTGATCTCTTATTTATTATTCCGGTTATTAATCCCTTTTTGCCTTGTAATAGACTTGTCGTCATAGAACTATCTGTTTTTTTATAATTTGGAATATTAACTAGGTAAAGTCAAGATATCACTATGTTTTAAAATATTTTTTGCAGTAACTTGAAGTCTATAAACAGTAATCTTGATTCTTCTACAACAAAGCCATTCCATATGACATTCTGCCTATACCCAATTAAGCATATTAATAAGTAAGTAAATCTTAATATAATCTTATTATACTTATAAATACGCTGTATAGAATGAAAGTATGGATGATTTCATAACTGCAAGAAGAAAAGATGATGCTGTGGTATCTGTTTGTCAGGATAATAAGAAAAAAAACGTGTTAATTTTAGGGCTCAATCAAGTTGCAAGGGATTTGTTAAAATATGAAGAGAAGAATTTGCTTAATAAGCCATTAATTAATATCTTAAGCACAAGAGCAGCTGACAACGTGAAGAATTATTTAGAGTATACCGAAAATGGACACGATTTACTTGATATACTACCTAAAGTGATAGATTTTTCCTTAATTGATGCTAAGGGAGAAGATATCAGGACAAAAGTAAAAGTTTTCCGCACTGCACAATTTGCCAGTAATAAAATAAATTATGAGCTATTAATACGTGATATCAGTTTGTCCCATAAACTAGGAATCTTTAGAGATAAATATCTAATGGGTAAAAAATATAAAAACCATGACTTATTCGATATACCGGGCAATGAGTCCACTATTCTAGAGTTATACGTTATATTAAATTTTGCCTTTCAACATCAAATTAATGCAGCTATAGGAGTGATTGGCTTAAATAGTAGCTGTAGTGAGACAAATAATGCACTGAAAGTTATCATAGAACATTTTTATAAAAATTGCCGTAGTGATGATTTTCTAGGGTATATTGATGAGAATAAAGTGCTTTTTGTTTTGATTAACTGCGATGTAAAAAGTATATCTAAAATAATTAATCGTATACATTCTGCCATTAATAAGCAGTTATTAAAGCGAAAATTACCAAGTGTATCAATAATTTATGGGAATATAGCTCAAAAACAGGCAGCAAAATCTACCAGCGGTGCCTTCTGAAAAGTTGTTTTTTATTTATATTGAGTTTAAACTTAAATTTTTATAAAGATTTAAGTTTATTTATGAAGTTAAAGTACTACCTGGTAGCACTGCTTTCATCATTGTTTTTGCAGAATAGTGCTAGCTCTAAAACAATTTTGGATAAGGAAATATTTTATGCAGAACTAGACGGAAAAATAGATTTGAGATTCGGCTACGCCTTCAACAGAGATTCTTTCAATGCTAAGCCTAAGGATAAAACTTCAAGTTATTCATACTTGCGCTTTCTTTATTTACAGCAAGTTTATCCAAATACTCAAATGGGGGTTAATGTTAAGGCAGGGGTTTCTGGTATTGCAAACCTAAAAGCGTTAGACATAGAAAAGTTAGACATGGAGGAATGGTATTTTATCATAAAAAACCAGGAACTTGGATCAATTGAATATGGTAAAAGAAGTTTAGTTGGTCAGAGCATGTTAATTAACACTTCAAAAATTTATGCAGCTGCTGGAGGAGTAAATGGTCATTGGACAAACTATGCAAATTTGCGCGGTGATCATAAAAAAGATGGTGACCCTGGATATAATCAAGACAAGGTGTTCTGGGTCAAGCCCAATATTTATAGCGATTATAATGAACTCGAACTAGGGTTAAAACAATCATCAATTAACTACATCTCCCCTGAAATCTATAACTTTCAACTCGGATTCAGTTATGTTCCAGGAAAAAATAACTTACAGTACAGCAATTTAATTGCTGCTGGCCTTTCCTATAAAAACAGCTTGTCAAATGATATAGGTTTTACTACTGCTTTGACTGGTGAATTTGCAAGAGAAAATTTAACTGGTTGCTCAGATGGAACTTCTAAAAATTATGAATGTCGCAATCAATTACTGCACTGGAATTTTGGTTTGAAGCTAAAATTGTTCGATCTTGATTGCATTTTTTCGTATGGTAATGGTGGTGAATCTGGTGAGAGGCGTAATCCTGAAATAAATAATACGTATTATATGAATGCAGGTATCGCTTACCATTCTGATTCTTACAAATCAAGCTTAACATATTTTAGTAGTGGTAGGGATATTGCAGGCGAAGGTACAAACGAGTTAACATCATATGCTTTAAGCCTTGAAAATTCTCTTTTTTTAGGTACTTCATACTATTTCGATATTGTAAAATTTAGTACCAAAGAACCTAAAATAGAAAATAACAACTCTGGTTATGTGCTCTTGGCTGGACTGAAATTAAGTTTTTAATATTGCCTCCTTCCAACACTCTTTTCTGTCATCCAAGGTAACCGTTCACACTTAATTTTTCAATCTCACTCATGGAGAGGCCAGTAAACTGACCTTACCCAGAAAAAGTGGAGAGAAAGAAAAGAGTTTTTTTGGGTAAAATAAAATTTTGGAGGATTAGAAATGGTAAGAGAATATACGGCAGAATTCAAATTGGAAGCTGTTAAGCTGGCAAATGAACAAAGAAAGGTAGGTCAAACAATTACAAAAATAGCAAGAGATTTAGGAATAAAGGGTGGTTTATTAGGAAAATGGATAAAGAAACACAACGAAAAAAAGTCAGCGGCAAATGCATTTCCAGATGTAGCACCTTATGACAAAGAGAGGTTTGATTTACAAAGCAAGAGTAACAAGGGAAAGAGACATTTAAAAAAAAGCCCTGGCCAGTCAAAAAGAGTAAAATATTTTTTTATATAGTAACTGCTATAAAGTACAGGAATTATGTAGGATTTTCTGCTAGTGGCTACTATAAGTGGACCACAAGAAAAATAAGCAGTAGAGAATCAGCAAATAAAGAGCTACTCGCAGCTATTCAAAAAATATATCAAGTTTCTAAATGTAGATATGGAGCTCCTAAAATTCATGCTGAATTGAAGGCTTTGGGTAAAAGTTGCAATTTGAAAACGGTGCAAAGTATTATGCAGAAAAATGACATCAGGGCTATACTGAGAAGAAAGTTTAAAATTAAAAAACAACAAACAGATAATAGAGCTGTAGCTCCCAATATACTAGATCAAAACTTTATTGTTGATCAACCAAATAAAGTATGGGATTACTTACATCAAAACCAAGGAGGGATGGCTATATTTGGCAGCAATAATTCTCACGTATGGTAGTTAATGAGTAGTGCAATAAATAAACAATTGGTTATGAACTCTTTATTAATGGCCATTAATAGGCGTAAACCTGTTAAAAATCTACTGCTGCACAGTGACCAAGGTTCACAATATACTGCGCAAGGGTATCAATATCTCTTAGCTGTAAAGAATATAGATGAGTAATAAAGGCTGTTGTTACGACAATTCTGTTGCAGAAAGCTTCTTTAGCTCATTGAAAAGAGAAATACTTATTGATACTTCACAACACTCTGCTCAACAAACTAGAACTGCAATATTTGAATACATAGAAATTTTTTATAACAAACAACGTCACTATTAACTATTGCATTCCAGAACAATTTGATGCATCATTCTTTTTGTAAAAAACATTCCACACTTTCTCTCCACTTTTTCTGGGTAAGGTCAATTTTCATTGCACCCTATATTGTCCATTCCATTAGCTTTACTACGCTCGTTACCTCACGCAGCATAATGGTCTGTTCTAGGCTGTTGGCTAGACTTTGCCTAAGTTGGATTTTCACCAACTGTATTCTAAACGCTTACTTGGCGCACCCATAACAAAAATGCCTGAAAAACGTTAATAATTATATACTATTATTAATAATTATTCAACCATATTTTAAGCTTACAATTTTGAGCTTAACTGACGCTTATGGATAGGGGCAACTCTATCACCCTGTGTTATGTTTATTTTCTAACGGACGCTGATTTTTGTATCGTAATTTCTTGCTATAAATTGGTTATATAAGAGCTGGCTTCTAAAATTTTATAACCCTAATTTGAATTAACAGACAGTAGAATCGAAAGATTATTACAAGGAGAAATCTACACAGATCGACCCTTTTGTGAATCTGCGTTTCTGCTTTCTTCAACTTGTTTTGCAAAAGATGTTTCCGGTTTCTGAAGTGGCTTAGCAATTTCACGCACAACGGCAATAACTGCTGTTAAAAACGTTTTTAACAATGCACCTAAAGCTCCACCAACTGCTTCCCTGCCATATATATGAGCTTGCTTTTCGTTACCGTCAGCAGTTTCCCCTGCCCTCCTTCTTGGATCCATCCTATGAGCAATCACCGAAAACAACACTCCCCTGATTGAAGACTTCACTTTTTCCTTTGCTTCGTGGACATCCCCATCTTTTGCTGTTTCATGTCCATGACTTAAGTGTTTAGCGTTCATTAGCTCCTTTTGTTGCTGGGCAAACATGCTACTTAATACTTCTTCTATCACTTGCTTTCTTCTCTTCTCTCTAACTCTTTTCATAGATTCTGATTTATCGCGAGTGTGTTTGGTAGTTTCAAATTCTGCATCAATATCTTCGGACGCAGCCTGACTATATAAAGTCTCTATGAGCCTGTCTATGCTTCGCTTTATTTGCATAGTCCTTTCGTAACTATCCGAATTATCAATTCCTTCGTCGATCTGATTTAGAATATCCTCAAAAACTTTCAAATAGTCTTGAATATACTGTATTATGTATTGCTTATCTTCCTCTTTGTGTTGTTCTTCTTGATTTTGCTGATTTTCATTTTCTAAACTTCTCTCTCTTTTATCATCGTTATTTTCTTCAATATTATCACCGTCTTCCTCGAAAAGGTTTTCGTCATTCATGATTTTTTTTAATTTAGTTAAAATTCTCACCAGTTATTATTGTATATGAAAAAATTAAATTAACATTAATGAAAAGCGTTTACAACTTCAGCACTATTTAAAACTACAGTAAAGCTGTCAAAAGTAACAGGATCATAATACCTCTCATACAATTCAACTGAACACCTAAGCCTTATCTTTTCCTTAGCATTAAAACTAATTTCATAATCATTATTAGAGTTTAGCATAGCAGAATTACGTAATAATTCATCAGCTAATACAGAGTCTAAAATTCCATTAATTTTTATCGTAATGTGTCTGCTTCCAGCACAATCGAGCACTTTCCTCCAGCCAAAAGAAGAAATATCTTTCACCTCTTCTCTGTTATTACGCAAAGTAAACCTTAGGTTTCTTATATTATTTAACACAATAAAATTATTGTCATGATCTTTAATTTTTAGCTGTAATTTGCTCATTATCACCTCCTTTTATTAAAATATCAAAATTAATTGTTGAATGTAAAATTTCATCGTGCTGATCCATAGCACAATTACTTTCTAAAATGGCCTCATTATTAAAACCTTCAATGCTCTTAAGTATCAAGTTAATATGCCTTATAATGGCAAACATACTGTCTATATGATAAGTATATATGTCGCATGAAAATCTTGCCTTTGTAGCAAAATTGGACAGCATATGCAGGTTATTATAATTCACTACACACAATCTCAGGTAAGGAATGGTGACCTGTTTAGGTAAGTAGTCATAAATGTTAGTAACATATTTCCTTAAATCAGAGTTTGCTTTTAGTGCTTCATAAATGCTACTGTACAACTCGTTTATAGCTTGAATTTTTTTCATAATTAACCCTCGAAAGATATATAGAAACTCGTCATCCCGCTGCTTGTTAGCGGGATCTATGTTAAGAGATACCGCGAATGAATCGCGGTATGACGATAAGGTTTATACCTCGTCATCCCGCTACTTGTTAGCGGGATCTATCCGTGACGGTATGACGTAGGACTGCTGTCATTCCGCTACGTGTTAGCGGCTGAGATACCGCGGCGGTATGACGATAAGGTTTATACCTCGTCATCCCGCTGCTTGTTAGCGAGATCTATCCGTAACGGTATGACGTAGTAGCCCAGTTTGAATGACCAGAAAGAGCTACAAAACAACCTTTGGTTCGCGAAATGGAGAATATACCTTCTTCACTTCAGATAAATGGCTACTTACCTCCGATTCACGATTTTTGTAAAGAGCAGAAACATGCCGCATAATACCTAGTTTTATCTGCTCAGGAACATTGTCATAACCAGCTTCGTATACAACATCAACTCTTATTGCATTCAAACAATTGAAAAACTCAACATAGCCCCCTACATCACTAAAATAATACTTAAGTGTACTCTTCTCTTGATTTTTAGACATCATTGCAGTAGCCAATACTATCTTACTCACAGGGCCATAGCTTAAATAGATCCTACGAGGTACATAATCTTCATATGAAACTTGCCATGTTTGTTTCACCAGTGACTTTTCCATATGCCATTCAGCGTAATCAGTTGCCATAAAAATTAGATCTGAAATCAACTTATCATCCTGGTCGTTCTCAATGCGTAAAAAAGATTTAACCTCTTCTAAAGTAACTGGAAAAGATTCAGGCTTAGATTTACGTTGCACAGATATTCTTGGTGAAGTAGATCTTATTGACATAATAACCCTCCTTTTTGATATAGCTAGAATAAGTAAGGTTTACCTCGTGACAGCGTGGGGCAAATCTTACTTACTTTAGCTATGCAGCTTGCATGCAACATTAAGTTAAATTGGCGCAGCAACAACTCTGAGTGCTTTATCGTATGAATATATTAAGAAGAGAACGTATTAAAGCTGTTTCTCCTTTTTTGTTGATAAAATTTGAACTTATAGCATATTCAACTAGGCTGGATTTTAGTAGATTGACATTTTGAGAATGAATATTATTGAAGGTGGAGTTTAACTCTTTAGCAAGCAGACTGCGAAATTTTTGCACACTGTCATATGCGATATTTTCAAGTTCATGTGCAAATTTATCTTGAGCTATAGTTGTTATATCTTCAATTTCCTTATTAAACTCCTCTAGCTTTTTTTCGTTATTTTTAAAATTTTTCGTAAAAGTTTTCATATCAATTAAACTCAACTATTATTATGATTATAATGACAATGAAAAACTACCGAAGTAAAAAATTCACACTACTGTGTAACTTACAAATACTTTTTACTACATTCCAGCGTCACGCGCTGGAATCTATAGCAAGTGTACAAATTAAATTTTACAAACACCGTTGTGCTGAATCTTGAATATTCACTTCTTTCAATTCAGTGGTAGGTTTTGGTTCAGCGATGGGTTTTGATATTGTGTATGTAATGCCACCAGCTATCAGTGCAGATACCACAGAAGCTGCAACTATTAATAGAGCAGACAATCCGGAAGCAATACTAAGAGCAGCACCTACTGCTAACATAGCTGCAAGGCTCGCATAGGCAACTTTTGGGGAAAATTGTCTTTTTCCTACTTTTTCTAGTGACACTTCATTTGTTTTAGTTTTGCCCAGTTCACCATCAAGTGGTGTGTTTTCATTCTCCAGACTTCTTATTTTTTGTGTTAGTGATTCATTCTCTTTATTGAATTCTTTCAACTTAGTCTCATGTCCAACTATGCAACTTTTTGATTCTGCTAGTTCCTTTTGCGCTTTTTCTAACAACACTTTTGTTTTAGAATGCTTATTTTCGTTTTCTTCTAATTCGCTATTAAGTGTTGTATTTTTACTTTCTAGATCTTGTATTTTTTGTTCTAGTGATTCATTCTCTTCATTGAGTTTCTCCAGTACTTCCAATTTAGTCTCATGTTCAGTGACACAATTTCTCAATTCTGTTAGTTCCTTTTGCGCTTTTTCTAATGGTACTTCGTTTTTTTTAGTTTTTGTTTTTTCTAATTCACCCTTAAGTGTTGTGTTTTCATTTTTTAGATTTTTTATTTCTTGTCTTAGTGATTCATTCTCTTCATTGAGTTTCTCCAGTGTGTCCAGCCTAGCTCCATGTCCAGTGATATAACTTTTCAATTCTGTTAGTTCCTTTTGCGCTTTTTCTAATGGTACTTCGTCTGTTTTAGTTTTTGTTTTTTCTAATTCACTATTAAGCGTTGTGTTTTTACTTTCTAGATCTTGTATTTTTTGTTTTAGCAATTCATTCTTTTTCTGCTCATCCTTTAGCTGAGTACGTAATTCTTTTAACTTAGCTTTACGTTTTTCAACCTTTTCTGCTTTTTCTGGAGTTTCCGTTGCGTTGTGTGTTTTGGAATGAGAAAAGGTACTAGGTACAACCTCAGATGGCTGATCACACATACTGTTTAGTCTATCTATTAGGTCTTCATCCTTTATCAATGAGCGATCTGCTCCATGCTTTATCAAAAGCTTTGCTAATTTTTTATTGTCATTTGCAAGAGCATAATATAAGGGAGTATGCTCAACTTTATCTTGTGCATTAACATTTGCTCCACCTTCTACTAGATATTCTGCAATCTCTACACAACCATATGCAGCAGCATAATGTAAAGGGGTCAGTCCATCTTTATCCTGTACATCAACTTTTGCTCCACATTTTACCAAAAGTTCCACTGATTCTTTATTGTTATCTGCAATAGCCCAATGTAAATGGGTCACGCCATCTTTATCTTGTGCATTAATATCTTCTCCATTTTCTAATATAGATTGGCCTAAAGCTTCAGATTCATCTGCATCAAAATATATTCCACTATCGCCACTATTACTTTTATTTAAAAAGGTCTGTTCCCCATTATATGTAGTATACTGCTCTGGATATTGACTGTGCAAGTCATTATGTTCTATGCGCTTCTGATTATTGGCAAGTCTTTGTTCTGCCTCTTGCAACTTTTGCGCCATAGCATCTCTTTCTCTTATAGCCTGTTCTTTTTCTAATGTATCATCTACTTTGTCTGTATTGTTTTCATTAACGATTGAGTTTGAAGAAGTCTGTTCATCCTCATCTTGTACATAGACTTTTTTGTTGTTTGGTGTAATTCTACTATTCTCTTCCTGATGTTTTGCACCCCATGCTTGTACTGCAGCAGTTACGTTATTTCCGTTCAAAGCTAAATTTCCTGGAGTTTTATTATTAGGCTGCAGTAAAGTGCCTTGTCTATAAGGTTGTCTTCTCGTAGCTCTTGTCTCAGCATAACGTTGTTCTCCTTCCTCTAACATTTTTATTATAGCCTTTTTACCTTCTACATCGCCGACAATATCCCTTGGAGTTCGGCCTTGACTATCTTTTAGTAAAGGATTTGCGTCATTATTCAATAAAAGCTGAACTATCTCTTGATGACCATGCAAAGCAGCAATGTGCAAAGCAGTTAGCTTAGACTTAGCTTCATCAAGTTCATATATTGGTTCATTAACTTTTGCTTCCTTTGCTAGTAGGAGTTTTACTATTGGTACACTGTTACATTCCACAGCAAGATGTACCAACATATAATTTACAATTTTGTCTGAATCTAATATACTGAACATCTTATCTATCTTCAAATTGTTATAAGTGCTATATACTATTGAGTCTGCATCTTTTAGCTTATTCCCTATTCTTTCAAGTAAATTATTCTCATTTAAACCTTCACTCTTGCTTACCTCATTTATTATTTCAAAAAACTTTTTCTTTTCCATTGCCGTAACCTTTCCTCTCAATTTATTTATTATTGCTGAACCATCTCACAAAAAAGTTAAGTTTGTCGAAATTCCATGTTTGATCTAAAAATTAGTCATAAACATTTTCTATGCAAGTAGCTGACACTGGTTCATTCTATAATGGTGTCACAGCAGTCCTACATCATGCCACCGCGAACCGTCATACCACGATTCATTCGCGGTATCTCATCCGCTAACTGTTCTCCCTCATCATACCGTCACGGTATCTCCAGATCCCGCTAACAAGTAGCGGGATGACGAGTTACTATACCACCGCGAACCGTTATACCGCGATTCATTCGCGGTATCTCATCCGCTAACTGTTCTCCCTCATCATACCGTCACGGTATCTCCAGATCCCGCTAACAAGTAGCGGGATGACGATTGTCAGGGTGTCATCCCAGCGCCCCTATGATGTCATCCGAGTAGCCGACACTGGTTCCTTTATGATGGCAGTGCCCCTATGGTGTCATTCCAGTGCTTGACACTGGAATCCAGCCTTTCCATAATCATCAAAACATTGTATTTTAACGTAAAACAGCTATTTTTATGCTCACCAACTTAATAAAATTCCTGGATCCCAGTGTCAAGCACTGGGATGACAAGATATAAACCTTATCGTCATGCCGTCGCGAACCGTCATACCGCCGCGGTATCTCCAGATCCCGCTGGGATGACGATTGTCGTTTAGCTATAAATATTTAAGAAATTTACCAAATGAAAAAAAAGGCAAAAGAAGCCCTGGGGTTATTATCTGCTTTAAAATATTGGCGTTTTTTATGTTTTAAACGCTTGACAAGCAAGATTTAGCTGCTTTTAATTGCAACTCACCTATGCTGCAAATGTTTAAGAAATTTACCAAGCAGAAAAAAAGACAAAGAATCCCCGAGTTAGCTAGTCTTTTACTATCTCTGTCGAGTATTGGCATTTTTTGATGTCTTGTAACGCTTTATAAGCGCGTTCAGCTTATTTAGATAAAAATCTAGATGTAGATGAAGTTTTGTAAAGACATACAGTATCTATATACTGCAAAAAATTGAACATAAGACGCCGATACATTAAGTAATCCTTACCTTTTAATCTGCAGATTGGCGAAAGCAAATACAATAGCTTCAGTTTCATGATAAGGGGGCTGGCGAGGTTTGTCAAGCAAGTTTTTTGTTTCTGCGGACTACCTAGATTAATATTATATAGAAGGTTTGCTGCCAATAAAGCCTAAACTTACCAAATACATTTCTGTAGATTCAGATCTACTTGACTTTGGTTTAAAGTATTTTACTGTTTTAAACATTTTTTTTAGCTCGTTACAAAAATCTTTGTCAGATTCTCCTTGGAAAATTTTTACTACAAACGTGCCACCATGACTCAAGAAATGCTTTGCAAAATTGAGCGCTGCTTCGCATAAAAGCATAATTCTGATATGATCCAACGATTTTAAACCACAAGATTCGGGCGCCATGTCAGATAAAATTACATCAAATTTTTGATCCTTGAATTTTTCTCTTAAAATTTCAAACTCATTGATAATATCACATTGTATAAACTCTACTCCATTAATTGCGTTCATTGGTTTTATGTCAAGAGCAACCACATTTGCACCTTTCTGAGATGCAACTTGTGACCATCCACCAGGAGAAGCACCAAGATCAATAATTTTTTGCCCTTCTTGGAATAATTTAAATTTGTTATCCATTTCTACCAGCTTATATGCTGAGCGTGACCTATAACCATCCTTGCTAGTTTTTTGCACATACTGATCATTCAAATGACGATGTAGCCACCTTGTTGAAGATAGTTTTCTGCCTCTAGCCGTCTTTACTCTAGTTTTTATTGCTAATACCCTACTTATTATTGATTATATCTTTAAGCTCTTTTTCAACTACTTCTTTTACCAGTGCATGTAGATATTTATTCAGCCATTCTGAGAGCTGAGGTTTTAAAAGAGATGTAACTAATTCTTCAACAGTAAGGTTCGCTTTTTTTTGTTGTTTATGCTGTAATTCGTTTTGCATTTTTCCAAGCAACGCTTTGATCTCTTCCATATTCTCTTTTAAAATTAGATGATCGTTATTTTGCGCTTGTAAGCCGCTATTACTCGCTTTGTTATTACTCATTTGGATATTATCGTACAAATAAATATCTTTTTTTTCTTCTGAATTGTAGCTATGGCCATTAAATTGGTTACTGTTGCAAGCCATTTCCTCACTTTGGTCATCATTATCAATGTCCTCTTTTTCATTATTTTCTTTTTTGCCATCTTCTTCTATTTCTTCTGGATACTCTTCCTCAAGGTATAGCACATCATCATTTTCATCCTTTATTTCTGCTTTATCGTTACTCGCGTTTTTACCCGATATAGCTTTTTTTATATCTTCTAGGATATCTTTTACAGATTGATTACCTTGTTCATCATGCATAGTGCTAATACCATTAAATTTAGAGGTTTATACTATTTATCATAAAAAGCAAGTTGTAAACACTAATCACATAATTGCTTTTTGCTTCAACTAAGTCTGAACGTGCTTTAAATAATGCATCTTCAGTGTCCAAAAGGTCAGATGTACTCTTTAAATTTAAGTTTACTTCTTGCTCAACTCCTTCCAATGCTAGAGCTGCTGCTTTTTCCGCTTCTTGACTTGCTTTGATAATGGCCTTTGCTGTCAACACATTATTCCAAGCATTTACAACTGCTTGTTCTATATTTTTTACCGTTTCATAATAATCGTAGGTAGATTTTTTTGCATCCATTTTAGCTTTACTGACACCAAAAGCATTAACTCCTCTCTTAAAGATTGGAACATCAAGAGTAAAAACTACATGAACATTTTCTAATAGTTTGTCTACCTTCATACCATCCTCCCCAAAATTTTTGCTTGCACTTAGATTTAAAGAAGGAAGCCACTTGGAGCTTTCAGCAATCACTTCCATTCCGGCTGCTCTTTTTTGATAAATTGCTGCTTTTAGAGATAAATTATTGGTTTTTGCTAACTGTAAACATTCATTTAGCTCTGGAACAGAAGGTAGTTTATCATTAGCTTCAGAAAGGTCATCAGCATCTTCGCCAATCAAATGATAATAAGCAATATTTACCAACTTTAATTTACCTTCAGCATCAACTCTTTCGGATATAGAAGACGAAAATTTTGCTTTTGCTAACAAAACTTCAGCATTGGTTACCTCTCCAAGGGAAAAGCGTTTTTTCATAGCTGACAAATGTTCCAAAGAAACGCGTTCTTTATGTTCTCTGAGCTTTAATATTTCTGTCTTTTGTAAAACATTAACATATGCTTTCACAGCATTAAGTGCAAGCTCTTGTTTTAATTGCTGAAATCGCATCTTTTCTGCTTTGAGAAGATGGCTTGATCGACTGAATGTGGCAAAGGTACCACCGCCATCGATTAATTTCTGGCGCAATGTAAGTTTTTTTTCAGATGTATCAAGATTAAAGTTACTATCGAAATTGTATTGCAAATTAATGTCAGGTAAAAATCCAGCTAACCCAGAAGATTTATAGTGTTTTTCTGCGCTTTTATATTGGTAAAATTGAGACTTTATTTTTGAGCTATTTTTGATGGCTTTGCTTATCACTTCTCCCACATCGGTTGCATAGCAACTTATAGTATTAAAAATGATCGCAAGTGTGATAATCAATCGAAACATTCTAATTCCTATGCATATTGGTTGCGCAGCTCAATTACTAACATAAATTACTTTAATAATCAATAACTAATATTGTTGACACTATTGAGAAATTAAGTATATCATAGCTTACTATTGTTGGATCAAATAATGAAGACTTTTTTCTTAAAGAAGAAACAAATCAATAAAAAGTGGTTTGTCATAGATGCAGAAGGATTAGTGGTAGGGAGGCTTGCAGCATTTGTAGCGACACTATTACGTGGAAAGCATAAACCTGAGTATACACCTCATATGGATTGTGGCGATAATGTAATTATTATCAACGCAGAAAAGGTGCATTTCACCGGAAAGAAGCTTAAAGATAAAATTTACTATAAGCATACAGGTTATTCTGGTGGTTTGAAGAAAACTACTCCAGATAATATTTTAAATGGCAAATTTCCTGAGCGTGTAATAGAAATGGCAGTGAAAAGGATGCTTGATGATGGGCCTATGGCACGTAGACGCTTTGAAAATTTGTATGTTTATTCTGGTTCAGAGCATAAGCATCAAGGACAGCAACCTGAAAAGATAGATTTTGCCTCTTTGAATCGTAAAAATAAAAAGTAATGGAGTAAAAATGAAGAGTTCTACAATAAATAACAATGATTGGTCAGAAAAGACAATTAAATCAGCAGTTGATTCGCTTGGTCGTTTATATGCTACAGGCCGAAGAAAAGAATCTGTAGCAAGAGTATGGATAAAGCCGGGGAGTGGAAAATTTAGTGTTAACAAAAAAGGCGATCTAATTTCTTATTTTAAAAGAGAGTCAGTGTGCCAAATAGTAAAAATGCCATTTGTTGCAACTTCCACATTGGATAAATACGATGTATTTGCAACTGTAAAAGGTGGAGGGCTATCTGGTCAAGCAGGTGCTCTAGCTCATGGAATAAGCAGAGCTTTAAGTAGTGTAAGCCAAGATTTGCATTCTATACTACGTAATGGTGAGTTCTTAACTAGAGATTCACGTGTTGTTGAACGTAAGAAATATGGTCAACATAAAGCTCGGAAAAAGTGTCAATTTTCTAAGAGATAGTTATTTTATAGGGGTGTTTTTTTGTAAGTATTATACAAATATTTGCAAAAATGTATGATATCCTCTATTTTTGTGATGAATTTAGTTGACTATCGGTGTCAACATAATATGCTATTTATGTGATTTTTTCAATATTAAGGTAATTTATGAGTAAAGAAGATATAATAAAACAATTAAAGGAAGATTGTTCTAGTCAGAATATAGATATAACAAAATCTGATTTGAGCAAGATTCATGATGCGTTTATTAAAATAATAAAGAATGAGCTGCATGGGAAAGGTGAAATACGTTTGCATGGAATAGGAACATTTTCTACTGCTATCAGTCAGGAAAAACAATGTCGTAACCCCCAAAGTGGTCAGATCATGACTGTTCCTAAAAAGACAAGGGTAAAATTTAAAGCAAGCCAAACTCTTTTAAGTATTTTAAATGAGAAGGAAAAAGCAGCAGTTAGTTAGACATTGTCATTTTCATTGTTTTTACTACGCTGTGTAAGCCGTAAAATACAGCTTCGCTAATTAAATAGTGGCCTATGTTAAGAGCTGAGATGTGAGGTATTCTTTTCATCTTCTTAGCGTGTTTATAAGTTATGCCATGTCCTGCGTGGCATTCTATTCCTAATTTATTGACGTACTCTGCAGCATTAGTAATTAACTGTAACTTTTTTTCTGATGGATTATCACAGTAATCCCCTGTGTGAATTTCTATTATGTCAGGTTTTGTCCCTAGCTTTTCAAGATATTTTAGTTGATCAATATTTGGATCGATAAACAGTGAGACTTTTATGCTAGAGCTATGCATTTCCTCTATTATACTAGAAAGTTTACTGTGCATATTCACGATATCCAGGCCACCTTCGGTTGTTAATTCTTCTCTTTTTTCTGGTACTATACT
This sequence comes from Wolbachia endosymbiont (group A) of Opomyza germinationis, assembly GCF_964264765.1. NCBI lineage: Bacteria > Pseudomonadati > Pseudomonadota > Alphaproteobacteria > Rickettsiales > Anaplasmataceae > Wolbachia > Wolbachia endosymbiont (group A) of Opomyza germinationis. Next base: position 798,921 of record NZ_OZ183482.1, read on the forward strand.
AATCGAATAGGGTTTTACCTTTTTTGCTATTTCAAGCATTTCTTCCGTGGCTGCAATTTCAAGATTTAGCTCAGTGCTAATGCTTTTTTTTAGGTTAAATACGTCTTCATCTCTAATATGCCTTCTATCTTCTCGTAAGTGTACAGTAATAAAGTCTGCTCCAGCGTCAATGGCTATTTCTGCTGCTTTCAATGGATCTGGATAAGAAGTTCCACGTGCGTTGCGGAGGGTTGCAACGTGATCGATATTAACACCTAGTTTCACAATCTACCTCAGAAATTATTTATAGATTATACATGTTATTAGGTTTTTTGCATAGTCATTGTTTGACCTTATCCAGAAAAAGTGGAGAGAAAGAAAAGAGTTTTTTTGGGTAAAATAAAATTTTGGAGGATTAGAAATGGCAAGAGAATATACGGCAGAGTTCAAATTGGAAGCTGTTAAGCTGGCAAATGAACAAAGAAAGGTAGGTCAAACAATTACAAAAACAGCAAAGGATTTAGGAATAAAGGGTGGTTTATTAGGAAAATGGATAAAGAAACACAACGAAAAAAAGTCGGCAGCAGATGCATTTCCAGGTAGAGGTAACATGGCTCCTTACGACAAAGAGAGATTTGATTTACAGAAAGAGTTAGCAAAAGTAACAAGGGAAAGAGACATTTAAAAAAAAGCCCTGGCCAGTCAAAAAGAGTAAAATATTTTTTTATAAAAGAGTATAGTAACTGCTATAAAGTACAGGAATTATGTAGGATTTTCTGCTAGTGGCTACTATAAGTGGACCACAAGAAAAATAAGCAGTAGAGAATCAGCAAATAAAGAGCTACTCGCAGCTATTCAAAAAATATATCAAGTTTCTAAATGTAGATATGGAGCTCCTAAAATTCATGCTGAATTAAAGGCTTTGGGTAAAAGTTGCAACTTAAAAACGGTGCAAAGTATTATGCAGAAAAATGACATCAGGGCTATACTGAGAAGAAAGTTTAAAATTAAAAAACAACAAACAGATAATAGAGCTGTAGCTCCCAATATACTAGATCAAAACTTTATTGTTGATCAACCAAATAAAGTATGGGATTACTTACATCAAAACCAAGGAGGGATGGCTATATTTGGCAGCAATAATTCTCACGTATGGTAGTTAATGAGTAGTGCAATAAATAAACAATTGGTTATGAACTCTTTATTAATGGCCATTAATAGGCGTAAACCTGTTAAAAATCTACTGCTGCACAGTGACCAAGGTTCACAATATACTGCGCAAGGGTATCAATATCTCTTAGCTGTAAAGAATATAGATGAGTAATAAAGGCTGTTGTTACGACAATTCTGTTGCAGAAAGCTTCTTTAGCTCATTGAAAAGAGAAATACTTATTGATACTTCACAACACTCTGCTCAACAAACTAGAACTGCAATATTTGAATACATAGAAATTTTTTATAACAAACAACGTCACTATTAACTATTGCATTCCAGAACAATTTGATGCATCATTCTTTTTGTAAAAAACATTCCACACTTTCTCTCCACTTTTTCTGGGTAAGGTCATTTTTGCCTTGACCAAGAAAAAATTCAGCTATTGCCTTACTTTCTCTTGCAACAACTTCTTCCTTAACAATTTTTCCTTTCTCATCAACGATACTTATAAAAGTTTCTTTTAGTGAGATCGCTATAATATTCCATGAGACTGCTCCTACTAATAAAAGTTTAAATTATTTTTGAAGAACTTATTCTACTGAATTCGTTACTTCGTGCTAAAATAATGGACTCCATCATTCAACAGCAATTACAGTATGTTTACCCTTTTTCTTGTTATTTTTCTAATCTATAGCTAGCGTTCAAAACCATATTCGAAAATACGTTTTCGGATTTTTTTTAATGCTGTTTATTTCATCCTCAACATCGTCTCTACCTTTATGAACTAAGTAGCAGCATTAAAAATTATAACGTACCCCTATCTCTAGAGTTGCATCTGGTATTTGTTTTGCTTTTATACCACTTAGTTGCCCACCCATGGTCATACCAACTGCACCAATTATCTGCGGAGTAATTTCATAATCAACACCTAACTTTAGTTTATAGGAAATAGAACTCAGTATTTTATCTACTACAGATGAACCAGCAGCTTCACCACCTGATTCTGGAGCACCTTGTGTTTCTTCTTCCTTTTCTTTTTCTTCTTGTGAACTATTGCCATCACCATCAACTGTATCACTAACACCAAAGCCAAAAGGTGTTATTTGGAGATATCCTCCTAAACCTCCGCTGACATATAGTTTAACGGGATCAATATCAAGGTCAGGATAGAAGCGGTAGTTTGCCAATAAGCTAGCTCCTATGCTCTTTAATGACTTAATATTACTGAGAACCTCAAGTTCAAATTTAGAGTTTTGGTCATAATGGTAACCAAGAACAACACCAGGTTTCATTTTAAAGCCACCACCCCAACCAGCACCAAAGTTTAAACCTGCATAGTACTTATCTTCTGACTTACTTGCACTATTACTAGCTGCACCTGCTAGAGATGAAGTAAGCAACACAGCCAAAACGCACAATCTCTTTATTTTCATATAACTCCTCATACAAAAAAATATATAATGCATAAGTATATATCCTTTATATTAAAAAAGATATAACTACATGTCAAAAAAAGTATAGCCATAAAATCAGATTATATAAAACGTACTACTCAGGTCTTTTATATAACTATATTTACTATCTTATTTGGTACAGCATATACAGTGCGAACTTTGCTTTGATCGATCTTACTGGACACAGAGTCTATCGCTATTTTCTTCAATTCTTCTTGAGGTAAGTTAATTGCCACCTTGATTGTTGTACGTAATTTTCCATTGATTTGCACTGCTATAGTTACCGTATCGTCAACTAATAATGATTCATCAGCTTTTGGCCAAGGTTGACCTCCTATTTCTTGCCATAGGCTTTCAGCTAGATGTGGTATGAATGGTTCGATTACTCTGATTAATATACATATACCTTCATCAATAAGAGATTTTCCAGTTTTTACGTCTATTTCAGCTATTAAATTCGTCATCTCACGAAATTTTGCCACTACACAGTTTAATCTGCAGTTTTCCAAGTCATCTGTAAGTCCGTGTAAGAGTTTATGAATTTTTTTTCTGTACTCTAGAAGTCCACCCGTAACATTTTCATTATCATAGTGTATATTTACAGGTCTTAGCTGCATGACCATACGCCACAATTTATTTACATAACGAGAACAACCTTCCACGCCATCATCGGACCATTCCATATCTTTCTCCGGAGGAGTGTCGGACAACACAAACAAGCGAGCAGTATCAGCACCATACTTTTCTATGATAAAGTTTGGGTCAACTGTATTCTTTTTCGATTTGCTCATTTTTTCAACTTTGCCCACTTGAACTTTTGCACCTCGCGCTATTAATTCTTTTGCTTCTGCGGGAAATAGCCACTTACCATTTTCGTCTTTATAAGTTGCATGGCAGACCATTCCTTGAGTGATTAAAGTAGAGAAAGGCTCTTTAATATCAAAATAGCCACATTTGGTTAAAGCACGGCAGAAAAATCTTGAATAAAGCAAATGCAGAATTGCATGTTCTATCCCACCTATATAATAATCAACAGGCATAAAACGATTACATGCATCTTTGTCTATTGATTTATCTTCACTACAGAATGCAGCAAAATACCAGGAAGATTCAAAAAAGGTGTCGAATGTATCAGTTTCACGCTCTGCTTGCTTTCCGCACTTTGGACAATCAACAAATTTCCAAGTTGGGTGCTTATCCAGCGGATTGCCACCACTTGTAAATTCTACATCTATTGGTAGAACTACAGGAAGGTCTTTTTCTGGCACTGGAACAGTTCCGCAATCTTTGCAATATATGATAGGTATAGGGCATCCCCAATAACGCTGCCTTGAAACTCCCCAATCGTGCAAACGATAGTTTATTGTTTTTTTGCCTATTTTTTTTTCTTCAAATTTTTTAACTATGGCTTCCTTTGCTTCACTAACCATTAATCCGTTTAAGAATTCGGAGTTAAACATTGTCCCGTCTCCAGTATACGCCTCCTTTGTCATCTGAGTAGCTTGACACTGGGATCCATTGTAAGAATTCTGGTCACGCGCTGGAATGACACCTAAGTGGGCTGAAGAAATAACGGGAATTATCGGCAAATTATATTTCTGTGCAAATTCAAAGTCACGCTGATCATGTGCAGGGCAACCAAAAATCGCGCCTTCCCCATATTCCATCAACACAAAATTCGCTATGTAAAGCGGCAATTCCTTATCAAGAAATGGATGTTTGACGTTTAATCCGGTGTAAACTCCTATTTTTTCATCGTTCTCTCTTTTTGATTTTATTTCCTGGATCCCAGTGTCAAGCACTGGGATGACAACAGAAGAACCATTCTTTAAATCCTGCACAATAGGATGCTCTGCTGCCACTGCACAAAAAGAAGCCCCAAACAAAGTATGAGGATAAGTTGTAAAAACTTTTAATTTCTTATTCAGGCCAACTACTTCAAACTCTATAGTTGCTCCTTCAGATTTTCCTATCCAACGCTCCTGCATTGTTTTGACTTTTTCTGGCCAATTTTTCAAACTTTGCAGGCACTTGAGTAAATCTTCAGCGAAATCAGTAATCTTTAAAAACCATTGGGACAACTTACGTTTTTCAACAACTGCACCTGATCGCCATCCTTTTCCATCAACCACCTGTTCATTTGCAAGCACTGTTTGGTCCACTGGATCCCAGTTAACCCATGACTCTTTTCGATAGGCAAGCCCATGCTTTAAAAAATCCAGGAAAAATTTTTGTTCGTGTTTATAATAGTCAGGTTCACATGTGGAGAGTTCACGCTCCCAATTATAAGAAAGACCTATAGATTTCAACTGTGTACGCATATTATCTATATTCTCTTTTGTCCATGTTTCGGGGCTAATATTGTTATCCCTTGCTGCATTCTCAGCTGGTAATCCAAACGCATCCCAGCCAATTGGATGCAAAACCTCAAATCCATTAGCTCTCTTGTAACGCGCTATCACATCCCCTATTGCATAGTTACGTAAGTGTCCCATATGAATTTTACCAGATGGATATGGAAACATTTCCAACACGTAACACTTTTCTTGTTTACCACTCTTGCTTACAGAAAAATCCCATTTATCTTGATAAAATTTTTCAACACTTTTAAAATCATATTTCATATAAATCCAAATTCAATTACAGTTCATATGCATCAAAGGATCAACCGCTTGGCCATTATGTCGTATTGTGAAACACATCTGTGGATCTTTATCTTGTGTGCTTGATTTACCTGCAGATCCAATTACTTGACCTTGCTTTACTTTATCGCCAATTTCAACATGTATGTTTTTTAAATAGGAGTACACAGTCATGTAATTATCTTTGTGTTCCACTATAATTAAATTCCCATACCATCTCAGCCCTTTGCCTACATATATCACTTTGCCTGGTGCAGAGGAAACTACGTTCGTTCCATTTTGAGCAGCAATTTTTATGCCATCCTTACACATTTCATCAGAAGAGGTAGCTGAACCTTTAACTGGCATTACAAATTTACAATTTACCCCCACATTTTGTGTATTATTGTTATCTTTGTATATCCTATTTATGATGGCTTTTCTACTTTCTTTTTGCACTGAAGGCTCCCTAATTAAATGGTACTCTCTTGTATATTCCAGATCTCTTTTTCCGTAAAATTCTTCGCCTTTAAGCAGCACAGGTGCAGGTTTTTGCAGGCCACAGCCTATTAATATTGCTAATAACATAAGAAATGAGGCTATATGCCACATTTTAAACTCTCACAAAACTCCAAAATTTTAGCGAGACGTAGTGTTTCACGCCTGCTTGTTACTTTCCTCGTTATTTATTTTACTAGTTAAATAGTCCCTCAAATCGGTGAGTTCTTGCAACAAATTCTTTGTGACTTTTATATCATTACCAAATTCTTTTTGCACTCCTTTTATTGTATATCCTTTATCATATAGCATGTATTTTACTTTCTTTATGGCCTCTATACACTTGCGATCATATAGCCTTCTTCCTTTACGCTTTGTAGGCTTAATTTGATGAAATTGACCTTCCCAAAATCTCAAAACATGCTGTTCCAAATGTAGCTCTTCAGCTACTTCCCCAATCGTATAAAATAATTTTTCCTTGTTCATTAATTATTGATTGATTTTTTTATAATTTTTGAAGGCCTAAAAGAAACTGAATTTCTTGCCTGAATCATCACTTTCTCCGATGTATTTGGTATATTTCCTGGTCTTTCCTTCTTTTTCTTAACCAAGAATGTTCCAAATGACGATATTTTTACTATTCCATCCTTTACCAAGCTTGTCTTTATTTCGTCCAATATATCATCTATTATCGAAACAGAGTCTTCCTTTGATAATCCTATTTCTTGGTTTATATCTCCAGCTATCGTTGCCTTAGTTACTGTTGTGTCTTTTGTTGTAACGTGATCCATTATTGATAAATATTACAATACGTAAATATAATATAGCAATCGACTCGAGATTCAGCTACTTTATTTTTTAGAGTATGTCTCTTTTGTTGCATAATTTAAAATACCGGCAACTATCAATATCGCAAATATTGCAAAAAGTTCCATTTTATGATCTGTAAAAAGTGCTAACATTGACACTATAACTCCACTGCCAATAAACATAAATCCATTGATAATGGATGATGATGTGCTGATGTATTTTCGTTTCACAATCTCGCTGCCGACAGTAAAATTAAGCATATGTCCTCCCGCAAAAAACCCGAACATTAACATACAAAAGTACACAACGTGGACTGTTAAATGGCTGTATAGTAAAATAATAATTGAGACGCCTTGCAATAAAGCAAAAGCAGAAATTACATGTTTCCTATTTTTAAATAAGTTTGAGATTCGATCTGCAATTGGAGCACCAACTGCAAGACCAAGCCATAGTATTGCAGTTGCTATACCTGACTCCATTGCATTGAGTTCTGAGTTGCCCAGTAACCTTGGAGCCCACAAGGTATTAAGTGCTAAAAATGTTCCAAAAGTAATAGCACCCACCACTGAAGTTATCCAGATATCTCTTAATTTTAGCACTGTTAATATAGAGCACATTACTGTCTTCATAGAGCTTTTTATTGTGCGCTTTTCTGAGCTGCTTTCTGGAAGTGTGTTTGGACAAAAAAGCGTAAGTACAAATATCAACACACCAAATAGTATTATGCATACAATCAGATTTTTCCAATATGCATCTTCGGCAAGCAAGTTAGAGAACAGTATTTGAATTACCAAAGCAGAAAGGCTTGAAATTGTCTGCACTAGTGAAAACATTAGTCCAAATTGGGCAGCGGAAAAACATATGCTACTTGTGTGAGCAGCACCAATAAAACCAAATGATGCTCCAGTTGCAATCAACACTTGAGACAAAATCAAATGGGAGAAATTGTCACTATTAATAAGGACAAAAAACCCCAAGATCATAGTTGATAACGAGAAAAAATAAATTTTTTTACTGGAAAAAACATTAAACGTTGCTCCACTAAAAAATTGTAAGATGGCGAAAGTCCAAGTATATGCTGAATTAGCCAGTGCAACTTGCGCGATTGTAAGTCCAAGTTCCTTTTCGAGATTTACACTTATAAAGGTATAAATTATCTGCATGTTGCTGAATATAACAACCAAGTTACTAATCAGCCAAATGAACCAAGCCTTAGCTCTGCTTTCCATAAGATTTATTTTTATAAGTAATCTATTAGAAATTTAACACTAAGTCTCTTTTTAAGCTATTGTTTCCTGACTACTGTTATAGCTAACCCAAAAAACGGTTTCCCTACGTCATGCCGCCGCGGTATCTCTTAGCCGCTAACAAGCAGCGGGATGACGATTGTCAGGGTGTCATCCCAGCGCCCCTATGATGTCATCCGAGTAGCCAACACTGGTTTCCATCCAAGACGGTGTCATTCCAGTGCTTGACACTGGAATCCAGACTTTAATTGTTATACTTGTAAATAATCTGGTGAAAATAAACGTTCATCTCAAAATGCAGTATTTTTGTTGAAATAGCTCAACTGGATCCCAGTGTCTGGGCACTGGGATGACACCATAGGAGGCTACTTGGATGACAAAAAAAGGAGCACTGGGATGACAGCAGTCCTACGTCATACCGCCGCGGTATCTCTAGATCCCGCTAACAAGCAGCGGGATGACGAGCTTATCGTCACGCCGCCACGAACCGTCATACCGCGATTCATTCGCGGTATCTCAGCCGCTAACAAGTAGCGGGATGACGGTTGTCAGGGTGTCATGAAAGTAGCTGACACTGGAATCCAGAAAAAAAGAAATATGTATCAGCTACTTTCATTTGCTGCGCCTCGAAAATAAACGTTCATGTAGCTAAGCCATAAATCCAGTATAAAGACCTTTAATCATTGGCTTCGTAGTACTTCTCAACCAACTTATTAAGTAACCTTACACCAAAACCTACTGCTCCTCTTGGACAAATGTCAGTACCTTTCTCGTGCCAAGCAGTGCCTGCGATATCTAAATGTGCCCAGCAAGTTTCATTCACAAAACGCTGTAAAAACTGTGCAGCCATTATGCTATCTCCACCAGAGCCTGCAGGAGCGATGTTTTGAACATCAGCAATCGGTGAATCAATAATTTTGTCATAAGTTTCATTCATAGGAAAACGCCATAACTTCTCATTTACTTCATTTCCTGCATCAATCAGACGGTTTGCTAATTCATCATTATTTGAAAAAAGACCAGCATATTCGTTATTTCCAAGTGCAACCACTATAGCACCAGTTAAAGTTGCAAGATCAATCATAAATTTTGGTGAGAATCTATCTTGCGTATACCATAAAGCATCTGCAAGTATGAGCCTTCCTTCTGCATCGGTGTTCAACACTTCTATTGTTTGTCCAGACATTGAAGTTACTACATCACTTGGTCTTTGAGCATTACCACCCACTGCATTTTCTGCAAGTGCGACCACACCGATCGCATTTACTTTTGCTTTTCGTCCTGCTAAAGCATGCATCACCCCAACCACAGTAGCAGAGCCTGCCATGTCATATTTCATTGACTCCATACCACGTGAAGGTTTGAGTGATACTCCACCAGTGTCAAACGTTATACCTTTACCAACAAAAGCTATAGGCTTTTGTTCTTTAGAAGCTCCATTCCATTTTATCACTACTAATTTTGGTTCTTTACTACTTCCTTGTGCAACTCCAAGCAAGGCTCCCATTTTTTTCTCTTCCATCTGCTTTTTATCAAGCACCTCGATTTCAAGGCCAAGCTTAGTAAGTTCTTTTTTTATATGATCAGCATAGGATTCTGGATATAGAATGTTAGGAGGCTCTGTTATAAAAGAGCGCGCAAGGAATATACTCTCACCTTCTTGCCTTAAGTGCTCAAATGATCTTTCAGCATTACTTAATTGTTCATCTTTTACTAATACGGTAATCTCCTCTACCTCTGTAATTTTCTCATCCTTTTTAGTTTTATACTTATCAAACTTAAAACTACGCAGAAACGCACCATATGCAACATTTGCTGCACTACCTTCGATTAAAACCGCTGCTTTTTTAATTTTTAATCTGCTTAGCTCACAATATATTTTACCACCAATATTTAATTCTTTATTTTCATTCCATTCATCCTTCTTACCCAGTCCAACAACTATAACATTTTTTTCTTCTGGCAAAGCAGTAGAGAAAAATTCACCAAAACTTCCATTGAAATCGCTAAATTGCTTTATATTATCTATGACCTGTTTTCCTTGCAAAACTCCGCCATCATTTACGGTTTCGTTGTCTTCAAATAAACCCATTACTATTGTTTTAAAATCGGGCGAAATTTTAGAAATTGTTATTTTCATTGCTGGTATCTCCGTTGCAAATAATTGTAAACTGTACATAAAACATAGCAAAAACATCAGTAAGATATTTTTCATATACATCCTAAGTACAATAACACTTAAGTTTACTATGGACTCCCTTACATGCAAGGTTTTTTATCTTTTATTAGAGAACTTATTATATCCGCCCAAGGTAATGTTAAACGTATAGGTTTTTATGACCTGATCACTGTAAGTAAATGGTGTTATGAGAAGGCTTGCAAGCCCATTACTAACAAAATCTTCAAGAACAGGATCAGCGCAATTATCGCAATTATGGTCAGCAAAAAACATTTGCGTTGTGAATTCTGGAAAATCCGGATGTTGAACTAGAAAGTTGATATGTGGAGCTCTATCACCAATTTTACCAGGTGCTATCGTAATAAAATTATAATAGCCAAGATTATTCACTACAAACCTTCCTGATCCAGCAAAATTCAGATCATCCTCTATATTCTTATCGTAATGGTTCACGCCGCGTGAATTCGCGTGCCATATAGAAACTACAGCATTTTGTATTGGTAAGCAGTTTATATCAGTAATTCTACCCACTATGTGTATTAATTCCCCTATTGCACTATTTGGAGAACCAGGTTTCCTTCTTAAATTGTTTGAAGAGCTAAAATTTTTTGGCCTTGCATCAAGGTCATATATTTCCGGAGTTTTAATGCAGTTGAGCAAAACAGGATCAGCTGCAAATAGCGGCAAACTGAATATCATTTGTACTAAAAGTGCTAACAAGATATTTTTCACATTCATTTCATTTATAATAGACTTCTTGCATAACCATATAACAAACTTTTATTGGAAATAGAAACGAAAAAACTTGCTTGACACCCTTCGCCAGCCCCCTTATCATGAAACTGAAGGTATTCAGTTATCTTCATCTGTGCAGATTAAACAGCAAGAAAACAACGTAGTTGGCGTCTTATTTTTAATTTTTTGCACTATGTGCACCTTATGTCTTCACAATATTTCTAGGTTTTTACCTACACAAGCTGAAACGCGCTATTTAAAACATTAAAAAACGCCAACTTAAAAAATGGATAGTGAATAACTAGCTACCCTAGGGTTTCTTTTGCCTTTTTTTCTGTTTAGTAAATTGTATCCGTTCAGCGGAGTGGTAGAATAAGGTAGACAAAGCAAGATAATAAAGATAATCATAGAGCAAAAGTGAGGTAATGTGGTAAACCTTTTAGAACTTTGCAAAAATTTACAGCAAAAAATAGAAAAACTGAAAGCAGAGATAGAAAACTTAAAAGCAGAAAATAAAGCTTTAAAGATAGAGAACGCTGAATTAAAGGAAAGGCTTGGTTTAAACTCGAAAAATTCATCTCTACCGAGCTCTAAAGAATTGTACAAAACAAAAAAGGACAAGCCAAAAAGCGAAAGGAATGTTGGCGATCAGGTTGGGCATAAAGGAAATTTTCATGCCACAATGGAAGCGGATAAAGTAGTAAAAATAGAGTTGCCTAATATTTGCGAATGCGGAGGAGAGCTTGTAATATGCGAAAAACCTTATGTTCACCAAAAAGTTGATCTTCCGGAAATTAGGCCTTATGTAGTAATTGGAACATGGTCGTTGTTGGAGATGCAGAAAAAGAAAAAGTAGCAAGTTACCAGAAGGTGTTACGCCAGATACATTTGGTCCAAGGGTTAAGTCTATAATTGCAGCACTCAGCGGATTTTACAAAAACTCAAAGCGTGAAGTGGCTAGTATCATAAATGACATTTTTAATTTGAACATAAGTGTTGGCAGCATATCAAATCTTACTATTACCCACAAATATAAATGTACTTATAAATAAAGTATTACAATATTAAAGTTTGCAAATATTGAGGGTATAAAAATGGCAAACGAGAGTAATGAATGGGCTAAAAATGAATTTGGAGATGCTGTACTTGGAGATAAAAGATTAACTGACCGATTAGTAAAGATTGCTGATAGTTTGATAAGTTTACCTGAAAGCTCAATTAATGAGGCATGCGGAAGTTGGTCAGAAGCAAAAGCAGCATAACGTTTTTTTCAAAATGAGAACGTAAAAGAAGTCGATATTCTAGCTTCACACATTGATAAAACAGTTGAAAGAACAAAAGCTCATAAAAGAATTCTTGTGATTCAAGATACAACTTATATTTCATACTCAAGCCATAAGCGGATTGGGAACTATTGCTGGAAAAGGAGCAGTAATGCATACAGCCCTTGCTGTTAGTACGGAAGCTGGGAATACTGGATCAAAAGATTTACTCGAGGCAACTCATTTCTGAAGAAGAAAAAAGACTAAAGAGCCATCGTAACAACGTTCATATTGAGGATAAAGAAAGTATGAAATGGCTAGAAAGTTTAAAGAAAACAAATAATATTATAGATCTGGCCCAAACCGAAGCTATAACTGTATGTGACAGAGAAGCAGATATGCATGATTTTTTTGAACTTGCACATAATCTTAACTCAGCAATTTTAGTAAGAGCTCGCCACAACAGAAATGTAAATAAAAAATTCATGCATACCAGGAACAAGCAAAAATTATGGTCATTTATCCAAGGCCTCCCTTGCGCTGGAAAAGTAGAAGTTGAAATCCCTGCTAGAGATAACAAGCAAAAAAGGACAGCGTTTTTAGAAATTAGATTCGGAAAATTTATCACATGAAGGCCATATAAAATGTAAAGAAGGTCACATAAAATATAAACCGACAGAGTCTACAACTTCACGCAATTCATGTTGTTGAAAAAAACTCTCCTCCCGAAGCAAGTCCTCTAGAGTGGATGCTTTTTTCCGGTCAGTACTTTTGAAGAAGCTGTTGAAAAAGTTAGTTGGTATTGTTTGAGATGGAAAATAGAGATATTGCATAAGATTTTAAAATCTGGTCTCAAAGTTGAGGAATGTAGACTTGGAACAGCAGAAAGATTAATGAGGTATTTAACAGTCATGAGCATTATTGCTTGGAGAATTTTCTTTATTACATCAATTGCAAGAACTAACCCAACATTACTATGTACTGCCTTATTAGCTGAGGAAGAATGGAAAGTTTTATATGTTAAAATACACAGGAAACCATGTCCAAATATAGCCCCTACTATAAAAGAAGCCGTTTCGTGAACTTGGAGGTCATTTAGCAAGAAAAAGCGACCCAAAACCAGGACCAATTACTCTTTGGAAAGGGTGGAGACGTCTCTTTGATCTAGCAGAAGGATGGAGACTTGCTCATGAACCTCATATTTGTGGGTAATAGTAAGGTTTCTAAGGGAGGGAGTAGTAGTAATACTGCTTCCTTACCTGACCAGTTTGCTCGTGATAAAGGTTTTGAGAAACGAGCTCAACTATATGCTGCTAAGGCTTACTCAAGGCAAGCTGATAAATCTGGTAAGTACATTGATTTAAAGAAGGTTTTCTTTATTGCTATCTCTAATTGTAATTTATTTCCTGATAAGCTTGATTATATATCCAGCCACACTATAAGAGATGAGAAAACCTATGAGCATGACTTAAAAGATTTTCAATTTGTATTTATTGAACTACCTAAATTTCCTAAGAATAAGGAAGAACAGCTAGAAAGCATAGTGGATCGTTGGTTATTTTTCTTCAGTGCGACCCGGAAAGCCGTGGTTTTGTGATGGTTAAATTCCATCTTCCCTAGACATCGGGGATAATGTATGTCTCACATTTCAAAGGATGGCAACCTTTGGGATGCAAGCATGAGATAAAAGCAGGTAACACTAAACCTCATGGTGAATCCCTGCAAACAGAGTTAGATATGATTACGAGAGGAACCTATGTTTGAATTGTCGTCAAAGCATAGTATGCGAAAAGAGGTTGAACTACGCATAGACCAAAATGGTACGAAGCAAAAGGGGAACTAAAGATTGAAGACTTTAGTTATTGATGTTCCCAGCTTCCGGCAAATAGTAGGAATCTAAGTTTAACGTGAAACGAAGCTATGGAACGGAGTAACCACATAAAAGCTCTTATATTCATTAAATATAAGTAGGTAGCCAACCACAAGCCGCTATGTGGAAGGATTGTTTAAGAAGCTAATGCCCAAAGTAATATCTGGGATATGCAGACGTAAACACTTTAATTTGGAAGGTAAAGTGGTGAATAGTAGTGAATATGTTATGGACCAGCAAAAAGCTAGGTATGAATGGAATGGAATTCCTTGGCGAAAGCTGAAGAAATCTTCATTTAAGCTACAAAAACGAATTTACCAAGCCTCTAAATGTAATGATATCAAAAAGATGCACAACCTTCAGAGATTATTACTCAAATCAACAAGTGCAAGAACGATCGCAGTTAGAAGGGTAACTCAGGACAACAGAGGGAAAAAAACTGCAGGTATTGATGGAAAAGCTAACCTTAGTCAAAAAGAAAGATTGCAATTGGCAAACTCCTTAGATATAAGAGAGAAAGCAAAGCCATCAAGACGTGTCTGGATCCCAAAACCTGGTAAGCCATCGGAATATCGCCCGCTTGGTATACCAACTATATCGTGTCGAGCAAAACAAACACTTGTAAAAATGGTGTTGGAACCAGAATGGGAGGCAAAACTTGAGCCAAACACTTATGGTTTTAGACCTGGTAGATCATGTCATGATGCAATTGAAGCCATATTTAATGTGCTAAAACAGAAAACAGCATATGTATTAGATGCTGATATTTCTGGATGCTTTGACAATATTAACCATAATAAACTGCTTGAAAACCACACCAGCGTTAAAGAAAATCATAAGAGGATGGTTAGAAGCGGGTGTTATGGAAGATGGAAAGCTTCAATCCACAAAACGTGGTACAATTCAAGGAGGCACCGTTGCTAGCTTGTGTTGCATTACACGGATTAGAGCAACATGTCAAAAAAGCATTAACAAACGAACTCTTTCAATGCATGAAAAGAAAATATGGTAGGATATCGCATAAAAACGCGCAAAAGTCTATTAGTGTAATTTTCTACTGTGATGATTTTGTCATCATACATGAAAACGAAGAGATTATTCTTAAAGCAAAAATTTTAGTTGAAGAATGGTTAGAAACCATTGGACTAAAATTAAAGCCCTCTAAAACAAGAATTTCTCATACATTAAGAACCATTGACGAAACAAAACCAGGATTTGATTTTCTTGGATTTTCAATAAGACAATATCCAACAAAAGAAAGTAAAAAAGGTTACACATTATTAATAAAACCAAGTCGTAATTCTATAAAGCAGCATACATTTGCTATTAAACATAAACTTAGAGAAATGCGTGGGGCGCCACAGGAAGTAATAATAAGGAATCTCAATCCAATAAACAGAGGATGGAGTCAATATTACTCTTCGGTAGTTTCATGTAAAATCTTTAGCTCATTGGATAATACTATACATAGAAAGCTCTGGAAGTGGGCAGTCTTTAGGCACCCAAACAAAGGGAAATGCTGGATAAAAAGAAAATACTTTAAAAAGTATAATAACGATAACTGGCGTTTTATGACAAGTAACAAGATACATCTTATTATACACAGCGATCATGTTATTAAACGACATATCAAAGTGCAAAAAACCAGATCTCCATATGATGGTGATTGGGTATATTGGGGTAATCGTCTTAGAGAAATACCAGATAAGCCATCGAGAGTAATAAAACTATTGAAGTTACAACAAAGTAAATGCAGTAATTGTAGACTATGGTTTGAAAGTGATGATATAATAGAAATACATCATAAAGACCGGAATAGACGAAACAATATGATCAAAAATTTATCTTTGTTACATGGGCATTGTCACGATGAATTACACAGGAGGTGTGCATGACAAGCACCAAATTAGAGAGAAGCCGTATGAGGCGCAAAGTCTCACGTACGGTTTTGAAGTCGAGTGAGGAGGGGCGACCTTCTTCACTTAGACAACAGTATGCAGATGAAACTACAGATGAAGACCTAAGGAATATAGCAGAAAAATCACCAATAATAAAGTTAGCCTACGATGAATTAGACAGGTTTAGCTGGAATGAAAAAGATTTAGTAGCATATGAAGAAAGAATAATGGATCTGCGGAAAGAAGAAGCCATTCTTGAATACAAACTTGAGGAAGGTATAGAGAAAGGAAAAATCGAAGTTGCAAAAAATTTACTTAAAGCTGGTGTATCTGTTAATTTAATAGCTGAATCCACTGGCCTTTCTCAAGCTGAAATTGTACAGCTTAAGCAAGAAGTGGCCTAAGTATCACGTTTTTCAGGGCTTTTTTAGCTCGGCAGTGGTCTGAAAAGTCCATTTTTCACTTTATAAAATGTTTATATTTTACCACCTACTTTATTTGAATAAGTTCTTCTGCCACACTCTGAACGGATACTTGAATCAGGCTCAAGTTGACAAGTAGATGTTATCTTGTTATAATAAATATTTATTAATTTAATCTTAACTTAAGAGGGTATTTATGGTAGCAAGTGATAGTGTTTTAAAAAGGTATGCGTTAGCCTATATAAAGAAATTAGGTAATAATAATAATATTGAAGGGTTTCTACAGTATTGTAATAATACACCGAATTTAACTTGGAGCAAGGAGAATTTTAAAAATGTGTATGAAGAATTTACACATCCAAATTCAAGCAATAGGCACGATACAGGAAGCAGAAATGATCAATATAACGCAGGGAATAACGCACAACCTACAGGCTCTCAGATTACACATATACATGTACACAATAGAGGTTTAGACTTTTGGGATTATTTGCTATTACAATGCTGGATGGATTCTTTATTCGGTGGACGTGGTCACACTACGGTTAATAATATAACGAATATTAACAATGGTAATACCACTCATCAAGGGAGAAAAGAGAATAAAAAAGAATCAGAAGACAGTAGAAAGCTATTAGCTTTGGGTATAGTAGCTGCAGTTGTGTGTGTTGCTTTCCATGCTGGTATGTGTTTTTGGTATAACAGCAGCAGAAAAGTGGCTAGAAAAGAAGAAAAAATAGATTACCTGGATAGTAAATTTAAAACGTTCAGAAATATAGAATTTGCGGTTGGCGTTGTTTCTTTGGCAGCTTTGGTAGCTTGTGCTGTTTACCCAGTCTTACCAGTGTGGGGTTTAGCTATCCTTGGCGTTAATTCTCTCGTATGTTTTGCTGGTGGTTTAGCTTTTCATATGAAGCATGAGGAAGAATTAGAAAATATCGAGAAAGCTAAAGGAGCGGTAGATAGCTGTCTTAGACAAGGGCATGGTTATGGAGATTCTTCTCGTTATGATGCACCACCTCCTTACTTTTCTCAAGATCCTAATACTACTCCAACTGCTCCTCCTTGTAGTGAATTTGATAATTCTAATGCGAAACGGCAGTTTGAGAATTGTGAGGGGTTCACGTATGATAGAAATCAATAGTTTTATTTTTAGCCAAATTAATTGAATCAAGCTACAAAACCTGCTAAAGTTAACTTTGTGAAAGCACCCTTAGCTCAGTTGGATTAGAGCATTTGACTACGGATCAAAAGGTCGGGCGTTCAAGTCGCTCAGGGTGCACCACATTTTATAGGAAACAGAAGTCACACTTGAAATTAATATATGTAATACCTATCTTTAAAGGTTAAGCACTAAACTATTATATATGAGCAAAAAAGACTACTATGATCTGCTGGAAGTAGGCAGAAATGCCAGTATTGATGAGATAAAAAAAGCGTATAAAAAATTAGCATTAAAATATCATCCTGATAGAAATCCTGGCAATCAAGAAGCAGAGGAAAAATTTAAAGAAGTAACAGCTGCATATGAAGTTCTGTCTGACTCTGAGAAAAGGGCAGGCTATGACCGTTATGGCCACGAAGGTGCTTCTGGTGGATTTCAAGGCTTTAGCTCTGCAGGAGATTTTAGCGACATATTCAATGACTTCTTTGGTGGAGGATTCGGTGGTGGTGCAAGTAGATCGAGAGCAAAAAGAAGTACAACAGGAGTATCTGGAGCAGACCTACGTTATGATCTTGAAATTACCTTAGAAGATGCATTTAAAGGAATACAAGCGCCTATACATTATGTGACAAATGTAAAATGTGATACATGCCAAGGCACAGGTGGCGAAGGAGCAATTAAACCAGTTCAGTGCCACACATGCCAGGGAAGCGGTAGGATTAGAACTCAACAAGGCTTTTTTACCATCGAAAGAACATGTACTACATGCTATGGGGAAGGAGAAATAATACAAAACAAATGTAAGAAATGTGGTGGAAGTGGACGTAGAAGAGATGAAGTAAATATATCCGTTTCAATTCCAAAAGGCATAGAAGAAGGAGCTAAGGTAAGGATAAGTGGTAAAGGAGAAGCTGGAACAAAAGGTGGAAAAAGTGGAGATTTATACGTATACGTGAAAATAATTTTCCATAAAATCTTTGCTAGAAATAAAGCAGATTTACACTGTAAAGTGCCTATAAGAATGACACTAGCAGTGCTTGGTGGTGAAATCGATATTCAATCAATTGATGGAGCTAAAATAAAAGTAAAGGTCCCTGAAGGCACTCAAACTGGTACCAAACTACGTTGTAGGGAAAAGGGTATGCCATATATGAACTCACATGCTCGTGGTGATTTATACGTACAGGTAATAGTTGAGACTTTAAATCCAAAAAATTTAACTAAAAAGCAAATTGAACTATTAAAAGCGCTTGAAGAAGAGGAAAATGCAAGTGTACAACAGCAATCTGAAGGGTTTTTTAGTAAAGTAAAAAAAAAATAAGAAATCTGCTAAATGACATTAAAGGGGTAACTGTTTACGGGTTTTCATTTAATCCTGCAATTCTTTGACCTTATTAATGGAAAACTTAACAATAGTGTTATTATTAGCCAACAGAAACTTCTTAGTTCCTTAAAACTATGTAAAAGCAATAAATTTCTTTATTTAAGGTCGAAGTTTTGCTATTCTCAGGTTTTAATAATTTAAATTTAATGAATATAAACAAAAATGAGTTTTTATTTCTTCCGCTTGGGGGAGTAGGAAGAATCGGGATGAATGTTAGCCTATATCATTACCAAGGTAAGTGGATTATGATCGACCTTGGTGTTGGTTTTGCAGATGAAACTATGCCAGGTGTTGAGCTGCTCATTGCTGATATAGATTTTATTGCTCAAAGAAAAAAAGATTTACTTGGAATAATAATTACACATGCACATGAGGACCACTGCGGTGCAGTGCCCCACTTGTGGGAAGAGTTGCAGTGCTCCATATATACAACAAAGTTTACGGTTAATTTTCTTAAAGAGAAACTAAAAGAATTTCGATTGGAAGGTATAGTGCCTGTGAAAGAGGTAGACATAAATGGCAGCATAAATTTGGGTCCTTTTACCGTCGAGTTTATAAATGTAACTCATTCAATTCCTGAGGCAAATTCAATATTAATTAGCACTGAAATGGGTAGTGCACTCCATACCGGAGACTGGAAATTTGATCCAAAACCTGTTGTTGGATTAACTTCTAATATGGAGCGTCTAAAAGAAATTGGCGATAAAGGTGACCTGCTTGCAGCAATTTGCGATTCAACCAATATATTAAGCAAGCATCACCCTGGGTCAGAAGGTGAAATTTATAATAATATTTATAACATAATAAAGCGGTCTAAAAAATTAGTTGCTGTTTCGCTATTCGCTTCAAATGTGGCACGAATTGAAACGATAAGCCAAGCTGCAAAAGCACTAAATAGAAAAGTAGTTTTACTTGGTAGATCTTTATGGAGAATAGTGAAAGTTGCGCAAGATAGTGGTTATTTAACTGATTCTCCTCAGTTTCTTGAAGCAAAGGAAGCAGTAAATTTTCCAAGGGAAGAACTGGTGCTACTTTGCACAGGTTGTCAAGGTGAGCCACTGGCAGCTACCGCAAGACTTGCTGCTAAGAGTCATCAAGCATTTAAAATGCAGCAAGGTGATACCATGATCTTTTCGTCAAAAATCATTCCTGGAAATGAAACTCGTGCGCACAACATGCTCAATGCCTTTATTGAGATGGGGGTAGAAGTTATTACTGAAAAAACAGAGCATGTTCATGCTTCTGGGCATCCAACAAGAGAAGAGCTAAAGGAAATGTATTCTTTAATAAAACCGAAGATGTCTATTCCAGTTCACGGCGAATATATTCACACGCATGCACATGTAAAATTTGCTAAAGAGTGCGGTGTGGCAAAAGCAATAATGATTGCACCAGGTGATATTGTTAATTTGGAGAACGGAGGAAAGGTTGATTCAATTGATGTTGACTACTTTGGTATTGATGGTATGTTGCTACGTCATCCGGAGAGCAGTGTTATAAAAATGCGTAAAAGAATGAGAGATGCCGGAGTTATTGTGGTAACAGCAGTTGTAAACAAGAAAAATAAATTGCTTGCTAAACCAAAAGTATTTGTACCTGGTGTTTTTGAAGTGCTAGAAGATGCAGCTACCATACAGAAAATTGTCAAGAAAGTTGAGTCGTTGTTTAGTTTGCAGCCAACAAAAAAAATTAAAAATAAGATTGAAAGTTCAATATTGAGTATCTTAAAGGAATATTTACTAAAAAGGCCTATAATTGAGGTTCAGATAGAACAGGTATGAAATGAATGAAGCTATTCGTTCATCTGGTGTTATTTATTTCGTTATTTATTCCTTATTTTACAAAAGCTGCTTTATATGTTGATATAAAAAAAAGCAGTGTTGGTAACATTGGTCTTGTTGTATCTAAATGTACATGTAAAACAGCGTTGGAAAGCGAATTAAGCGAAAATATTGCAAAGGTAATAGGAACAAATTTATCTAATTGTGGCTTATTTAATGTAAAACGTGGCGCGGAAGCTGAATCTAAATCTTGGAAAAGCGATACTGTAGTCACAGTAAGTTTAAGCGAAATATCTGGTAGTGCATTAGAGCTATCATTTCGTTTATTTGACGCTTTTACAAAAAGAGAATTACTTACTCAGTCAGTTGTTTTTCCAGCAAAAGACTGGAGAAAAATTGGTCACCTCGTTTCGGATGTGATACATGATAGATTAATTGGTGAGAAAGGGCACTTCAACACAAAAATCACGTATATCGCTGAAGAAAAAGATAGCAACTACAAATCTGTGCGTAAAATTGCTGTGATGAATCAAGATGGAAGTAATATAAAATACTTAACAAATGGCGATAGATTTGTGTCAACACCGAGATTCTCACCAAATGGAAAGGGTATTGTTTATATCTCGTACGCAAATGGTAAAAGTTATATAATATTAAAAAATTTAAAAGATAACACTGAATCAATAATCAGCGCATTTGAAGGAGTTGTTTCTGCACCAAGATTTTCTCCCGATGGTAAATCTCTTTTAATTTCCCACTCATTGGGTGGTGAAACGAATATATTATCTTTGGATTTAAGTAGTAAACGAACAAAAAAAATTACTAAAGGTTCAGCTATAAGCACTTCTCCCTCTTTTTCTCCAGATCAAAAGTATATGGCTTTTAGTTCTGATATAAGTGGGAGTCAGCAACTGTACGTTATCGATTTTACTAACAAAAGTAAAAAACCTAAAAGAATTAGTTTTGGAAGTGGAAGATATGCTACGCCTGTTTGGTCGCCAAAAGGAGATCTGATAGCTTTTACAAAGATTCAGTCAGGAAAATTTTACATAGGAGTTATGAAGCCAGATGGCAAAGAAGAACGTCTGCTTTCAGAGGGGCATAAAATTGAATCCCCGGCATGGTTACCAAATGGTAGAGAAATCATTTTTACAAGAACAGAATCACCAAGCAACTCTAAACTATATTTAGTAGACTTAGTAAAGAAAAATCAAAAAATGGTTTCCACTCCCACAAATGCTTCTTTACCGGATTGGTCTTATTTTTGAAAGTAGATCTATTATAGATTTGATATGAGCCTTATTTTACTTTAATTGCTTATAACCTTTGGCACTACGAAATACCCATGCTCAGGTTTTGTATTGGACAATATCTCTTTTTTAATGTTTTGAGAATTTATAACATCATCGCGTACATGAATGTCCTTGTCTATGCTGCCATAACGCATAGGAGAAACACCTTCAGTATTAACTTGCAATAAAGTATCATGTATCCAATCCAGCATTGTCAGTTCTTTGGAGTAGTGATCAATCTCGTCATTTGATAACTTAATCCTTACAAGCTGTGCAATTTTAAGCATTTCTTCTTTGGTAATTGTTATTTTTCTCTTATTTGCAAATTCTATTAGTGAAGTAATAACGTCTTCTGTTGACTTAGCTGGCATCTTTACCTCCTTGGATAAAGTGAGTTAAAATATCTACGACCGAAACAACTTCTATTTTACCAGTTTTTTCAAATTTGTGAAGTATGGTATCCGTAATCACTAATTTATCTAAAGAAGAGGAAGAAATTTTCTCAACTGCACTTCCTGAAAGCACGCCATGTGTGATGCATGAAATTACGGACTTTGCTCCGTGGCCTTTTAAAGCAAGAGCTGCATTACACAATGTTCCACCAGAGTCAACTATATCATCAACAATGACACAATTTTTATTTGCAACTTCTCCTATTATGTTCATTACTTGAGATGTGCCTGCTTTCTCCCTATATTTATCTACTACAATAATCTTATCATTTAACCCTATCTTGTACTTTTCCTCTAAAGTCTTTGCAAAAGCACGTGCTCTGCCAATTGCTCCAACATCAGGTGCAACAATTGCCAAATTTTCTGTGTGTATAGAGTCAACAAATGCTTCAAAGCAGTTCAAATTAGTTATCGGTACATCAAAGAATCCTTCAATTTGACTTGAGTGCAAATCAATAACTGCAACGCTACTTGCACCTGCAGTTTGAATAAGATTTGCAACTAATTTGGCACTTAAAGCAGACTGCACATTATTGTTCTTGATAATTCTATCTTGCCTGCTATATCCATAATAAGGGATAATTACTACTATCCTTTTGGCTCCTAATCTATTTACTGCATCAATTATAAGCAGAAGCTCCATAAGATTATCATTCACAGGGGGAGAAAGAGATTGTATTATATATACTTCTTGATTATATAGATCATTTGCTACTTCTACATTTACCTCACCATCGGTAAACTTTGATATCCAAGCAGAGGATGGTTGAACATCTAGCCGGTTAACTACTGATTCCCCTAATTCCTTACTAGCATTACCTATTATTATCTTCATAACGCACTAATTGAGTTTTTAAGATTATACAGAAATTGTGAAATAATTGAAATGTAAGTGTCTTTATCTAGCATTCTTGTCGGTGAATTAGATACCTCTTGTACAATGACCTGTCATTTTCACGTGTTGTTTCAATATATAGACCCAAATTGAAACAACTATACAAAATCCTGCTTATGTTTCAAGATAAATGACTTTAATGAAATATAATTTATCTAGTCATTTGTATCTGCTAACATACTACACTTCCCATTGTAGAGCCTCTGCAACTTACTGAAATTTATAATCGCTTTATAAAAAGCTTTATACTCTTTGCTTAATTGGAGGCGCTACCTCTGCACTTTCTGCTCTGTCTAGGGTACTACTTGGTTTTTCTGCAGTAATTTTTTGAATGCTACCATCTACCTTATTCTTGATATCTGCTCCATATGATCTTAATACTTCAATAGCTTTCTCGTTTCCACTATTCAGCGCAATATCCAAAGCATCCATTCCATCATTATTTTTGTGGTTGATAAAATTCTCTAACTCAAAGATTTTTATATATTGCTCAATGATGAATTCTACCACTTTTCCAGGGCAATTATTAGCGGCAGGAAAGAGTACTGCATTGTTATTATTGTCTTTCTTTGTTACATCTGCTTTGAGCTTGTCTATCAAATACTTGATAATTTCTATTCTGCTATCATCTTCTGCTTCAGTGCACTGCCTAGCAGCTAAAAACAGAGCTGTTCGCCCATTATTGTCCACATCTTCAATATCTTGTCCCTTATCAATTAAGGCTTGTATTATATTTTTGTTCCCATATAAAGCAGCAAAGTGAAGAGGAGTATACCCTTCGGTACTTTCTCTTTCATTAATCAATGCACCATGGCTAGCTAGTAATTCTATAAATTCTGGCGTATTTGCAAAAACTGCAAAGTGCATTGGTGTTAGATCATCTTTACCATGATTTTGAGTTTTTGCATTAACGTTTGCTCCATTTTTTATCAGCAATTTTGCTATTTCTAATTGTTTGCGTCCGATGGCAATATGCAGTGGCGTACGATTGCGTTCATAATGATCATTGACGTTTGTGCCACATTTTATTAGTAGTTCTGCAGCTTCAATATTACCTTCCTGAATTGCAACGTATAAGGAAGCATATCCATCTTTTGTTTCCTCTGTCATACGAAATTGCAAACATGTTAGTTCATATATTATTAAGGATTATTATTAAGTTTTTATTAATACAATATTAATGTAGCGGGATGACGAGCTTATCGTCATCCCGCCGCGAACCGTCATACCACTGCGAACCGTCATACCGCCGCGGTATCTCTAGATCCCGCTAACAAGCAGCGGGATGACGGTTTTTCAAATTATCGTAAGTCAGTTTAGCTATAGCTACAAGTTTCATTCTTCCCTTACAAATAACTTTACTGCGTCCTTTTTTCGGATTCAGAATTAGCAAGAAACGTTCTTGTAAGGTGGTCTACTAAAATTTTGCTTTATAAAACAATGTCTGAACTATGCAATTAATACATTATCAACACAACTGATTCATAAAAGCAAATATTATAACCACGAAGAGAGAAAATGTTATGCTTAGTTTAATAAGAAAGACCTTGAGAAAAAAAATGACTCATCAGGTAAACGATTCGAAATTGAAAGAGAAAGATGAAAAAAGTATTTTAAAATTAGCATCAAAAATAGAAGGCAAAAAAAGTAGCATTGCTGAAGAACTAGAAAAAATATCTGAAAAGGAAAAACAAAGGATTCTTACTACGGAAGTAAGTAAACATCGGGGTAAAGAATCAACTATTATATCACTTGCTTATGCTATACTACGTAAAGATAGTATAGCTGTTGAGAAAATGTTAAGAGTAGCTAAAGAAAACGGTATTCTGAAAGACATTCTTGACGCAACAACAACTATAAAATATCCAGGTGGTCAGGAAGAAACTTGCACACCACTTACTTATGCCATATTATGTAAAAATAGCAAAACTATTGAAGAAACTTTAAAAGTCTCTAAAGAAAACGGTATTCTGAAAGATATTCTTAACGCAACAACAACTATAAAATATCCAGATGGTCGGAGAGCAACTGTTACACCACTTGCTTATGCTATACTATATGAAGATAGTATAGCTATTGAAGAAATTTTAAAAGTCTCTAAGGAGAACGGTATTCTGAAAGATATTCTTAACACAACAGCAACTATAAGATATCCAGATAACAAGGAAGTGACTTACGCGCCACTTGCTTATGCTATGTTCTGGAAGGATAGCAAAGCTATTAAAGAAATTCTAGTAGCAGCTGAAGAGAACAGTATTCTGAAAGATATTCTTAACACAACAACAACCATGAAATATCTAGACCGGGAAGTGACTTACACACCACTTGCTTATGTTATACTACGTAGAGATAGTATAGCTGTTGAGAAAGTGTTAAGAGTAGCTAAAGAAAACGGTATTCTGAGAGATATTCTTGACACAACAATAACTATAAAACATTTAGATAGCCGGGAAGTGACTTACACACCACTTGCTCATGCTATGTTCTGGGAGGATGGCAAAATTATTAAAGAAATTCTAGTAGCAGCTGAAGAGAACAGTATTCTGAAAGATATTCTTGACGCAACAACAACTATAAAATATCTAGATGGTCAAGAAGAAATTTACACACCGCTTACTTACGCCATATCATGTAAAAATAGCAAAACTATTGAAGAAATTTTAAAAGTCTCTAAAGAAAACGATATTCTGAAAGACATTCTTGACGCAACAACAACTATAAAATATCTAGATGGTCAGAAAGAAATTTACACACCGCTTACTTACGCTATATCATGTAAAAATAGCAAAACTATTGAAGAAATTTTAAAAATCTCTAAAGAAAACGGTATTCTGAAAGATATTCTTGATGCAACAACAACTATAAAATGTCCAGATGGTCATGAAGAAACTTGCGCACCGCTTACTTATGCTATACTACGTAAAGATAGTATAGCTGTTGAGAAAATGTTAAGAGTAGCTAAAGAAAACGATATTCTGAAAGACATTCTTGACGCAACAACAACTATAAAACATTCAGATAGCCGGGAAGTAACTTACACACTACTTGCTTATGCTATACTGCGTGAAAATAGTATAGCTATTGAAGAAATTTTAAAAATCTCTAAGGAGAACAGTATTCTGAAAGATATTCTTAACGCAACAATAACTATAAAATGTCTAGATGGTCGGAGAGTAACTGTTACACCACTTGCTTATGCTATACTACGTAAAGATAGTATGGCTGTTGAGAAAATGTTAAGAGTAGCTAAAGAAAACGGTATTCTGAAAGACATTCTTGACGCAACAACAACTATAAAATATCCAGATGGTCAGGAAGAAACTTGCACACCACTTGCTTATGCTATACTACGTAAAGATAGTATAGCTGTTGAGAAAATGTTAAGAGTAGCTAAAGAAAACGGTATTCTGAAAGACATTCTTAACACAACAATAACCATAAAACATAAAAATAATCAAAAAGTAACTGATAAGTTACTTGCCGCATTACATGATCGCAAAGTTATTCAAAAAATTTTAGACATAGCTAGAGAAAATGATATTCTGAAAGACATTCTTAATGCAACAATAACTATAAAATATCCAGATAGTGAAGAAAAAATCTACACACCACTTACTTATACAATATCATGTAAAAGCAACGAAGCTTTTAATACAACAAGAGCTATAAATCAAGATGGTCAGGAAAAAACTCACATCCCATTTCCTACCCTTGATAAAAGAGAAACTGAATTAAAATTAAAAGAAAAAAGACAAAGTAGAAGAGATGAGGGATTAAATTTTAACAATGGTAGTAGTGACAAAAATGTTGAAATAAAAGTTAATGGGGATATCTTGTTGCAGCATAGTAGTGGAATTGAAAATGAAATAAATCATACTGCTGTACGTAATGATGTAAGGGGGGTAAAGCCTCTAATAGAAAGTAGAGTAAATGTTAAAGTACAGAATATAAATGCAGTGATTGCAACTTCTGTGACATTTAAAATGATTGCAACTTCTGTGACACTTGAGTTGGTAGCTAGTAAAATAACATGTGTACTGTCAAAACCCACCACTAAATTGGAAGAAGTAGCTATAACATATTTTCAAGGTTTAGCACTATATTTGTGAAACTTAATTTATATGTGCTAAACAAGATGCTGATTAGTTTTATAGCTAACCCAAGAAAGGTTTCCCTACGTCATACCGCCGCGGTATCTCTAGATCCCGCTGCGGGATGACGATTGTCGTTTAGCCATAAATATTTAAGAAATTTACCAAATGAAAAAAAAGGCAAAAGAAGCCCTGGGGTTATTATCTGCTTTAAAATATTGGCGTTTTTTATGTTTTAAACGCTTGACAAGCAAGATTTAGCTGCTTTTAATTGCAACTAACCTATGCTGCAAATGTTTAAGAAATTTACCAAGCAGAAAAAAAGACAAAGAATCCCCGAATTAGCTAGTCTTTTACTATCTCTGTCGAGTATTGGCATTTTTTGATGTCTTGTAACGCTTTATAAGCGCGTTCAGCTTATTTAGATAAAAATCTAGATGTAGATGAAGTTTTGTAAAGACATACAGTATCTATATACTGCAAAAAATTGAACATAAGACGCCGATACATTAAGTAATCCTTACCTTTTAATCTGCAGATTGGCGAAAGCAAATACAATAGCTTCAGTTTCATGATAAGGGGGCTGGCGGAGTTTGTCAAGGAAGTTTTTCGTTTCTGTGAACCACCTGCTAACCGACAGCTAACATTAACTACCGATATCGTATCTGAAGAAGCCCCCTGGCCATTCTAAAAAATTTAATGCTGAGTACACCTTACTTTTGGCTTCCTCTATAGTGCTCCCTTCTGCTACTATATTTAGCACTCTTCCGCCATCGGAAACTAAGTTACCACTTTCATCGAATTTAGTACCAGCATGAAACACCAACACACCAGGAATGCTTTCAATCTTATCTAATCCTTTAATTACTTCTCCCTTTTGATAATCACCCGGATAGCCTTTACTTGCAACAACTACACAAACTGTAGATTTGTTGTTAAGTTCCACCATTTTGACATTTAACTTTCCTTCTGCAACTGACAACATCAATTTTAACAAATCGCAATTTGAATCAAATCTAGGTAATATAGATTGCGTTTCTGGATCACCGAATCTAACGTTATACTCGAGAAGTTTTGGGCTATCTTTGCAAATCATTAAACCAGCAAAGAGTACTCCTTTATAAGACGTACCCATGTTAACCAATGCTTGAGCTGTAGGGTATATTATTTTTTGGATAATTTTTTGCTCCATGTCCTTACTTATAATTGAAGGTGATGAGTACGACCCCATACCTCCAGTATTTTGGCTTTCATTACTTTCATCAACTCTCTTATAATCTTTTGCACACCCAAGAGTTACTACTTTCAACCCATCAATAAGAGCAAAAAAACTTACTTCTTCTCCAACTAAAAACTCTTCTATGATTATTTCTTCACCTGATTCACCAAATTTTTTCTCCACTAGCATTGAATTTATTGCTGAAAAAGCTTCGCTTTCTGTATTACATATAACCACCCCTTTTCCTGCTGCAATTCCATTTGCTTTCACTACAAGTGGAAACTTTATTTTATTGCTACGTACAAAATCTTTAGCTAACCCTTCATCAACAAAACACTCGTACTTGGCAGTTGGTATACCATATCGCTTACATAGTCCCTTGGTGAAAGACTTCGATCCCTCAAGTTTTGCAGTTGCTTGACTTGGAGCAAAAACATTTATTCCCTCTGCAACTAAATCATCAGCAAGCCCATCAATTATTGGTTGTTCTGGACCAATAACAACCAACTCTATATTTTCTCTCTTGCAAAATTGTGTAACATCCACTGAATTTTGAATATTTACATCCACAAGAGCCCCAAGATCTTTCATAGCTTGGCGACCAGGAGTTACATATAACTCAGTCAAGATAGGAGATTTTTTTAGAGCCCAAAGTAGAGCGTGCTCACGCCCACCAGAACCTATAACCAGAACCTTCATCTTTATTTCCTCGCTTTTCTATATGTCAAAATTATTATTTGCTTATAACAGTATCATTACTCATGTATTTTTGCAACACGTTTGGTATTGCAATCGACCCGTCAGAATTTTGATAATTCTCCATTATGGCAATAATCGTTCTTCCTATAGCTAAAGCTGAGCCGTTTAAAGTGTGAATATATTTTTTCATCTTTTTATCAGTTTCTGAAGAGTATTTAGCGTTCATCCTTCTTGCTTGAAATGCACCACAATTTGAGCAGCTTGATATTTCTCTATATTTATTTTGCCCAGGTAACCATACCTCTATGTCATAAGTCCTTTGTGCAGCAAAACCCATATCGCCACTGCAAAGCAGCATTACTCTGTATGGCAATTCTAATTTTTTTAATATCTCTTCAGCAACACTCGTCATACGCTCAAGCTCATCATTTGATTGGTCTTCAGTTGTGATGCTTACCAACTCCACTTTACCAAATTGGTGTTGCCTTATCATGCCCCTGGTATCGCGACCTGCACTACCTGCTTCTTTACGAAAGCACTCCGAATATGCAGTAAAGCGAATAGGCAGTTCTTTTTCTTCCATTATTTTGTCAGCAACTAAATTTGTTAAAAACACTTCACTTGTGGGAATCAACCTCAATTCGTCGGTAGTTAAATACGAATCGTCAGAAAATTTCGGTAGCTGACCAACATTATACATAGCTTCGTTTTTCACCAAAGCCGGGTGGTACACCTCAGTATAGCCAAATTCATTAACATGCATTTCAAGCATACAATTTATTAGCGCTCGTCCAAGCTTAGCTAACTGTCCTTTTAATATCGTAAATCTTGATCCGGAAATTCTCGCCGCTTGTTCGAAGTCCATTAAACCTAATTTTTCTCCGAGTTCATAATGAGATTCTGGTACAAAATCAAACTGTCTTTTTCCTCCATATCTTCTCACCTCTAAATTAGAGTTCTCATCTGCGCCTATTGGCACATCTTGCGCAGGAATATTCGGCAAGTTAGATAAAACATTCACTAACTTATCCTTTTCTGCTTGTTCTTTTAAGCTGATTGCCTCTATCTCATTTGTGATGCTTTTTGACAACTCTATTTGCTCTTCACAGGGGCTCTTGCTCATTTTAAGCTTTTTTATTTCCTCTGTGATTTCATTGCGCTGCCTATTCAAATCCTGCAGTTTAGTGGTTAATGATCTTTTCTCGTGATCGATTTCTAATATCTCTTCCGCAGTAGATTCTCTAATTCCCCTGCTTTTCATTGCCTTTTCAAATCCTTCAGGGTTTTTGCGTATATATTCTATATCGTGCATATATTGTGCTATTACTAACATTGTTACTGTACTCCAAAAGCTCTTAATATTCAATATATTCTCATACTACTAAAATTATTATGGTTGATTTTTTTGTTAGAATTTGTTTAAATTTAATTAACTTAGCGTTCATAGGGTGTAGTATGTTGGGCATTACAAAAAATAATCAGAAAGAGAGCACTTACTTTGCTGGTGAGGAATTCGTTATCTACGCTACTTGTGTATGCCTAGCAGCCACATTCGCTGCTGGCTGTTTAGGGGCGGTAATAGGATCCCCTCTATTGACCTTTCCACTTGCTATGCTCATCTCTAACCCCGTAGTTTGGGTTTTAATGGGAACAATTCTTACAGTAGCATACAAAATGGTTGTTGAACCTTTATTTTACTTAGCGAAGGGTTATATTAATGGAAAAAGAGCAAGTCAAGGTGAGCAAAAAACTCCAGATGAGGATAGTGGTATTTTTCCTGGACCAGATAATGAAGATGGGTCAACTGTTTCAGAGAACAGTAGTCGCAGAAGTTCTATTGCTTCAAAAGATAGTGGTTTGGGTGGTAAAGAGTTTCATGAAAATTTGGACACTCTTGTGCATCAGACAAACAGAGGAAATTATGCTTACTGGTTATGTGATGATGACATTACACATATTGCAAGAGTTGTGTATGGGTACTCACAAAGTGAACATAGTAATAATAATGTCTATTTTCTTGCTCCTAGCTATTCTAATGGTTGGGACGAACTCACAAAAGAATTTCTTCAGAATTATAGAGGTGAATTAAAACAAAATTCTAAATTGATATTTACTTCGGTTCTTCATATTAACAACAATCATTGGGTAACTTTGGTTATTAAACCTGATGCAGGTGATAAAAAATTTAGAGCTTATTACTGTGACTCATTTGGTAATCAATTGCCAGATAATGTGCTAAATATTGTTAAAAGAGAACTGCAAAAAGAGGAATGGGTATTAGACATAAGAATTTCCCCAACTAAGCAGCAAAGTGACGGGTATAACTGTGGAATATTTGCGTTAGAAAATGCTCATAAAATTACACAAATGCTTAACGAAGACAAATCATTTGACGAAATTGACAAAAAGTTATCAGAATATAAATTTGATTTGAATGAGAAAAGAGAAGAATTTACAAGAGCGCTTATGGAAGATGAGAAATGTAAGGAAGATCTAAGAAATCGTAAGCGTCCGCCAAGGACGAAAACATCTCAGTCTTCTATTTCAAGGGAGAATGCAAGTTTGTGTTGCATTATGTAATCAATGAAAAATTACCATTGACCTTATGCCCCTCCAAATAGGAAATTTGACAATTGATTCTCCAGTTATTTTAGCTCCAATGTCTGGAGTGACTGATTATCCGTTTAGAAGTATTGTGAAGAAACTTGGTGCAAGTTTGTTAGTTTCAGAGATGATCGCAAGCAGAGCTATGATTATGCAAACTCGCCAGAGTTTGCAAAAAGCAAAAGTCGATGCATTAACTGCTGTGCAGCTTGCTGGGTGTGAGCCAGATGTTATGGCGGAGGCTGCAAAATTAAACGAGGACATGGGAGCAAAAATTATAGACATAAACTTTGGTTGCCCTGTTAAAAAAGTTGTAAACGGTTATGCAGGATCAGCGCTAATGCGTGATGAGAAAAAAGCCGCTGAGATAATTGAAGCTGTGGTCAAAGCAGTGAATATGCCAGTTACGGTGAAAATGCGCACTGGATGGAACGATGAAAATCGCAATGCCCCGAGACTTGCGAAAATTGCCGAAGACTTAGGAGCAAAAATGATCACTGTGCATGGAAGAACAAGAGCGCAGCTTTATAATGGTCAAGCAGATTGGAAATTCGTTAGAAATGTTAAAGAGCAAGTGAAAATTCCAGTTATAGTAAATGGCGATATTAAAAATTTAAATGATATTCAGAATGCTCTCAAAGAATCTGGAGCAGACGGAGTGATGATAGGTCGTGGTGCCTACGGTAAACCTTGGCTGATTAATCAAGCAATGAACTTTCTCAGTGGAAGTGAAACTTCTGAGCCAACAGCTTCAGAGAGATTAAGCATCATACTCGAGCATTACGACAATATTCTTGAGTACTATGGAAATGACACAGGAATAAAGATGGCCCGCAAACACATAGGTTGGTACAGTAGCGGGCTTCAAGGCTCATCTGAATTTCGTGTGAGAGTAAATAACATGACAGATAGCACAGAAGTGAAAGAAAATATTATTGGCTTTTTTGGTCAAGAGACACACTAGCTGTACTCAATTCGACTGATCGTATGCCACTACGCTCTCTTCCTCACCAGAGTGTAAATGACAACCATTATCCATCAACCATTCCTCGTCATAAGTTTCAATATCAAAATATTTTTCATATTTATCCACATTATCACAAAGTGAAAGTGCTCTGATCTTATTCATAATCAAACCTGTACCAGCAGGAATTAATCTTCCTACTATAACATTTTCTTTTAATCCACTTAAAGGATCACTCTTCCCGCAGAATGCTGCTTCTGTAAGTACTTTTGTTGTCTCTTGGAAAGAGGCAGCAGAAATAAAGGAGCTAGTTTCAAGACTTGCCCTAGTAATCCCCTGCAGAATAGGAAGATAATGAGTAGGCCGTTTGCCAGAGTTACTCATAGCATCATTTTCCCTATCAACTTCCAGCTTGTCAATGCTTTCGCCAACCAAGTACATAGTATCACCAGGATCAGTAATTTCCACTTTTTGTAGCATTTGTTTTAAGATCACCTCTAAATGCTTATTGTCTATACGAACACCCTGCAATCTATAAACTTGCTGTATTTCAGAAATCATATAGTGCGCTAAAGCTTCTAACCCAAGCACACGTAAAATATCATGGAGATCAGGGTCACCATCCATCAATAGATCACCTTTACGTACAAAATCACCTTCATTGACTATTACATGCTTACTTCTTGATACCAAATATTCAACTGGAGAAATTTGTTCATCTACAGGTTTAATTAATATACTGCGTTTTCCTCTACGGTCTTTTTCAGAAAACGCTACATAGCCATCTATCTCACTAACAATAGCATGCTCTTTAGGACGACGTGCTTCAAATAACTCTATAACCCTCGGTAAACCACCAGTAATATCACGAGTTTTAACTGACTCTCTTGGTGTTCTTGTAATAACATCACCTGCATGAACCTTCTGGCCATCTTGTACATTGAGCACTGCACCGATTGGTATAAAATAACATGCTTCAACGCCACTTGCGAGTGTCATTACTTTACCATTATCGTCAAGCAGCACAATACGAGGACGTAAATTAGCTCCACCAGAATGCAATTTCCAGTCTTTTACTACTTTGCTTGATATTCCTGTAGATTCATCCATCACTTCAGTGATCGAAATTCCATCTTTTAAGTCCTGATAAGACACTGTACCAGTCTTCTCCGTGATAATAGGCAATGTATAAGGATCCCATTCCGCAACTTTATCGCCAATTTTTACTGACCCACTCTCATCTACATAAAGCTTAGCGCCGTAAGGTACACTGTGCTTCAACTTCTCACTACCAAGGCTATCAATCAACACGACTTCACAGGAACGGCTTATCACAATTTTATTTCCGTTTCTATCTATAATTATATTACTATTGTTTAACTTTATTTTAGCATTAATAGAAGCTATAATATTCGAGGATTCAACGCCTCTAGTCATTACTCCACCTATATGAAAAGTACGCATCGTTAACTGAGTACCTGGCTCTCCAACAGATTGAGCAGCTATAACACCAACTGCTTCACCTATTGAAACAATTTTACCAGTTGCAAGGTCTCTTCCATAACATAAAGAACATACACCAGGACTTATTTCACAAGTTAAAGGCGATCTAATTTTTACAACATCAAGACCTGCAATGCTGATTTGCTTTACTTTATCCTCATCAATTAATTCCCCTGCTTTTACTAATAATTCTTTTGTCACTGGGTTATATATATCATTTGCAGCTGTTCTACCCAGCACAACACTCTCTAGAGATGCAACTATAGTACTTCCTTCAACTGTAGCTCTCACAACAAGACCATTTTTTGTTTTACAGTCATGCTTTGTAACTATGCAATTTTGAGATACATCAACTAAACGACGAGTTAAGTATCCAGAGTTTGCAGTTTTAAGTGCAGTGTCAGCTAAACCTTTACGCGCACCGTGAGTAGAATTAAAGTATTCAAATACGTTCAATCCTTCACGGAAATTAGAAATTATAGGTGTTTCTATAATCTCACCAGAAGGTTTGGTCATGAGCCCTCGCATTCCTGCTAGCTGTTTCATCTGTGAAGTAGAACCCCTTGCACCAGAGTTAACCATCATATACACTGAGTTGTACTTACTATTTCCATCATATATAGATATTGCTTTTAACATATCATTAGCTATCATATCCGTACACTTAGACCATTCATCTATAACCTTGTTATACCTCTCACTTCTAGTTATTAGCCCATCTTGATATTGCATAGAGAATTTCTTAATTTCACCCCTCGCGTGATCAACATGTGTAGCTTTAGTTTCAGGTATAACCATATCACAACGACCAAAAGAGACACCAGAAAATGTGGCATACTCAAAGCCAAGTACCATTAATTTATCAGAAAATGCCACTGTAGCACTTTGACCACAGTTACGATATACCAAATCAACTATACCAGTTATTTCCTTGACTGTTAATATCTGATTTATTAGATCGAAGCCTAGATTCTCATGCTTAGGAAAAATTTGCCATAATATTAAACGGCCAGGAGTTGTACAAACAGTTTTATAGTGAGTTTCACCGCTGCTATTAATATACTCCATCCTATACTTTATACTAGAATGAATATGTAAAGTACCATCACTCAAGGAATGCTCAACTTCACAAAAAGCACCAAAAGATGGTAAATTATCTTCCTTAGGTTCTTGTAAAGTCAGATAATATATACCAAGTACTATATCTTTACTAGGAACTATAATCGGTCTGCCATTAGAAGGACTTAAAACGTTATTAGTGGACATCATCAACACCCTAGCTTCAAGCTGAGCTTCCAATGAAATTGGCACATGCACTGCCATTTGATCACCATCAAAATCAGCATTAAACGCCGTACAGACAAGCGGATGAAGCTGTATTGCTTTGCCTTCAATAAGGATTGGCTCAAAAGCCTGAATACCAAGTCTATGTAGCGTAGGCGCTCTATTCAACAAAACAGGATGCTCTTTTATTACCTCTTCAAGCATATCCCAAACTTCTGGTTTTTCTGCTCTTATCAACTTACTAGCAAACTTAATAGTTGGAGCCATACCATACATCTTAAGCTTTGAGTAAACAAAAGGTTTGAATAGTTCAAGAGCCATTCTTTTTGGTAATCCACACTGATTTAGTTTCAAAGTTGGACCAACAACTATTACAGAACGTCCAGAGTAGTCTACCCTTTTTCCTAAGAGGTTCTGGCGAAAACGACCCTGTTTTCCTTTTAACATATCACTAATGGACTTTTTATATCCAACAGCACCAGCTTTATTTACCAAAGTATTACGACGACTATTATCAAAAAGAGAATCAACTGCTTCTTGTAACATCCTTTTTTCATTACGAATCATAATCTCAGGAGGATTTAAGCTCAACAATTTTCTCAACCTGTTATTTCTATTAATAATAGTCCTATAATGATGATTCAGATCAGAAACTGCAGGACGACCACTCTCAAGCGATACCAAAGGACGCAAATCAGGTGGTAAAATAGGTATAGTTGTAAGTATCATCCACTCAGGCCTATTTCCAGATTTAATGAAGTTTTCAACAATACGCAATCTCTTTATAATTTTCTTTCTTCTTATCTCAGAAGCAACAGATTCTAATTCTAGTCTTAAATCCTTCCTAATTTCATGTAAATCAAGGCGCGTTAGCAACTCTCTTATAGCTTCAACACCTTGCATAGCTACAAAACTATCGATCCCATAGCTATCTTTAGCTTCATTATAAGCTTTTTCACTAATAATCTCACCTTTTTCAAAAGGCGAAACAAGAGGATCTATTACGATATAATTATCGCTATATAAAATATTCTCAATATCTCTGAGAGACATATCCAATAATGCTCCAATTCTTGAAGGAAGCGATTTCAAAAACCATATATGAGCAACAGGAGATGCAAGCTCTATATGACCCATCCTTTCTCTTCTTACTTTAGAAGATGTAACTTCTACTCCGCATTTTTCGCATATGCGACCTCTGTGTCTTCTTTTTTTGTATTTTCCACATAAACATTCATCGTCATTGACAGGGCCAAAAACCTTAGGGCAAAATAATCCACCTTTCTCAACTTTGAACGTACGATAATTTGCAGTTGAAACATCTTCTATCTCACCACAAGATATACGCTTAATACTTTCAGGGCTAGCAATCGATATGCTAACCTCATTAAAAGGTTGTGCAATGTTAGTGTGAGATATATCTTCAATCACTACATCATTTTGCTTTAAATCTACATTTAAACATAAAGAACGTAGTTCTTTTATCATCACATTAAAGGATTCAGGAATTCCACATTCAAAATTACTGTCACCTTTTATTATCGATTCATAAATCTTAACTCTACCATTAATATCATCAGACTTCACAGTTAACATTTCCTGCAAAGTATAAGCAGCACCATAGGCTTGTAATGCCCAACATTCCATTTCACCAAAACGCTGACCACCAAAATGAGATTTTCCTCCAAGAGGTTGTTGAGTAACCAAACTATAAGGCCCTACTGAACGCGCATGAATTTTACCATCAACCAAGTGGTGCAACTTAAGCATGTACATGTAACCAACTGTAACCTTGCGGTCGAATTTTTCACCACTGCAACCGTCATATAATACAGCTTGTCCAGAGTTATCTAAACCAGCAAGTTCAAATAATTTTGCTATTTGTTCAT
Source organism: Wolbachia endosymbiont (group A) of Opomyza germinationis (assembly GCF_964264765.1). Taxonomy (NCBI): domain Bacteria; kingdom Pseudomonadati; phylum Pseudomonadota; class Alphaproteobacteria; order Rickettsiales; family Anaplasmataceae; genus Wolbachia; species Wolbachia endosymbiont (group A) of Opomyza germinationis. Next base: position 836,274 of record NZ_OZ183482.1, read on the forward strand.
CTTTTGGACCCTCAAATACAGGTGCAGCAACAGGAACGCCATCACGTAATTTGCGTGCAAATTCAATGAGATTATTATCACTAATATTACGAATATCATTACAGATAGATACGTTACTGCCATAGCTATAAACCTCAATCAGGAAGTTACGTAAATTGCTGTATGAACTTTTACAAGAGTTCAAATAGTTCTCTACTAACTCATTCAACTCGTCATTTAGTGCATTCTTATTAGGTGTATTTAAAACAGAAGCCGTTATTTCATCATCATCAATATTTTCAATTTTTTTATTATCAAGGTATGCTACTGCAAATTGTGTAAAATTATCATCGTTAAGGGACCTAATTCCCTTGCAAAAAGCACTTTTGATCTTATTGATCTCATCGAGAATATTACTTACCTTTTCCCCTAATTTTCTACAAGCCCAACCTACATGCGTTTCCAGTATTTGCCCTACATTCATTCGTGAAGGAACACCAAGAGGGTTAAGAATAATATCAACAGGAGTACCATCTTCCAAATAAGGCATATCTTCCACTGGCACAACTCGAGAAATCACACCTTTATTTCCATGTCTACCAGCCATTTTATCCCCTGGTTGCAGACTATGTTTCACAGCAATGAAAACTTTTACTGACATCGACACACCTTGAGGCAGGTCATAACCTTCATGTAATTTTTCTACTTTTCGCTTAAACTGTGCTATTGCATGTGATACTTTTTCATCAAAATCTTTTTTTAAGCTCTTAACTTGCTCAGAAATGGATTGGTTTTTTAATCCTATACCCCACCATTGCTCACGTTCAATAGAGTCAAATTTTTCTCGATCTTGAGAACCAGAATTAATAAGAAGTTTCTTCAGTTCATCATAGAAATATTCACTAGTAACATTGATTATATAATCTCGCTCTTCCTCAAAGTCATTTATCTCTTTTTGTTTGATGAGTAATGCCCTTTCATTTTCTTCAACCCCCCTGCGTGTAAAGACTTGTACATCAATTACTGTCCCTTCAACATCTGGAGATGTATATAAAGAGGAATCCGCACAATCGAATGACTTTTCACCAAAAATTGTCATTAATAACTTCGTTTCAGGAGGCAATGAAAGAGAAGGTTTAGGTGTAACTTTACCTACCAGAATATAGCCTGGACCAACTCTTGTACCAATTTTCACTATACCACTATCATCCAAGTGATATAGATTTTCTTCATTAACACCAGGTATAGCACGAGTTATTTTTTCTGATCCTAAAGGGGTATCATGTACAACACAGTCAAATTCTTCTATATGAATAGAAGTAAAGAGATCTTTTTTAACAACTTCACTAGAAATAATAATAGAGTCTTCAAAATTATAACCTTGCCAAGACATAAAAGCGACTAGCAAATTTTTACCAAGCGCCAACTCACCACTGTTAATTGCAGGACCATCAGCTATTACATCACCCTTTTTAACATAATCACCTACGCACACTAGCGGTCTTTGATTAATACAAGTATTATGGTTAGAACGCTGAAATTTCCTTAGATGATAAATATCTACGTCCAAGTAGTTAACCCTTTCTTTATCAAAAGCACGTATAACTATAGAGTTACTATCAGAACTATCAACTATGCCATCGCGTTTTGCTAAAACTACAGCACCAGAGCCAGAAGCTACAAAAGACTCCATACCAGTAGCAACCAGAGGAGCGGTAGGCTTCAATAAAGGTACGGCCTGACGTTGCATATTTGAGCCCATTAATGCTCTATTAGCATCATCATTTTCTAAAAATGGAATCAAGGAAGCTGCAACTGATATTACCTGCTTAGGAGATACGTCAATGTAACTAACTTGGTCGCTACTTACCATGACGAAGCTACCAGCATATCTACAGTATAGCATGTCATCAACAAAGCAATTATTTTCATCAAGCTTTACGCTAGTGTCAGCTATATGATGTGAGCCTTCGTCTATAGCAGAAAGATACTCAATTTGATCAGTAACAACCCTATTGACTACTTTTCTATAAGGGCTTTCAATGAAACCATATTTATTAATACGCGCGTATATAGCTAAGCTGTTGATTAACCCTATATTTTGCCCTTCAGGAGTCTCAATAGGGCAAATTCTTCCATAATGAGTTGGATGAACATCACGCACCTCAAATCCTGCCCGTTCTCTTGTTAAACCGCCAGGACCTAACGCGGATAACCTTCTTTTATGTGTTATTTCAGATAACGGATTAGTCTGATCCATAAATTGAGATAATTGAGAAGAATTGAAGAAATCTCTTAAGACATTAGTTAACACTTTTGGATTAATAAAATCAGATGGAGAAACTTTATCTAAACTAGAAGTGGACATAGAATCAACTATTGCGCGTTCCAATTTCAACAACCCAGTTCTAAATTGATTTTCTATAAACTCTCCAACTGATCTTACTCTTCTGTTTCCTAAATGATCAATATCATCTACAGATCCTTGACCGTCACGTAACAATACTATTTTTTTCACAATTTCAATAATATCTTCATGCGTTAAAACAGTTAAATCCTCATCATAATTTAATCCAAGGTAAGAGTTAAGCTTCAACCTACCAATGTTAGACAAATCATAATATTCCGGACTGAAGAAAAGATTACGGAAAAACTCTTCTACTATCTCTAAAACAGGAACTTCACCAGGACGCAAAACTCTATATATTTCATATAGTGCATCCTGATAAGACATGTTTTCATCTAAGAAAAGCGTATTTAATATATAAGGTCCAACAAACAAATTATCTATGTTCAACACTGATATTTCATCTACAGATAATAACTCAAGCTTCTTTATGTCTTCCAGCTTTATAGATTTACCAGCAGATAAAATTTTCGTAGAGCTAGCACTATCCATTAAATCTTCTGCGAGGAATAAACCACATATAGAATTAAACGGAACCAGATACTCTTTCAATTCATTATCATATAGCTTTTTAGCTAGTCTTGAGGTAATACGAACGTTAGCTTTAAGCAGCACATTACCTTCAATATCCATTAAGTCGAAAGGCAGCCTCACTCCTTTAAATTTATCAGGAACAAAAGGCACTTTCCAACCATCTTTATGTTTTACATACTTTATTTTCTCATAAAATCTATCGAGTATATCATTATTTGATAGACCCAACGCCTTTAATAAAACTGAAATTGGCAATTTTCTTTTTCTATCAACACGAAAATACAAATGGTCTTTAACATCAAATTCAATATCAAGCCAAGAACCCCTATAAGGAATAATTCTAGCAGAATAGATCAATTTACCAGAATTGTAAGTTTTTCCCTTATCGCTATCAAAAAATACACCAGGAGACCTATGCATTTGTGAGACGATAACTTTTTCCACACCATTAATGATGAAAGTGCCCTTATCAGTCATCATAGGCAACCCACAAAAGTGGACTTTCTGCTCTTCTATAGATTTTACAACGGTTGCAAGTTTAGAATGATCTCCACTCTCTTTAATCGATTTATATTCATCAAGAGAAATACCATCCTGCATAACAACAAGACGTATAGAAGCAATAACCTGAGCAGAAAAAGTTACACCACGCTTTATACACTCAGATTCATCATACTTAGGATCATCTACCCTACAACTTATAAACTCAATAGTAGCCCTACGCAAAGGATCATTTATTGGAAAGATTGTATGAAAGATAACTTCAAGTCTTTCATTACCCTTATTCTTAGGAGTAAAAGAATCATATGATTCTTTTTGAACCTTAACCAAATCCAATAAAGAATCTTTTAAATCAATCGACCTAGAATAAGAAACTCTAGGAACAAAAGCACCAGAAGCGTACATATAAGAAGAATCAACCATTAAAATACCCCAAACTAATTAAAAGAGCTATATCAATATAAAATTAATACATTAAATATTATTCAAGCTCCACTTTAGTTGCTCCTGCTTCAATAAGTTTTTGCTTGATTTTTTCTGCTTCGTCTTTAGGAACATTAGCAGTCAAATCTTTAGGTAAAGATTCAACCAACTCTTTTGCTTCTTTTAAACCCAATGTAGAATTAACCTCTCTCACAGCTTTAATAACTCCTATTTTTTTACTCGCATCAATTTCTTTAATCACAACTTTATACTCAGCTTTTTCTTGAGCAGCAGGAGCAGCAGCATTATCACCAATAGGCGCCCCAGCACCAACAGCTCCACCAAGAAAAGAACCAGCAGGCAACCCTATTTTCTCTTCTAAAACTTTTACAAGTTCAGAAGCCTCTAATAGGTTTAAAGATAATATTTTATCAACCAAATCACTTGTTACATTACTCATAATTACCACCTTACTTAACAACAAATTTATTTTTTAGAACTATAATAATCCAAAACTCTCATAAGCCTCATAGAAGATGAATTAATAGACAACGCTAACCGAGCAGGAATATCATAAGATATTAAACGCATAATTTTAACACGCAATTCATCCAGAGAAGGCAACTTAGCCAGTTTATTAACATCTTCCACTGTTAACAATTCATTTAAATGAGCTGCGCAAATCACAGACATTTTTTCTTTGTTAGCATTAGTAAAATCAACTATTAATTTTGCAGCTTCTACTATGCCACTAGAGTATATAATAGCAACAGGACCGGAAAATTTGCCTGATAAATAAGAGAATTTACCAGTCCTTTCCAAAGCCAAGCGCGCTAGAGTGTTTTTAACTACTAATACCCCACCTGCTATAGACTTCAGACTATTCCTCAGAGTTAATGAATCATTAGCATTTATAGATTTAAAATTTACTAATATCAAGAAATCATTATTTACAAATACGTTTATTGTGCTCTGTATAAATTCATCCTTATCTTTACGCTTCACGGTATCACTCCCTTAAATTATATCTTCCACTTTGCCTATCTTATAAGCTTTACCCATAGTTGAATTTAAAAAAACACCCTTAAAGTAAATTCCTTTCGCAGAAATAGGTTTATTATCTTTAATTACTTTAAGAAAGGCTTTTAAATTTTCTAGCAAGTCATCAATATCAAATTTAATATTTCCTAATTTACCATGAATAACACCATTTTTATCTGTTCTAAATTTTACCTGACCAGACTTAATGGTTTTAATAGCTTCTGCAATGTTAGAAGTCACAGTACCAAATTTAGGGTTAGGCATCAGCCCTTTAGCACCCAATACTTTTGCAATAGGAGTGATTTTTGCCATAAAATCAGGAGTAGTAATGCACCAATCAACATCTAACTTTCTACCTTTTTTTATTTCTTCAACTAAATCCTCTCCTCCTGCAATATCAGCACCAGCTTTTTCAGCTTCTAATAAATGTTTATCTTGAGCGAAAACAGCTACTTTAATATTCTTCCCGATACCTTTAGGCAAAACTACTGTACCACGCACCTGCTCTTCAGATTTACGTGAATCTACGCCTAAATTGACCGCAATATCAACTGATTCATTAAATTTTGCTGAAGCAGACTCAACAATCTTCTTCAAACACTGCTTAGGATTATCATTATATGTATTCATTTACCTAACCTTCCACAACTTCTATACCCATAGATTTTGCAGTGCCTACAACCATTTTCACTGCTGAATCTTCATTATCCACTTTCATATCAACCATCTTGCACTTTGCTACTTTAATTATAGCAGACATAGGTAATTTAGCCACTAATTCTTTACCAGGATTACCAGAACTTTTACTTAATTTAGCCTCCTGCTTAAGTAAATAAGCCACAGGCGGACCGCTGACAGTAAAATCATGAGAGCGATCATCCTTTATGGAAATTCGCACTGTTACTAAATCGCCTACTTTATAATTAGCGTTAGCAGCACTAGTAACTTTATTAAAAGCTTCACAAAACTTAGGAACAGGTATACCACGTGGACCAAGTACTGAAGCAATTTTCGGTCCTGGAACTGCTTTCCCAGCTTCCATAAGTAAGTTAATCTTAGCAACTATAACACTCATAATTAATCCTCTATTTTCTCTACTTGAGCCAGATCAAGCTCTATTATTGTCGGCTTACCTAAAATCGATACTTCCACATTAATAATTTTTTTCTCATCGTTTACCATATTTACCTTACCAGTAAAATTTTGAAAAAGACCATCATTAATTTTCACTTTTTCACCTTTTTCATAACCATAACCTAACTTCTTTGTCTCTTGAGCATTATAAAGTGCATTACACATTGAGTGAATCTCATCATCCAAAATCACCTTTGGAATATTACCGTTTTTCAAAAATCCATAAACCTTAAGAGATTTTGGTATATTATTGATAAAATTCAATACTTCATCGCATAAATTCACGTATAAAAAGACATAACCAGGAAAGCATTTCCTTCGTGTAGCAATTTTCTTAGATTTCAACTCTACTTCACTTAGCTCTTCATATGGAATAAAAACTTCCTTAAAGTAATCATTAACACCCAATCTCATAGAATTTTCCAATATATGTTGGCGCACTTTCTCTTCACAATTGGAAGCAACTCTCAAGATATACCATTTATATCTATTAAATTCTTTACACTTTAAACTTATCTCATCATCTGAAATCATCTCAAAATCACCAGATTCGCCACTGCAGAATCCAGGCGTTTGATTCAAAATATTTTTGCTTTCATCACACAGATGCATATATACATACACTTCACATAATTCTTTTATATCAGACTTTGAATTACATACCGTTTGATAAGGAATAAACACTTCCTTAAAATAAACAGCATTACTTACCAATTCGCGTATGTTTTGCTCATATCCATAATCAACTTTAATGATATACCATTTATATTCACATTCCATAAATAATTCCAAATAAAGCCTTAATTACGTAAAGAGACATAAAATCCACAAAACAGAAGAAAATCGAAAAGCATAATATAACAATCATTACAACAAATAGAGATGACAACACCTCCTGTTTCTTTACCCAAGCAATTCTTCGTATTTCTTGCTTTATATCACAGAAAAAACCACACAAACTTTTTAACATTTCCACCACAACATTAATGCAGGAGCGATAGGAATTGAACCTACAACCTCTGGTTTTGGAGACCAGCGCTCTACCAATTGAGCTACACTCCTATAACTCAAACTCTCACTCCAAAATTTCAGAAACAACACCAGAACCAACAGTTCTACCGCCTTCTCTTATCGCAAAACGCAATCCCTTATCCATTGCTATCGGTACTTGCAATTCTACTTCTACACTCACATTATCTCCTGGCATTACCATCTCCTTCCCATCTAGCAATTTTATGCTCCCAGTTACATCCGTTGTCCTTAAATAAAACTGTGGCTGGTAATTCGCAAAAAATGGTGTATGCCTTCCTCCTTCCTCTTTCTTTAATATATAAACCTCCGCCTTAAACTTTCTATGCGGTGTTATCGTCCCCGGTTTCGCTAATACTTGCCCTCTCTCCACTTCTTCTCTTTTTGTTCCTCTTAACAATATTCCTACATTGAGTCCTGCACTTCCCTTATCCAGCAACTTCTTAAACATCTCAACACCTGTGCATATCGTCTTTTGCGTCGCTTTCAGACCTATTATCTCTATCTCTTCTCCCGTCTTTATCTCTCCCTTCTCTATTCTTCCTGTTACCACTGTTCCTCGCCCCGATATCGAAAATACATCTTCGATTGGCAATAAAAATGGTAAATCCACAGGCCTTGGTGGAACCGCTACATATTCATCTAACTTTTCCATCAATTTATCTATTGATTTCTTTCCATATTCGCTGCTGTCATCCTCCAGCGCCTTGAGCGCTGAACCAACCACCACAGGCACTTCATCCCCTGGAAATCCGTATTTACTCAGTAATTCCCTCACTTCCATTTCTACTAAATCTATCATATCAGCATCAGCAACATCAGCTTTATTTATATACACCACGATATATCCAACACCTACCTGCTTCGCCAGCAATATATGCTCTCTCGTTTGTGGCATTGGCCCATCAACCCCCGACACTACCAATATCGCCGCATCCATCTGTGCTGCACCTACTATCATGTTCTTTACATAGTCAGCGTGTCCAGGACAATCAACGTGTGCATAATGCCTTTTCTCTGTCTGATACTCAACATGCGCTGTTGCTATCGTTATCCCCCTCTTCCTTTCTTCTGGCGCTTTATCTATCTGATCGTACGCTACAAAATTTCCATAATGCTTCGTTATCGCCGCTGTTAACGTCGTCTTCCCATGATCCACATGTCCTATTGTTCCCACATTTACATGCGGCTTTCCAAATGCTTCCACTACTGCTGTCATAATTATTACCCTTAATTATACTCTAACTTTAACTCATCAACCACATATTGTGGCACTTGCTCATAACAAGAAAAATGCATACTATACTGCGCCCTTCCCTGAGACATAGAACGCAAAACGTTGATATAACCAAACATATTTGCAAGAGGTACCGAAGCAGTAATTATTTTACTATTATTACCTAAATCGAGCATATCAGCAACATTTCCTCTTCTACTATTTATATCACCCATAACATCACCCATATATTCTTCAGGAGTAATGATTTCAACTTTCATTATAGGCTCCAGCATTTTTGGACCAGCTTTATTTGCCATCTCTTTAAAAGCACCTTTAGCAGCAAGTTCAAAAGCTAAAGGACTAGAATCAACCTCATGAAAAGCACCATCAAGAAGGGTAGCCTTAAAATCAATCAACGGAAATCCCGAAATTATACCACCTTCTTTTATCAACTCCAAGCCATTTTCTACCCCAGGAATATACTCTTTTGGAATAGCACCACCTACAATTTTACTTTCAAATTGAAACCCAGAACCAGGCTCAAGAGGTTCAAATTTTATTTTAACCTTAGCAAACTGACCAGCTCCACCAGATTGTTTTTTATGAGTGTAATCAATTTCAACAGATTTAGTGATAGTTTCACGATATGCAACCTGAGGAGCACCGACGTTAGCCTCAACGTTAAATTCGCGCTTCATTCTATCAACAATAATCTCAAGATGGAGCTCACCCATGCCTTTCAATATAGTCTGGCCACTTTCCGCATTTACTGACATTCTCAAAGAAGGATCTTCTGCAACCAACCTATTTAGAGCAATACCTAATTTTTCCTGATCTGAAGTGGTTTTAGGTTCTACAGCAATTTCAATAACAGGCTCAGGAAATTCCATACGCTCCAATAATATAGGAAAATCAACAGAACATAAAGTATCTCCGGTGGTTGTTTTCTTTAGCCCAACTAAAGCAACTATATCTCCAGCCCTAGCCTCAGTTATATCTTCTCGGTTATTTGCATGCATAAGTAACATTCTGCCAATCCCTTCAGTTTCGTTTTTTAACGCATTTGAAACGGTAGATTTAGACTTTAATTTACCAGAATAAATACGGATAAACGTCAAGCTGCCTACAAATTTATCCGTCATCACTTTAAATGCAAGAGCAACAAATTTCTCTTTTTCTGAAGGTTTGACCTCAATTTTCTTTTCTGAATCTTTAGGATCAATTCCAACAATTACATCAACATCAATAGGAGAAGGTAAAAAGTCAACCACACCATCTAAAAGTGGTTGTACGCCTTTATTTTTAAAAGCTGATCCACATAACACAGGAACAAATTTTCCTTTAATGGTCCCATTTCTCACGCATTTTTTCAGTAAATCCACTGGCAGATCATTAGACTCAAAGTAAGTATTCATCGCTTCATCATCCATCTCAGCTGCAGCATCTAATAAAAGATTTCGATATTCTTGAGCCTTATCAAGCAAATCAGAAGGAATATCTTCATAAGAAAATTTAGCGCCCAACGTTTCTTCTTGCCATATAATGGCTTTCATAGAAATAAGGTCAATTATACCTTTGAAATCTTTCTCACTCCCTATTGGTAAATGAATAACTAAAGGTGCTGCACCAAGCTTCGTCTTTATCATATCAACACATCGATAAAAATTTGCCCCTATTCTATCCATCTTATTAACAAAGCAGATACGAGGAACGCTATATTTATCAGCTTGACGCCACACTGTCTCAGATTGAGGTTCAACTCCAGCAACTCCATCAAATACAGCAACTGCACCATCCAAAACCCTTAAAGATCTCTCAACTTCAATAGTGAAATCAACGTGACCAGGAGTGTCTATTATATTGACCCTATGATCATTCCAAAAACATGTTGTTGCAGCAGATGTGATTGTAATACCACGCTCTTTTTCCTGCTCCATCCAATCCATAGAAGCTGCACCATCGTGCACTTCACCAATTCTATTTTGCTTACCAGTATAAAATAAAATACGCTCTGTTGTGGTAGTCTTACCAGCATCTATGTGAGCCATTATCCCTATATTTCTGTATTTAGATATTCCAATTTCCATATCACAATTAATTAGCTAACATTAAAAACGAAGATGAGAAAATGCCTTATTAGCTTCAGCCATTTTATATTTTTCTTCGCACATCTTAAACGCACCACCGCGTTTATTATAAGCATCCAGTATTTCAGATTGCAAACAATCAACAGTGGTTTTTCCACTCTTTTTTCGAGCAGCAGAAGTTGCTTTAGCAATCCACCTTAACGCTAAAGAAACCGCTCTATCTTGTCGAACTTCAACAGGTACTTGATAAGTTGCACCACCAATGCGTCGAGAACGCACTTCTATAGAAGGAGTAACATTTCCTACTGCTGTCTCAAAAATTGATAACCCACCTTCGCCTATTTTCTTTTCAGCTAAAGACAAAGCGTCATAGATAATCTTTTCTGCAGTAGATTTTTTACCACATTTCATGATTGTATTAATGAAACGCATCAGCAAAACACTGCCGTAACGCGAATCAGGACTTATTTCTCTTTTTTTTGCTTTATTCCGACGAGCCATAAACTTTAACCAGATTTCTTTACACCATATTTTGAACGAGCTTTCTTTCGATTTTGCACACCACGCAGATCAAGGGCACCTCTTATTATGTGATAACGCACACCTGGCAAATCTTTAACCCGCCCACCACGTATCAAAACAACAGAGTGTTCTTGTAAATTATGACCTTCACCAGGTATATAAGCCGTCACTTCACCATACCCACTAATTTTTACTCTGGCTACTTTACGGAGTGCTGAGTTAGGCTTTCTAGGAGTTGTAGTATACACCTTAGTGCAAACACCTCTCCTTTGAGGGTTGCTTTCTCCCAAAGCTGGTACCTTTTTCTTATGGGTCAATCCTAATCTACCCTTACGTATTAATTGATTTATCGTAGGCATATGTTATAAACTCAAGCTCATTAAAATAACTAAGTTTTTAGTTATAAAATAATAAACCTCAATAGTCAATATAAAAATAAACATTACTACTCTAATAATTAAGCTCAACTGCCTTGAAAGCCATCAGTAGACTTCTTGCACTACCTCCCAAGCCACAACTGTCATTCAGTAGAAACGAAAAAACTTACTTGACACCCTTCGCCAGCCCCATTATCATGGTACTGAAGGTATTCATTTATCTTCAATCTGTGCAGATTAAATGACAACAGTATTACGTAATTGGCGTCTTATTTTTAATTTTTTGCACTATGCACACTTTACTTCTTCACAACATTTCTGGGTTTTTACCTATATAAGCTGAAACGCGCTTATAAAGCGTTTAAGACAGTATAGTACGCCAATTTGCAGGATTAGAGAGTGACAACTAGCTAATACGGGATATCTTTTGCCTTTTTTTTGCTTAGTAAATTTCTTAAACATTTAAACTAAGGTGAGTTGCATTTAAAAGCAGCTAAATTGCAGTGTTTAAGACTTAAAAAACGCCAATACTGAAAATAGACAATGACTAGGGCTTCTTTTGCCTTTTTTTTGCTTGGTAAATTTCTTAATATTTATGGCAACATGAACTGGGCAGGAAGGTGTCATTCCAGTGCTTGACACTGGAATCCAGTTTTCCATATAATCTCATCGAAAATGTTGTAACCACTTTCTGTGCTAGTTTGCTTGCTTACAAGCAAACTTTTCTGGATCTCAGTGTCTGGGCACTGGGATGACAGGGGAGGGAGGCTACTTGGATGACACCATTCTTTTTCCTGGATCCAAGTAGTCAGGGCACTGGGATGACAGGAGAAGGTACTAGGATGACACCCTGACCTCGTCGTCCCGCTACGTGTTAGCGGAATCTAGAGATACCGTGACGGTATGACGTAAAGCTCGCATTAGCTATACTTTTATGCTCACCAACTTAGCTGGATCCAAGTAGTCAAGCTACTTGGATCTGCAAATTGCAATGTTCGTACAGCTGCGTGCTTGACACTGGGATTTAGTGCAGCTACCCTAAACTGGAAGCTCATCTTGCTATTTTTGGCTGAAAGAAACATATTTTTAGAATAATGAAAACAATCAGCACTTTAATTCAAGAAGGATCGGAGTTATTATCGTCACATAAAGTTGAATCACCACATTTAGATTGTGAAATCATCATGCAGCACGTACTTGGAGTGGAAAGATCATTTATAATTGTGAACCATGCTGATCAAGTGCCGATGGAGAAAGAACTTTTATTTTGGAAATTAACAAAAAAAAGAGCGGAAAGATATCCAATATCGCAAATAATAGGTAATCGTGAATTCTGGAGTAAAAATTTTATAGTTAACCAGCATGTTTTAGATCCAAGGCCAGATAGTGAAACAATAATCCTAGCAGTGTTAAAATATTACCCAAACAAAAAACAGAAACTAAAAATTGCAGATTTTGGTACAGGCACAGGTTGTTTATTGATATCCGTACTTAGTGAGTATGAATATGCTGTTGGCGTCGGTTTTGAAAAAAGCTTGGAAGCATATAAAGTTGCCTATCAGAACACAAAAAAACATGATCTTCTCAGCAGAGCCAAAATATTTCCAAGTTCGTGGACAGAGTGCAGAGGTTCATTCGATCTTATAATCAGTAATCCTCCATATATTAAAAGAAGCAAATTGAAAGACTTGCAAGCTGAAGTGCAAAAGGAACCAAGAATTGCCCTTGATGGTGGTATTGATGGTTTGAGCTGTTACTTGAGCATTTTTCCAATATTGAGAAAGTGCCTTAAAAAAAATGGGTTTGCGATATTGGAGATAGGTGAAGATCAAAGCAATATTGACAAAATAATCCCCTCATACGAATTAGCTTTTCAGGAATATGTATATGACTTAGCGGGAATGAAGAGATGCATTGTTGTGAAAAGAACATAGCTAATGTTTTTTTGCCTTCATCCCATATTATCCTATATCATCCCAGTACCCTCTACCTAGTCATCCAAGTAGCGTGACTACTTGGATCTATATTTAACTAGATCCTATGGTCAAGCCATAGGACGACAGGAACGGTTTTATGCATTTTTTAAAGGGCAACATGTTTAAGCTTTGCTGGCAAAATGGAAAGTAAGACCAGCCTCTATACCGTGTGTGTGAAATAGTTGATTACCTATATTTATTTCCTCAGTTACTTTGCTACCTGAGCTAGGATTAAGCTTCTTTTTTTTATCATTATTAGGGTCGTCTACCACTTGTCCTAACCTTTTTGCTGTAAGCTTAATATCGCTACCAATAGCACCAAAACCTCTATATCCGATATGCATATTTACATCTTCGTTTATGCGATAGTCAAAGCCAGCTTTTAATTGACCTGCGGGTCTTATTGACGGTTTTTCAAACATCGTCATTCTTGTTGCACCGATCCCAATACCAACGTAAGGAGAAAAAGAGAAACGGTCACTTTTCCAATGATGATAAACATTTGCCATTACAGATATGTTCTCAATTTGGTCATGACTAACTGCAGCACTATAGAGATAAGTTTCTTTATCAGGATCCTCACCAGTCTCCTTTAGGTATGAAACAGTTATTTGGCTACTTGTTAAACCAATATTATCCACTTTTACAGAAGAATACATCCCTTCCAATTCAGCCCTATAGCTGTTGTTACCCAATTCCCCTGTGTAACCAAATGCCACATTTGCAGCAAAAGGTGGATTATAATCTCCTTTATACTCACTTAGTGACTGACCTTCTGTGTTCTGAGCACCCCTGTCATTTATAGACAAATTTTTGATACCTGTAGTGCTTGTTTTTAGTACGCTTGTGTTATTTAAATATTGACCGTAATACCCACTACCAAAGTAAAACCCTTCTGTTTCACTTGCAAAAGATTGTTGTGACAACAATAAAGCAAATGCTGTAACCGCTAATGTTTTTTTACTAATCATTACTACTCCCCTAGTTAAAATAGCTAATCTAATACTAATTAATTAAAAATGGCTTAATATGAAAAACCTAATTATTTGCATAACTTGCACTTTTCTGAGCTAAAAATAGGCAAAGTTAACCTTACTTCTCGTCATTTTTTAATTTATCCTCATCTTCAAATTCATCCTCCTCTTCTTCGTCATCAAACCCATCATCGCTCCTATCCTCATCTTCCTCGTCATCATCTTCAAACTTATCGTCGATATCTTCATCATCAATATCTTCGTCTGCAAATTCATCTGATTCATCATATACTGCATCTTCGGTTTTAGTTTCAGCAGGATAATCAACTGAATTAGGTCCCTCAAGAACATTATTCCCCTCGTTATTAACCTTATCTTTGCTCGCAGCGGCAGAAAGAACTTTGTTTGGGTCATATGGTTCTTGTGTAGGCACACGAGTTTGTTTGAGCAGCCTTCTTGTGAAGGTGGTATCACTGTAGTACAAAATTTTCTTTGATTTAATTGGGTAAGTCGACTCTATTAAAATTATCTGATCGTCACGTGGCAACATAATAACTTCTTGAGGCAATAGCAATGCTCTCTGTATTTCAGAGATATGTAATGACCTTGAAGCAGGATTTAAATCTAAAAATTTAGGCTTATTCAACGATTCTTGTTGTACAGTTTTGTTTCCTATAAGTTGCGATATTAAATTAGCTGTTTCAATATTATTGGCTGCAAAAGTTATTCTGTAAGTCGAGTTTGACAAAAAGGAGTTCATCCCTGCTTCTTCGTATATTCCTTTGAGCTGCTCAGTATCTTGAACAATTAAGAATAACCTAACTCGATAACCACGAAAATATGCAATACCTGTTTGAAATTGCTCCATTTTTCCAAGTGTAGGAAACTCATCCATTAAAAACAATACGCCATAAGGCTCGTCATCCGATGGCAATTTTCTACATAAAAACTCAGTTGCCTGTTGGTAAAAAACCTGCATTAAAGGCCTGAGCCTAGTCAAGTTGTCAGGAGTTAAACCAACATAAACTGTAATTTTCTTCTTTTTAAAATCTAGAATATTAAAATCACTTGACGCAGTTGCAGTATCAATCAATGGGTTTACCCACAATTCAAGTGATGAGTTCATGGTTGATACAACACCTGACCTTTCTTTATCAGCTTTTTGTAAAAAAGCTGCAATATTCATATATGCTACAGGGTGTAGTATTTTACCCATTGTATCAAGAGCAACAGCAAGATTATAAACCACGTCATCACTACGCATCGTACGCACAACTTCACCAAAAGATTTAACTTTCTCTGGTGCAGCAAGTAAGTATAATACCACTCCAACAAATAAGCTTCTTGCTTCATTCTGCCAAAAGTCTTGTTCAGGCATGATTAGGTTAGCTATTTTCTGCACATCGTCAACCATCTGCCCAGGTTTTTCACTAATCCATTGTAATGGATTGTAACAGTGACTTATTCCATCTGGCTGCGCTGGATTCCATACGTATACTTTTTGTCCTTGTCGTTCTCGCCAACCACTTGTTATTTCATAGTTTTCTAATTTTATGTCGTGTACAATTACCGAGTCAGTCCAAAATAATAAATTAGGAATTACAAAGCCAACACCCTTACCAGAACCTGTAGGTGCAAATAACAATGCATGCTGAAACCTATCAGAAATGAAGTATCCTCTTTTATCTTTACCAAGCAATAATCCCTTTTTGCTTCTTAATCCTGCTTTTCGTATGTCTTTCTCTGATGCCCACTGCGAATCTCCATGAAGTGATTCCTTCTTTTTAAATGGTCGCCACTCAATTATCCTTTCTCTTAAATTCCATAAGATAATCATTAAAACAATGATAGGCAGTGCAGAAGATATAATTAATGTGATTTTGAGCTCAAGGCTATATAACTCTGGATGATGCCAACAATATTGTATATGATCAAAAATCGTTGGCCAAAGAGCTTGAGGGAAAGGCGTCAAACTAGGATTAATTGCCTTAAAATCCACAGCATCCGGACCATCAGCAAACAGAACAAACAATATACCAGATAGATAGAAGCAAAACTCAAGTACGCTAAAAGCTACTACACCTCCTATGAGAATATTACGTAGGTGATTTCTATTACTCATAAACTACTCTTCCTTAACTTATGTATAAATTTAAGCATTTTCGCTCGCAGATCTAGTAAATAATATCTCAGAAATGCTTCTTTTGCCCCCACCGGTTCTTTTTAGCTGAATAACAATATCAATCACATTTCTAATGTATGGTATAATTTGGTCTGGAGGAATGCCAAGGTTTGCTTGCATAACCATCAGTTTTATTTGCTCAAGGGCCATTGTTGGACTATCCGCATGAAGGGTTGATATTGATCCAGGGTGACCAGTATTTATCGCCCTAAGAAAACTAAAAGCTTCCGCTCCACGGAGCTCACCAACTATTATTCTGTCTGGCCTTAAACGTAAGCACGCTTCTATCAAATCTTGAGTGGTTACTTTTGCTCTGCCCTGCCCTCCTTTAGAGGCAATTAGATGGACTTTATTGGGATGATCGTTCAAAACGATTTCCCTTGCATCCTCAACAGTAATAATTCTTTCCTCATCTGGAATAGCACGCAAAGTAGCATTAGTAAAAGTAGTCTTACCAGTGGAAGTTCCACCACTAATTATAATATTTTTCTTACTTATTACAGCGTATTCTAAAAACTCTTTTATTTTTTTTTGCCTTAACAATAAATCCAAATGACGGTCAACTGGATTATCAGTTGCTTCTGTAACAGTTTCAGAAAAAGCCCCCATTTTTTCGTAATCATCGAGTGCTAACTGCATGCTAGAAGGCTTACGAATCGACATGACTACTTTATCAGGTTCACATGCTGGCGGAAATACTATCTGTATACGATAACCATTTGGTAATGTTGCCGAAAGTAACGGCGCTTCTTCGCTAAGTTTTTGTTCTGTAGCTTGAGCAATCAGTCTGCCAAGAGATTTCAAATGGTTAAGATCGAATACTTCTAATTTTTCACACCTTATTTCACCGCGATTTTCAATCCATACTTCCTTTGGCTTATTTATTGATATTTCATTTACGCCTTCTTCTTGAAATATGCCTTGTAATGGCTCCAAATATGTATCAAGTGCAGCATAGTTCATTTCATTGATTTAATATTGCCTGTGGAGGAAATACTATATCTTGGTTAACAAATACTTTCAATGCAGTGCCTTGATCAACATAAATAGTTGGTTTTTTATCTGTATATCTGCCCACTACATCCCGCATATCTTTAGAAAAATCCTCGATTGATTTCCCGATTGCTTCATCATAAACAGACTTGCTTTTTCTTTGAATTTGTTCTAACAGTTGATTTACAATTTCCAGGCTTATATTTACCTCGTCTTCTTCAATTCCTAGTGCTTTTGCTATTTCCTCTTTCATTATTTTTAGTAAATCTTGTCTGCTTTTGGCACTCCGAATTCTTCCGATAGCCCCAAGGCCTAATTTCCATTTGTCACTAGATATCTTCTTTTCTGGGTCAATAATGAGTTGGAGAGAAGAAAAATCTATTTCGGTTGCAGTGATAGACTTTACTGCATCTCTGACAGTTAGCGTATCAACAAGATTAGAAGCCTTTTGCCCTATAACAGCAGAACCAATCGAAACACCAGCAAGTGTCACCGAAGAGAATAACGCACTTACTATTTTGTTATCAACTATTCCTGCTATTCCTGCTCTACCAAGCTCGTCAGTACTAAGTGATGAGATTGCAATATCTATTCCATGTGGCAGAATCACTCTATTCCAGTTTATATTTACACGAGATTTAGCAACATTCGAGTCAAATGAATAACTGCCTATCAATCTTGAGCCTTTAGGTATTAAAACTGTATCACCAGTTTCTGCATAAACATCTCTACTCACCATAGCACGCAGCATTCCTTGCAGATCAGAGTTTATTGCAGTTTCAAGAACAGCATCAATAATTTTACCTTGAGTAATCATTAAACCAAGCTTTCCTACTCTGGTAGCTTTGCTCGATTGTGCTGAAGTGTCGGATAAAATAGCATCAGCAGCCTTGTTCTCTCCACTACCACCTGAAATTGTCAACATCTGTGCACTACGTCTGTCTCTAGGATAACCGCCACCCCCTATTGTAGGAAACGAGGTAGGTAAATTGCCCATAACATTACTAGAAGGAAAATTTTGCTTTGGCAAAATAGGTATATTTGACACAGGAGTTTCTTTTGGTTTCTCTTCTTCTTTTTTCATCACTTCTTCTTTTCTAATTTGTTTTATTTCTGGTATGATTAGTGGTGTAGGAAGAGGAGGTAAGGGTGGTAAGGGATCAGTTATTATTCTTTCAGGAACCATTACATTATCTGGAACTTGTTCCAACTTTCCTTTCAATTCTTGAACGTTTTGCTTTGTTTCCTCTTTTTTAATAACTTCTGAACCCTCTTTAGGAGAAGGACTAAAATAGAGATAATACACTCCACCAGCCAGAAGCACTAAAATAATGACCATCAATGCCCTATGACCTTGATTAGAGCCAACTGTTACTACCTTATTCTCTATTTCTGATTCATCTTCTGAATTGTTACGCCTTTCTTTATTCATATTGCATGTACCACAGCTAAAGTGACCTATTTATAATTTCAACTTCACCATCTTCATAACGCATAAATAGCTTTTTATGTACTCCTTTTATTATAACATAATCATCAAATAACAGCCTTTTACAAGGTTTATCCTCCCCTTCTACAAAAACCTGAGGTATTTTATTATTATTTCTAAATTTTAAATAGGTTAAATAACCATCATCAAATAACTCGATCGGAACTATATCCGCATTACCACCTTCATCAATATATGTATAATTGTACTTCGTATCATTTTCTTGTATTATTTTTTCTAGCTTGTCTGTAGTATATTGCATTTGAGTAGGTAAAGAAACCTCATCTAAATCAACATCAAATTCACCTTCTTCTTGAGGATAATAAAAACGTACTACGTAAGATATATCCTTTTCAGCAGAATAATCGTGATCTACTTTCTTAGCATCAGTATCCGGGTATTTATCGTAGTTTGGCCTTGAGATTAAATCAAAAATGTAATTTCTTTTTTTAGTTGTCGTAATAATCATGTTAGTGCGACTACTAACTTCAAATGGCATGATAAGCAATTTATTGTCATAAGGATTAATTTTCCAACTTGATGCATCACCAACAGCGATATTTTTAACTTTTTCTCCTTCCGCAAATTCAATATAAGAATAGTAACCCTGACTAAAAACCACCGTAAATACTTCATTAGGGCTATACACAAAAGTCTTTATTCTACTATCTATAGAAATAGGCTCATTATAATTAATGGATGCGTTTAAATTGCCACTTACAAGTAAAGCTAAAACTAATAATATCCTATACATATTCATCATCTACTCTATATGAAATAACTTGAAATCCTAATGGGTTAATATATCTTTGCTGATCATCCATTTCAAGCGATGCATATCTATATGACATAATAACTATCTTATTTTTTCTCGTAGAACTTCCATCTTTCCGTGTAAATTCCACAAAAAATCTCACCTGAAGAGCATCGTTACCCAACTTTTGAATTGAGCGAATTTTAAATTCACTTTTGGTATCTGAATATAAATTAAAAAGATCATCCATATTCTGCGATCCTACATAATTTCTAAATTCATTATACACATCAGGTGAGGAAAACAACCTCACCTTTGTATAATAGTTATAATTATAATGATATGGATCAAAAACCTCCCTTGCTTTTATATACTCTGAAATAAAATAATCGTTTAGCGCTTCATCTGCAGAATACTGTTTTACTGTGACAGGATCAACCAATTGCACTATTCCTGATTTCTTGTCAATTTCTATAACAAATGGCTCAATAGTGCTACTTGTGCTAATTTTAAATATGACTAATATGCTGATAGAGATCGTTGCTAATAATATTAATGCAAATAAAAGTAGAATATTCCTTTGAGCAATAACTGTGCTGTAGCGGTTTGAATTCCAATTTATATCCTTATCTAAGGATTCAGTATTTTTTTCTCGCTTAAAAAATCTTAGCATTTTAGTATTCCTAAAAATCTTAACTTATGTTAATAAACATAGCAAATTAACAAAGTAGTTACAGCAAAAAAGCTAAAAAACTCTTAATCTATGGCCTAATTTACCAAACTTTGTCTCCATATATGAATCGTTATATTTATTACGTTCCACAATAAGTGGTAGACACTTTGTAACTCCTATACCACTACTTTCCAATTCTGACAATTTCCTATCATTGTTTGTAAGTAATTGGATTTTGTTAATGTTCAATTTCTTAAGCATTTTAGCTGCAACAGCAAAACTCCTTTCATCATCTTCAAAACCCAATATTCTATTTGCATCAACAGTATCAAGATTATGTCCTCTTTGCATACTGTACGCTCTTAACTTATTAGTTAAACCAATGCCTCTTCCATCTTGCATCAAATACAATATAATACCACTTCCAGAGTCAGCTATCATTTGAATTGCTTGATGTAACTGACTTCTGCAATCGCATGACAAGCTATCTAACAAGTCACCCGTATAGCACGAAGAATGAATTCTCACTAATGGTTCGTCATCTTTATCTGGATTGCCAATGATAATTGCATGATGTTCTCTTCCACCACTTTCGGTTCTATAAGATATGATATTTACTTCTTGAGTCTGTTTTAAAAATAATGATGTTTTGCACACTTCATATACATCCTGATTTTCTTGAAAATTATTTATGAATGACGTGTCCAGTGCAATAACGTCATTTTTCTCGCACCAATTTCGCATTTCATGGTTATTCTCAAAAGTCATATCAGCCACTAACGCGTATGGCAATAATTCTGAGAACTTAAGCAAGGCAATAGCACATTCATCTATTGTCTTTGAGCATTGCAACTCTTTTATGCAATCTTCCTTTGAACAGTTTATTAAATAGAGCAGTTCATCAAAATTATTCACCAACAGACGTTTGCTGTTATGTTCTTTATTCTGAGATATGTATTTTACCTTACTTGAAGTTAAAGTAACATATACATTACTTGATGTAAGCTTGTATTGATTAAATAAATCTCTTTCTAAAGCCTCAGCAGCAGCAAACAATAGGTAATTACTTTCATCATATATTACAATTGGCCGACCGCGCCTGATTTCGCTGATAGCTCTTTCTACCTTATTGCTACTCTGATTTCCTATAAACATTTTTACCCATATTAAACAGCGATAAAAACTGGTGCGGCCGAGAAGACTTGAACTTCCAAGGCCTTATGAGCCACAGCGACCTCAACGCTGCGTGTCTACCAATTCCACCACGGCCGCACTATATTCTAGTTTTTATATAATTATTTTAAATTACTTAATCATTTTAGAATTTTTCATCTAGAGTGTCAATCTGATACTAGAATAATTTAGAAATTGTTTGTATAATTTGATTATGAATTTTGTGATTATAAATTTTAATCATTTAAGATAACCTTACTACTAATTTTTAACTTAGGTTTTTATACAAATGAATATAGCTAATATCTTTATTTTTTTAGCTCTCTCTCTTATAACTAGCTTTCATTTCGTCCATGCACAAATATTATACACATGGTCTCAAGTTATCCCAGAAAATAAACTAAGCATACGCGCAATTACGGACAATGACATGTGTCCCATTGTTTATGTTGATGGCGAGGAAACAGAAATGCTGAATCGCAGCTCAATTAACAATGGTGGTCATAACGAAACAGTTTGTGAACTGACAGTACAAACAAGTGCCAAAAACATTAGTATTGAGGATCTACGGGTTCCTATATTACCAAAAAAGGTTAATAAAATTGCTTTCATTGGTGACACGGGCTGTAGAATAAATATGTTATTTCAGCAGGAATGTAATTCGGTAGATAGCTGGCCTTTAAAAAAAAATTTAGATTCAATCGCCCTTCATAAACCAGATTTAATTATCCATGTTGGTGATTATCATTATAGACAAACAAAATGTAGAAATACAAAAAAGTGTGGCGATATTTATGGATATAATAAAGAAGTTTGGTACGCTGATTGGTTTGAGCCTGCAAAGGATATTTTATCACAATCCCCTTTCCTTTTTGTTCGTGGAAACCATGAGAGTTGTGATAGAGCTTATGAAGGATGGTTCAGGTATCTAGATTCATACCCCTTTTCGTCTGAAAAATGTGGAAACTTCGTTTCTAGTTGGTCCTTAGATGCTGGACCGATGAAATTTTTTATCTTCGACTCTTCATCCGGTGAGGATATTTTTACAACCCAAAGCACAATTGATGCTTTTGAGAGGCAATTTGATAAATTGATACAAAATAGTTCTGACAAGCCCATGTGGTTTTTAACTCATAAACCGCTTTGGAGATCTCCAAAAAAAGAATTTTTGACATTAAAAAGCCATGGTAATCTTACACAAATCGAAGCTTTTGGAGATAAATTTCCAAGCAATGTTACTACCATAGTTTCTGGCCACATTCATATAGCCCAGATTTTATTAATGGATAATGTTCCAGACCAAATTATAGTTGGAAACGGTGGTGCATCATTACACGCTCAAGATCAAGAATCTGTTTATCAAAATGTAGAATTTGACTATTCAAATGGTAAAAACTACTTAGCACACGAGGTTAGAAACTTTTTTGGCTTTGGCTTTGCAATACTAAATTTAGATGATCACGAATTTACCTTCTATAATCAACACAATAAGGAAATGTATTCTGCGAAGCTAACAGAAGATTTTAAACTTAAACGGATTAAAACTATAGTCGATTCATTTTAGGATTTGTTATTAGCTATTTTAAAAACGCTACTTAAACATTTTTTTTAATCGATTGATTTCATCAGCAAATTTTGAGTCGGTCTTTATAAAATTTTCTACTTGTTTTACTGCATGTATAACAGTAGCATGGTCTCTGCCACCAAAGTTTCTCCCAATATCTGGTAGGCTTTTTTGCGTAAATTTTTTGGCAAAATACATAGCTATTTGTCTTGGCCTTGCAAGACTGCGAAGCCTTCTATTGGATTGCATATCTGCAACCTTTATATTGAAAAATTCAGCTACTTTCTTTTGTATTTCTTCTATTGTGACTGACCTATGATTTGACCTAAGAAGATCGATTAGGGTTTCACTAGCTGATTCTACCGTCATACTTCTTCCAATTAATGAGGTATGGGTAACCTTATTTAATGCTCCTTCTAATTCTCTTATATTAGATTTTATGTTCCTTGCTAAAAACTCTAGGACATCTTTCGGAACATACATATTCATCTGCTCCACTTTTGCCTGCAATATACCAAGCCTTAATTCAAAAGTTGTTTCATTAATATCTGCCACCAACCCCCAACCGAGTCGTGATTTTATTCTTTCTTCCACTCCATCAAGATCACTAGGAGACCTATCAGCTGATATAACCAATTGTTTATTTTGGTCTATCAATGCATTGAAAGTGTGAAAAAATTCTTCTTGTGTACTATCTTTACCACTGATAAATTGCACATCATCTACCATCAATACATCTACTGATCTAAATTGCTCTTTAAATAACATAATATCTTTGCTTCGCAGCGCTGTAATATATTGGTACATGAATTTCTCTGCTGATAAATACACCACTTTTCTTTTTGCTGATGGGGAATTGACTATGTGCCAAGCTATAGCATGCATTAGATGTGTTTTACCAAGTCCCACTCCACCATATAGAAACAAAGGATTGCTGCCTAATATTGGATCTATAGATTCTGCCACACGCTTTGCCGCCGTAAATGCTAATTCATTTGGCTTTCCCACTACAAAATTATCAAAGGTGAACCTTGGATCCAGCGGCGAACCAAGATTATGATTACTTTCCTCTCTGTTTTTTAGTATAACATTAAAATTTGAATTCCTCTCCTCAATTACTTGAATATCAATAGAACGTATACTTTTATCTTCGCTTTGCCATAATGATAATATTTTTTTCATGTAATGAACTGTAATCCACTCTTTTATAAACCTTGTTGACACGGATAAAAGAACTTCCCCATTTCTGCTACTGACAAATTTTAGTGAACTCAGCCAGCTATTATATGTTGCTTCTCCATAAAGATTATAAAGACAATTTTGGATTTTTTCCCAAGTAACATTGTGATCCGTTACTGTAATAATCTGATCAAAAAACATAGTAGAAACCTTAGGGCTAGTTAAGTTCATATACCACACCAAGAAAAAAGCAATAATTAGAAAAATATAAGATAATCAATAGCTTACTGCAAAATGAAAAGCTAATACTACTTAATACATACTAAAAATTATGGTGATTTTTTGATGGGTTGTAAAGGGTATAAAAACATTAAAATTGATCATTTTTATTTCAAAAAAATGAAAAATTTGTAAATGTCGCTTGTATCGAGGATTAGAAGCATGCTATTAAAAACAGTAATACATTATGTATAAATAAGATGTTAAATTTACTGGCAAATAAGTAAAGTATTCATATAAATATAGCTAACCTAATATAGATTTACTGAAGCAAATTTATGATTATATTAAGTAATTTGAGTTGTTATGCTGTATTCGGTATTGAACTAGAGTTTTACATTGAAGGAATAGAAAAAGAATACTTATTTCTGAATAGCATCAAAAATAAAATAGCATCTCTTGAATTTTCTTGCGAGAAGGAGAATTCTACACATCAGTATGAGATAAAAAGTGGTTGTTATACGAACTCCTACAATTTAATTAAGCATTTTGAGTTAGCAAAACAATCACTTACTGAAACAGCACAAAAACTAGGTGGGAATGTTTCTTTTAAAGCAAAGCCTTATTTGGATAGAGCAGGCAGTGCATTAAATGTGCATGTTAATCTCGTGAATTCAAATAACGGTAACTTATTTTATATCAATGAGCAAAAGTACAGTGACTATCTGATTCATAGTATTGGTGGATTATGTGCAATGATGAAAAAACATATGTTGTTTTTTGCTCCAAATGATGATTCATATTTAAGATTTCAGTATCCGGATATTCACACTCCAACTACGATTAGTTGGGGAGTAAATAACAGAACTGCTGCGATAAGAATTCCCTATTTTGGCAACGATTCCAAAAGATGCCGCCTAGAGCACCGTGTTCCTGGAACAGATTGTAACCTTGAAAAAGTACTCACAGCAATAATTGAAGGTATAGTTTTTGGTATAGAGAACAAAATTGCTCCGCCAAATAGAGTGTATGGCATTGCATCTGATCCTCAATATAAGATGGAGAGTTTGATATAGCAACTACCTGTTAAACCCTAACCCATTAAACTCCTTTGAGGTAATTGGCCATTCTAGCACTTTCCTCACATCATTATTTACATTCCCATACTGTAATAGCAAGTCTGCAGCAGATAGTTTCTGCGTACTTTTAGATGATCCAAGCCCTATATTGGTAAGGTTGCTCGGTGGCTGCTCAGGAAGTGGATTACCAGATACATCCATGTGTTCAGGGAGAGATTTCATCTGATTCTTTATAGAGCTAGAGTTATTTTGTGCAGGATTTCTATCATCTGACATGTCAAGAATAATTTTCTCAGGTACTACCATAGTTTTTGTATAATCAGCAGAATGACTGCCTTCAGTGTTCTTAAATTCATCAAGAATTGGTTCGCCAAACGCATTTATAGGGCCACCAAGTGATCCTTTCTCCATGCGCTCTTCTGCTCTTTTCCTTATTATTTCTTCTGCTAGCTCAGTTTCAGTTCTTTTTGGTTCTTTTACGGTACCTTTTTCTTCACCTTCATCTCCTGAAACACCAGTAATTTCAGCAGGCTGTTCTTTTTTAGTTCTTATTTTATGAATCAGCGAAAGTAATAAGTAAGTAACTGCAGCAGCAGAAACGATAATGGCTATCTTTGCGGCAATGTGGATTGCTGTTAAAAATATTAAAGCTGATAAAGCTCCAGCTAATCCAGACACAATAACTTTATTTTTGCCTTTTGTTATATTTAGAATTGCCACCATAATAACCTCTCAAATACTGCTCTAGAATTATTATACAGAAATTTTCTTATACTTGCAATTTTGCAAAAATTTTAATTATTTGCGTAAAGTTTTAAAGCTACACAAGGATTAATTAATATGCAATGTATCTCGACTATAATATTGTACAAACGCACATATTCAGCTAACATTCAACATGCAGAGCTTACTCATAGAGCGAAACAGGGCGGTGGTATTATTACTTATAGTAATTTTTATCTTCGGTTCATACGTTTATGTAAAAATGCCAAGGGAAAGCAATCCTGGTATACAGATTCCTATAATCAGCGTGTTTGTTGGACTTCCTGGGATTTCTGCTCAAGATAGTGAAAAGCTATTAGTGCTTCCTATAGAAAATGAACTAAGATCCATCGAAGGTGTAAGAGAATTGAGAGCTTTTGCAACTAATGATGGTGCTCACATGATACTCGAATTTGGAACAGAGTATGATAATAAAGAAGTGCTCGATAATGTCCGTTCAAAGCTTTCAAACATAAAATCGAAGTTACCTGTTGAAGCGGAATCTCCGATAATCAATGAAATAAACTTGAGCTTATTTCCGATACTCAATGTCGGCTTAATTGGTAATTTGCCAGAAAGAGCCTTAACTGAAATAGCACGCAAGCTAAAGAAAGAAATAGAATCTCTGCCAAATGTTCTCAAAGTTGAAGTGGCAGGTATGCGTAAAGAAACAGTGGAAGTGATAGTTGAGCCCACAGTTCTAACAAAATATAACATTCAATCAAACGAAATATTCCAAGCTATATCAAGCAATAACAGACTAGTGGGAGCTGGGTCACTGGAAAATGATACCGGTAAATATTCGATTAAAATATCAGGGTTATTAAAAGATATAGAAGATATTATGAATATTCCTATTAGATCTCAAGGCGATGCAGTTTTGAGAATCAAAGATATAGCAAAAGTATACCCTAGGTTTGAGGATCACCAAGGATTTGCTCGCATTAATGGATTACCTAGTGTCGTGCTAGGAATTTCAAAACGTAACGGAAAAAACATAATAGACACAGTAAATCAAGTAAAATACTTAATGGATAAGGCAAAAGATCAATTACCTGAAAATTTAAAAGTGGTGTACTTAAACGACCAGTCAAAAAACGTCCGCGATGTGCTTGATGACTTGGAAAACGGCATAATATTTGCTGTGTTGTTAATATTGATCATAATGATGCTTTCTATGGGAACAAGGATTGCTATTCTTGTGGCACTCTCGATACCCGGTTCCTTTCTCATTGGGATAATAGCTCTTTACTTTATGGGTATAACCTTAAATATCGTTGTGCTCTTCAGTTTAATTATGGCTGTTGGCATGCTGGTTGATGATGCAATTGTGATCAGCGAATATGCCGATAGAAAGATGATCTGCGGAATGGACAAAGTAGAAGCTTTTTACACTTCAGTTCGTGATATGTTTTATCCGGTTCTATCATCAACGTTAACTAAATTAGCAGTGTTTTTTCCTCTATTATTCTGGCCTGATACTGTTGGTAAATTCATGCAGTACATACCAATTACAATAATCCTAACTTTGACTGGATCGCTCATTATGGCTTTGGTTTTTATACCAACACTTGGTGCAATATTTGGTAAGCCTTCGATAACTTCAAAAAAAGAAATAAAAAAAATGAGTGCTATAGAAAGTGGTGAAATAAAAAATGCTGGGCCTATAATAAGAGCTTACGTACGCATGCTAGAGAAGGTTTTGGATCATCCTAAAAAATTCGTATGTGCTACTGTATTCGTTTTGTTTTCATTTAGTGTGCTGTACTTTACTTTTGGTCCTGGAGTAAAGTTTTTTCCGAAAGTGGATTCAGATAATATTTTAATCAGTGTTAAAGCAAAAGAAAGCTTATCAGCCAAAGAACGAGATCTGATACTCAAAGAAGTGGAAGAACGCATTTTGAGCATTGAAAAAGAAATTCATGTTTCTTATGCTAGATCAGGAGCATTTTCAGACAACGTTATCGCCAGAATACAACTAGAACTTATGGATTGGCGCTTCAGGCGCAAAGCTAAGCACATACTAAATGATATAAGGAGCAGTGTGCAAGACATGAAAGGAATAATAATTAATGTTCAAGAGGAAAAGCCAGGACCGTCGGCTGACAAGCCAATACAAATTAACCTCAGCGGGAGTGTATCCAGTTTGAATTTAGCAGCAGAGAAAATTCTAGAAATTATGAACCAACCTTCATCCGGGTTTATAAATATTCAAGATAGCAGATCAGCACCTGAAATAGAGTGGAATATGAGTGTTGATAAGAGTAAGGCTACAAGCTCTGAAGTAAGTGTTGCAACCATTGGCGATTTTATAAAGATGGTTACAAATGGAGTATTGATTGGAAAATATAGACCAAATAACACGGATGAAGAAATCGATATTGTACTCCGTTTCCCCAGAAAGGACCGCAATATGAAGACTATAGACAATCTTTTTATCAATACAGTTAATGGCCCGTATCCTATGAGCAACATAGTAAAATATGCTCCCGAAAAAAAGGTAAACAAACTAAACAGGATTGATGGATTACGCACAGTGACAATCTCTGCTGACGTTGATACTGGCTATCTTGTTGATGAAAGAGTAAAGTTCATTCAGAATTCTATTGCCCAGGATTGGGACAAGGGAGTAAAAATTGATTTTAAAGGCGACAAAGAAGATCAACAAAAATCAGGAGCATTTTTGTTAAAGGCTTTTATATTAGCGATTACACTAATGATATTGGTATTAGTGACACAGTTTAATAATGTATACCATACATTTATCGTAATGACAGCAGTGTTTTTATCCACAACATGTGTGTTTTTTGTTTTCTTTCTTATCCAACAAGTTTTCGTAGTTGTTATGTGTGGAGTGGGGATAATTGCTTTGGCAGGAATTATAGTGAATAATAACATACTATTGCTTGATGCCTTTCATCATCAAATTAAGGTACACAAAAATGACATCAAGCGATGTGTAATAAACGCTGCAATTTCTCGCGTTAGGCCAATATTGCTTACCGTTGCAACCACAGTTCTTGGTTTAATACCGATGATTACCAGGTTAAATATCAATTTTTTTACGCTACAAATCACATATGATGCTCCATCAAGCCAGTGGTGGGTTGACATTTCAACAACCATAGCAAGTGGAATATTGGCTGCAACGGTTTTAACTTTATTCTTTACTCCTGCGTTGCTTGTTATACAAAAACATGAAAAAACTTGACTTAAATTAGCAATCATTTAACATTTAAGATAGTGTTCTTTGCCCATTGGAGCTATAATTATAACTAATTACATTGGATTTATTTATTATGATTGCTAATCGTAAAAGCAGTGTTAAGCAGAAAAGTAACAAGAATAACATAGTTGGAAGCCTTGATGTAATAAAAACAGCAGGAGAGCTTTCACTTCAAAAAGGTTTAGATTTTGATGTTGTAATAAAGGCACTAGAAAGTGCTATAGAAGCAGTGGCTCATCAAAAATATGGTAGCAAAAGTAAAATTGTAGTTGATATAGATAGAAACACAGGCAAAGTTACTTCATATAGAAAACTAAAAGTTATTGATGATGAATCAAATGAAAAAGAGAATACTGAGTGTGAATCAATTACGCTTACACAAGCTAAATTAATAAAAGGAGATGCAAAAGTTGGAGATACTGTTAGTGAATTGCTCTCTCTTAACACTGATCTTGCTTCAGCAAGAATTGCCCAGCAAAAGATTGCTCAAGTAATTAAAGATGAAGAGTCAAAAAAGCAATATGAGGAGTTTAAAGATAAAGTGGGAGAAATAAGGTATGGTATTGTTAAACAAGTAGAATATTCAGATCTTATTATAGACATAAATGGCACTAGGGCATATCTTCCATTGCGAAATTTAACTGGTGGTGAATCATTTCGTGAAGGTGATAAGGTTAAAGCTTACATACAGACTGTTAAGCGCTCTGATGATGGACGTCAAATTATTCTTTCTAGGACTCATGAAGGCTTTTTGGAGGCATTATTAAATCAAGAAATACCAGAAATTGCTGACGGATTAGTGACAATTAAAGGTATAGCTAGAGATGCTGGTTCAAGGTCTAAGGTTGCCGTTTTCTCTCCCGACAAGAACATTGATCCAGTAGGTGCTTGTGTTGGAGTTAAGGGAGATAGAATAAAAACTATTATACACGAATTAAATGGTGAAAAAATTGACGTTATAAATTACTCCTCAGATTTGGGTCAATTCGTTATTAAAGCCATTACTCCTGCAGAAGTATCGAAGGTTATTATTGATGAAAATGAAAATTGCATAGAGTTAATAGTTGCTGAAGATCAATTGAGTTTAGCGATAGGAAAAAAGGGCCAGAATGTAAGATTAGCTTCAGAGCTTGTTGGATGGAAAATTGAGATATTAAGCACTCAGCAAGAATCAGAAAGGCGAAGTAAAGAACTTAGTCAATGTTCAGCTTTATTTGCTGAAGCTTTAAACTTAGAAGAGATTATGGGTCAGCTATTGGTAACAGAAGGTTTTTCAAGTGTAGAAGACATATCTAGCGCTTCAATTAAAGAGCTTGCTTCAATAGAGGGCTTTAATGAAGATATTGCAAACGAACTTCACAATAGAGCAAATAAGTACCTGAAAGCAGAAAATGATAGAAAAATAGAAGAGCTAAAAAGTTTAGGTATGGAGGATGATGTAATCAATTTAACTTTATCAATAGACAATAAAATTGCTCTTAGTAAGCATGATATTAAGACTTTAGAGGACATAGCAGATTTATCAAGTTATGAGTTTTGCAGCATACTCTCTTCCTCATCCGATAGCAAAGAAGATCTAAAAGATACAGTAGATTCAATAATCATAGAAGCACGTAAAAAGCTTGGATTAATATAATAAAATAATATGAATAATGAAGATATCAGTGATAAAAAATTAACGCTCCAAGGTTTAAGCAAGCTTAAATTAGACCTCAATTTAAACTCTTCAGCTAGCCCAAGTACTGGAGCTACAGTAGTAAAAAAAAGAAGAAAAAAATCTCATGATGCAGAAGAACATAATTTATTTGACGAGAGTAAATTATGTTCTTTAACAGAGAAAGAACAAATTTTTCGCATTAATGCTGTGCAGAATGCTGCTTTGCTGAAAGAAAGAAATCAGAGAGAAGAAAAAGAGAAAACAGCAAAAGAAGACAGCAATAAAGAGATTGACGAGAAAAATGAAGCGGACGCTTTATCTAAGGAAATAAATAAGCAAGTTTTAAGTAATACCCACTTAGTTGAACCAAAAGAAGATAGTATTGACCATGAGGACAACGATAAAAAGTCTTTTAAAGTCAACAAAGATATATATTCTAAGCATTCTAAACTGGTAATTGCACAGGCAATAGATGAAAAAACTGAACAACCCCCTGTATTTAAGCAAAGGTTTGGTATAAGAGGTAGAAAGTCAAAGTTTACTAAGGGTAAAAATATATCAAGAGAAGTTATTATACCAGACAAAATAACTATCAGGGAGTTATCTATTCGCATGGCAGAAGATAGCAAGAGTGTGCTAAAAATGTTCAAAGAAGAAGTCGGTGAGAGTTATAGAGTAGATGATCTGGTGGATCCAGATATAGCATGTGAAATAGTGGAAAAATTTAATCATACGGCTAAACGAGTGAGCGATACCAACAGAGAAAAAGATTTATTTTTTATAGAAGGCAGAGAAAGCCTGCCTAAAAAACCTAAACCACCAATCGTCACTTTTATGGGACACGTCGATCATGGTAAAACCTCATTGCTCGATGCATTTCGTGAATCTAATGTTGCAGAAAGAGAGTCAGGTGGCATAACTCAACACATAGGTGCTTATCAAATAACGACAAAAGATAAGCAAAAAATTACCTTTATTGATACACCAGGACATGAAGCGTTCACTGCGATGCGTGCACGTGGTGCCAATATTACTAATATAGTTGTAATAGTAGTTGCAGCTGACGATGGAATCATGAAACAAACAGTTGAAGCAATAAATCATGCAAAAGCAGCAAATGTTTCCATTATAGTTGCTATTAATAAAATTGATAAATCTGAGCCTGGTGATGTAGAAAAAATAATTAATAGTTTGCCTCAATATGATCTCATCCCTGAAGGGCTTGGTGGTGATGTTATGATTATGCCAGTATCAGCAAAAAAGAAAACTAATTTAGATAAACTAGAAGAGGCGATTTTGTTAATCGCTGAATTAATGAAGCTAGAAGCAATAGAAGATTGTCGAGCACTTGGATGGGTAATAGAATCCAAAATAGATAAAGCGAAAGGAATATCAGCCACATTGATAGTTGAAGAAGGAACGTTAAAGGTTGGTGATATATTGGTAGTTGGTACAACATACAGCAAAGTACGTAGTATGGTTAATCACCTCGGTCAAAGAGAAAAAGCAGCACTACCCTCCGCTCCAATTGAAATTACTGGTCTAAATGGTGTACCAAATGCTGGAGATAAATTTGTTGTTGTAAATTCTGAAAAGCAGGCGCGTGAAATTGTTGAATACAGGCTAGAGTTAATCAAGAAAAAGAAAGAAGATTTGGGCGACAATAATTTAGATATATTCAGTCGTAATAACAGCGAAACAGAAGAACTATCTGTAGTTTTAAAGTGCGATGTAACTGGTTCTATTGAAGCAATATCAAGTTCAATTGATAAACTCGGTAAAGACCAAGTGAAATTAAATATCCTACACAAAGCAGTAGGAGGGATAACAGATTCAGATGTGCTGCTTGCAGAAGCATCAAGTGCAGTAATTTTAGCTTTTAATGTAAAAGTGGACTCAAAAATAAGGGACTTGGCAAAACAAAAAGGTATAGAAATACATACTTATAACATAATATACGAGCTCATTGACGACATGAGAATGTATTTAACTAAAATGTTAAAGCCTGTTACACGAGAGGTTCGTGTTGGCTTTGCATCTGTGAGGCAAATATTTAACGTATCTAAAGCTGGTAATATCATTGGATGTTACGTAAGTGATGGAGTCATAAGAAAAGATTCTTTAATTAAGGTAATGCGTGGTGGCAAATTGGTGCATGAAGGAAAGTTAAAAGCACTACGTAGATTTAAAGATGATGTTAAAGAAGTAGGTGTAAACTTTGAATGCGGAGTATCACTAGAGGGTAATGTCGATATTAAAGTTGGAGATATTTTGGAAGCTTATCAATTAGTGCAAGAAGAAAGGGTGTTATAGTAGCTGGATATGAAAAAGGAAATTAGAAACCTAAAGATAGCATCGGTATTGCATAGAGCAATATCAAGAGTTCTAATGGAAGGTAAGGTGTTCAATAAAAATGTAGCGGTATCTGACGTAAAATTAAGTAAAGATTTGAAAAAAGCAGATGTATATATTGTGTTATCTTCATTGAATATTCAAGTAGCTGACTACTTAGATCCAGAAAAAAGACGCACTGGAGATCCTTCTGAGAATAATTGTGATATTAACACTGTTGTTAATGAAATGAACCAGTCTGCATGGTCAATACGTAAATCTATATTGTGTTATGTTGATTTGCGATTTATACCTGAGTTAGTTTTCAAGCCTGATTTAGCGTTCGATAATTTTGTTAATGTAAGCAAAATATTACATAATCACACTTAATTAATGTATTTCAACCATTACTTTTCATTAATGAGGTTGCACAGTTTAACAGGTTTGTGGCTTGTGCTATTTCCCAGTTTGAGCGGTATTCTTTTAGCCTCAACTTCTCTATCGTATCAGGTTCTTTTTCTCCTTGTTTTGTTTACTATAGGTGCATTTTTAATGAGACCCGCAGGGTGCATAATCAATGATATCTTCGATAGAAAAATAGATGCGCACGTTGAACGAACAAAATATAGGCCACTTGCAAGTGGTGCATTAAACATAAAGCAGGCTTTAGCTTTACTTTCACTGTTACTGTCTATTGCCCTGGTAATCTTATTATTAACTAATAAAACTACACTCATACTTGGAATAATCTCAATGTGTATGATAGCTACTTACCCTTTATTAAAGCGGTATGTTTGGTGGCCACAATTGTTCTTAGGGTTTACCTTCAATATGGGATCGCTCATGGGCTCAGCAGCAATAACAAACCAGATCAGTATAGAATCCTTGCTGTTTTATATAGGATGCGTCTTTTGGACACTTAGCTATGACACCATATACGCCCATCAAGATAAAAAAGATGATGAAAAACTCGGGATGAAATCTACCGCATTATATTTTGGTGATACAACAAAATCTTGGTTGAAAAGATTTTATTTAATATCTCTTATGACGTGGCTATATGCTGGTATCTTATCATCATTAAATAACATTTTTTATATTGCTCTACTTGCTGTAGGGTTCATATTTCACCGCCAATACAAAAATTTCAATCCTGACGATCCCAGTCAATGCATGTCCATATTTAAAAATAATTCCTACGTAGGGTTGCTTCTCTTTTTTGGCATCCTTTTAGATAGAATTATCACCTAGGTCTCAAGAGTTTTGGCTCTAATGAAGTCAATAAACTCAGGTACTCGCAGAAACGAAAATTGCTTGACAAACTCCGCCAGCCCTCTTATCATGAAACTGAAGCTATTGTATTTGCTTTCGCCAATCTGCAGATTAAAAGGTAAGGGTTACTTAATGTATCGGCGTCTTATGTTCAATTTTTTGCAGTATATAGATACTGTATGTCTTTACAAAACTTCATCTACATCTAGATTTTTATCTAAATAAGCTGAACGCGCTTATAAAGCGTTACAAGACATCAAAAAATGCCAATACTCGACAGAGATAGTAAAAGACTAGCTAACTCGGGGATTCTTTGTCTTTTTTTCTGCTTAGTAAATTTCTTAAACATTTGCAGCGTAAGTTAGTTGCAATTAAAAGCGGCTGAATCTCGCTTGTCAAGCGTTTAAAACATAAAAAACGCCAATATTTTAAAGCGGATAATAACCCCAGGGCTTCTTTTGCCTTTTTTTTCATTTGGTAAATTTCTTAATATTTATAGCTAAACAACAACCGTCATCCCTAAGTATCCCGCTGCTTGTTAGCGGCTGAGATACCGCGAATGAATCGCGGTATGACGGTTCGCGGCAGGATGACGATAAGCTCGTCATCCCACTACTTGTTAGCGGCTAAGAGATACCGCGGCGGTATAGCTATAGGATGACAAAAAAAGGGCACTGTGACGAACTTAAATCACAATTATCAGTTAATGCGGCATTATAAAAAACGCCAAACTTTTTTCTGCTTTTATGCAAGAAGTCTAGTCCATATATTCCTCCCACTTCTCCGCGACTTTCCTTACTATTTCCTCACTCATCTCAATTTTCTTTCCCCACTCTCGTTTGGTTTCAGGCGGGATTTTATTTGTCGCATCAAATCCCATCTTACCTCCAAGTCCACTTTCAGGGGAAGCAAAGTCTAAATAATCAATAGGTGCATTTTCTATCATGATTGTATCACGCACAGGGTCCATCCTTGTTGACATTGCCCACATCACTTCCTTCCAATCACGTACATTTATATCATCATCAACAACGATAATAAACTTCGTGTATAAAAATTGCTTTAGAAAGGAAAGTATGCCCATAACAATTCTTTTTGCCTGCCCTGGATAGGATTTTTTTATCGACACTACCGCTATTCTATATGAGCAACCTTCCGGTGGCAGATAAAAGTCCACTATCTCTGGAAATTGATTGATAAGAATGGGCACAAAAATTTCGTTGAGTGCTTCACCAAGAATCGATGGTTCATCAGGTGGCTTGCCAGTGAAAGTGCTGAGATAAATTGGATTTTTGCGCATAGTAATTGCAGTAATATTAAATTCAGGAAATTGCTCAACAGAATTATAGTAGCCAGTGTGGTCTCCGTATGGCCCTTCGTCTTGATAGCTATCCAAACTCACATAGCCTTCCAGAACGATTTCTGCGTGAGCTGGCACTTGAAGTGGAATAGTCTTACAATTTACAAGCTCAAGCGGCTTCTTTCGCAGTAGTCCAGCAAATTGGTATTCTGACAATGTTTCTGGCACTGGAGTTACCGCAGCAATAATCGTTGCAGGATCACTACCGATCACAGCAGCAGCAGGAAATTTCATATCTCTGCCTTCTTCCTTCCAACGCTTATGGTGAGTTGCGCCACCTCTTTGTGCAAGCCAACGCATTAGTGTTGTTTTTTTATCTATAACCTGCATACGATATATTCCAAGATTAAAATTATCTTGCTTTTCTTTCGTGGGTCCTTTTGTTACCACAATCGGCCAGGTGATAAGTGGTGCAGGTTCATTTGGCCAGCATGTTTGAATGGGCAGTAGACTTAGGTCCACTTCATCTCCGGTTAGCACTACCTCTTGACATGGAGCCTTGCTCACGACTTTACTTCGCATCGATAACACGACTTTCAACAAAGGAAACATTTTTATAGCATCCTTAAAGTTTTTTGGCGGCTCAGGTGATTGCAAAAATGCTAAAAGTTTACCAAGATCTCTTAGTTCATCAGGATTTATGTTCAACCCCAATGCAATCCTCTTAATAGTACCAAATAAATTCACCAAAACTGGAATCGAATTTTTGCCATTTTCTGTGATAACATTTTCAAAAATGATCGCTGGCCCTTTGCTTGACAAAACTCTGCGATGAATTTCTGTCATTTCAAGAACTGTTGAAACTTCCTCCTTAATCCTAATCAGATCTTTTTTTTCTTCTAAGGCTTTGATGAAGTCGCGTAAGTTGTTGTACATATTCCAGTTTTTAAAATTTTAAGTTTATATCTAGTTTTCAAGCACTTTATT
Organism: Wolbachia endosymbiont (group A) of Opomyza germinationis; assembly: GCF_964264765.1. Taxonomy (NCBI): domain Bacteria; kingdom Pseudomonadati; phylum Pseudomonadota; class Alphaproteobacteria; order Rickettsiales; family Anaplasmataceae; genus Wolbachia; species Wolbachia endosymbiont (group A) of Opomyza germinationis. The sequence continues at coordinate 873,317 of NZ_OZ183482.1, forward strand.
GAAATTTGACCTATGCACTGTCTAGCGAGCTTTCAGTTAATTTGAGATCAAATCTTCATATTGCTTACTAAGTTTGTATTTCCTTCCTCTATTGGAAAAATCTACAATCTTGATAAACCCCATTTCCACCCACTTTTTACAAAGTTGCGCACTGGTACGAGGCTTAAAATTAAATAGTTCGCCAACCTGACTAGCTGTAATAGCGGAAAACTCCTGGAAGAGCTCAAGAGCTTTGCGTTGTTTAGGATCAAGCTTACGTATAAGATCAGTCTGATCAGTGTGGTATTCTTCTTCATTTATACGTTGTAAAACGTTCTCAAATGAATTTGCCATACCTTTTACGAAATACTCCACCCACTTAGTGATATCTGCTTCAGCTCGTCCCATATAATAATTGTGCGATGGACCTACACTGATTGCCTCATAATAAGCTCCTAGATTCTTAGCATAATATTCTTCCAATGAATAAAGTCCTTTTAGGTCATACCCACCAAGGTGTAAAATTAATGTAGTCAACAATCTTGCAGTACGACCATTACCGTCATAGTAAGGGTGAATTGTTACAAATTGATAATGCGCAATACCTGCAATAATTGGGCAAGGCACTTGCTCACTGTTACGAATCCAATCAATCATACTGCTCATGAGCTTTGGTACATCCTTTGCTTCAGGTGGCATATAAATTATTGCACGTGTAAGACTATCGCGGATAACATTTTGACCATCACGATAAGGTGTTGATTTTATTTTAGATTTTCCACTTGCTATTACTAGAGCATGTAGTGTTTGAACAGCTTTCTCAGTAATGGGTATTCTCCTTGCTGCCCATTGTTCAACTTGAGTTAAAGCTGCATAATATCCTTTAACCTCATTTTCATCTCTCCTATATTTTGGAAAGTGGCTTTTACCACTTAAAACCTCTTCAATCTGTTTAGGTTCAAGTCGATTTCCTTCAATCATAGTAGAATAGTGTGTGGTATAAAGCCGTGCAGTTTCACGAAGAGACAAAAGCATTGATACAGTGAGCGGCAAATGTAACACTTTTTCTTTTGCTGCTTCAATCCTTATAAGACAACTAGCAATTTTAGAAGTAATCGTATAATTTGGCATCGGCATAATATCTGCATTACATTACTTCTATATTATGCTGATAAAATGCAGATAATACAACATTTACACGACGCCGACCATAAACAGCAATAAATTCGGCTGATTGAGAAAGAAGTTTGTCTTGTAGAATAGCTATTTCTTTTTCTCTACCAATTATTGGCTCGTTCATATGTTTATTCCGCGGAAAATTATACACAGCGGAAACAACTTAAATCTACGCTCCGCGCGCCTCTGCTACCAAGTCTTCTGATGAACTTTGTGGTAATGTGCTTGAGTTTTATTGTGTAAAGTTTGCATTTGAGGCAAAACTGGTTATAAAATACACTTGATATAAATGTTTTTATATATTAACATTAGATGCTTCTTTTAATATATAGATAAATGTGTACTAAAAGTTTTATATTGTAGGTTTTTAAATAAATTGTATGTCTAGAATATCGTTTTTATTAATTTTAATAATAGCAATAGCAAGCTTGCCGATAATAAACAATTGGCTTTCAAATCGCAGCCAAATGCTAAACGATGATTATATAGGTGAGAAATTAGATAATTATATAAGCAGAAATTTTGATAAGATCGTAAAAACTCTCAAAGAGGAGTCGATTAAAAGTAGTTACGCTGCTCGAGATAATGTAACCAAAAGTAAAATTTCACAATACAAGGATCAAATATTTGACCTTACTTATCCTTACTCCGGAAATGAAAATAGTAGTGTTATAGCTGTAGGCTTCCTTGACTATTCTTGTGGACATTGCAAAGCTATAAAGAATGATATAAAGCAGTTAATTAACGACGGCAAAATTAAGTATATCTTTAGGGATGCTCCAATACTTGGTAACGCTTCTTTAAAGGCAGCAAAAAGTGCTTTAGCTGTCTATTTTCTCGATAAAGAAAAATATTTCGATTTTCACCATGCTGCTTTAAGTCACAAAGGAGAATTTTCAGACGAAAGCATATTGGATATAGTGAAAAACATAGGGATTGATGAGGACGATTTTAATGATTCCATAAAAGATAACGCGGACAAAATTGAGCAAATGATAAACAACAGTAGGCTTCTAGTAAGAGATTTGGGAGTAGGTGGTACACCTTTTTTAATAATTGGAGATAGCCTGTTTGTAGGAGCAACTGATTTGAATGTATTACGCAAAAAAGTAGATGAATTAAGTCACAAGCAAGGCTAGTTACAGTTTGCCATAAAATTTTATTTTTTTGCTTGACAACTCAAATGAACCTGAGTATAGTAATTGTGGGTGTGACAGCAGTTTAACTCAGTAGTCTCATCCACTTTCCATAGCGTCATTTACTATGTGAAACGCTTTCAAATTACAACATTTTCTTCAACCAAACTATTTTACTTTCACAGGAGGACATATGTCATTCACAGAAATTAGATTTCCAGAAAATATATCTTATGGTTCCACTGGAGGACCGGAATTTTCCACTGACGTTGTAATAACTCACAATGGTTGTGAACAGCGCAACATCAATTGGTCTCATGCACGCACTAGATACAACATAGCTTACGGGGTCAGATCAAACGAGCAGCTACTAGAACTAATAACATTTTTTCATGCACGAAAAGGTAAAGCAATAGGGTTTCGTTTTAAGGATTGGTCGGATTTTATAGCCATCAACCAAGAGATTGGTATAGGAGATAACAAAAAAACGACTTTTCAGCTAATCAAAACTTATGTAAGTGGGGAAGATAAGCATATACGTATGATCAAAAAGCCAGTGCATGGGACAGTAAAGATTTATTTAAATGGTAAAGAAGAGAGTGAATATTCAGTAAATTATTCAACGGGAGAAATAACATTCATGAAACCGCCAGTAAAAGATGCAATAATCACTGCGAGCTTCGAATTTGATGTGCCCGTGCGCTTTGATACAGATTACTTAAACGCTTCTATTGATGACTATGGAAGCAATAGCTGGAATAATATCCCCTTGGTGGAAGTGAAATTTTAGTTATAAGCGAGCATAGATCCACATCATAGTAGGGCTACTAGTCTACCATAAATTGAAAAATTAAGCACCACTGAGGCTCTATACCTAAATGAGCCTCAGTATATGCAATTATTTTAAACTTTATCACCAGCTATATACTACAATGTTGCTGAGCTTTGCTAACATTTACACTTGAAGCTTGGGGAGATTCTAACTCAGTGCTTTTTTCTTCCTGCAAAATAGAAAGCTTCAACAACTCCTTTAGAGTTGATTTTGCAAGTGTTGTATCATCTTTGTTTAAGATGTAGTCTAGCATGCCGTTTTTCTGTAAGAGATTAACAAAATATCTATCTTCCTCATTAAGAACCTCTATCTTGTTAATACAAGATAATACTAAATCCGAATTCTTTGTTGCTAAAATTCCATTCAAAAAGATATCTAATTTTGTTTTATCTTCAGTTAAGTCTTCAGCTAACCTATTTCTGATATTCTCATTGTCAAACACAATGTACTCGAGGTACGAGGAAGGCTCAATAAGTATAAAGTCCTCTAAAGGCACTAGTTCTGGATAGGTGCCAGCGTAATCAAGTATGCCACACTCAGTAATACACCCTCCTTTTCTTATAACACAGCAATTGAGACGACCATGATACATTGATAACAAAGAAAAAAGACGTATTATACTTGTACCTCTATCTTTCATTTCCTCGAAAAGCTTCCTATCATTTATTAATTTGTGCAAAATGTAATCCATAGCAGGACCTGATTTGCGGAAACGAAACATATTATTCTCTTCAAAAATGGCCTCAGCTAATTCGATAGATTCTTTATCCTCATCTACAAAAGCTTTTTCATTTCTATTTAACTGTATGATCTCAGCTTTGCTATCTCTGCGTAGACCAGTTCTCCTTATTAACATCTCAAATATTTTTGTATTCATATATATCCTATATTAATTAAAGTAAATATTAATAATGTTTACTTTTTAAATAAAAATAAATGAAAATTTTAATAAAAATTAAATTTTTTTTAATAGAATAAAAATCTTTTATATTTGCTTGAGTACCAAAAGGGCTTTATTGGTGTAATGCGTTTTCTATTGCGCCTGGCTGCAGTGCCCAGCGTCAAGATCTGATGAACAATGTTCGCTTGCCAGCTTTCGCTTCAATATTTGCACAATTGTGCTAGATCCCCTGCATAACCTGCTTTAAAATCTCCTCCTGCTGCTGAGTGTGAACACTAACATAACCACATGCAGGAGATGCAGCAGCAGGTCTTGCGATACACTTAGGTCTTTTTGCTTGGATATCGAGATTAGATAACACTTCTTCTATCAATGGGTTGACAAAAAACCATCCTCCCATATTTTTTGGTTCTTCTTGACACCATATAATTTCAGCGTTTTTGTACTTTTCAAGTTCATTACTTAGTTTATCTGCAGGAAAAGGATAGAATTGCTCCAAACGTATTACTGCTATATCGTTTATTTTTTGTGCTTCACATATGTCGTAATAAACTTTACCACTGCATATTACAACTTTACGTATTTTATCATTCGAAACTAAACCTGTTCTACATTCTGGAATTACTGTGAGGAATTTTCCTTCAAAATCAGATAGGTTAGATACTGCTCTTTTGTGGCGCAGTAGCGATTTAGGTGTAAACACTACCAGAGGCTTACGAAAGTCTCTATGCATTTGTCTGCGTAAGACATGGAAGTAATTCGCCGGAGTGGAACAATTAACTACCTGCATATTATCCTCTGCGCAGAGTTGCAAAAATCTCTCTATACGTGCGGAGCTATGCTCAGGTCCCTGTCCTTCATAACCATGAGGCAGCAATAAAACTAGACCGCTTGATCGCAACCACTTTGTTTCTGCAGATGCGATAAACTGGTCGATCATAATTTGCGCACCGTTTGCAAAATCACCAAATTGTCCTTCCCAGAGCACCAGTGAATACGGAGAATCAAGACTATATCCATATTCAAAGCCCATTACAGCATACTCAGATAGTGCGCTATCTATGACCTCAAAGTGAGCTTGCTTTTCATTTATATTGTTTAGCGGAATAAATGCTTCTTCTGTTACCTGATCAACAAGCCTTGAATGACGGTGCGAGAAAGTTCCACGACCAGAGTCTTGTCCTGATAAACGCACTCCTATTCTTTCTGTGAGCAGTGATGCAAACGCAAGACTTTCGGCAGTTGCCCAGTCTATATTACTACCAAAATTTATGCTGTCTATTCTGCCATCGAGTATTTTTCTAACCTTATTGTTAATGTTAAAGTTACTTGGGATATTGCTATTTATACGCACACCTAATTTTTTCAGCTCATCTGGCGGAACACCAGAATCCGTGTAGTATTCGCTCAAATCGTTCAGCTTTGCTCTTCTTAATTTTGACCACACTCCACCGAACCAGTCAGCTTTTTTTGGAGTGTAAGCCGCTGATTCAGCAAGACTTTTATCTAATTTTGCCCTGAATTCACTGCGCAATTTATTTACTTCATCGCCATCTAATACTTTCTCTGCAGTCAATTTTTCTTCATACAATGTTCCAGGAGTTTTATGCTTTGATATCGCCTTATACATAAGTGGCTGAGTGAAATTCGGTTCATCACCTTCATTATGGCCATATTTGCGGTAGCACATTATGTCAATTACTACGTCCTTTTTAAATTTCTGCCTATATTCCATCGCCAGACTTGTAGCAAAACTCACAGCTTCCGGGTTATCTCCATTGACGTGAAACACTGGAGCTTCTATTGATTTTGCTATATCAGTGCAATAAAAAGAGGATCGTGCGCAACATGGGTTAGCAGTAAAACCAACTTGGTTATTAATGACAATGTGCACAATGCCATCCACTTTATAGCCTTCAATATTGCTTAAGGTTAAAGTTTCAGCAACCACTCCTTGACCGATGAAAGCCGCATCACCATGAATTGATATGCCAAGCACAGATCTTATATTCTGTTTTGCTCTTATTCTTCCAGCCAAAACCGGATTTACCGCTTCAAGGTGAGATGGATTAGGGCATAAACTTAAATGTATTTTTTTGCCACCTGAAAGTGCTCGATCAGAAGAGTAACCAAGGTGATATTTAACATCACCGGACACCTCAAGACCACTTGGGTATGCAAGATTGCCTTGAAATTCAGACAGCATTGCCGCATATTCTTTCCCCATCACTTTGGTTAGAACATTGAGTCGTCCGCGGTGAGCCATGCCAAGGACTATTTCTTCAATACCAAAAACCGTAGAATCACTAATGATTTTTTCAATTGCAACGATAGCTGATTCTCCACCTTCAATAGAAAAGCGTTTATATCCAGGAAATTTCATATGGAGAAATTGCTCGAACATCTCAGATTCGATCAAGTGCCTCAGTATTTCCTTTTTATCTTGTGAACTCAGCGTATAGGTTTGATTTTCGATCTTTTCCTGCAGCCACATCCTCTCCTCATAAGAGGAGATATGCATAAATTCAAAACCGATGTTCTTGCAGTAAATATCTCTATAGATTCCAGCGTCACTTGCCGGATATAGATTCGAATATTTCTGATAATCTACTTCCTTATTCACATTGGGTAATAACGGATTAAGATCCGCAAAAAAATGACCGTAAGATCTGAAAAAATTTGCTAAACTAGAAACTGAATCATCCACCTTAGTTACATGTTGTGCACCGCAGGTCTCCGCTTTATTAACTTCTAAATTGCTTGAAAAAATTCTATACCAATCCTCCCCGATTGATTTATCACCCTGCAAATAACGGCTATACATTTCTTCCACAAATTCTGCATTATCACCATAAAGGCAGCTTAAACTCGACATAATCACTATAAAAAGTATCAAATACTTATAAGTATAACTTAAGTTTTTTAAAAAAGAACTTTTTTAGTTTCTATACGTCATACCGCCGCGGTATCTCTTAACATAGATCCCGCTAACACGTAGCGGGATGACGATTGTCAGGGTGTCATCCCAGTGCGTGACACTGGTTCACTCTATAATGGCAGCGCCCCTATGGTGTCATCCCAGTGCCCAGACTACTTGGATCCAGAAAAAAGAATGGTGTCATCCGAGTAGCTGACACTGGGATCCAGAAGACTTAATTTCAACCAAGTGGCTGCATAATAAAGGCTAGATCCCAGTGTCACGCACTGGGATGACAAGGTATAAACCTTATCGTCACGCCGCCACGAACCGTCATACCGCGATTCATTCGCGGTATCTCAGCCGCTAACAAGAGATCCCGCTAACAAGCAGCGGGATGACGAGCTTATCGTCACGCCGCCACGAACCGTCATACCGCGATTCATTCGCGGTATCTCAGCCGCTAACAAGAGATCCCGCTAACACGTAGCGGGATGACGAGGTTATCGTCATACCGCCGCGAACCGTCATACCGCGATTCATTCGCGGTATCTCTAGATCCCGCTAACAAGCAGCGGGATGACAACAATCCTACGTCATGCCGCGGTATCTCTTAGCCGCTAACACGTAGCGGGATGACGATTGTCAGGCCAGCGCCCCTATAATGTCATCCGAGTAGCCGACACTGGGATCCAGATTGGATACTGAGTTGGTGAGTATAAAAGTATAGCTTCTACGTCATACCGCCGCGAACCGTCATACCGTGATTTATTCACGGTATCTCACATAGATCCCGCTAACAAGCAGCGGGATGACAGCAATCCTACGTCATGCCGCGGTATCTCTTAGCCGCTAACACGTAGCGGGATGACGATTGTCAGGGTGTCATTCCAGCGCGTGAAGGTGGAATCTAGTTTCACTTTATTATGGTGTCATCCGAGTAGCCGACACTGGGATCCAGATTGGATACTGAGTTGGTGAGTATAAAAGTATAGCTTCTACGTCATACCGCCGCGAACCGTCATACCGTGATTTATTCACGGTATCTCACATAGATCCCGCTAACAAGCAGCGGGATGACAACAATCCTACATCATGCCGCGGTATCTCTTAGCCGCTAACAAGCAGCGGGATGACGAATTACTTAACCATCATCTACACCGTCATACCGCGATTCATTCGCGGTATCTCTTAACATAGATCCCCTACTATACCTTAACATAGATCCCGCTAACAAGCAGCGGGATGACGAGCTTATCGTCACGCCGCCGCGAACCGTCATACCGCGATTCATTCGCGGTATCTCAAAGCATAGATCCCGCTAACACGTAGCGGGATGACGATTGTCGGTGAACTTAAGTTACTTTAGCCATAAATATTTAAGAAATTTACCAAACGAAAAAAAGGCAAAAGAAGCCCCGAGTAGCGAGTTTTGACTCTATATTACTGTAAGTGGCGCTGTAATAATGTGCTGACGCTTAGTTTAAGCGCGGTTTGGCTGAATGTAGAAAAAATTTAAAAGACATGCAGCCGCTATAATTTTATGTAATCCGCCAAAAAATACCCTGAGTTTTTTACTGAATTTTGTCATTGAGCCTGCAGGTCAAAAACAAGTTTTGAGTTATAAATACCCTTAATACTATAATAAGGGCGCTGGAGGAGTTTGTCAAGGAAGTTTTTTCGTTTCTATGAGCTACTTGGATGACGAGAAAGGAGCACTTACATATTTATGGCAACCTCATTACCTACGCTCAAAAAGTTTTTCAATATCACTGAGTTTCATTTCTATATAAGTTGGTCTTCCGTGGTTGCATTGCCCGGAATATGGGGTTTTTTCCATTTGTCTAAGCAGCACATTCATTTCTTCTAATCTCATTTTTCTACCCGCTCTAATTGATCCATAACAAGCGATAGTGGCCAATATTTTGTTCACTTTATCTTCTACTGGCAATGTATCTTCTATTTCCGTTAATCTATCGACTATATTAATTAGCATCTCTTTCACATCTATTGCTCCCAAAATTGCAGGGATTTCTTTTACTATCACTTTATTTTCTGGTTTGATCTCAATATCAAAACCCATTTCAAATAACTTATCTTTATAGATTTCAATCATCTCCATTCCGGCTTGATTTTTGATTTCAACCGTTTCAGGAAGAAGTAGTTTTTGTCTTTTTACACTTGATTTTTGTTTTAAGCATTCATATACTAGCCTTTCGTGGGCTGCATGCTGGTCGACTATAATCAATTTGTCTCTTACCTCGGCAATAATGTAAGTATTATAGACCTGACAGCGTGCAAACCCGAGCGGGTGGCTCTCTATCAAATCAACTTGCTCTAACACCTTTTTTTCTAGAACCATAGTCTCCGCTTGTGATGGAAATTTCTGTATGCCGGTATAATCAAACGATTTTGACTGTTCTGATAAGCCTTTTGCTTTTTCATTTGGAGAAGCAAATTCTTTTATTAGTTGATTTTTAAAAGGACTTGGTCTTTTTTCATAAAATTCTTTTTGAACATTAGGTTTATCAAAAGGATCCGGCAATGTTGAATCCATTTTCTGGTCATGCGCTGGAAAAGTGCCTATCCTTCTTGACAATGCTTTAATTAATCCTCTTGTCATTATCTCATATATGAGCTTCTTATTCTGAAACCTTACTTCTGACTTATTTGGATGCACATTTACATCTACTTGATCATAAGGTATCTCTAAATGTAACGCTGCAAAAGGATACCTATCGCTTGGAATAAAATCATGATATGCATACCTAACTGCGCCAATAAGTAAATTATCTTTAATTGGCCTTCCATTAACAAACGTATAGATCTGAGTGGACTTACCACGATTGACGGTCGGCTTACAGATGTGTCCCGTAAGTTTAATGCCGTCTTCTTCTTCATTGATCTCCAAAGAATTGCCCTGAAATTCTTCTTCTACTTCACACAATCTATGAAATAACGAAGTCTGCTTAGCGTATTTTAAGAGCTTTTTATTACCTGAAGTGAGAGTAAACCCTATATGATAGTTAATCATTGCTAGGTTGTTTACAATATCAACAATGCTTTGAGTTTCTGCTCTTTCAGTTTTTAGAAATTTTAGTCTATTTGGAGTGGCAAAAAATAAATCTCGTACTTCAATATGTGTGCCTTGTGATAAAGAGTAAGGAGTTTGCTCCCCTATTTTCTCTCCACCCTCATAACTTATAGACCATGCTTCATTTGCTTCTCTTGCCTTAGACGATAATTTTATCCTACTTACTGCTGCTATTGAAGGCAGAGCTTCTCCTCTAAAGCCAAGATGCTTGATTTCTATCAACTCATTGTCGCTCAATTTTGAAGTAGCATGGCGCATAAACGCAAGTTCTAAATCGTTTTTTTCTACTCCGTTACCATCATCTGTCACAATAATAAGGTTACGCCCACCACTTTCTATTTTAATCTCTATTTCTAAACTTCCAGCATCTATTGCATTTTCCACTAATTCCTTTACTACACTTGCTGGCCTTTCTATCACCTCCCCCGCTGCTATACGGTTTATGGTTTTTGTGTCTAAAAGAATTATTGCCATAGATTTATTATGAAACTGGTTTTTCTTTTACTTCTTTGGTCTGCTTCTCTCTCCACTTTTTTAACCTACCTGCAATTTCACTGTTAGAAATTGACAATATAGATACGGCGGTAATGGCAGCATTATGTGCTCCATTTTCCCCTATAGACATGGTTGCAACTGGAACACCCTTTGGCATTTGAACTATAGAGAGTAGGCTGTCCAGCCCATTTAATTGTTTACTATGCACAGGAACGCCGATAACTGGTAAACAAGTTAGTGACGCAACCATACCAGGTAAATGAGCTGCACCTCCTGCACCAGCTATAATAACCTTAAAACCTTCTTCTTGTGCAGATTTAGCAAAATTGAAGAGCCTTTCTGGTGTTCTATGTGCAGATATTATGAATATATCATGTGAAACTTCTAATGCTTTTAACATATCAACAGTATGGACCATAGTGGTGTAATCTGACTCACTTCCCATAATAACAGCAACATCTTTTTTTATTTTTGTCATATTCAACACAATTTTACTTACTAACTAAATAATGTTCCAGCTAAAAAGCAACAAATATTTAAATTATATTATAAATATAATATATAGAATTCTCGTTAAAATAGAAATTTTAAAAATTTAAATAAATATTTATATTAAGATATAGAGATATAAACTTCTTATGTAAGATAAATTTATAAAATAATTATTTTTGTATTTCAAGCTTTGTAATCTTAGCTTGTTCTTTCTATAAATGGTTTTTTCAGATAGACTGATGGTAAAATGGTAATTTAAAATTACTAGAAATTTGATAAAAATATTAATATATAATCAACTTAAAGTTTTAAATATTGATATCATATAATTATTGACAAGTTACATGATATTAATATCTTGGTATATTAAATATTATGTTATAATATTTAATAAAGTTAATTGATATGTGAGTGTAAGAATTATGGAAATAATATCGTTAAATAACTTAGACAGTGCAGGAATAAAAACAAAGTTGCTTTATATAATAAATAAAATTATAGAAAAAAATGCTTGGACTCAGGCTTTTGCAGCTGAGAAACTTGGTATTGATCAGCCAAAGGTATCGCAAATTAAAAATGGTAAAATAGATGGTTTTTCTTTAGAGCGATTGTTAGGATTTCTAAAAAAACTTGATCATGAGATAACAATCACGATGACAGAAAGCCAAGAAATAAAATCTGAGGCAGAAAAAGTAAAACATGAAGTTGAATCGCAATAGATACAAAGTTGACAACTTGTTTTTTGTGATATAGTATAAAACTTATTAAGGTAGTATCTTATGGCTGAGTCTATTGTAGAAAAGTGTATAGAACGGGTAAGTAACCGTTTCAAATTGGTTCTGTTGGCAAGTCAAAGAACACATGATTTAAATACAGGGGCAAGTAATCCAATTCAAGCAGCTAAGTTTAAAGGTCATAAAAATACCATAGTTTCCTTACATGAAATAGCAGGAAAACAGGTGGATAATCATGAGCTGTTTAGCCTTTTGGTAGGTAGATGCAAGGAATACATGAAAGGAAATATGAATAATGTTTACAGCAGTAATACAAGTAAGCTAGCGAATTTATTAAATTTTTCTGATAACACAGATCTTGATGCAAGTCAAGAAAGCCAAGATTATGAAGTGGATGGTGAAATAGATGATGAAATAAATGATCAAGATGGCGATGAAGAAGTATCCGTTTAGAAATCTACTGAAGTCACATAGTCTTTAAATGATTTGCATTGCTATCTATACACTGTTGTTCTGTATGAGTGTAATGTTGTGTTGCATAGTGTCTAAGTCAAATGATGTGTACAATAAGGTTTTAGCGTTCAATAATTTCTCAACGCAAGTAGTTGTACTTATAACAGCAATATCAATCATTCTGAATAATTTTTTTTTAATTGATATAGCATTGTTGTATGCTAGCGTTAGCTTTATATCAACTATAGCACTAATGAGATTAATGTTGTTTTGATAATTTATGATAGGATCCATTTTCATATTTTTAGGTATTTGTTTGATAATTATTTCAAATATAGGGGTGATCAGATTTCCTGATTTCTATACTAGGTTACATGCAGCAGGTATTACAGATTCTAGCGGTGCAACGTTATTGTTAATTGGTTTTGCTTTGCAGAATGGATTTTCAATCAATACTGTTAAAATAGTATTATTAATTTTTATAATATGGGTAGCTAACTCAACTAATAGCTATATTTTAGCGCGCACTCATTATAAAGTTAAGAAAAAAACTGTTAAAGAAGGCTAAGGTGTTAGAAATATTAAATGTAGTGTTACTTTTGTTGTTACTAACAGTTACGGTTTTTATAGTTTTCTCGCGACATTTAGTCGTAAGTGCTGTTCTAATGTGTGTATTTAGTTCACTGATTGCGCTTATATACTTAATTATGAATGCACCTGATGTTGCAATTACTGAAGCTTCTGTTGGTGCGGGGCTCAGTACAGTTTTTACGTTTGCAGCACTCTCCTTGATAAAGAATCATAAAGTAAATCTATCTCATAACCCTATAACGCTTTTTTTTATGTTATTTCTGGCTGTATGTTTGTCATATTTTATGATTCAATTGCCAGATTTTGGCAGCCACAATGCTCCGATCCACTTGCATGTTGCTCCTTATTATGTGGAAAATACCGAAAAAGCTACCGGTATTCCTAATATAGTGACAGCTATTTTGGCAAGCTTTCGTGGTTATGACACGTTTGGAGAAACTATAGTAGTTTTTACTGCTGCGCTTTGTATAACGTTGATATTAAAAGAAGAAAAAGAAAATGATTAAAGATCCGATATTAAATGCAGTAACATTTTTGATGATACCTTTTATCATTTTATTTGGTTTATACATACAATTTCACGGTGATTACACTCCGGGTGGAGGTTTTCAAGCAGGAATAATTATTGCCTCCGGGATAATATTATATTCAATGCTATTTGGTGTATCTACAACTCTAAAAGCAATACCTTATTCTGTGATTAGATTGACTAACGTGTTAGGTATTTTAATTTATGGAGGAACGGGCGTTGCAACAACTTTACTTGGCCAAAATTTTTTATCTTATGATATCTTGTTAACCAATAATAGAACCGGTCAAAAATTAGGTATTTTTTTGGTGGAATTAGGTGTAGCATTTACTGTCTGCTCCTCTATGTTAATTATATATATAAATTTTGCTCGTAGGAAAAAACAATGACTTTATATAATTATACGATTATTATTGTATTAATGGTGCTAGGTTTATATATTATTATAAACGATAAAAATTTAATCAAGAAAATGATAGGGGTAAGCGTCTTCCAAGCATCTGTTTTGTTATTTTACATATCTCTAGGATATATAAAAAGTTCCTTGCCTCCTATATTGGTTTCAAATTTTTATTCATATAGCAATCCTATACCCCATGTTTTAATGCTTACTGCTATAGTGGTTGGAATTGCAACATTTTCAGTTGGATTATCCATAGCAGTAAAAATGGAAGAAAAGTATGGAACAATTGATTAAGACAAGTGTACATAAATTAACAGTATCTTAAACTATATGAAGTAACAAATAGCCACAAGTTAAAAGTAAAATTATAGACTTGCTCGTTGTAAGTTTGTTTGTTAATAAGAAATAAAATTATAAACTATAAAGGTAATGATGTCAACTATTAATGATGCAGAAGATAAGAAAAAAATTATCAAAGATCTGGTAACTAAGAGTATAAAAAAGGGTGGTTTTATCACCTTTGATGATATAAATGATAAATTATCAGATGAAAATTTTTCGTCTGACTTTATAGATGATGCTATATCTTTATTGCAGGATTCCGGAATTAATGTGCTTGAAAGTAGCGAAGATGAAGAAGATATTCCTTCCAACAGTGATGATAGTAAACTTGATGATGATGACACATCGCCAAATGTTACTGCAACTTTAGTACAAAATGATGATCCAGTGAGGATTTATTTACAAGACATGAGCTCCGTAAAGCTTTTATCAAGGGCAGATGAAATCGAGATAGCAAAAAAAATTGAATCTGAAAAGCATAACATGTTACGTGCAATAATTGAAACATCAGTAACATTAAAGGTGATAAAAGTATGGCGTGATGATTTAAGTAATGGAGCTCTCTTACTGAGAGAAATTATAGATCTGGATGCAATTTATAACTCTGATTTTAATGTGGTACCCAAAGAAGAAAGTGAAGAGAGTGAAGAAAGTGCTGAAGATGTTGAGGATTCTGAGGATGTTTCTGAAGATGCTGAGTACTGTAGTGATGATGAGAAAGATAGTAAAAAAAGTGATGATGAGAAAGACGGTAATAATGAAGATATAAGTTCAGTCAATTTAAATGTTTCTATTCTTGAAATGGAAAGTGACTTATTGCCAAAGGTCATAGTTGCATTGGATGAGATAATTACTTTAACAAATGAAGCGTTGATATTAAGAAAAAATTCTAAAAATTTCTCTAATGAGCTAGAAAATTTGTATAATCAAATATGGTCTATAGCATTACAAATTAAGTTAAGTGATGCTGCTGTTGCCAGAATTACACAAGAACTTTATAAGATAAATAGATCCATTACGCTTGAAGAGGCTAATCTTATTGCTGAGGCTAGAAAATACGATATCGATAGAGAAAGTTTCTATAAAGTTTATGATGACGTGCTTTTAAAGCACGAATTGAAAAAGATAAGTCTTTTAAAGATCAATGAAAATCAGTCCTCTTTTACAGGTGAATTAAAAAACAAATTTTTAAGGTTTATAGACGATAACTCTGAACATATAGCTAGTACCTTGAACGGTATTAAGCAGCATATACAGGAAGATAACGTACAAGAATTTAAGGAGCTAATCAAGAGAATACAAAAACACGAACGAGAAGTCTCTGAAGCAAAGCAAGAAATGATTAAGGCTAACTTAAGGCTAGTAGTTTCCATTGCTAAGAAGTATTCAAAAAGAGGCCTTGATCTGCTTGATTTGATACAAGAAGGCAATATTGGTCTTATGAAGGCCGTGGATAAGTTTGATTACAAACGTGGATATAAATTTTCAACTTATGGCACTTGGTGGGTAAGACAATCAATCACTAGAGCAATACCTGAGCAGTCTAAAGTAGTTAGAATACCAGTTCATATGGTGGAAATTATCAGTAAAATCAACAGAGCATTAAGAAAGATGACTCATGAGATGGGAAGAGAGCCGACGTTAGAGGAATTGAGTGTAGAACTGACAATGCCACTGGAAAGAATACGCAAAGTTATGAAAATAGCAAGGGATCCAGTAAGTCTTGAAGCTCCAACAGGAAAAGATGATAGTAGTACCTTTGGTGATTGTATAGAAGACAAGCGAGTCTCCAGGCCAGAGGATGCTGCAATACTTGCTGACTTGCGTGGCATTACAACCAATGTTCTTGCAACTTTAACACCAAAGGAAGAAAGAATTTTAAGAATGCGTTTTGGCCTTGGTAAAGATGGGAAGGAACATACCTTAGAAGAAGTAGGAAAAATTTTTAATGTAACACGTGAGAGAATTAGGCAAATAGAGGCAAAAGCACTGCGCAAGTTGAAACATCCAAGCCGTGCTAGAAAACTTAGAGGGTTCTTTTAAGTATACGTGTCAAGTTAAGAAGAAGCTGATTTTGCCCGGAAAAAGTGGAGAGCAAGTTAGGCCAAAGTTGTATAATTTCACCGCTATTTTTCTTTTTCTATGAATCTAATGAAACAACATGCTAATCTACGGTAAATATTATGACAAACAAAAATGACAATTCTAATTCAAAGTATAGAAATTTTTATGTTCTGGGTGATAGCTTATCCGATAATGGCGCAATCATTGGAATTTTAAATAATTTATCCTTTGCAAAAAGCGTAAAATTTGATGATCCTTTTTATCAAGGAAGATCTTTTAGCAATGGCCCTACTGCTGTTGAATATATAGCAAAATATTTAGATTTAGATGAATTTAAACCTGGGTGGAGTTATTCATTTTTTGGGAGATGCCACGAACAGCAAGGTCAGAATTACGCAGTTTCATATGCAACAGCATCTGAAATTTTTGACCCTATTTTTTCTTATTTCTTCAATAAATTTCGTTTAGCTAACCAGCTAGATGCGGTAATTAAACATCATCCAGATATAGGTAAAGAAGATTTATTTTGCATCATAATCGGCGGAAATGATGTTATGGTTGCCACTGCTTATGACGATACTAAAGCGGAAGAAGTGTTGGAACAAGCAGTGAGTGAAATATGTAATGCACTTAAGGTTCTAAATGAACATGGTGTTAAGCATGTAGTTGTTGCAAATGCACCTGAAGTTGGCTCAATACCAGCTTTTAATAGAGATGAAGAAGCAAGGGAACTAGCTACAAAGCTCACGGAGAGTTTCAATGCAAAACTGGCTAAAGGCTTAGATTATATGAAGAAAAGTACAAATCTTGAAATAAAAGCATTTGATCTTAACTCTAAAATGAGAAGTATGTTTAGCGAATACAAGAGCAAAGGTTTAAATTGTCAAGATGCATGCACATCGAACATTGCAGACCAAGTTGGGAGATTTAAAGAAAATATAAAAATACTCTTAAAGTTGATATTTAAAGGGGAACTTGACGTTCACTATAACCCTGGGTGTAGCAAAGAAACACTAAAGGATTATTTCTTTTTTGATTATTTCCATCCAACTGCGGAACTTCATCATGAAGTTGGTAATGAAGTGTATGAGTTGATTTGACACAGTTTTTTGAACATATCCTTTTAAATAGTAACCAGACTGCATTCTGTGATTTTTAGCAAAACACGATCTTTCATTTGAGCTTTCTTCAATTTAAAATAAATACAGAAAATTGCTGCCTATAGCTAAACTGACTTAGATTTACCGATAATTTGAAAAACCGTCATCCCGCTACTATATAGTTATTGATATATATTTTCTTTTAAGCTCTTGGTTTTGATCGATAAATGTAATCATTTCATCTTCTAAAGTTTTAATTTGATTACGTAAAATTGCAAGAAGTTCCTCTATTTGTTTGATTATAGATGTATCAGTTACCTGTTGGATTTGGGTTTTTTGTATTTTTGCTATTTCTACAAGTTGGTTTCTACGAGATAATTTTTGTTTCAAGCAATCAATATTACCATTACTAACTGTTAAAGGAGTAACACGCATATCTGTATTATTAATATAACGTGAGATGATACTGCAGTCTATTTTATCAGTTTTTGTAGTAATACCAAGGCTTTTAGCATAGTCTCTCCCACCTTGGTTGAATGACGTACACCTCAAAACCATTGCTTAGTAAAGTATAGGCACATAATTTTTCGTATCCACCAGTTGCCTCAAGACCAATTTTGGTTACATTATGCAAACGTAAAAAGTCCAGCATTTCATCAATGGATTGTACATTGTTTTCAAATATTTTATAATGCTCAAGTGGGTGAATGTGGAGATCTAATTTACTTTTGCTAACATCAATGCCAGCAATAATGTTTGATGAATTCATAATTCCTCCGTAATAATAACATATACTGCATTTTCCAGCCTTATATACGAGCCTAAAAGCTCAATCAGTTGTTCGGAACTTTCAGTATAATAAACCAGAGAAGAGAACCTTGCTGAACAACGATTCTTATAATCAAGGGGCGTGACGATTCCTCTTCTCTGTGTGTCTTTAATCTCACTACTTTGATATTTATAAAGACTTGTTCTTAACATATAAGGGAAGTGTCCTCTAGGTGAGATTGTGGAGCATTCGTTGCAGCATTTGGCTGTTCAATTACGCTAGTTGATTCTTTAGGTATACTATTTCCTTCAAAATTTCCATCTTTTTATTATGTTCTCTTTAGCATTTTGAGAGTGAATTATTCTAGTTTTGATATTTAAACGTTTTGTATCTGCTGTAATGATTTCACTTCCAGTTTGCTATTCTTTACATATTGAATTGCAAGCACTAACGCTTTACTTCCGGAAGCTGTGGTGCTGTAAGCTATATTTTGCAAAATAGCAGTTCTCCTGATATCTTTGCTGTCTGAGACTGACTTTACACCTTTTGAAGTATTAATCACTAGATTTATTTTTCCATCTTTGAGCATATCAACTATGTGGGGTCTGCCTTCTCTTACTTTATTTACAGCTTGTGCAGCAATGCCGTTATTGTTCAGATACGAAGCTGTGCCTTTGGTGGCATATATTTCAAAACTCAGTTCTTTCAACATTCGTGCAACTGGCAATATATACTTTTTATCATCATCTTTTACTGAAACCAGAGCTGTTCCTTCTGTTGGTAACTTGTATCCTGCAGCCATGTGCGTTTTTGCAAGTGCAGCTTCAAATGATGAGTCAATTCCCATCACTTCTCCTGTTGATTTCATTTCAGGACCAAGTAAAGTATCAACTCCTGCAAAGCGGGTAAATGGAAAAACAGCAGCTTTAACTGCAAAATGATTGAAAGGCTTGTTTTCCTGATTCAATTTTTTACCCAAAATAACCTGAGTGGCAAGCTTTGCAATAGGAATATTGATTACCTTGGAAATAAAAGGAACGGTTCGACTAGCCCTTAAATTCACTTCAAGTATGTATACATCACTAGACCTCTTGCATAACTCGATTTCTGAAGGCAATTTTGTCGTCAAAGCTTGTCTGCGCTCCTCAAATACATTCGAGTATTCTGTGGTGCTCATCTGCACTTTTCCTAAAGATTTCTCATCACAAACAGGTTCTGCAAGAGGTCTATTCTCTTGAACAGCAAACTGAATGTTTATCAGACCTTTCACTTTTAATGCTAATGCTATTCTCTCAGTTTGGAGCTCGATCTCTTTTATTACTTCGTCACTCAATGTATTTGTCGGTATTGAGCATGTTGAATCACCAGAGTGGATACCAGCTTCTTCAATATGCTCCATGACCGCTGCAATGAAAACTTTTTCCCCATCACATACAGCATCAACGTCAACCTCAACTGCATTGACTAAAAATTTATCAAGAAGCAGCGAACCATGCTCAAAGATTTTAGTTTGATCTAAGACGTACTCTTTAAAGCTCTGAGTATCGTGTCTAATCGACATAGACTGACCGCCGAGGACATATGATGGCCTGACTACTAGTGGAAACCCCACCTTTTCTGCGTTGGTTAACGCTTCTTCTACTGAATGGCAGATAGAATTTTCAGGTTGTTTTAAATTAAGTTGCAAAGCAAGGTTTTTAAACCTCATGCGATCTTCTGCAAGGTCAATAGAATCAAACGAAGTTCCCAGAATTTTGAAACCTCTCTCGTTAAGCACTTTGGCTAACTTTAAAGGTGTTTGACCGCCTATTTGAACTATTACACCAACCAGTGTGCCATTTTCTTGCTCTTTACTTAGTATTTCAAGCACATCCTCTGCAATGAGTGGTGCAAAATATAAACGATCAGCGGTATCGTAGTCAGTTGAGACAGTTTCGGGATTACAGTTGATCATTATTGTTTCATACCCCATTTCTTTGGCGGCAGAAGCTGCATGTACGCATGCATAATCAAACTCAATACCTTGACCAATGCGATTTGGACCACTTCCTAAAATGACAACCTTTTCTCGGTCAGAAATATTCGCCTCACATTCCGTTTTATTTTCAACATCACCCTCATAGCAGCCATACATATAAGCAGTGCTCGATTCAAATTCAGCTGCACAGGTGTCTACGCGTTTATAAACTTGTTTAATGCCAAATTTTTTTCTTATTTCTTCGATTTGTTTTACTCGATCTCCAGCGTGTAACGCTGGCTGGATCCCAGTGTCACGCACTGGGATGACATTAGAGGGTACTGGAATGACAGAGGTAGGTCTATTACTTAACTTTGCTAATCTTGCATCTGAAAATCCCATTTTTTTCAGCTCTAACATTTCGTACGCAGTTCCAGGAAATCCATTTTCCTTGATTTTTTGTTCAGTTAATATAATTTGCTGTATATTTTGCAGAAACCATAAGTCATATCCTGTAATCGAATTTATTTCTTCTATGCTAATTCCGTGGCGCATTGCGTCAGCAGCAATCAGTAATCTGTTTGGTAGCAATTTTGCTAATTGAGATTTTATGTGATCAATATCAATGTTCTCAGGAAATACTTCATCAAGTCCTGTAAAATCAGTTTCAAGTGAACGGAAAGCTTTCTGTAGTGACTCATTAAAAGTGCGGCCTATAGACATCACTTCTCCCACTGATTTCATGGAGGTTGATAATTCACAATTCGTCCCCTTAAATTTCTCAAACTCAAATCGAGGAATTTTAGTGACGATATAATCAATCACTGGTTCGAATGCTGCTGGTATTATTGGAGCACAGTCGTTACGTATTTCGTCGAGCGAATAGCCAATAGCAAGTTTAGTTACAACTTTTGCAATAGGATAGCCTGTTGCTTTCGAAGCAAGTGCAGAAGAGCGAGAAACCCTTGGATTCATCTCAATCACAACGAGGCTTCCATCTTCTTTAGGATTCACTGCAAATTGAACATTTGCACCACCGGCACTAACATCAATTTCTCTCAGCACTGCTATAGATGCATTTCTCATCTGTTGGTATTCTACGTCACGCAGAGTCAAAGCAGGAGCAACCGTAATACTATCTCCGGTGTGCACTCCCATCGGATCAACATTTTCTATCGAACAGACTATTATGCAGTTATCTTTACAATCGCGGATAACTTCCATTTCATACTCTTTCCAGCCGATAATTGATTCATCTATCTGAACTTCATTTATTGGCGAAATTTTGAGAGCACTTTCTGCGATATTGAAAAACTCCTCTTTATTATATGCTATGCCACTACCTGCACCACCAAGAGTGAATGATGAACGAATGATTGCTGGTAATCCAACGTAATCCAAAGCCTTTTTTATTTGTTCTTGATTTTTTATAATGATACTTTTGGGGTATTTCAGTCCTATTCTATCCATGGACTGACGGAATAACTCTCTATCCTCTGCTTTTTTTATTGCTTCTCTATTTACCCCTATTAATTCTACGTTGTATTTGTCTAACACTCCATCATCTGCAAGTTTTATTGCACAATTGAGCGCTGTTTGCCCGCCCATTGTTGGCAATATTGCGTCTGGCCTCTCCTTAATTATAATTTTCTCTATGATTTCAGGCAGTACCGGCTCAATATACGTCGCATCAGAAAACTCAGGATCTGTCATTATAGTTGCGGGGTTGGAGTTAACCAAAATGACTTTATAACCTTCGCTTTTTAATACTTTACAGCTTTGCGTTCCGGAATAATCAAACTCGCATGCCTGACCTATAACTATTGGGCCTGCTCCTATTACTAATATAGATTCTATATCTGTGCGTTTCGGCATAATTACAATAACGGTCTCTATTCAAGTAATGTTACCAATCTTTCCTGTATATGTGAATTTTTATTAAACCTATTAGCTAATTACTTTTAGGCTTGACGCATAACTGTACGAACATTGCAATTTGCGTGGCAGATTCCAGTGCTTGACACACAGCTGTACAAACATTCATTTTTGAAGGTAAATTGCACAGCAAATGATGTCATTCAAGTAGCTGACACTGGTTCCTTTATGACGGCAGTGCCCAGAGGTGTCATCCCAGTCTGGGATCCAGAAAACTTAACTTTAAATAAGTGGCTGCATAATAAAGACTAGATTCCAGACTGGAATGACACCATAGAGGCACTGGGATGACATCCTTCCTAGTGGAGATTACTCTCAAATCACAATGTTCATACAATTGTGGGCTTAACGGTATCTTTGCAGATACTATGGTAATTTATTCGGGAGATTTGCTGAGCGGTAAGATTTTTCCTGATATGCTGCAGTCTTCAGAAGCTAATTCCACAAATTTATCTGTTAGTTTATCAGGTGACACCAATTCAGATCCAGGAAATGCCTGCTCACTACCCACAGGTCCTTCCGTGTATACAGCATTTACACATAATTTTGTATGTTTTGTCTCAGATGCATATATCTGCACCATTATTTCTAGTGCAACTTTACTTGCAGCATACGGCATCCAATATGGATAAGAGGAAGGAGAAAGTGTCACTTCTGAGGTCATGAATATCGCTCTTCCAGCATTAGACTTTTTTAGCATTGGATCTAAGTTTTTTAGTAAGTACCAATTGGCAGTAAAATTTGTATTCATTACGTTCTGTAGCTCTTCAATCTCACAGTCATGAATGGGGTTCAGTTTGCCTAAAATTCCAGCACACGCAACTAATATATCAAGTGCTCCAGATTCTGATAATTTCAGGCTTTCTATCATGTTTGTCAGTATCTTTACATTCTCAAAGTCTAAAAGATCAAGCTGAATTAGTTTCACAGAGCCTTCTTTAAATTCTTCAAGCTCTTCAATTTCATTATATAGTGGCTTGAGATTATCAAGAGATCTTGAAATCAGAATCACACATGCACCTTCTCTTATAAACCTTTTTGCAACAGCAGAGCCTACTCCACCTGAAGCTCCGGTGATTAAAGCTACTTTACCTTCTAACTTACCCATTTCTTTCTCCTTAGCGAGATTCATTGAAATATTTTAGCTGAAAATTGAATTTTGCTCCATATATAAAAATCAAACTTAGCATATAAAAAAATAGTAATGACACTACCACACCACCTAAACTTCCATATATCAAATCCAGTTGGTCAAAGGAAGCTTTTAAGTATTGCTTAAAAGCTGAAGCAGAAATCGTCCAAAGAATAACAGCTACACAAGATCCAGGAAATACGTCTGATAAATTTTGTTTTATGTTTGGCAACATAAAATATAGCCAAGAGACTACTGTGAAAAGTACAAATTCAATAAGTAAATACCTAGTATAACTTAGTCCCTGATAGGAAAAATCAATTAGCATTGGTACTAGTGTAGAAAACACTATAGTTAGAGTTATAATAAGCGTGATTACTAAAAATTGTAATATACTTAGTACTCTTCTTAATATATAAGGCGGCGAAACCGGAACTTTATAGGCCTTATTGAGTATTGTTCTAAGCCCTTCAATTGTCGATGAAGCGGTCCAAACAGCACCTACAATTGCTAAAGTTAGTAAGCTTTGCGGCGGGCCTGATATTATCTCCCTAATACGCGGCATCAAAGATGATAAAATATCCTGTGGCATGTTATCAATGATAAATACCCAGCCAATGTTGTACTGGTCTAAAAAATTTGCAAATGTTGACGCCACAGCCATTAAAACGATGAGAAAAGGAAATATTGATAACAGAATTAAAAATGATAAATACCCTGCATGCTCCACTCCATCATTATAAATTGTGTCAATCAAAGCACGATAAAGACAATAAACGATGCTGTAAAATTTCTGTGGCACTGTAATATAAACGAACCAAGAAAAGTATTCTAAATGAAATAAAGGATACTTTTAAGCAAAAAAATCCTCACCATTTACTTAAATTTAATCAAAATGGTAGATAATCCAGCATTAAATAGAAATTATCGGAGGCATAATGAAAAATTTTCTTCTACTTGTGGCATTAATTCTCTCCTTTGCATTTGATGCAAATGCTCCTCCTACTACTTTTGTTGATACAAATGATACAACATCATCGGTGATATGCAAGATAATAGGCTATACTCATGGCATAGGTGGACCAATGATCACAATAGTGATAATAGGTGCAGCGTTGCTTGCAATATTCGGCAGAATGCCGTGGCCAGCGCTTTTTGCACTCGGTGCATTTACTGCTGTGTTTTTTGGCGCTCCTGTAGTCGTTTCAAAAATAACACCAGGAGGTGTGATTTGTCAAAACGGTGCAGTAGCGAATAAGCCATAGAAATTATTGGAGGCATAATGAAAAATTTTCTTCTACTAGTGGCGTTAATTCTCTTCTTTGCATTTGATAATGCTTTTGCTAGCAGTGTTACTGATGACGCAACGTCAAATACAATATGCAAAATAGTAGGCTATACTCACGGCATAGGTGGACCGATGATCACAATAGTAATAATTGGTGCAGCATTGCTTGCAATATTTGGCAGAATGCCGTGGCCAGCGCTTTTTGCACTCGGTGCATTTACTGCTGTGTTTTTTGGTGCGCCTGTAGTTGTTTCAAAAATAGTACCAGGCGGTGTGATTTGTAAAAATGGTGCAACTGCTTGCCCTGATGGTAAAGTATGGAATGCAACAACAAATACATGCAACTAGGCACTAAAATTTCAGAAAAACATTAGCTAAATGGTGCTCCTTAAAGGAGCACCATTATTCCACAATTGTATAAATGTTGTCCAAGTGAATAACACTGAGATCCGGGAATTTTTATAAACTGATAGGATGACAAATTTACTAGAACCCTCACCATTTACTTAAATTTAATCAAAGCGATAGATAATCAAACATGAAACAGAAATTATAGGAGGCGTAATGAAAAATTTTCTTCTACTTGTGGCGTTAATTCTCTCCTTTGCGTTTGATGCAAATGCTAATACTAGTGGTGGCACCACCAACACCGTTTTTGTTGATGAAAGTGATATAACATCATCAGTGATATGCAAGATAATAGGCTATACTCACGGCATAGGTGGGCCGATGATCACAATAGTGATAATAGGTGCAGCTTTGCTTGCGATATTTGGCAGAATGCCATGGCCAGCGCTTTTTGCACTCGGTGCATTTACTGCTGTGTTTTTTGGCGCTCCTGTAGTCGTTTCAAAAATAACACCAGGAGGTGTGATTTGTGAAGACGGTGCAGTAGTGAATAATCCATAGAAATTATAGAAGGCGTAAACGTAGTTTTCTTTACTTGAAAGTGGTAAGTTTTACCACTTTCAGTGTCTATAACTACCTAATAAATTCTCTTTCTGTAATCATATCAGTTAAAGTCTGGATTCCAGCGCCACGCGCTAGAATGACAAGGCTGATCGTCATGTCACCGCGAACCGTCATACCGCGATTCATTCGCGGTATCTCAGCCGCTAACAAGTAGCGGGATGACGGTTGTCGTTTAGTCATAAATATTTAAGAAATTTACCAAACGAAAAAAAAGGCAAAAGAAGCCCTGGTCATTGTCTATTTTCAGTATTGGCGTTTTTTAAGTCTTAAACACTGCAATTTAGCTGCTTTTGAATGCAACTCACCTTAGTTTGAATGTTTAAGAAATTTACTAAGCAGAAAAAAAGGCAAAAGAAACCCCGTGTTAGCTAGTTGTCACTCTCTAATCCTGCAAAATCGGCGTACTATACTGTCTTAAACGACTTATAAGCGCGTTTCAGCTTATATAGGTAAAAACCCAGAAATGTTGTGAAGACATAAGGTGCACATAGTGCAAAAAATTAAAAATAAGACGCCAACTACGTTGTTTTCTTGCTGTTTAATCTGCACAGATGAAGATAACTGAATACCTTCAGTATCATGATAAGGGGGCTGGCGAGGTTTGTCAAGGAAGTTTTGCATTTAATTCATTTGATAATTCAAAAAACTTGAAAGAATAAAGATAGCTATTGAAATTATCTTGATTTACATCAGTTATCCAAGTTTGACATTGAATACTTAACACTTCCTCCATTAACGCCTTTCTGTAATGTTTATCCAGATGAGACATTATATCATCAAGTAGAAGAAGTGGTGCCTTATTGTAATGAATACACCTTGCTTTTACACTGGATAAAATAATAGAAAGCAGTAATAACTTTTGTTCTCCAGTGGAGCACAGATTTATTGGTACGTTTCTTTTTTGACAAAAAACCCGAAAATTATCGTTATGCACACCAAAGGTTACTCTACCAGTCAATGAATCTTTTTCTCTGTTTTCCTTTAGACGATTCTGAAAATATTCTGCAGTATCGTCCAAAGTTAGCTGGCTGCTGAATTTCAAACTTGCCTTCGGAAAAAACTCACTGGAATGGTTATCAATTGTGTCTTGTAGTGTCTTTAAAACAGACGATCGCATACGTAAAATACTAACTGCATTAACGGCCATTATGTTTTCAAGACTAGAGAGCCAATTTTCGTCCAAGGTGTTCTCTCTCAACAGTTTACTTCGCTCACGTTTAGCTTTTCTGTGTTTCATGTAGCAGCAAGTGTAATTTTCCTCAAACAGTGAGACTATACGGTCTAAAAATTTTAATCTGTCACTTGGAGAATTAAGAAGAACATAGTCCATTTGTGGAATCAGCCATATTACATTGGATATCTTATACAAAGATGAATAACTCGATTGCGTTTTTCCATCAATTTGTATTAGTTTCTTATCAAAACTCTTTGCGATACCAATTGAATTAAAATCCATTCCATTAAAAAAATCATAGTGCACTACCCAATCTTCATTACTGAATCTATTTTGTATCTCACTGGCTTTTGCTTTTTTCATTCCATTGCTTTTAGCAAGCAACGAGATTGCTTCAAGTATATTAGTTTTACCAATACCGTTTTTGCCAGTTATTACAACTGAGCTATCATCTGAATCCAGTTCAAAGTTTGAGTGGCTACGAAAATTATGTAATTTCAGCTTTTTTATGTAGCAATGGGTAGCCATTAACCTATTCTTTAGTTTATATTCTCTTTACTTCTTCCAGAACCTCATCAACATGTCCACTAACTTTTACATTTTTCCAGATCTTCACTATTTTACCTTTTTTATCTATTAAAAAAGTAGTGCGTTCTATTCCCATATACTTTTTGCCAAACATACTTTTCTCTACCCAAACACCATATTTTCCCAACATTTCAGCATTCTCATCAGAAACTAAAGAAAACGGCAGAGAATATTTTGCTTTGAAGTTAGTGTGACACTTAACACTATCTTTTGATACACCAATTATCACTGTGTCAAGGAAAGAAAAATCATCTATTTTATCTCTAAAGCCTTTTGCCTCCATTGTACAACCCGGAGTATCGTCTTTAGGATAAAAATAAAGAACTACATTTTTTTTATCAAAAAATTCACTCAGTGATAAATTTTCACCAGAATCTGCTGGCAAGCTAAAATCGGGTGCATTATTTCCTACTGCTAATTCCATACCTTGCTCCATTAATAACACTTCCATCTATAGTAGTATATTGTAGTCAGAGTATCAAATTTTATATATAGCTAACAGATAAGATTCTTGATGGGGGCTTATTGATGAATTTCTGCCTACCTTCTCGGCTTGCCGCTCTTGATAAAGTGTGGTTTTCGTCTGATGTAAGGCCATATCAAATAGATCCTATTAAAAATCAATCGAATCTTCACATGTTTGTTCTTCATAAAAGAAGTTCAATGTTATCGTAGTACCAAGTTTTGCTTCACTTTTAATGTCAAAAGTTCCACCCATTAACTCTACTAATTTCTTGCTTAGCGGCAATCCGATGCCCGTACCTTCGTTTCTATACCCCGAATCTGCTTGGCCAAAAACAGACATAACTTTATATATGTCCTGCTGCATTATTCCTATTCCATTGTCATGAAACTCAATAGTTAATAAGTTTTTTTCTATATTTTCTTTTATCACCATTCTTATTAAACCATCTTTGGGAGTAAACTTGATTGAGTTTGATAATAAATTTATTATAACTTGTTTCATTCTCTTGGGATCTGCAATGACTAATAATTGTTTATTAGTCATCTCTTTTTTTAAATTAATCCCGGCTTCTTTTAATTTAGGCAATAGCATATTTACACATGAATCTATTATTTTGTTCAGGTTAAACTTCACTTTTTCTACTGTTAAACTACTTGATTCAGCTTTTGAAAAATCTAACACATCATTAATTAAGGCAAGTAAGTGTGTCCCTGCATTATATATATCGTCTGCATACTCCTTGTATTGAGAGTTATCCATTGAACCTAAAGTTTCATTTTTGATCAACTCTGCAAATCCAATAATAGCATTAAGAGGTGTGCGTAATTCATGTGTAACGCTTGCAAAAAACTTTAGCTTGTTTGCATTTTCTTGCTCTAATGTCTCTTTTATCTGCTGTAATTCAATGTTAGTTTTATGTTGCTTGGCTAGCATTTGGGTATTAGAAAAGTGCAAATAGAACATTATTAATATTAAGATTATTAATAATAGGCCCAAAAATGTTAAAAACAGGCCATATGCTATAACATAAGAATTATTGTAGTTTCGAAGAATCTTCAAAAAAAACGACGGTTTAACGCTATTTTCATGGAATATAGGGAAAATAGAAGTTAATGTATTTCCTGTAGTATAAAATATTTCTTGGTTACTTAATAGTTTATCAATTTCATCGTTTGTAAGTAACTGTTCATAATCATAATCTTGAGTGTTAAAATTACTGAATATTATTCTGCCGTTTTGATCATACAGTATTAAGCTGAAATCCTTTACTTTGCTCACTGATTGTAATAATTCAGCACGTAGTTTTACTAGTTGGTTTATGTAGTCAAAATTTTTGTATTTAATGTGATGCTTTTCTATTAGTAAATAATGGTATTTTTTTATTATGCCATTTTCCAGTACGCTTTTTAAGTTTACACTTGAATCACGGTAAGAAGAAAGGAAATTACTCCTTAGTAAATGATTACAATATATCACACTGAATAAAATCATAAAGATCGATGAGAGTAATACAATAACTTTTGTGTATTTGTTTTTCTTCAACGCAGAAAACATCAATTTACCTAGCTTATACATATCCTTCTTATTGTGAAACAACGGTTTTTATGTTATTAATAATAAAATTTAGCATATAATATTTTATGACAATTTCTCCTATTTTGCCAGTTTATTCTCCTGTTAATATAAATTTTTCTCATGGCAAAGGTATCTACCTATATGATGTTGATGGTGAGCGCTACGTAGATTTTCACTCCGGAATAGCCGTTAGTAGCTTAGGTCACACTAATTCGCGATTAATTAGTGCTCTTAAATTGCAAGGAGAAAAATTATGGCATATATCAAATACCTATAATATACCTGCTGCCAATAATTTTGCAGAAAAATTAATAAACAATAGTTTCGCTGACACTGTATTTTTCTCAAATTCTGGATCAGAGGCAGTAGAATGTGGACTTAAGATTGCTAGGATCTATCAAAATGGAAAAGGCAATAAAAATCGTCACAGAATTTTAACATTTCATGGTGCATTTCATGGAAGAACCTTTTTAACTTGTGCTACAAACGATAAACAGAAATTTTCTGAATTACTAAATCCCTACATTGATTGGTGTGATAACATCGAGCCCAATATTGAGAGCGTAAAGAAAGCAATTTCAAGTGGTATAGGCGTTATATTAATAGAACCAATACAAGGGCAAGGTGGTATCAAAGTAATGAATGAAGTCTTTATGAAAGAACTAAGAAGGCTGTGTGATGAAAATGACATATTGTTATTTTTTGATTGCGTACAATGCGGTGCTGGTAGGACAGGAAAATTATTCGCATACGAACATATAGGAGTGGAACCTGATATATGTGCTCTTGCAAAGGGAATAGGCGGGGGGTTTCCGCTGGGGGCTTGTCTTGCAACTGAAAATGCTGCTAAATATATGGCGGTCGGTATGCACGGTTCCACTTTTGGTGGCAATCCGCTTGCAACCTCAGTAGGTAATGCTGTGCTCGAAGAATTGCTCAGCCCCGGCTTTTTGAAAAATGTTGAAATTAGAGGTAAATACTTAAAAAATAAACTAGAAGACTTAGCAAGTAAATTTCCAATAATAGAGGAAGTAAGAGGGAAAGGGTTAATGCTTGGAATAAAAGTGAAAGCAGACAATCAAAAGTTTGCAGAAGAGTTAAGTCATCGCGGCTTGCTTACTGTTGGGGTAACATCAGATAACGTTGTGAGAATTTTACCTCCACTCATTATCACTGAAAAAGAGATTGATGAAGGCATCGAGATTTTGACTCAATATTTATCTGAGAAATCTTCTGATTAGATACTTGCATTAATATGAACGACAATCTGGTATGCTTAGGAATTATTACCTCTCCTCACGGAATTAAAGGAGCTGTTAAAGTAAAAACCTTTACTGAAAAGCCTGAAAATATCTCCTTATATGGTAAGCTAATAAGTGGTGATGAGAATTATAAAATAGACTCAGTATCCGTCATAGGTGATAATTTAGTAATAGCTACAATAAGCGGAGTAAATTCCCGTAATGAAGCAGAGCTTTTAAGGAATAAGAAGCTATATATAGAAAGAAGCAAGTTACCAGAGCTAAATGATGAGGATGAATTTTACCAAAGTGACCTTGTAGATATGGAAGTAAGGCTGAAAAGTAATGAATTATATGGCTATGTAAAATCTGTGTATAATTTCGGCTCAGGGGATATATTAGAAATTTTAGTTATCAGCACAAAAAAACGTATTATGCTGTCTTTCACTAAAGAGATATTTCCACATATAAATATAAAGGGGAGGTATATAGTATTAAATATACCAGAATTTATTGACTAATAAAGACTTTGATATTTATATAAAGCTATTTATAATTATAAGATCAAATTGAAAATGTAATTATGGCAGAAAGAGCTAACGATATCAGACCAGGTCAGGTGTTGGAACATAACGGCGGATTATTTTTGGTTGTAGGTATTATGCATACTCAACCTGGTAAAGGTGGTGCATACATACAAGCCGAAATGAAAAACATCAAAACCGGAGCAAAACACTATGAAAGATTTCGTTCTGATGCAACAATCAGAAGGGCAATTTTAGATGAAGAGGAATATGTTTACCTTTTCACTGAAGGAAACATTGTAAATCTTATGCATCCAAGTAATTACGAGCAAATCACTATAAATTTGGACTTATTGGGAGAAAAAAAAATTTATTTACAGGATAACATGAAAATTAAAGTTGTAGCTTATCAAGACAAAATAATTTCTGCGCATGTGCCTGATTATGTTACACTTGCTGTGAAAGAAACAGAGTCTGTTATTAAAGGACAAACTGCTACTGCTTCTTATAAGCCTGCAATTTTGGAAAACGGAATGCGCGTTAACGTGCCTCAATTTATAAAAGAAGAGGATAAAATTGTAGTATATACTCCAGGTGACAGCTATTATGAAAGAGTGAAAGAGTAAAAGGAAGAATGTCCCTCTCATCACCACGAATTAATGTGATGCTTGATTCTGTGCGTAATGCTTCCAAGCAGCTTATGCGCGATTTTAATGAATTGCAAATTTCTAATGTTAAATCAGCAGACTTTATTAATAAAACTTATTCAAAATCCAAGCAAACCATATACGATTGCTTGCACGACTACAAACGAGACTATGGTTTTATTTTTGAAGATGATACTGATCAAGAAGTAAAAGATAACACTTATACCTGGTTTATTATGCCTATAGAGGGCAGGGAGAACTTTTCTAGTTGCATGGTTTATTTTGCAGTATCAGTCTGTCTCATTCATAAAAATAAAGTTGTGGCAGCTGTAATTGATGCTCCGGCTCTTAGAGAAACTTTTTGGGCAGAAGAAAAGAAAGGTGCTTTTCTTGAGGATTTTAGATCTCGTCATGTAAAAATGCGAGTGAAAAGCCGTGAAGGGGGTCTAATAGATGTAAGTGGTAATTTGTTAAATAAATTGCTGCCTGGCAATAGTAATGTACGCTCCATAGGTTCAACAATTTTAGGCTTTGCATACCTTGCGGCAGGAAGGCACAGTGGAATAATTTACTCTGGAGTTAACAAATATAAAGCCTTGCTCGGTAGACTTTTTCTGCAAGAAAGCGGTGGAAGGCTAACGGAAGACAACGGGCTAATCATTGCTGGAGATATAAAACTATAGCTAAAGTAATTTATGTTTACCTACAATTTGATAAGCGTAAAACTCGTCATTCCGCTACTTGTTAGCGGAATTCATGCTGAGATACCGCGAATAAATCGCGGTATGACGTAGGGCTGTACTAGCTATAGCATAAACAGGCTACAGAGATAGACAACTTTTCGAAAACTTTTACAAGAGATTCTGTTAAATGCTCTATCATTTCATCGGTATGATAAGGTGTAGGGGTAATACGGAAACGCTCAGTTCCTCTTGGAACTGTCGGGTAATTTATATGTTGAACATATATTCCATACTCATCAAATAATAATTTTGATGCTTTTTTGGATAACTCTGAGTTGCCAATTATTATTGGAATTATATGAGTTTCTGTTGGAATGAAGTTAATTCCTGCATTTCTCAGTGAGTTTTTTACTTTTTCAACGACTTGCTTTTGCTTTTCCCTTTCAATGTTGCTCGATTTTAGGTGCTCAACGCTTGCCTTTGCTGCCGCTGCTAAAACAGGCGACATAGCAGTGGTAAAAATAAATCCTGGAGCGGAACTTCTTATTACATCTACCAAGCTCTTTGAAGACGCTATATACCCACCCATCACTCCAAAAGCCTTTGATAGTGTACCTTGAATAACGGTTATTCTATCCATCAGACCTTCTCTTTCTGCAATTCCGCCACCATGTGAACCATACATGCCAACTGCGTGCACCTCATCCAAATAGGTAATTGCATTATGTTGATCTGCCAGGTCGCATATTTCTTTAAGCGGAGCTACATCACCATCCATTGAATATACGGATTCAAGTGCTATTATTTTTGGTGTCTTTTTGTCTATAGACTTGAGTAACTGCTCTAGATGATTAACATCATTGTGTTTAAATATATGTTTTGGCCTTTTTCCTGATTTTATGCCTTCTATCATCGAAGAATGGTTCTTCTCGTCTGAAAAAATTACTACGCCCGGAATAACAGACGATAAAGTGCTAAGTGTTGTCTGGTTAGCGAGGTAGCCACAAGCAAAAGTTAAAGCAGCCTCTTTTTTATGCAAACAAGCTAAGGATTTTTCAAGTTCAACAACCTCTTTTGTTGTACCAGATATATTTCTTGTTCCTCCAGCACCAACAGATGAATTTTGGATAGCGGCAATTACACTCTCATTTTGTGACATTCCCAAATAGTTATTACTGCACCAGACTATTACTTCCCTATTTCTTTCATAGTCCATAATGTGGGGGAGCCTACCTGGTAATGACGCAAAGTGCGTAAATTCACGGTAGCGCCCCTCATCTTTTATATCTTTTATTTTATTCAAGAATATTTCTTCGTAGTTTACCAAGTCCTTATTTACCGATAATTAACATAATTATAATAAATTATTAAATGGTAAACTACTATATTTATTATACATGTACGGCAGTAGGTACTTTCCCCGTGTTGAAAGGTTTGTCAACCTTGTTGTTTTCAACTTGGCTTTTAGGTGTACAGCAGTATATAATTGCAGCGGCAACCAGACAACAAGCTCCAACTGCTATTCCTGCAGCTAGCATTTCCAAATAAACTGCAATAGCTACTCCTGAAACAACTCCAGCTACTGCTAACGTCCATGTAGCTATGGTAGGCCACTTACTCTTTTGCGTATTTTGTGTTGCAGTAATAGAGGTTGATTGATTGTTTATAGCACTAGTTTTTTCTACTGCTGCAGGCTTTTCCTTACTGTTAATAACACCTCCAATTGTAGACACATTGTCAGCATTCGAAGAAACTTCACTTACCCCCAACTTCTTTTCACAACCCGTAATTTCTGGAGTTGTGGTAAGTGTACTATTGCTTCCGGTATTATTAGAACTTGTAGATTGGTCTCCTGAATTTGGCAAATCGTTGTTCAGTGAAATATTAACATTACCTTGTTTTGTATTATGGTTTTTAATTTCTTTTTTAATTTCTTCTACTTTACCCTTAAAGGGACCGTCTTTATTTTTTACATATTGTAGTACAAGAGTAGGAGAGTTACTTTTTAGAATATTTTCGAGTTCTTCTCTTGAGTTAGTACTGGTTTTGCTTATAAGTCCATCAATCTTTTTCTTAACAGGACTGGCAAGTTGCTTAACACCTTTTTTTCCGCTGCCTTTTTTGATTTCACCCTCCTCAAAATTATTAATTAAAGGCTCCTGCGTTGAAACCCCTGTGTTATTTAAGATAGCATTTTCTTCCTCCCCTGCAAGAACATTTTTTTCTGTCTGTTGACTGCCAGCACTTTTGGATTTTGGGTTTCTTTGACTGCTTGGTTGATTGTTATTCTCTTCATTTACTACAGCCGTATCGCCTTTTATAACAGGTGATACTGCATTATCACTGCTGCTTCTTTTATTAACTTGTGTATTCGCTTGTGTCTGTATATTTGCTTTACTGGAAGTATTGATTAATTTACTACTTTCTAACAAATTTCTAATTAGATATAGATGACTCAAAGTATCTCTATTTTTTTGATACTCATTACGAGTCATACTTGGAGAAAGTTCCATACTTATTTTTTCAAGCTGTTCTGCAATTACTGGTAAAGCTTTCTCAAATTCTTCCTTGCATATTGCCTGAAGAGCTGCGAATTTTAGGTCAACATGCTGACATAAGGGTACAACAACTCCATAACTAGCTTCTTTTATTGCATTTCTCAGTATATTTTGTATGGTTTGCCTGACTACTTGCTGTTTATTATTGAGTATGCTTTGATAAATTTGAACATGAGCTAGAACACTGACTATAATGTCTTGACTTTCAGTATTAGACAATGCAATCAGAATTGATTCATATATTTCATCAAACTCGTTGTTTTTAGATTTATGATCAAGATAATTAATAACATCATTGCTGCATTTAGCACATTTTTCACACAAGTGCTCGATAAATGCAATATTACCAGCATCCAATGCAGTTTTCAGAATTAAATCATAAATTTCTTTTCTGCCACGAGCTCCTATGTTTTTCAGGATTTGTTGCCTTAGTATTGTAATAACTTTATCATCTGCAAATGCTTGTTCATATACATCGTAAATGGCACGATCTGCACTATTAGTGTATCGTTTGCACAGGTATTCAATGACAGATGTGTGTTCCTGGCTTATCGCAGTTTCTAACAAGGTAGCAAAGCTCTTTTTTAATAACTCTTCTGTTGAGGCTTTTTTAGTTAGCTCATTAATATATCTTTCAAATGCATCTAGCACTATCGTGATGAATTCTTCATTTTTGATCAGAGATGCTGTTTCAAGCGCACCATACAAAGGATTAGGTTTACTTGTTTTTAACACCTGTCCAAAATCTCTTAAAACGTATTCGACAAAAACTGTCTCTAGTAATTCTTGCTCTTTTCTTAGTGCTATAACTGAGAAAAAGTCAATCTTATTAGGTTCGACAAGTTGTATAGCTTGACCTTTTAATCTTCCATAAACTCCATCAGTACCATGGAATTTTTCTATAAAAGCTTCAATATATTTTTGACCACCAACAAGTACAGGTAAAAGACTTAAATTTTCTTCAGCAAAAAGAAAATCCTGATATTGCTCTACTAGCTTGTCATTAGCTGCAATTGCCAATAATACCAATTCTTTTACTGAATAATCACACTCAAAATTCTCCTGATCAAATTTATACTGTGATAGTACATTTGAGTATATATGTTGATGATCGCTTCTATCTTGTAAATCTAAGTTAAGTTGTTGCTCACAAAAACTCTTTAAATTTACATTATCCAGCGTAATAGACCTGCCTTCATAATCTTCAATATTTTGTACAACCTTGTCTAGTTCTTCACAATTATCTTCTTGTATAGCTTGATTTAGGATATTTGTTATTTCAGCGAAAGTTAAACTTTTAGGAATGGTATCAAATGAACCTTCATCTTTTGATTCTACGGTAAACGACCTATCACAACCATCAGGAAAGTTTGCAAGTATTGCATTCTCTAAACTTAGATCTTCAGAGGGTGTGCTACATGGAGTAGCTGGTATCTCTTGACTTTCGCTATCTAAAACTTCAAACTCTTCTTCAATACCTGAATCTTCAGAATCTGGTTTTTCAAAACCATGCCAACTTTTGATTAATCTTTCAGAATTTGATTGGCCCTGTGAAGTTGTATCCTGTGATACAAAGTCTCTAAAATTGGAACCAAACATGTTTTACCTCCTAACTAGCAGCTAAGCTAAGTATAGCATTAAACAGAAATCTTGCCAAGCAAATTATTCAATCTCTTAGCAAACAGACTTACATCATCCATCTCTTCACCTTCCACGATGCAAGCTTGGTAAAATAATAAATGAATCATGTCTTCCAATGTTGGGTTTTCACCACTTTCAGCATAAGATTTCATTATACTCTTTATTACAGGATGCTTAGTATTAATTTCAAGCACCTTTGGCGTGCGGTAATTTAGCTGCTTTTGTTCACGCAAAAAACGCTCCATGCGAAGATCCATAGCACCTTCATCAACCGCTAGGCATACGGGACTATCAGTCAATTTTTTGGAAATTTTTACGCTTTTTACTGAATCTCCAAGCACTGTGGTAAAATATTGCAGTATAGTTTCCTCAGTTTTTTCTTCATTCGATTTATTTTCTTCATCTGTCTTATCTTCTTCTGAAGAGAATTTTTCCAAATCAACATCTGCACGGGTTACAGACTTGATTTTCTGATCTTTGTATTCATGAATTACACTAGTCCAAAAGTCATCAACTGGATCAACAAATAGGAGCACTTCTAGTCCTTTACTGACGAATCCCTCAAGTTGCGGACTGTTTTTCACTGAATCCAAGCTATTTCCAGTGAGATAATAGATATGCTCCTGCTCAGGCTTCATTCTGCTTATATAGTCATCAATGCTGACTAATTTCTCATCACCAGTGCTATGAAATCTGCAAATCGAGAGCAGCGCTTCTCTCTCATCAGTTGGCATAGCTTCACAAAGACCCTCTTTTAATACTGCACCAAAATTGGTCCAGAATTTTGTGTACTCCTCTAAATTCTCTTTTGCCTTTTTACCGAGCTCTGATATCGCGCGTTTAGTGAGGGATTTCCTGATTTGCTCAACAACACGATTATTCTGCAACGTTTCTCTGCTGATATTAAGAGGTAAGTCCGGTGAATCAACAATACCTTTCAAGAAACGTAAATACTGCGGTATGATCTGTACATTATCTTCAGTGATAAATACTTTATTTACATATAACTTAACAGAGCAACGTCTATCTGGATGGAATAAATCAAAAGGTTTTATAGAAGGAACATAAAGCAAATTTGTATATTCTATTGCACCTTCATTTTTATTATGCAATATCATCCAGGGCTCCCCGCCAACGTGGGCAACACTGCGGAAAAAATCGTTGTGCTCCTCTTGAGTAACGTCATTTTTTGGCTTAGTCCAAATTGCAGCCTTACTGTTTAACTTTTCACTTTTTCCTTCTTCGTCTATAAATTCAACAGGAAAATTTATGTGATCAGAGTAAGTAGTGACAATATTTTCAACACGAAATTTATCTAAAAACTCGTTTTCTTCAGGATGCATAATGAGCGTAATTTTGGTTCCGCGAGGGACTTGATTATCTGACTTGCTGATTGAATATTCCCCATCTCCTTTGGATTGCCAGATCCAAGACTCCTCTTCTCCAGCTTTTCTCGATTCTACTATTACTTCTGATGCAACCATAAAGCTTGAGTAAAAACCAACACCAAACTTCCCAATCAGCTCCACAGTTTGGCTTGAATCCTTGCTATTCTTAATCGCATCCAAGAACTTTTGCGTACCAGAGCTTGCAATTGTACCAAGATTGTCTATTAAATCCTGTCTATTCATTCCAATGCCATTATCAGTGATATATAGCTCGTTCTTATCTTTATTGGAGCTGATAGTGATTTTTAATTCGTCACTCAAATCTAGCAAATTAGGGTTTAGTTGAGATTCATAGCGCAACTTATCACATGCATCTGATGCATTTGATATTAATTCACGCAGAAAAATGTCTTTATTGGTGTAAAGTGAATGAATCACTATATTCAGTACTTTCCCTACCTCAGCGTCAAATTTTAAATTTTCAGTTTCTTGTACATTATGCATTTTGAGCTCCATTATTTGCCTACTACCCTAATAATTTAAGTATTGAATCACGATCTTTCAAGGTCACGTATACCAAAATTAATGTGGGTGTAGTTATTATGACACCCAATTTATGGGATCTCTTGCATAACAAACTTTTGGCAGCGCATTGGATGAAACGAAAAACTTCCTTGACACCCTTCGCCAGCCCCCTTATCATGAAACTGAAGCTATTTATTTATCTTCGCAATCTCTGCAGTGGATTAATGACAAAAAAACTTAATGTATTTGGCGTAAATCATGCTTAATTTTTTGCACTATGTGCACCTCATGTCTTTATCAAATTTCTAGCTACACAAGCTGAAATACGCTATTTAAAACATCAAAAAACGCCAACTTAAAAAATGGATAGTGAATAATTAGCTACCCTAGGGTTTCTTTGCCTTTTTTTCTGTTTAGTAAATTTCTTAACGTTTATAATTTAGATTAGTTGCGGCTTAAAAGCGGCTGAGTCACGGTTATTAAGCGTTTAGAATAAAAAAACGCCATACTTGAAAGTATAATGTAAGTAACTAGCCAACCATCGGGCTTTTTTTGCCTTTTTTTTCGTTTGGTAAATTTTTTAATACTTAGATTAGTTGCAATTTAAGAGACCAGAAATGGTCAGTGCTTGGCACTGGAATAACGTCCTCCTTTGTTATCCCAGTGCCCAGACACTGGGATCCAGGAAACTTAATTGCAAGTAATGCATTGGATTTGGTGAGTATGGGTTTTATGTTATAGAATGAAACACTTTTGGTGAATTTGTAAAGAAAACTGGATCCCAGTGTTTGGGCACTGGGATGACAAGGTATAAACCTTATCGTCATGCCGCCGCGAACCGTCATACCGCGATTCATTCGCGGTATCTCAGCCGCTAACAAGAGATCCCGCTAACAAGTAGCGGGATGACGGTTGTCGTTCAGCCACAAACATTAAGAAATTTACCAAACGAAAAAAAAGGCAAAAGAAGCCCTGGGGTTATTATCCGCTTTAAAATATTGGCGTTTTTTATGTTTTAAACGCTTGACAAGCGAGATTCAGCCGCTTTTAATTGCAACTAACCTACGCTGCAAATGTTTAAGAAATTTACTAAGCAGAAAAAAAGACAAAGAATCCCCGAGTTAGCTAGTCTTTTACTATCTCTGTCGAGTATTGGCATTTTTTGATGTCTTGTAACGCTTTATAAGCGCGTTCAGCTTATTTAGATAAAAATCTAGATGTAGATGAAGTTTTGTAAAGACATACAGTATCTATATACTGCAAAAAATTGAACATAAGACGCCGATACATTAAGTAATCCTTACCTTTTAATCTGCAGATTGGCGAAAGCAAATACAATAGCTTCAGTTTCATGATAAGAGGGCTGGCGGAGTTTGTCAAGCAAGTTTTTTCGTTTCTATTCCCAATAAAAGTTTGTTATATGGTTATGCAAGAAGTCTAATGAATCGCGGTATGACGTCTTAGCTATAGATGCTGGTTTGTGTGATTTCAAGAGAAGTTTAGTAGATAAGTTGTGTTTTAAACCAGATTCGGTATTTTAAACTGAACATTTTCAGTAATACCACCTGGCATAACTGAAATTTTTACACTCAGGTTTACTTTTAGGTAGTCTATTAATTCATCAACTAATATGTCAGGAGCGGAAGCACCTGCGGTGATTCCTATCTTTTCTACGCCCTGAAACCAGCTTTTATTCACACAGCTGTAATTATCAATCAAGTAGGCTCTTTTTCCTCTGGCAGTGCACAGATCTAATAAGCGGTTTGAATTTGAGCTATTTTTACTTCCTACAACTAATACCATGTCTACAATTTCAGCTAGCTTTTTAACAGCATTTTGTCTGTTTTGCGTTGCATAGCATATGTCCTTTAAATCTGGACCTGTTATGCCTGGAAACCTTAATTTCAAGGCAGCAATAATGTCACGGGTATCGTCGATGCTTAACGTAGTTTGTGTAACATAAGACAAATTATCTGGATCTTTAACCTTTAAATCATATACATCCTGCAAAGTTTGCACTAAAGTGATAGGATTGTTTACTCTTCCCCTAATTCCCTTAACTTCTGGATGGTTTTCATGCCCAATGAGAATTAATTCTTTACCACTGTTTTCATACCTTTTTGCTTCTTTATGCACTTTGTTGACTAAAGGACATGTTGCATCAATCACTTGAATACCCTTTCTTTTTGCCTCATCTTCTATATTTTTTGATACTCCGTGCGCGCTGAAGATCAGTATTCCTTCATTATCTTCAATTTCCTCGATACTGCTTACAAAAACCACTCCTTGTTTCTTAAAGTCCTCTACTATATATTTATTGTGAACAATTTCGTGTAGCACATAAACTTGGCGCTCGTTTTTGTATTTTTCTAAAGTAATAGCTAATATGTCCACAGCTCTTTTTACCCCGGCACAAAAACCTCGTGGTTCAGCTAAGATGATTTCCATTTTTGTCAAATCAAGTAAATATGCAAGCATTACTTAAAAATAAGCTCCGCTCACTGTGTTTTATAGTACCATTATTTATATTTTATATAATAATTATTTTTCGCATATTCTCTTTAACATTTGATCAACTTACTACTTCAGAAAATTTTAGAAAAGATAATATAGTACATAAACAATCTGATATTTTAGATAGAAATGGAGTGGTAATAGCAACAAATGTGCCCACAACATCACTATATATAGATGCAACCAAAGTAAAGAATCCGGAAAGTATAGCAGCACAACTGTGTTCTACTTTGCATGACCTCGAATACAAGAACTTATATAGAGTACTTACTTCAGAAAAGAAATTTGCTTGGATAAAGCGGCACTTGACTCCAAAAGAATTACTAGCGATCAAAAACGCTGGTGTACCAGGAGTAAATTTTGATGACGACATAAAGCGTATATATCCTCACAGTAATTTATTTTCACACGTGCTTGGTTACACTGACATAGATGGCAATGGTATTGCAGGAGTTGAGGCGTATATAAGTAAAAACAATGAGCAAGAAAAGCCCATAATACTATCCTTAGATACACGAGTGCAAAGCATAGTGCATGAAGAGCTAACTAAAGCTGTAAGCAGATATCAGGCACTTGGCGGAGTAGGAATTGTTTTAAATGTGAGAAATAGTGAAGTTATCTCGATGGTCAGCCTACCTGATTTTAATCCCAACTTACAGAATAAGGCAGAAGACGTACAAAAGTTTAATCGCGCCAGTCTTGGGGTATATGAGATGGGGTCGGTATTAAAATACTTTACAATAGCCGCAGCGCTTGATGCGAACGCTACAAAAACTAGCGATTTATATGACGTATCAACACCAATCACCATCGGAAAGTATAAAATTCAGGATTTTCATAAATCTAAAATTCCAAAAATTACTGTGCAAGATATATTTGTAAAATCATCCAACATTGGTGCAGCAAAAATTGCAGTCAAACTAGGTATTGAAAAACAGGTAGAATACTTTAAAGCTATGAAGCTATTTTCTCCTTTGAAAATAGAAATACCAGAAAAATCCACACCGATAATCCCGGATAAATGGAGTGAAACCACTTTAATAACAGCATCTTATGGTTATGGCATAGCTGTAACTCCTATACATCTTGCACAAACTGCAGCAGCATTAATCAACAATGGGATATTTCATAACGCAACCTTGATGTTGAATAAAAGAAGTATAGGAGAGCAAATTATCTCAAGAAGAACTTCCAGGGAAATGAGAAAATTATTACGTGCAGCAGTAACAGATGGCACTGGCAGAAAAGCAAAAATAAAGGCATATTCAATAGGAGGAAAAACTGGATCGGCGGAAAAAGTTGTAGATGGTAAATATAGCAAAGATGCAAACATAGCATCATTTATAGGAGTGCTAACTATGCTTGACCCAAGGTACATAGTGCTAATTGCTATTGATGAGCCTCAAGGGATGCACCATACCGGGGGAATAATTGCTGCGCCTATAGTAAAGAACATTATAAATAGAATAGCGCCTATACTAAATGTTACACCTGAGATGTAAAATTATGATTGCTTTACTACAACTTCAAATTTATCATCACCAAAATCCTTATTAATATACCAAGAACCATCATCTTTAGTTACAAATTCAAGACCTTTAAGGTCTTTTTTTATTGTCTTTCCATTTTGACCATCAATAGCGATATTAATATCGAATGTAATAATGTCTAGATTTATCATAGCTTCTTTCCCGCTGCACGAATTTAGACTGAACTTGCCTAACATGACATCATTAAAACTCACTTCCCCTGTATAGACATCACACTGACCGTCCACACAACACGTAGTTTCAATATAGAAAAGATCTGACATACAAAATACCTTAAAAAAAAGAACTAAACATATATGGCCACTACACCACACCGCTAACAAGTAGTAAAGCGTCGATAAACCTAAGTTACTTTAGCTACGTAGCCATAATACAGCTAGAAATGTAAAATTCAACAGTTAATTGTGTGATTAATAGAGAAGTCTTATTTAGTACACCTTATAGGAATGGCTGTTTAGTTTTTTTGTTAATCTTTTTTACCATGCTGTCAATCATATGCTTTATCCCTTGATATACAGAGTATGTACTTTCGTCGCTACGCATATAAGCAGAACAGGAAAATACATTATGTTCTTCGTCTTCTATTGATAACTCTGTATCGCATTTTATGTGCTCGCCGCCAAGCCTTTCTATCAACTGTTCTCTGTCATCTCCTATAGTTACCTTAACCTTACTTTCTTCTTTACCTATCTTGCTACTTAAAATTGAAACAATGATGGCTGGAGATATGCATATCGCTCCTATTGGCTTTTTTGTAACAAAAAATTCTGAAACTAATCTTTCAAATTCAGGCATTACTGTCACCATGTCTTTACTTTCAGCTAAGTCAGATAAATTTTTCGCAACCCCGTATCCACCAGGTACAACTAGCATGTCAAAATTTTCAGCTTTGGCTTCTTTTAAGTCATATATTTCGCCTCTTGCGATTCTTGCTGCTTCCACAAGTACATTCCTTTTTTCTTTTGTTGCCTCTTTTGTTCTATGATTCATAACTTGTGTGATATTGATATCAGGTGCAAAGCATTTAACATCCACTTCCTGCTGATCAAGCACAAGCAAACTTAAAACCGCTTCTCTTACCTCTGCACCGTCAAGGTGACCACACCCTGATAAGACCACAGCAGCTTTTAATTTTTTTTCACCCATAAAGTACCTTGATTTCATATAATCTAGATATTTTAATACAAATTCTATATTTGGAAAGGGGTGTGTTATATCAATTATAATATAATTAATGATTAGTATGTATAATTAGGCATATTTATAATCAACGAAGCTGAATATGGAATCTAGCAATAGTATGTTTTTTGACACTGACTATCCAGAACTAAGAAAAGCTATTTCAGATATAATAGAAAGTATTGCACAATCCTCACAAGAGGGGAAAAAAGAGTTATTTACAACCCTATCAGAACAAGTTAAAGGGATGAACCTCAAAGATTTAGGTTTAGCGATTAATGACCAAGGCT
The DNA here is from genome assembly GCF_964264765.1 of Wolbachia endosymbiont (group A) of Opomyza germinationis. Lineage (NCBI taxonomy): Bacteria > Pseudomonadati > Pseudomonadota > Alphaproteobacteria > Rickettsiales > Anaplasmataceae > Wolbachia > Wolbachia endosymbiont (group A) of Opomyza germinationis. The sequence goes on from NZ_OZ183482.1 coordinate 917,151, forward strand.
TGCAAAAGGAGGTCAACAAAGAATTATTTATAAAATTCATTGAAGAAGCGCTTGAAGGTTTAACTTCTGAAAATGTTGACTCAAAAATAATAGAAGAGGCGTTAAAATCTGTTAATCAGCAAGCAATAAGTAATGTTATAAATAATAATAAAGGTCCACTGGACAATCTAGTCAATTATTTTAAATCAGCATCTGCAAATAAAAAAATTGGAATAGCTTCTGCCGTAATGGTATTAGGAGCAGCATTTTCTCCACTTATTGTGCTTGCTACATTAATAGCACTTGTAGGTATTGGAGCACGTTATGCAGGAATAGGTATAGTAAAGGCAGGGGAAAAAATAAAAGAAGGTGCGATTGATGCAGGAAAAGCAGTGAAAAGTTTATCTAAAAATTTAGGGGATAAATTGCCTGAGGTTGGGCCAAAAAAAGATAACTTTAGTAAATTATACAACAGTTTGGCTCAAGAGATTATAGGCTATAATATGTCCGAAGAAGGTGAAAAAATAAAAAACGCCCAGAGTAAAGCAAAGGTCATAGGCATGCTTCAAAATGAAGGGCAGCGATCTGCTATACAAGAGTTAGTAAAGAATGGAACTATTCAAAATTTTTCAGAAGATGACATGAAAAAGCTTAGAGAAAAAGGTACTAGTACTTATGAAAGTGATAAGGAAGCACTTGAGGAACTTATGGAGAAATTTCAATCTAAAATTATGGCCATTGGTGAGGGTAAAATAGAGGAGGTAGAAAAAATGGTTAATGATAAAGTTAACCAAATGAAGTCACCAGTTCCTCAATTAGATAGTCCAAGTTCTGAACAAGCGAGTACAGGAGAAACCAAAACCCTCTGATGGCTTGGAGAGGGAGGGAATGGAAAAGGTAGAGATCTATTCTTTTTTATCCACTTTTTTGAGCAATCCACTTCCACATCTAACACACATCTCAGTGATTATAATATCCAATTTTTGATCATGTTTTTCTACAGGTAAATCTTTACAATATTGTTTCTCATAGGCTACACCTATAAATATTTTTCCAAGTGGCCGCAGTTTTTCTATCATTGTATCATACCAACCACCGCCAAAACCCAATCTATTAAAATGATCATCAAAAGCAATAACAGGAGTAATGATTGTGTCGGGAATTACGTCTTCATTTGTTTTGTTCCATTCCTCAAATTTTAGTAACTTATTTTTATTAGGAATTGCTACTTTATAATCTAAATCGAGTAAACTATGCATCAAAGGCACAACATCTATTTCCTCATCCATTGGAATGTAAGCTGCTATTGTTTTGCCTTTAACGTAGCTTAAGTTCTGATTAAAGAGATTAATAAGGGAATTTGCCGCATAACTGGAATAACTTTCATCAATATCTTTTCTTATAGCTCTATATTGCTCTCTTATTTCCTTTTTGTGCTGTTTAATATCTTTGAACATGATCTATCCATTTTGCAGTAAGTTTTTCTTGTAAACTATTTTGCTTCAAGCGCTCACTTAAAAAGTCAAAGTCAACACACCCCATATCCTGGTCTTGATTACTGCAACTATAAACAAAACTCCTTTCTCCTGTTTTCGCATTTATATGTTGCTGCACACACTGAGCGCAGATTTCTTTCATCATACACTGCATAGGAGAATTAACTGATGATATCGCTATGTGGCCTGATTTCAGATATGGCTTTAAAATTGTTTTTCTAGCTTCATTCACAGCTTTCATCATTTTGTCAGAACCAATAGTGATAATTTTATCTATAACGTTCAAATTAATACCTAATCTTCCTTGTTGATAAGAGACTATTGCATCAACTATATTACCATGAAAGGATTTATCTTGATCTCTGCTTGTTTCTATCAATCCTTCTTCACATGCCCAAACTACTGCATTTGATGCACGCTCTATCAGTGCTCGTTTAAATACATCACTTAACTTCTTATAGCCAGCAAAGTACAAAACCTTGTTATTATTTTCAAGACATGCCTTCCCTATCGAAAATAACACTGCATTTCCAACTCCACCACCAATTAGCATTATATTCTTCATGTGCTATTTTAACTGCATTTGTTCAAATTTTTTGAAATTTTATAGAACAAAGTAATTTATATAGTTCTATACACAAAGACAAGAACACTCTCTGACTTCAACTATACCGATAACTGATAGCTGCATTTTTACGCATATCATCTAATAACAAGTTGCTTTGTATCATAATCTTTTGTTGGTACATTTTCTGTTTGATTGCTTCTATACCCGCTACATTACTCTTGATATCACACAACATCATCAACTTTGCAGTGCCATTTTCTCTCAATTCTACTATTTCATTCACACTTGTTTTACTAAATAAAATCTGTAAATCAGGATTTAAATCTCGCATTTTTATTTCAAATTCTTTTGCGTTTGGCAGCTTAAAATTATCTGCCAATTTATCAAAATTTAAACAACTGACCTTTTGCTCCTTGAGATTATCTAATAAACTTTCTGAACCTTCAACCACAATCTGTTTTAATTTTAAAGTGCTTTCCAGCAGTGCATGATTAAGTTGTACTTTATCTATTACTTTTATAACGGAGTAACCTTCACTGAAACTGAATGGACCTGCTATGTCGCTGGTTTCTAATCCTTCTAAAACGCTCTTGAGTTTTCCTTTTAGCTGACTTAAATTAACTGTTGCTTTACGCATCTTTATTGGAGATTCTGGGTTATCACTGTTGCGTAATTTTTTTACTAAATCTTCAGCTATACCATAAACGTCCTTGTCTTTTTGATCAGGAATTATAAACTCTTGGAACGTGATAAGATAATCCGGCTTTTCTGTTTGCCTTTTTACATCATCTACTTCTTTATCGCTTATATTAATAAATGGCACAATTCTTACTTCAATAATTTTGCTCCACAGTAACTGACATTTTATTTGTTTTCTTAAAATACCAAGATCTATATTATGCTTCTCTATGTATTGATCAACTTCATTAGCCTTAAGTTTAAAACTTTGGGTTAAAAATAACATAATAGCATTATCTAACTCCTCGTTGCTCAATTTTATATTCAGCCTCTGTGCTTCATTGATAATGATAATTTCGTCTATTAGCTCCCTAAGCACTTGAGGCTTTGCTTCTTTTTGATTAACACTTTGAGTGCCAAACAATGAATTTATAAAGTTGATGCGTTTTTCGATATCTAAATTTGAAATTGGTTCACCATTTACATCTGCAACAATTTCAATCTCGGTTGCAAGCAACCTAAGTGGCAACACTATCAACAGTAAAATTAGTATTTTATACATACAAGTAAAGTTAATAACCAATTCTATAATAAATACTGAGTCAATGCTAGCCAACTTTTTAATAGTGATCTCAGTGACAATGGAAATAAAAACCATTGCAACAAAATCAGGTACGCTGGTAAATAGGCTAAAAACATGCTAATATAGCGAATTTAAACCGTGCTAAAAACAGTATACGGAAGGAGAGGGATTCGAACCCTCGATACGACTTTTGGGTCGTATAACGGTTTAGCAAACCGCCGCCTTCAGCCGCTCGGCCACCCTTCCAAATTTAGAACCTAAAGATTATATAATACCAAGACCTCTACCACCTGTCTAATGCTTTTAATTGCAATATTTGTATCTGTTCAGATGCATGGCTAATGCTGAAACAAAAATTCCAGTGCTCCCTTTCTTGTCATCCCAGTGCCCAGACACTGGGATCCAGGATTTTGATTAGCACTAAGTTGGTGAGCATATAAGTGTTATGTTAAAATATAACGTTTTTACGGAAAGTCTGGATCCCAGTGTCACGCACTGGAATGACATCGTTTACTATGTGCCATATTGCAATGTTCGTACAGTTGTGCGCGGTATAGATTCCGCTAACAAGTAGCGGAATGACGAATTTGTTGTTTTTCAAATTGTGGGCAAACCTAAGCCACTTTAGCTATAAATCAATAAAAACTAATTTCTGCTTTTTTCAATGATTTTCTTTGCTTCTTCCACACCAACCCATTCTCCAACTGCTACCGTTTTTCCCTTTTCCAGATCTTTATAATGAGAAAAGAAATGAGTAATTTTATCTAGTAGGCTTTTAGATAAGTCAGAATAGTCCTTTATATTGTCATAATAGCTATCAACACTGGAAACAGGCACTGCTAATATTTTCTCATCTTCTCCTTTTTCATCTTTAGTGAGTAATGCGCCTATTGGACGCACCGATATTAAAACACTAGATGCTAAGGGAAATTGAGTTAGCACCAAAACATCCACAGGATCACCATCACCTGCGCAGGTATTTGGTACAAACCCATAATTGCAAGGATAAGTCATTGAGGTAGATAAAAATCTGTCAACTTGTAACAACCTAAACTCTTTATTAAATTCATACTTTACAGGCTCAGCATTCGCACTTATTTCAATTACCACATTCACCGCATTTGGTCCTGCTGTTATTTTACTTAAATCCATAAATTACCTCTTAACTTAAGAATAAGCATTATACAATATATGCTTTTAAGTTGCTACATTTATGTAATTCTAAACTTATTTTGCACGGGCTGTCCTAAATTTTCATTCGTCATCTTATTGACTGTTGAAAGTGGTGGTTCCTGTGATAATTGAAATAAAGCATATACTATTACGATAGTAAGCACTGCAGCAATTACTAGATTAGCAAAATTATCCTGTGGTAGGACACCTTTTATTGGATTAAATAATTTTTGCTCCATAAAGAAATAATCAGCAACATATAACCCAACAGATAATACAAACATACCTAAAATAAGTTTACAGACTGTGTTTTTATGGTCTTTTTCTTTTTTCTTGCTGGTGATAGGATTTGGCCTACATTCATTCTCTTCTTGCAGCACTGAGTAGTATATATTATCAGGGCTCGTTATTAATTGTTCAAATTCATCACTATTTTGGTTTTTTAACAGTTGCTCTAGGGTGTTTTTTGTATTTATAGGATATATTAATCCATCCATTTTCAATGCTTTCTCTTGCCGATCCACATTCTCATGGTCGATTGTATATTTATCTCTACTTGATAATCCGATCATGTGTAGTTTGCCAGCTAAGAACATTATATAGCTCTCTATTAACTGATTCTCACATATCTCTAATACTTCTCTTTTTACTGTTTTGTTAGATGACGAAAGTTCTTTATAGTGACCACCCAAAGAAAAGAACAATGCTATATCTTTATCTGCTTTTATGTCATGAATGGAATAATAGCTGCTGATAACGCACTTATTTAATGCAAATTCTCTGTCATATTTGTTTAATGTATTTCCTTCACTTAGTAACTTTCTAAGACCAATGAGTACTTTATTTTCAAAATCTTCTTCTGTTTTAAATATTGGTTCTCTCTTTGGATTTGCTAAGATGTTAAGTAAATCTAATTTTCTTCCATCTACTACTTCATTTATATATTCATTTAACTCAGATCCTTTAATAACTTCATATATTTTATCTATGACATCTTTAGTATTCAGGTTATTGTTTTCACTTAGAATTTGATAAGCTTGAGCATAAATTAAAAACAGCCCTTGTAGACTAAATTTTAAGTTAAAATATTTATCTAATGGTTCCTCTTTTTTTCTAATGAATTCAGACAAACCAAAATGATTTCTGTGATCCATAAAACGACCTAAGTCAGCATGTTGAAAGCTACCTAAAAAAATAAATAACGTCTCTAATAAATTACCCTTACCAACAATTTTTATTAGTTCTTCAATTTCTTTTATCATTGCTGAAACCTATAATGTTCTACTTTATAGTATAAGGGATACATGGCAAAATAGCAATAAATGTTATTAGACTTCTTGCATAACCCAAACTAAGTAGAAAAAGGTATAGCTATACCGCCGCGGCACTAACAAGAGATCCCGCTAACACGCAGCGGGATACTATCTACACCGTCATACCGCGATTCATTCGCGGTATCTCTCAACATAGATCCCGCTAACACGTAGCGGGATGACGAGACTTATCTTTATGCTGCCACGAACCGTCATACCGCCGCGGTATCTCTTAGCCGCTAACAAGTAGCGAAATGACAACAATCCTACGTCATACCGCCGCGGCGCTAACAAGAGATCCCGCTAGCGGGATGACGAGCTTATCTTCATGCTGCCACGAACTGTCATACCGCCGCGGTATCTCCAGATCCCGCTAACAAGCAGTGGGATGACGAGACTTATCTTTATGCTGCCGCGAACCGTCATACCGCGATTCATTCGCGGTATCTCTCAGCCACTAACAAGAGATCCCGCTAGCGGGATGACGGTTGTCGTTTAGCTACAAACATTAAGAAATTTACCAAACGAAAAAAAAGGCAAAAGAAGCCCCGTGGTTGGCTAATTACTTACATTATACTTTCAAGTATGGCGTTTTTTTATTCTAAACACTTAATAACCGCGATTTAGCTGCTTTTAAGCCGCAACTAATCTAAATTATAAACGTTAAGAAATTTACTAAACAGAAAAAAAGGCAAAAGAAACCCTAGGGTAGCTAGTTATTCACTATCCATTTTTTAAGTTGGCGTTTTTTAATGTTTTAAATGCTTTATAAGCGTATTTCAGCTTGTGTAGGTAAAAACCCAGAAATTTGATAAAGACATAGAGTGCACATAGTGCAAAAAATTAAACATGAGACGCCAGATACGTGAGTTTTTTTGTCATTTAATCTGTACAGAGAAGATAAATAAATAGCTTCAGTTTCATGATAAGGGGGCTGGCGGAGTTTGTCAAGCAAGTTTTTTCGTTTCTGTTATATGGTTATGCAAGAAGTCTATTGTATGTTTACACTCTGCATTAAAGCTTTTAGTTAAGAGCATATCCATCCACCGCCGATAACTTGCTCATCTTTATACGCTACACAGGCTTGACCTGGACTGATGCCAAAGTAATCGTCGTTTAAAATGACACAGGCTTTATTTTTTTCGTCAGTTGAATGTATTGTTGCTAAACTTCCCACATGTGATGATCTCAGCTTCACAGTTACTTCCATACCTTCCTTTGGTTGTTCTAACCAATTTAACTCCTTGATCAATATTTTTTTTTGCATTAATACGTTGATCGGACCTACTATAACCTCATTATTTTCTGTATTAATTTTTATCACATAAAGAGGTTCATTGTGTGCGATACCCAAGCCCTTTCTTTGCCCCACTGTAAAATTTACTATGCCACTGTGCTCGCCTAGCACTTTTCCATTAACATCCACTATTTTACCTTTCTGTACAGATTGTGGAGCTAATTTAGCTATTGTTTTACTATAGCTTTCGGAAACAAAGCATATATCTTGACTGTCCTGCTTTTCAGAAATTTGTAAGCTGAAATACTTTGCTAATTTTCTTATATCACTTTTATAGAACCCACCTAGTGGAAATCGCAAAAGCTTCAATTGCTCTTGAGTTGTAGCAAACAAAAAATAACTTTGATCTTTACTTTTATCAATGCTTCTGCACAACTTTACCTCACCATTTTTTTCTAACCTTCTCACGTAATGTCCTGTTACGAGCACATCCGCACCAAGATTTTTTGTAACTTGCAATAGATCACGAAATTTTACCGTTTGGTTACATCTCACGCATGGTATGGGAGTTTCCCCACGCATATAGGTACTCGCAAAATCCTCTATTACTTCCTTTTTGAATATTTCCTCATAGTTTAAAATATAGTGAGGAAAGCCAACACTTTCAGCTACACGCTTAGCGTCATAAATATCCTGTCCAGCGCAGCATGCGCCCTTTCTTGCGTTAGCATTACCGTCGGTGCCATAGAGTTGAAGAGTCACACCTACCACTTTGTACCCAAGGTTATGTAGCAGTGCTGCAGCAACGGAGCTATCAACTCCCCCGGACATTGCAACAACAGCCTTGGTCTGGTGCGGAGCTTTATCTTTTAGCAGAGGTTCTATTTCAAATTCTTTTAGCATAATCGCCTTAATTTATAAACACAAACTTGGTGTCATGCAAGTAGCTGACACTGGAATCTAGTTTCTATTACACAATTTCATCGAAACAGCATACTTGTTTATAGTCAATTTTTCTGGATCCCAGTGTTGGCTACTTGGATGACATCTTTATGCTTGAGGTAAAATTTGCTATAAAATTCGATGAACTACCTTTAAAAATAATTTAATCCTGCTTAAATAAAACATGGCCAAAATAATCCATGTTTTCAAGCACTTTTCCGCTACCCAGAGCAACACAACAAAGTGGGTCATCTGCAACACGAACCGGTAATTTTGTTGTTTCACTGATAACTTTACCTAGATTACGTAATAATCCACCACCACCGGATAAAACTATTCCTCTATCGACTATATCAGAAGAAAGTTCAGGTGGAGTGCTCTCCAGCGCAGTCTTAATAGCAGAAATTATCTGATGTACAGGCTCTATTAAACTCTCTGCAACTTGGTATTCTGATAAAAGCATTTCTTTTGGCATGCCACTCACTAAATCCCTGCCCTTAATTATCATTCCCTCTTTGTTATTTTCACCTGGCAGACTGGCTGAACCTATGCTTTTCTTAATTTTCTCAGCGGTTGTTTCACCGATTAATAATTTATGATTTTCACGAATATATGACTTTATTGCCTCATCCATAATATCGCCACCTACTCTGGCAGAACGTGAATAAACAATTCCGCCTAAAGAAATAATTGCAACTTCAGTTGTACCGCCTCCTATATCAACAATCATAGAACCCTCAGGTTCAGTAACCGGGAGCCCAGCTCCGATTGCTGCAGCCATTGGTTCTTCAATTAAAAATACTTCATTTGCACCAGCACTTTCTGCTGCATCTTGTATAGCACGCCTTTCAACTGGCGTGGATCCAGATGGAACGCATATGATAATATTAGGTTTATTAACAGTGAATTTTGTGTTTGCACTGCGTATGAAATATTTTAGCATTTCTTCCGCACTTTTAAAATCAGCAATAACTCCATCCTTTAAGGGCCTTATCGCCTCTATTTCTCCAGGCGTTTTCCCAAGCATCATTTTAGCTTTTTTACCAAAAGCATAAGGAACGTAACTTCCTTTTTCTTTTATTCTTGCTACAACTGAAGGCTCATCAAGCACTATTCCCTGATTTTTCTGATAAACTAAAGTGTTTGCAGTACCAAGGTCTATAGCAATATCGCTAGCAAACAAACCTTTGAAAGTAAAAAGGCTATAAAACTTTCCGGTTAATTTTCGAACAAAATTCATACATAACTCAAGAAAACCATTTATTAAGACAAATTATACTTTTCAGATAAGTAGTAAGTAACACACTCAACGTCTAAACCCTTACCTGTTACTTTTTTTAGCAGTTCCAGGCCACACTTTGCACTGTATATATTTTGAGATAACCAACTGATAAGTAAACTAAAATCTCCTTTTATTATAGCACTTAATGATTCGTAATGATTCTTTTTAACGCAAGAGAAAATCTGCACAGCAGCAATTAAAGCAATAATTTTTATAGGAAAGTAGCCCATAACACCGCTTGCCCAATATTCATCTTGAAAATAAGTGTTTAGCTCATTTTCAGCTTTTACTGGAATTTTATAGTGCTTCATACCTTCCAGCCACGCATCATGCAGGTCTTTGACTTCCAATGTACCATTTATTATATCTTGTTCTAACCTAGTTCTCAACATAATATGAGCTAACAGACTAAATTCATCTGCATTTTTTAAAAAAGAAGAAAGGTTTATTTCATTGAAAATCAAGTACAAATTTTCAACACTGCTAACTTTCTCGTTAGTTTTGCCTTTTATAGCAAATTTCTCTTTTATGTGTGGTTGAATAAACTCAATAAATTCTCTGGATGTTCCAATCATCCTTTCCATGAATAACCCTTGAGTTTCATACATAACATGTCTCGTAATTGGACTACTTATAGAATTTTGCGCTAAACATTTTTGATAAATTGCATAACCACTATGCCGTAAAAGTGAAAATAAACCATAACAAAAATCAGATTCATCATAATCTATAGGGTAGTAATAAGAAGTACGAATCTCATTTAGTGCAATACCCATTTGCTGTAAACATAATGAGCCAAGTTCAATCTGTTTCTGAGTAGCAACTTTTTGTATATTAGTAACCTTATCCTTTTTCTGCTTTTCAATTATTTTATCTACATTTTCGCTAAAAAATTTGCCTACCTTGGGGAATACTTCCCTTATATTCTTTTCTGTGATATCAGAGTCATAGTCAGCAAGCAGTGAGTCGTATTTTGAGCATTTTAATTGCTGCGATTTTATAGAAGCTACTTCGCGAATGAGTGTGATTAAATCAGTAAAACGTTCTTTTAGTTTTTCTAAGTTACTGGTTTCAGAATGAGATAGCTTCCATAAATTTTGGCATTCAACCTTAGCTTTGGATAAAGACTTTACTAAATCAATAGGAACAGCACTGTTGCTTTTATGTATTCTCTCTATTAACTTTAGCTGCTGAGTATTTGCACTTTTTTTGTTACCAAGAGCATCTGCTAATGATTCCTTTATTGCGTCATGAGAGATAATTTCATGTCTGATTTCTTCTAGAAGACTCATTTGTTCAACTTTGTCCTCTATATTCAATTGGCTTTGGTTTAGTACTTTTAGCGTATTTTCGATATTCTTTACCCTATATAATACTTCCTCTAAAAACTTATAAGATTGCATATTTGTTCATTATTTTAGAAAACATCTGTTTAATACCGTAATAGATTAATAATAAAGTTAAAAGTATATTTGCTTAAAGTACAATAAAAAATTGTACTTTTTATTCTTTTATTGGATTTTTCTACTCAGAGTCCAGCATATTATAGGAAAATTAATTGTAAGGTTGTAGAAAAAGTATTTAGTATTTTATTTCTCTTGACTATATTACAATATGGAGAGATATTAGCTACTGAAATTAAAGTTACGCACTATTTAAAATTTATGGAGGTTTAGTAATGTGGAGTAGACTGGTTATAATGTGCTGTTTTTGTTTATTACTTACTGGTGTAAGTTCTTGCCCAAAAAAAGGAGCAAATACAACAAATAAAATAAATTCTGTTGTTAAGCAGATAGGTGATAAAAGAGTTTTCTTTGGTTATGATGAATCTAGTATTGCTGAAGTAAGTGCAGATGCATTACTTGACGTAATGGAGGTGTTACAAGATAACCCTGACGCGAAGGTTACTTTAACTGGTCACACTGACAACCGTGGTTCTCATGAATATAATCTTGCGCTAGGCGCTAGAAGGGCTGATGCAGCTAAAAAATTTATGGTTAGTTGTACACCCTACATAGAAAACAGAATAAAAACTGCTTCTAAAGGTGAAACTGAGCCTTTGGTTAATGTAAAAGATGATTCTAGAAATTCTAAATATGAAAAAGAGCATGCTAAAAATCGTAGAGTGGAATTTTCATTTTCTGGAATAAAGAAATAGTTTCTTGCATTAAAACCTGGATCCCAGTGTCAAACACTGGGATGACATAAAGAAAGGGCACTGGGGTAGACAAAAAAGGACAAACTTGTCATATTTCGTTGCTTGTTAGCGGGATCTATATATACCACAAATAAGTCGCGGTATGACGTAAGAGATCTGACCTGTCTGGCCATCAAGAGACATAATGGAATTAGAGTTATTATTTCAAAATGTGGTTAATAGTTTTGCTTTCTATAACAATCAAGTTGCAGTTGCAGTATCAGGTGGTGTAGATAGTATAGTCTTACTGCACTTAATGACTAACTGGGCAAAAAAAAACAAGCTTTCACTTCCTATAGCATTAACAGTAAATCATGGATTACGTCCAGAGTCTCAAAAAGAAGCTGATTTTGTTGTAAGTTATGCAAAGGAACTTGGAGCAAAGGAATCGTTCATATTAAATTGGGAGAAGCAAAATATTAAAGGCAATATTCAGTTACAGGCACGAAAAGCACGGTATAAGTTACTAGCAGAGTGGTGTAAAAATAATAATGTTAAATATTTACTTGTTGCTCATCACAAAGATGATCAAGCAGAAACGTTCTTGTTAAGATTAGAGCGAGGTAGTGGCGTAGATGGATTATCATCAATGGACTACAAGTCTTTCCTAAATGGTATTTATATATTTAGGCCATTGTTAAATTTTAGTCGTAGTGAAATAGAAAAGTACGCTAAGCTTCATCGGTTAAAATGGATCGAAGATAGAAGCAATCATGACTTAAAATACAGACGAACTTTATACCGTAACTTACTTAAAGCAAGTGATAATCAAGAGATTTTAACAGAGCGAATATGCCTCACAGCCCTTCATATGAAAAGAGCTGCAAAAGCGTTGATGCACTACACACGCCTTGCGTTTAATGACTGCGTTAATGTGCATGATCTTGGTTATATTGAAATTAAACTAAGTGAATTTTATCAATTGCCAGAGGAAATAGCCTTGAGGCTTCTTCTTTACTCTATAATGGCAATTGCCAGTAAACATTATAAACCAAGGTACAGCAGCCTCATTGCAATATTTAATAGAATATTGCAAAAGGATAGTAATGTTAACTGTACACTTTCTGGGTGTAAAATAAGAAAGTATGGAGAAAATATCTTAATAATTAGAGAATCGTCAAGGATACAAGAAATTACCGTAAACCTACCTTTAAATGAACCTACCCAATGGGATAACAGATTTAGCTGCACAATACTCGGAAATCAAGGGTGTTCAGTTATCATCGCTCCATTAAAAAAAACACAAAAAGTTCCTGAATTTCTGAAGGATTACAACTGCTGCCCTGAAGTTTTCTACTCTTTGCCTACAGTACAAAAAGATAGCAAGGTGCTTGCTTATCCTGATGTAAATTATAACGGAAAAAATACCAATGACGATAAGGTTCAATGCATTATTAATAGCACGATAAAACAAAATTTGGTAAGCTTGATTAGTATTTAGTTAGAAATAGAAATGAAAAAATTTTTAGAAGGCTTATTGATCTGGTTAGTAATTATTGTTCTTATTTCAGTTGCTTATATTCAATTCAGCGGAAATGTAGGTAAAAGTAAAACAATTATACCTTTTTCGGAATTTTTAACTAGACTAGAAGACAATGATGTAGAAAATATTGTCATAAAAAACCAGAGCATTGAAGGCAAGTTCAGGGACGGTTCAAGTTTCAATTCAAGCGGTGTCATATATAGCGACCTAATAAAAAATTTACATGATAGAAAAGTGAGATTCTCCTTTTCAACTGGAGATTCTGCCATGAACGTAATTGGTGGATTACTTATCTCATGGGTCCCAACATTTATCTTTATTGGCTTTTTGCTATTCTTTCTTAAACAAACACAAGCGGGAGGCAACAGCACTATAAGCTTTGGCAAGTCAAGGGCTAGACTCATGACTAGTGGAAAAAAAGTAACATTTGATGATGTTGCTGGAATTGATGAAGCAAAAGAAGAGCTAGTAGAGATCGTTGATTTCCTTAAACAAAGGCAAAAATTTCAAATATTAGGTGGAAAAATACCAAAAGGGTGCCTTTTAATTGGCTCTCCTGGAACTGGTAAAACTTTACTTGCTCGTGCAATTGCAGGAGAAGCTAATGTGCCATTCTTTAGCATTTCTGGATCTGATTTTGTTGAAATGTTTATTGGTGTTGGTGCGAGCCGTGTTCGTGATATGTTTGATCAAGGCAAGAAAAATGCTCCTTGTATAATTTTTATAGATGAGATAGATGCGGTGGGTAGACATCGTGGCATTGGTCTTGGTGGCGGCAATGATGAAAGAGAACAAACATTAAATCAGTTATTAGTTGAGATGGATGGCTTTGAGTCTAATGAAGGTGTAATAATAATTGCTGCGACTAACCGTCCGGATGTCTTAGATCCAGCACTGCTTAGACCTGGTCGTTTTGACCGACAGATTACTATTTCTTTACCCGATATAAATGGGCGTGAAAAGATATTAAATACTCATATAAAGAAAATATCAATAGCACCAGATGTAAACGTGAAAACAGTTGCAAGAGGAACACCAGGTTTTTCAGGGGCTGATCTAGCAAATTTGGTGAATGAATCTGCACTTATCGCTGCAAGAAGAAACAAGAAAATTGTTACCATGGATGATTTTGAATATGCACGTGATAAAGTAATGATGGGCGTAGAAAGACGATCCCTAATTATGACAGAAGAGGAAAAGAGACTGACTGCATACCATGAAGCTGGTCATGCGATAATTGCGGTTAATATGCCTGCTTCTGATCCTATACACAAGGCAACAATCATTCCAAGAGGTATGGCCTTAGGTTTAGTTATGAGACTACCGGAAACAGATAGAGTGTCCCACACAAGAGAAAAGCTGATAGCAGATATAACTGTTGCCATGGGTGGCAGGGCAGCAGAAGAGTTAATTTTTGGCTACGATAAAGTTACAAGTGGCGCGTCTTCTGATATACGACAAGCATCTAACATAGCACGTGCTATGGTAAAAAAATGTGGAATGAATGATGAGATAGGGCTAGTGTATCACAATCGTGAGCAGCAAGATCCACAACATCCTCATATGACATCTGAAGATACGCTAAAGCTCATAGATGAAGAAGTGAAAAAAATCATATCTTCTTGCTATGAAAAAGCAAAAGACATTTTGACCAAGCATAAGAAAGGCTTAGAGCTTATTGCTGAAAATCTACTGGAGTTTGAAACTTTAACAGGAGATGAAATAAAGGATATACTAAACGGAAAAAAAATTGTTAGAGAAGAAAATGAGAAGAATGAGAAAGTAAAAAAATCCTCTCTCTATGAGAGTTGACCTCATCTTAAAAATGCTAATCAGCTAACGCTGCAATAAAACATTCAGAATTGTAACTGTCAATATAAATTGTATTAAAATATTCATAATATTGCATTTTCATCACAATAATGCTATCATTCAGTTAGTATTAATGTTTAATGAGGTGTGAGTAATGATTGATATAGCTTCTATTGGTGTAAGTACAGTTATTGATCAGAATTATAGAAGAAAAGCACAATTATGTTTATCAGGATTATTTGTAACTGTGTCAATAGCAACTGTTACCTGGTTTATTTTCCCTGCGTCACAAAATGTATTAGCTCCGTTTTTACTTCCGGCTATGTTCTTGCTCTTCACTTTATCGATGGGTTATTACATGTTCATATTTAGTTGTGAAGAAAAATCTTTGGTAAAGAATGTTCTTGGTATGGTTGAACCGGCTGAATCGGTAAAGAGAGTGCATTGCCAAGAAAATATTAAGTCCTTATTAGCAGAAGTGAGAAGTACTACGAAAGATAGGTTTCGTAACGTGCTTGTTAATCTTTGTTTTGAAGATCGTAGTAAAGCACACAAACTTGCATTATATGTGAAAGAAATTGACGATATTGTGTCTTCAATAAAAAATAAAGACCTCTTAGACCATTTTGATCAATTTTTTACTATTACTGAAGTAAGCAATAAAAAAAATAGAAGTGAATTAATGAACCTCGCAAGGGCATATAAGATGATAAGTGAAGAAGATCCAGACAAAATACAGGATTTTTTAGCTACTCAAACAAAAAGTTATTCATATGAAATAATGTTACCTGAAATTGATAATTTTCTATCACAAGCTAGGTGATTTTATCAATAATTTCATTGTGTACGTGATTATCATTTTTTGTTTCAATTCCAGTGATAACACTGCACCTAACGGGCTCTTTTATGGCTATTTCCTGAAATCCTTTTCTGACCTTATTGTAAAAATTAACATCCATTTCTTCATATTTATTCTTGTCTTTTGCTCTATTTAACCCAACTTTAACATCAATATCTAGAATGAATGTAATATCTGGATATTTAATTTCCACTAGCTTATGTAAGTCCCTTATTAGCCCTAAGTCAACTCCAAACCCATATCCTTGATATGCAATAGTTGAATCAATAAACCGATCACAAATCACTATTTTTCCTTCTGCAAGAGCTGGTAATATTAATTTTTTCATATGTTCGCGCCTCATCGAGATAAGTAGCAAGAGTTCAGAAATAGAATCAATATTATTCGTTAACAATACTCCTCTTACCTTCTCTGCAAAGTTAGTGCCACCTGGTTCTCGAGTCAATACCACATTATTTTCGCCGCGAATTTGCTTAAAATGATTTGCAAGTAGCTTAGATTGTGTTGTTTTACCAGAGCCGTCTATTCCTTCGAAAGTTATGAACATAAGTTTCATAATTATAATACTAAAAAAGAATATGCAAACAGTATACATAGAAACCGTTTGACATTTAAATAATAAGACCGTAAATTACATGTGGTATAATAATAGTCTATGGTTGCTCTGAATACTCCTAAAGTCGATTTTAGTTTTACTGCAAAAGATTTTAATCTTTTGGGAGTAGACAATAAATATTATGCATTAAGTGACTGTTGTGGAAAAAATGGTCTTATTATAATGTTTATATGCAATCACTGTCCTTACGTTCAGTCAATTATTAGCAATCTGGTAAGCGATGTTGATCAATTGAAAAAAGATTATCAGGTAAACACCATTGCAATAATGCCAAATGATGTAAATGAATATCCAGAAGATTCCTTTGAAAATATGATTAATTTTGCCAAGGAAAATAAGTTTATATTTCCATATTTAATTGATAGTACACAGAAAATAGCTAAAGAATACGGGGCTGTTTGCACTCCTGACTTTTTCGGCTTTAATTCCAATTTAAACCTTTGCTATCGTGGACGTTTTAACGACACAAAAAAAGAAAAGGTTCAAAGCTATGAAGTAGGAAGTAGTGACTTATTTCAAGCTATGAAATTTATTGCAGAAACTGGTAATTCTCCAATTGACCAAAAATCAAGTATTGGCTGCTCAATTAAATGGTCTAATTCTACAGGTTAAATATCATGCACAGTGGCTCTCAGCATTTGTTTGATATTATAATTTTGCTTTCTGCTGCTGTGTTTATAGTCATAGCATTTTGGAAAATGAATATTAGTCCAGTGCTTGGTTACTTCGTTGCAGGTGCAGTTATTGGTTCTCACGGATTTAATCTGATACACTCAGCTGAAGCAATGGATAATCTTGCAGAATTTGGTGTAGTTTTTCTATTATTCATTATAGGCCTTGAATTGACATTTGAACGCCTGATCGCTATGCGTATTCATGTATTTGGGTTCGGTTCTCTTCAAGTTATAGTTACCATGGTAGCAATATGGTGCATCGCTCTTGCTTTCGGAGTGAATACGAATATAGCAACAGTTATTGGTGGTGGGCTTGCGCTATCCTCAACAGCAATAGTGTTGCAGGTTCTGCAAGAAAAAGGTTCTCAAGCAAGTCAGGTTGGTAGGTTGTCGATAGCAGTGCTATTAATGCAAGATTTTGCAGTGGTACCATTAATAGTATTGGTACCTTTACTTACTGGCAATTCTGAGCACAGCCTGATAAGCTCATTGGCAGGTTCATTGGTGCAAGCAGCTATTGCATTAGTGCTGATATTTATAACTGGTAGATTATTGCTTAGACCTTTATTTTCGGTTATTGCTAAAATGGAAAGTAATGAGATCTTTATATCAACAACGCTTTTAATAGTATTAGGAGCAGCATTTATTACTGAGCAATTCCATTTATCGTTAGCATTAGGTGCATTTGTTGCTGGATTGTTAGTTGCAGAAACAGAATATAGACACTCAGTAGAACACGCAGTATTGCCATTTAAAGATTTGTTTCTTGGCTTATTTTTCATGACTGTTGGTATGTCCATCAATACCGAACTTTTACTCAATAAGTTACCACTAATTACTTTATTATCGATTATCCTTATCGTTTTAAAAACATCTATTATATATATATTGTGTAGATTTTTTGGGTTTAAGAGTGCACCTGCTATACAAGCTGGGTTACTGCTTTCACAAGGCGGTGAATTTGCGTTTATTTTGTTTCGCTTAGCAGATGAGCTAAATGTGCTACCAAGTGAAATCGCTCAAGTACTTATGATGGTAACTACAGTAACCATGGCTTTCACTCCTCTTTTATCGGGGCTTGGAGATTGGATAGCAAACTCATTTAGCACTGAGAAAACAATATTAGATGATGAAGCTGTTGAAACAGATACACAAGATCTTTATAACCATGTGATAGTTGCTGGATTTGGTAGAGTGGGATATATGGTAACAAAAATGCTTACGGCAGAGCATTTAAGTTACGTTGTTGTAGATATTCAATCGAAAATAGTCAAAGAAGGAAAAAGTGATAGTTTTCCTATATATCTTGGAGATGTTACAAGATGTGAAATTTTAAAATCGGTAGGAATAGAAAGAGCTCAAGCTCTCGTTATTTCAATAAAGAATGAAGTTACTATAAAAAAAGTTGTTTCTTTAGTTGCAGCAAATTTTCCGCATGTAAATATTGTAATACGCTTACCAGATCTGAGTAATGTGGAGGTTTATAGAGATCTAGGAGCTAGTAAAATTATTCCTGAAACATCTGAGATAGGATTGCAGCTAGGTGGAGCTGCACTGAGCCTTAGTGGTATTAGCGAAAGTGGAGTTACGTCTTTAAAAAGTAGATTCAGAAAAGGCAATTACAGTATGTTAAAAGACCTTGGTAGTGATAAAGATGAATAACTACTTCTCTAATTTTATGTACAGAAAGCTTCAAGCTTTATTGAGGTTTTGCCTATAGTAAATTACGCACATAATCAACCAAATTAAGGAAAGTGCAAACCAAGTGATTGCATATTCCAAATGCTTCATTGGCTGTATAGCTACTTTGCTGCCAAAATTGTTCGGCCACAATACACACTTCTCTAGCTTAATACCTAACTCATTGGAAATTTCTTCTGTACTCAGGGTAAACCATGTATTCGAAGCAGTATCGTTCTTGATAAACCAATTTTTACTTTTATTGCTATCGCAATATAAAATTCCATCTGCAACTACTTTTTCAATTTTTACTTTTTTCTCCTTTTTTTCTCCGACTATTCCTTTATTCACCAACATGTAACGTCCAGTGGTGAGCAACATAGGAGACAGCACGTGATAGCCGTGTTGCCCTGCAAAAACATATAGTTCTATGTCACTTAGAATCCCATCAATCTTGACATGCCTATAGTTAAATTTTTCAAGGTCGTTATTGGGCAACAGATGAACAACAGGAAGACTCATATTTTTGATAATATTATTCTTCCAGTTCAATCTGAATACTTGCCATAATCCTAATAAAAAAAGGAGCAAGCAAGGTACAATTAAAATAAATACTATTTTTTTTAACACTCTATATTTGTGTTCTTAAATAGTTTTCAACACCCATTAGTTCAATAAGGTCAATCTGTTTTTCAATCCAATGGAAGTGCTCTTCTTCATTTTTTAACATCTCTTCTAATAACATTACACTAACAAAATCTTTTTCTTTCTCAGCGATAGAAATCGTTTCTTTGATATCCTTAATACCTTTTCCCTCTAATTTCAAATTAGCTTCTAAGATTTTCCGTATTGTGTCTTTTGTAAACTTTCCATCATGCTTTGATATTTCGTTTGTATCCTGAAAATTTGGAACTCCTTTGAATAACAAAATTCTTTCTGCCAACTTGTTTGCATGTTCAAGTTCTTCGTTAAGCTCATTTTTTACCTTTTCTGCAAATCTATTAATTCCATTGTTTTTGAGAATCGCAAAATGCAAAAGATACTGGCGTACAGAAGTTAGCTCATTGGTCAATAATTTGTTCAAATGTTTTACTATCTCTTCATTCATAATCTTCCCTTAGTTCAATTCATCAGCATAATTTATATGATAACGATAGTTATAGCAACTCATTTAATATTTCCTTTGATAACAACCGTATTAAATAGCATGTCGTGGTATGTCTGTTTTTTCTTAGAGAAGCAAGCAACTAGATACCAGCAAAGAGTGAGCAGCACCGTTAATATAGTGAGTAGCACTATTAATATATCGAAAGCGTTTATTAACACGTCCTGTTCTTGGAAAAGCTCGATGAGGATAACTATTATGTTATATAATAGAGAAAGAAAAAACTGAGAAATGCTTCTATCAAATGCTAAACTCAAATCTATTTTAGAACCGTCCAAGCTTATGGTATGTATGTTCATTAATTGCTGACCAGGAGTTGCTTGGGCTTTTGAAGATATAAAATATGTGAAGTAACTGCAATCTATACACATAGATGAAATTAACGGAAAATTCTTTAACAATAGTCTGATTAATAAGTTTGGAATTAATAAAATTGCTCTATCTATCAAATATGCGCAAAAGCGTCTTATTATACTGGCAATCTCTGTAACAGTGGTCATTACCTATCTTCTAAATACTTTATTATAAAATCTGTAAGTTTATCAAAATGTTGAAAACATAACAAATCTTCATAACCGCTTATTGATTGACCGTATATAATAGGTAAACAATTGGCATTTTGTGCACACAGAACATCTGTGATGCTATCACCAACGAAAAACACATTTTCTCTATTTATAGGCAACGTACTCTCTTCTAGTGCAAATAGCAGTGGGGTTGCAGATGGTTTATCTTCTGCAGTATCGCATGACCCAACCACTCTTTCAAAGTAGGAATCTAGTTTAAAATAGGCAACTTCTTTACGTAAATTAGTATTTTTCTTATTACTTACTATTGCTAGATAAATATTGTGGCTTTTCAGTGTCTGCAACATTTTCTCTACTCCTTGATTCAAAGCAATGTTTTGCAATAGTGCATCATCTAAATATTGTTGATATATCTGATTCGCTTTTTTCCACTGATCGCCAAATAAATTGACCATATAGCTCTTTCTCGACTCATGGGAATTTCTATCAGCAGCTTTATTACTATACCCCATTGAGTTTATGGTATGCTTAATAGCATTAAAAATATTATCTTGAGTGTCAACTAAGGTATTATCCCAATCGAATACTACTGCTAATGAGCTATCTTTCATCTCTTATATAATTATACATTTTAACTTAATAAGTAAATAGCATTTTAATGAAAAAGATATAAATAGGACGCCCTTGATAAACACTTTTTACCACAAGTTATGTTAACTGTTTTTTATATAATTAGCTAATATACTGATTATATGATATGTTTTAATAGGTAACAGGTATGGCCCAGACATCTAAAGAAAGTGTTGAAAAAAAGTTTAAAGATGTTTTTGAACGTTCTCCAGGTGCTTTTCCAGAAGGTACCTCATTAGAAAAGAAGGTTAATTATATCGCAAAAGGAACAGAGGCTCTAAAAGCTGTGAAAAGTAAGGAGCTTGAGAACAAAATGAAAAACGTTGCAGAATTGAGTCAGAGATTTGAAAGTCAAAAAGGACGTGCAGATGAAAAAGTACGTCAAGATTTTGAAAGAATTGCTGAGCTTGACCAACAATATAAAGGGAAGGGCATCTTCACAAGTGAAAAAGTTGCAGAGCCAAAAAGTGACAAAAAACTCCAAGACACTCCGAGAAAAACTACAACAGCAGTTAAAGACCTTGAACATAATACACAAAAAAAGACTACTGAAGCTTCTGTGCAAACAGCATCAGAGCACGATTCACAAACCGTTAATCCCTCAGTAAGCAAGAGTTCTGTAAAAGAGAAGCTCAACACTGAGCCGGACAAAAAAGATAACACGCCTCAACCACAAGAAAATCAAAAAGAAGAAGGGTTTTTGAGTCTTCTGAAGCGCTTTGTTAAGAAAATATTAGAAAAATTTTTAGGTGAAGGTGAAAAGGATGTAGAGAATGCTCGTGGCATGAAAGAAGATGCTCAAAGAGATACGTCAAATAACGAAGAGCAACAAAAGAGTAAGCAGCTTGATGAAATTTTAAAGGACAAAAGTGTAAGCGAGGGTTTGAAGCAGGCAACAAAGCTTGAAAACCCGGCAATAACGCCTGTTAATACTCCTAAAGTGAATGAAGTAAACACGGGTCGTGAAAGGTGATCCGCTTTCAAGCTTCATTATACCGCCACAAACCGTCATACCGCCGCGGTATCTCATCCGCTAACAAGTAGCGGGATGACGATTGTCAGGGTGTCATCCCAGTGTCCCTATGATGTCATCCCAGTGCCCTGACTACTTGGATCTAGCAAGCTTTGCTTGCAAATAAGTCTAATACGCGTCGCGTTTTATGCCAAAACACAATTGGAGTTACATGCAAAATAGATCCCAGTGTCAGCTACTCGGATGACAAAAAAAGGAGCACTGGGATGACACCATTTGTTGTATTTAACAAAGTTCGTACTTAGCTTCATGTTAGCTATAAACATTAAGAAATTTACCAAGCGAAAAAAAAGGCAAAAGAAGCCCCAGCTAATATCTATTTTAGAACATTAGCGTTTTTTAAGTCTTAAACACTGCAATTTAGCTGCTTTTAAATGCAACTCACCTTAGTTTAAATGTTTAAGAAATTTACTAAGCAGAAAAAAAGGCAAAAGAAACCCCGTGTTAGCTAGTTGTCACTCCCTAATCCTGCAAATTGGCGTACTATACTGTCTTAAACGACTTATAAGCGCGTTTCAGCTTGTGTAGGTAAAAACCTAGAAATATTGTGAAGACATAAGGTGCACATAGTGCAAAAAATTAAAAATAAGACGCCAACTACGTTGTTTTCTTGCTGTTTAATCTGCACAGATGAAGATAACTGAATACCTTCAGTTTCATGATAAGGGGGCTGGCGGAGTTTGTCAAGTAAGTTTTTTCGTTTCTAACGGTTGTTGCCAAAAACTATGCAAGAAGTCTATTGACAGGTGATTAAATTATAATGTAGCCTATCGCCGTATATCCGGGGGTGGGTTGTTGTGAGGCTTTTTCACTTTTTATTCTTGTTAATGTGTTTTTCTCTGTATTACTATGCGGGTTTTATATTTTCGCCCTGCCCAAAAGCTACGGTTTGCTTTTCACCTGGAGAAGATTGTGCTGTACCGATAATCAACGTAATAGATCAGTCTAAAAAATCTATCTTAGTTCAAGAATATACATTTACTCTTGGAACAGTTGCAAAATCTTTGATTAATGCTAAAGAACGCGGTGTTGATGTTAAAGTCATCTTAGATAAATCGCAACTCTACTCAAAATATAGTGTTATAAATGAATTATTTTCAGGTGGAGTACCAATTTGGATCGATGATAAGCCAAAGATTGCTCATAATAAGATAATGATTGCTGACAATCAAAAAGTCATCACAGGGTCATTTAACCTTAGTAAGACAGCTAAAAAAGGAAATGCTGAAAATTTATTAATTATTACAGATTATCCTGAATTGATTCAGCAGTATGTGAAAAACTGGGAGGCACGAATGTCACAATCTTACAAATACGCTCCCAACTAATCGAGAGCGCTTGCTCAAAATCAGTTTTAAAAACAGCAAGGGAGAGCTTTTTTGATTGATTGGCATAATGATTATGATATAATGAACTAAAAATTTAAGGAATAAAGTAATGGATTATATAAATGATGCTGCCGGTAGCTACACTGCTATTCATGATTTTTTTCAAAACAACGGTGTTGGAGATTACAAAGTTCAATGCAATTATGGTGGGGTGCCGTATGCTACTGATGAGTACGTGCATTCTGGCGATAAATTTTGGAGTAATAATTTCATAGACTCACATTTTGGCAGGGAAATAAAAATGTATCCTCAAAGTGAACTTTTAGCTAAAGAATATGCTGGAAATACGTTGCCAGTTTCAATATCACTAGATAAGGATTTAATAAAAATGAAGGAATGTCAGAAAAAAACGAAATTTGTGGAACTAGAAAGGGAGTCAGGTGATTTAGTGCATGATAAGCAAAAGTATGTAAAGTGTTACACAACAAAGCTATCATATGATGATGTACATATTTACAATAACGATAAAGTTTCAACATTTAGCATAAAATACGACGTGCCAAATGATCCGAAATACAGTTTAAATATAACATTTACAAAGGTTAATGATAATAAACCAGGATTTTGGCAGAAATTTAAAAATATGTTTTAACGTGACCATTCACTGGTTTTTACTCAATCAACCAACAACAGTTAATATCAAATTTTTATAATTAAAAAATATGCTATTTTTTAAAACTTTCATTCTCATTGACTCTGTCAACTTCACAAAACAACTCTTGGACCAAATGTATCTGGCATAACACCTTTTGGTAACTTGCTACTTCTTTTTTTCCGCATCTCCGACAACAGCCATTGATATTCCACTACATAAGGCTTGATTTTTGGTAAATCAACTTTTTTATGAATAATACTATGCTTCTCCTTAAATTGACCATTTACCCTAAACGCTATTAGCTTCCTTAAAATTTACATTAATGCCTATTTTGCCTAAACTGAAGCGTCTTTTCCAATTTTTTCTAGCATCAACTCAGCAGCTTTTTGTTCAGCAATCTTTTTACTAGAAGCGCATGCAGAAACTTTACCATAATCTTCTATGCAAACTGATATAGTAAATTCAGGATTGTGCGCTGGTCCAGTTTGTTTTACAAGCTCATACTCTGGTAAAGGCAATTTGTTTTTCTGAGTCCACTCTTGCAGTGAGGTTTTAGGATCTTGAGGGGGGTCAAGCATGCCTTTAGCTAGCTTTTCCCAATATTGGATAATAAATTTTTCAACATTTTCAAGCCCGCCATCAATATAAATTGCACCTATTAGTGCTTCAAGCGAGTTTTCTAAATTTTTTAAGTTACATCTCCCTCCATTGCAGCGTTCACTATTATTCATGATGATAAAGCTGCCTAATTTTATTTCTTTAGCAACATTAGCAATGGTGTTGCCACAAACTAAATCCGTCTTTCTTTTTGCCAATGCTCCTTCTTTTTCTTCAGGAAATAGTTTAAACAGTGTGGCAGATACAACCATATTCAAAACACTATCGCCCAAAAACTCTAGTCTTTCGTAGCTTACAATCTGGTTTTTGCTATTCCTTTTATTTACGCTTGGGTGAGTTAGTGCCTCTTCTAATATTGCATAATTTGTAAATTTATAATCAATGATCTTAGATATTGCATCATTCAAACTCTTCATACCCATTATTTAAAAGAAAAGCACTTTCTACCACCTTTATACCAGAGAATTAGTTTTATTTTATTAAAATAATACCACCAACTTTCAAAATTAATGTATACAACCCACCACCTCATTAATGTTACTAAATCCATCTCTCCTTATTAGTTCTGCAAGTTCTAGATTAATTTTGTTTACAACTTGAGGTCCGTGGTATATGAGAGCAGTGTACAACTGCACCAAAGAAGCTCCTGCCTTTATTTTTTTATATGCATCAGCACCACTTGAGATTCCTCCGCACCCTATCAATAATATTTTGCCCTTAGTAAATTTGTACATATCGCCCAATAACTCGGTTGAAAGTTTAAACAGCGGTTTGCCACTCAACCCACCACTCTCATTATGGTGAGAATGCAGATTATCTCTACTTACCGTAGTGTTGCTTACTGTTAATCCGTCAATCTTATATTCCAACGCAAGCTCAGCGATATTTTCTTTCGTTTGCTGATCTACATCTGGTGAGATTTTTAATATTATTGGTATGGATTTAGAATTATCAATTGATTTTCGGGTTAGAGTTACGGATTTCAACAATTCCGATAATTCTTGCTTATTGTGCAGATTGCGTAAATTAGGCGTGTTTGGGGATGAGATGTTCAGCACTATATAATTGCTCTTTCCATATACTATCTTTATTAAGTCAACATAATCGCTGATTTGGTCCTTTGATGTACTGTTTTTTCCTATGTTGATGCCAAAAATGCAGTCATCAAGCTTGGTTTCACCTATTTGTTTAAGAAAATAGTCTATTCCTTTATTGTTAAATCCCAATCTGTTAATTACCCCTTGATCTTTAATTAACCGAAAAATTCTTGGCTTTTTGTTTCCATATTGTGGATTACGAGTTACAGTACCAGTTTCAATAAACCCAAAACCAAATGAGAGCATAGGCCTTATAACTTCTGCATTCTTGTCAAAACCTGCAGCCAGACCTACGGGGCTTCTGAGCTTATTACCAAAAAAATTCACACTCAAAGATTCTGGTAGCTCTATAGGATTCTTATAAGGCATTTTCTTTAATGCCATAATTGCCAAAGAGTGAGCAACTTCGGGCGGTAGTAAAAATAGTAAATTACGTTTGTAAAACACTTTGCTTATTTTTAGTTTATTTTTTACCATGAAACGCTATAAGAGTATAACCATAACTTGAAAAGAAATTGATTTTACTATGGACAAGCTTTCTCTATAGGTTACACACTTAAAGCTACTGTTAACTTTTACAAGATATAGAGAATGAAAGAGGCCGGGACCGGAATTGAACCGGTA
The DNA here is from genome assembly GCF_964264765.1 of Wolbachia endosymbiont (group A) of Opomyza germinationis. NCBI lineage: Bacteria > Pseudomonadati > Pseudomonadota > Alphaproteobacteria > Rickettsiales > Anaplasmataceae > Wolbachia > Wolbachia endosymbiont (group A) of Opomyza germinationis. The sequence goes on from NZ_OZ183482.1 coordinate 943,400, forward strand.
TAAAAGGATTTGCAGTCCTCCGCATAAGCCATTCTGCCACCCAGCCGTTTTTTATGTGTAGATATCCATTATATCTTTTAGCATAGATAAAGCCTCCTCCCTTTTGCGTTGAAAAGTGTTACGTCCAATGATTGAACCATTACCGCCACCCTGCTTAATTTCTTTCGCTTCATTGTATATGTTATCTACTTCCTTCGATTCACCACCAGAAAAAACTACTATTCTTTTCCCTGCAAAACAAGACCTTTTAACATATTCAATTCTTTTAGATAATGATTCAATATTTTCTGTTTCTATTTTCTCCCTTTCCAAATATTTAGTTGGAAGTTTTACTTTTATTATATTAGCGCCAAGCAAAGCTGCCATGTGCGCAGCATAGGCAATAACATCAACTGCTGTTTCACCTTCTTTGGAAATCCCTTCACCGCGTGGATAAGACCATAGCACTACTGCAAGTCCATAAGATTTGGCTTCAGCTATGATTCCACGGGCTTCCTCCATCATATCGAAACACTTAGCAGAACCAGGATATATAGTAAATCCGACAGCTAAGCATCCCAAACGCAGCGCATCTTTCACAGAAGAGGTTATTGCCTGATCAGAGGTTAGATCCTTTGAATGTAAAGAGTTGGAACTATTAAGTTTCAAAATAAGTGGGAGCATTCCAGCATAAGTTGCAGCACCAGCTTCAATCATACCAAGTGGAGCAGCATATGCACTTACTCCCGAATCAACCGCAAGCTGAAAATGATAATGTGGGTCATAAGCATCAGGGTTAACTTCAAAACTTTTAATTGGACCATGCTCAAATCCTTGATCTACTGGCAGAATCACTAACTTGCCAGTGCCGCCAAGCTTTCCATGCATGAGAATACGAGTAAGATTTGCTTTTACCCCAGGGTTTTCACTTTCGTAGTAGCTTAGGACTTGTTTTACTTTATCACTTATCACTATAATTCAAATTGAATTTAAGTTATAGATTGTAACAAAGATGAAGTTCAATACAAGGATTTTAAACTATATCAAAAGCAATTTTATTTTCTACTTTATTCATATAGATTCTTAATTTCTTTCCTTTTATTAATTTACGATTCAGTATTTCTTCCGCTAAGTAACTTTTTATCTCTTTTTCAATAAGTCTCTCTATCGGACGTGCTCCCATTTCCTTACTATAACCTGTTTGTGCAAGATAAGATTTCACTTCATCTTCTACCAAGCAGTTTATGCCTTTTTGCGTCAGCTGCTTTTTCAGTTCCTGAATAAATTTATCTACAATATGCAGAATTATATCCGCATTTAAGTCAGAAAAAGAAATAATCGCATCAAGACGATTACGAAATTCAGGGCTAAAAACCTGTTCTATCGCTTTTTCACTATCACCAGTGTTAAATTTTTTATGCCCAAAGCCAACAAAACTTTTGCTGCGTTCAGCTGCTCCTGCATTAGTTGTCATAATTAAGATTATATTGGAAAAGTTAACTTTACGTCCGTAAGTGTCTGTAACGCAACCATAATCCATAATTTGTAGCAATATATTATAGATATCGCTATGAGCCTTTTCAATTTCATCAAGCAGCACAACACTATATTGATTATTAGATACAGACTCTGTGAGTAATCCACCCTGATCATAACCTACATATCCAGGAGGAGAACCAATCATCCTTGATATCGTATGAGACTCAATATATTCGGACATATCAAAGCGTATAAGATTCATGCCCATGCTTTCTGCTAATTGTTTTGCTAGCTCGGTTTTACCAACACCGGTTGGCCCTGCAAAAAGATAATTTGCTAAAGGCTTATTGTAATTTCTCAACCCAGATTTAGCAATTTTAATAGAATTAACAAGAGATTCTATTGCCTGCTCTTGGCCAAAAATCACCTTCTCTAGATTAGCTTTTAAAGACTTTACTTTCTGCAAATCATCAGATTCAGATCCGCAAGGCACATTTGTAATTCTAGTAATGGTATTCTTAATATCTCTACTATTTACAATTTTACCCCTGTTTCTTAGCAATTTACAATATGCCCCTGCCTCATCAATAACATCAACCGCTTTATCAGGTAATATTCGCCCAGTAATATACTTATGCGAAAGTTCAGCCGCAGACCTAATGGCATTCTTTGTATAATATACTCCATGATACCCTTCATAGTAGTGCTTTATACCATCTAGTATCTTTATCGTTTCGTTAACAGAAGATTCCTTAACATTAATTTTTTGAAACCTCCTCGCTAATGCTTTATCTTTTTCAAAACTATTGCTGTATTCTCTATATGTAGTTGCACCTATACAACGCAGTGTACCTCTTGCAAGCGCAGGTTTGAGTAGGTTACCTGCATCAAGAAAGCTACCACTTGTAGAACCTGCTCCAATGATAGTGTGTATTTCGTCAATAAAAAGGATAGCACCTGGTTTTGCCTCAATCGCTTTTATTATAGATTTTATTCTCTCTTCAAAATCACCTCTATAGCGTGTCCCTGCAAGGAGTGACCCTAAATCCAAAGCATAAATTATACTGGACCTGAGCGCACTTGGAACACTGTTTTCAATGATTTTGAGTACCAAACCCTCAACTATTGTGGTTTTGCCAACACCTGGATCTCCAACATATAAAGGGTTGTTTTTTCTACGCCTCAATAATATTTCTATAGTGCGATTTAATTCATAATCACGACCAATAACATAATCTATTTTTTTGCTTCTTGCATAGTCATTTAAATTTTTACAATAACTTTGTAGAATTTCCTCATCTTTTAGTAGCTCACCTTTATTTACTGTAGTAGGAGCATCATTATTTTTATCAAGTTTTACTTTATGATTAGTGGTGTATTCATCTATATCGTTAGAGTATTTCATGTTAGATATGTGGTAAATCAAATTGGAATCTTTCGCACTTTGTTTCTGCAATAGATCTTCAACGTATAAATCTTGCCCAGACAAAATTTCTACTAGAACACTTGCTCCATTTATTTCTTTTTTCCCCAAGCTATGAGCCCGTATTATTGCTCTGTGTATTATGCATTGAAACATTGAGCTAGGTTTAACTCCACTGATAATCAATTCAGAACTGCTTTGTAAAAACCCTTTTATATTATTATTATAATCATTAGCCTTAATATTGCATCTTGATAGAATGTTATCCATACTGATGATTTCATCGGCTCTGATATTACATCTTGATAAAACGTAATTTACATCCACGTCTTTAGTTAACGCCAGCAATAAATGTTCTACTTTCGCATATTTAAGATTAAAATTAGAAGCAATGAATAGTGCTCTATTCAAACTTGCCTCTAAGTTTTTGGAAATCATCTCCTATTCTCTTTAAAAGTGGGAACTCATATATAATGAATAGCACACAATTATTAAAAAAATTGAAATCCAGCAGTTCGCTGTAGCCAATTTGAATCCCACTCTGGATCTACGTCATAGCACCGCAATATCTCAGCATAGATTCCGCTAATGAGTAGCGGAATGACGAGTTTTACGCTTATCAAATTGTAGGTAAATCCTATTTAATACGCTTTTTCTAGTACTCTGCTTTTCTTCTTAAATGCATTGATCTTTTTTCTACCGTATTTAGTCTTTAACGTACTTGGCCTTTTAAAGACCTTTTTGCTGTTACGTTTTTTAAATTGCACACTACAATCAAAATTTAGCTCTCCTTCTTTGTCTGCCAGTGCAGGCAGTCTTCTCTTATCTTGAGGTGTAACAAAAGATAGCGCATACCCTTCAGCTCCAGCGCGTGCAGTTCTACCTATACGATGAATATAGTCAGCTTGCGATTGTGGTGCATCATAATTGATAACATGTTGAATGTGGGGAATATCAAGGCCGCGAGAAGCAACATCTGTTGCAACCATGATTTGATTACGGCCACGACGAAAAGAATTAATGACCCTTTCGCGCTTGTGCTGCCTTAAATCACCATGAATTGCTAAAGCGCTATAGTCATCTTTGTGCAATCTGTTAGCTAGCTGATCCGCTCCTCGCTTTGTTTTGACAAAGATAATGATTGATCCTTCGCGCTGACATAGTTGTGTAACAAGCTTTTCATATTTTTCTGATTCTGATGCATAAACAATTTCTTGCTTAATTTTTACAGAAGTTGTAACCTCACAATCAACAGAAATACGTTCTGGTCGATTAAGGTACTTCTCAGCAAGTTTTACTATATCTCCAGGAAGAGTTGCAGAAAACATAAGAGTTTGCCTTATTTTAGGCAAATGCTTCATAATTTCTTCAATCTGAACTCCAAAGCCCATATCAAACATACGATCCGTTTCATCAAGCACAAGAACGCTAACATTGCGAGTAATCAAAGTTTTACGCTCAATATGGTCTATAATACGACCAGGAGTACCTATTACAATTTGTGGTTTTTTCTGAAGCTGATTTAGCTGCCTAAAAATAGGCTCACCACCAATCAACAAAGCGACCCTTAGTGCAGAATTTTGAGATAAGAGTTTTCTTATCTCATTTGTTACCTGATGCGCAAGCTCTCTGGTTGGCATGATGACTAAAGCTGAACCAGTGTTAGGCTCATTCAGCAACTTAGCAACCAACGGAATAGCAAATGCTAAAGTTTTTCCAGTCCCCGTTTGAGCAGATCCGAGAATATCTTTACCTTGTAGCGCTAAGGGAATCGCTTGTATTTGAATCGGAGTTGGGACGAAAAGATTATTTTTATCTAGAGCTTGTCTAAGCGAAGCTGGGAGACCCATCTCATGAAAATTATTCACAATACGTTAATCCTGTTAAAAGACTTCATAATAGATTAATCTTCCAATCTTAAATTTATTGCAGATTTTTTATCTTCTCCGTTTCTACCGCGCTCCTCTTTAACCTCATAACTCACCCTTTCTCCTTTTATTCCCTTCTCTTTATTCTCTCCTTTAAGTGCCTCAGGTCTTATTCCCGAACGTTCCAATGTGCTAATATGTACAAAAACGTCACCCCCTTTACCTTCTGGCTTGATGAAACCATAGCCTTTTTCGGCATTAAACCATTTTACATTACCAAATTCCATTTAAACAACTCCTAAATTATTAACTAACATTACTAATGTGATGAAAAACTTTGAAATTACGATTGAGAATGCTTTAAGCTTAGCTATTGAAACTAAACCTTTATACTCCATAGTCTATTCTTAACATTACATGACAATAATACACAATTGTTGTACTTGATGCAAATAAATTTTTTAATCGTTAAGCGAACCTGCAACCGTCATTTCGCTAACTTTAATCGTTGGTGAATTAAATTGCCCACAAAAAGTTAGATCATCTGCAACGACTAAATTGCTAAACATATCCTTCAAATTGCTAGCAATGGTAATCTCATGTATTGGATACGTTATTTTTCCATTTTCTATAAAAAATCCGGAAGCGCCTTGGCTGTAATCGCCATTGATTAAATTGACACCAAAACCAAATAAATCAGTTACATATATTCCCTCTTTCACTTCCTGAATTAATTCTTCAAACGATACATCACCATTCTCAATGTAGAGGTTACTAGCTGCAGGAATAACTGCAGCATTACTTGCACGAGTTGCACTTCCGGTTGTTTCTGAGTCTAATTTTCTAGCCGAGTATAAGTCTAAAATCCAATTTTGTAATATTCCGTTTTTTACAAATATATTTTTCTTGCTAGTTATCCCTTCTCCATCAAATGGTCTCGATGCTATGCCTCTTGGCAACAATGGATCATCGATAATATTAATTCTATCGTTGAAAATCTGAGCGTTTAAACTACCCCTCAAGAAAGAACTGTTGCTTATAATACTGCTCCCATTTATAGCAGAAGCAAAACTTTTTACTAGCCCTTTTGCTGCTCTTTTTTCAAAAATAACTGGAAATTTACCAGTTTTCATTGTACGTGAATTCAATTGATCAACTGCTCTTTTTGCTGCTTCTTTTCCCATTAACTCTGGCAACTTTAAATCACTAAAATTACATGCTATATCATAATCGTAACCAACCTTCATTTCACTTTCTCTTCCAGCAACAACAGAGACCTGATTAGCAAAGGTTGATTTACTAAACGAGCCAATAAAACCAGAAACAGTCGATAATACTGTATTCACTAAAGCGTATGAAGAAGAGGCTCCTTCAGAATTAGTGATACTCTTATGTGCAAGGGCTGAATTTTCTGCAGCTTCAGCAATTTCTTTTAGGTTATCAACGGTTACAACATTATTATCTGAGATACTTAAATCTGCAGAAGAGATATAATTACTACCATTTACAGCAAAATTAATGCAAGGATCTTCTGGCGCATTCTTTGCCATTTCTACCACTTGGCTTACTGTATCACTCAGATTATTCAAATCGTTTGTAGAAATATACGCAGCTTTGTTTTTACCTGCTATAGCTCTGATTCCTACAGTGCAATTTTTAGATTGTGATATTTGCTCAATTTTTGATAGACGCTGAGAAACTGAAGTCTTATTAGTTTCATATATTGTAACTTCCGCATCTTGATTTTGCTTTTTTATTAGTTTAGTAATATCTGCTGCAATATTTAATATATTCATTTTCTATTCCTTAGATTTCTATAAAGATTCTGCACCACCTATAACTTCAATTAAATCAGTCGTAATCGCTGCTTGACGAGAACGATTATAAAGCAATGCTAATTTGTTCAGTATCTCTTTAGTGTTTCTGTTTGCTGATTCCATAGCAACCATTCTAGCACTATTCTCACTCGTTGCACTTTCAAGTAAAGCAGAGTAAAGAGCAATTACAACGTAATCTTGAACCAAAGATTTTAAAATAAATTCAATATTTTGTGGTTCATACTCATAGCCGTAATCTGTTGTTGGACCAGCCAGAGAGCTATCAATCAAGGATGAGTCTTTACTCCATGGTTTTATTGTTTCCAACATTGGTTTTTGCGTGAAGGTATTATAGAATTTACTATAAAAAACTTTAACTTTATCGTATTTACTTAAATCTATACCATCAACCAAAGCTTCTACGTGCTTTAACGTGATTCCCTTACTATTTTCAATTTTTAAGATACTTTTAGAGTCAAATCTATTTTTACCTACATCAAAAGCTTTTTTACCAAGAAATACAATATCTACTTTTTTGCCATTTGCGATTGACTTATTTACACGCTCTTGACTAAATTTGACAATAGAAGAGTTAAAGTTGCCGCACAAGCCACGATCAGACGCAATAATGAATACTAGGTAAGAACCGTCGTTACTGACATTTAGAATTTTTGCCAGTAATTCTTGATCAACTGATAGCATTAATGAAAAAATAATGTTATGCAGCTTAGATACATATAATTTTGAATTTAATAACTTCTTTTGGCTTTGTAACAACTTTGCTGCAGAAACCATTTGCATTATTTTCGTGGTTTTCTGTACAGACCTAATATTCTTAATTCTTAAGGATAATTCCTTTAAGCTCTTCATTTTGTATACAACCCTGATTTATTAAAATATATAACTGTTAGTGTCTAAAAGCAAGTTTTTTTGACATTAAAACCAAGTCTAGCTAAGAAACTTGCAGGTTTATTGTTTGGAGATAAGGATTATATTAAGAAAGTGCTCTAACTTCAGCAATATCAATGTGAAAGTAGCCTAATGGTAATTTCTACACTTTGTGGAATTTTATAATATATAATAAACACAATTAAAACTATTACAACTTGAACACTTATGATCCCATTGTTCTAGTTCCCTGTTACAATTTTTACATTTCCAGCCTGGATCAGGCAAAGCTTCTGAGCCCATCTTGTTTAGCCAATAAATTACCTTGTCGTGTTCTTGCAATGTAACCTTGAGTTGTATTACAATAAAGTAGATTGACATGTAATTAGCTTTTTTCATAGCAGTATCTAAATATTGACTTGCAAGATCATATTTACCTGAACTCATTGAGGACAAAGCAAGTAAACAGTAACTAAAATAATAATCAGGGCGTAAGTTGTATAGTCTTTCAGCACCTTTACTATTTAAATTGATGTACATTTTAGCTGACTGAGGAGTAGGATTTACTGTATACTCTGCCTCTAGCACTGCAGAAGCTTTTCTGATTTTTCCAAGTTTAATATATAATTCTGCCTTTAAATAATTGATGGGCTGAAAAATTGCACTATAACGTTGTGCTCTAAATAAAGACTTTATAGCCTCCTTAAAATTTCCTTTACTTTCATATTGCTTTGCTAAAGCGCAATAAAACACTGCAAACATTTCTTTATGATCAAAGGGGAGAAAAATATTGGACTTAACTGCTTCCTTCAACCTCAAAATTGCATTAATCCAATCTTCTTTCAATATGCAATGCTCTATTTGAAAGGGAATAGATAGCATTTTATCGTTAATTGAACTAGAGCAATATTCTATAAATTTTTGAAAGACTACTTTTTCTTGTTTGAGGTGGACAATCAGCTTATTGGCTAGAAGTAGAGCTAAGTTACGATTTTTATTTGCAATATTTGTTAAACCGTTACTGAAAAAGCTGTAATTTCCCGTCTTACCTGAGTTAAAGAGCTTTATTAAAGACAACCTATCGCTCTCCTCACTCAGACTTTTAACTAGCTTTTGGGCATTCTCTATATTGTCTAAGTCTATGCTAAAGAAAGCTTCAAAGAGAAGCAATTCTTCCCTATCCCTTCTTCTATTTCTTATGTTGGCAAATGTTGATGAAATGGAGGAAAAAAAGCGTACAAGTGTAATTAATAAAAATAATAAAACTACACAAGTAAAAATAATGAAATATAGATCAATACTTATAGTGTAATTGCCTAATTCCAATTTTATTACTTCACCACTTACCTTGACCCATATACCAAATAAAAACGAAAAAGCGAAAATTATAAAATAAATCATGAGATATATTGTAATAAGTGATGATATATTGTTGAAATATTCTTAGAAGCTACAATAAAACCATTCAATTTATTCAGCCATAGCTTGAATTCTGAATGCGTTAAATTGCTTACTGTAACAGTTATATTTTGCCAATCATTATCATTTATTGACTCCTCAATTTCTGCGAATTTTACTCTTAATGGATCATTTCGGTCGTCTACCTTTATCCAGTTTGAAATGATTTTTTTAGACAATGTACTTTTGTTGTAATCGATAGTATCAATAGTTTTTTCAAAAGATAACTTCAATTCGTGTAAGGTATTTATCTCTTTCAAATTTTCTAATTCATCTACTGCATTTTCTATCTCTGGATCGTCAAGCTCTGATATCAAAGGCTTTATTGAATTTATATGGTTATCAAATTTTGCTTCTCGCAATAACGAATTCTTCATTTTAACCACAAGTAATAGCAATTTTGCAAGGTTCTTACATCTTGAGTTATTATCACCTTGCTCACATTGAGTATGCTGACTTCTCTTGAGGTCAAATATCTTTTTTTCTATTCTAGATTGATTAACTTCAAGCAACATTCTAAATTCATCCATGTTTTCCGTTAAAGCTTTCACATTGTTTTCACTCTCTTGCTGATTTATTTTTAAAAAGATTATGTTATTTATTGTGATGTAACCGGTAAATAACAATACAATTAAGAACCAACCTATGTACTTTTGCTGAGTATCATTCATAACGTAGTATCTCCGCAGGATCTTGTGCAGCTGCCTGCAACGCAGGAGCAATTGTCGCTAAAAATGATAAGAGTAACGCAAGTGCAGAAATATTTACTACGTCTTGGGGTACTAATATCACTGGCAAACTTGAAAAAAAGTATATCATAGGATCAAACAGCTTGACGTTAGTAATGTTTTCTAAAAACACTCTAATGCTTTCGATATTGAGAGAAAAAACGACACCTATAATACAGCCAAGACAAGTTCCCGTAAAACCGATTAATAGACCACAAGCGCAAAATATACGCATAATGCTTCCACTTGTTGCACCAAATGTACGCATAATTGCAATCGCGGATTTCTTTTCTTGCACTATCATCATTAAATTTGAGATAATATTAAACGCTGCTACAACTATAATCAAAGTGAGAATTAAAAACATCACATTTCTTTCAGTTTTTAAAGCACTAAAATAATGGCTTTGCTGTGATTGCCAACTTTCAGCTTCCATTCCTATTTCTTTTTCTATAGCATCTGCCAGCTTATCAGCTCTAGTAACGTCGTCTACAAGTACTTCTATATTTTTTATGCTATTTTTATAATTAAAAAAGGCTTGTGCTGATTTTAGAGGCATATATATCAAGGTATTATCATACTCAAACATACCCATATCAAATATTGCTATAACTTTATATTTTTTCATTCGCGGCATTTCACCAAGTAATGCATCAAATTCTTCAGATGATATAAACGTAATTTCGTCGCCATAGTCAATGTTCAAAACTTCTGCTAAGCGTGCTCCTATTATTATCCCTTCATCAAATTTTTTTACATCACCTATAATTACATTATTTGTAACGGCAGTACTATCAAGCAAATCTTTAGTTGACACACCTCGCACTACGCTACCTGCAATTTTACCATTTGCTACAATAATAACTTGATCATTGGTCATAGGAGTAGCTTTTAATATACCAGGAATTCTCTCAATAGATTTTGAAACTGCGTAGTAATCTGAATTTATGTTCCTATCAAAATAAACGTTAATATGGCCATCAATGCCAAGTATTGAGTCAAGCAACTTTGCTCTGAATCCGTTCATCACAGACATCACCACTATTAGTGTTGCAACTCCAAGGGCAATGCCGATAATAGAGAACAAAGTCATTATAGAGCAAAATCTGGCATTTCTTGCTCGCAAATAGCAAGCAGCCATAGTAATTTCAAAGGCAATGGACATTACAAAATATTTTGAGGTTAGACATTATATTTTTGAAACTTCGTATAATTGTAGACTTTTCTTTATTTAAAAACTAGAGATTTTTGCTTCCTTAAATTTAGCAGACTTATAGAGTATCTTTAACATTAGAATTTCAAAATCTTCCATATACATCATCCAACCTCACTATATCATTATCAGATAAATGCTCTCCTATCTGAAATTCAACTATTTCAAGTGGAGAGCTTGTGCTTTTATAACATAGAAAAAATCAAGAATATTATTGGGTTTATTCAATAAGTTATAATTCTTTCCTTCCATAATTTTCAAATTGTACAACTAGTTGCTTTACATTTACATCTGTGAGAAGAGCATTTTTGCTAACATGAGGTCTCGGATCAGATTTTGCTGATAAGGGATTCATCTGAGATATTTCATCCCTCATTGGAAATAAGCGAGATTGGGAAGCAACTTTTGGTGATGGCCTAGTTTTTTTCTCCACATCTATATTCACTTGTGCAACAGGAGGGGTCCTGCTTTCAATAGTTTGCGCATTAGGACTTTCTTTTGCTTGATTTTGTTTGAATTTTTTTCTTATCTCTTGTACTTTAATATCGATATTATAATTAATTTCTTTTTCCATAGAAGATACTACCATTTCTAGCTTTGTGCTTGATTTTTGATCAGTATGACCTAACTTTTTAAGTTTTAGTGGTAATTCAGGTTTATCTTTAGTTGATTTAGGAACAGTTCCTACTACTTTTGGTTTTTGTCTAACTTCTTGACCAGCAGTAAACATTTTTTTTGGCAATGGGGGTGCTATTGATGGTTTTGGCAATATTGGAGGTTTAGATTGTTGTTTTTGTTTAAGTTCTCTTTTTGCTTCCATATGTTCTTTAGGAACTGTTACATAAATTAGCTCTTCTCTAGGCGATTTTGAACTTTGTGAATTTTCTGTTAAAATTTTACTCTTCTTCTCTTGATAATTTGATATCTCTTTGTATCCAGGCTTTTCATCTAATGAATTTCCATGGCCTGAATCATTATAATTAACTTCTACTTGTCTATCTTCTTTTAGAAAACTGCGTTCTGGCTTTTCTGGAGCTATTGCAATATTTCCTCTTTCAACTTGCTCCAAACCTGAAATTTTACGATAAGCCTCTAGATATTCAAAGATTGTCATTGAAGTAGGAGGAGGTAATTTATCAATAAAACTACTTATATTCTTAACTGGAACATTTCTTCCCGAGATTCTATTCAATATTTCCTTTAATATCTTAAGACCTGATGGCTTTCCATTCATCGATTTTACATAATCAATTGAGTCACTACGTATAACAAACTTAGCTACATCTTCTGCCTTATCTGTAAAACGCTTTAATGCCTGAGATAAATCCCTTACCGTTTTATTATAATGTCTAATAGTTACTAACTCATCTCTTGCTTTTATAGCTTCTTTAAGGAAACCGAGATTTTCTCTATAATTGTCACTTTTAAATGGATCCTTCATATTAATTACAACTCATTATTTATTAAAATATGGGTATAGGTTTAAAATATTAAGATTTAGTAAATATTATTTTTTACATAAAGCAGCTATACCCATATTATAAATTGCCAACAAATGCATTTATGGCGTTACCATATTCTTCCATATACATCATCCAATCTCACTATATCATTATCAGATAAATGCTCTCCTATCTGAAATTCAACTATTTCAAGTGGAAAGCTTGTGCTTCTATTTTCAATCCTATGGGAAACTTCCCTTGGGATTTCTATCATATGGTCCTTTGCTATAGCATATTCTTTGTCTTCTAAACTAACATATCCAACTCCTGATAGCACTATATGGTATTCATCTCTATAGTGATGGAATTGCTTAGAAGTGCAGCTTAATGGATTGATAAAAAGATATTTTATAAGAAAATTTTCGCTCATTAAAATTATACTACAAAATCCCCATGGTTTAACTTCTTTCCTTATCACCTTTACTTTCTTAACTTTATGAATAAATGAAATTAGACTTTTGTTTGGTTGCTTACAAGCTCCACTCAATAAATTTTTATTACTTTCTGTCGTTGAAACTGGTTCTTTTTCTCTAATCACATGCTGAAATGATGCCGGTTCTTTACTAAACTTCTCACTCAATTCTAAAACTGAATTCCAAGTTCCAACATCCAACCAATCGAAATTAGCTTCTATCATTGCAACGTTTTTTGCTTTCTCCATCACCAAGTAATCAATGGATATGCCTTCAATTCCTGCAAAATCTCGTTGTTTTAAATACAGAAATCTCTCTTGCGGTGTGAAATATTTAAAACATAAATTGTAAAGATTCGGGGCAGATTTTTTAATCTCATCTATGTAGCGTTTTGCTTTAAGAGGTTGTCCGGAAACTAGTAAATTCAAGCATATTCCCTCTTTAACATAACCCTACTCATAGCTAGGTATATGAAATTCTCAGTGGATGTTGTGAGTAAATCATACTCCTTCGATAGCCTTCTATTCCTATTAACCCAAGCAAAAGTCCTTTCTACAACCCATCTTCTTGGCTGTACTTTAAACCCTTGTTCTCTTGTTGGTAGTAGCTCAGGTGGCGTATCTTTGTGCACCCAAAATCTACATGGAGGCCTTTTAACAATTTCAATATCTATGTCATATTCTTCCTTTATGTGATTCTTTAAATTTCTTCCTTGGTATCCCATGTCAGCCCACATTTTTTTAACTTTAGTATATTTTGTTCTCATATTGTTTAATGCTATTTTAATACCATCTCTATCATTTTCGTTAGCAGCGCCTACGTAACAACCTAGTATAAAACCCTGAGTGTCTGTAATTATATGCCTTTTTCTACCCTTTACTTTTTTACTTCCATCATAGCCTTTGATCCCCCCTTTTCTGTAGTCTTTACAGATTGACTATCTACTATACAGGCACTCGGCTGCTCATTCCTTCCTATTTTTCTTCTACTATATTTTGTAATTTCATAATTCATTTTCTCAAAAATTCCCTGCTTCTTCCATTGCCTGAACTGCTCATACACAGTCTTCCATAGCGGAAAATCATTTGGTAAATACCGCCATTGACACCCTGTACGCAATACATAGAAAATTGCTTCTAATATTTCTCTTTTGCTATACTTTGGCGGCCTTCCTCCTTTCTTGTATGATACTCTGAAGTGTTTTTCTATTCTTGCCCATTCCCTTTCGCTTAGATCTGTTGGATACTTTTTTCTCATCTTTACCCCGTACTAAAATTTCAGATATTATAGCCTTTTACTTGTTTCCGGACAACCTCTAAACACAAATATTCCAGAGTTCCAATAATGATCGTTACTTAACTTACGCTCGGGCTTTTCTGTAAAATCTTTCACTATATGACATTTTTCTTTCTGATCATATACTGCATTTATATAGCCGTATTCAGAATTGAATTCATGAGGCTTAACCCCAAAAGTGACTATAGAGTTAGTTTCAGAGGCTAACTTAGACGCTTTTTGAGTAGAAGCATAAAAACTATTCAAATCACCTATAAAATGGTCTGAAGGCAGAATTAACATTGTCTCGTTTTCATTGCAGAGAAGTGCAGCAATTAATATTGCCGCTGCTGTTCCAATTTTCACTGGTTCGAAAATCACTTTATATTCTTGCAGTGCATGCAATTCCTCCATCACTAATGACTCGTACTGTATATTTGTAGCAATTATGGGCGGCATATAATCGCTTTTTAGCCTCAACAAAGTGTTGTGAAACATAGTGTTCTGACTAAATATTTTCTGAAATTGCTTTGGCTTAGATAAAGGCCAAAGTCTGCTACCACTACCACCACACAATATTACAGGGCGCATTTAGTTAAGATATTAATTAAATAATTAATATCTTATACTGAGGGCAAAATACATGCAAGTTTTTGTTGTGGAATAGTTAATAAAGAAAGTAAATGTTGATTTAAAGTAATTGCTAATGAGAGTGATCATGTGTAGCGCCTTGCCCTTGCTGTGAATTTCTTCTATTTTGTAATTCCTCAACATGACCTTTTCTTTTATCACTTAATATTTCATTACCCTTATTTTGTTCTTCCTCAGGACTCTTTAGTATTTCATTACTCTTGCTAACTTCTTTATCATCCCCTTGTTTCTTTGGCCTTCTAGCGTTAAGCTCATCCCATGTGCCCACTAGTGAATCACGATTCCCATGATCCGGCTTTAGCCTTTCTTCACCTTTAATAACATTAAAGTCACTTTTTGCTTCTTCCAAACATCCTTTCAGTTGGTGTTTCCACATGGTGTAGTAAGCATCACCATATTTTTTCTCATTTGCTACAAACAATAAAATTGGAGCCTTAAGTATGGTAGCTCCCATATCCACTAAATTTTTTACTGCCATTGCAGGAGTAAATAAAAGATAACCAAAAGACTTTGCAATTGGGTTTTGTTCGCTTATTAAATGCTCCCCTAACTTTATAGGAAGAGAAGTCAACAATTTAGTACAAACTTTAGCTAAACTTGTAGCAAAAACGATAGGAACAGATATAAGACTTTTATCTAGCTCTAGATTACCATTCTGATCTCTAATTTCTGAAAAATGGGTGCTTAGCTTCTTGTAATCACTAGTGTATAATAATTCTCCATTTCTTCCTTTTTCATCAACAACTTCCTGAACTTTACCTTCTTTATTTTTTACCTCTTTAGTTAGCACAGAAGAATTAGTTAATTCAAATGGATATTGAGGATCCTTAGTTTTTTCAGCTTCAAAAATTGGCACGTGTTTTTTCAAATCCATTCTCGAAAAGCCTAATGGCTCAAAATATGACTTATGCAACTCATTTATCGGAATTTGCTTACCCTGATTGTCTATATAATTGATAGTAAAATAAGATCTATCATTATCTTTATCTTTGGTAACTAAAGATAATCTGAAACTTGGTTGTTCTCCATTCTCATCTTTTTGACCATACAAAAGTTTATAGGTTGGATTTTTATCTTTATCTAGTATAGCATTTCCATGCATATCCCTGTTTTCTATGATTTTAGCAGACTGTACAATTTGATCATAATTTTTTGGATACTGGCATTTCCTTCCATCATACATCATTACCTTTCTAAGGTCTTCGACGTAAACTTGAGATTCAGGTGAAGTAAGCAGACCTTTTGCTTTAAGTGTAAGATCTATTGCTCCCTTTTTTAATGCTTCAAACATATTGTCAAACCAAAATCGCTATAATGCTATAGTTCAATAATAAAACTAGTACACTAATAATATATTAACACAGCACCGGTGATTTTACAAGAAAATATGCCTGTAGAAGATAAAGATTGTAAAAGCGAGGGTTATATAAGTAATGCTTGATAAGTACTTTATGCATGTAATTGTAAAAATCCTCAAAGGTACGCTGTGTATATAATCTTCGCATACTACCTGCATTCCAAGAACTGCGTGCCAAAAAATGCAAAACAACAATACAACAAAAAATAAAAGCTCTAGAGGGTGATTAATAAATTTTTCACTAAAAGACAAAGAGCTATCAGTATAAAATGTGCAAGAAAATGAATAGATAAACCAAGGAAACAGGAACAGTAAAATTACCGCAGAAACACGCTGAACCCACCAATGATGTACTGAATTTCCAGACTGACTCATATAAACATAAATAAAAAAGCCATAGTAGAAAGAAGTAGCGTTACTGTCAGCAGTATAGCACTCCTTGAAACGCCAGTAATTTCTAAATTAAGCCCAACATCCCACAATAAATGACGAATACCATTAAGAAAATGATATACAAAACTTATAAAACATAAGACATAAGCTAATTTAGCAACAGGAGTGAATAATAATGCATTTAAGTACCTTACTATAAGTAACTCAGGAAAGTAAACATGTAATATGAAATACCAAGAAAGTATCATTAATAAAAGGAATAGCAAGATACCAGTCAATCTATGCATAATAGAGAAAAAACTAGTAACTTGTACTTTATATATTTGTAAATGTGGAGAAAGAGGTCTATCACTCATAAAATTCCGTTATCGGGAAATTAAAATAAAGTAGAAGTAAAGACAGCAGTATAGCACATAACAACACCATCATTAAAAATGGTAAATTATGTGCAAAGCCTAAGGAGGTAATCCAGCTGCAGATTCCCCTACTGCTACCTTGTTACGACTTCACCCCAGTCACCGATCCCACTTTAAATAACTCCCTCCTTGCGGTTAGGTCGTTAGCTTCGAGTGAAACCAATTCCCATGGCGTGACGGGCAGTGTGTACAAGACCCGAGAACGTATTCACCGTGGCGTGCTGATCCACGATTACTAGCGATTCCAACTTCATGCACTCGAGTTGCAGAGTACAATCCGAACTGAGATGGCTTTTAAGGGATTAGCTTAGCCTCGCGACTTTGCAGCCCATTGTAGCCACCATTGTAGCACGTGTGTAGCCCACTCCATAAGGGCCATGATGACTTGACATCATCCCCACCTTCCTCCAGTTTATCACTGGCAGTTTCCTTAAAGTCCCCAGCATTACCTGATGGTAACTAAGGATGAGGGTTGCGCTCGTTGCGGGACTTAACCCAACATCTCACGACACGAGCTGACGACAGCCATGCAACACCTGTGTGAAACCCGGCCGAACCGACCCTATCCCTTCGAATAGGTATAATTTCCATGTCAAGGAGTGGTAAGGTTTTTCGCGTTGCATCGAATTAAACCACATGCTCCACCGCTTGTGCGGGTCCCCGTCAATTCCTTTGAGTTTTAATCTTGCGACCGTAGTCCCCAGGCGGAATGTTTAACGCGTTAGCTGTAATACAGAAAGTAAAACTTCCCATATTTAACATTCATCGTTTACAGCGTGGACTACCAGGGTATCTAATCCTGTTTGCTCCCCACGCCTTCGCGCCTCAGCGTCAGATTTGAACCAGATAGACGCCTTCGCCACTGGTGTTCCTCCTAATATTTACGAATTTCACCTCTACACTAGGAATTCCTCTATCCTCTTTCAATCTCTAGATTAGCAGTTTTAAAAGCAATTCCAAGGTTGAGCCTTGGGATTTCACTTTTAACTTACTAATCCGCCTACGCGCCCTTTACGCCCAATAATTCCGAATAACGCTAGCCCTCTCCGTATTACCGCGGCTGCTGGCACGGAGTTAGCCAGGACTTCTTCTGTGAGTACCGTCATTATCTTCCTCACTAAAAGAGCTTTACAACCCAAAGGCCTTCTTCACTCATGCGGCATGGCTGGATCAGGCTTTCGCCCATTGTCCAATATTCCCCACTGCTGCCTCCCGTAGGAGTCTGGACCGTATCTCAGTTCCAGTGTGGCTGATCATCCTCTCAGATCAGCTATAGATCATTGCCTTGGTAGGCTATTACTCCACCAACTAGCTAATCTAATATAGGCTCATCTAATAGCAATAAATTTTTCCCCCGTAGGGCGTATACGGTATTAGTTGCCGTTTCCAACAATTATTCCGTACTACTAGGTAGATTCCTATACATTACTCACCCGTCTGCCACTAAGTTATACCATAGCAAGCTACAATATAACTCCGTTCGACTTGCATGTGTTAGGCCTGCCGCCAGCGTTCATTCTGAGCTAGGATCAAACTCTCAAATTTAGACTTCAACCTATAAAAGGTTGAGGGTACATCGGATAAATCCGACAAAAAATAATTTAGCTTAATACTGCTGTCTTTATTTCTACTTTAGAAATATTTTAATCTCCAACTATTCAAACAACTTTAAGAATATTATTATGTGATATAATCACTATGTCAATATGTTTTTGCAAATCAAAAGCATTAATGTATAAATATATAACTATTCAGAATATTACCATGAAAAAATACATCTTTCTGCTTGCACTCGCGCCAATGTTAGTTGGCATCACATTATACTTATTGCGCAACATTGATAACACAAAACAATCTATAACTGCAGGTGACAAGTTTTACGAAGTATTATTCTTAAAAAAAGATAATAAGCCGCTGCTAGAAGAAATAGATTCAAATTGGGAGTATTTAGCAAATTTTGAACGCGCATTCAATCATATCTCAGATTCAATGCCAACAGACACAGCATCTATTTATAATGATTTGGCAGATGATAAAGATGCTCCTAATGTTTTGCGTGAGTTAGCACAATATTTAGAAGTAATGAGCTTACTTCACTCCAACGGTGAAAAAATAAATAAAGACAAAATTGATAATTTAGAATCAAGCACAGTGTATCCTTATTCAAGCCAAGAAGCTATCGCTGTAGTAAAGATACATAATAACGACATTAAAGGTGCAACTGAAATATTGCGTTCCCTATTAAATGATAGAAAATGCCCTATCCTAATCAAAGCTAATGCACAAGAATTACTCAGGATATATGGGAGTTAACTCATTGGACTTTTTGCATAGCTTTTGGCAGCGCATCGGATGAAACGAAAAAACTTACTTGACACCCTTCGCCAGCGCCCTTATCATGATAGTGAAGCTATTGTATTTGCTTTCGCCAATCTGCAGATTAAAAGGTAAGGATTACTTAATGTATCGGCGTCTTATGTTCAATTTTTTGCAGTATATAGATACTGTATGTCTTTACAAAACTTCATCTACATCTAGATTTTTATCTAAATAAGCTGAACGCGCTTATAAAGCGTTACAAGACATCAAAAAATGCCAATACTCGACAGAGATAGTAAAAGACTAGCTAACTCGGGGGTTCTTTGTCTTTTTTTCTGCTTAGTAAACTTCTTAAACATTTGCAGCGTAAGTTAGTTGCAATTAAAAGCAGCTTAATCTTGCTTTTCAAGCGTTTAAAACATAAAAAACGCCAATATTTTAAAGCGGATAATAACCCCAGGGCTTCTTTTGCCTTTTTTTTCATTTGGTAAATTTCTTAATATTTATGGCTAAAGATTGCACGAATGTTGCAATTACAAAAACGATTTCTACTAGGGTGTCATCCCAGTGCGTGACACTGGAATCCAGCCTTTATTATGCAGCCACTTGGTTGAAATTAAGTCTTCTGGATCCCAGTGTCAGCTACTTGGATGACACCATTCTTTTTCCTGGATCCAAGTAGTCAGGGCACTGGGATGACAGCTACCCTGACAATCGTCATCCCGCTGCTTGTTAGCGGATACCGCGGCGGTATGACGTAGAAGTTATACTTTTATGCTTACCAACTTAATAAAATTCCTGGATTCCAGTGTCAGCTACTTTCATGACACCAACAGTTGATATTGGTTTGTTGCTTTGCTAGCCAACTACTAGCTATGCCTCAAGTTTCCTATTCAAAATTTTCAATATCAAATCCAATTCATTTGGATTATCATACCGTATCATAACTTTACCCTTAGAATTGTTGTCATTAATTTTGATCTTTAAACCAAGTTGAGAAGATATAGCGCCTTCTATTACTGTCATATCTTGATTTCTAGTATATCTCTGCTCTTTTTGATTGTTGTTTTGATGTAGGTCCTTTATCAGTTTTTCAGTTTGTCTAACGCTTAAGCCCTGAGAAACTATTTTTTCTGCAATACTTTCCGCATTTTCAACATTAATCAACGCTCTTGCATGACCCATAGACAATTTTTTCTCATTGATCATTGTTTTCACCCTATCAGGGAGCAACAACATCCGAATCATATTGGTTATGTGGCTGCGGCTTTTGCCTATAGCTGAAGCTAATTCCTCATGTGTATAGAAAAACTCATCTATCAGTTTTCTGTAAGCTTCACCTTCCTCTATTGGATTAATATCTTGCCTTTGTATGTTTTCAATAATGGATACTTCCAAGCATTCCTTGTCGCTCAGATCTTTTATGATAACCGGTGCACTATCAAGATTTGCAATCTTGCTTGCTCGCCAACGACGTTCTCCAGCTATTATTTCATAATCATCATCATTTGAATCTTTGCGTACCACGATAGGCTGTATAATGCCACTTTTCTTTATCGAATTTGCAAGTTCTCTTAATGACTCCTCGTCAAAATGTTTCCTCGGTTGAAATTTGCTTGGGTGCAGTAATGAAATAGGCAAATGCTCTTGTCGATCTTCTTTATTATCATAATTATCGCCTATGAGGCCGGCAAGACCTCTGCCGAGGCGTCTATCATCCTTCATACTACGCCCTCGCTTACTAGTTTCTTCTCCTTACAACTGCTCGCGTGCTTTTTTAAAATTTCCCTTGCCAAACTTATATATGCTTGTGCACCAGGACACTTAAGATCATACACAATAGCGGGTTTTCCATGAGAAGGCGCTTCTGATAACCGTACGTTACGTGGAATAACAGTCTCATACAATGGGATGATAGTTTTGTATACTTTATCATTTAAATACTGGCAAATATCGTTTTTAATCTGTTCACTGAGTTTGTTGCGCCTGTCATACATTGTTAACACTATCCCTTCTATTGCCAAAAAAGGGTTTAGGTTATTCCTTTTTATTAGCTCCACAGTTTTAACTAAATGGCTTAATCCTTCCAGAGCAAAAAATTCACACTGAAGAGGAACAATAATAGAATTAGCAGCAGTCAAAGCATTTATGGTCAGAAGCCCAAGTGATGGAGGGCAATCGATGATTATATACTCATAATTATCGCGTATCTTCTCCAATGCGCTTTTTAGTACGAATTTTCCTCGCTCAAGTTGCGATAATTCAATTTCTGCAGCTGACAAATCAACTACTGACGAAATTAGCGATAAATTCGGAATTTCCTTTATATTGAAAATTGCCGATTCTATCAATTTATTTTCGCTGCTTAGTAGTATTTTGTATATGTTTTTTTCTTCCCTACTACGATAAGAAATCCCGAGTCCGGTGCTAGCATTTCCTTGAGGATCAAGATCTACCAATAAAGTGCTTTTTCCCACAGCAGCAAAGGCTGTCGACAAATTTATACTAGTTGTGGTTTTGCCAACTCCACCCTTTTGATTTACTATTGCAATAATCTTGCTCACGCCTTTTATCTTATGTATAAAATAATTCTATTGTATATATGCAAGAAACTTTTGCATTAGAAAATTTTTTTGTTGCTAACCACACTAAAATTAGACTGTCTTTTTTGCTTTGTGTAACACACTTTGAACCTTGTTTCCTAATTCATTCAGAGTGAATGGTTTTGGCAAAAAGTGAAAATCTTCTATATTGATGTCATCACTCTTTAAAAAAGCATCTTCTGCATACCCAGAAATAAAAATAACGTTGATATTTGGCCTATGGATCAATGCTTCTTTAACTATTTCTGGGCCGCTCACCTCTGGCATGATTACATCAGTGATTATAAGATCTATACGTTGACTTTTTTTACTGATTATTTCTGGCGCCTCGCTGCCTATGCTTGCTTCTATTACATCAAATCCTTTTCTTTTGAGTGCTTTAGAGATGAATTCCCTTACTGAATCTTCATCTTCGATTAATAAAATTATACCATTACCTTTAATTTCACTTACTACCGGTTTTTCTGTTTCTTCACTATCTTCCTCTCTATCATTTTCATCTGATATGTAAACCATGGGCAAAAATATGCTAAA
The DNA here is from genome assembly GCF_964264765.1 of Wolbachia endosymbiont (group A) of Opomyza germinationis. Lineage (NCBI taxonomy): Bacteria > Pseudomonadati > Pseudomonadota > Alphaproteobacteria > Rickettsiales > Anaplasmataceae > Wolbachia > Wolbachia endosymbiont (group A) of Opomyza germinationis. The sequence continues at coordinate 965,716 of NZ_OZ183482.1, forward strand.
TTTAGTTCCATGATTTACTTTGCTAGCAACATAGATGTATCCTTCAGTTTGTTTAATAATGCCATATACAGTAGAGAGGCCAAGACCTGTACCAGAGGTAATATCTTTGGTAGAAAAAAATGGATCAAAGATCTTTTCAGTTGTATCACTCGTCATTCCACATCCAGTATCAATTACTTCAATCACAACATAATTTCCATGTTCAATCGCTTCCTTGTCTGGAGAAAACATATCCTGAGGTGTAGAATTTAATGAGTCAATCTTTTGATTAAAGGTTCGTATAGTTAATTCTCCGCCCTTTTCCATAGCAGCACTAGCATTGACTGCTAAGTTAAGTATAACTTGCTCTAATTGCCCTTGATCAGCCCTAACAGCACCCAAGTCTCTACCATAATAAATATTAAATTTTATATTTTCACCTATTAATCTTTTTATCATTTCATAAAGATTAGCTATAGTATTATTTACATCAATAATTTTTGGCTGCAAGGTCTGTCTTCTTGAGAAAGCAAGCAATTGTCTTACTAAATTTGATCCACGCTTTGCATTTTGCTGTATCTGTATTATATCTCCAAAAGATGGGTCACCAGCTGAGTGTTGGAGTAAAAGCAAATCGCAAAATCCTATTATCCCAGTCAATATATTGTTGAAATCATGCGCAATACCACCTGCTAACTGCCCTATAGCTTGCATCTTTTGATAATGCTCAAGCTTTATCTCTAGGTTTTTGTGTTCAGTATTGTCAATAAAATAACAAAGTATGAAGATCATTTTATTATGAAGAAACTTATTGAAATATATTTTTATGTTATTACCGCCGTTGAGCTGTACATCAAAAGACGCATTATTTATTCTATTACTCGAAAAATATTCACGTATTTTCACATGATAACTATCCAATATCAACGTAAAGATTGAATTATTATCTGACCCTGCAAGCTTTATTAGTGCCGTATTTTTCTTTACAAAGTTGCCGTTTATGTCACATTGTGCAATAGCAATTGATGAATTTGCAAAACAAGGGTGTAATTGATAATCAACAATATTTGATTCGGTTGGTGTTATAAAGCCATATATATAGCTATGGTTGTATTTATCACAAAATATAGCAGTGCTCATATAAGCCTTGAATGGAATACCACTTATAGTAAAAAACAAAATTTCATTATCGGTTGTTGTATTGTTATATTTAGATTGAGATATAAAATCACTGATTGAGCTACCTTTTTCCAGTTTTTTTAGTTCAAATATGTCTAAAAATCTTTTATTTACAGATAAAATCACCCCTTTGGCATTTGCAATGTAAGTTCCTATGCTGTGTTTTTCTATTAACTCTTCATATATCTGCTCCTTGTTTATCTGTGTTGCTTTTAATACAAAATACCCATCTGGCCTTGCTATTGGCACTAATGATAAATTTAAAATCTTATTACTATTTATAGCAATTTGGGGATTATCTGGTATCGGCTCAAAGAGCAAAAGAAAGTTAGATACTCTATTCTTCTTGTTTAAGGAAATGCATACCTGTACAGAAGAGTTATTTTTTAGTGCATGATAGAGTACTTTTTTGTCTGCTTCTGAAACATCTCCTATTTCAAGAATCTTGTCTAACGTAATGTCATCATCTATATGATCTTTAAACCTTTCGTAGAACCTTGCATCAGCATAAATAATACCTTCATCTTTATGTAAAATAAGGCAAAATTCTGTATTATGATTTAGTGCATTTGCAAATATTGCATTTTGAAATTCTATAGTATTAAGTAGGTATCTGTAGCGTTTTACATTATACATCATAAAGAGAGTTGTTAGAATGCTAACTAATAAATTAATCTCTATATTAATATGCTGACTATATATATCAAAAAAGTAGAGTATCGATATTGCTACTGGAGGTAAGAGCATAATAACTGCCATCACAACAATTGACATTCCATAATTTCTTAGTATGAAGTCAACCCTGTTCTCTTTTTTGTTATCTATGTATCTTTTATTCATTATTGTTACTTGGCATTGTTGTACATACGAAAATGTTCTATTATATTGATTTAATTATTATAGATTTATTAACGTCTTTGATAGATAATTATCATCCAAATCTAATTAAGTTCCTTAAATATCAGATATAACAATGTTAATAAGCTAGCAAGAGGATATTATGGAAAAACAAAAAACACAAGCATTTAAATGGTTCTGTGCACTAAGAGATAAGATTATAGAATCTTTCTTATTAATTGAAAAACAATCATCCGCAGAGCCAAAAATCGAAAAGAGAAAGTGGGATCGCCCAGGTGGTGGAGGTGGTGAATCTACAATTATTTTTGGTAATGTTTTTGAAAAAGTTGGAGTAAACGTTTCAAAAGTACACGGAAAATTTGCAGATTCAGCCATTAATGAAATTCCTGGTGCAAGTGAAAGTAACGGAGAGTTCTGGGCAAGCGGTATATCTTTAGTGTCTCATATGCAATCGCCCCTTATCCCTGCAGCACATATGAACACAAGGCTGATATATACTTCAAAACAATGGTTTGGTGGAGGAATGGATTTTACGCCAATATATAAAAATGAAGAAGATTGCAAGTATATTCATGAATCAATCAAAATGACATGTGATAGATTTGACACCGGATATTATCCAAAATTTAAAGAGCAATGTGACAACTATTTTTTCTTACAACACAGAAAAGAGCCGCGTGGTATTGGTGGCATTTTCTATGATAATCTGAGTTCTAGCAACTGGGAAAACGATTTTGAGTTCACAAAAGCAGTAGGTGAAGCCTTTTTGGAAATTTATTTGCACATCATACGTAAACATATACAAAAATCTTGGACAAAAGAACAACGAGAAAATCAATTAATAAAACGTGGCAGATATGTAGAATTCAATCTGTTATACGATCGTGGCACAAGGTTTGGTTTAATGACTGACGGCAATCCAGATGCAATTATGATGTCAATGCCACCACTTGTTAAGTGGTTATAGAGAGCTGCTATTAGTAGAAAATAAATCATCATAGTTTAAAATTGTACCATGGTAGTGAGCTTTTATATAGGGGGTATAATCATGGGCATAATAGATAATTTTTTAATTAAATCTGTCAAAAACAATGACATAAAAGGTGTTAAACTGACTCTAATTCTCTATGATGCATTAAATAGTTTTAGAAAATTCTTTTCAAAGACTATGTCTCTCAAGAATACAGGATCATTTGATATAAATAATAATCAAGCTTTAAATCAGGCTTTAGGACATGCTACAGATCACAAAATAATGGAATTGCTGATTAATCGTGGAGCTGATATCCACTCAATAGATGAGAATGGAAAGAATGTTATAATTCGTGTTATTGAGAGTTTAGCAGAATCAAAAAATCTAAAATTGGATAGTGAGAAAAACTTACCAGCAGAGATAATTCTTCACCCCACAGTTTCCTTTTTACTAGGAAAAGGCGCAGAGTATTATTCTACAGATGATTTGAATGTTGAAGCTATACAACAAAAACCTCCTAGAACCTCTGAATATGAGCCAATAACTATGTACGCTGAGGTGAACAACAATGTAATACCACCTCAAAAACCTTCTAGAACTTTTGAGTATAAGCCAAAGAGCACTAATTATGATGCTTTGCCTTCAAAAGAGCCAATTTACGCTGAGGTGTATGATGCTAAGGTTAGTAACTCATTAGGGGAGAATGGTTATTTGAGTGTATCAGAAGAATCTATTTATGCTGAAATATATGATTCACATAAAAAATCCACTGAAAATTTATCATTGGAAGATAGTGGTTATTTGAGTATATCAGAAGAACCTATTTATTGCACTATAGATGATCTTTCAGAACAAAAAAAGCCTACTAGCCTAAAACAGAAAGAGCCAGAACAGTCGTCAGAACCTATTTATGCTAGGGTAGATTTGTCCAAGAAAAGAGCAGAAAGAAAAGCAAAAGACATAAAAGCTAATTCTGGAACTTGCCATGGGTTAGTGCAAGATAAAGTGAATGATTGGCAAGTGAAGCTAAATGAGCTAAGTGCTAATAAGTCGATAAGTCAGCAACAGACTAATGATCAAAAAATTAAGACCAAGGCTGGCTTTAGTGTAGAAGAAATAAGGCAGAAATATGAGCGTAGAGATTCTGGCTACGATTCTGGCTATGATTCCGATACAAAAGTTGAACAACAATTAGAATTAGCTCCTAAATCTGAGATAGGTTCAGTGAGTATTGAGCATGGAGTAATAGGAGGCTGTCGATATAAGATTACTGATATATCCCTCTAACTATGTGATTCAAAATAATTGAATTGACTTTATATATGTAATCGATATAACCTAGTTAGATTCAAGTTGACTCTTTCGTCTAGTGGTTAGGACACCACCCTTTCACGGTGGTAACACGGGTTCAAATCCCGTAAGAGTCACTCAAGTAGAATATAATTAAAGTTTTGAATGGGAAAAATTAGGCTCTATGTTGAAGAAGCTTTATCACAAGGCGTGAGTTTAGCACTTAATCCACAACAAAGTCACTATATTTGCAATGTAATGCGGCTTAAGAAGTATGATAATCTCTCTCTTTTTAATGGAAAAGATGGAGAATGGTTAGGAGAAGTAGTTAATATATCGCGTAAATTGACAGAAGTTACACCCAAAGAATGCACTAAACAACAGCAATATGAGGAAAATTTATACCTGTATTGTGCCATGGTAAAAAGTGCTGCTTTGAACAACATAGTAAGACAGGCAACTGAAATGGGAGTAATCTGCATTCAATTTATTTCAACGGAACGTACAGTGGTAAAAAATATTAACCTAAGTAGAGCAAAATTACAAGCAATCGAAGCAGCGGAACAATCAGGTAGGATAAGTATACCAGAGATTTTGCCTCCTATTAACTTTTGTGAGTTACCTGATTCCCAGAGTAAAAATTTTGTTTTGTGTGATGAAACAGGTAAAGCTGACAAAGTGCTGAAAGGCAAAAAAAATGTTGCTATTATTGTTGGCCCTGAAGGTGGTTTTTCATCTTATGAACTTGATCTTGCCGATAAGTTTTGTCAAAAATTGAGTCTAGGAAAAAGAATTTTAAGGGTCGATACTGCTGTAGTTGCTGCACTCACTTTCACCAATTGGTGTAGCTAGATTTTTAAATATGACTAAGGTTTGGGTCATAAAGAAATCTGGTTCAGTGTTGCGCGCACAAAAACCCTGTAGACTTTCTACGAAGCAGTCTGTTGTTAAAGAGGAGCTAATAAAAAACATATTCTAAGATAATATTAAATCTCATATTATATTTTTTCTAAAGTAAACAAATGAATCTTGCATTTTGCCTGAGTTATTGATACTCTGAGTAAAGAAGTCGGGGCGTAGCGCAGCCTGGTAGCGCATTTGGTTTGGGACCAAAGGGTCGGGAGTTCAAATCTCTCCGCCCCGATGTTAGTATAATTGTAAGAACGCTGTAACATAAGAGCAATCTCCATCAGTAAGCAAGTAGCTGACACTGGAATGACATTATTTACCATGTAAATTATGGCATATTACATTTTAACGCTCAAGTTTATAAAATAATTGACAATGTTAATTTTCTAATTTATAAATAGATTTTGAAATGATTACCGAAGGAGGTATAGAGTTTGATAGAAGTATCAGTCCATTATGGTGATGTAGACAGAGCTCTTCCAGTATTGAAAAAAACAATTCAAAAGGAAGGAAGAGGGTTGAAAATGAAAAAACAATATCATGAAAAAAAATCAGAAAAAAGAGCTAAAAAGAAAGCTGAAGCTAAAAAAAAGAGGTACCAACAAGAGTGCAGAAGGCAACGTTATGGTTGGTAGTTTGTACTCAAGTTAATAGTTTATCATTGGTTATTTTATGAATATTCACGAATATCAAGCGAAAGAAGTTTTGCATAAATTTAATGTCCCAGTGCCAAAAGGTTTTGTTGCTACATCTGCAGAAGAAGTAAAGACTCAAGTAAGTCAATTAAAATCTGACGTGTTTGTAGTTAAAGCTCAAATTCATGCAGGTGGTAGGGGTAAAGCCGGTGGCGTAAAGCTAGCAAAGTCAGTTGAAGAAGCTCAACAGTTTGTAAAGGACATGATTGGTATGACTTTAGTTACTCATCAAACAGGGCCAAGCGGGCAGCAAGTAAGAAAAGTGTACGTTGAAGAAGGCTCAAGCATTAAGAAAGAGTATTATTTAAGCCTGGTAATCGACCCGAAGCTCAGTAGGCCAATATTCATATTTTCCTCAGAAGGTGGAATGGACATCGAAGAAGTGGCAAAAAATTCTCCTGCAAAAATTGTGAAATTTGATATTGATCCTGCTACAAGTTTTGATAGCAGCAAGTTAAGCAGCAGTTTTCATTTGAGTCCAGAACAAATAGAAAAGATATCGAACATTGCAAAAAAAATATATGATGCGTTTATTGCAACTGATGCGAGCCAAATTGAAATTAATCCACTGGTTGAAACAAATTCTGGAGATTTTATTGCGCTCGATGCAAAAATTAATTTCGATGATAATGCTTTATATCGTCACCCAGAAATTATGGAACTTCGTGATTATGATGAGGAAGTGAAAGAAGAGATAGAGGCTTCAAAGTATGGGCTCAGTTACATCAAAATGGATGGCAGTATTGGTTGCATGGTAAATGGTGCAGGTCTTGCTATGGCAACAATGGATATAATAAAATACTACGGAGCAGAGCCTGCTAACTTTTTGGATGTTGGTGGTGGAGCGAGTAAAGAAACTGTAACTGAAGCATTTAAAATCATATTGTCTGATAGCAACGTAAAAGGAATTCTGGTTAACATATTTGGTGGTATAATGCGTTGCGATATTATCGCAAGTGGAATTGTTGCGGCTGCAAAAGAAATGAGCATTAAAGTTCCTCTAGTGGTTAGATTATCAGGTACTAATTTTGAAGAAGGAAAAAAAATTTTAGAAGAGTCAGGATTAAATATTATTGCTGCAGATGAGCTAGATGAAGCTGCGCAAAAGATAGTAAAAGAGGTAAAATAAAGCATGTCCGTTTTAGTAAACAAAGATACAAGATTAATATGCCAGGGTTTTACTGGCGCACAAGGCACATTTCATTCAGAGCAAGCAATTGATTACGGAACGAAAATGGTGGGAGGTGTAACTCCTGGAAAGGGTGGGAGCACTCACCTTAATTTACCGGTTTTTAATACTGTAGCAGAAGCCAAAGAAAAAACCGGTGCAAATGCTACAGTTATATATGTACCTGCTAAATTTGCTGCTGCTGCAATACTTGAAGCAATAGATGCAAAAATAGAATTGATAATTTGTATTACAGAGGGCATTCCTATACTTGATATGGTGAAAGTTAAGCGTGCGCTTATCGGCTCAAAAAGTCGATTGATTGGTCCCAACTGCCCGGGAATTATTACCCCTGAAGAATGCAAAATAGGAATTATGCCTGGCCATATCCATAAGCGTGGACACATAGGAATTATGTCTCGCTCCGGAACTTTAACTTACGAGGCAGTAGCACAAACAACCGCTGTTGGTCTTGGTCAATCCACGTGTATCGGAATTGGGGGGGATCCAGTTCATGGTATAACATTTGTCGACTGTATGGAGCTCTTTTTAAAAGATAACGATACTCATGGTATTGTAGTTATTGGTGAAATAGGTGGAAACGAAGAAGAAGATGTATCACATTTTGTGAAAACAGAAAAAACTAAAAAGCCAATCGTTGGTTTTGTAGCAGGCCAAACGGCACCTCCAGGAAGACGTATGGGACACGCTGGAGCAATCATCTCTTCCAGCGGTGGAAGTGCTGGTGCAAAACTAGAAGTTATGCGGAGCGCTGGAATTGCAATTGCTGAAACCCCTGCAGTAATTGGTAAGAAGGTATTGGAAGTAATGCATCACTAGAATTAGGGTCACAAAAACCCTATATCACCGGTCATGAATACGTTATTTGCCCATTCGATTAATAACTTGCCTCCTGGTAAATTTACTGAAGTCTGTTGGGCAACCAGATATCCACGTAGTGTGGATGCAACAAGTGCTGCACAGGCTGCACTACCGCATGATGCAGTAATGCCTGTACCTCTTTCCCAAACTCTTAAAGCTATTTCTCCAGACTTTTCAACTTGTGCAATACTAACATTAATTTTCCGAGGAAATAATGCGTGATTTTCTAGCTTTGGTCCTAAATTTCGCAATGGTATTTCACTTATGTTATCAACAAAAAAAACTATGTGAGGATTGCCAATATTTACTGCAACAGGATCTTTTAGCATTTCAAGCTCTATAGGTAAGTGAAGAGTGTCACACTCAGTAGATAAGGGAATTTCATGCCATTTTAGCAAAGGTTTACCCATGTTAACCTTTATGGATTTATCACCCACTTTAAAACACTCTAAAATGCGTTTGCTTGTTAGCTCAATAATGGAGTATTCAGCACCTTTTTCTGACATTATCAAATATCCAACACAGCGTGCTGCGTTTCCGCACATTTCAGCTCGACTGCCATCAGCATTATAGATATGCATAAAACAGTCTGCAGCATTAGACATTGTTATAATTATCACTTGATCACAACTGCTTTGATCAGCAATTTGTCTATGGTTCCAGTCTAAATTGTTTGTTGAACGTGAGTCTATGATAACGAAATTGTTACCAGTGCCGTGCATTTTGATAAAATTTTCAGAATTTTGGCCACTCATCATAAAAAAATATTTCTTCTATTGGTCTTCTTTTCTTCTTACTTGTTTCAGCACCCTCTTCTTCGTAACCAACCGCTATCACTGACATTACGTTAAAGTCATTGGGTATATTGAACTCTTTCACTATTTTATCTCTATCAAATCCACCCATTTGATGGGCCATTAAGTTCATAACTGCAGCTTGTAACATAAGTCCATAATTCGCTGCACCAGTATCGTGATTAGCCCAAAAATTTTCACCTTTATCAGATTTGCGGAAATTCTTAGCGCTTAAAGATATGATTAACACTTGTGCATCTTTTGCCCATTTTTGATTAGATTCATCAAGGCAATTTAGCAGCTTTTCCCATGCGCTTTGATTGTTCTGTTTGTTGCATATTACGTATCTCCAGGGTTCATCACCAAAACATGAGGGAGTCAGCCTTACAGCTTCCATTAAAATATCCATGTCTTCCTGAGATATTGCTCTTGTAGGATCGTATGAACGTCCGCTGTGTCTTGCTTTCATCAACGATAATAGATCTTGTTTACTCATCATTTTTAATTTAATAGTGCATAAATAATTCATTGTAGCACAATATAAGCAAAATTTAAATTGCAAAACCTCTCATACACATATATTACATTTAATAAGTTATTTTTATTGGGAAGGTATGTTTATAACACAATCTAGCAGCAGATCAACACTGGCTGAAATATTGTCTTGCGTTTTACTTTTATTCTTGATGGCTCAAATAAGTATACCATTGCAGCCTGTGCCTATCACATTGCAAACTTTAGGAGTAATGCTTATTGGGCTTAAATTTAACCGCAGAACAGCATTCTATTCTGTGCTTACATATCTATCACTTGGTGCAGCAGGATTGCCTGTTCTTGCAAATTTTTCTGGTGGTTATCACGCTCTCCTTGGACCAACAGGTGGATATTTAATTGGCTGTTTAGCTGCTGTTATGGTAATGAGCAAAGTAAATGAATTACTGAACTCTAAATATAAATCATTTGTGTGTAATTCTTTAAGTTGTCTGGCTGGTACAGTTGTAATCTTTATTTGTGGTGTTAGTTGGCTTGCTGTTTACTTGGGTCTGGGACAAGCAATAATGGTGGGTGTTTTACCATTTATCCTTCCTGGTTTGATAAAAATTTTTCTACTTGTAGCAGCTTTGCAATATTTGAAAAAATGATAAAATTTCGCCCTCATCATTTTATGTGCACCCTCGCGTTTCGGGGATATGGGTATTCTCAGGGTTTTGTAGAAAATTATAGGAAGATAGCAAGTGAAGTGGTTAGTACTCAAATCGAAGTAGTTGGTAACCTTGATAGTATTTGTAGTGCTTGCCCAAACCAGACTAAACAAGGTAAATGCACCGAACAAGCTAAAGTTTTAGAGCTAGATAGAAGGCATATGGAAATTTTAGGAATTAAAATTGGCGAGACTTTGACCTGGAGTGAAGCGGTAGAAAAGATTAGGGAGAAAATGTCTTTAGAGAAATTCGAGTACGCATGTGAGGGGTGCAACTGGCAGCCATATGGAATATGTAAAAATGCCCTTTTAAATCTACAAAGGTAGTTGACAAAATGTTAAGATAAATTGAAGCATTTTTGTGGAAATAAAGCGAAATATGGAAGACAAAAGATAAATGCATTCTGAAAGGCTACACAGCATGTTCGTCCCGCTAATTAATAATATCTTTATTATTGTATGAGATAGGTAATTTAGCATTTATGAATTTGTAATGTGTTGCATATAGCTCAAAGAAATAAGGTTTACTGGTTACACGCTGCAGCCAATGCCACAACACTAGGACCTATGTTTATCTGCATGTTAATTTGCGTTGTGATTTTATGGAGGTCTTCTGTTACCTATGCTAGTGAAAATTTGGAGATACAGAAGGCCTTTGATAGTGTTGTCAAGCATATAAAAGCTGATAAAAAATATAAAGATCTTGATGTTATTGAGAGAAAAAGTGATAAATTTAACATCAAAATTGCGCAGAATTCTGGCAAGAGTTTTGACATATACTCTACTTTAAAAAAAGCAAAAGATTCCTTTGAATCAGGAGATAATGAAACAGCTATTTCTCTCCTTAATCAGATCATTGCAAAGTTTCCTTATCATAAAAATGCTTTAATTGGATTGGGAAATATTTATTACGCTAATAAAGAATACAAAAAAGCTGTAGAGATTTACACAAGACTGTTAAAAGAACACCCTAGTAACCCTTACATATTAAAAAATTTTCTGACGATAATCTCACAATATAATCCTGATCTGGCGTTGAGTGAAATGTTAAAATTGTATGATATACATAAAAATTATGCTCCTTTATTAGCAAATTTAGGTATGATCTATATGAAAAAGGAGGATTATGTAAAAGGTAAAGAGTATATGATAACTGCTATTTCCCTCGATGAAAACAATATTTTTTATACTTATAATTTAGCTGTTATTCTAGATAAACTTTCAGATTTTCAAAATGCTACAATATTCTACTTAAAATTGTTGAACATGGCTACAACTTCGAAAGATGTGAGTGAAAAAATACCTTTATACAAAGTGACAGCAAGACTAAAATTTATAAAACTTCACAGCACGCACTCAAAGATTTCATAAAAGCTTATAGCTCACCTAAATCTAATTTATCGTATCTGTTCAAGGGAGTGGCTAATGTGCAAATATTGAAGCAAAGTGTGTGAAACACAGATGTACGAACATTTGTTTGCAAAGGTAATTTACACAACAAATGCATAACTGTACGAACATTGTGATTTTGGCCCATCAGGAGGGTGTCATCCCAGTGCTTGACACTGGGATCCAGGAATTTTATTAAGTTGGCGAGCATAAAAATAGCTGTTTTATGTAAAAATACAACGTTTTAATGATTATGAAAAAGCTGGATTCCAGTGTCAAGCACTGGAATGACACCATTCTTTTTTCTGGATCCCAGTGTCGGCTACTTGGATGACACCATTTATTGTAAGGACTTACCTCACATTTACTCTATGATTATCTTTTTAGATCACCTTGTCTACCTATTTTGCCACTCTGCTGAACGGATACAATTTATTGCTATTTTTGTTTACAATAATAATATTGAGCTATAGAATTAGATCTAAAGGGGCAATTAGCTCAGCTGGTAGAGCATCTCGTTTACACCGAGGAGGTCGGCAGTTCAAGTCTGTCATTGCCCATTTGCTTAACTGAATGTTAGTATTATTAATTACTTCAATTAAAGTATAGAAAATGCAGGATAATATAGTACCAATCTCAATAGTAAAAGAGCTGGAAGATTCTTATCTTTCCTACGCAATGAGCGTTATCATAAGCCGGGCTATACCTGACGTGCGGGATGGATTTAAACCTGTTCACAGGCGCATATTATATGCAATGTCAAGAGCTGGATTCGATGCCGGTAAGCCATATAAAAAGGCAGCTCGTATAGTTGGGGATGTAATGGGGAAATATCACCCACATGGTGATGCAGCTATTTACGATTCCTTGGTTAGAATGGCCCAAGATTTCTCTCTTCTTTTACCACTTGTTGATGGGCAAGGTAACTTTGGTTCGATAGATGGAGATCCACCAGCTTCAATGCGATACACAGAAGCAAGACTTCAAAAAGTGTCGCACTTTTTACTGAATGATATTGATGAAGATACAGTTAATTTTAGGCCAAACTACGATGGAAATGAAACAGAACCAGTTGTGCTGCCTGCAGAGTTTCCGAATCTATTGGTAAACGGTGCAAGTGGTGTTGCAGTTGGTATGGCAACCAATATTCCTTCTCATAATCTTGGAGAAATAATAGATGCTTGTATATTATATGTAAATAATCCTGAAGTTACTTTGGATGAGTTACTTGAAGTGATGCCAGGGCCGGATTTTCCAACTGGGGGAACAATTCTTGGAAGGTCTGGAATAAGATCAGCATTTGCAACTGGTCGTGGATCAATTGTTGTGCAAGGCAAGACTCATATAGAAGATCTGCCACAAGATAGGCAAGCAATAGTGATTGATGAAATACCTTACCAGGTAAATAAAGTAAAATTAATTGAGAAGATAGGTGAGCTTGTAAAAGAAAAAAGAATTGATGGTATAACAGAAATTAGGGATGAGTCCGATAAGTCTGGTATTAGAGTAGTAATTGACCTCAAAAGAAATGCTGAAGCAAGTTTTATACTTAATCAAATATTGGGGCTAACTCCACTAAGAAGTAGTTTTAGTGTTAACACTTTAGTGCTCAATAACAACAGGCCTGCTTTGATGTCATTGAAAGAAATCATAACTGCTTTTGTTGATTTTAGAAAAGAAGTATTAATCAGGAGAACAGAATTTCGTCTAAGAAAAACGAGGGAAAAAGCTCATATATATATAGGGCTCTACATTGCGGTCCTCAGCATAGATGAAGTGATAAAAATCATCCGCGGTGCAAAAGATCCTGCGGAAGCAAGTAGAGAACTTTTAAATAAAGAATGGAAAACTTCGAATGAAATCAATACTATTATCGAGTTGATTTCAGATAGCGCAAGCTTTTTGAAAGATGGAGTGTATAGATTAACTGAACTACAAATTAAAGCTATCCTTGATATGAAACTGCAGCGTTTAACAGGCCTTGAAAAAGACAAATTAGAAGCTGAGCTAAGTTCAATGATCAACCTGATAAAAGAATATATCGCTTTTCTTGGCTCAGGAGAGAAGTTGATGAAAGAAATAAAAAACAATCTACAAGAAATAAAGAACAGATTTGCTGTGCCGCGAAAAACTTCAATAGAAGAGTCAGACGCGGACATTGAAGCTGAAGATCTAATTCCACAAGAGGATATGGTGATAACCGTAACTATGAATGGTTATATCAAGCGTGTAAAACTTTCTCACTACAGAACTCAGCGTCGTGGTGGAAAAGGAAAGCTAGGACAGGGATTAAAAGAAGAGGATGTAATCACAGAATTATTTGTTGGAAATACCCATACTAGCTTTTTATTCTTTTCTAACATTGGTCGAGTTTATAGATTAAAAGTTTATAAGTTACCTCTTGCAGAGCCAACCGCACGTGGAAGAGCACTTGTTAACATATTTCCGCTTAGCGATGGTGAAACTATAACTAATATCATGCCATTGCCAAGTGAAAATGACGAAAATCAAAACATAGTTTTTGCTACTGCCTATGGAAACATAAGGCGTAACTCCTTAGCGGACTTTCACTATATTCCAAGCAATGGAAAAATAGCAATAAAGCTCGATGAAGGAGACAAATTAGTATCGGTTAAGGTATGTAATGAAATTGACCATGTTTTACTTTCAACAACGCTTGGAAAAAGTATCAGATTTGTTGTAAGTGATGTGCGTCAATTTAAGAGTCGCAATTCAGATGGCGTAAGAGGTATCAAACTTGTAAAGAATGACAGCGTGATATCCATGACCATATTAAATGGGATAGGTGTAGCAACAGAAACAAAAGAACTTTACTTAAAAGTTCCACTTGCAAAAAGACTGGGGACTGCAATTAATAACTCCATTGATTCTAAATTGGAAAAGACTTTGAATGATTTAGGAATAGATAACGAATTATTCTTAAAACTTGCAGTGAATGAGGAGTTTATATTAACTATTACTGAAAATGGCTTTGGTAAAAGAACTTCTGCGTATGAGTATAGAGTAACTAACAGGGGTGGTGTTGGTATCACCAATATTCTTACTACTAGCAGAAACGGTAATGTTGTTGCTAGTTTTCCAGTTGAGCAGGGTGATAATATAATGCTTATTACAGATAAAGGAAAGTTAATTCGCATTTCGGTCAATGAGATTAGAATTGCAGGACGCAGCACTCAAGGAGTCACTCTGTTTAAAACAGAAAGTAGAGAAAAAGTGGTGTCAGTAGCGAAAATTGAAGATCCTGATTCCACTGAAGATAGTATTTTTGAAGTTGAAAACTCTATCGCTTCTTAACCGTAGTATAGGTTAAACAAAAAGCGCAAGTTTTTGTTGATTAATACGCAGTATTTAAATTAAAATATATACTTATGGCTAAGTAAAGATCAATGGACAAAAAATTAACTAAAAATAAAAAACCACTGGCAGACAAAGAGGATAAAAAAACACCTCCTGTTAAAGATCTTACTAAAAATAAGAGTAGGAGAGATTTTATAACATTAACTACATGCGCTATGGCAGGTATAGGAGCTGCAAGCGGACTTTGGCCACTGGTTAAATCTATGAATCCTTCTGCTGAAGTTCTAGCAACTTCCACAGTGGAGGTGAATTTGTCTGGAATTCAGGAAGGACACGGAGTAAAAGTAAAGTGGCAAGGTAAACCAGTATTCATTCGTAGACGCACAAAGCAAGAAATTGAGGCTGCAAGAGCTGTGAATGTGAAGAGCTTGAGGGATCCTCAATTAGATGAGCAGAGAGTATACGAAGGAAAAGACGAATGGTTAATTATGCTTGGAATATGTACACATCTTGGGTGTGTACCGGTTGACCACGCTACAAGAGATGGTAATGGTTGGTTCTGTCCTTGCCACGGTTCATATTATGATACATCAGGTCGAGTAATTGGGGGTCCTGCACCGAAAAATATGGCTGTACCTGATTATTTTTTTCCCAGTGAGAATGTTGTGGTAATTGGCAAGAAGGCTTAACGAATATAAATAAACTCGTTAAAAAAAACTCACAGGATCAACATCTATTATCACTGCAATACTCGAATTCAAGTTACAATTTTTAATCCAATATTTCAGCTTTTTTTGTATGGATAGACTATGCTTATTGTGTATTTTTAATAATACCCTATACCGATACTTATTATTTAAAAAATTTATCGCTGCTGGTGATGGGCCAAGAATTTCAAATTCCTTTTTGTCTACACCTACATTTTTTTCCTGGATACAAATAGTTGAGCTACTTGAATGACAGAGAAGAGATTTTACTATTTCATTCGCTGCTTTTTGTGTTGCAATCTGATTCTTACCACAGATTATAAGCGCTATTAATCTGCTAAATGGTGGCATTTTGGCTTCGCGTCTTGACTTAAGTTCGATTTCATAAAATGAGTCTCTTTTTTGATGCAGCAATGCTTTTATTATTGAACTTTCAGGATTATTGGTTTGCACTATTACCATTCCTTTTTCATTAAACCTTCCTGATCTGCCTGCAACTTGGTGCAATAATTGATACGTCTTTTCCGCTGCTCTCAAATCAGAATTTTCGAGACTCAAATCTGCATTCATTACTCCAACCAAAGTTAATTTGGGAAAATTGTGCCCTTTAGCAATTATTTGTGTGCCGATTATAATGTTCACCTCTTCTTTCAATATCAAGTCAATTACGTTACTAACCGACTTCTGATCGCTGCTTATCATCGCAGTTTTTGCGTTTGGTATTAATTTCACCATTTCTTCAAGCAACCTTTCAATTCCTATGCCGTAGAGGGACAATGGCTGTTCACTTTGGCAATTAGAGCATTTCTCTGGAAGTTTTAATTGATAAGAGCAATGATGGCACAAAAGAGCATTTTTTTTCTTGTGATATGTAAGCCAAACAGCACAATTTAAGCAGGAAATTTTATATCCACACTTTTTACAAATTGCCAGTTGTGCATACCCTCTGCGGTTTAGAAAAAGCATAACCTGCTGTTTTTTCTCTATGGTTTGTTTGATGCTTTCAAAAAGCTCAGAGGAGATCCATTGCTTGTTGTTCCTCATATCTACTACTTTAATGAGTGGCAATTCTGCACCACCAAATCGTTTAGTTAGCTTTACATGATTGTAATTCCCGTTTTTAACATGATGAATCGTTTCAAGCAGTGGAGTAGCTGATGATAAAATAATCGGAATATTTTCAAATTTGGCTAAGATTATCGCCATATCTCGAGCATTATATATAATTCCCTGTTCTTGTTTAAAAGATGAGTCGTGCTCTTCATCAACGATAATCAATTTTAGGTTTTTATAAGGCAAAAAAAGTGCTGATCGTGCACCAATAATTATCTGCGCATTTCCACTTGCTATATTGAGCCAATTATTCCGGCGAGTTTTTGGAGTGAGTCCTGAGTGCCATTCAACTAAGTTTTTTGATATCTGACCGCGAACACGATTTACCAATTGTGAAGTTAAAACAATTTCAGGTAGGAGGATTAAAATTTGTGTATTACCTTCTCCTGATGTCATTTCAACATATTCTGGTGTCATACTAGTACGTGGCAAAGACGGTATGCTAAATGTTACAGTGGGTTTTGCCTTGAGTATAAAGGTGTCATTCCAGCGCTTGACACTGGAATCCAGGAATTTTGATTGTAAATTAGGTATTGGTTTTAAGTTAAAATAAACATTTGTAATGAGGTTATATGAAAAACTGGATCCCAGTGTCAGGCTACTCGGATAACACCCTCTTGGTAGACCCAAATCACAATGTTCGTACAGTTGTGTCTCTGGGCACTGGGATGGTAAAGTCTGAGCAGCATTTGGAACGGCAGTGTAATTCTTAATCAATTGTGCAATCACAGAGAGATAAACTTCCGTTTTTCCAGATCCTGTCTCACCATCAAGCAAAGTCACTGAATACTCATTCAAACTGCTGATTATTTTATCACTAGCTACCTGCTGTTCAGGGCTTAATTGGCAACTTATTTCACTTATTTCCTGCTTCTGCTTAGCACAAACCAATTTATCTATGTGATTTACTTTTAACACTCCTCCCATTATCACTTTGGCAAGCATACCAACAGGTATTAAGTTATACTGCGCAACCCACTCTGCAAATGCGATCAATTTTGGTCTAATATTTGGTAAATCAATTTTTTGCTCAATAAATTTTAATTCTCGGTTACTTTTATCACTGTATTTCCAAACTATTCCGATTAAGCGTTTTTTGCCAAATGGCACCACTACGTAATCTCCAAGTAAAATCTCAGTATTTTCCTCAATTGCATATGAAAATAACTGATCAATTGGAAGTGGTAGTAATACGTCAACTGTTTTTGCCATAGTGATTGAGTTTAACATTGTTTTAAAGAGCTTGTAACTTTATTAAGCTTGGCAATATAGATGAATCGGTACAGAGAAAATCTTAACGTTTAACACATTTTTCATAGTACAGACCGTATGATTGATAAATAAAATGATTTATAGAATTTGTGGAGGCTACCAATGGTCAACGACAAGATTACTTTGAACTTTGAAATAGAAAAAGGCGAACCTATAGATCGATACTACTTTTCTGCACATATAAAGCTTACAGATGAAAGCAAAAATCTTTTGCGCGAGAAGCTTGGCAGTACAATTCAATTCGATAATCTAGATGATCACTTCAATCTTAACCATGAGAATTTTTATATCTACTACAACAAATATAGTGAGCACAATGGTAGAAGTGAGCTACACGTTAGGGATGATAACGGTAAATATTTAACCTCCAATCTTCCACTTAATTACTATGGATTCTCAATGGAACTATCACCTGACGGAGCGTCAATTGCAGATTATGGTTTTTATCCTCTGTATGCAATCTATAACCCAAATCACTATGATAAAGCAAAGGAAAAAGTATTTGATGATCACGGTGAATTGTCACCAATTGCATCAAATGTGTTAGATAATTTTTTAAGCAACACAAATAGCTTAACCACACAAGATATATTACAAAATGTATTCTCACAACTGCAGAAGAAAGCTGATGAAGAAGCAGAAAGATTGGCAAGAGAGAGAGAAGCAGAAAGACAAAGGGAGGAAGAGTTAAATGAAAAGAACGAGGAGTTAAAAGAACTTGTAGAAAAGGATGAGATTAAAATATTCAAAGTGGTAAAAGGTAATGATTTAGGTAATGGGCATTCAGCAGTAGTTTTACAACTTGATGGGGAAGAAGGTGACAAGATACCTCTCGACTCTAGTAAATACTACATAGCAGAGTATAGACACCACCCAGAATGGGAAGGCGATGAATATTTAAATTTTGTTAGCCCTGATAGTGATATGCTGGTTAATTATGAAAACTTATTTTTTGTGCTCAATCAAAGCTCCTACTCAGACTTTGAAAGTGGGTTTTATTCAGAAAACAGAACCGATCCCCATAATTATGCTAAATATTCAAAGGAACCATATTTGAGTGGTGACCAGCTATCTGAAAAATTATCTAATGAATTGGAGGAAGATAGCAATCAGATAGGTACTGAATTTACAATTGATGATGAGCAAGTAGACGAAGAAGTTGTGGTAGAGAGTGAAGCCAAGTCTGGGGAGAAAGGAACGGTTGGTGAGGATAACGCAAAAAATACTATACAGGAAGAAGAATCTAACTATATAGATCAAATGCAAGCGGATGATAGCAGCAGTTATAAACCAGCTTTGCAAAGCAATCGTGATGATTATGCTGATACGAAAAAAGCTCTGCAGGAAAAATTGCATGGAGATGAAATACACAAGCAAAGTAATGAGAAAGCTCAAAAAGATATAGAAGTAAAAAAAGTAACTGTGGAAACTGACAGTAGCAGTAATAAGACTGAAAAACAAACAAAACCAACAGAAGATGAACAAGAAACTGTTATGGCAAGTGTGATAGAAAATATGGATAAAAATTCTGATATTGAAGCAGAAACTTCTAACAGTGTTGCAAATTCACAACATCCCTTAAAAATAAAGACAGGAAGTCCTCTTGAAGTGGGAAAGTATAAGGTGGAGCTGCAAGTGACATATGATGATGTAAAGAATTTTTATGATACCGTACGTGGTAAATATCATGCTGGCGATGGATATAACTACGAACAAGTAATGGTTTTATATAATGAAATTGTTAGGCCCGCTCACAATCATCATTACGAGCTGTTTACTCTTGATGAAGCACATGTTGCTAATGATCACCTGTTTATCAAGGGTCAGGATTTTGGAACTCTAAATGATTTTAATGAGATGTTCTATAAAAGTGATGAGTTAATGTGATGTAAAAAGCAAGATTCAATCTGGTGAACGAGAGTTAACTGACAGAGGAGATTGACACGTATGCCTTTATCTTTAAGATTGTTTATCAAGTATAGACATCAGCTCGCCCCATTCTCTTTTACCAATATTACTTTCTTCTCTAGTAACGTTTTCCCCTTTAATTAATTTGCGAATTATTTCTAGACCAGTTCTTGAAATACAGGCTGATTCTAGGCAATATTCAACAAAGGCATTGTAGGCCAGTGGAACCCATTTTTTTATTATATCCAGCATAACTTCTGCATAAACTCTGATTTCATATTGGGCATGCTTATCAGCTCTAAGCTTCAAAAAATGAAGGAGATTATGCAGATCTATTTTCCAATAAAATTGCGTGTAGTAATTAAGCATTAGGTTAGTTCTGGCAATTTCTCTTGCAAGCCCCTGCTCAATAAATTTTTCATAATGAGAATATACTAAATTAGAGTCATTTATTAGAGAATCTATTATTTCCTTTGAGGTATCTGGATCAAAAGCTTCCCCGCTACCTTGTTTATTATTGTCAGATTGTTTTGCAACTTGTTCTGGTTTAGGTGTATAAAATTCATTATCAAGTATTGAATACCTTGCTGAATATTCATTCACATTTGCAGTTCTATGCCTTATCCATTGCCTTGCAACAAAAATTGGAAGTTTCACGTGAAACTTAATTTCACACATTTCAAATGGAGTTGTATGATGATGTCTCATTAAATACTTTATAAGTGCTTCATCCTGACTTATCTGTTTTGTTCCCTTGCCATAAGAAACACGAGCAGCTTGAACTATAGCGCTATCAGAGCCCATATAATCCACTACTCGAATAAATCCATGGTCTAATACCTTATGTTCTTCATATAAGATTGCATCTATTTCTTTTACTATAGTTCGTTTGGTTGCTTCATTCATAAAATATCCTCAAGACGAAATGGAGATATCAGCTCCACATGAATTGAGTTTTTCATGCATTGCTTCATATCCTCTCCATAAATGATGTGAATTGTTTATTATAGTTTCTCCACCGGCTACCAAAGAAGCAAGCACCAAAGCTGCTGTTGATCTTAAGTCAGTAGCATATAGATTAGCTCCAGATAAGCTTTTTATTCCACTTATAGTAGCTTTGCTTTTCTCGATGCTGATATTAGCACCTAACTTTCTCAATTCATCTGCATGTGTAAATCTGTTTTCAAAAATGTTCTCTTCAATTACTGATATCCCATCAGCGATGCACATTGCAGACATCAGTTGTGGTTGCATATCACTGGGAAAATTGGGATATGGATCTGTCGCAACGTTAGCAGACTTAATAGAGCCATTTTTTCTGGAAATAACAATGCCTCCATCATACAGTTCAACCATAGCTCCTATAGTCTCCAACTCATTTGTAATACACCTTATATCAGATAGATTTATTCCTTCCAACTCCAACTTACCACCGGTTATTATAGCAGCTAGTGCATAGGTGCCTGCTTCTATGCGATCTGGTATTATTTTATGAACACATCCATTTAGTGCTTCAACTCCTGTTATTATGACCTTTGTATTATCAATTTCAATATCAGCACCCATTTTCTTCAGAAAATCTATTAAATCAAGAACTTCCGGCTCAGTTGCAGCATTGTTTATTGTTGTCACTCCTTCTGCAAATGTTGCTGCCATTATTACATTTTCTGTTGCGCCAACACTTATTTTCTCAAATGTGATTTCTTTTCCTTGTAGCTTTCCTTTCACTGTTGCAATTATATTATAGCCGTCAATTTCAATTTTAGCTCCCATTTCTCCTAATGCTTTAATATGCATATCAACGGGACGCTTTCCAATGTTGCATCCACCAGGAAATGCTGTTCTCGCTTTGCCAAATCTGCTAAGCATTGGACCCAATATTAGAAAAGAAGTTCTTAGCTTACTTGCGGTTTTATATGGCATCACGTGATTGTTGATATTGCTGCAGTCAATTTTCAAAGTATGGTTCGCTTTATAATTTTTATTGTGCATAAAGTTCACTTCTGCTCCAAGACTTTCAAGCAACTTAGACATTAGATGCACATCAATTAAATCAGGTACATTATGCAAAATTACCGGGGAGCTACTTAATAGACTTGCTGCCATTATTGGTAAAACAGCATTTTTTGAGCCATTAATCTTGATTTTTCCGACCAAAGGTTTGTAGTTATTTCTTATTAATATCTTGTGCATTTAATTAGATATAAAGTATAATTCATTAGTTTATTGAAGTCTTACTAAGTATAATAGATTGACCGTAAAAGGCAAAATTTGCTTTTTCTTCCTCATCATCCCAGTGTCATGCTACCTGCATGACACCTGATGCGAATTGCCCCCGAAATTTTATACTATGAATTACTCAAATGACGCTCTCGAGCTTTATCAAACCAAATAACACCAATTGCAACAATGAAATAACCAGCTGCTCCTAATGTAAGGCGAATTACTGCATCGAAAGTTGACAGAGGAGGAGACGGCATTAGAATGCTCAAAACACTATACACAAGATTATTTGTTGCATGAGCAATAGTTACTGGCCAAATCGAGTTGTCTTTTTCAAACAACCAGGTAAACATTATAGACATTGCACAAATATAAAGGGTATAAGCACAAATAGTCGGGAATGTAAAGCCATCCTTCCACAAAGCTGAGCCAGCAACCACATAAGTTGGTATGTGCCATACTGACCAAATAATACCGACAATAATTGCTCTGATATAAAAATTTGATATTTTGCTTTTAAGATTTTTCAAAAGATAGCCACGCCAACCGATCTCTTCACCAAGAGACATAATGATCCACATCACAAAGGTTGATAATAAAACAAATAACATCACTAATGGACTCAAAACTGCACTCAAATCCTTTACACGGTCTAACGTAAAAGACTCTCGGAAAAATGAAAAACCGCAATAAATTGACAAAAGACCATTGGAAATTAGCATACTTACCAGAATAAGTATAAACCCTAATAGACAGTTTTTTGGCGAACTAAGTTTAAAAAGATCCCTTACCTTCTGTTTATTATAAATGGTTAGCAAAATTGCAACTGAAGCCGGAACAAATGTTGTTAATAATGTTATGTCTTTGAAAGGTAAGCACCAAGCTATAATGCACGTCAAAAAATATGTAATTACAACAAATAATGTACAATTAATAGTGGTTAAATTCATGCATACGCCCATCAATTCCTTTTCTGCATTATTGATCTTTATTCATAAATTGTCAATAAAATACTTCTTCAGGGATGAATAGAATATTTTTTCTTTTTGAATTGCTATTGATAGTTTAATTTTTATATGTATTCCCTTTCACAACCGTTTGTCATCCCAGTGTCACGTGCTGGGATGACAGTAGGAGAGCTGCTTGCATGACAAGAGGAGGGTACTGGAATGACAAGAGGAAGACACTGGGGTGACATCAACTAAACTTGTCCAAATATGAGCGATGCATTAGTGCCACCAAAACCAAACGAATTAGAAAGTGCATATTGAATTTTATGCTCCTGAGCTTTAAACGGTACAAAATTTAAATCACATCCTTCTGAAGGCTTGTGTAAATTTAAGGTTGGCGGAATAATTCCATTATTTAACGCAAGAATACTGAATATTGCTTCAACGCTCCCTGCAGCACCAAGTAAATGTCCTATAGAAGATTTAGTTGAAGAAACAGGTATTTTATAAACGTAGTCACCGAATAACTGTTTCATTGCTATTACTTCAATTTTATCTCCAAGTGGCGTTGAAGTTCCATGTGCATTGATATACCCTACTTGATTGGGATTAATTTGTGCGCTCTTTAAAGCAAGCTGCATTGCCTTAAATGCGCCTCTTCCTTCTGGATGTGGTGCTGTAATGTGGTGCGCATCTCCTGTGAGTCCGTACCCAACCAGTTCAGCATGTATTTTTGCCCCCCTTTTTTTCGCATGTTCGTATTCCTCCAGCACCAATATACCTGCTCCTTCACCCATAACAAAACCATCGCGTTCTTCATCCCATGGCCTTGAAGCTTCTTCCGGTTTATCGTTAAATTTAGTTGATAACGCCTTCATAGATGCAAAACCTGCAATTCCAACTCTACACAGTGCACTTTCTGCTCCACCTGCAATCATAACATCCGCTTCACCAAGTTTTATAGTTCTTGCTGAGTTTATGATTGCATGCGCACCTGTTGCACATGCGGTTACTGCTGAATCGTTTGGACCTGTAAATTCGTATTTAATAGAAATATGGCCAGATATCAAATTTATTAGACTTGCAGGGACAAAAAATGGACTGACACGTCTGGGCCCTTTTTCCTGCATGGTAATAACATTTTCCTGAATTGACGGAAGACCACCTATACCAGAGCCAATAGTCACACCAACACGTTCCCGATTGATATTTTGGCTTTCCAAAATTAATGAATCATCTACTGCCTGAATAGCTGCTGCAATACCGTAATGGATAAAACGATCTGTCCTTTTTGAGTCTTTCTCAGAAATATAATCTAGTGGATTGAAATGGTGCTCAATGTTGTCTGATTGCAACGGCACCTGCCCTGCAATTTTGCAAGCAAGATCAGAAGAGTCAAATCTATCCGTATTGATTGCTTTTATGCCAGACTCACTTTTTATTAGCCTTGACCAAGTGTTGTCAACATCTGCCGCTAGTGGAGTGATTAAACCAACACCAGTGACTACTACTCTTCTGCTCATTTAACACTAACTATTAGCCTTTTTTATTATTAATGTACTCAACTATTTGCTCCATAGTTTCCATTTTTTGTGCGTCTTCATCTGGAATTTCTATTCCAAACTCTTCTTCTGCTGCCATGATGATTTCAACTGCATCTAAGCTGTCTGTACCATGCTCCGAAAGCTTTGAAGAGCTGTTGAATTTCTCTACATCCTTACTAATATGCTCTAGTATAATCTTTTTCACTTTTTCTTCTATGTCTTCTCTAGTGCTCTTTGCTAGTTCGCTATTCACATTTCTTACCAAAAAAATAACCTATTCTTTGATGTTATAAAAAATTTTTATGTTTGCAATATCTTTTATAACTGGTAAACTACAGTAAAGTTTTCTACTGCCCTAGCTGGCTAGCGTTACGTGCTAAACAATTAACAATTCAAAAATGCTAGACGAAACAACAAAAAATTTGCTTATTGTAGAAGTAAATAAACTCTTACCCGAAAATAGCGAGAATAAGCTTATATCAGCTATGCGTTATATACTCCTTGCTCCTGCAAAACATATACGCTCCTTTTTAGTCTTAGCTTCATCGCGAGTGTTTAACGCGGAAGCTAAAAAAGTAATATCAGTTGCTGCAGCAATTGAATTTGTTCATGCTTACTCTCTAATTCACGATGATTTACCGTGCATGGACAACAGTGATACTCGCAGAAGCCAGCTAAGCTGCCATAAAAAATTTGATGAAGCAACAGCAGTGCTTGCCGGAGATGCACTACTTACTCTGGCTTTTGAGGTATTATCTTCGTTAAATGAGAAACGCTGTGAGATCATAAAAGTTCTTTCTCAGGCAATAGGAATTAGGGGAATGGTGGGAGGACAGGCTTTAGATATTAACAGTGAGCATATAGATTTTAGCCCCCAACCCTCTGTCATTCAAGTAGCGGACACTGGGATCCAGAAGGCTTTGCCTACAAGCATTTCGTGCAAAAAGCCATGCGATAGTGGAGCTGAACATGAAATGGATTCCAGTGTCAGCTACTTGCATGACACCCTTTCTACCTTAAAACTACAACATTCGTACGGCTGTATGTATGACGCTGGAATGACGTCGGGCCAAGCTGATAAAATAAAAGAAATTCATTTGATGAAAACCGCAAAACTATTTGCAGCTTCATGTGAAATAGGTGCTATAATAGGGGGTGCTACAGACAAGCAACGTAAAGCGTTATATAACTATGGAATAAATCTAGGGCTTATCTTTCAAGCTAAGGATGATATTGAAGACTACGAACAAGATAAAACAAATAATCTTATGTCTGTGCTTGGTAAAAGTGAAGTAGAGGACTATATAGACGGCCTCTTTAAACAAGGCTTGGATAATTTGAGTGCGCTTTCAGGGGATACTAATTATTTATATGATTTATTGAATCAAGTAAAGAAAGATGGTTAGAAAAATTATATTACAAATGCTTATTTCCGTAGTAATGATTCTCACTTTAACTTCTGCTTTTGTGTTTACTATTGTCTATATAAACAAAGGTAAACCGGAAAAAAAGGACAAGCTTTATGAGATAAATGCCACGCATGGTGGTTTGATACAGACGATAGCACATTACCTAGTGAAGCCAATACTTGAATCAGCACTTGACCGCTATATTGAAAAGCATGGGCTGACAGAATATTTAGAAGAAATAACGCAGCAAAAGGAAGAAGATTCAATAAATTTTTATGAAATTACTGAAGGCAGTGGCAGCAAGGCTTTTTGTGGCCTGGAAGTCCTATTGCAAATATATAAAATTTCTAATAATAACTCAGCAACACTCCCTAGCAAAGTTTCTGATGTTACTTTGAAAATAGGTCAAGATGACCTAAAAGAAGTGAGTTTAGGGGTAATAGGTATGAAAGAAGGCGGAGAGCGTGTAGTTACTATTGCCAATGAGAACAAAATGAATTTTAATTCTTATTACGTCAAACTGATCGAAGTAAAGGATAAATATCCCGACTCAGTAAATAATCTGATGGTTTTTAATGACTTAATTAACAAGACTGGAAAACAAGTAAGGTGCGGTGATGAGATATCGGTTAAATATAGCGTAAAGGAGCATAATGGGGAATATATAGTCAAAGATCAAACAGTGCAATTTAGGGTTGGCGATAAAAAAATACCACTTGCTATAGAGCTTGGAGTTGTGGGAATGAGAGCTGGTAATAAAAGAACTATTCTTTCTCCGCCTGACCTTTTGACTATTACTGACGATATGTTAATAAAAGACATAGATTATGATGAAGAAAATATCTCAATAATTGACTTAAGCTTAGATGTTAAGCAAGAGGTCGCAGCACACCATTCTACTGTTGAAAAACAGCCTAAAGAATATAGCTGAAATTTTAGGTCTACTGGCTAATCTTCTGAACACTCTCTATACTACTTAAAGTAGGCTTTTCGTTTTTCCTAAAGTATAAACTTAGATAAATCAAGCTGCTTCGAAATTGACTCAAGTTTATCTTTTACATACTTGCTGTCTATAATGAATTTTTCGCTATTTTTCTCAGAAGCAATGAAACTTATTTCATCTAAAAGCTTCTCCATGACAGTGTGAAGCCTTCTTGCGCCTATATTTTCCACTTGCCTATTAACTGTAAACGCTATTTCAGCTATGGTTTTTATACCATCATCAGTGAACTCAAGTGTCACATTTTCTGTTTTCATTAAAGCTATGTACTGCTTTAACAAACTAGATTCTGGTTCCTTTAATATTCTTATTAAATCCTCTTGAGTAAGTGCCTTAAGTTCTACCCTGATCGGTAATCTGCCCTGCAATTCCGGTAAGAGGTCAGATGGTTTAGACTGATGAAAAGCACCAGATGCAATAAATAATATATAGTCTGTTTTTACATGGCCATACTTAGTTGTAACAGTTGTTCCTTCAAGTAATGGTAACAGATCGCGTTGCACTCCTTCTCTGTTTACTTCACCTTTTACTTCTGTACGCGCTGCAATTTTGTCTATTTCATCCAAAAATACTATACCGTCATTACTAACAAGATCAATGGCTTCTTTGATTATCTTATCTTCATCCATTAGCCTTTCACTTTCTTCATTAATTAATATTTCACGCGCTTCTTTTACCTTCACCGTAATAGTTTTTGTTTTTTTGCTCCCGTTAAACATCTTGCCCATTATTTCTGTTACATTCATCACACCAACTTGCCCACCTGGCATGCCTGGTATATCGAAAGTAGGTAACATACTCTTGCTCTCTCTGACGTTAATAGAAACTTCTCCGTCCTCAAACTCTTTATTCCTCAACCTTTCTCTAAAAATTTTTTTACTCTCTTCGGTTGCATTTTCGCCTACCATAGAGTTTACTATTGTTTTCTCAGCTAAAATTAAAGCCTTTTTAGCTAAGGCTTTACGGGCTTTCTCTTTAACTAAAACTATTGCTGCATCAACTAAATCGCGTATTATCGAATCAACGTCACGTCCAACGTACCCTATTTCAGTAAACTTCGTTGCCTCAATTTTTATGAACGGTGCACCGGCAAGTTTTGCTAAGCGACGAGCTATTTCAGTTTTACCAACCCCTGTATGACCGATCATCAATATATTCTTAGGTATGATTTCATCACGCAATGGAAATGGAACCTGATTGCGACGCCAACGATTTCTGAGCGCAATAGCAACAGCACGCTTTGCATCATCCTGTCCGATTATGAATCTGTCCAATTCTTTAACTATCTTCTGTGGTGGCAGGTCATCTAACAAAACTTGAGTGCTGTCATTAACTTGAACATCGCTGTCATTTGAATCAAAACCACTCTTAGTATCTTTATAGAGGTTATCTTTTTCATCGTAGGTGTCACTACTACAAGACCGCCCTTCTGAAAGGGTTATGGGCTGATTGGAAAAATTGGTGCATAAAGTTTTTTGCTTGGAAGACATATCACTCCTCTATCTTTTCAATAACTACATTATGATTTGTATAAACACATATATCGCCAGCTATCTTCATAGCCTTTTTCGCAATTTCCTCTATTGATATTCCTTTAATGTCAATTAAAGCTCTTGCTGCAGATAGAGCAAAATTTCCCCCAGAGCCAATAGCTGCGACTCCATCTTCAGGTTCAAGAACATCACCTGTTCCCGTAATTACTAATGAAATAGATTTATCTGCAACGATCATCATAGCTTCTAATTTCCTCAGATATTTATCCATTCTCCAGTCTTTTGCAAGTTCAACACATGCTCTCATTAATTGCCCTGGGTGCTTGTCAAGTTTAGATTCTAATCTTTCAAAAAGAGTAAATGCGTCGGCTGTTGCCCCGGCAAATCCAGCAATTACGGAATCACCAGAAAGACGCCTAACT
This sequence comes from Wolbachia endosymbiont (group A) of Opomyza germinationis, assembly GCF_964264765.1. Lineage (NCBI taxonomy): Bacteria > Pseudomonadati > Pseudomonadota > Alphaproteobacteria > Rickettsiales > Anaplasmataceae > Wolbachia > Wolbachia endosymbiont (group A) of Opomyza germinationis. The sequence continues at coordinate 994,392 of NZ_OZ183482.1, forward strand.
TTTTTTGCTCCAGATTTTATAACAGTGTGGCCCAGTGAAACTTGTCCGTCACCTATTACTACTACACTTTTATCTTTTCTAATTGATAATATAGTAGTGCCATACATTTTATTGTTATCGTGTTGAATCATTTTTCTATCACTTTAAATAAGAATCTCATTATACTTTAATCTTTAGTCAAATTTACTAAATATGTTCAACTATAGCTTATAATATAATACCTTCCTTATAACATTTAAAGTGCAGATGCAAAACATAATTCACCCAGATTTGGAAAAAAGTATAAATAATTGGTTCGAAGCAAAATTTAATGGCCTTACATCGCCATTTTATAGCTCTATAGATCTTAGAAACTCTGGCTATAAAATCGTTCCAGTAGACGCTAATTTATTTCCTGCGGGGTTCAATAACTTAAGTGAAGAATCAAGAACGATGGCAGCAAGATTGATAAAAAGCTATTTTAAAAGACATCAATACAAAAAGGTTCTTATAATACCGGAAAATTATACACGCAATAAAATGTATATAGAAAACGTATTTGTTATAGAGAAAATACTACAACTCGCAGGTTTTGAGACTAGAATTGGCCTTTTATATAATGAAGTATACAATTTAATAGAACAGTATGAAACTGTTGTGAAAGAAAACTCTCTGCTAAAGACAACTTCAGGATTTGTGCCTGATGTTATTATACTGAACCGTGATATGACGAGCCACATTCCAGACACGCTGAAAGACGTAAAGCAAGATATAGTACCAAGCCCACTATACGGTTGGCATAGCAGGCAGAAATTTAAGTATTTTGAAATCTATCAAGAATTAGCATCTGAGTTTTGTGGCAAATTTAAAATAGACCCATGGCTAATTTCTGTGCTTACAGAGAGCTGTGATGGAGTTGATTTTGATGATGATTTGTCACTAGGAGCAGTAGCAACTAAAGTTGACCAAATATTATCTCTAGTGCAAAAAAAATACGAAGAATATAAAATAAAAACACAACCTTACGTTTTTATCAAAGCAAGCAATGGCACATATGGGATGGGCATTATAACAGCAACAAGTGGAGAGGAAATATTAAACCTCAATAAAAAAAAGCGTCATAAAATGAAAAAGATAAAAGAAGGAATAGCAATCAATAGCGTTATTATACAAGAAGGTGTACCAACCATTGACATGTTTAAAAGCAGTTCTGCAGAACCGCTAATATACTATATAGGAGATACTTCAACATGTTACTTATACCGATGTAATAGCAGAAAAGATGTATATTCTAGCTTGAATGCCACTGACTGTGAGTTTCATGATGTTAGCCAGGTTGTAGAAGGTAAAATTCTATCACTTTGGAGTATTGTTAGCAAATTAGCAGTACTAGCGTTGGCAGTAGAAATAAAATCTTTTCATCCCTAATTCTTATACCTCTACAGTGCTGTCATTAGAATGACCGTTTATATTATGAACATCATCAAGTTCAGTGGAAGGATCATCATTGACAGGTTGATTAAACAACTTATCAAGTTGAACTGCAAGAAATACTGCACTATATATTATGCTGACTGTTACGCTTAAGTTGAAATTATAGATTATACCACTACCCAAGTTTATTGGTATAGTTGGAGTTTCTATCCTTCTTAATATGAAGTTTAATAAACCTAACGACAAAGTTAATGTGCTGATAATAAGGTCCTTCTTACACTTAGCAGACTTTTCAGGATCCTTATTATCCAGATATTTCTTGCATGTATAATAATAGCTTATAGGTTCTGAAATGAACAAAAATAGGATCGTTGATGTTGAACTAATATAACTTGTTACATCTGCATTACCTCTAGCCAAAAAATGGATGACTTTCAACATCATCAATGCTTCTATGGTGCTGCTTGCAAGATTAGCCGATTTACCCACAATTTTTGCCAGCTCTTTTTTACTCTCAGGGTTTCTGTAATCCTTAATTAGATCCTGTAGAGTAAATGCAGAATGGGCAATGTATAGAATAGATGTCGGAAACTTTACTAGTCGAGCAACATTCCGTATAAGAAAGATATTGGATCTATTATTGTCAATGAACTCGCAGCAAAATTGCAGTGAAATCTTACACAATAGGGCTGTTAAACCTGTTGTGATGCAGATTACCTTCCTGAAATCATGATCATAAATATCATGCACCCTTTGTGCGAGTATGTTAGATTTCTTTTTTAGCTTGTTTGGCATGAAATAGTTAATAACTTCCTGTTATTCTATCACATAAAATCCTAAAAGAAAAGCCCTATGAATCAGGACTTTAAGGGAGATTTATGCACAAATCGGCTAAGCATTTTATAAACAAGGGATCGGTACTGAGAGTTGGCACACGAAAGTAATATCCATCCTTGATAATTGCTTTATATTCTATATCAAGTTCAACTAGAGTTTCTGAATGCTCAGAAACAAAAGATATAGGTGATAGAACTACAGGTACACCATCAGCTTTTGCGCGTAATAGCTCACTTTCAGTGCTTGGCTCTAGCCATTTTACAGGACCAATCTTACTCTGATAACATATTGACCAATCTAAGTTATTGATAGCTAACTTTTCTACTATTAACTCTACGCTTCTTTCTACCTGTGAAGCGTAAGGGTCGCCCTTTTTAATGATACTAAGAGGTAAGCTATGGGCTGAAAATAGGACTCTTGGTTTACCGATTTTTCTAGCCAATTTATAGTACTTAGCTATCAGATTAGTGTGAGCTTCAATAAAATCTTGGTTATCATAATAACGGTGAATCATTTTTGTATTGCATTTTAGGCCATACCGTTTAGCATTTTTTTGCCAATTCTCGATGGATGACAGAGTTGTGGTAGTTGAATATTGTGGATACAGTGGCAGCAGAATTACTTCGTCAGGATCAAACTGTTTTACACTTTCAATAACTTCGTCAGCAAATGGACGCCAATAGCGCATGCAGATGAATACCTTGTGTACATGGTTTCTATTTTCGTTTAATTTTAGTTCTGAAGCATTAGCTTGCATTTTTGTATTCTCTAGAATTGGCGATTTACCTCCAATTTCCTCGTATATTTTTCGTGCAGTATTTTCTCGTTTCGCAGATATAAACTTTGCTAAAAGAAACCGAAAGGGATTCGGTAGATTGATTATTCTCCTGTCATAAAAAAGGTTGAATAAAAAAGGACGGACCGCATTTAGTGAATCAGGCCCGCCAAGATTAAATAAGATAACTGCCTTTTTCACCTACGCACTACTACAACAAGTTACTTCTGGGGTGCCTATAAAATTAGCTACACACTCATCAAATTTAGTTATAGGCACTAAATTTCTTACACTGGCATACAATAAGTGGCCTGATCTCTTCAGGTTACTCTTGGTGGATGTGAAGTTCCAATCGAAAAATGTATCGACAAAAAGACTTGGTACCGTTTCAAGAAGTTCAACAGCAGCTAAAGATAGCATTATACAACTTTGCAGGACATTCAGAAGAACCTTGAGGGGAAAAAGTAAAACTTTAACGAAAAGAGAGGTGCTACTTGTTTCATCCAGTAGTCGCCCTGAGTTAGGCGAATTATACTCGGTGTGTTTTCTATTTTGATCAAAGATAGGAAATTTTATAGTATCTTTCTTAAATTCCGCGTCTATTTCTTTTCTACTATGGTTAGTGATTTTTTCCATTAACTTCTCACGCAGATGAAAAGTTCTGACAATAAAACATGTGGCAATCATTAAGGAAGCACATAAAAGTGCGCATTGCATGAGGCTCATACTGCCTAGCATAGCTGGCAGTGCAAAACAAACAAGCGGTGCTATGATTGTCATTTCAAGAAATGGAATAGTGTTTCTTTTCATTGCAAAGGCAGCACCTTCTTTTAATTTTGTATTATGATGTGAACTATATTCCAAATAACTTAAAAATGCCAGACTAAAAGTCAAAAACCCTTTTGTTCCACAAAAAAGTGATGACTTAAAGTTACTTACTAATTTTTTAGTAGTAGATTTAGCTTGTTTTTTAGTGGTAGGCTCAGCTTGTTTAGTAGTGTTATTTTTACAACATTCACCCATACAATACCTCCTTGATGGTTTATTCTTAACTATAAATAAAAAACTGCTTTTATCAAATCAAAATTTACAATAAAATAAATCTATAAATATACTATTTTATATAAGGAAATAATATGGCAATTGAGAGAACACTTTCGATATTAAAACCTGATGCAGTAAAAAATAATATTACAGGCAATATAAATTCCTACATCGAACAATCTGGGCTGAAAATCACAGCACAAAAAATGATGTTACTAACAAAAAAACAAGCAGAGCTGTTTTATGAAATTCATAAAGATAGGCCTTTTTTTGGGGAATTAGTAGAGTTTATGACCTCTGGTTCTGTGGTAGTTCAAGTTTTAGTTGGTGAAAATGCAGTAAGTAAATACAGACAAATCATGGGAGCTACCGATCCAAAGCAGGCAGATAAAGGCACAATCAGGGGTGATTTTGCTGATGATATTAGTGAAAATAGAGTTCACGGCTCAGATAGTCTAGAAAATGCTCGTAAGGAGATAGCTTTCTTTTTTGCTGAATGTGAGTTGGTGTAGTCAACTCAGATTGGCGTCATCCAAGTAGCTGACAACATAGAAACGAAAAAACTTCCTTGACAAACCTCGCCAGCCCCCTTATCATGAAACTGAAGCTATTGTATTTGCTTTCGCCAATCTGCAGATTAAAAGGTAAGGATTACTTAATGTATCGGCGTCTTATGTTCAATTTTTTGCAGTATATAGATACTGCATGTCTTTACAAAACTTCATCTACATCTAGATTTTTATCTAAATAAGCTGAACGCGCTTATAAAGCGTTACAAGACATCAAAAAATGCCAATACTCGACAGAGATAGTAAAAGACTAGCTAACTCGGGGATTCTTTGTCTTTTTTTCTGCTTAGTAAATTTCTTAAACATTTGCAGCGTAAGTTAGTTGCAATTAAAAGCGGCTGAATCTCTCTTGTCAAGCGTTTAAAACATAAAAAACGCCAATATTTTAAAGCGGATAATAACCCCAGGGCTTCTTTTGCCTTTTTTTTCATTTGGTAAATTTCTTAATATTTATAGCTAAAGTAATTTAAAAGTCCGTGAAGGGTGTCATGCCAGTGCTTGACACTGGCATCCAGTTTTCCATATAATCTCATCAAAAATGTTTATTTTCTAGCTACTTTTATACTTATCAACCCAGTATGCTTACTTACAATTAAAATTTCTGGATCCCAGTGTCTGGGCACTGGGATGACAGCTAGCCTGACAACCGTCATCCCGCTACGTGTTAGCGGCTAAGAGATACCGCGAATGAATCGCGGTATGACGGTTCGCGGCAGTATGACGTAGAGCTCACGTTAGCTATACTTTTATGCTTACAAACTTAATAAAATTCCTGGATCCCAGTGGGCTTTGTTGCATCGCTACTTATGAAAGGCTAACTATAATTAGGATTATAAGCAACTTATTGAAAATCTTGTTTTTTTTGCAATCAATCTGATCAAATTTAAGAATAGTAACTTGTTATTTATATTAATAAATTTAATTCTATTGAAAATAGCTAAAGCATTGAAATTCTTGAATTTTAGCCGGATTAGTGAGTGGTAGTGAAATTTCTTTTACTCAAAATTAGGTATTCACTGACCGTTCTTGTTATAAATACCAGAATAATAAGCTACTGATATTCTCCACCTTTTTTATCTTTAATCCATCATAGCTAGCGATGCAACAAAGCCATCCCAGTGTCTGGGCACTGGGATGACAAAAAAGGAGGCACTAGGATGACAAAGGAGAGCTACTCGGATGATACCTTTTTTCTACTTAGTTTGGATTATGCAAGAAGTCTATTATAATCAGGCTTTAAGTGTGCGGAAGTAATTTTTTGCGTTAGAGTAAAAAATTTTTTCTATAGCTAATCAAAGTGGGATCAAGAGAAACTTACCACTTTCTTTACAAAGGGTTTGATGTTACCATTTGACTGCCTATTCTGAATTTATTGAATGAACGTTAACATAAAGAATCTAGTTCATGCTTTCTCTAAATTGCCAAGTTTAGGGCCATCATCATCACGCAGGTTAGTTATACATTTACTCCAAAACAAAGAAAAAGTTATGCTACCACTTGCATCTTTGATTAAAGAGCTAGCAGATCTTATAATAGAGTGTGAAGTTTGCGGAAATCTAGATACTAAGTCACCTTGTTCTATTTGTACTAACCCAAAACGTGACACTAAGTTACTGTGTGTAGTAGAAGAATTAGGTGATCTATGGGCGTTTGAAAAAGGAAATATATATTCAGGTTTATACCATGTTTTGGGTGGCAGATTGTCTGCAATAAATGGCATAGGTCCAAAAGAACTCAACCTTGACACTATTCTGAAAAGAGTGACAGAGTCTAAAATTGAAGAGATAATTATCGCAATTAATCCGACATTAGAGGGCCAAGTTACTGCACAATATATAATTGAATTGCTAAAAAATTTGGATGTGAAAATATCACGCCTTGCTTGCGGCATACCAATGGGCGGAGAAATTGACTATCTTGATGAAGGAACGCTGAGGATAGCACTTACTTCAAGACAAGAATATGAGTTAAATATAAAATAAGACATGTGCTTAAAAAAACTTATATCGCTAATAACATTCAAAAAGAAAAAAATAGTGCCACCACTTAAAGTGGTGGCTTGGGAAAATAACCACCTAAACTATAAGCAATTTTCAGGTAAATTCAACACTATAATTAAAACAATTGATCAGTCTTTTACAATAATATCTTTGGAAGGATATGATGGATGGGGCAAGACGTTTTTTTTGAAAGAATGGGTAAAAGAGTTAAAACAGCAAAATGAAATTGCAGCTTATTATAGTGCATGGGATATCAATGCATTGGACCAACCACTGCCTTCTTTTTTAAATTTCCTATTTGAAGATTTATTTGTATCGTATAAAGTAAAAAGAAGTGTTATACAACAGTTCAAGAACATAAACCAAGAGCTATTTTCTCTAAACACACTAGGAAAGCTGATCAGTAAATCTCCACTTGCTATGCTTTCAGTATTTCTTGATGCTGCAAAAGAGGCTGATAAAAAAGACATAGGTTTTGTCTTGAGTGAATTAAGTCTTCTCCAAAGAAGAAAAGAGAGTACTAGAGATTTTAAAACACAGTTAGCGGATGTGGTTAATAAAATCAGAAAAGACAAAAACATTTATATAATGGTGGATAATCTTGATGTGTGCCGTCCTAAATTCGTTGTCGATTTTTTGGAATCTATAAAGTATATGCTTGATGTGGAGGGGCTGGTTTTCATTATTTCTGTAAGTAAAGATAAGAGTAATGTACAAAGAGCAATCAGCACAATACTTGGACCAAATTTTGACCTAAAATCTTTTACTGATCTCTCTTTACATTTGCCAAAACAACCGATAGAAAAATTTACAAAAGAACTATTTGAAAATATTAAATTACCGAAAAAGTCAAAAAATTTGATTGTAGATAGTTTTATATTTTATGCAGAAAGCCTGTCACTATCGTTAAAAACAATAGAATACTGCGTAAAAAAAATAAAGCTGTGTCTTCTGAATCACACAAGAGAAGAATTACCTGATCCGAATTTGTTTTCATTTTTGGTAATACTGCAATCGATAAATATTGATATATATGAGGAATTAGGTTTTTCATATCAAAGAGCATTGGAAAAAATTGAAAATGAATATAAATCTTTAGTTCTAAATGGTCAAGAAGAATGGGAAAAACTTAAAACCTCTCTAGAAACTGCTTTTGCAGAGAGGGAGTCAAAAATTAACAAAGCTATAAAGGATATACTATTTTGAAAAGATACCCTACCTTTACATATACAAAGATAGGGTAACATTTGATTAACGCCCTTTTACTATGTCATTACCTTGTTCAAACTTTCTGATTAATTCGCTTACATTGACATTAGATAATTTTTTACCTGCAGATTTGTCATTATGTGAAGCATCAGGTTTACGAAGGTCTTCCTTACTGTTACTCCTAGTAATATTACATCTAACAATGTTTGAATTATTAGACTTATCGCTTACATCTGAAATATTGCTTTTTTCACTACATGAAGACGAATTACTCGACATATTGCCTAAGCTAAAGAGCTTTTTACCTTGATAGATTGGATTCCAATCAAGTGGATTATAAGTTTTTTTGCTAGTCTCAACCTTTTGGTTATTTTGCTGTTTAGGAGAAAAACCAAGTTTTTCTCTTTCTTTCTTGCTTAGCGTTTTGAGAAATTTTACGGTTTCTAATTCATCAGTTGCTTGTACTTTATGTAAATCAAAGCCTTTTTGATGGTTATCCTGCTTAACATTTTCCATCATTTTATCTTTTATTGTTCTATCCTCATCATCAGAAGTGCTGCTACTAATATCACTGATACCACTATCCCCTGAATTGCGGCGTTGTTTGTTAGGAGTGCTATGAATGTTGTCTTCCATGAGTTTTTGCATTGTTGGGCCAAATGTTCTTCCAAGATTGCTACTCACTGTTTTATTACTATCATTTGCTTGAGAATGAGGTACATTTCGCTCAAAAATTGCTTTTATTCCAGCAAATTTAGCTTGGGAAGATTTCGGAGGAACAGGTGGGGCAACCATGCCTTTTGAGTTAATCTTTCCTTCATTTTGAGGAAAAATTTTTGGATTATTTTTTTCTACTGTAGTATTCATTTTTTTACCTCTAAACCTATTAACTAATAAAAGTATAAACTTAGAGGTATTAATTTTGTAATAACAATGCTAATAGATTACCGCAGTTTCAATAAGCATCACCAGAGGATTCTCTATATAATGCTTAAAGGCATTTAAAAACTTTGCTCCGAGTGCCCCATCAACTGCTCTATGGTCAACAGAGAGCGTTACTGTCATTATTTCTGCTATTTCTATTTTCTCATTCATAACAATTGGTTGTTTTTTAGATGCACCAACTGCCATAATGCAAGATTGCGGCGGATTGATTATAGCACTGAAGGCTTTTATACCAAACATCCCTAAGTTGGAGATAGTAAACCCTCCTCCTTGAAACTCTTCAGGTTTCAATTTTCCAGATCTTGCTCTGCTTACTAAATCTTTCACTTCTTTTGATATAGATAAAATACCCTTTTTATCAGCATTTTTTACTATAGGAGTAATTAGCCCATCTTCAAGTGCCACAGCGATTGAAATATCTATATTTGAATATCTCAGTATTTTATTATCTATCCACGAAGAATTTATATCAGGAAATTTTTTCATGCTGAAAGCTGCAGCTTTTATGATTAGATCATTAATTGTTACTTTATTGTTTTCATCTGCTGAGTTAATCTCGTTTTTTAACGATATTAACTTATCAACCTGGCAGTCTACAGTTAAATAAAAATGTGGAACATTCTGTTTTGATTCAGTCAGGCGCTGTGCTATCACTTGGCGCATGTTGCTTACTTCAACTATGGTATCTTTCTCAGGACTTTCAGTATGTATACCACTGCCTAAAAACTCCAACACATCAGCCTTAATTATGCGACCATATGGTCCTGTACCTTTTAATTGCTGCACATTAACCCCTTCATTTTGAGCTATTTTCTTAGCTAATGGGCTTATTTTTGTTCTACCTTCTGCATAACCCTCTGTCATCTGAGTAGCTGACACTGGGATCCATTCTTCTTTTCTAGATCCCAGTGTCAAGCACTGGGATGACATTGAGGGGTTGGATTCCAGCGTCACGCGCTGGAATGACACCGAAGAATGACTTATTGGCTTTCCGTTTAAATCTTGGTGTTCTGATTTTTGATTATCAACAGCACTTTTTGTCACTTCCTTTTTAACTGCACTATTGATGGAAGTTGAAGTATAGTTGTTAAGTGCACTTTCATCTTCTCCTTCTTCCAGCATTAAAGCTATTGGTTGATTTACAGGCACGCCACTTGTTCCTTCTGTTACTAAAATTTTTGCTAAAACTCCTTCATCTATAGATTCAAACTCCATTATGGCTTTATCAGTCTCTATCTCAGCAATTACGTCGCCTACTTCAACTTTGTCTTGTTCTTTTTTATGCCACTTTACAATTTTTCCTCCAGCTTTGCTCATTGTTGGTGAAAGAGCAGGCATTAATATTTCTATAGGCATTGATTTTGCATTTAAAGATCTATTCAATTTTTAATTTACTCTTTATCTTATGTCAACCTAATCGTGAATTATGATGAATAAGTCTGTTACACTATCCCTCACGTTATCCCAGTGCGTGACACTGGGATCTTGGTTCAGTACTATTATCCTATTGTTTTTATTATTTAGCCATAGCTTGTTTGCTAACAACTTTGTTTCAACCAAATCAAATAAGATCAACATGAGAACGGGGCCAGGGTTTCACTATCCTGTAAAATGGATATACACTTGCAAAAATCTGCCCCTGAAAGTGATAGAAGAGTTTGAGAGTTGGAAAAAGGTCTGCGATATAGATGAAGACTGCGGATGGATAAAAGGCAATCTTCTTAGTGATAAGCGCTACGCGATTGTAAAAGAAGATACTTATGGATATCAAAAACAGAGTGTAGACAGCAAGATTACTATGAAAATAGACAAGTTTGTTGTGATGAAGATAGAAAAATGCAACGAAGAATGGTGCTTTCTTTCCACCCCAAAACGCAAAGCATGGGTACAAAAAAAACATATATATGGGGTTGATTAGGTTGACAAAAGATCTGAATTAACACTAGTTTCTGGGCCTTCTGTAGCATGCTCTTCAGATGAAGCAGAGGGTTCTTGAGGCTCTGGAGACTGTACAGGGCTATCACAGAAACTCCTTAACATCTCCTCAGCGGATGAATCTAAAATTTGTACAATAGACTTTTCACTCTGCTCTTTTAGCGATTGATCCACTCTAGAAATCAACTCAGAAAACTCGCTACCTGATTTTTCAGCTTCACTTTTTATTTTACTTTCTATGCTTGCAATATTACCTTGGTCAATTTCTTCTTTTGTTATGTTGAATGACTTTGCAACATCTTGATATCCAATCTTGCAATTTCCACAACCAATTATGCAAAAAGTAATAGAATCAGATATTTCGCTTGCAGCCCAATTATGTATAGTGTAAGCCAAATAATTGTCATGGTATTTAATGCTAAATTGTTGTTCTATTAACTCAGAAATTTTATTCTTTAGAGACATAAAGCACCCTCCTACATTCGTTATACCTTTTTGTTAAGATACAGCAATTACACCATTTACTACATGCTTTACTTTAATTAATTATTAAAACAAGAGCATCATTTCCAGAGCTATATCTTTTTACCTTGATAATTCTTTTTTGACTTCCTCTTTAATTATCCCACTTATATTCACGTTAAGATCCCCTACCCAAAAATCAGTCATAGTTTCAAGATCGTATAGATCCTCTATTACTTTTTTAATAGCAGCATTTATTTCTTCTTCGTCAAATTCCTTTATAATAGGTCTAATCTTCACATACCCTGGAGAGCCTTTACCATAAATTCCTTTGCTTTTATTAATGCAGCCACCTGCACCAGATCTACTGCTTCTCAAACCACTTCCACACTCTACTGTTTCATACTTGATTTCACCATTTTCTATATATGCTATTTGATTGTCTTGTGTAGACTTCAGTTTATCTGCCTTTACAATTTTCTCCTCTAGCTTTAAATCTTGCTTATGAATTACTGTTTCCTCATAACCCTTACCACCGTATGTTCTATACTCACCTCCACCTGCAACAGTAATCAGTTGCTGGCAATGTTGCTTCTGCGAATTGCACATTTCTATGAAAACAGGTCCCCCGTCCTTATCTGAGAAGTTACTTTCCTGGTTACCCCCTCCCTCTGTGACTTGCACCTTAATTATAGGATAATTAGGATCGATTTTCAGTTTAGCTTTAATATAATCTCCTGGCATCCCTACTCTGCTTTCAGTAGAATGGCATTTTTGATTGTCACAGCCACTACCTTGTATATGACCTGCTTCACCACTTCCCCACGCTTCTATTTTAATACGATCAAATTTTATTGATAAGTCATCTGTATAAACATCTTTATTTTTATGATCATAGGATTTTTCATTATTTTTTTCAAGATCTGGTTTCTTATTTTTCAGATGTTCCTTGATTATCTCTTTTAATTTTTCTTTTAATTTCTTTTTGAGACCTTCTAAATCGAACCTACACAATTTATCAGCGTAAAAAACCTCTGTTCTGTTTGCTTTAATCAGTTGATCTTTTAATTGTGTACACTTTCGTACTTCATTTTTTTCATCTCTTAATACTTTACCATCCTTATCTTTACAATCCACTTCCTCATACCTTAAGTAGAATGGCTTATCATCTTCATTTTTATTCAAATATTGTTTTGAACGGCTACACTTTCCATCAAAGCAGATGCAACCATCATCACCTTGCTCACATCCTTCTTTATGCTCTACATCCGTCAATTTGTATACTACTTTCAGTCCTTCACCAGATTTTAATTTTTCGTCTATTTTGCTATCTTTCTTCACACAATAACTGCATTCTTCCTTCTTCTGCTCATTTTCATCAGGGAAGAAAACATACTCTTGCTTATTAAATATTATTTTATCCAACCTCTCTTGAGTTTCTTTCAAAGGGTAAACTATTTCCTTGCTTGGAAGATAATAGAACTGATTTGATTCCTTGGAGTAAACAGCATTGTATTTAGTATATCTTGTTCCCATTAATTTTAGTGGTATTATTTTATTTTCTCTTTTAAGAACAAACTCCTCTGGTTCTGGCTGCCATCCAGAAAGACAAAGCATTTTACTGTTAGAATTTCCTTTATACTTTACTTCTATTTCCGGCTGCCCAGAGTTATTAAATTCACATTGAATAGATTTGTCTTTTAACTTTTTCTCAAAATCATTAAAACTATAAAAACTTCCGCCTTTAGAACATTTAATTTGCACATCAGGAACATAGCCATATTCTTTCAGAACTTTAAATTGTTGCGGATTACTTTCTAATATACCTTCTATAATATTATCAATATTACTATCAGTTGTTTTTGCTACTATTGCTGGTTTTACTACTTTTAAAGATAGGGGGCCAATGTTTATAGGATGGTTGAGGTCAGTATTAACATTAAAAGTACAGGAACCATTACTATAGGTTCCATGTGCTTTAGCACAAGTGCTCTCACTCATCTTCATTTCTACTTTCAATGTATTTGCATTTACTATCTCCACTATCTCAGGTTCTGGAGCAGGTGGTGCAGGAAAACAGCGGATGAACTGTGGATTGTTTTCATCTATACTTTGAGTTCCAAGGTATTCAGCGCAGAGCTTATCTTTTTCTCTATAAGTTTTGAAGTAGTACGTGATGCCATCTTTGTCTAAAATAGAGCGCCACTCAGCTTTATTTTCTCCATACCCTTTAGGGAAATCTAATTTTTCTCCAATCTCTCCGTCTCTTCCTTTCAGATCACCAATGATTACCTTAACCTTAGGATTAAAGTAATCATTGTCTTTATCTGTTATAGGAACAATTCTAACTTGTGGAAGCGACATTGCAAGTTGTTCACAAAATGGAGGGGGGCCAGGTGCAAGTGGAACAGGAGCACATTTTACTGCCGTTTGGTAGCAGGTATCACAGACTTTTTCCATCTCCCCAGGACGGAAAATATTCTCACCCGAAAATACTCTAGAACCCCATGAAGAAATTCCTGACATACAAGCCACTTTTTGACTGCAAGCACATATTTTAGGAGAGTTAGCGAATCTTCTTTTTTCCTCATCAGTAACACCGTCTGCCCATTCCCATTTAAGACCCCGAGCAATTTCTCCTCCAGCTTTTGTTTTATCTCCTTCCCAGTCGATAAAAGCTGCAGCAGAAACTCCAGCTCCTGTACCTTGCGTTCCATACATCTGGCGGCAGGATTCCCCACTTTGTAAGTCATAACAATAACTTTGTCCATCATAAGCACATACTCTAATTTTGGGATTAAAGTAACCATCAACTCCTTGATCTTTTATTGCTTGCACCTTAATTTCCTTTACCCAATCTCCACCAACTATTGCTTCCCACCAAGTATTACTTTCTACAAATGTTGGACAATCAGCATATCCTTGATACGAAAGACCAAGTATCAAAAAAAATATCAATAAGAAATTAAGCCTTACACTTCTCATAAAATACCGGTAACCACTCATTAACTTCTTCTCCTTTTTCTTTTATTGCCTCATACATATACTTTATAGTCTCTTTGTTAGCTGAAAGTACATGTATTTCTTGCATATCCTTCAAATCCAGATTTAAGGTTACTAATCCTTTGTACTGTTTTATCAAAAATAAACCTTCCTGTGTTGGCGTCTGCAGAATTATATTCAGCTCCTCTTTCGATAGAGAAAATGCCTTCATGTATAATCTATTTGCATTGACGTTCGGCATCAAGATTCTTGTATCAACATGTTTATCTAAATATTGAGTAAATTTGCTAGCAAATGCGAGATTTAAATTCTCAGTACTTAGGATTACTACAACATTTAGTTCCGTCATTCTTTGCATCCAGTTATCAAACTCTTTCTCTGTAGGAAAAATATTACTTATCTCCCATGCTTCATCCAAAACAAGTATTGCAGGCGAGCCATCACATTTTGCCTCAAAAGAATATAAAAAATAGTAAAGTATCACGGACATACATTCCTTTTGTTTTGTAAGGTTTGCGGTGTTGAGAGATATAATTTTTGTTTCCCAGTCAATATCTGATTCATCACCATCTTGAAATAAGTAAGCAAAGTCACCATCGTCACACCATCTACTTATCTTACCCCCAAGGAGCAAGAGCACCTCAGAAATTTGTGAAATAGAACGTGATTCCTTGGGTATAGCAAATATAGAATCCACAATTTTTCTTATCTTTTCTTCTACGTCCACCAAGCTCGTATCGGCTACCATTCTTCTGATCAGTTCAACCAACATATTGCGATTGGAAGCACTATCTTCAATGTTTAGTGGATTAAATTTTAGGCTTTTGTCCTTATATTTTGGATCGATTATGTAATATTTACCACTCACTGCTTTAGTAAAAATTATTGATTTTCCAGTGTTATCCAATATGACAATTCTTGGGTTAAACTTTCTTGATTCTGATAATAGAAAATTAATGAGTGAAGTTCTGCCTGAATTTGGAGCTCCGAGTATCGTAGTATGGCCATTATTTCTTTTTCCATGAAAATTAAAGAAGTAAGGATTTCCTTTTTTTGAAAAAAAAATCATTACCGCTTCTTTCCACCTTCTTCCTTTTAATGTACCTGACGTAAAATCGTGCAGCATAGCAAAGCTGCAAGCGTATTTTGTTAAGATATTTTTCGGTTGCGTAATAAAAGCAAAATTGCCTGGAAGTTGTGCCCAAAAATGACTTTCCATATGTAAATCAGTTCTAAACATCATGAAGCCAACTAATGACATTATAGAAGATAAATCACTAATACTTTCAGCTAACTTATTCCTATCATCTGCAAATATTGTAAAAATAATTTTCTGTTGGCAGAAGTCTATACTAGAGGTCTTTTCAAGCTCTATTATTTCTTCAATTCCTGAGCTTTTAAGTAAGGTATTATCCTCACTAATTTGCAGCATGTTGATTTGTTTTTTAAATTCTTTTATTGCTTTGTTATTACTAGTAAATATCATTATTTCTGTAATGATAAATTCAGATTCAAGCTGCAAGCATCTATCTATATTACCTAAAGAGATTTCCCGGTATTCTTTTATGCTGAAAATAGAGCCAAATTTCTGTTGATTTTCAAATATTGTTTGAAACGTATTGAAACCAAAAGCTATTTTAAAATTTCTAATATATTGCGACAGGTCCCTTTCATGTATTGGATAATCTTTGTGCGTTAATGTAACAATATAGTGGAGAAATTCTATCATTTCAGAATATATTTTACCTTCACTAAACCTTAGACTCAGTTTTTTAGCTCCAAAAGGTCCTAAATCATTTTGAATTACGTCAGTTATCTTTTGCAACTCCTGATGGCTTTCTTGTAAAGACAACTTATGCTTATTCTTTATTCTATTGAAAAAAAACGAATTATTAGTATGCTTGCCAAAATCGCTAAACAATATTACAATGTATAGTTCATTTATATACTGTAATTTACTATCAGTTAGTTTATTAAACCACGTTGAATGTAGGTTGTCAGAGAAGTCTTCAGTTTTATTCCATTTCAAGCTCAGTTTATTGCGCTTTCTAACGGTATGAATCCAAACGGTAAAACACAGGCTATTAATATTTTTTGATATGCTTTTTCTAATTTCAGTTCTGAGGTCGCTGTAGTTATCAACAGAAGAATAATCTTCTAACTTGATTATTTTTAACAATTCTCCCTGTTTTGTTAGTATGGTTTCTTCATCGTAATGACAAGCATAAGGAACAAAATCTAAATCAATGCTTTCTAGTAATGCTAAGTTGTTCTTTTTTTTAAGCTTAGAGTTAACTGTTGGTACTTTTAACTGCATATGCGTATTCAATAAAGATAATTAAAAAAGATAAAAATACTATCTTAATTTTTATCTTTTTTTTCGCTATCGGATTGTAATTTTATATCTTTTGCAAAGTTAAATTTTTCTTTTAAGTAGTCTGTTGCCTTTTCTGTACTACCGAACATCAGGACCAGTACACCAAACATTATCATAAAAAAGATTAGACCTCTGAACACTACTGCAAGTATCACTGCAGCTATACACAACCCTATGATTGTTGAAGGACTCATATTTTCTACAGTATCTTTAACTGAAAATGAAGAAATAAAATTTTTTACCGTTTCTTGTATACCCTTTAATTCATCACTCGCCGAACTTGCTTCGCTAGAATATGATGCAAAAATGAAACTTAATAAGGCTATAAAAACCAAAACTTTATTCAATTGAATGCGCATCAACTAAATACCTTTTAAACATTTCTTAAATATAACAACTTTTATATCAATAGGCAAGAACTGAATTCACTTATCCACTACAAGTAACACATATTTAATTTTTACAGACGTGAACATGCTGTAAGCTCTTTATCATCAACAAGAGGACTCACATTAATGGATGTTAATTTACTTGATAGGAAGTTTGAATGCAATTCAGCTACTGCTGCTATAGCAAACACTGCAGCCATAGCAAGTAGTCCTGCTCCTATCAATCCTGATGTCATTGCTCCTGCAACAATGCACCCTATTGTGGAGAGAGCACAACCTGCTACAAGTGCAACGTGAAGATTTCTGTTATTGGGTTGGTTTTTAAGTAGGATATCTTTCTTAACTTGATCTGGATTTGCTTGACCATCTGAGTTTTCATTTTCTTGCATTTTTGGCTCTTTTTTTACAGTCTGCTCTGGCTGCACTTGAGTCTCGTTTTCTTTTGGGGATTCCAAATTTGATTCTAATAACTCAGTTTTTTCTCCACCCTCTGGTTGTAAGCCATTATCTCCTTCAACAGAGCTCAATGTTGAGTTTAAACTTTCCTCAGATGAAGTGCTTGTTACTAAAGTTAAACTGCTCCTTCTGCTACTTACTGGTGATTTCAAACTTTCTTTACTCGTTCTAGGTGAGTCTATTCCACTATCTGAGTCATTGCCACTACTGAGTTTAGAAGTTTTCTTCTCCTCTATTTCTTTCACAACCTTGCTATATTTTTCAAACACTTCCTCTGCAACATCTGAATTACTAAGTATTTTATTATCACCACTTTTTTTCTCAGCTACATTCAAGGGTGTTTCTTGTGTGTTGTTTTGCTCTTCAATATGTTTTAGCTGCATTTGATCTTCAATATTTTCTTCAACAGCATTTGGTATTGAGCTTACACTGCTGCTCCTGTTAGTAATATCCAAAATTGTTTTTACTATTTTTCCTCTTATTGTTTGTGGTCTTTGTGATTGTTCTCTTTCATTGTTAAATACTGTAGGTACAGCTAGTTCTTCTGATTTTATTACTTCATCTTTCAATGCAGGAAGAAAGTTTTCGATATAATACTTATAATGTTTTTGATATTCCTCTTGTTTTTCTGGTGATTTTTCTAATTGTTCTCTCAGCGATTTTTCTAATTCAGTTAATACCTCAGGACTAGCTCCTTCCTTGAACAACTCTATGCATTTTTTGATAGTTCCATCTCCCTTTTGTGGGCTTCCATATTTATGATTTTCTTTTGTTACCTTTTTGTATATAGTGTCGTGCAATTGTTGGTTAATATCTTTTTTAGAACTTAGCATAGACTCCTCCATACATAACAAAATGTATAGATACCTCTTTAGCGTTAATTTTACATTAAAACTGGGCAATTATGCCATATTATAAATAATTGCGGCAACTTGCTTATTGGAAGGTCGCTTAACTATTTGCTTTCTGGGCTTTCTACTTCTACAGATTTGCTATTAATATGATTCTTTGCTTGTTGAACTAACATATCCACTACTTCTTTTACAGGCTTTTCCTTATCAACCATGCCAACACTTTGGCCAGCCATTAAAGATCCCGTTTCAACATCTCCATCAATTACTGCTCTTCTTAAAGCTCCAGCCCAGAATTTTTCTATTTCAAGCTGCCCATCTTCTTTTGAGATCTGTCCCTTTTGGTATTCATCAATAACTTCTTTTTGACGCTTCATAAAGTCATCGCTTGCTTTGTTGGCTATAGCTCTTACTGGAATTACAGGAAAATCAGCACTTATCTGTACAGAAGGTATTGCATTACGTGCGGCCGATTTAATAAACACTTCCTTAAAATTTTTGTGGGCAATTGACTCATTAGTGCAGACAAATAATGTACCTATTTGACAGCCACTTGCTCCCATTTCCAGGTAATTAACTATCATTTCACCTCTTCCTATTCCACCTGCAACAAACACTGGTATTTGTTCATTTTTAAAATGAGGCAATATCTCTTGTGCAAGAACAGAAGTGCTAACTGGACCTATATGCCCACCTGCTTCCATTCCTTCTATTATTAATGCATCTACTCCCATTTTTACTAACCTTTTCGCAAGGCTTAATGCTGGTGCAAAGCACATAACTTTAATGCCTGCACCCTTGATTTTTTCTATATTAGGCTTTGTTGGCAGTCCACCGGCAAGCACTATATGGCTCACTTTCGTTTCAATACACACATCTATCAACTCACTCAACTTTGGGTGCATAGTAATTAGATTTACACCAAATGGCTTGTTAGTTAATTGCTGCGTCTCTATGATTTCTTTTTTTAGCAAGTCTGGAAACATTGCACCACATGCAATCACACCAAAACCACCAGCGTTTGAGATTGCTGAGACCAAGTTTCTCTCTGAAACCCAGCTCATAGCACCACCCATTATAGCAAACTCACTGCTAAGAAAATCTGTTCCTTTTTTCCAGAGGCTACTTAACATATAACCTATATCATACGTTTAAAAATGTTTTGTTTATCTATAAATGTGTGTTTTAAGGCGCCAAGTATATGTAAGATTATAAAGAGTACCATAAAATATGCAAGCATCGAATGTAGCTCGTTAGCCGTGTTAGCTAGATCTTTGTTTTGATTAATCAACAAAGGGATATGAAAAAAATATTTGATCTGTTTGCCAGAAGCAGAAGACATGACATAGCCAGATAGTGGCATTAGCACCATCAAAGAATATAAACCAAAGTGTACTGCTTTACTTATATTGATTACAAACCGAGAAAAATTTGCTGGAAGTGGTGGAACATAAGTAAAGACGCGAAAAAATATGCGTACTATGATTAATCCAAGAATAGTGATACCGCAAGCCTTATGAATAGCGTATATGTTGAACTTAATTTCATTGCTAAGTGGCAGGCTTTTCATATAAAGTCCAGAACAAAGCATACCGATAATAAAAACAGCCATCAACCAATGGATAACTCTTAAACCTAGGCTATATTTATCGTCTTCCATTTTGATTACCCTAAAGTAGCATTTATATAATAGAAAAACTATTTTTCAATCAAAATCATTAAAGCAATTTAGATTTACCGACAATGTAGCTATACAAATTCGACCCAGCCGGAAGTCAAGGGCACCTAAATCAAGAAACGGATTAAACGAAAAACTTACTTGACAAACTCCGCCAGCCTCCTTATCATGAAACTGAAGCTATTTATTTATCTTCTCTGTACAGATTAAATGACAAAAAAACTCAACGTATCTGGCGTCTCATGTTTAATTTTTTGCACTATGTGCACTCTATGTCTTTATCAAATTTCTAGGTTTTTACCTATACAAGCTGAAATACGCTTATAAAGCATTTAAAACATCAAAAAACGCCAACTTAAAAAATGGATAGTGAATAATTAGCTACCCTAGGGTTTCTTTTGCCTTTTTTTCTGTTTAGTAAATTTCTTAAATATTTATGACTAAAGGTTAGTTGCATTAAAAAGCAGCTAAATCGCGGTTATTAAGCGTTTAGAATAAAAAAACGCCATACTTGAAAGTATAATGTAAGTAATTAGCCAACCACGGGGCTTCTTTTGCCTTTTTTTCTGTTTAGTAAATTTCTTAAATATTTATGGCTAAACGACAATCGTCATCCCTGTAAAGGTCAAGTATCCCGCTACGTGTTAGCGGCTAAGAGATACCCGGCGGTATGACGGTTCGTGATGGCATGACGATAAGGTTCCAGTGTCAAGCGTTTGGCATGCAAATTTCCTTAAACGTTCGTAAGCTTAAAACTTTACTTTAGATCAAACTGCTGTATAGTGACTTTATAGCTTCAATTTTGTAATGAATATACCTAGTATAGAAAATTGTGATCTTCACAATAAAACCGTCTTACTCAGAGTTGACTTCAATGTTCCTATAAAAGATGGAGAAATTCGTGACGTCACTCGTATTTTGAGAGCATTGCCTACTATTCAGTATTTAGTGAATGCGAGTGCAAAGATTATTATTATATCACATTTTGGACGCCCAAAGGCCAGAGACAATAATCTGTCGCTAAAAAATGTAATTGACACTTTATCGCAGTTACTAAATAAAAAAGTGAAATTCATTGACGATTGCTTTGGTGAAAAAGTACAAAGAGCAGTAAGTGTTATGGATGCAGGAGATATAATATTACTAGAGAATCTAAGATTTTATAAAGAGGAAGAGCAAAGTGACTCAAATTTTGCCAAACAACTAGCATCTCTAGCGGATATATATGTAAATGATGCATTTTCTTGCTCTCACAGAGCTCACGCTTCTATTTCACGCATTACAGAATTTTTACCCTCTTATGCAGGGTTTTGCTTGCAAGATGAGCTAAAGTATCTTGAAAAAGCTGTATCGTTTAAAGCTAAACCTATTACTGCGATAGTTGGGGGAGCTAAAATATCAACTAAAATAAAAGTGCTTATGAAGCTAACAGAAAAGGTTAATTACCTAGTTCTAGGTGGTGCAATAGCCAATAATTTTTTGTCATTTAGCAAAGTAAATATAGGGAAATCTTTCTTTCAAAATGGTGTTGACGACCTTCTGCATAATATTCTTGAAACAGCAAATAAAAACAATTGCAAAATAGTTGTGCCAGAAGACGTTCTGGTTGCAGTAAACTCTGATTACAGCACTAGTATTTCAAGAAGAACTGAGTCCATTTTGGACGGTGATATAATTTTGGATATCGGACCACAAACTTTGAGTACAATAAGCAGTATAATAGCAAGCAGTAAGACTCTGCTGTGGAATGGACCTATTGGTGTTTTTGAACATTCAGCTTTTGCAAGCGGTACAATAGGGGTAATGAAAATCGTAAGTGACTTAACGCACAAAGGAAAGTTAACCAGCATAATAGGGGGAGGCGATAGTCTATCTGCAATAAGCGCTGCAGGCCTTGCCGATAAGGATTTTACATATGTTTCCACTGGTGGAGGAGCATTTTTAGATTGGTTAAGTGGCGATGAAATGCCGGGAGTTGCTGCTCTGCAAAAACGATTAGATTAAAACTTTTTTAAATTATTTCTTATAGGCTAGCTTTTTTGTGAACGTGATTATGTCGAAGACAGTTAAACTAATTTTGTGTTTAATAATACCAATAATAGGATTTATTTTTTATATTAAGGATCATTATTTTCACACCGGCTATGTAGAAGAAAATGTTGAAGTCAATTTTGAACCATTTTTCAGTTCACAACCAGCCACCGTTTCAGAATTAACTGACTTCGATAGAGGAGTGTTGAAAGTTTGTGGAGATTGGGGAGCACATCCAGATAAAGAAGATTTCAAAATTTTACTTAGTTGTCCGCAGCATCAAGAAGTAGTGAAAGGAATATATAAGTGATTACGCCAGATGCGGATTTGGAGTTACTTAAAGATGAACTGGCTAACATTTGGTTTACAAATAGTGGAAGTGAAAAAGAAACTATAGGGTTTGGACATATTTTTTGTGGTGAGCCAAACGATAAATTAGGTGGTATGCATTTTGTAGGTAGATATGTTGAAGCTCAAGAGGATAAATGGGCAGTTGGAATCCTGTGCAATGAATCAGATATTAAGCCGCCGGTTTATACATTTGGAATGAAATATTTGGGTAAGGATGGGGAAGTGAAAGTTAAATGCCCAAATGGATACGCATATAACCTTCATGCCGATAATTTCTGCAACTAAGGCGTTTAAGGAATTAGGAAAAGATGGAATGTGTCTATATGAAATGGAAGATGACAATTATCAATCAGTGTTTGTAAGAAAGAATGATGCTATACTCACGTTCTATCCTGACTTAACACCAAAATGTGATGATAAGAGTACTTATTGTAGTTGCGGTAAATCTTAATTTCAAAACCAATAGGGTGAACAAATGATAAAAATGCTATAGGGTGTAGCAAATCTAAATGAGTTAAAATTTTGATTAAAGGGTTTTGTGAATAATAATGAAGAAGGGCATTATTCGTCTAATAAAAGCAATTCAATACTCTTGTGAAGGAATAAAATCAGCTTTTATATCAGAAATTGCGTTCAGACAGGAGTTACTGCTTTTTATAGTATGTGTCTCAATTTTGTTTGTTTTGGATGTAAGTAATCTAGAACGTGCAGTAATGATAAGCAGCCTATTCCTGGTGTTAATTGTGGAAATTGTTAACACTGCTTTTGAAACGACAATTGAGCGTATTTCCAGTGAACAACACATACTTTCAAAAAAGGTGAAAGATCTAGGTAGTGCAGCAGTTTTTCTTTCATTAATTAACTTCCTGATAACATGGATGATAATATTGATAGGTTAATACGAATGTTATTAAGATATGTTGTCAAACTCACCAATTAAAGTTTTTATATCTTGCGGTAAATCAGAGACAAATTCCATGTATTCCTTACTTTTTGGGTGGTATAAGCCCAGTGTATAAGCATGTAGTGCTTGTCTATTGAAATTACGAATGAAACTAGAGTTTTTAGCATATTTTGTGCTTTTACTACTATTTTTTCCATAAACTTGATCACCAACTATGGAATGTCCTATGTGGCTCATGTGGACTCGAATTTGGTGTGTTCTGCCTGTCTCTAAAGTGCATTTAACGAGGCTTACTTGTCCTATAACTTTTTGCACTAAATAGTGAGTGATTGCTAATTTGCCTGTGATTTTTGTTACACACATCATTTCTTTATTACCGCGTTTGGGAGCAATGTTAGTTTTTATCGTGCCTTGCTGAGAAGATAATGTTCCCCAAACTACTGCTAAGTATTCCCGCTTTATTTTGCGATTCGATAACAATTCAGACAAAAAACTATGGGCTGCTTCATTTTTTGCAATTACCATTAGCCCACTAGTATCTTTATCGAGTCTATGAACAATTCCTGGTCTTACATTAAGGTGAGCGATAACTGCGTTCAAAAGCGTATCATTGTTTGTCCCAGCACCTGGGTGCACTGTTAATCCACTTTGTTTACTCAGAACTATAATGTCCTCATCTTCATAGACGATATTAAGTTTTATGTCATAATTAGGCTCAATTGATGTGGATATGTCAGGTTGAACGAGATGCACCACATACTCTTCATCTGGTTTTACTATGTAGTCATTATTAATTATCGGTGTGCCAAGTAATTTCACCTGCTCATTTTGTATCAATCTTTGCGCTTTGCTGCGTGATATGTTGCATTTTTCAGCTATATAGGTGTCTAACCTTAATTTCTCTTTATCATTATTAACACTTAAGGTTATTATTGAGTAATCTATAGTGATTTACCCCGCGCCATTTCCCATGCTGCTTGAACATTTGGGTCTGTAAACATTGTTGCACTAGACTCAATTTGCAGATCACCTTGTTTTTTAATATGGCAAATTGTTTGAGAGCCATCTTTCCAGTAGATTGTAACTTTATTATCAAAATCTCGTAATGTTGCCTCAACCTTTTTTTCTTTATTATCTTTTTCTTCCAGCTTAATAGATTCTAATAAATAATATAAGAATTCACTTGGTTTGCCGTTGATTTTTTCTTTCCATTCATCTGTTTTTTCTTGTTCAGATTTTTTTTGCTCTAACTTTTCCTTCTTTTGCTGCAGCTTATTTTGTTCTGCTTCCAGCTCTAACTTTCTAACTGTGTCACGTAGTTCTTTGACTTTATTTTCTAATACTAATAATTTATTAGTATTATTTCCATTGTTAGCTTCTAAATCAGGCGTACTTGGTTGAGCTTGCTTCTTTTTTATTTCTTCTAATTCATTCCTTACTACGTTTAATTGCTCCTTCAATTCCGTTTTTTCCTCTTCTGTATCCTCTTTTAACTTTTTTAGCATGCTAAGGAACTCGTTATTATTAGACTGCGTAGTTGATTGAAGCCAGCCTACAAAGCGGCTTGGTTCAAATCGTTCAATTTTATCTTCAGCAATTTTAATAGCATTCTCTAACCTAGAAAAAGTACCTTCAATATCTAGTGAATGTGCTTTTTTTGTCAATTCTTTAGTGTTGTTTAAAACTTCTGAAATTTCTGCATGTAGCCAATCTAAATCTTTTTTGATGTCTTCTCTGATTTTTTTTAGGTGATCAAGCGTTTCTTTAATGTTAATATTTGCAGGCTTTAAAAGACTATTATCAAGTAAATCGCAAGCTTTTTTAAGGTTACTGTCAAATGAGTTGCAAAGCGGACTAAGTAGTTTTTTCATTAGAGATATTAGTTCATTTTCCCTTTTACCAAGCTTATTTTCTACTACTGATACAACCATGCCCTTTCCAGACCAGTATGGAAATAGAAGACCTAAAGAACTGTGTTTTCTAATAGTATGATTTTCATGATCCACGCTATTACTTATTAGATTGCTAAGTGTTGATATGATGCATAAAAGAATAGCGACTAATAAAGCTATTAATATTATTGGAGCATTAATGGATTGTGATATTGCTGAAACTACTATAATAGTACCAAATACATATGATCCAGTAAACAAGAGAATCCTATTTCTATTTTCTGCTTCTATATCTTCTAGTATTTCTCTCTGCGTCTTAGAAATTGGTAAAACTATTGAAAGCTTTTCCCCCTTTTTATCTAAATTTGTTACAATTTCAATTTTTTTAGCTTCTTGAGCAATCTGGCTGTACTGTTCATCAACTTGATAGTTTCCTATTTTTTTATCTATTTCATTCTCTTTTATTTTTTGTGTATTTATAAAGTTTATAACAGCAGTAAATAAGAGAACTATAAGAGGAATAAAGGCAAGAGGTGCTGGCGTGAACGCAAACCCAGCAATACTTACTGTAACAGGCTGAATAGAAAAGGCAGTAAATGCTATAAGAGTAGCAATGGTACTTGCTATCGATATAGTACCAGAATACTTTCTTATAGAGCTCAAAATTCTACTGGGCTGGTCAGAAAGTTTTCTAAATCCTAAAAAATCAAAATAGTCTTTGAAAGGATCTTGAGTGTCTGTAACCATAACATTTTTCTAGTTTAAACTTATTTAGGTATACGTTAACCAAACCTTAAAATCAAGTTTCTTAATTTTTCAACATGTGCCAAGGCCTATTGGAGCGCACTGTATTAATCTTTACGTAACGATTTGTTAACCAAACAGAATGTGTGCCATACGTTTCTAGATCAGCATGTTTAATAATTTTAGCGTTGCAAGCTGAATAGTCGAATTCACTTAATTGAATTGTTAAATCAACTTTATCACAATTTTCTGAAATATCTTCTTTTTTATAAGCTAGCAGCACTAATTTATTATTTCCTTTATTATATATGCAGCCATAATCGTTACACTTTAGCCTTTTATCTGAGTTATTGTATTTTTTATGATTCAAAATTTGGTTCTGCCCATTTTGCTTCGCCCATGTTTTGACAACAAAGTTCCTATTTTTTCTGGTGAGAGAATATAGTAAGTTATCACTCTCCTTTGCAGCAACATTATCAGCATTTATCAAGATATCAGGAGTTCTATACATAGCACTAGAGAAAATACCCAGCACAATAAAGAAAATTCCGAAGAAACGCCAATTTCTTTCCCACAAGCACAGCCACAATAACCCAAATGTTATTATAATAATTGATGAGGCAGGAAAAGTACGAATGGGAATAACCAAATACTGAAGACTAGCGATTGCATTTGTTATATACAAAATGCTGTCAATTGGGCGCTCTATAAATGGCGCTATAATCCATTCAACACCCAAAGGAATCAACAAAACATAGATTATTCCAAGTGGAATAATAATTAATGTAACTATTGGTATAGCAACTAAATTTGTGATAATGCCACTAATTGAAAAATAATTAAAATTATATATCGTATACGGAACAGTTGCTAAACTTGCTATTACTGAGCTGATCATTATCGACACAAAATATTTCATTATTTTTATTTTGAACAACTTATTAGCATTAATTTGATAACTGGCAACCAGTGCCAAAACAGCAGAAAATGACATCTGAAAGCCAGGCTTTAAAATTGCTTCTGGTTCTACTGAGAGTATCACTGAAGCAGCAAACGCAATTGCTATTAACCCTCGATATTTTCTCTCTATCATTATTGCAACGAGTACTAAAATCACCATAATGTAGGCACGCTGAGCAGAAATTTGCATACCGGTAATCAATAAATAAAACGTGGTTGGCAAGATAGTAAGGAATGCAGATATTTTCTTGGTGTTATACTTAAGAGTCAAAGTTTCAGATATTGCGAATAAATTACGAAACACTACAAAAAACAGACCAGCAACAAATGATAAATGCAAACCAGATATGGCAAACAAATGTGCTATACCTGAATCTCGTATCGCGTCCATAGTTTTTTGATCTATGCCATCTTTTTTACCGATCAGTAATGCAGAGATTATATCCGCATGTGGTTTTTTGATATTTTGCTGCAGGTTTTCATAAATGTATTGACGGAAAGATTCTATATACTCTAGAAATTGCCTTGCTTCAGCCTTTTTGTGTAGGGCTATTTTGCTTGTTGCAAAACCTGTTGCACTTATTTTCTGGTAATATGCTATTCTTGCAAAATCGTATGCATACTCCGAAGGTGCAATCTTTAGAGGGAAGAGTTTTGCTGATAATTTTACTTGATCGCCTATTTTAATGCCTTTTTCCACTTTGGTTCTAACTGATATTCT
Source organism: Wolbachia endosymbiont (group A) of Opomyza germinationis (assembly GCF_964264765.1). Taxonomy (NCBI): domain Bacteria; kingdom Pseudomonadati; phylum Pseudomonadota; class Alphaproteobacteria; order Rickettsiales; family Anaplasmataceae; genus Wolbachia; species Wolbachia endosymbiont (group A) of Opomyza germinationis. Next base: position 1,021,938 of record NZ_OZ183482.1, read on the forward strand.
GATGTTATCTAGAGCTCTATCCGGTGTCATTCCAGCGCGTGACGCTGGAATCCATATCTTTTTTTTCTGGATCCCAGTATCAAGTACTGGGATGACAAAAGGGGGCGCTGGGATGACAGGAGAGGATTTTGAGATAGTAGGGGATTTTTCAACAGAAAGCAGAAATTGTTTATATGAGCCCCTGTCGTTAATATCCTTCACTGTGGCAACGATATTTTTTACATACCTCTCTTTATCAAGAATTTGAGTATCAACTAAAGCTGTTCTTAATTTACTGGCTGTAAATCCTATGAGCACTGCAATTAAAGCAATGCATAATATTGCGTACTTTCTGTATAATATTGCAATCAAAATTAGTGTGGGTAAAAGCAAAAGAAAAATAGATATGCAGCTTGGTTCAAAACTTAGGGAAAAATATGTTAAAATTCCTGCACACTGAAGAACAGGAAACCACAGTATCAAGTTATATTGTTCATTGCGCAGATTGTTACGTATATAACTAACTATTATGTCAAGAAAAGTTAATAAGTGTGTCGATATTTGCATGTGGTGAAATTTTATTTTTCTTTTTTCATTATTTGTATATATAATAACTAAATAAGCAACGACGCGGGATGGAGCAGCTCGGTAGCTCGTCAGGCTCATAACCTGAAGGTCGTAGGTTCAAATCCTACTCCCGCAACCATTTTTAAGGATATAGTTGTTCCACTTTCCAATCGCTTCCCTCAACAAGAGTGTATCTAAATCTAATATGCTTCCTATATTCACCTTCTTGCCAAAATTCAATTACTTTTGGGATTACGCAAAATCCCACCCAAAAATCAGGACGAGAAACTTGTGTATTGTGAAATTCTTTTTCCTTCAATTTTATAGCTTGCTCAAAATCTTGCCAATCTTTCAGAATGCTCGATTGTTTTGAGCACCATGCGCTAATTTGACTACCCAGCGCTCGAGAAGAGAAGTATTTGTCAGTTCTTTCATCGTTTAGAAGTTTAACCTCTCCTTCAATTCGCACTTGCCTAGCAAATTCTATCCAATGAAACACTAACGCAGCTTTGGGGTTCTCAGTCAATTCTTTCCCTTTTTTACTGTTTACGTTAGTGAAAAACACAAAACCTTCTTTGCTATATTCCTTTAGTAATACCACTCTTGCAGATGGAATACAGTCTTTGCTACAAGTTGCTAGCGTCATTGCAGTTGGTTGTTCACACGGAGAATTAAGTACTGCTTTGTACCACTTTGAAAACAAATCAAATGGATCTTTTTCAAGTGAAAATATCATATCAAAAAATAAAATCTTAATTCTGGCACGCGTTGCAAAAATAAGTGCTACGGCCATTTTGTCGTATAAGTGTTATGATATTATTGCAAATCTTGCAAGGTTTTTGAACTTTACCATATACGTAAAAGTTATTTTGAAAGTATCCAGCAGATCCAGATGGCTGTGCATAATCTTTCAGTGTTGAACCACCTGCAGCAATTGCATCACTCAGAGTATTTTTTATTTCAGCAGCAAGTTTTTCGCACTCTCTATAGGTCAAGTTTTTTGCTGACCTGAGTGGTGATATACGGGCTCTAAACAAGCTCTCAGAAGCATATATGTTGCCTACGCCAACTATTGATTTATTGTCCATTAACGCTGATTTGATATTCACTTTTTTGTTTTTCAGCAACTCCTGTAAATAGTCTCCACTGAATTCATCCGTGAGGGGCTCTATTCCAAAATCGCTAAAAAAATCCGTTTCTTGTTCTTTATTTAAAACGATAACTAATCCAAATCTTCTTGGGTCATTAAAAATTATTGAAGTATTGTCAGAAAATAAAAATACCACGTGATCATGCTTATTCCGCATTTGATCGTGGTCAGCATATATAAGCTTTCCGCTCATGCCAAGATGTATGATTACAGCCACACTACCATCTGTATTCCAGATGGTATACTTACCTCTACGCTTGATGTTGCGTATGACTTTGCCCTTTAGCATATCATCAATATTTTTTGTTATTGGGGCACGTAAATTCCAATTATTCACTATAACATTACTGATTTGCTTGTTTTTAATTTTATCAAGCAAAAAATTAGAGATTACTTCCACTTCCGGTAGTTCTGGCATGATACCTCCTTCAAAACTTAAGTTTCTGATGGTAATTTTGTCGTTCTCAAATACATTCGAGTATTCTGCGGTGCTTTCTCCTAAAAATTCCTCACCACAAACGAGTTTTGAAAGGGTTCTCTGTCTACTCTGTTGCTGCTTTTTTCTTTTCAAAATATTTTGCTTTAAAGCTTTCGCTAATCTTTTTTTCTCCTCTTCTTTTTCCTTATTCTTTTTTGTGTTATTCATTATCATAATATATAAACTTGCCGTTGTAGCTCAGGTGGTAGAGTACGTCATTGGTAATGACGAGGTCCCAAGTTCGAGTCTTGGTAACGGCACACTGATTATACTTATAATATTGCATAACTTGTAAGCAAGGCTTAGAAGAAAGTTACAGAGGTAAGTTGTCATGCTTTTTCCATATCCTTTCTACCTTCTTGTTTTTGAGTAGCTCTAATGCTTTACAAAAGTGATACCTTGTTTTACTTGGCACTATAATGTCATCAATGTATCCATATGATGCAGCAAAAAATGGGTTAGCAAATTTTTCTTTATATTCTTTAATTAACGTTTGCTGATCTTTTTCGTGTCGAAATATAATCTCAACTGCACTTTCAGGGCCCATCACAGCTATTTCAGCAGTTGGCCAGGCATAATTTATATCACCTTTTAGATGTTTCGAATTCATAACAATGTATGCACCACCATACGCTTTTCTAGTGATAAGGCTAATTTTCGGCACGGTCGCTTCAGCGTAAGCGTAAAGCAGTTTCGCTCCGTGTTGTATTATATTATTGTATTCTTGATTTGTACCCGGCAAAAATCCTGGAACATCAATAAGTGTGATGATCGGAATGTTAAATGCGTCACAAAACCTTACAAACCTCGCAGCTTTTCTTGAAGAATCAATATCCAAACATCCTGCAAGGTGCATAGGTTGATTTGCAACAATACCGACAGTATTTCCTCCAATTCTACCAAAACCAGTTATGATATTACGAGCAAAATCAGGTTTCAGTTCAAAGAAATTCCTTTCATCACAAACTTTTTCAATGAGTTCATACATATCATAAGGAGTATTAGGATTGGTAGGAATTAGAGTGTTTAAGGATTCATCAATGTCGTCAACATCATTACAGATTGGTGCAGATTTTGGTGATTCTTGATTATTTGCTGGTAAGAAAGTAAAGAATTCACGCATTTTTAGCAGCATTTCAACATCATTATTGAATGCAAAATCCGCTACTCCTGTTTTGCTTGTATGAATTTTTGCTCCACCGAGGTCTTCGAAACTTACATCTTCGTAGGTAACCTTTTTTACTACATCTGGCCCGGTTATAAACATATATGAACTGTTTTTCACCATGAAAGTAAAGTCAGTTAATGCTGGGGAATAAACTGCACCTCCTGCACATGGGCCCATAATTAAAGAAATTTGTGGTATAACACCCGATGCATTTACGTTTCTTTGAAAAATTTCTCCATAACCAGCAAGAGAATTTACTCCTTCCTGAATTCTGGCTCCACCAGAATCATTTAGTCCGATAATTGGAACTCTGGCATTAATTGCCATATCCATAATTTTGCATATTTTTTTTGCATGTGACGCACCAAGTGAACCACCAAAGACAGTAAAATCCTGAGAATAAACAAAAACTTTTCTGCCATAAATAGTACCATGACCAATCACTACCCCATCACCTAAAAAATTAGCATTTTGCATGCCAAAATCATTTGCATGATGTTTTACGAATTTATCGTATTCTGCAAAAGAACTTTCATCGAGCAATATACTGAGCCTTTCTCTAGCAGTTAATTTCCCTTTTTCATGTTGTTTGGTAATCCTGTCAGAACCGCCTCCTTTTTCAGCTTCTAGTGCTTTGGTTTTTAGATTTTCTAGTATTTTAAAGTCTTGCATACAATAAAGTAGTTTTCAAATTAGTTGTAGACTTTATTAAGTTTACAAACCCTACTAACTATACACATACACTATTGCTATATGCAACAATGTATGTATGATAATTGTTAATGCTCTGGTGATTCATGGTCACTACTTTGAAAATGTTGCGATGTGTCAACTCTTTTCATATTAGAAAGAGGTGGACTAACTGCACTGCTTTTCGTTTGTGCAAAACTTTTAGCAGCTTCAACAACCTTGCTTATACGAGGTTCTTTTTCTAGCTCTTTTAGGTACTTTGAGAAGATTTCACAACTTTTGTCATCCATATGTACCATTATTTTACCAAAACTTTCAGCTTTTTCAGAAGATAAAATCATTTCGATCTTTTCATCGCCTACCCTAAAGGTCATTTTTACTTTGCCTTGCATATCATGATATTGCCAGCTTTTTATTCAGATTAGATTATCTCCTTCTCCTATTCGCAATGCACCATATTCTAAGTCCTTAAATTCCGGGGAGTTCATAAATTTTGCAGGAGTGATCACACTTTTTTCTGGACACTGTACATAATAAAATTTATTATCTCTTTCTACTACAATTCCTTTTTTTTTGTCATTTTCAATACTATCACTTACAATTTGTTTTAGACGTGACAAATATTCGCCGCGTTCTTTCAGTATATCTTCTGGCAATAATCTCCGAACTTCTTGGCTCACATCAGTGCCTGTTGAAACTAGATTAAACATTTCTAACATAAGAGGCCGTAGTTTTTCTTTTCCAGTCTCAGTAACATTTTTATCTTGCTCCATGAGGTGGTATAAGATCAGTATCGAATAATCTATTATTGATGACTTTTTTCTCCTTGGAATACATCAACACTAAACATGACCTTGTGCTTTTTTGCATCGTCTATAGATTTTTGAAGTCTCTTTGCTATGTTTTCGATAGCTTCATCATTAGGTAAGTGTTCAGGCAATGGCGTCAACTTAAGGAAAAATATCAGCGATAGTATATAAAATTTCTCTCTAAATTTTTTATCATTAAATTATCCAAAGAGTGCAAGGGACAGCACTTTTGTTTCTATTTTATTGCAACAAAAAAGTTTAAAATGTGTCTTTTTTAGGTGAGGCATGCAAAAAGGAAAAGATCTTATCTTACAAATTAAAAATGCAATATACTCGAAAACTTTTCAGAAAATCCATTGTGTTGAGTTTTACACGAACAAGAAAACTTCCTTTTTCGACAGTATTTTCTATGATTTTAAAGTTAGTTAAAAAAAGTTTGGGAATAGAATGTGAACTTATGGAGCCATTGACATGTACCCTCAAAGCAAGCTTTTTCTAAAGCAAGGTATAAGATTTGCCATACAGGCTTTCAAGAATCTAAGCATCCAAACAGCCTATCAGGATGAACCTGAGTTGGAGAGGCTATAGACTTATTGCAGCAGATGGTTCTGGTATGAGATTACCCAGCTCTGGGGAAATTGTATCCGAGTTTGAACCAAATGGAACAACAGGCACCATTGGCAATTTGTTTGTTGATTTGTGTACTTCATTGATTTGCAGTGCTCGTCTTGCAGCTTGGAATATAGGTGAACAAACGTTGGCGGCAGAGCAATTACCCGAAGTTATCACTCAAATGCGTTTATTAAATCAAGAGAAATTATTATTTATCTATGATCGTCTTCAGTAAAATTCATTCAGCAGCATTATAATTTGGAAGTAGATTTTATTTTTCGCTTGCAAAAAAGAAATTATAGTAAGCTATGGGAACGCTGGCGAATTAGATTTTGATTTTATATTAGAAAATGAAAAGCTAAAAAATAAAATGAAAGGACAGAAAGTAAGAGTTATAGTGCTGACATTAGCCAACTGAGAAACAGAGTTTTTGACCGAGACTTTGGAGCAAAGCTTATGTGTTAAGGTGGCACATAGAGGAGTGCTATAAACGACTCAAAGTAGGAGCAGAGTTAGAGAATTTTTCTGGAGAGGCTGTATTACAAGAATTTTGGGCAAACTTGGTCATGTGCAATATATTATCGCTTCATATGTGTGATGCACAAGGGCCTTGGAACCCAGATCAAATTACTGATACCAATTCCCACTGCACAATAAACGGATAGATAACAATGGAAAAAAAGCCATACTATTGCCTTTCTTTCTCACTCCACAATTAAATAACTCTACAATATCGCTTATTTGATTCACTAATAATGAGAATTGGTATGAGTATCGTTTAAATTTTTCAGTTTTATTTGGTGTAATGAGGCAGAAACTCTATCAGGTACTTATTGCGCCAAAAAACTTTCAAGCCCTTTTTAAGTATACGCGCTAAAGTTAAAATCCGACCGGGACAGCCGCAATAAAGTAGATAAGCCTAAACGCCATCATGTCTTTAGGAGAGTTTGCTAATGAAAGTTCTTAAGTTGACGCCATTGGCTGAACGGATACGGAATGACACCATCCTTTTTTCTGGATTCCAGACTGGAATGACACCTCTGGACACTTCCGTCGTAAAGGAACCAGTGTCAGCTACTCGGATGACACCTTTTTTCTACTTAGTTTGGGTTATGCAAGAAGTCTAATGAAGTGAAAATAAATTTATTTACCAAAATAGAGTTGCCTTGGTCTACAGATCTTAGTTTCTTTATCATTTATCATTTCATACCACTGAGTAACCCAACCAGTGGTTCTTGCAAGTGCAAAAATAGGCGTGAACATATTTGAGGGGATATCAATAGCATTCATTATTATACCTGAGTAAAAATCAACATTTGGATATAACTTACGCACGATAAAATATTCATCCTTTAAAGCTATTTCTTCAAGTTTTTTTGCAATTTTAAGCAGTTCATTATTTTGTTCTAGTTTACTTAGAACCTCATGGCAAGCGCCTTCCAATATACGCGCGCGCGGATCATAATTTTTATAAACACGATGTCCAAATCCCATCAATTTAAATGGATCTTTATCATCTTTAGCTTTTTCGATGAATTTATCTATATCTCCACTTTGCTCTATCTCTTTTAGCATATTTATAACTGCCTCATTAGCTCCACCATGTGCTGGTCCCCAAAGTGTAGCAACTCCTGCAGAGAGGCTTGCAAACAGATTAGAACCAGCCGATCCCACCAATCTGACAGCCGCCGTAGAAGCATTCTGTTCATGATCAGCATGGAGAGTAAATATTTTATCCAGAGCTTTTGCAAAAAGGGCGCTTTTATCATTATCAACAGCATCGCCAAATATCATCTTTAAGAAATTTTCACTGTAACTTAATTCATTGTTAGCATTTATGAATTCCTGATTGTTGATATGCCTATAAATCATTGCAATAATTGTGGAAACTTGCGCTATTGCAGAAATTCCAAAATCTAGGTCTTCACCATTGACATTGTTGCCATGCTTTTCATGATAAGATGCTGACAAACTTGCAAAACATGCAACTAAGATTGACATAGGGTGAGCAGTTTTTGGAAATGCTTTAATTACATTTGTAACTTGCTCTGATACTTTGGATGATTCTTGTATTTTGAGAAGAAATTTTTTGTGTTGCTCTGAACTGGGTAATTCACCATAGAGCAATAAATAAATCACAGCAGTAAAATTATTATTCTCTGCCAAATCAGCTATATTATGTCCCCTATATTTAAGAACTCCTTCATCTCCATCAATGAATGTAATTGTAGAAGAGCATGAAGCTGTAGAAACAAACCCTGGATCGTAAGTGAATAATCCTGTCATCTTATATAAATCCTTGATATTTAACACATCAGGACCTGTTGTTCCGCTTAATACAGGTAGCTCGATTTTTAATCCATTACTTAGTTCTAATAGCACTTTTTTATCCATCACTTAAGCTACTTAAATTTTATACAGAATATACAAACTGAGGAGTATATATTAATACAGTTAACTTTACATTAACCGTATTAAGCGGTCATCAATGCTTTTACTTTTGCATTTAAGCGACTTATTTTACGCGCAGCGGTATTCCTATGAATAACACCTTTATTCACACACTTGTGTAAATTAGATTCAGCATTCCGAAATGCCAGAACAACATTTTCTTTGTCGCCAGACTTGATTATATCAACCAAATTTCTAATAGCAGTGCGAGTTTTACTTTTCCGCATCTTATTTATTAAAGTGCGCTTTGCTATTACCTTTATCATTTTTTTAGCACTCTTATGATTTGCCATATATTAATACCTAAAATACTGTACTTTTCTTTTAATTATAAAGTTTTTTTGTTAATTTGCAATATCAGTTTTTCCTATGGTTAATCTACTGCTTCTCTCTTCAATAATTTTTTCTAAACTTTGCAAGAATTCATTTTTGTTTAACCCAGGATATATTGGGGGCAATATTTCTATTACTGCCTTTCCGGGATTCTTTCTCAGAGAAAGTATGCTTTTTGGCCAAAACAAACCAGTGTTTAAAGCAACCGGTAACACAGGAACAGATAATACGCTATATAAAGCAGCAATACCTGGTTGATATTTTATATTTTGGTTTATAGTTGTTCTTGTACCTTCAGGAAATATTATTATGCTTCTATTTTCTTTTATACGCATTTTTGCTAGTTTGATTATATGGCGTATAGAACTGATACCATCTGAACGGTTAATAAAAATCATTTTCAGCGCTATAAGATGCAAACCAATGAATGGAATCCATTTCAATTCACGTTTTAAAATAAAAACCGCTTTTCTAAATAGTAGTATAAAAATAAATGTTTCAAATGGAGATTGGTGTTTAGATGCAATGATAAAAGGTTGCTTAGGGATGTTTTCCATTCCCCTCACTTCATATTTAATGCCACATAATAAACGCAGCATGAATAATACAACTCTCACCGAACAGACGAGGAAAATGGTTATTACACACTCAGAAAAGAAAATTACAGGGAGAGTAATGAAAGTATAGAATACCTCCCATAATATAAGAAAGAAATTAAACAATAAACTTGAAATCACAAACTCACATAAATTTATTTAAATTTAACTTTATTACAAATTAAAAACAATAAATTTAATTATTGATCATCTGAGTAATAGGATGCGAATCAGCTAATTTGTCCTTTAACTTTTCGTTAGCAATATGAGTATATATTTGTGTTGTAGAAAGGTTAGTATGGCCAAGAACTTTCTGTATCAACACAATATTTGCTCCGCTATTTAGTAGATGGGTAGCAAAAGAATGCCTAACCACGTGTGGAGAGATCTTATTTTCATCAATATTGCATTTTCTTGCCAACTCCTTCATTAATTGACCGACCCTCTGCCTTGTAATTGGTTTATTAGGTTTATCACCTGGGAATAGCCAATCGGATTCCTTTTCTTTAGAGATCAGATTATCACGAACTGATAAATAATTTCTAAGGCTCTGCAATGCTTGTTCATTAAAAAGAATTTGCCTCTCTCTACCACTTTTTCCTTTTATTATTATATAGCATTCTTTGTTATTACTGTTTATTAAATGTGACACTTCACATAATTTCATACTAATTAGTTCAGAAACACGCATTCCAGAAGAGTAAAGGATATCTAAAATCGCACATAGCCTTTTACTGCTTATCTCTTTATTCGATTCGCTTGCTGATTTTCTCACTGTGTCTATTAGCAAAAATATTTCTTCGACACTTAAATACTTAGGCAAAGGACGAGAAACTTTTGGATTCTTTAATTCAGCATCATTAGCCGGCGCTGGATTAAAATCTATTATTCCGTCATTAAATAGACACTTGTAAAAATTTTTCATAGCGGATATTTTTCTTGATATAGAGCTACTTTTATATTTTTTTTGTGTACATAAAGATTTCACATAATCTTTAATATTGGTTTTGTTTACACCAACCAAGGTAGTGCCGCTTTCCAATAAAAATTCTTCAAACTGGTGTAAATCCGAACGATAACTTTCCAGAGTATTTTGTGCAGCGGACCTCTCTGAAGCTAAAGCATCTATGTAATATGTTATGTAAAGATTTTCTTTTTTATTTTGCGACTGTTTATTTTTCATTATCAGTTCCTATATTTATTTCTTTGGCTATAATTTGATTAGAAGTGTTCCCTGTGTTTCTTATGAGAAAATATGAGACAAATAAAGCATTTATCAATAGAGTGAACATCACAAACTTTTGCTTTAACCTTTTTCTTAAATTTAATCTTACTCTTATCATAGTTAAATTATAACGTTAAATCTATAAAAAACACCTTATAAAGTGAGCTCTACTATAAATATAGAATACTTCTTAGCTGTATCTATCTATATTTATTATAACATAACATTGATTATAATTCTAACATGGACAGGTAGAGATTCCAATTACGTTAGTGTTATGGGTGTTAATAAATTTTTAATATACACCTTTACAAAAGAAGAAATCAAATGGCATCTTTTTTTAATAAAGTGCTAATAAAAGGAACGGTCACATTTGACCCTATAGATTCATTATCTATCTTTTCTATAATTTTATCAATGCTATAGAAAGAACGTTCTATTCTTGCTAAAATATAATTAATCACTTTTAAATCAATTTTTAACTGTTTATCTGAAAATCGTTTTATTAGCATAATTCTTAATAATTCCTCGCTTGCAGGCAAAATTTTTACGCTGATAGTTGATAATATTCGAGAACTTAAATCTCTTAGTTTGAAGTTAAGCTTTTTTGGTGAAATTGAAGAAGTGATTAGCAGCCTCTTGTCGTTTTCTTTCATGTAATTGTAACAATGTAATAACATGGCTTCATCTTTAATGTTTTGTACGTCTTCTAAAATAAAAGCATCGCTATACCTAATCTCGCTTACGAAGTTATTCACATTGATAAAGATTGCATCGTTTATTGATTGCCAAATATGAGCAAGATGAGTTTTACCGGAGCTTTTAGGTCCAAAAAGAATCAGACATTTCCAAGATAAATCATTAACTACCGAATTATATACGTGCTTATTTTCATCTAAGATGATGTAATTTTGCCGGCTATAATCAGCTTGATTGTTGTTAAATAAATTTAATTGCACGTTGAACCTCTTACGTAACCTCTTTCTGGTAGTAATTTTTGCGCAGAAATTTACTTACGCTCCTCAAATGTGTCAGGTATTCTGGGCTCATTTCTCCTCTTACCATAAATTGATTATGCAAAAGGTCTGTTAGCCGTTTTTATAAAGCTCACTTTTAAAATATTTATTGATTGCATATTCTACTGATACATTGAACATTGCTATTATTGGAATAAAAAGTAATATACCTGTAAATCCAAAATATGAAGCGCATATAGTAATTCCCAGAATAATTACAGTTGGATGTATATGAACTTTTTTTCCTATTAATAAAGGAACTAATATATTTGAATCTATTAATTGTCCAACACCAAATAATAGCAAAACAGCAGCACTTTCAAACCATCCACTAAATTGAGTGATAGCGCTCAAAAACCCAATAATGGTATATAATAATGGCCCTACGTAAGGTATGAACGTTAACATTCCTGATAAAATTCCAATAACAATAGAGTGTTCCAATCCAATTATGCTCAGACTCACAGAGTAAAAGACCATCATGACAATACATACATTTACCTGCCCCTTTAGATAATTAGATATAATGAAATCCACTTTGGAAAAATAATCTGCAATTTTTCCTCTGTAAGGAATAGGGATTAATTTACTAGCTTTTTCTATAATTAAAGGCCAATCACGTAATATATAGAAAAACACTACAGGAGTAATCACCATTAATGATACCGTGTTAAAGCTTGAACTTAACACTTGGATTATAAAGTTACTAGCAATATCAAGAGCATTCATGAAATAAGATACATAGTTGCTGTAATTTTCTGCTAGATTTTTAGATAAATGATCAAATAAGCTATCCTCGATTTTCATATTAAGAAATTCTAATACAGAGGGGATTACTTTAAACTTTAATGAAGGCACTTTACTCACTAAGAAATTTAATATTGAAGTAATTTGAACATATATAATAGGTAAAACAAATGTTATGACTAGTATAAAAGCTATTAATAAAATAAGTATTATAAAAATTACAGAACATGAACGTGGTATTCTATACTTTTCAAACTTGACTACTAGCGGATTAAACAAATATGCAATAATAATAGATATTAAACATGGAAAAATCATAGGACGCATCAGGAATAACATCCCTATTATAAAAAGCAGTATGAAACAAATAGTTATATGACGTTTTTGCATGTGTTTAGCATAGCTAATTTACTGAAAAATATGCAATTTATTTTTCCTATGTTGAAAGTATTTTACGATTTGTAATACTATCATTTTTTACTAAAATTTAGTTGTTTAATCCGCAGGCAAAGATAGATTTTGAGCTCTCTAAATATCTCTTTTGCTATTATAATTATGCTAGTTAATAGGGGAAGTAACTTTTATATGATGTCAGAAATTTTATTTTTCGGAAAGAATCTTGGATAGAGAGGAAAGCTTCTACAAAAAGAAATATGTGCGCTAAGAAATACAAAATAGCAGCATTAATAGTTGCAGCGGGAGTAGGCAGTAGATGCAATTCTACGATTCCTAAGCAATATATAAAACTGGCAGGTAAATCTGTTTTATTTCATACAATTAAAAGATTTCTGGCTAACCAATATATAGATTACATAAGAATAGCAATTAATAGAGACCATGAAAGTTTCTATGAGAAAGCTATATCACTAATTACAGACACTAAATTACTAAGCCCTGTATACGGAGGAGAAAACAGGCAAAGTTCAGTTAAACTAGGGCTTGAAAGCTTACAAAAAATTAACCCAGATTTTGTAGTTATACACGATGCTTGTAGGCCTTTTGTGTCAGATGTTCTGATAGATAACTTGGTTGAATCTATGATTAATGATCAATATACAGGAGTAGTTCCAGCAATAGAAGTTGAAGACACTATGTCATTGGTGAGTAATAGTTTTATTGAATCTACGATTTCAAGAGGAAAGCTCAGAGCCATACAAACCCCTCAAATTTTTAATTTCAAAGAATTATTATCATGCCATCAATCAGTCAAAGAATTTACTGACGATTCATCACTAATGGTAGAGCACAAAAAACATGTTGCGATTATTAAAGGTGAGAAAAGCAATTTTAAGTTAACCACAAAAGAGGATATCAATATGGCAAAGCTTCTTTTTGAAGAGCCAAAATTTCGTGTCGGAGCCGGTTATGATATACATAAGTTCATTAAAGTTCAAAATGGTGCTGAAAGCTTTATAAAAATTTGCGGTGTGAAAATTGAACACAACATGGCAATAGAAGCGCACTCTGATGGTGATGTTGCAATACATGCAATCGTTGATGCAATACTCGGAGCACTGGGATGTGGCGACATAGGAGAGCACTTTCCTCCTAGTTCCTCTGAATGGAAAGATTGCAATTCATCTCACTTTCTTGACTTTGCTGCTAAAAAAGCAAAAGAAAAAGGGTACAGCGTGTCTAATTTAGATATTACTATAGTTTGTGAAGAGCCTAAAATATCGCCTTACAAAGTAGAAATGAAGAAATTCATATCAAAAGCATTAGAAATTGATGATGAATTTGTAAATATCAAAGCAACCACTGCAGAGAAATTAGGTTATATTGGAAGAAATGAAGGAATAGCAGTGCATGCTTCTGTGTTATTGCATACAAACTTTTATTGGAAATAGAAACGAAAAAACTTACTTGACACCCTTCGCCAGCCCCCTTATCATGAAACTGAAGCTATTTATTTATCTTCTCTGTACAGATTAAATGACAAAAAAACTCAACGTATTTGGCGTCTCATGTTTAATTTTTTGCACTATGTGCACCTTATGTCTTTATCAAATTTCTAGCTATACAAGCTAAAATGCGCTTATAAAGCATTTAAAACATCAAAAAACGCCAACTTAAAAAATGGATAGTGAGTAATTAGCTACCCTAGGTTTTCTTTGCCTTTTTTTCTGTTTAGTAAATTTCTTAATGTTTATAATTTAGATTAGTTGCGGCTTAAAAGCAGATGAATCGCGGTTATTAAACGTTTAGAATAAAAAAACGCCATACTTGAAAGTATAATGTAAGTAACTAGCCAACCACGGGGCTTCTTTTGCCTTTTTTTTCGTTTGGTAAATTTCTTAAACATTTATGGCTAAACGACAATCGTCATCCCGCTACTTGTTAGCGGGATCTAGAGATACCGCGGCGGCATGACGTAGGACTGCTGTCATTCAAGTAGCTGACGCTGGAATCCAGCCTTGCTGTAATCTCATCAAGAACGTTGTGTTTTAACATAAGATCAGCCACTTTTATGCTTACCAACTTAATAAAATTCCTGGATCCAAGTAGTCAGGCTACTCGAATGACACCTTCATAAAGTGAAATGAGATCCCGCTAACAAGCAGCGGGATGACGAGAAAGGGGCTACTCGGATGATACCCTCATAAAGTAAAATGAGATCCCGCTAACAAGCAGCGGAATGACGGGAAAAGAGGTGCTGGGATGACACCTTCACAAAGTGAAATGAGATCCCGCTAACAAGCAGCGGGATGACGGGAAAAGAGGTGCTAGAATGACACCGTTTACTATGTAACATCTCATCATATCACAATGTTCGTACAGTTGTGGCGGTATGACGTAGAAAAACTGTTAACTTAAATCTATATTGACATGTCCCATTTTACGCTTATCCCTAACCTCTTTTTTCCCATATATGGTTAAACTAGCTTTTTCGTTGCTCAAATACTTATGAGAATCATATATATCATTACCTATTATATTTTTCGTCATACAAGGAAAGCGTAATACTACTTCCTGCATAGGTAGCCCGCATATTATCCTAACTAGCTGTTCAAATTGACTAACGTTACATGCATCCAAGCTCCAGTGGCAAGAATTGTGAGGTCTTGGAGCTAGTTCATTAACTAACAATTCGTTATCCTTAGTAACAAAAAATTCAATAGCCAGAATTCCTATTACATCAAGCGCATTTGCTATTTTCTTTGCAGCTCGTTGTACCTCTTGAGTTAATTTACTATCTATTTTAGCTGGCACTGTTGAAGTATCAAGTATTCCATCAACGTGGTAATTTTCTGCTATAGGAAAAAAAGCTACTTTACCGTTTTTATCTCTTGCAACGACTATTGAAACCTCTTTCAGTAAATCAACACTTGCTTCAAGAATGTACTCTGTATTCCAATCAAAGGAAGCAAATTGCTTCACTTCAGAATCATTCTCAAGCACATATTGCCCTTTTCCATCATAACCCATTTCTGTTGTTTTCAGCCTTGTTGGATAGCCAAAAGCTCTACTGCTTTTCAGTAGCTCATTATAATTTTGTATACTTTTGTATTCAGCAGTTTTTATACTCAAGCTTCTAATGAAATCTTTCTCTCTAAGCCTATTTTGCGCAATGTGTAACGCTTTTTTACCCGGATAAAAATTTACATCGATATCAATTGCACTACATGGAATATTTTCAGACTCAATAGTGACCAAATCCACACTCTGTGCAAAAGATTCAAGCGCTTTCTTATCAGAGAAATCTGCTATTGTGAAATCATCAGCAATAGAACAAGCTGGATCGTCTTTAGCACTGGCAAAAACATGTATTTTTTGTCCAAGTTTTGTTGCAGCGATAGCAGTCATTTTACCTAATTGTCCACCACCTATTATTCCTATTACTTTTTTGCTCAGCGCATCTGGTTCATTCATACTATAAATTGATATTTCCTAATTAAAGTATACTTGAAAAATCTATGAAAAAAGTATATAATTAAAATACTATTTTCTTATCATGAATATTTTATAATGATAGAATACACACTAACTACCAACTTTGTTGAAGTTACAGTTTTACCAATTTATATTGAAGAGCAATCCATTCCTTATGAAAATTGCTATGTATGGATGTATAACGTTAAGATAAAAAACAAAAGCCAATCAACTATTCAATTGTTAAGTCGTCATTGGCAAATAATAGATTATAAGGGAAAAGTAAATGAAATTGCCGGAGTTGGTGTTATCGGAGAACAACCTGTGATAAAATCTGGAGAGGTATTTAAATACACAAGTGGAACATACTTAAATGTACCGTCAGGAATAATGCAGGGTAAGTATGAATTTCTGAATGAAGAAAGCATAAAAGTTTTTGAAGTTATGATACCACCCTTTTCTTTGGATAGTCCATACATCAAAACTAGACCCCATTAACTGTCAAAATAGTTTATTTGTAACCAGACTGCATTCTGTGATTTTTAGCAAAGCACGATACACAATCGTCATCCCGCTACTTGTTAGCGGGATCTATGCTAAGATACCGCGAATGAATCGCGGTATGACGGTTCGCGGCGGCATGACGATAAGCTCGTCATCCCGCTACTTGTTAGCGGGATCTATGCTAAGATACCGCGAATGAATCGCGGTATGACGGTTCGTGGCGGTTATGACGTGTTAGCTATAGCTATCTTCAAAAATATGGTTGAATAATTGTTAATAATAGTGTATAATTATTAATATTTTTAAGCACTTTGGCTATGGCTCTTTCAAAATTTCTCGATCCTCGCAATGATTTGTGTTTCAAAAAAATCTTTGGAACGGAAAAAAATAAGAATATCCTGATCCACTTTTTGAACGATATTTTAGGGTTTACTGAGATAAATGCAATACAAGAAGTTGAGTTTCTTAGCACTATTATGGATCCCGAAGTTGCCTCTGATAAACAAAGTATTGTTGATGTTCTCTGCAAGGATTCTCACGGAAATAGATATATAGCAGAAATGGTGCGACCTGAAAGCCTTCGGTCATATTGTTTAAAAGGAGAGGAATTCATTCAGAAAGAAACTGAAAGGATTCTAAAGCTTATTGAACCAGATGTTTTGCCATCTGAGTCTACGCATCAGTGCGAATTGGGTAACCAGTTGGTGCCGAGCGACGCGGACAATGAACCTCCTCTTGATAAAGAAGATGCTCAATCGTGAGAGAAAGCATAAACTACAAGCATCATGTGGTTGGAGGGCTAGGCTTAGTGGTATGGTGAACGTAAGTGAAGCTTCATAAGTATCGTAACGATTAAAGAGCTAAAGATGCTGATAAGCTCCGACCAAAAGGTAATGTGGATGAGTTACATTTTTCATTTCTGGATGTACGCAAATAATAATTCCACCGGTATAGAGAAGCCACCTAACCCACTATTGTATGACAAAAGGAACAGGATAAGCCTGTATTTTCGCCTATATGGCAGGCAACCCGCAAGGAATGCTGATGGATGTGCAGGTAAAGGATAATGGAGAAAGCGAATGCCATTTTGTAACGAAATGGATAGAATTTGTAACATTAATTCGCGTGAAAACGAGCAGACTTCCATTTGGTCCCTCATGACAAGAAACTTTGTTAACCACTTAAGGTAGGAAAGCAGATGATTACAAGTACAACTGTAAGTGCACCTACCAATAACTCCGAAGCATGGAACCAGTTACCCTGGAAGAAATGCCAAAAAGTTGTTATGAGGCTACAGAGGCGTATTGTTAAGGCTGTCCAACAAGGCAGATGGGGTAAGGTGAAAACTTTACAACACCTTCTCACACGCTCTTTTAGCGGCAAAGCTTTGGCGGTTAAGAGAGTAACTGAAAACCAAGGAAAAAACACAGCAGGTGTAGATCGTCAAATATGGTCAACTTGCAACACAAAATTTCAAGGAATAAAGCTATTAAAACAAAGAGGATACAAACCTTCTCCGCTAAAACGGATATACATCAGTAAGTCTAATGGCAAAAGAAGACCTCTTGGAATCCCTACGATAAAAGATAGAGCCATGCAAGCATTATACTTGTTTGCTTTGGAACCGATAGCTGAAACGATCAGTGATCGTCACTCTTATGGTTTTAGACCAAAAAGATCCTGCGCAGACGCTACTGTGGCTTGTCACTTGTTACTGGCAAGCCGTAACCAACTACAATGGATACTCGAAGGTGATATTAAAGGGTGTTTTGATAACATTAACCATGAATGGCTCATGAAGCATATTCCTATGGAGAAGAAAATTCTTCATAGCTGGTTAAAAGCTGGCTTCCTAGAATCAAAAACTCTGTATTCCACAACTGCAGGTACCCCACAAGGTAGTATCATCTCTCCAATACTAGCAAATCTAGCCCTAAATGGACTTGAAAAATCATTGGAAAGTCAATTTGGTAAACTTGGCAGTAAAAGAAGAAGCAAAATCAGAAGTGGAGTAAATGTAATCAGGTACGCAGATGACTTTATCATTTCAGGAATCACACGTGAAGTACTGGAAAATGAAGTAAAACCTCTAGTATCGTCCTTTCTTCAGGAGAGAGGTCTTATCCTTTCCGAAGAGAAAACAAAAATTACATCTATTACAACAGGGTTTGACTTTCTTGGTTGTAATGTACGCAGGTATAATAAGAAGTTAATTATAAAACCTTCAAAAGAAAGTATTAAGAAACTTCTTAATAAAGCACGTACATTGATAAAGGCAAACATAGCGAACACTCAGGCCGTACTAATCAAGTTGCTCAATTCCCTATTAAGGGGATGGGGAAATTACTACAGCCATGTGTGTGCGAAAAGAGCTTTTAACAAAATAGACCATGAAATTATGTGTGCTCTATGGAAATGGGCAAAGAAAAGACATCCTCGTAAAGGATTACGTTGGATAAAGAATCGTTACTTCAAGGTAATGAAACAACGCCAATGGGTCTTTGCTGCACCCATATGCAAGAACAAACCGAAAGAGATAAGGTATTTAAGACTGCTTAGGTTGATTGATATACCTATCAGACGACATGTTAAAATCAGGGCGGATGCAAATCCACTTGACTTAAAATGGAAAAAGTATTTTGATGAAAGAGTGAAACAAACAAAAATGTTAGCAAGCTCTTTCTCAAGAGAAGGTTCTCTACTGTTGGTGTCACCATTAAGAATGATGTTTTCTGAGGAATCATGAAGGACAAGCCGGTTCGAGAAAAGAAGGACTTAGATAAGGGGCTCAAGCGTAGTGTGGGGAAACCTGCATGCTGCGTTTCTAAGGGAGGGAGTAGTAGCAATACTACTTCCTTACCTAACCAAGTTGCCAAAACTAAAGGCTTTGAAAAACGCGCTCAATATTACGCTGCTAAAGCTTATTCAAGGCAAGCTGATAAAGGTGATCAATATCAGGGTCTTAAAGAAATCATTTTTATAGCTATTGCTGATTGTATTCTCTTTCCTAATAAATCTGAGTATAAGTCAGATCATGTAATGTTAGACAAAGATAGCTATGAACATGATTTAAAAGATTTTTATTTTACATTTATTGAGTTACCAAAATTTCCTAAAACTAAAGAAGACCAATTGGAGAGTATAGTTGAAAAATGGATCTATTATTTTAAATATGCAGATGAAACTAGTGAAGAAGAATTGGAAAAGATAATAGGTAGTGATGTAATAATTAAAAAGGCATATGAAGAACTAAATAGATTCAACTGGTCAGAGAAAGAATTTATTGCCTACGAACAGGAAATAAAACGTATTCGTGATGAACGGGCTGTTCTTGAACAAAAACTTGATGATGCTAAAAAGGAAGGAAAAATTGAAGTTGCAAAAACAATGCTAGCTAATAATGTTGATGTCACCACTATTGTTAAGTTTACTGGCCTCTCCATGAGTGAGATCAAAGAATTGCAGAATTAAGTGGACCCGCAAACGGTTACACGAAATAATGCTGCAGCCTGACCAGGTGATAAGTACATTTAGCCTATTTATCTTTATACTTTCATGTCAATTTTATAAATCAAATTTATTTCTGTGAGTAGCTACAATTTAAAGACCTTGCTTCATCAATGTAATGGAACAAAACCTTTTTAGTAAGTTCAAAACCCTCTAAAGTCTCTCCTTCGCATCTTGCTGTAATGCAGTTTTGCGTATTTGATACCCTAAGAAGCCACCAACCTTTATTATCGGTTACCTTAACACCATCAAGATCTGAAAATACAATATTTTGCTGCTCCAGTGTTTTCTTTATTGACTCAATTATTTGAAACTTTTTCTCATCTTTCACTACAATCTTCACTTCATGAGTGATATATAACTTCGGTAAATCCTCAATCACCTGAGATAGGCTTTGGTTTTTCTTAAGCAAAATGTCAACTGCTTTAACAGCAGAATATAGCCCATCATCAAAACTTAGCTCAGAAAAGAAGAAGTGCCCGCTTAATTCACCAGCAAACTTTGCCTCTTCCTCTACCATCTTCTTCTTAACTAGTGAATGTCCAGTAGCACAGGTGATAACTTGCCCTCCTAACTTGCTAACAAAATCATGCACTTTCATACTCATTTTTACGTTAGCAATAACTTTGCTTTCTGGATATTCCTCCAACACTTCACGTGCAAAAATTATAAATAAATGGTCATTGGAAACAACGTTGCCTTTATTATCAATTAAGCGCACCCTATCGCTATCGCCATCTAGCGCAATGCCAAGATCACATCCATATTCCTTCACAATGTCAATTAATTGAGCAAGATTTTTTTCCTCTATGGGATCTGGATCATGCAGTGGAAATGCCCCATCTATAGAGTTATTGGTTACGATGTGCGTATGACCAGGCAAGATCTTTTCAATATACCTTATAATTCCACTTGCTGGACTATTTCCACAATCCCAGGCTATTTTTAATTTCTGTGTAGTATCGTTCTTCACTGCACTTTTCAATATGCTAATGTACTCACTATATATATTTATGTTAATTAAGCTTCCAATTCTTGTGCTGTTTTTAATTGGACTGCTTATAATTTCCTTCATTTCTTGATCTGAGAAGACTTTTTTATTACTAAAAAATTTAAAGCCATTATATTCGCTGGGGTTATGAGAGGCAGTTATTATGATACCAAGATCCGCCTGTGTGATTTGTGTTGCAGCGTAAAGCATAGGTGAAGAGCATAGCCCAACGCGTATAACATTTGCACCGGATAAAGTTAAGCCCCTAATTAATTCTCTTTCTATACCTGGTGAATCTATTCTGCTGTCGTAGCCGACACAAACACTAGCTACGGTTTGGCCAAACTTTCTACCTATCTCGTACCCATCATTAATCTGCAAATCTTTGCCTACTATACCTCTAATATCGTATTTTCTTATAATGGTATTGTCCATACTGTACTTCTTGAAGTGACTACTATATAACATTTTGGCCAAATGCTCAAGTTTATTTATCCAACAATTAGTTGATTTTTTAAAGAAATCTGTTAATATTATAGTATATTTTTTAAAATGTAAAATTATGCCACAGGAAAACGAAAATGTATTTATAGCTGAAAGTCAAAGTTTAGATGTAGATGAACAAAAGAAAAATGATACTTTAAATGTCATTGAATCTTGCAACGATCTTCAGGATTTTATCAAAAGACTGGAGGAAGAAAATTTAATCTGGTACTTTATTGGTCCTTTACGCAAAGATGAGGACATTACAGGACAGATAAATTTAAAGTGGGAAAAGGAGTTCCAAAAATTTGAGCAATCAATAGACGCAATGCATAAAGAACTTAAGTCGTCTCTGCCTGGTCAAAATTTCTTAGTGTATCCAACAAAGGATAATGACTTCAAAATTAGATTTGAAAATGAAGAAAAACCAATAGAAATTAGCAATATTTTAAGGACCAGCAGTGAAGGTAAGGTTTATAACATATCTTTAGGGAAAGATAGTCAAATAACTGCAACCAAAAAAGGCAGCGAAAGGCACTATGATTTTACTGATTCAAGCTCATGTGAAATGACCATTAATTGGCAGGCTAAGGATTCTGAAGGTAACAGCATAGACTGTAGCATGACCGTAAAATTGGATTCTGGTGGTATACAGAGTGTTATTGGTGAGCCAAAATTTGGAGGAATAACGAGTTCAGAAGAAGTATTAAAGTTAGTTGGACAAAATAAAGAAGTTTTTATCAACGGAAAAACTCTGTATCAAGCTTTTACTGGCATATCCAAGAGTGTAGACGATCAGCAAGTACCAGCAGAGGAAATATTTACAAAAGATCTACATATATCACCACAGTCACCTACACCAAGCAGCAGTGGGTATTCCTCTCCTAGCACACCTTCTTCACGTAGAAGTTCTATATCCACCAGCAGTGAATTTAGTGATGAAGATGAAATATTTGAGGATGATATGTCTGGTGATGAAGAAGAGTATGAGCAAGAAGGATTAAAAGATGAAGTTGAGGAATTAGAGGAAGAAAAAGAAACATTTGCTAAATATTTTGCAGTGCAGGCAAAGCAGCTTGAGGATCTAAGATTAGAACGTGACTCCTTGAGAGATAAAGTCAATGAACAACAGCGAGCGATATTTGAAAGAGGTCAAAGAATAAAGGAACAAGAGGAAGAACTACAGGATAAAAATGATGTAATAAAGAACTTAAATGATCAGTTGAAAGATAAGGAAGGTGAAACAAATGAGGCAAATAAAGAATTACAGAGAAAATTGAAGCAAAGTGAAGCTAATTTAACTGTACTAAAGGAAAAGAATGCAAATTTGGAGAATGACCTGAAGAAAATAGTGGAAGGTTTAAAGGATGATCATAAAAAGCAGTTGGCAGAACAGTTAATGGAAACAAAAAAGGAAAACAATACATTGGCTGAAACGGCGAGCCAATTGTCTAAAGAATTAAATGAATTACAGAGAGAAAAGGAAGATTTAGAGAGGGAAATTCGACAACTTGAACCTGGAAGATCACTTGCAGATGAGCTAAGCGAAGAAAATACGAAGAGGGAAATAGAAAAACTTCAATATCAACTTAAGGAAAAGGAAGGGATGTTAACGTGTACACAGGAAGAGCTGGCATCTGTCAAAGAGAGTCTAGAGCAACTGCAGAACATATTACAGCAGGAAAAAGGTCAGGCAACTCAAACTGAAGTTGAATATGAAAGTAGAGGAACAAGCATGCAGCAGCAAGACCAAGGTATACAAGCTGTAAACAACAACTCAAGCAGAACAGCTAGTGGGTTAAGACAAGAAAACAAAAAATTGACTAGAGACAAACTAACTATATCTGAACAATTAAAACAAAAAATAAGAGAGATTGACGAGTTAAAGAAAAATTTAAAGCAACTGCAAGAAGAAAATAAACAACTAAAACAAGAAGTTACCAAAAATGCAGGAGTTGATGCATCATCTTCAACAGGTCAAAAAGAAGCTAAAGAAGCAAAAGTTATACCGCAAAACATTATGGATTGGCCTGTTCCAATTCCAGATGATAAACCGGAAGAGCAGAAAACTCCATTAGAGCCAATCAAGGTAAATACAGAATTATCAGATCCAAAATCAATCCCTGCTGAGGGTCCGGAAAAATCTCCTCCTCTTTCAAAATGATGAGTTTTGCTTCTATAGCTGACCCAAGCAACACGTCATCCCGCGATTTATTCGCGTTATCTCAGCCGCTAACACGTAGCGGGATACTTAACCGTCATACCGTGATTTATTCACAGTATCTCTTAGCCACTAACAAGCAGCGGGATGACAGCAATCCTACGTCATGCCGCCGCGGTACCTCTAGATCCCGCTAACTAGTAGCAGAATGACGAATTTTTGTTTTTCAAATTATAGCTAAACATACTGTAATTGCTATTGAATGATGGAGAGACATACTCCATTATTTTAGCACGAAGTAACAAATTCAATGAATTGGTTCTTCAAAAATAATTTAAACTTTTACAGTAGGTCATGAAATATTATAGCGATCTCATTAAAAGAAACTTTTATAAGTATCGTTGATGAGAAAGGAAAAGTTGTTAAGGAAGAAGTTGTTGCAAGCGAAAGTAAGGCAATAGCAGATTAGCCAAGGCAAAAAATACGAACCCATAGGAATAGAAAGTGGATAGTTGTCAATATCAATGTGCAAAGAGTTAAGGAGTTTTGGATTACCAGTAATTTGTGTAGATGCAAGGCATATGGCAGCAGCGTTGTCTGCAAGAATCAATAAGAATGATAAAAACGATGCGAGGGGTATAGCGCAGATGATGAGAAGTGTTAGTAAAATCAGTTGTCAAATTAAAATAGCGCTTGGAAGCAGAAGACAGCTAATGTGTAGCAAACAGCAGGTTATTGGAACAATAAGAGGGTTGTTGAAGATACATGGTCGGTAAAGGATCAAAATTTGAAACTTTCGCTTTAAGAATACAAGAGGCAATAAATAATTTGGATGAAATCAGTAGGAGTTCAATTGAAGCGTTAGTTTGTAGTTTGGAAGCAATAGAAAAGTCATTAAGAAAGCTTGACAAAATGCTTTCAGAACAAGGTGAAAAAGACGATGATTGTAAATTGTTAACTACTGTTCCAGGAGTGGGGATTATAGTAGCAATGACGTATAAAGCTGCAATTGATAACCCACATAGGTTTGAGAAATCTGATACAGTTGGAGCATATATAGGGTTGACACCAAGGCAATATTCTTCTGGAGAAGTTGATCGGCATGGCAGCATATCAAAGATGGGACCAGCGGAATGTAGAAGTATGTTATATGAAGCTGCACAAACAATGCTTACAGTTACCAAGAGGACATTTAAATTAAAAAACTGGAGTTGCGAAGAAAAAAGGAATGAAAAAAGCAATTGTAGCAGTAGCAAGAAAATTAGCTGTAATTATGCATAGGATGTTGGTTGATAAAACAGAATTTTATTATCAATAAACATCAAAAGAGCATAGGACAATAATTTTATTGAAAATAAAGATAGCAATGCCGATGGAAGGGACAAGCAAGAACTTAGTTAGACTTCGTGGTAAACATGTTACCGTCCACTTCCGCCTAACAAGTATAATGCGGCTTGACAAGTTTATTGTCATCTCAGACCGCGGAGAGAACCATATGCTACTTTTCACTTATGTAAAATTACCAAGGATTATGGAGAAGATATGCTGTTTTGATTTGTGTGAAAATTATTGTTGACTTATGTGCAATTAGAGAACCTAAGTCACTTTAGCTATAATTCAGAATTGAGAGCTTTTAATAACTCTCTAACTCCCACTTAGGTCTTGGTGCAAAATTAAGTGGATCTATATAATTTTTCTGTAACCTTTCAATTCCTGTCCATCCAACCATAATTGCATTGTCTGTACATAGGTCGTTAGGGGGAAAAAATATGTTTAAGTTTATGTGTTGTTTTAATTTTTCTCTCAAGAAATTATTTGCTGCAACTCCGCCGGTAATCACAAAGTCATTGATTTTGATATTTAAAGATTCGGCCATAATAATTGCATTACTAACCCTGTCCAGCAGTATGTCACTAATACACTCTTGAAACGAAGCACATACATCACACACATCTTGCTCGCTCATTTTAAGTTCTTGTACTAAGTTTTTTACTGCTGTTTTAATCCCAGAAAACGAAAAGTTACATCCAGAACGTTTTATCATTGCCCTTGGCAGTTTGAATCTTGTGCCATTGCCTTTTTTAGCCAACTTTTCAATTAATGGGCCTCCTGGGTAGCTTAAACCCAGCATCTTAGCAACTTTATCAAATGCTTCTCCTAGTGAATCATCGAGCGTTTCTCCAAGTTTAATGTATTTACCTACATCCTGTGCAATTAAAAATTGACAGTGACCACCTGATATTAGTAGGACTAAAAATGGAAATTTTACCTCATGCAGTAACCTAATAACCAATGCATGCGCTTCTAAGTGATTCACTGCAATGAATGGTTTTTGTGCTACATGCGCAATTGCTTTAGCCATCATTGTACCAACTATTAATCCACCTATGAGTCCTGGTCCTGATGTTGCTGCAATTGCATTGAGGTCACAAAAGTTAAGGTTAGATTTTTCCACGGCGCTTTTTATTAGACCACTTAAATGCTCCATATGAGCACGTGAAGCTATTTCAGGGATCACCCCACCACGTTTTTTGTGTTCTGCTTGGGAGAGAATTTCGTGAGCAAGGACTTGCTTGTCACTATTTACAATCGCTACTGCAGTTTCGTCGCAGCTTGTTTCAACAGCTAAAATGGTTTTCATGTATATTTAGTTACTGTATTACCAAAACTATACTTTGAAACGCTGTAGAAGTTAACTGCAAAGTTAACTTCTATAGCTAAAAGATTTACCGACAACCGTCATTCCGCTACGTGTTAGCTGATGAGATACCGCGCACAACTGTACGAACATTCATTCTTAAAGGTAAACTGCACAGCAAATGGTGTCATTCCAGTGCTTGACACTGGAATCCAGCCTTGCCGTAATCTCATCAAGAACGTTGTGTTTTAACATAAGATCAGCCACTTTTATGCTCACCAACTTAGTGCCCAATCCAAATTCCTGGATTCCAGTGTCAAGCACTGGAATGACACCATCTACTACTCAAATTACCTGCAAATTGCAATGTTCGTACACCAAAAGAATGAATCGCGGTATGACGGTTCGCGGCGGCATGACGTAGGAAAACCTGCACTATAAGCTAATCATCATCTCCAAATATAGAGCTAATTTTTTTGCCCCCAGGAGAAAATTTATTAGTCCAACTGCTTTGCACTTTGGTTACGTCTTTAGTGGCAGTTTTATTGCTGTATTCCTTGATTTCCTTATCTATTCTCTCCATCATTTGTGAATCAAGGTAGCTCTTTTTCCATTGGCCAGTAGCAAGGAACACTTTGTTTAAGTCTTGAGTGCGGATTAAGTATTCTTTATCTTTAGGGTAAACCTCCTGCGCCCAAGCAAATAGCTCAAAATAGCGTGCAAATAATTCAGATGCACGTGATTTTGCAGTTTGATAAGCCTGTATCTCCTTAAATATAACTTGGCCGATAATTTTCTGCACAAGAATATTTGCTTGCTTTAGGTTCTGCTCAATATCCTGGTAAACTTTATGGAGAAATTCCTGTTCCAAACTTAAGTTCAGTTCATTTTCAACCATGTGTGAAAGTTCATGCACTATAATGTATGGGTTTGACTTCCTCAGTACAATAACATATCTATTTACACTGGAAGACCTGATTGTCTTACACACTCCCTCTTCCATATCCACTAATCCCTCTTGGTATATTTCAAATGAGAGCCTGTTTTGCTTTATTAGTGATAAAGTGAGGTTTAATGTGTTTCTAAACTTCTCAAATTGATAGAGATATTCGACATACCGTATTGCATTTTCACTGCTTCCTACTTGAGTTGCTTGTTTTATTAAATTCCTGATTAGCATACCTTATTATTAAAGGAATTCTTTTTATACTCAAGAATTGATTGGCTACAAAGTGTTTTTAGGAAGCCTGATTGCATAGCTAAAGTAATTCATGTTTACTGATAACCGTCATACCGCTGCTTGTCAGCGGGATCTATGGTGAGATACCGCGAATGAATCCATAGCTGTACGAACATTCATTTTTGAAGGTAAATTGCACAGCAAATGGTGTCATTCCAGTGCTCTTTTTTTGTCATCCCAGTCTGGGATCTATTTTGCATGTAACTCCAATTGTGTTTTGGCATAAAACGCGACACGTATTAGACTTATTTGCAAGCAAAGCTTGCTAGATCCAAGTAGTCAGGACACTGGAATGACACCATAGGGGCACTGCCGTCATAAAGGAACCAGTGTCAGCTACTTGGATGACAGCTAGCCTAACAACCGTCATCCCGCTGCTTGTTAGCGGGATCTAGAGATACCGCGGGGTTGTAAAGTAATTTTTTACATCTAATGCTCGGCCAGTGCCTGCATGATACCACGTATTATCTATACCAAGGTGTTCTGCTTGTAGATATTATACCAACAATCCACTATTTTTTTTATGTCTTGTGGTTTAGTTTCTGGACCTATACTGATTCTAATTGAACACTCTGCTTGCTCTTTTGTTGCCCCCATTGCAAGCAAAACATGGGAAGGCTCAACTTTTCCAGAAGAACATGCGGAGCCATTACTAACTGCAATATGATTCAAGTCAAAATGCATAAGCTGCACATCACTCTTTACTCCTGGCATATAAATAAAACTTGTGTTTGGCAGCCTCTTAGAGTTTTTACCGAAGATTCTTATGTCACTGGCAAGATTTAATAATTCACACTCTAATTGATCACGTAGCTCCTTTACTTCATCCATTTTTGATAGAAGGTCTGGAATATTTTGCAGTGCAGCAGAAAGGCCTGCAATCGCAACAATATTTTCCGTACCACCACGAAATCCCTTCTCTTGTCCACCACCTATTATAATAGGTTCTATCGCAAGTTCTTTATTGAATATTAAAACTCCACTGCCTGCTACACCGCCAAATTTATGGGCGGATAAAGTGAGTAAATCCACTCCTAAATCTTCCATATTAACTTTAATTTTCCCAACACTTTGAGCAGTGTCAGTGTGGCAAATTGCTCCAAATTTGTGGGCTATTTCAGCTATTTCCTCAATAGGTTGAATAACTCCGGTTTCGTTATTTGCCATCATAACTGAAACTATTGCTTTGTTTCCTTTAAGTTCGCTTAGAATTTTTTCTAGCTCTAAAAAGTCAACAATGCCCTCCTGATTAACAGGTATTATATATGGATTACATGCAGAATTAAGAATTGAAGGATGCTCTATAGCTGAAATTATATGCAGGTAGCCTGCTATTCCTCTCATAACAAGGTTATTCGCTTCAGTTGCACCAGACGTAAAAACTATTTCTTTATCACTTGAGACGCCAATAGCACCACGTACGTTATCTCTTGCATCCTGAAGAATCTTCCTCGCTTCTTGTCCTCTTTTATGTAGTGATGATGGATTGAGCGTTTGTTTTAACAAGACCTCAAATATACTTTTTTTTACATTTTCACTAATTGGAGCAGTTGCATTGTAATCAGCATATACGCAACCACTATTTTCTAAAGAGAATGGACTCATCTGTCACTTAAATAAGTTTACCATCAACTATAGCCATAACTATGTACGTTAGCTTTAACACGATAAAAAATTTATTGCAAAAACAGCGAAATTAATACATAATTAATAACTCACGTCATTAATACCTGTCAAGCGGGTTCTTATTAGGGGTTACCATGGTTGAAGTTTTTTTGAATAATGCAACAAGAAAGATAGAAGGTGAATACCACCAAAGCAAAGATGCCAACGCGCCGGTTGTGCTGGTTTTACATCATCATCCTCAATATGGTGGTAATATGGATAGTAAAATTGTACATAGTACATATACGTCTTTTATCGATAACAATTTTTCTGCATTGAAAATTAACTTTCGTGGTGTGGGAAAATCTACCGGAACTTTTGATAAGGGTATAGGAGAATTAACTGACGCTGCGGTAGCCATTGATTGGCTTCAGGAACATAATCCTAGCAATGTTCCAATTTGGATCGCTGGTTTTTCTTTTGGAGCATGGGTGGCTATGCAGCTAACAATGCGCCGCCCTGAGATAGTGGGTTTTATTGCTCTTTCTCTTCCGGTAACTAAGTACGATTTTTCTTTTCTTTCTCCCTGTCCAGTTTCTGGGCTTATAATACAAAGCAGTAATGATACAATCTCAGAAGAAAGCGATGTAACAGAATTAGCAAAAAGGTTGATAAATTCAGTAAGAAGTGATCACATGAAATACTATATAATAGATGATACTAATCACTTTCTAAAGGATAAAGAAGAGGAAGTGACTCAAATCGTGGACAATTATATAAAACTGCGCTTGAATAGTGCAACTATTTCTTTTCAAAAGGTCAAAAAAGAGGTAAGGGTAAAAGAATATGCCTAATCTTTACAAACAAGAGAAATGAGTGTAGTAATATAAATGAAAAGGTTTTGTTATGTTTAAAAAGCTATTATTTTTTGTTTTAGCTGTGTTTATGTTATCGGGGTGTTCCCTAAGTAAACAGCGTAAGTTAAAAAGTCCGTGTATAAAAAGCAATGAAAGCATTTCATGCGAGTTGTACTCTGTTAATGATCATTGGTTAGATAAGTATAAGGCATAGAAATTGTGCTATTTTTCCTATTCACAACTTCACTAATGATCGATCTCTCAATTGGAAAATGCAGTCTGCCTTTTCTGCAAGGAGATGATTGTGTGTTACTATAAGCATAGAGCTGTTATTTTCCTTTACGTATGAATGTAGCAGTAAAAACACGTTAAAAGAATTTGTTGGATCTAAGTTTCCTGTTGGCTCATCTGCAAGTAAAAGCTTTGGAGAATTTACAATGCTTCTTGCAATTGCAACTCTCTGCCTTTCCCCACCCGAAACTTCAGATACCATGCTACTTGCTTTGTTTTCCAGACCAAATTTTTCCAACATTGCTTGCGAATTTTTTTTTGCTTCAGCTTTGCTTTTTCCTGCAATGAGTTGAGGAAGCATAATATTTTCCAACACCGATAACTCTTGTAACAAATAGTGAAATTGATAAACAAAACTAAGAAAATTTCTTCTTACATGAGTTTTATGCTTATTACTGGCTTGTGTGCAATTTATTCCATCTATCGTAACTATACCTGAAGTTGGCTTGTCCAACAAGCCTGCGATTTGCAATATAGTTGTTTTCCCTGCACCTGAATCGCCAATCAGCGCTACTACTTGCCCTCTTGTGACACTTAAGTTGATATCCTTTACAACAGCAGAATTGTTCTTGAAGCTTTTATCTACGGAAGTTAGTTCTAGTGCTACATTACCACCCATGTTTAAAAGATCCAGAAGGCATCTAAGTTTTAGTAATAATTAAACCGAAAAACTGTTACCACAACCACATTGAGACTTAGCAAAGGCATTCTTTATTTGAAAACCAGAACCACTGAGATCCTCAGTATAATCTATAACTGAGTTATTTAAAAATTTTGCTGAACAATTATCAACCATTAATACAGGGTTTCCATTTTCATCATTAATTACTATATCTTTACCTTTTTCGCTAAAACTGGAGTGGCTTCTATAGTCCTCACTTTCTTCATAGTCATCATCTTCGTCTTCGTCATCAAACTCATCATCGTAATCATCGTCTTCATCATCCAAAGATAGATTTTTATTCATTTGATCCATAAGAAAATTGTATTTGAAGCCAGAACATCCACCACCTGAAACTGCAACCCGTAAAATGGAACTCTTATCCCCTTCCTGCTCTGCAAGAGAGTGGATTTTTTTTAGTGCATTATCAGTTAAGTTGATGTTGTAATTTGTTGACATAGTAACCACCGTTTATTATTGATAACTTATTATAGTAGAAATTTTACATGTCAAACAATAACTTTCTATTAAATTATGCATGTTTTCCAAGCAAAACAAAAGGGAGATACTTCAAAGAGCCAGAAGATGAGAATCGCAGCTGCTTTCAGCGTGATAGGGACCGTATCATTCACTCTAATGCGTTTAGAAAATTGGAGTACAAAACACAAGTTTTTATCAATTATGAGCACGACTACTATCGCACTCGGCTTACTCATAGCCTTGAAGTTGCACAAATTGCAAGGTCCATTGCGCGTAGACTTGGCTTAAATGAGGATATCACTGAATGCATAGCGCTCGCACATGATCTTGGTCATCCTCCATTTGGTCATGCAGGTGAAGATGCTCTAAAGAAATCAGTTCAAGATTTGAATCTTGATAACGAGAAGTATGAGTTTGATCATAATGTTCAAGCTATAAGGATTTTAACTTACCTCGAACAAAAACATGCTGATTTTGATGGTATGAATCTAAGTTGGGAGGTGATTGAAGGAGTTGCAAAACATAACGGTCCCTTGCTTGGTCAAAACGCGGAGTCTTCTACAAATAATCAGCTGTTATTAGAATACAACAAAAAATATGATCTAAAACTTGAAGAATTTTCAAGCATTGAAGCGCAAGTTGCTTCAATTGCCGATGATATTGCTTACAGTGTTCACGATCTTGATGATGCACTCAGGGCGAATTTAGTAACCATCGAAGATTTGCTGAATGTTCCTTTAATTGAAAAAATGTTTAAAGACATAAGGAGCAGATATTCAGAATTGCCTCAGAGCAAACTCATACATGAATCACTGAGTGGAACTATAGGAACTATGATAAGTGATGTTGTTTCTCAGACTGAAAGAAATATTGAAGATCACAAAATAAAAAGCGTAGAAGACGTAAGAAGTCTAAATAAAATGCTAGTCACATTTTCACCAGAAGTTGCGAATGCTACAAAAGAAATGAAAAGATTCAACATGGAGAAAATATACAGAAGCTATAAACTGAGTAGAACGATGAACAAAGCAAAACGCATAATACAGGAACTCTTTCAATGTTTTTATGAAAACCCAGGATTACTTCCCACAGAGTGGAGCAAACTCGCTTGTGAATCTCAGCGTTCAGTAATAATATGTGACTATATCTCAGGTATGACAGATAGATTTGCTATACACGAGCACAGAAGAATTTTTGATACCTCATACGAAATGACTTCTTTCTAATGACTGATGATCATTTCATGTCAATTGCATTAAGGCTTGCAGAAAAAAATCTTGGAAATGTTGCACCAAATCCTGCTGTCGGGTGTATTATTGTAAAGGATGGTACAATTGTTAGTGAGGGATACACAGGGATTGGTGGGCGTCCGCATGCGGAGGTAGTCGCTTTGCAAAACGCTAAAGATTCAACTCATGGCGCAACTATATATATCACTCTTGAGCCATGTTGTCATCACGGAGTCACGGGGCCTTGCACTGCAAAAATCATAAAAGCTAGCATAAAAAGAGTAGTAATTGCAACTATTGACCCAGATAGTAGAGTTTCAGGCAGAGGCATGAAAGCTCTGAAAGAAGCAGGAATTGAAGTTGAGCAAGGTATTATGCAAAAAGAGGCAAAAGAACTGAATGTCGGTTTTTTCACCACTAAAGAATTACATAGACCATTTATAGCTTGCAAAGTCGCAACAACTCTTGACGGAAAAATCGCAACATTTACAGGCGATAGCAAATGGATAACAAGTGAAAATACGAGAAACTGGGTGCATGAGCTCAGAACGAAATATGATGCAATTATGATTGGCAGCAATACTCTTATTAATGATGATCCACTCTTAACTTGCAGATTACCAGGACTCGGAAGTAGATCGCCAATAAGGCTAATTATAGATAGTCAAGGGAGATTAAAGGAAGAGCATAACATTGCAAAGACTGCAGACAAAGTAATAACTTGGGTCATCACAAATAAAGAAGTAGAGAAAAAAATAAAAAACATTAACTACTTAGTAGTTAATTCAAGCAACGCAGGTAAGGTTTGCCTAAAGGACATGGCATTAAAACTTGTTTCAGAAATTGGTATAACAAGATTATTAGTTGAAGGTGGAGGAGTGTTAATCACAGAACTATTAAAGTGTAATTTAATCGACAGGTTGATAATATGCCGCAGTGGTAAAATTTTAGGCAATGATGCCACTCCTTTTGTAGGAGATTTAGGGATTCAATTCATTAACAACTGTTATCAGTTTAAAAAAACAAAGATAATAGAGTTTAGTGAGGATATAGTTGAGGTTTGGGATAGGTCGTCATAATCCTTACATACTCAAACAGTAAAAAAAAGGTATCCGTTCAGCGGAGCGGTAAAATAAAAAGTAGACAAGGAGTGCTAAAAACATAATATCACAAGTAGTATGTGTGGTAAATATGTCTGATCTACTAGCTAGTCTTCTCAAGCTCTGTGAAAGCTTTAAAATAGAGATAGAGCAACTAAAAGCAGAGATAAAGAGGTTAGAGATAGAAAACGAAAATTTTAGATCTGAGAATAAGGCGCTAAGAATCGAAAATGCTGAATTGAAAGAAAGACTAGGTCTGAATTCACAAAATTCATCGATACCGAGCTCAAAAGAGTTATACAAGCTAAAGAAGAAAAAGAAAAAAAGTGACAGGAAAATAGGGGCACAGATTGGGCATGAAGGAAAGTATCGCCCTAAAATGGAAGCAGATGAAGTGGTGAAAATAGAGTTCTTGCGAGTGCGGAGGAGAAATTGCGATATCGAAAGAGCCATACATTCATCAAAAAGTTGATTTGCCAGCTTATGTTGTGGAATACCAATGGCCGCTGTTGCAAGTGTGGAAAAAGAAAAAGTAGCAGGCTACCAGAAGGTGTTACTGCGGATACATTTGGTCCAAAAGTTAAGTCAACAATTGCGGCGCTGAGCGGATTTTACAAGAACTCGAAAAGAGAAGTAGCAAATATTATAAAAAATATTTTCAACCTGGACATCAGTGTTGGTAGCGTGTCAAATAGCGAGGCTAGAGTTGCAGAAAAATGCCAAGAAGCATATGAGCAAATCGAGCAAGAAGTAAGTAAAAGTGAAGTTCTGCATATCGATGAAACGAGCCATTATAACAAAGGTAAACTTGGTTGGTGCTGGATGTTTGCCAGTAATACAGCAAGTTTTATAAAATTGACAGAGTCAAGAGGAATGAAGGTTTTACAAAATAGTAAGTTCTGCAATCGCAATAGCTTACGACAGGTACGCAGCATACAACTACTTTGCCGATAAGAATAGGCAAATCTGTTGGGCACATTTATCAAGAGATTTTGAAAGATTAGCACATAGTTGAAGTTAAAGTTCTGGGCTGTTACTTAAGAAACGTAGCCACTGAATTATTTGCACTAAAAAAGGCCTTGCTAAAAAATGAGATAGATGTTTTTAGATTTACCAGACGTGCCAGAAAGTTGCGAAAACGTACAAGGTATTACTTGAAGCCGTTTACCTGAAGCAATTGGAGCTTCTCGAGTTGCAAAGAATATTTTGAAATCTGAAAGAATGATGTGGAAATTTTTAGATGACCCAGAAAACATTCCGCTGACAAACAACCATGCTGAACAGCAGATACGGCATTATGTCGTTTATCGCAAAAATTCATATTTTACCCAATCGAAGTGGGGAACTTGAACGGATAATTTCATTATACTTGACATGGAAACAAAGGGGTCTCAATCCTTTCCAAAACCTCTTATCTATCATCTCTCACACCGCTTAGCTGAACGGATACAACCCAAGAAAGGTTTTTCTACGTCATACCGCCGCGGTATCTCAGCATAGATTCCGCTAACGAGTAGCGGAATGACGAATTTGTTGTTTTTCAAATTGTAGGTAAACCTAAGCCACTTTAGCTATATAGGATTACTACGATGGATTTTTAAGATAGTTTATGGCCTTCTTAATATCTTCAGCCTTGAATATCGCCGATCCCGCAACTAAAATATCTGCACCTGCTTTTATTATATCAGCTGCGTTAAAAAAGTTAATTCCACCATCTACTGAAATTTGTGTTTTAAGGTTACGCTCTTGTATCATTTTTTTTATAGTAGATATCTTGTTCAACTGTGAATGAATGAATTCCTGCCCTCCAAAGCCAGG
Organism: Wolbachia endosymbiont (group A) of Opomyza germinationis; assembly: GCF_964264765.1. Classification (NCBI taxonomy): domain Bacteria; kingdom Pseudomonadati; phylum Pseudomonadota; class Alphaproteobacteria; order Rickettsiales; family Anaplasmataceae; genus Wolbachia; species Wolbachia endosymbiont (group A) of Opomyza germinationis. The sequence continues at coordinate 1,057,194 of NZ_OZ183482.1, forward strand.
GTTGACTGTCATAATCAGCACAATATCTAGCTCATGTATTATATATTCAAGCACACTTGGAGAAGTTGAAGGAACAATTGAAACTCCAACTTGAATCGGTTTTTTTTCGTCGTTTACATTTTTGTATGACTTTATCTTTCTTATCAACCTCTCAAGGTGTGTCTCTGCTTCTGCATGTACAGTGATAATATCAGCACCAGCATTTATAAAGCTTTCAATGTGGTTACCAGGAGATTTGACCATTAAATGCACATCAAAAGGAAGATTGCTATATTTACGTATTGCAGAAACAACGCTAGGACCAATTGTAATATTTGGAACGAAATTCCCATCCATAACGTCTATGTGTATGTAATCCACACCTAAATCGCTAATTTTTCTTACTTCTTCCCCTAATTTTGCAAAATCTGCTGAAAGTATAGAAGGTGCAATTTTAATACTCATGAGCTGCCTTTTTTGCTAAAAAATAACTTATTTTCAAAACTCTGTCACCCTAAGCACCATCTGAGTAGCTAGAGACCGATATCGGTATGCCTATTTAACTAGATCTTAAATTAGATAAAAAAAGGTAGTCTTGATAAAACTTATTTACAGCAAGTTTTTTTACATTTGGACTTTCTGTTTGTTCTTTTTTGTACCCTAATTTATAGCTTATTGAATCCTTGTATAAACTGATCGTTTTGTATGCTTTGTTCATCTCTCTAGGAAAGATGCCGTTAGCAATTACGACGCATAACCCTGTAGCTGTTGCAAAAGCTAGAGTGGTAAATGCTAGATTTTGTAAAAAATTCCTTCCACTAACTTTTTTTTCCTGTATATTAGCAGAGTGCGATTTGTTTGACACTTCTTCTAGATATTCATGCCATATGTGATTGCAGTTCGTACATTTTACCTTTCTTCCAGACGCGCCAATTTGCTTAGGAGATACTAAGTAAGTTTTAGTACAACTATTACATTGTATTTTCATAGCACTTACATATAAGTAGTAACAAGCCCAAATGATACGAGCTACAAATTTAATATCAATATATATATAACAAATGGAAGGTTTGCAACTAAAAAAAACACAGAGTGAGATAAAAGATATTTGGAAAAATAGAGAAAAATTTAATGACTGTAATCTAAAGAAAACAGCAAGAATAGCAATTAAAGAGGTAATTGAGCTCCTTGATAGTGGCAAAATTAGAGTAGCAGAAAAGCTATCAAGTGGAGAATGGGTAGTACATAAGTGGATAAAGCAAGCAATATTATTACATTTTCTCACCGAAGAAAATAAAATAATAGATAATACCAATTGCTGGTTTGATAAGATCGGTAACAAGTTTAGTGAATGGAATGAGGAGAAATTTCGCCGGTTAAAAATTAGAGCAGTTCCTGGGTGTTTTGTTCGCCGATCTGCTTATATAGGTACAAATGTTGTTCTAATGCCAAGTTTTATCAACGTTGGTGCATATGTTGATTCAGGAACAATGATAGATACCTGGTCAACGATTGGTAGCTGTGCGCAAATAGGAAAAAACTGTCATATTTCTGGTGGAGTGGGAATAGGTGGAGTTCTTGAGCCTATTCAAGCTTCACCTGTCATTATAGAAGATAATTGCTTTATTGGAGCACGTAGCGAAGTGGCCGAGGGTGTGGTAGTGAGAGAAGGATCAGTCCTTGGCATAGGCGTGTTTATTGGGGCATCAACAAAGATTATTGATAGAGAAACTAGCAAGGTATTTTACGGCGAAGTGCCACCTTATTCTGTAGTGGTACCAGGGTCTATTCCATCTAAAAATAATATTTCAACCTATTGTGCAGTCATAGTAAAAAAAGTGGATGAAAAGACGAGATCGAAAATCTCTATAAATGAAATATTGAGGGATTAAACTATCTTACTCCTTGTCGTCACTTTTTTTATCATTATTACTAACCACAGTAATGGCATACGCGCATAACTCTGAGAAAGAGACTCCATTTTCTTGAGATAGTTTATATAATTTTTGTAGACTTTCTTTTACTTTATTAGGGATATTCCCTCCACGTTCTTTTACAAGCCAGGAATCTTGATGATGAATTGGATGAGCATCGCTTTTTGGATTTCCTATATATATTGCAAAAGGTGAACTTTGCCCTTTGAAGTCACATTGTACAGTAAATTTTTTTATAGATTCGGCCATTTAAAGACCTCTACTTTTCTTTTTGGTCGATTTTATAGCAGGTGGAAGAGGTGGTTTCTTTATAAAATCTTGTCTATTGACAACACTTTCTCTACCTTCCAAAGCTCGGCGAACATCAGCTCTGCTTAATTGCGACTCTTTTGCTACCTTCATTCCATGCTTTGCCATAATATTAGCACATGCTAGTACTTTTTTTACCAATTCTAGATCACCATTTAGCATTTGAACTAGCACTTGAAACACTTCCGCTAAAGTTAGCCCATCAGCATTTATAACCTTGTTTTCTATAAAATTGACAGCTTCTTCAAATTTGTATTCAATACTATCATCTTGAGGTATAAGGGCAACATAATCGGTGTTTTTGTCGTCCATAACTGAAGCACTATTACTCACAAACTTAAGTTTATACTATATATATAAATACTCTACTATTTTATATTATGGCACGCTATAGTTAAACATTTATTAATAACATGCTCACTTATATACACGAATTAATTGACAAAAGTCAAGGATCAATATCCATCAGTGATTTCATGAATGCCGTTTTGTACCATGAAAAATACGGCTATTATACAAGTAAATTACCGCTTGGTAAGGATGGTGATTTTACTACCGCACCTGAGATCAGCCAATTATTTGGTGAAGTAATTGCAGTTTGGATAATGCATACATGGGAAAAATTAGGAAAGCCATCAAAATTTTCTCTAGTTGAACTTGGGCCAGGCAAAGGAACACTCATTCACGATATAATAAGAGTCACTAAAAAATACAGCAGCTTTTTTAATTCAATGTTGATCCACTTAGTTGAAATAAGCCCTACTTTACGGAAGATACAAAAGGAAAAATTAAAAAGCTTAGATGTTAATTGGCACAAAAATATTGACAACCTACCAGAACAACCAACCATTTTTTTAGCAAATGAGTTCTTTGACGCTCTTCCGATAGATCAGTTTGTATATCATGATGAGGGGTGGTATGAAAATATGGTGACAAAACAAGATGATGGCAGTCTCTTGGTGTCATGCCAGTGCGTGACACTGGAATCCAGAAAAAAAGAATCATGGATTCCAGTGTCAGCTACTCAGATGACAAATGGAAAATTTTTTAATGGTGCAGTGGTGGAAATATGTTCAGTTGGGGTTGAAATATTAAAAAAACTTGAGAAGAAGATATATAATAATAAAGGAGCTGCTTTGATTGTAGATTACGGTTATGTATACCCCGCATATAAGAGCACTTTGCAATCGATAAAACAACATAAGTATGCTAATTTTCTTGAGAATGTTGGTAATAGTGATATTACCGCACTTGTGAACTTTCAAGCGTTAAGAGATCCATTAAAGCATGTAGATTGTGAGATTTTAACTCAAAGGGAATTTTTATATCTTTTTGGCATAAAAGAAAGAACCCAGGCTTTAATGAAAAGCGCAAGTGATGAACAAAAGAATAGGATCTTTAGTGAATTCTTAAGGTTGACTGAAAATATGGGCACTCTTTTTAAAGCAATGCTATTGATATAGCTAACCCAAGAAAGGTTTCCCTACATCATACCGCCGCGATATCTCAGCATAGATTCCGCTAACGAGTAGCGGAATGACGAGCTTATTGTCATGCCGCCGCGAACCGTCATACCGCTGCGGTATCTCAGCCGCTAATAAGTAGCGGGATGACGGTTGTCTCCTAGCTGTCATCCCAGTACTGGTAGACTCAAATCACAATGCTCGTATAGCTGCAACCCTGGAGGTACTGTTTCTCACCCACTGCAAATATTGCACGGTACTGTCCACTTGGTCGTCGTGGCGCGTTTCAGGAAACATTAAAATCTCATACTCAAAATCGTTCAGCCATACTGCTTGATGTGGCAGAAAAACCTTGCCAGACTCTATAATCGGAACAATTTGATGAAATCGAGTGAGCTTGTCATCATGTGGCACTATTTCAATAATCGGTAAATCACTGTTTGTCTTTAGCTCTTGCACCAATTGTTGACCACTTGTTTTTGCTTCGATTAAAATTGCGTGTGGCGTCCATCTTGCAGCTAGTGACAAAACCTGTTCTTTAAGCTTTGGATACTCAAGCTTTGCGCGATATACGTCGAGTAAATAGAATTTATTATCTATTTTTGCCCAGGTGGTGCAGACACTAAAGTTGCTCATGTTACTTGTTGAAACCGCAGTATCCCAACTTTGTGTTATATGCGAGAGATTATCAGGAAATTTTTTATAGCGTTTCAACCACTCTGGTTTAATTATACCACTTGAAAGCGGCAGAGGGTTTTGTTGATATTGAGCAGCAAAAGCGTAACTCCCAAGTTCAGCTTTTATTATCTCAACTTCTTCTTTTCCTCCATCGAGGGGATATAACAACTGACCTTCTTCTCTTGAATATAATATCCTTACAGGTGACGCTGGTTTATTATATAATCGCCTGGTCGCACAGTGCTGAGCTACTCGGATGACAGGAACGGGAGGCATTGGCTTTTTGATTGAATAAATAACCTGCTTATTTTCAGAAATCATTGGCAAACAAATATGATGCCATATGTTTTTTGGCTTGGAGAGAAGGTGTCCAGTTAAGTCCTCCTGGTGTAGCCTGTGCATTACAAGAACGATGACTCCTTTTTTTCTATCGTTCAGCCTGGTTACTAAAGTCTGATCAAACCAGTTTGTGGCACGCTTTCTAAGCGTTTCACTCAAAGCTTGAGCAGAACTGAGCGGATCGTCCACAATGATAAAATCACCACCTTCACCAGTTAGTGTTCCACCAACTGATGTTGCGATTCTGTATCCTCTCTGCACTGTTTGAAATTTATATTTGGTATTCTGGTCTTTGGATAGTTCTATCTCTGGAAATAGCGCTCTATACCAACTAGACTGCATCACGCACCTGGTGTCGAGCGAGTGCTTTTCGCTGAGCCGCTGAGAATAACTTGCAACTATTATTCTCGCAGTTGGTTGGTTTCCCAGTATCCATGCGGGCCACGCAACGCTTATGCACATGGACTTCATCGAGCGCGGAGGCATATTGAATATTATTCGTTTCACTTCACCAGCGCTCGCTGCTTCCAGCCTGTCTGCTATGACTTTTATATACTGATAATCGTTATACTCACACCCCGGCACTACCGTTTGAAAGCACAGTTCAATGAATTTTAGAAAGTTCATGATATAATGTTGAAACCAACGCGTGACGCTGGGATGACAAAAAAAGGAGCACTGGAATGACACCTTACTTAACCGTCATACCGCGATTCATTCGCGGTATCTCTTAACATAGATCCCGCTAACACGTAGCGGGATGACGAATTACTTAACCATCATCTACACCGTCATACCGCGATTCATTCGCGGTATCTCTTAACATAGATCCCCTACTATACCTTAACATAGATCCCGCTAACACGTAGCGGGATGACGAATTACTTAACCATCATTACACCGTCATACCGCGATTCATTCGCGGTATCTCTTAACATAGATCCCCCTACTATACCTTAACATAGATCCCGCTAACACGTAGCGGGATGACGAATTACTTAACCATCATTACACCGTCATACCGCGATTCATTCGCGGTATCTCTTAACATAGATCCCGCTAACACGTAGCGGGATGACGAATTACTTAACCATCATTACACCGTCATACCGCGATTCATTCGCGGTATCTCTTAACATAGATCCCCCTACTATACCTTAACATAGATCCCGCTAACAAGCAGCGGGATACTTAACCATCATTACACCGTCATACCGCGATTCATTCGCGGTATCTCTTAACATAGATCCCCTACTATACCTTAACATAGATCCCGCTAACAAGCAGCGGGATACTTAACCATCATCTACACCGTCATACCGCGATTCATTCGCGGTATCTCTTAACATAGATCCCCTACTATACCTTAACATAGATCCCGCTAACAAGCAGCGGGATACTTAACCATCATCTACACCGTCATACCGCGATTCATTCGCGGTATCTCAAAGCATAGATCCCGCTAACAAGCAGCGGGATACTTAACCATCATCTACACCGTCATACCGCGATTCATTCGCGGTATCTCAAAGCATAGATCCCGCTAACAAGCAGCGGGATACTTAACCATCATCTACACCGTCATACCGCGATTCATTCGCGGTATCTCAAAGCATAGATCCCGCTAACACGTAGCGGGATACTTAACCATCATCTACACCGTCATACCGCGATTCATTCGCGGTATCTCAAAGCATAGATCCCGCTAACAAGCAGCGGGATACTTAACCATCATCTACACCGTCATACCGCGATTCATTCGCGGTATCTCAAAGCATAGATCCCGCTAACACGTAGCGGGATACTTAACCATCATCTACACCGTCATACCGCGATTCATTCGCGGTATCTCTTAACATAGATCCCCTACTATACCTTAACATAGATCCCGCTAACAAGCAGCGGGATGACGAATTACTTAACCATCATCTACACCGTCATACCGCGATTCATTCGCGGTATCTCAAAGCATAGATCCCGCTAACACGTAGCGGGATGACGAATTACTTAACCATCATCTACACCGTCATACCGCGATTCATTCGCGGTATCTCAAAGCATAGATCCCGCTAACACGTAGCGGGATGACGGTTGTTGTTTAGCTATAAATATTAAGAAATTTACCAAATGAAAAAAAAGGCAAAAGAAGCCCCGTGGTTATTATCCGCTTTAAAATATTGGCGTTTTTTATGTTTTAAACGCTTGACAAGCGAGATTCAGCCGCTTTTAATTGCAACTAACTTACGCTGCAAATGTTTAAGAAATTTACTAAGCAGAAAAAAAGACAAAGAATCCCCGAGTTAGCTAGTCTTTTACTATCTCTGTCGAGTATTGGCATTTTTTGATGTCTTGTAACGCTTTATAAGCGCGTTCAGCTTATTTAGATAAAAATCTAGATGTAGATGAAGTTTTGTAAAGACATACAGTATCTATATACTGCAAAAAATTGAACATAAGACGCCGATACATTAAGTAATCCTTACCTTTTAATCTGCAGATTGGCGAAAGCAAATACAATAGCTTCACTATCATGATAAGGGCGCTGGCGAAGGGTGTCAAGTAAGTTTTTTCGTTTCTATTCCCAATAAAAGTTTGTTATATGGTTATGCAAGAAGTTTAATACTCATAGTTTCAAGCATATACTGAAATATTTCATTAGCTATAGCAACATCTTGGCGTGGGGCTTTGCCGTGTTCTATAAACACAGAGATTGCATAGCGCGGGTTATGGTAAGGGCCATAGGCGATAAATAACTTATGACTTTCGCCCTTAGAGTTTATTTCTGGTGTACCGGTTTTGCCAGCAATTTGTATACCGCTTAGCCCTTTCTTATAGGTTCCAGTTTTAGAATTCACCACGTCAAACATAGCTTTTCGAACTATGCTAAGATGCTCACAATCCACATCAATATCGGGAAAATCTTGTATCGTTTCATTCATCTTAATGCGGGGAATTACCTCTTTTCCTGTTGCAATCCTCGCTGCAAGAACTGCAAGCTGTAGTGGTGTTGTAAGCATATACCCTTGTCCTATAACTAAGTTGATAGTGTCACCTAAATACCACTGCGAATATAGCTTTCGTGTACGCCAATCTCTATCTGGCAACAACCCTGGAGCTTCTTCTTTAAACGTTCCAATCAGTGGCCCACTTCCAATACCAAATTTTCTGGCCATTTCTACTAGAGAGTCTACACTTATTTTTTTCCCTATATTATAAAAGTAAGTGTTGCATGATAATGCCATTGCCTCATTTAAAGATACATACCCATGGACTTTGCTTTTCAGACAACGAAATTTCCGCTCACCTATTTTCATATAGCCCTTGCACGAGAATTTCTCTTCTGGTGTTATTATCCCGTCTTTTAAACCCGCAAGCGCAACTATTACTTTAAATATTGAACCAGGTGGAATTTGATATGATAACGCACGATTCACGAGCGGCAATGAAGGAGCATTCAAGCTCTCCCAAGTCTCATTTGATAGCCTGCTAGCAAAAAGATTATTATCGTAAGAAGGTGAATTATATAATGCTAAAATTTCTCCATTATTTACATCAATTACCACTGCGGAGCCTTGGTGATCTTTAAATACCTCTGCGGTTTTCTCTTGCAGATTAATATCAATTGTCAGTTGTACATCTTGTCCGTCTTGTTGTGGTATGCTTGATAATTCTTTTATGACGCGTTTTTTAGAATTTATTTCCTGCTCAGATTTTCCTGACTTGCCTTTCAATATATGATCATATGTATATTCAATACCGCTGATTCCTACTTCGCTTATGCCTTGCTGTCTTTTTGTATATCCGATTACATGAGAACACATTGAACCAAACGGGTAATAACGTTTATAAAGAGCAGTTATTTTTTCTGACGATTTTGCTATTTTAGACTCGACTTCTGATAATGTCTGCAAATCAACTTCCTTACCAGAACCATCAAACAAAACAACATACGAAATTTTGTTTACCGCAAGTTCAATGCTATTCCTATCTAAAATTTTGCCCCGCTTAGGCATAATAGTAGCAACTCTTATTCTATTACTATTAGATAGTGCTTCGTACTTTTGTCTGTTTCGTATTTGTAAATTATATAACCTGCAACTAAAAACCGCAGAAATGGTAAGCTGAATACCACCTAATATGAATGCTCTGCGGTTAAAGACTTTGTTTTTTGTCCACATAACATTCCTTCAAAACACACTTTTTTCCCCTCTTTTATTGTTACACTTCTGGCTTTTACCGTATTACAAACCCTTTTTTCCCACTCACTTAAGGTCACAAACTTATAACCTGATTTTTTTAGTATTTTAATAATATGAGGTAAAGCTTCAATTGTGTTTGACCTGTTATTGTGATCATGAAACAGTATAACTGCTCCATTATGTACATTACTTAAAACTCTTTCAACTAAAGTTTCTGGCTTATCACCTTGCCAATCTAGCGAATCAACTGTCCATAATATTGAATACGTATTTAATTGATCAGTATTTTCAATCAGATTATCGTCATAACATCCATATGGCGGACGAAACCATTTTACATCTTGTTTTATTGCATTTTTAATTGCTGTATTTGTCTTTTCCAATTCTTGCAATTGTTCCTCACTTGAAAGTGATGTCAACTTCCTATGCGACCAAGAGTGATTGCCTAACTCATGACCTGATTCATGAATTTTCTTTACTATTTCAGACGTTTTTTCATTTATACGTTCACCAAGCACAAAAAATGTTGCTTTTGCTTCATAGCTTTCCAGAACATTAATAATATCGTTTACTCTATTGTTAGACGGTCCATCATCAAACGTAAGCGCAACAAACTTATCGTCGTTATTCAATAATTTTTTTATATTACTTAAATTTCTATATGATAGATCTAGATTACAACTGAGCCCACAGTATGGTAAATTAAAATTACAATCACTACAAAAAGCCGTACTTGAATATAGTAAGAAAAAAGTGATTATCCTTATAAACATTTGTAATCAGCAAAGTGATAGAATACTACACTTTTTTGCTAAGTTAAGCCATCTTTAATTGCTGTAGCCTTTACTTCATCGCTTCTTTAATATATTGTATTAACAATTTTATATAATATATTATGATTGCAAATATAAATACCGTTGCGCTTCAGGGAATTAGCACAGTAAATGTCAATGCACAAATTCATATGGCAAATGGTATTCCAGCTTTTAATATTGTTGGATTGCCAGATAAAACTGTTGCGGAATCCAAAGAACGCATCAGAGCAGCGTTAAATTCAATCAATCTACTACTACCTCCAAAAAGAATTACAGTTAATCTCTCCCCTGCGGATTTACTGAAAGAAGGTAGTCATTATGACTTGGCTATTGCTATTGGACTACTTGTTGTAATGAATGTGATACCAGTTGAAAAAGTTCAGTCTTATATCATTATGGGTGAGCTTGCCCTTGATGGCAGAGTTATTCCAGTTTCAGGAGTGCTGCCAACAGCGATCAATGCAAAACAGGCAAATAAAGGAGTAATTTGCCCAAGGGGAAATGGAGTAGAGGCTTCATGGGTAAAGAATGTTTCAATTCTAGCTATAGAGAAATTAACTGATATTATCAGACACTTTAAGGGTGAGCAATTAATTCAGCCAGTAATTTTTAAATATAGTGATGCACCCAAAGAAAAAAGATTGGTTCCCGATATGAAGGATATTAAAGGCCAAGTTGTTGCAAAAAGAGCAGCTGAAATTGCAGCAGCAGGTGGGCATAATATGCTTCTTGTTGGCCCTCCTGGTACTGGAAAATCAATGCTTGCTAAGCGCTTTATAGGATTGCTGCCTGATTTAACCGAACAGGAGATGATTGATGTTAATATTATTTCCAGCATAACAAAAACTGGTAATGAAATATTCAAAGTAACTCGCCCCTTTCGTGAACCTCATCACTCATGTTCCATGCCAGCAATGATAGGAGGAGGAAAGAATGCAAAACCCGGAGAAATTACCATGGCTCACAATGGCGTGTTATTTCTTGATGAGCTACCTGAATTTCCAAGACTCGTGCTTGATTCTCTGCGCCAACCACTTGAAGATAGAAAAGTTACCGTTGCAAGGGCAAATGCTCACATAACCTACCCTGCCAATTTTCAACTGATAGCTGCAATGAACCCTTGCAGGTGCGGTTATTTAGGTGATGCAAGCAGATCGTGCAACAAAGCTCCAAAGTGTGGCACAGATTACAAAAACAAAATATCAGGCCCATTGCTTGATAGAATAGACATATGCATTGAAATGCCAAACGTTAGCATACTCTCTCCTGAAATCTCTGTGGAGGGAGAAAGTACTAAAATTATAAGAGAAAGAGTGATAGCAGCAAGAAAAGTTCAAACTGAGCGCTATAGTGAATTAAATATTCGTTGCAATTCAGAAGTAAGCGGTGAAGCATTTAATAAATTTACTGAACCAGATCAGGCAGGGTTAGAATTGCTAAAATACGTACTGAAAGAAAATTACATTTCCAATCGAGGCTACACACGCGTATTAAAAGTTGCAAGAACTATTGCAGATCTTGCAAAAAGTGAAGAAGTAAAAAGAGCACACATTGCTGAAGCGCTCAATTACAGAATAAAGGTATATTAAAAAATTAGTTTACTTGACAGGCAATTTTTTTTACTATATGCTTCCTTAATGAAATTTTAACATTCTATTTAAGGAGTAGAGTTATGGCATTAACAAATTATGAGTATAGAAAAGAGGATGGCATTTTTCATGCTATTTCAGAAGGATATATACAAGCTGAAAAATACTGGGGAATTCCTGGTGCTGCTGGTGGAGCTGGTCAGTACGCTATGCATAATAAAGGGAGAACAGCATTATTTCCGCTTGCAGTTGCAAGTGTTGTCTTTACAGCAATGCATATGAAAGCAGGCTTTGTTAGTGCAGCAGAAGCTTCTGGGTTTCTTGCTAAGACTGCCAGTTACTTTGTTGGAACAAATCAAGCAATAGCTGCTTCATTACCTGGATTTATCGGAACAGGTGTTGCTGGTCAGATAGTTGCGGGTGCCATAATGGCAATTGCTGCAGTTGCTGCTGTTTATGGAACATATCAAGTTGCCTCAAAATTAAAAGATGTTGCAGTTGAAGCATTGAAAGGGAAAGATCAGACAATATAATAATCTTCAACAAAATAAAAAGGGATAGGTTTCTGTCCCTTTTTATAAACGTTTTCTATTTTTTGCATCGGTTAAGTGATGTCATCTAAGAATCTAGTTATTATAATTAACGGCACTTATTAGTATAAATGTTAAGAATAAGTAAATCCCGTTTACTATTTACGCCTATAGAAGTGAAAAGTATTTGCATATTATTAAAAAAGCGGTAACTTATTATCAAGTGAATTCGCTAAATTTGAGTAATTTAAATGTCTATTGATCTTAGTCTGCCGGAGTTGCCTATATTACACCCAAGGATTACCGTTGTGGGAGTGGGTGGTGCTGGTGGAAATGCTGTGAATAACATGATCCAATCTAATTTGCAAGGAGTGAATTTTGTTGTCGCAAATACCGATGCTCAAGCACTAGAAAAGTCGTTATGTGATAAAAAAATTCAGCTTGGCATTAATTTAACTAAGGGGCTTGGTGCTGGTGCTTTGCCTGATGTTGGCAAAGGTGCAGCAGAAGAGTCAATTGATGAGATTATGGAGCATATAAAAGATAGTCATATGCTTTTCATCACAGCAGGAATGGGCGGTGGTACTGGAACCGGTGCAGCACCGGTAATTGCAAAAGCAGCCAGAGAAGCAAGAGCCGCAGTTAAGGATAGAGCGCCAAAAGAAAAAAAGATATTGACTGTTGGAGTTGTAACTAAACCGTTCGGTTTTGAAGGTGTGCGCCGTATGCGCATTGCAGAGCTTGGACTTGAAGAACTGCAAAAATACGTGGATACACTTATTGTCATTCCAAATCAGAATTTATTTAGAATTGCAAATGAAAAAACTACATTTTCTGATGCATTTAAACTTGCTGATAATGTTCTGCACATTGGCATCAGAGGAGTAACTGACTTGATGGTCATGCCAGGGCTTATCAATCTTGACTTCGCTGATATAGAAACAGTAATGAGCGAGATGGGCAAAGCGATGATCGGCACCGGAGAGGCAGAAGGAGAAGATAGAGCAATTAGTGCTGCAGAGGCTGCAATATCTAATCCATTGCTTGATAATGTATCAATGAAAGGTGCGCAAGGAATATTAATTAACATTACTGGTGGCGGAGATATGACTCTGTTTGAAGTTGATGCTGCAGCCAATAGAGTGCGTGAAGAAGTAGATGAAAATGCAAATATAATATTTGGTGCTACTTTTGATCAAGCGATGGAGGGAAGAGTTAGAGTTTCTGTTCTTGCAACTGGCATTGATGGTCGCAATAATAAATCAGAAACTTCACCTATAAGTCAGAGCGAAGACTCAGAGAAAGAGAAATTTAAGTGGCCATATAGTCAAAGTGAAAGTACACAAGACAAAACACTGGAAACAAAACCAGCTGAACAGGTAAGCGAAGGAGCTAAGTGGGGCAGCAATATCTATGATATACCAGCTTACTTAAGAAGAAAAAAATAATGCAATTTTGGCTACTTAAGTCAGAGCCAAGTGAATACTCATGGCAAAAAATGGAAAAGGAGCAGGTAGTTGAGTGGGATGGTGTGCGCAATTATCAAGCTCAAAATTACATGAAAATTATGAAAGCAAGCGATCTTGCGTTTTTTTATCATACAGGTAAAGAGAAAGCAATACTTGGAATCGTTGAAGTATTTAAAGAGTATTATCATGTTAATGATCCCAAGTTCGGATTAGTGAATGTAAAGTTTTTGAAACCTTTAAATAACCAAGTAACGTTAAATAATATAAAACAAAACCCACTTTTGAAAAATATGACTATATTAAAACAACCACGTTTATCAATTGCCCCAGTTTCGGAAATTGAATGGAATGAAATAATAAGGATGAGTGATGTGTAATACCTGTCATTTCAGTTCCTAAATGATGTCATCTCAGCACACAACGCACAGCTGTATGAATATTTGTCTCGAAGGCAGTGCATTAAACGTTATAGCCGATTTTGCATCAAACACAAAGGTGTCATTCCAGTGCTTGACACTGGAATCCAGCCTTAATGCAACCACATTAAAGCCGTTGTGTTTTAATATAAGATTAGCTACTTTTATATTCACTAACTTGATGTCTAATCAAAATTCCTGGATCCCAGTGCCTAGACACTGGGATGACATCCTTCTAGTGTACAATATTCGTACAGTTGTGTACATGACACAAGGGTCTATAACTCTTCTTTTTTGGATTCCAGTGTCAGCTATTTGCATGACACCCTTACTGATGTGTCACTCATGTTAGAAGTAAATATTCTTGACAAGAAATGGTGCAGCATTATAGAAAATCCTAAAAATTTTGTATTAGGTGTCATCAATGCTTCTCTAAAAGAATTAAAAATAGACCACTATAAACCAAATATATCAATAGCTCTGGCTGATGATGACTTGCTACATCAACTTAATTTAAAATTTAGAGAAATGGATAAGCCAACTAACGTACTATCATTTCCGTATGAACAATTGTCTAATGAGTGCGATTTAGGAGACATAGCAATTTCAATAGACACAATAAAAAGAGAATCGCATGAGTATTATATACCCATTCTTGCTCACATTGCACACATGTTAGTGCATGGATTACTGCATTTACTTGGTTATGATCACCAAAAAAAAGATGAAGAAATTATAATGAAAAATCTAGAAAGAGAGATTTTAGCTTCGCTTGGCTACAATATGTGTGCGATTTAAAAGGAATTTAATAAAAATATAGTAGATGATAATAAAATATGTTATCTACAAAGGGTTTTAGCTATAAACAATAAAAGGTAAGTGATATGGTTCAGTTTTCTTTGCCAAAGAATTCTAAAATTAATCAAAAGGGCAAAATTTATCCTATTCCTGCTAGAGCAAAAAACATCAGAAGATTTCAAATTTACCGTTGGTCTGCTGATGACGAGAAAAACCCTAGAATAGACACATTTTTTATTGATATGGATAGTTGTGGCCCTATGGTACTTGATGCATTAATAAAAATAAAGGATGAAATAGATTCGACTTTAACTTTCAGACGTTCTTGTAGAGAAGGCATATGTGGATCTTGTGCCATGAATATTGACGGAACCAATACTCTTGCATGTACTAGATCTATACATGATATAAAAGGTGACGTAAAAATATATCCATTACCTCACATGTATGTAATAAAGGACCTAGTCTCGGATTTGAGCCAATTTTATGAGCAATACAAATCAATTAAACCTTGGTTACAAGCAGATAAGCCTGCCCTACCAAATAAAGAATACTCTCAATCTTCTGAAGATAGAAAAAAATTAGATGGCTTGTCCGACTGTATATTATGTGCTTGCTGTTCGACTGGTTGCCCAAGCTACTGGTGGAATAGTGATAAATTTTTAGGACCAGCAATACTATTACAAGCTTACAGATGGATTGCTGACAGCCGTGATAATAAGACAGGTGAAAGACTTGATGTTTTAAACGACCCATTCAAGTTGTATCGTTGTCATACAATAATGAATTGCACAAAAACTTGTCCTAAAGGACTTAATCCAGCAAGAGCAATAGCGAAAGTAAAACAGCTCATGGTAGAGAGAGAAGGAGTTTAAGTATTATCTTTTGCATTCTTCGTAAGAGAACAGCAAACCTTCCGAAGCGTAGGGTATTGTTAATACCCTGAACGCTTTTCCGTTTGTGAAGTGCATCGTATCATCGTACGATTCAAATAATTTTTTGAACAACTCATGTCTTTGGTTACTAATAGTTTGAAAATCCTCTTTTTCTAAAAGCTTTTTAGATTCGAAGAGGTAAAGCATAACTTCGTGATAAGTTGGGTAAGATGCCAAAAATTTTGGGTCAAATTGAAAGGTTTTTATAAAAGCATTATTATAAAATTTTAGCTTTTGATTCTTACTATATATTACTATAGCAACCGGTAACCTCTCAAGCAAATTTTTCTGTGTAGCTAAATAACTGTTTAATTCAGTATATAATTTCTCTGCATCACTAACATCTTTCCCATACATTACTATGCTACCAGAACCTTGTATTGGAATTTTAACAAAATCGAAAACCTTAGGTTCGTTCTTATAAGTTATGACATGTCTTCCTGGTTTTGTGCTATGAGCGCTACCGGTAATAGCAAATTTCTTAGAACCATCTACATATTTATCATAAAACAAGTTATAAAATTCCACCTTTCTACTCTTGTTATATCTTAGTATTGGAAATGGTAAAGAGTTGAAAACGTTTTTATAGCTCTCCACTTCCTGTGTAAGCTTACTATTTTCTAACTCAAGTCCGTTAGCCTTTATCTTACAGTCTGAGACATTCCTTATCCATAACAGCACACCTATCACATTGTTAGAATCATCTATTATGCTTCTACCGTAACATATGCAATAAACCTCACTGTCTTTTGACTTTAAATCTAGAGTAAAAGATTTATTTATTTCCTTTGCCTCAACAAAATTTTTGATTAAGCTTTCTGATTGCTCAAAAAAATTCACAAACTCATTAAATGAGTAAAAAACAGTATTAAGCAAAATTAGTAAATTGGGAGAGAACTTTTCTATACGTTTTTTTGCATCCCAAATATAAAACCCATCATTCACAGTATCAATTAAATTATTTATGATAACATTTTGATGCTGTAAGTTCTTAATCTTATTACTAATTTTTAATTTAGAATAAGAGAGAAAGAATAATATTAGAATCAATATTAAAACCACTTCATACAAAAAAAACATAGCACTTTTAAAACAAATGTAAAAATTTGTAACCGCTCAGAATTATGCTGAAGAGGTATATAAGTAAAGATTGCCTAACATTTGAAAGCCCAATCTCTTATAAAGGTTCACAGAAGATTTCATACAATGTGCTACTATATATTTGCATTCAAGCTGTTTAGCTATCTTTATTCTTTCTAAAACCATTTGGGTACCTATTCCACGATTCCTGTAAATTGGTAAAACTCCATCACTATAAAAACCAGCTACGCTATCTTGAACATAAAGACCGCATGTCCCAATAATTTCATTATTTAGTGTTACAAGAAAAAATCTTAATCTTGAGTTCTTATCATCATAATTTGATAATCCGCGAAAAAATGTGCTGACAATTCCAACGCCATGATAAAAAATTTTAGAAGTGTGTAGATCTAACTGTTCTAAGAGGTTGCTACCATTCACAGCATTTAACCTCAAGTTTGGAATAACATCAGCAGGTAAAAAGTAATTTTTCATATTAAGTAAAGCTTTTTTTGGTGTGCTAACGTGTTTTATTTCACACTTTTCTAAAATATCTCTTATTTTCATATGTGAATTTATTACCCATGTTGCTTCTATATCTCTTGTTCTGAGATAATCTAGAGTTTTTTGTATAGAAAGCTCGGTACATTGATCTCCACAGAACACAAAATTAAATAATGACTCCCTGGTACCATTTATTGTAAATATGATGTTATCAAATTCATCGTGTACTTCCCACTCAGATAAATTCGCTGTGTACAGTATATAATCCTTTAGATTTTGAACAATTAAGCTTGAATAATAAATTTTTTTATCCTGCATACACCAACAATAAACAATAAAAGGCTCCTATAAGAACACAGGCTAAAATTGCAGCTATAACGTCATCTAGCATAATACCTAAAGGACCTTTGGTATTTTTATCGATTAAATTTATAGGCCACGTTTTTATTATATCAAAAAACCTAAAAGAAAAAAAGCACAACAACAATGAAGAACAATTCATCTCTTGGCTTAACAATATCGAAACTAAAAGTATCGTCAGCAATTGACCAACCACTTCGTCAATTACTACCTCTTTTGGATCACATGAAGTCTTGTAATGTTTTATATAATTACCTGTAGACCATAATCCAATTAAGAATAAAAAAGAAATAATTGCTGCACCTAAAATTTTGTTGCTCAGGATTACAGGAACAAGCGGAAAAGAAGCCAAACTACCCACAGTACCTGGCATTTTTTTTACTGTTCCAGACAGCCACCACGTTGATATTAATTTATATAAAAATTTCACAATATATCCAAATACAAAATTAACTTATAAGAACAGAAAGAGTATCCTCTATAGAGGCGCTTTCATACAATAATCTATAGACCGCTTCACATATAGGCATTTTTATCTTTAGCTTTCCTGCTAAATTAAATATGGACTCAGCAGTGCTAAAACCTTCAATCACTGACTTGCCTTCTGACAAAATCTGCTGAACATTAAAGCCATTGTCACTATTACCTATTTTAAACCCAAAAGATAAGTTTCTTGAATTCAAGGATGTGCATGTCATAATTAGGTCACCCAGACATGCTGGCCCAAGTAGTGTATTTATATCCACACTACCGTCACCAATTTTTGCTGAGTATAAAGCCTTAATTTCGCTCATACTTTTCGTAATCAATGCTGCATGAGCATTAAACCCAAGTTTACTACCTAGAACAATCCCACACGCTATAGCAAAAACGTTCTTTAACGCTGCACAAATCTGTACTCCTATAATGTCGTTACTAAACTCCAATTTAACATTTTCTTGTTGCAGCTCTGATACTAGCTTTGAACCTAATGTGTTATTTTGGCATGCAAGAACCATTGAATAGGGTAATTTTCTTGCAACTTCTACAGCAAAGCTAGGACCTGAAAAAATAGCAATAGGATTGTTAGGTAAAATTTCATTTACTATTTCACTAGGTAATTTTAATGTAGACTTTTCTATTCCCTTACAAGCTAAAATTATTGCTACATCTTTTTTCAGATTACAATTATGCAATTGCTGACATACCTTCCTCAGAGACTGAGTGGGAACAGCGAGGATTGTTACTGAAGCATTAATTATGTCTTCAATAGCCAATTTTACTGACACATTATCAGAAATTCGACAACCGGGTAGCTTGTCACTTTCTCTTTTCCCGTTGATTGATTCAAATGTAGTTTCATTGTGAGTCCACAAAATCACATCTTTCTTACTACCTAATGAAATTGCGATTGCTGTACCCCATGCACCAGCACCTAAAATTGATATTGCCACACAATATTCCTGAAAATATTACTTATACTTTAAAATAGTAGGATAAGTAAATTAAAAATATAACACAGACATATAGAATAGTTAAATATTTATTAACCGAAGTATTCTTTTAATAATAGTAACTTTAATTCAATATTTACTAAAAATATTATTACTATCATGGTATGTCTATTATATTTTAGATCTATTTATATAACTTTGGAACAATATATTTACTATTAATTAATAAGTGTAATTTTGATCATTTGTTAATAAAAATTTGATTTATTACTTTCCTTAGTTATATATATTACTAAAATTATAAATTATTTATGGGGTGTAAAATATGCGTATATTATTAATTGAAGATGATCAAGTAAGTGCAAAGACTGTAGTTAACGCCTTAACTTCTGATGGACACTTCTGTGACGTTGTTACTTCTGCACAAGATTATAACAATAATATGGTTTCCTCAAACGGAGATTACTATGACCTAGTTATTTTAGATATACACTTACCTGGTGATATTGACGGATATGATATATTGTTAAGACTAAGAAGTGCAAAAATCAAAGTTCCTGTCTTAATACTTTCATGCATATCCGCTGTCAATCACAAAGCTAAAGGACTCGGGTATGGTGCCGATGATTACTTAACCAAGCCATTTCATAAAAGCGAGTTATTAGCTCGAATTAAGGCCATAGTGCGTCGTACTAAAGGCCATCCTGAATCGGTGATAAAGATTGGTAATATAAATATCAATTTTGATCACAGGGTTGTTGAGGTGAAAGGTAAAACGGTTCACCTTACTAATAAAGAGTATTCTATGATAGAATTGCTAGCACTGCGTAAAGGAACAGTACTAACAAAAGAAATGTTCTTAAATCATCTTTACAATGGCTTGGATGAACCTTCAGATAACAAGATAGTTGATGTTTTTATGTGCAAATTACGTAAGAAACTTGAAAGTGCAAATGATGGAAAAAGCCACATAGAAACCGTTTGGGGCAGAGGGTATGTTCTGAAAGAGTATATTGATGATGATGAATATTCTAATGTTAATGTAGGCGAAAGTAGTGATGGCTATCAAGCAGAACAAGTGAAGGACAACGCATGAAATGCCTACACATTTAAATATAGCATGGCTTATATCGCACGTATCATGTGAACGCCTAGGTGAAATATAAGCCGAGTTCTGTTTATGTAGCTATTTATCTGGAGTAAATGTTACCATTTACCGCATGCGATTTACCCGAGTAGATATGAGGAAAACATAAAATCTACTTCTATTTAATCTTGCTCCTAGTGTTGGTTACTCGACTACCAATGTTGCCATTGCCATGGTGTGCTCTTACCACACCTTTTCACCCTTACCTAAAAATATTTTAGGCGGTAATTTTCTGTAGCCCTATAACTGGAGTTACCTCCGGCGGGCATTACCCGTCACTATTTTTCCTTGGAGCCCGGACTTTCCTCTGCTATGTTTATCACACAACAGCAGCTACTTATTTCACCTAGGAATTATACTTTAACATGAAAATCACAAAAGCAAAAGACAATTTCCTAACAGTCTACATATTAAAAACATTTAGACAAATAGCTAAAGGTGATATTCCGGCACATCATCACTATCCCAAGATAAGCTTTTTTCACTTTTAGACTCCGCTTCAGTTAGTCAAGAGCCTGGTCCACCGCTTGAAGACGATGAGCTACTTCTTGATCGACTACTACTTTCTACTGATATACTATTTAGCACTGTTTCAGATTGATATATAGTTCGCATTCTGTTACCAGTGGTAAAAATTTCTTCATCGCTACTTGAAGATGATCGCCTTCTATAACCCAAATCAGTTAGTTCTAATACAGGAGCAGCATTACGACCCTTAACATATCTATATGCTATGAATCCTATAATTCCAACAATACCTATTGCTCCAACCAAAGATCCCCCTATCATTCCTGCCTTATTAGACCCTATAGCAAGTTGAGTAGGTTGTGGTGAAGAAGTAGACTGAGGAAGTAAAGTCGTGGTGAATATAGGAGTTGTTGACTCTTTTGTTCTAGTACTTGGTATACTAAATACTGTTTGTGTAGTTTTCTCTGAGCTTGTTGTTGGCGCAGTTGGTTCCACTGTTACTGTGCTTGTTTGAGTCGTTGACTCTGTTGAAGGTTTATTCGTTGTAGAAGTAGGTGCAACGGCTTCTGTTGTTGGCTTCACTGTTACTGTACTTGTTTGAGTCGTTGACTCTGTTGAAGGTTTACTCATCGTAGAAGTCGACGCACCAGTCGCTGCTGTAGGTTTTACAGTACTTATTTCAGTTTCCGAAGGCACATTAGTTGACGTTGCAGTAATCGTGGTTGCTTGTGAAGTAGCAGTTGTTTTTGTTGCTGTTGTTGGCTCCACTGTTACTGTACTTGTTTGAGTCGTTGACTCTGTTGAAGGTTTATTCATTGTAGAAGTAGGTGCAACGGCTTCCGTTGTCAATTTAGTAGTCTTCACAGCGTCGGTTTCTGCTGTGCTAGTAATTGCAGCAGTCGGCGTCTTCTTAGAAGTCACAACCGTTTCTGCAACAGTTATAGGAGCCACGGTACTACTAGAAATAATATCTGGCGTTAATCGACCGTTAATGATATTAACAAAATCACTGAGAGTTTTGATGCTATTTGCCGGTATTATTGTTGCTTCAGAAGATTTTCCAGAGCCGTTTTGATTAAAAGTTACAATATTTTCTCCACTTACCGCAGTTACGATAAAACCACCCTGACCGTTGCCTTTAATATATAATTGCTCTATAGGATCTGTAAATTGATAGATAGGAAAATCTGACACTGATCCATTTTTAAGTAGAGTTGCTATATGTAACCTCTGCTCATTAGCTGATTGGTCATTTTCAAGAAAAGCAACTAGATCATTTCCTTCCGTTTGTTCAACATACTGCAAAAAGCTTATTTCATGTTCTCTAGAAAGAGATAGTGCTTTATTATCTATTTGACCTTTTCGATTACCAAGTAAAAAGCCATTAACTCTATCCTTCAGACCCTGAATCACTTTAGCCATATCAAATTTAAAAATACGTGTTTTTCTCACCTCTTGATTTTCCTTAGTAATCCTTTTGCTCACTTGCGAATAAAGCATCGTGTTTCCATTTAATGCCAATTGCCCCTGATTATCAAAATTGAACAATTTTCTTTCTGTAACACCTTTTTCTCCAGTCAATACCTTAAATTTTCCGCTCTCGCTTGACTTTAAGTACCAAGAAACTAAAGTTTGATCCTTTAAGTTATGGGCGATTACAATTACGTCACCATTACCAACTTTCACTGCTCTTGGTTGAAAGTAACTATTGCCCACATTTGCAAGACTATTATTATCAATATTCTTTTGTAATTTTCTTTTATCTAAATGTTCAACTGAAGGAGTATTAACTGATTGTTTAATTCCGTAAGTGTTAAAAGATAAGCCTTTAACGCATTTTTCTCCTTCTTCGCTAATTCCTTCTTCAGGAAAGATAACTCCAACTTTATCTATTTCAGCTGAATCTTCTATTAATGTGAGAGATAATTGATCTTTGAATTCATTTGCTACGCTGATATTTGTACCACATTCGTATGTTTTTGATTGATATAATGGACTAATAAGTAATTTTACTTTACTGCTCCCATTACCATTATCTTGATAGCTGAGTCCGTAAGCAACTCCATTCCCCTCAATTAATTCTACGTTTGTTGGATTAAAACCTATCGCTTCTTTAATTTCCGGTGTATTTGAGTTGATCCCGAGCAATCTTCTTAATATAGACATAATTTTATTTAAAATATTAATAAAATGCTATTATGATTACTCCTGTGTGTTAATGTCAATGAAAATTTTAACTAAAATTAAAAAATTAATATAATATTTTATACTAAAAGGTAAATATAAGCTTGAAGAGGGCTAAGAAGCTTTATGCTATTTCTCAAAAAACCAACAATTGCAATCATTGGTTCTACAGGTATAATCTGTTAAAGTTTACACGAGTCTCATGAATGATAGAAAAAGAAGAGCAGTTTAGTTTTACATCAGAAAACCTCAAGAAAGCGGGAAAGTTTATAGAGATGTATCCCAAAGGTAGAGAAGGTAGTGCTGTTATGCCTTTACTATATCTGGTTCAAGAGCAATGCGGATGGGTTTCTGAATCTGCTATGCGTTATGTTGCTGATATGCTGCATATTCCACATATTCGTGTATATGAAGTGGCAAATTTTTACACCATGTATAATTTAAAACCAGTAGGCAAATATCTAATACAAATTTGTAGAACAACTCCTTGCTGGTTGTGCAATAGTGAAGAAGTTTTAAATACCTTTAAAAAAAAACTTGGAATCAATATCGGTGAGACTACTAAAGATAATTTGTTCACTTTAAAAGAAGTTGAATGCCTAGGTGCATGCGTTAATGCTCCCGTTGTGCAGATCAATAATGACTTCTATGAAAATCTTACTCCTGAGAAAGTAGAAAACATCATAACAGAACTTTCAGGCAAATAGATGAAAGAAGAATTTTCATTCAAGAGAATCAAGCAATCAGGTTCTGCAAGAGTTGGAACAATTAAAACTCCAAATGGAAGCGTAGAAACCCCCGCTTTTATATTCTGCGCAACAAAAGCTGCAATTAAAGCTGCAGATATTGAAAGAATAAGTGAAGCTGGTACCCAAATCATACTTTCCAACACCTATCACCTAATGCTTCAACCAGGAGAGAATACTGTTGCAAAACTTGGTGGTTTGCGCAAGATGATAGGATGGAATGGGCCAATGCTAACTGACTCAGGTGGATATCAGATATTTAGCTTAGGCCACGGATCAGTTTCGGAAGAGATAAAAGGAATAAGAAAAAAACAAAAAACTTTGATCAAAATTAATGAGGATGGGGCAATTTTCCGTTCTTACATTAATGGTAAAATTTATTGCTTAACTCCTGAAAAATCTGTACAAATTCAACAGAAATTAGGTGCAGATTTAATCCTAGTTTTAGATGAATGCACTCCATTTCACGTAAGCAAAGAATACACAGCAAAATCAATGCTCATGAGCCACAGATGGGCTGAACGTTCTTTAAATGAATTTGAAAAAAACAATAATGGCAAGCAGGCACTGTATGGAATTAGTCAAGGCGGAGTGTATCAAGATTTACGTAGAGAAAGTTGTGATTTTATCAACGATTTGCCATTTTTTGGTCAAGCAATAGGTGGATCACTTGGTCAAAGTAAAGAGCAGATGCATGATGTAGTTTCTTTCACTATGGACCACCTGAAAAAAGACAGGCCTACTCATTTGCTTGGTATTGGTGGAATTGTGGACATCTTTCGCGGAGTAGAGCTTGGAATTGACACGTTTGATTGCGTGCATCCAACCCGCTTAGCAAGGCATGGTGGCGCACTTGTTAAAGTAAAAAACAGAAATTCTATTTCTTCAAAGTGCAAAGAGCATATTAATTTGCGGAATCAACGATTTGAGCTGGACAACAACCCAATTGAAAGTGACTGTTTATGTTTTACCTGCAGAAAACATTCAAGAGCTTATATACACCATTTACTGAAAGCTAAAGAGCTCCTGGCTTACACGCTCGTTACCATTCATAATATTTTCTTTATGAATAAGTTAATGGCATCAATAAGGCAGGCTATATTAGATGATAGGCTAGATCGGGAGAAAAATAATTGGATTAGTGAGACACCACTACACTGTGAATTATACACCTAGTTCATATTTTTCTACGCTTATTTTATATTCCCTAAAACAGAAAAAGCCTTCCTCTTCCTACTCTTTCTTCCTTGGCTAATCCATAGTTAGCGTTTTTTGCACATGTGCGTTGCATTTTTTAATCTTCTTTAAAAACTTGACAATACATGACAACACTGGTATGTTAAAAATATAGTTTTTGTGAGGTATTTATGGTTAACAATAAAGAAAAACATCAAATAGCGTTTTGCGTTTCAGCCGTTACATTCTTAGCTGGGTTATCATTAATCGCAACTGCAATTGCAGTGGGTACCGTACCTGCTATAGCTGCTTGTCTAGTGATAGGAGGAATTTTGACTGTCTTGTCTGGTGTGCAAGCAGTAGAAAGCTATTTATTTTTACGAAACAGCGAGAAAACTTTGAATAAACTGATAAGTAATATACGCGATGAACCAGAAAGCAAACTTTTTATAGAAAGGATTTTGCAACCGTTCATTGAACTTTTTAGTGAGCTTAAGCAACATAATTAAAGTACACTAAGCTTTAAGCATAGAAACCACTTTATCGTAACTTGGCAATGATTCAATTTCTCCAATTGCAGCTAGAGTGGTTTTTTCATGCTGAGATAACAATTCTTCTGCTGCTTTTTTTACGTTAGCAGTGGTAACTGCACTAATTTTTTCTATTAATTCATTTTTACTGATGTACCTATTATAGTTACCGTAGTAGTGTCCCAATGTTTCAGCACGTGAGCTAACACTTTCGCGTGACATTAAAATTTGGGATTTTACTCGCTCTTTCACTCTATTTACTTCTTCTTCCTTCAGATCATCTGTAGACAACTTCTTCAACTCTGTCGTTATAGATTTTAAAAGCTTATCTAAGTTACTACTGTCTGTACCAGCAAAAATGGAAAACATTCCTGTATTAGTATAGCTGGAATTAAATGAATAAACAGAGTAAGCTAATCCCTGCTTTTCCCTTACTTCCTGAAATAAACGTGATGACATTCCGCTCCCTAATATAGAATCAAGCACTTGAAACGTGTGATATTTATCGTCATGGCGAGAAACACTAGGTAGACCAATTAGCAAGTGTACCTGATCTAATTTACGATGTTCTAAATACTCACCACCAGTACAGCTCGCATTTTGGCTTTTTTTCAGCTTTTTAGAATGAATCTTTGAGAGAAAATCTTTGGTTAATGCAACAACTTCTTCATGTTCAACATTTCCTGCAACGGCAAATAGCATATTCTCACCAAAGTAATGCTCATTTATGTAATTATCTAGATCTCCTCGAGTAAAAGATTTTACAGTATTTTGCGTGCCTAAGATTGACCTACCAAATGGTTGGTCTTTATAAGCTGCCTCAAAATATTTGTCGAAAATAATGTCACTTGGTGAATCATTAGTTTGAAAAATCTCTTGTATTACAACACCCTTCTCACGTTCCAATTCATCTTCTGGAAACGTGGAATTCATCAATATATCTATTAATATATCAATACCAGTTTTTATGTCTTTCTTGAGGACTTTTGCATAATAGGTGGTGCTTTCCCTACCGGTGCTAGCGTTGAAAACTCCACCTATGTCATCAAAAGCTTTTGCAATTTCAAAGGCAGTTCTTGTCTTCGTCCCTTTGAAAGCCATGTGTTCTAAAAAATGGGATATTCCATTTTGCTTTGCACTTTCTGCTCTACTGCCAACACCAACTCGTATGCTTAAAGCTACGGAATCAATATCACGCACCTGCTCAGTTATTATGCGCAGACCATTATCTAATTTTGTTACCCGGGGTATATTCATCTCATATATTCTTCTAAGTTCTCTTCTGCAAAATCCCAATTAATCAAATGATCAAGGAAAACTTTTATGTAGTCAATTCTACGGTTTTGACAATCTAAATAATAGGCGTGCTCCCACACATCCATAGTGAGTAGTGGCACTTGGCCATAAATTATTGGCAAATCTGCATTTGGAGTCTTGGTGATTTTGAGCTTTCCTAACCTACCTTTTTCGAGCACTAACCATACCCATCCACTGCCAAACTGGCTTACTCCATGACTCGAAAATTCTTCATAAAATTTATCAAAGCCACCGATATCGTCTTGAATTTTTTTTGCTAGAAGACTACCATCTTTAGGCTTACCACCACCATTTTTTTTCATTGAATTCCAATAAAAAGTATGGTTCCAAACTTGTGCTGCATTATTAAATATAGGCAAGTTGCCGCTATTACCATGCACTTTTGTTATTAATTCCTCAATTTTTACATGTTGATAATCCGTATTTTCAACTAGCTCATTGAGTTTATTTAAATATCCTTTATGGTGCTTATCATAATGAAAATCTAAGGTTTTTGCAGATATATAAGGCTCCAAAGCTGTTTTATCGTATGGTAATTCAGGTAAAGTAAAACTCATAAAAACCTCTTTATTTCTAACCTACTTGGATGGTAGGGCAATATATGCTTTTGTGCAACATATAATTAATAGCTAAAACATTTAGGTATCTATTGCATTATTCTAAATTATACTACAATAACGATTATTATATAAGCCATAGAAATGGATTAAATGCAAAAGTTACTTGACACCCTTCGCCAACCCCCTTATCATGAAACTGAAGCTATTGTATTTGCTTTCGCCAATCTGCAGATTAAAAGGTAAGGATTACTTAATGTATCGGCGTCTTATGTTCAATTTTTTGCAGTATATAGATACTGTATGTCTTTACAAAACTTCATCTACATCTAGGTTTTTATCTAAATAAGCTGAACGCGCTTATAAAGCGTTACAAGACATCAAAAAATGCCAATACTCGACAGAGATAGTAAAAGACTAGCTAACTCGGGGATTCTTTGTCTTTTTTTCTGCTTAGTAAATTTCTTAAACATTTGCAGCGTAAGTTAGTTGCAATTAAAAGCGGCTGAATCTCGCTTGTCAAGCGTTTAAAACATAAAAAACGCCAATATTTTAAAGCGGATAATAACCCCAGGGCTTCTTTTGCCTTTTTTTTCATTTGGTAAATTTCTTAATATTTATAGCTAAACAACAACCGTCATCCCGCTACGTGTTAGCGGGATCTATGCTTTGAGATACCGCGAATGAATCGCGGTATGACGGTGTAATGATGGTTAAGTAATTCGTCATTCCGCTACGTGTTAGCGGGATCTAGAGATACCGTGACGGTATGACAAGGGAGAACAGTTGTATTCCTGCACAATTTATTCTCATGACAAAAACGTCTTAACTTTCTCTCTACTTTTTCTGGGTAAGGTCAATTTTGTGAAAAAATGGATTGAATTATAGGTAGATTTGGCTATTATTTGTAATACATGGGTATTGGATAAAATGTTTGAATTTAGTTCTGTGCTGCTAGCTCGAATTCAGTTTGCCTTCACAATAGGCTTTCACATTATATTTCCTGCTTTCACGATCGGGCTTGCAAGTTTTCTAGCCTTTTTGGAATGGTGTTGGCTTAAGACTGGTGATACACGTTTCCGTGATGTTTATAAATTCTGGATCAAGATTTTTGCCGTTGCTTTTGGCATGGGAGTGGTATCTGGAGTTGTAATGTCATATCAACTTGGTACCAATTGGTCGATTTTTTCTGACCGCATAGCCAATGTTCTCGGCCCTCTATTTTCCTTTGAGGTTTTAACAGCCTTTTTTCTGGAGGCATCTTTTTTGAGTATTATGCTATTTGGATGGAATAGAGTAAGTTCTCGTATGCACTTTGCTTCTACTTGTATTGTTGCAGTGGGAACGCTTATTTCAGCTTTTTGGATTATTGCGGCCAACAGTTGGATGCAAACACCCGCTGGATTCACGATTGGTGAGAATGGTCTCCTATATCCAACCAATTGGTTAGAGATTATTTTTAATCCTTCTTTCCCTTATCGCTTTATTCATATGGTAACAGCAGCCTATCTTACAACAGCTTTTGTGGTTGGTGGTGTAGGAGCATTTTATCTTTGGAGAAAACGACATGCTCCTCAAGCAAGAATTATGCTTGGTATGGCAACCATTATGGTAGCTTTAGCTGCACCATTTCAGCTGTTCATGGGAGATAGGCATGGATTAAATACACTAAAGCATCAACCTGCTAAGATTGCTGCAATGGAAGGTATATGGGAAACCGAAAAAGGGGCTGGCTTACTTTTATTTGCTTATCCGGATCAGCAAAATGAAATTAATCACTACGAGATAAAAATTCCTAATCTTGCCAGCTTGATCTTAACACATGATTTTTTAGGAGAAGTAAAAGGATTAAAGGAATGGAAAAAAGAAGATAGACCACCTGTAGTATGGGTATTCTGGTCCTTCCGTATAATGGTTGGAGTTGGAATTTTAATGATCATAATTGGGTCAGTAAGTGTTATACAGTATCTTCGTGGCAAATTATTCCAAAGTTGTTTCTTACATGGATGGTGGATATCAATGATGCCGTCTGGGTTCATAGCGTTACTTGCAGGTTGGTTTACTACTGAAATTGGCCGTCAACCTTACACTGTATATGGAATTATGCGCACAATTGAATCATTTTCATCTGCGATTACCGGTCCTCAGGTTGCATGGTCTTTGATTGCATTTATCGTTATGTATACCCTTATATTTGGAGCAGGTAGTTACTATATTCTGAAACTTATATACAAAGGAATTCCTGTCATTAAAGAAGAAGAGCAATTTTATAAACACGGTATTGGAGCTTCAGTGATTGATGCTGGTACATCTGGAAAGGACAACAATCATGTTTGATTTTTCTTCCTTAATTAATTTACCCCTAATCTGGGGATTACTAATTGCCATAGCTGTTTTACTGTATATTTTAATGGATGGGTTTGATTTAGGTATTGGTATTTTACTTCCTTTTGCACCGTCAGATAAATGCCGTGATCACATGATAAGCTCAATTGCACCATTTTGGGATGGAAACGAAACATGGTTGGTATTGGGTGGTGGAGGGTTGTTTGCTGCTTTTCCTCTTGCATATTCAATATTAATGCCTGCTTTTTATATTCCAATCATTATTATGCTGCTTGGCCTTATAGTGCGCGGAGTATCCTTTGAGTTTCGTTTTAAGGCAGAAGGAAAATACAGGCGATTATGGGATTATGCCTTTCATTTTGGGTCACTTGGTGCTGCATTTTGCCAAGGCATGATTTTAGGTGCATTTATACATGGTGTAGAAGTAAACGGACGCAACTTTTCTGGTGGCCAATTTGATTGGGCAAGTGCTTTTAGTGTAATGACAGGCATTGCTGTGATATTTGGATATGCACTTTTAGGTTCTACATGGCTCATAATGAAGACAGAAAATATAACACAAGAATGGGCACGCAAGGTTGCTTCTTATACGCTTGGTTTTGTAGGTATTTTCATGGGACTAGTGAGTGTAGTGACACCATTTTTAAATGAACGTATTAAAAACTTTTGGTTTAGCATGCCAAATTTTTATTATTTATTTTCTATTCCATTACTCACATCTTGGCTATTTTTCATGCTGTGGTTTGATCTTCAGAATACTAAACGGGAGTACCGTCCATTCTTTCTCAGTATTGCTATTTTTTTTATGGGATATTTAGGTTTAGGAATTAGTATCTACCCATGGATTATACCTTTTCAATATACCATTCTGGATGCAGCTGCTTCTGGGCCAAGTTTATCTTTAATGCTCATTGTTATAATACCGCTTTTACCAATCATTTTAACTTACACTGGTTATTGCTATTATGTCTTTCGTGGAAAATCAAATTATGAACACACATATTAAGGAGTTAGTGACCTTATGGTTAAAACGTTACCCTTAAATCAAGCAGTCGTTCAGGCAATGGCGTCAACTCAAGAGCCTTCATTAGCAAACCCTCCTATGGATTTTCTGAAAAGTTTTTGAGTATATTGTATTTTTAATTTGTAGAATAAGTTTTTTTCCTTTTTGCATGCTAACCAAAAAGGGTTCTGTCATCCTTCTTGTCATATAAGTAGCTTGACGCGGGCATTCAGTTTTCTTTATAATTTTCTTTGTGAAAGAACAAAAATGCTTATTTGTAACCATAGCTGGCTTACCAAATGCTGGGAAGTCTACATTAATTAACAGCATCATAGGCAAGAAAATTGCAATTGTCACCCCTAAAGTGCAAACAACAAGGACGCAAATAAGGGGTGTTGCAACATGCAACAACACACAAATTGTCTTTACTGACTCCCCAGGAATTTTCTCAGCAGAAACAAAACTTGAAAAAGCTTTAGTCAAATCTGCATGGTCGGCAGTTAAGGATAGTGACATCACTTTGTTGCTTGTTGATGTAAGCAATTATTTGAAAAATATAGAAAGAATTAAGACTATATTTATGCGGCTGCAGCGCACAAAAGGCAGATGCATTTTGGTTATCAATAAAACTGATTTGGTAAAAAGGCCTGAATTAAAGATGGCGCATGAGCATCTGAATTTGCTTTATAAATTTGAAAAGGTTTTTATGATATCAGCATTAAAGAATGATGGACTTTCTGATTTGATGAATTACTTGTCTGAAGTTGCATCGGTGAGCCCCTGGTTTTATGAAGAAGATCAAATAACCGATTCCTCGACAAATTTTTTATCAGCAGAAATTACGAGAGAAAAATTATTCTTGAACTTGCGTGAAGAATTGCCATACTCTACAGCTGTTATAACTGAACAATTTGAGGAAAAAAAAGATAAGAGTTTAGTCATCAAACAGATCATATTTGTGTTGAAAGATAGTCATAAAAAAATAGTACTAGGAAAAGATGGCAGTAATATTAAAAAAATTAATATCGAAGCGCGTGCTGAACTAGAAAAATTATTTGAGTGCAAGGTACACCTCTTTTTATTTGTGAAAGTGCGACCTTGGATCGACCGTCCGGAGGAGTATATAGGCAATGCTTAATTCTTTATTGGTATTTGATATTGAAACTATACCAGATGTAAATTCCTGCAAAAATTTACTCAATATTAGTGATGATAGTAGTGTAGAAGAGAAGAGGGATGCATTAACAAAATATCATCTTGAAATAACAAACGGGCAAAACTCTTTTCTGCGTCAGCCTTTTCACCTTGTTGTAGTTATTAGTTTTTTACTTTGCAATATAAGCTACCAGAGTGGTTATGAGGTGTTCACACTGCAAGAAATAAGATCTGGAGGCACACTAAATTCCAGTGAAAAGGAGCTAGTGAAAGGATTTTTTAACTACATATCAGAGAAAAAGCCAAGATTAGTTTCGTTCAACGGACGCACTTTTGATATACCAGTGCTGAAGTATCGTGCTATGGTCCATGGCATTCAAGCAGAATATTTTCATAAAGCTGGCGATAAGTGGAATAGTTACAATCAGAGATATAGCAGTGATTGGCATTGTGATTTGCTTGAATCCCTCTCTGATTTTGGAGCTTCTGCGAGAGTAAAAATGAACGAAGTTTGTGCAGCATTTAATCTTCCTGGTAAGATTGGAGTTGATGGGTCACAAGTTATGGACTTATACGATAGCGGCAAGATACAAGAGATTCGAGATTATTGTGAAACAGATGTAATTAACACTTATTTGATTTACTTAAGGTTCATGCATCATCAGGGAAGGATTACTACTGAAAGCTACAACAAAAGTGTGGAAGAGCTACTTTTAGAGTGCGAAAAAAAAGAATACCTAAAGAAATTTAAAGAAGAATGGCAAATAACTTGTGGTGGAAAAATTTTACTTCCATAGAATAAATAGTCGAGTTATAATGCACTAACAAGCGAACCTCTGTACTAAATTTTGGTTAATATACACGTTGAGCATATTAAGAAAGTTGCTTTTAAGGTATTGCATTTTACTTTTATTTTCGTTATAAGGTTGCTTTAAGTTGAATTTTCAACATTTTTATACTATTTACATTTAAGATATGATTTCGAAATTTTTTGGGGGCACTTCATGAAAAAGTCTATGTATACTAGAACTGCTCTAGTTTCTTTATTAACTTTATGTTCTTTCAGCAGTTTTGCAGCTGACTTTCCTGATGAGAGTATGAAGGAAATAAAAAAGCAAGAGAGCACAAAAACTTCTGGAAAAGTGGAAGTTATGAAAACATCAAATAAAAAACTGAAAGAAAAGATGGACAGAATATGTAATGCTGATCCAAGAAAAAAAGCTGAAGAGCTTAAGAAAAAAGAGGAGCTAAGATTAGCAGCCGAGCAGAAGAAAAAAGAGGAGATCAGGCTAGCAAATGAGAAAAAAGCAAAGCTTATAGAGGATTCAAAAGCGAAAGCTCTAAACGCTAAGAATTCTAATATAGAAAAAGGTAAAGTTTCAAAAACTAAGCGTTCTAAAACTAAGAATGCTAAAGTTGAAGCTAAAGATGTAAAGAAGGATATAAAAGTTGTTAACAAAAATACAGAGGAAAAAGGTAAGGCAAGTCCTGTTGTTTCAGTTGGTGGAGTTGATATTATCGATACCAATCAAGGGCAAAGTAATTTAAGAATAACTTTTGGTGGTGTTGTTGATGCTCAAGGTTATGGCAAAGCTGGACCAAGTGGCGCAGATTATAAACGTTATAACGTTATGCCAAACAGATCTACAGAGTATTATAATGCCACTCCAGATATAACAAGAGGAGCAAATCCAATATTCTATGAAGGAATAGGAAATATTGGTGATTACAGCAACGATATGGGTATGATTGCTGATGCAATATTGCACCTCAGAGCAGAAAATAAGAATGAAGATTTAGGTCTTCTTTATGGTGCTGACGTGCAGTTTCATGTTCCAGTGACCGAAGGTAAGGGAGCTTCACAGGGTGTTTATGCTGCAAAAGGCAGAAGTGCGCATGTGTTTGTTAACTCAAAATATGGTGACGTGAAGCTTGGTTACCAATTTGGTCCTGAGGCTCTGATGAGGCTTGATGCAACAAGAATTGCGACTGTTGACGGAGCTGCAGATAGTGACTGGTTCAGAAAAGTGAACTTAGAAGGAAGCGCTGCTAGCTTTCCATTTTATGTAACACCACGTCTTTACACTGAAAGTTTTTCGAGTGAAAGTGAAAAATTCTCTTTCCGCATGGCAGGGAAATATAACAAAGGCGTTATGACTACACTGCCATTTAGAGTTGCTTACTACTCACCAAATTATATGGGCGCAAGATTTGGTATCAGCTACTCACCTCGTTATGATAGTGGTTTGTTTACTGTAAAAGAAACAGTTTCAGAAGATAAAGGCGGTAAGATAGAACATAAGGAAACGATAAAGCATGTCGGCCCAGACTATGAGCACATAGTAAGTGCTGGTGCATCATATGAATATGACTTTGATAAACATAACATAAAAGTTAAAACTTCTGCAGTTGGTGAATATGGCTTTCCAAAGCAACCAAGTAAAGATAAGCATCTTTATAAGGAATTTGTGGAGTATAATGACCTGATGGGTGTTAATTTTGGTGTAAGCGCTGATTATAAGATTAATGAAGATCAAGGCGTAAAGTTTGCTGCCTCTTTTGCATACTTGGGCAAATCTGGTCAACCGAAGGGTATTAAAAAATTAATTGGTGATACCTACACGGAAATTGATAGTAAAGATGCTACTGATGGCAAAAGAGTGGAAGGGCTGAAAGCTCAATTTGGTAAAGATAGTATAGATACCATGTATTGGACTGTAGGAGCTGGGTATCAACATGAGAATATCTACACAAGTTTGACGTATTTTGGCAGCAGAATGAATGACAAAGATATGCTTCATGATGGTGCACTTGGCGTTCAATATGATCTGTCTCCTGCATGCAGTAAGAGCAAATTTGTTCCTTACGCAGCTCTCCATTATTTTATGACTAACGAAACAGGTAAGCTGAAAGATGAGTCTGATGCTGATGTACCTTCTAACCAAGGAATTCTCCTTCTTACTGGTGTGAAGTTTTCTTTCTAACCAGCCAGTACACACCACAGTTAACTGTGGTGTATTCTTGTCTGTTAGTGTTTATTTGTCGATCAAATAAACATATGGTGTCCTCTCTCCTGTCATCCCAGTGCGTGACACACAACTGTACGAACATTGTGATTTGAGGACACTCCACCAAGAAGGATGTCATCCCAGTGCCCAGACACTGGGATCCAGCTTTCCATGCAACTTCATCAAAAGCGTTTATTCAGCATAAGATCAGCCACTTTTTATGCTCACCAAATCAGTTTGCTTACTTACAAGCAAAATTTCCTGGATTCCAGTGTCAAGCACTGGAATGACACCCTATGGTCACCGGAATGACGCTTTATGGCTACTTAGATGATGAGAAAAGAACACACTGCCCTTATTCTACTGGCCGTATAGCTACTTTCAAATTTAATCAATTAAGCAGGAGGCCCCTATGCAAACCACACTAAAAAATCATTTAGCTGGAGAATTACTTACCACCGCTACGTGCTGGAAATTAAAGCTCGCAGGTGGAGAAGTAATGGGATTCACTGACTATGATGAAGATTTAAATATTGATAATATACTCTATAAATCTTCAAGTGGATTTACAGCCAGTAGTATAATATTAAACAGCGATTTGAAAACTGATAATCTAGAAATTGAAGGGATATTAAATAGTGCTGATATTAAAGA
Source organism: Wolbachia endosymbiont (group A) of Opomyza germinationis (assembly GCF_964264765.1). Lineage (NCBI taxonomy): Bacteria > Pseudomonadati > Pseudomonadota > Alphaproteobacteria > Rickettsiales > Anaplasmataceae > Wolbachia > Wolbachia endosymbiont (group A) of Opomyza germinationis. The sequence goes on from NZ_OZ183482.1 coordinate 1,092,315, forward strand.
AGAAGATGTTTTATCAGGAAAGTACGACTTTGCAAATATTGAAATATTTCTTGTGAATTATAAAGACTTGACCCAGGGAACAATGAATCTACATTCAGGAATTTTTGGTAAAGTGACATTAAGTAGTGGAAGATTTATTGTTGAAATTAGAGGGCTTTCAGCAAAGCTTGAGAGAAGCATAGCAGAATTATACTCTCCTGCATGCAGAGCACAATTTTGCGATGATAAATGTAAAGCCGATACTAAAAAATTTAGTAAAATAAGTACAATCACTAAAGTAATAGACGAAAGAAGATTTGAAGACACGAATTTAACTGAGAGTGATGAATATTATAAGCACGGAGTAGTAAAATTCTTTGGCTCAATAGCGTTTGAAGGTGTAGTAAAAGAATATAAAAATAAAGTAGTTACGTTGTTTACTTCGCCTCCATACCAAATTTTTGCTGGAGATAAATATTCAATACTCGCAGGTTGCGATAAAACATTTCCAACTTGCAGAAGCAAGTTTAACAATACTGTGAATTTTCGTGGTGAACCCTATATACCAGGTTTTTATATTGTTTAGCAGTACAATTTTCAATATTATGAATAAGCATGGAAAGGTGGCTGAGTGGTCTAAAGCACACGCTTGGAAAGCGTGCACATATGAAAATATGTCGGGGGTTCGAATCCCCCCTTTTCCGTATGTTACTTCTAGAATAGTATAAAACCCCCGGTCGCGCACACAACTGTACGAACATTGTAATATGGTACAATGTTACAACTATGCGGTGGTAATTTACGATAAATTCATGTAGCCATTTCAAATTTAGCCATACCAATGTCAGTAAATTGATTAAGCAAATAACACTTGAGTAGCAGTTCCTTCCCACGATTAATTTCAGATTTGTTCCGAAAATTAAACCCGAATGTTTGTTTCAGTCGCGAGAAAAAACTTTCTACATAAGATCTTTTTCCGTAGTTTGTTTGCCTTTTCCACCTCTTCATTCCATCTTCGCTGTATGACTTTATTAGTCTAATTGCAGCATTTCTCTCTGCCATACTTTGGATGCTCTGCTGCATTGTTTTTTTGGAGGAATTTTTGTCTTTATGCCGCATTCATCACACAATTTATAGAGTTTATGTCTGTCATATGCTCTGTCTGCATATAGTGCTTTTATGGCATGCTGAAAATTAACTCCTTTAAGTAAATCGCAAGCTCCATAGTGATCAGACCGTTACTGTATTTTGCAGCTATGGCTTTTTTGCTGTTTATATTCAACATTACATGCAATTTTCTTGTCTGTTCATAACCACGATATTTTCTGTCAGCGCTATTTTCCTTGCTGTGTGTTGTTATAAATGCTGATGCTTGTGCTATCTATGGCAATTTCGATATCTTCCATATTATTTTTATCAATTCTGCAATCATTGATCTTAATATTAAGTTTTTTTTGAAGCTTGCGAATAGCTGATAACTGCTAAATCTCTTCCTATTTGTTGCAAATATCCTTTTATAAACCCGACTGTTTGTCTTAAGCCAATTCTAAAAAGATTAACGATTATATGCACTAAAATCACAACTTTATCACTATAAATATAGTTGCCGCCCTGCATTTTTGGACTATTTTCATACCAATTTTCGATAGCTTTATCGATGTAACGAAAAATATTTCCTCTTTTTTCTAGAAATTTGTTATATTCATGGCAGTTACTAACTCTCATTTTTTGTGGCATATTTTTCCTTAAGCGGTTAAATGGCTATTTTATAATGAATTTTGTCAGTAGCCACCAGATTTTTTCAGTTGCGATGCAACAGAGCCATCCCAGTGTCAAGCACTGGGATGACAGGAAAAGAGGCTATTTGGATGACATCTTTCTTCTTGGTATAAATTACTTTTATATCTCAATGTTCGTACAGCTATGCACGTTGCCGCATAGTGGATGAGGTGTACTACCTCTAAGAGTATACATTATCTCACATAATAATATAATATTTCGTTCATAAATCAACGTTTTTAACATGCAGCAAGAACATTTCCGTTGTAATTAAGGTTCTTAAGATGTATATTAATGAATCTTGTTTTCAATAAATAATGAAAGTAATAATTGTCATGATAATGTTATTGTGTAGCAGTTACACAATGGCAAGCGAGAGAATAAGTCTAGTGGATAAAAAACTATCTCAAGGATATGTAGCTCCAGTGCTTACAGAAGATAGCGTTATTTTATCAGACAAGCACGGCGCTTTATATTCCTTTGATATTGATAACTCAAAGGCTATGAATTGGAAATTACACCTCTCACACAGAAAAAAAATTAGTAACATGAGCCTATTGCGTCACAGAGGAAACGTTTTCTTTATAGTGGATAACGTTCTACACACAATAGATGCAAAAACCGGCGAGATTCAGTGGGAAAAAGAATTGAGAGCTCCAGTAAGAGGGAAAGCAGCAGTAATAAACAATAAATTGGTAGTATTGACTATTGATAATTATCTGTACGTGTTTGATATAAAAGATGGCAGCTTCGTTTGGACTTATCAAAACGGCATCAATGAGGTTCGAGGTTTGTATTCCATATCGCCAGCAATTTCTAATGATAAAATAATAGCACCATTTTCAAATGGTGAGTTAATAGCTTTTAATGAAGACGGTAAAAAATTGTGGAGCCAAAAATTGGCTACAAACCTTTTGGATACACAGCTCACAGATGTAACTACTACACCGAGAGTGCTTGGCGATACTTTAATAGCTACAAATAATTCTTATATTTATAGCATTGACGTGAAATCAGGAAATATTTTATGGTCAAAGTCACTGCAAGTAAAAAGTGTATCAGACATTGAGTCATATTATAGTCCTCTTATTCCTGCAGAGAAACAAAAAGAAGGCGGAAGAATTTTTATAGTTACTAAAGACGATAAAATAATTGGCCTGGATATAAAAAATGGAGAAACAGTCTGGGCATCTGATTTAATAGAAAATACGCAATTGTTTGCTCCAATTATGCATGCCCATACACTGTGGGTGACAAGCAATAAAGGTTCAATGTTTGCTTTTCCGGGATCTGAAAGTGCAGGAAAGGTAGTCAAAGTACCTGGTAATGTGTTTCACACTCCAGTGTTTACTCGCAATAAGATATATGTAACAACTGAGGGAAAAGGTGTTTATTCTTTAGAAAATAGGTTTGTTTTTTATGACTGATTATGATTTAATTGTTATAGGTGGTGGCCCAGGAGGCTATAAGTGTGCTATCGCTGCTGCAAAACTTGGATTGAAAGTTGCCTGCATAGATAAAAATAGCATTTTTGGTGGTACATGCTTGCGAGTTGGATGCATACCTTCCAAAGCACTACTTCATTCTTCCTATCAGTATGCTCACACGAAAAATGATCTGTCGAAGCTTGGCATAAAAATTAAGGATGCAAGTTTCGATTTAAAAGAAATGCTAGGCTATAAGGACGCCAGAGTTCAGGAACTTGGAAAAGGTATAGAATATCTGTTTAACCTTCACAAAATCACTAAAATCAATGGGCTTGCTTCTTTTGACCAAGGTAATCTTGAAGTTTCAGTTGAAGGTAAGGTGCTGAAGACAAAAAATATAGTAATTGCAACCGGTTCTGACGTTATTTCTTTGCCAGGAATTAATATCGATGAGAAAAGTATTATTTCATCAACTGGTGCATTATCTTTAACTGAAGTACCAAAAAAACTTGTCGTAATCGGAGCCGGGGCAATAGGGCTTGAAATGTCTTCTGTATGGAGGAGGCTAGGGTCTGAAGTCACTGTAGTAGAATTTTTTGACAGAATCGCTGCAGCAATGGATGGAGAATTAAGTAAGTCTCTACTTTCTAGTCTACAAAAACAAGGAATAAAATTTTTACTTAGCACTAAAGTTGAGGAGATAAAACAAAGTAGTAATTCTTTGAGTGTGAAAGTTTGCTCTGTAAAAGATAATCAAACAAACACTATAGAGGCGGATAAGGTATTGGTGGCAGCAGGACGCAAACCATGCACTGAGAATCTTGGTATTGATGAAAAAATAGAAAAAGATAATCGCGGTTTCGTTCAAGTTAACAACAGATATGAAACTAATGTGAAAGGAATATTTGCTATTGGTGATGTGATCGGTGGAGCAATGCTTGCTCATAAAGCAGAGGAAGAAGGAGTGGCAGTTGCAGAGATAATAGCAGGACAGTCACCTCACGTTGATTATGGAATCATACCATCTGTCATTTACACTCACCCTGCGGTTTCTTCGATTGGTAAAACCGAAGAGGAACTCAAAAATGCTGGCCGTAAGTACAAAGTTGGTAAATGTCAATTTGCTGCAAACGGCAGAGCAAAAATCACTGATGATGCTGAAGGATTCGTGAAAGTGCTGACTTGTAGCAGAGCAGATACAATACTAGGTGTGCATATCATAGGAGCATACGCTGATACGCTAATCAACGAAGCAGCAGTTGCAATGGCATATAGCGCAGCAGCAGAGGATATATACAGAATTTGTCACTCTCATCCTGATATAAATGAAGCCTTTCGAGATGCGTGCATCGATGCTTTCTTTAAAAAATAATTGTGGACCTCGGTTCAATCATTGAAAAATGGTATGAGTGGCTGAGGTGCAACAGATCTTATTCACCAAACACTTTAGAGTCATACATGAGGGACTTGAAGGATCTTATAAGTTTCCTAAATACTCACATTGGTGGAGAAGTAAATGTCGGCACTTTGGAAAAATTGAGCGTACCTGAGTTAAGAAGTTGGCTTACCTCTCGTTACGCAAGAAGTGTAAACGCAAGATCCAACACTCGAGCACTCTCAGTAATCAGAAATTTCTTCAAGTACATAAAAAATAACCACAATATAGACAATGAAGCTGTATTTTCCTTATCAAGGCCAATTCAGAGAAGAACTTTGCCCAAAGCATTATCAATACCTGATATAAAAACTTTATTGAAAGAAATGAAACTATCCGATCTGGGCGAATCTTGGGTGGTAAAAAGAGAAATTGCGATTATCGTCCTGCTATATAGTACAGGCTTAAGAATCAGCGAAGCGTTGAACCTTAGGGTTAGTGATATTAACAATGAAAGTTTAATAGTAACAGGTAAGGGAGATAAACAAAGGCAGGTATTCATTCTTCCGGTAGTAAAAAAGTGTATACAAGAATATGTAAAAGCCTGTCCTTATCTTGGCACTAATAATGAAACACAATATCTTTTTTTGGGAGTAAGAGGAAAAAAATTGGGAAGAACTTATGTGGCCAATCGTTTGCAAAAAATAAGGAGAATGTTAAATTTACCAGAAATTTTATCTCCACATGCATTTCGCCATAGTTTTGCTACTCATTTGCTTCAGGAAGATATTGACATAAGATCAATACAACAACTGCTTGGTCACTCAAGCCTGGAAACTACTCAAATTTACACTCACCTCAATTATCAAGATGTTTTTAACATGTACAAAAATTTTCAGCAGGGCCTGGAGAAGAAATCAAAACTTTAACTTCGTTCTAAACCACCAAGCTGAGTGCTTTCAACATCACTAAGTATTGTGTTTGCTTTATATAAACTACAACATCCTAATAAAAAAAAAGCCAGTGCAACTGCTGTAAAGAAAGCACTTATTATCCCTGGATAATCTTCTATTACTAAACATGCAACAACAGTATATACTCCAAGCAATATAAAACATGCAGAAGCGTAGTTGCTCAGTTTTCTACCAGAAGAAATTGCTTGCGAGGATTTTTCGTTTTTATTACTACGGAGCAGTCTATTTTCTGATGAAAGCCTATCTCTTTCTTCCCTTACTTGTTTCAAATCTCTTTTTAATCGTGAAATTTCGACAGTGTCGCTTGCTCTTCCATACACAATTCTATTAAGTCGAGTTACTTCACTATTTAGATCATTGATTTTTGTTTTTTGAGCCGATTTTTCCTGCCTTAAATCTTCTTCTAACTGTGAAATTTTGTTAATGCCTCTCGTTCTTTCGCGTACGACCCTATCCAGCTCTCGTTCTTTTTCTATGAGTTGAGCTTTCGTTCTTTCAAGTTCACCTTTAAGTTCTTGTATAACTTGCTCAGAACCTACCGGTATATCATTCGTACTTGCCAAAGGTTGTAATGTATTTGCAGGAAATTTTTCATTTAGATAATTTGTAATAGATTCGATTGGATTATTAACACCCCTCAATGCAGCAGTAACAATTGCATGACTCATGAAGCAATTATCTTCTACTAATTTTTTTACATCATCTAAATCTTTTTTATTAATAGTAGCGGTTAATCGCTCTGTAATGGCTTGTTCAATTATTTGCTTCACCCACGAATTTTGCTCTATAGCTTGTATTGGCTTTATTTGACTAAAATCTAGCTCTTTATGTTTTAAAAGTTTTGTCAATACTTCTTTGTTATCTGATGTTATTCCTTGTAAACATGATTGAATAATTAAGCTAAGCGGCGTTTCTATTTCTTCATTTCGGCTTCTTTTCCAGCAATTAGGGTTAAACTCTTGATTTAATGGTCTTTTCGCTTGGTAAATGTTTCTGCTAGAAAGAGCACCTAACAACTCGTTTGCTTTTTGTGCTTTTTTAAATTCTAATTTTATTACGCGCTCAAATCCTCTTGCAATACAATCTTCAGGGCTTTTATATTCATAATTTTTGATATCAGTTTTTATATCTGGGTGCGTGAGCAATATTTTTACCACATCTTTAGCCCCAACTTGACAAGCAATATGTAAAGCTGTGTCTTTGCGCATATTAGATGTTGTTATAAATTCTGATATTTCACTTTGTGTACTAGGATCATATCTCGTCCGTGTTGTAGACACAGATTGCTTACTCTGAGCATTAATATTGATACTTCTGTTTTGTATAAGCAATTTAGCCATTTTCTCTAACGTAGCCTGTCCATCACCGCTGACAGCGCAGACATTGACAATAGACATCAAAGGTGTCATGCCCTCCTTATCAAACGCATTAACATCCGCACCTTCTTTCAGAGCTTGTTTAAAAGCTTCCGGGTTTTCGTTATCAATAGCCTTAAATAACTTTTGTGTTGGTTCATCGAGCTGTCTTGAAGTTGTCTGATTATATCTATAACCATTAGTATTTATCCCATCCCCTCCATAAAGCATATTAAACCTACCTAATAATTTACTAATATAATTATGAAAAAGAAAAGGAAAATTGCAAGCGATTTATTCAAAATCCTAGAATTAACTACGACTCTAAAAACTTTTCTGCATCAAGCGCAGCCATGCATCCTGTTCCTGCTGCAACTACTGCCTGACGATATACCTTATCTTGAACATCACCTGCAGCAAACACTCCTGCCCTACTAGTTAAAGTTGTTCCAGGTTTTGTAATGATGTAACCCTGCTCATCCATTTCAACAAAGCCTTTAAAAATACCCGTATTTGGTGCATGCCCGATTGCAATGAACACTCCATCCACTTTTAATTCTTGGGTTTTATCGATCTCTGCTGATTTAATCGCAATACCAGCAACCCTTTTTGGATTTTCTTCTCCAAGAATCTGCTCTACGGTATGGTTCCACATTACTTTTATTTTATCATTTTTAAAGAGCCTATCTTGCATTACTTTTTCCGCTCTTAATTTATCACGCCTGTGTATTAATATCACTTCTTTGGCAAATCGAGTTAAAAATATTGCTTCTTCAACAGCAGTGTTTCCACCACCAATCACAGCTACAACTTTATTCCTAAAAAATGCACCATCGCAAGTCGCACAAGCTGAAACCCCATAACCCTGAAATTTCTTTTCACTTTCTAAACCAAGCCACTTCGCTTGCGCACCAGATGCAATGATAATTGCATCTGAATAGTAGTCATTGATATTACCAGAAGATCTAAATCTATACTCATTAAAGTCCTCAAGTTGTTCAACGCTTTTTATCTCATCATCTATTATTTTTGCTCCAACCTTTTCTGCATGAAACCTCATTTGCTCCATTAGTTCTGGACCCTGTATTGAAACAAAACCAGGATAGTTTTCAACATCTGTAGTAATTGTAAGCTGACCACCAGGCTGCATTCCCGTTACTACAATTGGCTCTAAGTTTGCACGTGCTGCATATATAGCGGCAGCATAACCCGCTGCCCCAGATCCAATAATAAGAACTTTTGTACTAAATTTATAATTCTTCACTGTATGAGTTTAGATAATCAGCTACTCCTTCATCGCTTGCCTGCATTGCTGGCTTACCTTTCTTCCACCCTGCTGGACATACTTCACCATGCTCCTCATTATGTTTAATTGCATCAACGATTCTAACGAATTCATCGATATTACGCCCTAAAGGCAAATCATTTATCGATTGATGACGTACAATAAATTTATCATCAATAACGAAAGTTGCTCTCAGCGCAATTGAGTCATCATATAAGACCCCATAGTCTCTTGATATAGACTTTTTGATATCAGACACTAAAGTGTAGCTAATCTCTCCAATACCACCATCATTAACTGGAGTGTTTCGCCATTTATAATGTGAAAATTTTGAATCTACACTTATTCCTATCACTTCAACACCACGCTTTGCAAACTCATTTATTCTATTATTGAGCGATATCAATTCAGTTGGGCAAACAAAAGTAAAATCAAGTGGATAGAAAAAAAGGACAGCATACTTATTTTTTATGCGCTTACTCAGACAGAAATCATCAACAATTTCTCCGTCAGAGAGAACAGATGAAGCAGTAAAATCGATAGCAGATTTTGTTACAAGATTCATAATTAACCTATTCTTTTAAAATAACTTTAATTTTACATCTTGATAAACTTATATGCAAGTTTTCTTTGGTTTTAGTCCTATAAAAACTTCCTAAAATAGCTCTTCTTTTTTACCAATAAGATACAATCCAGGTTGGAATACTGAGTTGGTGAGTATAAAATTCTACGTCATGCCACCGCGAACCGTCATACCGCCACGGTATCTCAGCCGCTCACAAGTAGCGGGATGACGAGCTTATCGTCATGCCACCGCGAACCGTCATACCGCCACGAACCGTCATACCGCGATTCATTCGCGGTATCTCTAGATCCCGCTAACAAGTAGCGGGATGACGGTTGTCGTTTAGCTATAAATGTTAAAAAATTTGCCAAACGAAAAAAAAGGCAAAAGAAGCCCCGTGGTTGGCTAATTACTTACATTATACTTTCAAGTATGGCGTTTTTTTATTCTAAACGTTTAATAACCGCGATTCAGTTGCTTTTAAGCCGCAACTAATCTAAATTATAAACATTAAGAAATTTACTAAACAGAAAAAAAGGCAAAAGAAACCCTAGGGTAGCTAGTTATTCACTATCCATTTTTTAAGTTGGCGTTTTTTTATGTTTTAAATGCTTTATAAGCGCATTTTAGCTTATATTAGGTAAAAACCTAGAAGTTTTATAAAGACATAAGGTGCACATAGTGCAAAAAATTAAACATGAGACGCCAGATACGTGAGTTTTTTTGTCATTTAATCTGTACAGAGAAGATAAATAAATAGCTTCAGTTTTATGATAAGGGAGTTGGCGGAGTTTGTCAAGTAAGTTTTTCGCTTCTGCGGGCTACTTGAATAACGGCTACAATGTTCATACAGCTATGTACATAGCTGGAACCCAAAAAAAGAACCAAGTAGCCAAGCTACTTGGATGACAGAAGGTAATATAAGAAGTCTATTGGCTCTCGTATACCTTAGTGAAACTTAACAAGTTTATCTATAGTTTTAGTGATGATTCTTGGAGTATCCGGAGAAACTGCTGAGCTCAGCCTATTTAGTCGCTCTATAGCAAACTCGCTGTTCTCATTTGTTATGAAATCACATAAAATATTTTCTATATCCTTAGTAACACTTTCATGCTTCCTCAGAGGATGATTATGTGGATACCTATTGATGGTTCTGATGCTAGAATACTCAACAAAAGCTTGATCCTTAAAAGCAAGTTGTCTCAATTTCTCTTTGAATTTTCCTTCTTCCTCTTTTGCTAAAAGGCGAGACTTTATCAGTGATTTTATAATCAAATTTATAGCTTGATGCATTTCAGAATGCACTATAACTTTAATGGTATTTTCTTCTACTATACAATCATAAATACTTTTTTCGCTCTTTAGTGACTCTATAAGCGTTCTGCTATTTTGTGAATTCAATTCCAAATTCTCTTCACTCATAGGAGTTATTATGAAGGTGTTCTTACTCACTCTGATGTTAAATTGTGGAGAGCCTTCAGAAAAGGAAAATGCTACATCCTTAAATTCAAGTGCATGATTGTATGCAGCAAAAAGGGTGTGTGCTATAACACTGCTGGGCACCTTCATTCCATGTTTACTCAGGTGGTTCAATACATTTTCAACCTCATGATATGTAAAGTCTGTATCTTTTAGCAATTCAACAACTTCTATGCCGTTGTGTTGTTTATACTCTATTCTCACTTCTTCTGTAAAAAGTGTTTTAGCTGCTATATGTTTATCAAGCACTGTGAAAATCTTGATGAAATTCTCTAAATCTTGTTTGTTAACTAATTCGATACTAATTAAGTTTCTGCTAATAATTGAAATATTTTTTGTCATTTTTTCCCACTAAAAAAACTCACTGAATGAATTGTATTTTTAATTCATTAAGAATTGTTTAAAGTGAGCATACTAGTTTTCATTTACGTATTACACGACAAAACAAGATAAAAAGTTACATAAAATCATCATGTGGTATAACACACTCTCCACATTCATCATTGCTGTTTGTGTAGGTTGTGACATCAGTGTGATTGTCATTATTATTTAGCATATCATCCAACTTTCCTTCTTTTTCAAGATCCATCAATTTGTCACACCCCCCAATGTGCTTATCGTTGATAAAAATCTGTGGAACTGTTCTAACGTTATACTTTGATTTTATGTCGTTAAATAGATCTGAGTTTTTGAGCACATCAATTTCTTCATACTTCACACCTTTTTTATCTAGTAAATCCTTTGCCCTTATGCAGTATGGACAGCCCTTCTTTACATATATCACAACATTTTTCACAATTTATCTCCGTAGCTTACTAAAATATAGTTATTATATATAAGAAACATGTAAAAACATCAAATTGTATGAAAATTATTTATAATTGTGAGCAAGGAATAGAAAATAATATAGCACTAACCTTCGGAAATTTCGATGGCATTCATTTAGGACACGAGTTTGCAATTTCTACTCTAAAGAAGGTAGCACAAGAAAGAGGATTACCCTCTGCAGTTTTAACTTTTGAGCCTCACCCATCAACTGTTTTATTTGGTAGAAACAATTTTAGGTTAATAGACCAAGAACAAAAAAAGGAACTAATCAGCAGCTATGGTATAGATTACTTATATATTATTAATTTTAATAGAGGTTTTTCTGAGGTTAGCTGCGATGACTTTATCAGTGAGATTTTAATAGATAAATATGGCGCTAAACACATAATTGTCGGAGAAAATTGCACTTTTGGTCATAAACGATTGGGTAATATATTAACTCTAGAGAAATATTCTGAAATATATGGATACTCTTTGACTAAATTAGAGCCATTAACAATTGACGGCAAAATTTGCTCTTCTTCTTCAATAAGGGAGTATGTACAAAGGGGCGAAATAGAAATTGCTAATAAATTGCTCGGCAGGCCTTATCAAGTTTCTGGTGTTGTGACAAAAGGTGCATGTAGAGGTAGAGAAATAGGATTTCCAACCATAAATATTCCTATAGAAGATTGCATGATAAAACCTAAGTTTGGCACATATTACGCTAGAGTGACTTTTCCTGATAGTAATCCAAATTGGTTATATGGAGTAGTCAATATTGGTATGAGACCTACTTTTAAGGATCTGAAAAAGCCTATAATAGAAATGCACATATTCGATTTTGATGAAGACGTATATAGTCATAAAGTCAATATACAACTTTTAAAATTCATAAGGTCAGAAAAAAAATTCCATAGTATTGAGGAGTTAACAAAACAGATAAATTATGATATACTTAAAGTTTATAGGTTAAAGGCAAATTTATGAAAAAGTTATGCTTAGTTGTTATATTAATTATAGTATTGATTGACCAAACGAGCAAATTGTACATAAACTCATTGATTGATGAAGGAGAATCAATTGAGATCGCTAGTTTTATAAAACTAGTTGAAGTTTGGAATTCAGGTATTAGTTTTGGAATGTGTAGCGCTTTACCACATGGCGGTTTCTTTTTTTCAGCATTTTCAATACTAATAATTGGTATACTTGCATATTTGATATACAAGTCTGACGATCAGTCAACTTACCTTGGTTTTTCTCTGATGATTGGTGGAGCAATCGGAAACGTAGTTGATAGGATCTATTGGGGAGCTGTATATGATTTCATATATTTTCATATTGATGATTGGTATTGGCCAGCCTTTAATTTAGCAGATTTATCTATAGTTTGTGGAATGTTTACATTGTTATATAAGTGGTATATATACGATATGCTTATTTCTAAACAAAATGAGGAATAAAATAATTGTTTTTATATTAGGTCGAAATAATGCTTCATAAGTTTTTTAGTTTTCTTATACTACCTGTACTTTTTTTTACTTACCCAATTTCTTCGAATGCTTTAAACATAGAGCACAACATAAAATATACTAAACTCAGTAACGGACTAGATGTTTATGTTGTTTCTAATCATCGGATTCCAGCCGTTTTACATGCAGTAATATACAAAGTTGGGGGAATGGATGATCCAATCGGCAAAGCAGGATTGGCTCACTACTTTGAACATTTAATGTTTGAAACTACAGGGAAGTTCACAGATATAGAAGCCACTATGAGTAGCATTGGGGCTCAATTTAACGCATTTACCACTAAAGAATATACCTGTTATTTTGAGTTGATCCCCAAAAAAGATTTACCACTTGCAATGGAAGTTGAAGCAGATAGAATGGGCAGCTTTAATGTTACTCAAGACAAAATAGATAGAGAAAAAAACATCGTATTAGAAGAAAGAAAGATGAGATTTGATAACCAACCTCATAACTTGTTATGGGAAGAAATGGATAGTGCATTTTACCGTACTGGCTATGGTAGGTCTGTTATCGGCTGGGAGAGCGATATCAAAACTTACAATTTGGATGACATAACGAGGTTTCATGATAACTATTATCACTCCGGCAATGCAATATTACTGATTGTGGGTGATGTGGAACTTGATGAAGTAGTGAAATTAGCAGAAGAAAAATATGGCGAAATTAAAGCTAAGCCTGTAATGAGAAATTACCCAAATCAGGATCCAGTGCATAATGCAGGTCTATCGGTGACCTTAGAGAGCACTGAAGTAAAAGAATCAGTTTTATATTTTCGTTATCGTGTTCCCTTATTTGATCACATAAATGAAGCCTCTGCTGCTCATTTAGCGGTTGACATTTTAGGTGGCGGCAAATCCAGCAAACTGTATAAAGATTTGGTTTTAGATAAAGATGTGGCAGTATCAGTGTTTGCTTATTATAATAGCCTAGCTTTTAGTGATGGCTACATTGATATTATGATAATTCCAAAAAGTGGCGCTAATTTAGATATTGTTGAAAGAGAGTTAGATAATGCTATTAATGGCTTCGTATCTAAAGGGGTGACGAGCGAGGAATTACAAAGCTCAAAATATAGGTATAAGGCAGCACAGTTTGATAATCTATCTGACTTAACTCATATAGCGATGTTCTATGTGCCACACCTTGCACTTGGTATTCCACTTGATGAAATAGATATTTCATATAGCAAGATTAATGATGTCAATCTAGAGGATGTAAATAATAAAATCCGTGCTATTTTTTCTGCTAATAAGTTAATTGGTCGTTTATTACCAAAAGGAGATAATAATGAGAATAAGTAAAATTATATTTCTATTTTTTTTCTGTCTAGGCTTTAATTTACAAGCAAGTGGTAACCTAAATATAGAGGAGGTCACTACCCGTAAAGGATTTAAGTTTTTATTTGTAGAAAATCATGATTTGCCAAAAGTTTCACTAAATATATCGTTCAAGGATGCAGGTTATGTGTATGAGAATAAGGAAAAACAGGGGCTTGCTTGGTTTACTTCTCTTGTAATCCAAGAAGGGGCAGGAAAAAATGATGCCAAAGATTTTGCGAAAAAGCTTGAAGATAAAGGGATTAGTTTAAATTTTATTGCTGATTTAGAAGCATTTAGGGTTTCATTAAATACTTTGTCTGACAATCTAGAGGAAGCAATTTCATTACTGAGCGATACTATAATGCGTCCTAAAGTTGACCCTGAAGGGTTGAATAGAGTTTTCGAGAAAGCCAAAGTTGATTTTAATAATCTTGAAAAAAATCCTTATTTTGTTGCTGGAAAAGAATTAGATACGTTATTGTTTAAAAAACATCCTTACTCAAAAAGTGTGTACGGTACTCTTGATACTATAATGAGCATTACTAGAGACGATGTTTTAACATACATAAAGCGTAATTTTGCTAAAGATAACATAGTTATCAGTGTTGCTGGTTGTACAAAAAAAGAAGAAATTATTACGCTATTAGATAAATATTTATCTAAATTGCCGTCAAAAAGATCAAAAGTTAGAAAAATACCTGTAAAAAATAATTTTGGTTCTGCAGAAAGTAAGAATATTTTTATGGATATACCACAGAGTGTGATACTTTTTGCTCAAAAAGGTATAGCTTATGAAGATCCTAATTATTATAACGCTGGTGTCTTAATTGATGCACTTGGTGGCATGAGGCTGAATTCAATATTAATGACAGAACTGAGGCAAAACTTGGGTATTACTTATGGTGTTTATGCAAGTATTATTTCCAATAAACATGGAAATATTATATCTGGATTTATAAGTACTGATAGTTCTACTGCTGGCAAAGCTATATCAGCAGTAAAAGATACATTTAGCAGAATAAAAAAGCAAGGAATTGACGAACAATTGTTCAAGGATGCAAAAATTGGCTTGGTAAATAATCTTGTCCTTTTCCTGTCCAATAACACAAATACAGCAACGCTGCTAGATAATATGCAGATAAATGATCGTGATGTTAACCGTATAAATAATTATGCGAATATCATTAATGATGTTAAATTAGAGGAAGTAAACGAACTGGCAAGTTCTTTACTGGAACCTGAAAATTTATTTTTTGTTGAAGTTGGAAAAAACGCTCAAGGTCAATAATTATTACAGTCATATATCTTCTGCTATTGACCTTACTGCTTCTACATAACACTTATGCTCCTCAGCTAGAATGCGTTCTGAGAGGCTTTGAATATCATCAGCTGGTAACACTGGTACAACAACTTGAGCAATTATGGCTCCAGCATCAACTTCAGGAGTGACATAATGTACAGTACAACCTGTAATTTTTACACCTGCTTTTAGAGCTTGCTCTTGAGCGTTTAGGCCTTTAAAAGACGGAAGTAAAGAGGGATGAATATTTATCACCTTGTTATGCCATTTACTCAGAAAATCAGCTTTGAGAATTCTCATAAACCCTGCAAGGCAAATTAAATCAACCTTATGTTGAACAAGTATTTCGTGAATTTTACCAGCATCAAGCGGTTTATCTTTAACAATAAACGCTGAGATTCCTGCTTGCTCTGCTATTTTCAGACCAGCAGCTTCGCTATTATTTGTGATAACACATGCAACTTCTGCGGAAAAATTCTGATCTTGACATGCTTCTATTAAGGCCTGCATATTCGACCCCCTACCTGAAATTAGTATTCCGAGTTTTATCTTTTTCATTATAGCACAGTTAGTTTAGAATTTAGTTAATACTAACAAAACAGCTCAAAAGGAAAACTTATTTTATAGCAAAGAAGGCAGACTAAACTCTTTATATAAGTGGACCTCTAATTTTGGACCTCACTGGACAACACAAAATAACGAATAGCCCCATGTACCCAGCTAAAACTAGCTTTAATGCTTAGATATTGTGCTATTTTTGTATAATATACTACTATAAGTATATATTTTTGTAATCGCGTTATTATTTATTTAACAAAGTATTAGTATAATTTATTACACTGGATTAAATGGAGAAAGTTCAATGAGTAAATTACCGAACAATGCAAAAATAGGTAAATCTCAGGTTACTCAGTGGGAGGTAATAAAAAATTGTGAATATGCTGATAATTGCTTGTCAAAAATAGTAACTTTGTACGTTATTAGAATAACTCAGCTATCAGATTTTTATACGAGTGACGAACCTGAAATTAACACTGTTTTAGCAAGAATAAGCGTGACAAGTGAAAATGTATTTTTAAACAAGGCTACTACTATTGAAGTTATGGAAGGTATTTTTCCGTATAAATTCAACAGCAAGAAGAGAAATAACGTATTAAGGTTAGAAGATTTGTATAATTATTTATGTTCTATTGTTAACAATAGCCTTCCAAAAGAAATGCTTGAAAGTCTTGTAAGGGAATATAAGGATGCTGTTAACTTATTTAAAGCAATTACTTAACTGAACGTAGTATTTTTAAGATTTTATTTTCTATTTCAGAAATGCCGCTTTCAAGATCTTTATCTATCAAATACATGGTAGAGAAATATGTTTTCTGCTTACTTTCAACATTGATAGTTAAAGTTCCGGGAGTGATTGTGACTGAATTGGCAAATAACGCAATGCTTTCATCATTATGCCCTTTGCATTTTCTTAGAATAATGATTGGCTCAAGCTTAGATTTGAGTTGTAGCACCTTTTTTGTTACATAAACACTTGATAAAATGATTTGGTACATTAACCATGGTATATAACTTACTAACTTATAAAACGACAGTCTACTCGTACTATTTAAAATCTGGCTAAGAGCTCTTTCAGCGTTTATCAACCTTCTAAAGATAAACGATGTGAATATAGAGGAAAACACTCCACAAAAAATAAAAAACGGCTCAAAATAACCAGACAATACAGTCCATAGAACAAATAAAATTATAAATGACAGAGAAAAAAACTTGATTTCCTTCCTAAAGTTGAGGTTTTTCATAGTCTGTAATATAACTTAAATGACTCTTTAAGGAAAGATAATAACGAATATTTAGGTTCTTGACTTCTATGTTAAAAGATATAACAACTAAGTTATGTATTTTAAGTGAGGAAGTTATGAAATATGACAAATTTATGGAAATATTAAAAAAAATAAATGACCTTTCAGATTTGAGCAAGGACAATATAGTTGAAAAAATAAAAGCTAAGTTACAAGAAGAAGATCCAGATTTATGTCAAGAGTGGGAAAAGAGTAAACCTGACAACGATAGTGGATCTGGCATAAATTACATATTTACTATATCTCGTGGTCAAAATTCTAAGGAAGTCAAATTGTTACATCTTGCTTCTTATTGGAACTGTGCAAATGTAGCAAAAGCTCTGATTGAAAACGGGGCAGATATTAATGCAGAACATGATAATAAAATTACTCCTTTACATATTGCTGCTCACTATGGCCACGAAGATGTAGTAACCATTCTAACTGGAAAAGGAGCAATTGTTGATGCAAAAAATGGTGATGGATGGACTTCTTTACATTTTGCTGTTGAAAAGAACCACGAAAATGTAGTAAACACTCTAATTGGAAAAGGAGCAAATGTTAATGCAGAAAATGATAAAGGATGGGCTCCTTTACATCTTGCTATTACAAATGGCCACAAAGAGATAGTACAAGTTCTATCAAAAGCAGAAGGAATCAACGTTGATGCAAAAAATAGTGATGGGTGGACTCCTTTACATCTTGCTGCTGCAAATGGCCGCGAAGATATAGTAGAAACTCTAATTGAAAAAGGAGCAGATGTTAATGCGAAAGATCATTATAAATGGACTCCTTTAACATTTGCTTCTCAAAAAGGCCATGAAGTGGTAAAAGGAGCTCTATTAAAGGCACAAGAGAACATCAAAGCTTTGCATTCAGCTGTTAAACATAATAATGAGGAGGAGGTGAAAAACCTATTAAATAAAGGAGTAAACGTTAATGCAAAAGATGATGATGGATGTACTCCTTTACATCTTGCTGCCAGAGAGGGCTGCGAAGATGTAGTAAAAACTCTCATTGCAAAAGGAGCAAATGTTAATGCAGAAGGTATTGTGGACGAGACTCCTTTACATCTTGCAGCCAGAGGGGGCCATAAAGATGTAGTAGACATTCTAATCGCAAAAGGAGCAACGGTTAATGCACAAAATAATAAAAGATATACTCCTTTACATATTGCTGCTGAAAAGAACCACATAGAAGTAGTAAAAATTCTAGTTGAGAAAGCAGATGTTAATGCAGAAGGTATTGAGGACAAGACTCCTTTACATCTTGCTGCTGCAAAGGGCCATAAGGATGTAGTAGAAACTCTAATTGCAAACAAAGTAAATGTTAATGCAGAAGATGATGATAGATGTACACCTTTACATCTTGCTGCTGAAGGGAACCACATAGAGGTAGTAAAAATTCTAGTTGAGAAAGCAGATGTTAATATAAAGGATGCTGATAGATGGACTCCTTTGCATGTTGCTGCTGCAAATGGCCACGAAGATGTAGTAAAAACTCTAATCGCAAAAGGAGCAAAGGTTAAGGCAAAAAATGGTGATAGACGTACTCCTTTACATCTTGCTGCTAAAAATGGCCACGAAGGTATAGTAAAAGTTCTGCTAGAAGCTGGAGCAGACCCTTCATTAAAAGATGTTGATGGAAAAACGCCAAGAGACCTCACTAAAGATCAAGGTATAATTCAGCTTTTAGAGGAAGCGGAAAAAAAGCAAACGTTAAAAAATGAGAATAAAAAAACGCCAAAGGATCTTACTGAAAATAAAGATGTAATGCAGCTTCCAGAGAAAAAGGAAGAAAAACAAATTGGAAAAAATGCAATTGTGAAAGAAAAAGAACAATCTGCAAAAAATGCAATTGTAAAAGGTGTTATTGTGTGTTTTGTAACTGCAGTGATAGTTGGTGTTGCACTTGCATTTGCTACTGCCCTATCTGTACCAGCAATAATTGGACTAGCTGCAGGATCTGCGCTCATAGTTGGTGCTGGTCAATATATAATGTCAAAGCCTAAACCTGAAATGAAAGAAGTAAAGGAACCTGTGCCTAGAGAGACAGAAAAAGCACTTACTTGATTTTTGTTATCCTGTTGCTATCAGACTAGCCTGGCACCTTATATTTATTGGGATAACTGTTTTATTATGAATTAAGTCAAAAACTCTGTAATATATTGAAGCTTAAAGATATCTTTAGATATGGAAGTTATTGCAGAAAATAGGAAAGCAAGGTTTGAATATTTCATCTTAGAAGAATTTGAAGCGGGTATGGTCTTATTAAGCAGTGAAGTTAAATCGCTAAGAGAAAGAAAAGTAAATATTTCCGACGCCTACGTTGTTGAAAAGAATAGCGAAGTATGGCTGCACAATATGCATATTGCAGAATATAAAGCTGCGAACCGAAAAAATCATAAACCAAAAAGGGAACGTAAATTACTCTTGCATAAAAAGGAGATAAATAAACTAATTGGTCAAATCAAGACTGCTGGGATAACTGTTGTGCCGCTTTCGGTCTATTTTAACGATAAAGGATTTGCAAAAACTAAAATTGCCATTGTAAAAGGAAAAAAACTCTACGATAAGAGAGCAACCATAAAACAGAGAGAGTGGGATCGTGAAAAAAGTAGATTGTCTAAGAATAATTTATAGCAAAATATGTCTTTAAATCCAGTAATTTTCAGCATCGGTCCTGTTTCTATATATTGGTATTCCTTAGCCTACGTTTTGGGTATAGTGTTTGCATATTGGTATTTACATAAGCTAGATGACCAAAAAATATTTACTAAGAATTTTTACGATTCGTTATTAACAGCCACTATTGTAGGTATTATCCTTGGAGGTAGACTTGGCTACGTATTGATATATGATCCAGTTCTTTATATAAGCAACCCTATTGAGATATTGAAGACCTGGGAAGGAGGGATGTCATTTCATGGTGGTGCTATAGGAGTTTTGCTTGCAGTAATAATTTCGTGTAAAAGACATAATATCCCTACATTTTATGCACTGGACCTAGTTTCTTGCGGAGTTCCCATAGGTTTATTTTTAGGTCGCATAGGCAATTTTATAAACGGAGAGTTATTTGGCAGAGTTACAACTATGCCATGGGGTATGGTATTTCCAGAGAGTGGTGATAATTTGCTGCATCATCCAAGCCAGCTTTATGAGGCACTTTTTGAAGGACTGCTACTTTTTGCAGTTGCAAATTCACTGTTTTTCTTAACTAGAATAAGACTGTATCACGGTGCGTTAACTGGTATTGCAGTTATGTGGTATGGAATAGCACGTTTTTTCGTTGAGTTTTTTCGCGAACCAGACTATCAAATTGGCTATTTGTGGCTTGATTTAACTATGGGGCAGTTGCTTTCTATACCTATGGTTTTGCTAGGAATGCTTGTATATCTAGGCGCATTAAATTTAAAATTTAATACGAAATCTGTCACATAGAGAAAAGGTGAGTTCAATAGAAAAATGTAGCCAGAAGCCCCACATTATGCACAATTGTACGAATTTTCTGCGTTGCAGTAGAATGAATCGGTGGGCTTTGTTGCATCGCTAGCTATGATGGATTAAAGATAAAAAAGGTGGAGAATATCAGTAGCTTATTATTCTGGTATTTATAACAAGAACGGTCAGTGAATACCTAAATTTGAGTAAAAGAAATTTCACTACCACTCACTAATCTGGCTAAAATTCAAGAATTTCAATGCTTTAGCTATTTTCAATAGAATTAAATTTATTAATATAAATAACAAATTACTATTCTTAAATTTGATCAGATTGATTGCAAAAAAACAAGATTTTCAATAAGTTGCTTATAATCCTAATTATAGTTAGCCTTTCATAAGTAGCGATGCAACAAAGCCATCCCAGTGTCAGCTACTTTCATGACACCATTTGCTGTGCAGTTTACCTTCAAAAATGAATGTTCGTACAGCTATGGAATGAATCGCGGTATGACGTAGCTTCGCTATAGGCAATGAAGGAAATATTAACTATACTTCTTTTTACCATTGTTTATATTTCCTATTCACATATATTAATATTTTACTCACTTAAAGTAAGCTAACTACCGTTATTAATATTTTTGTAATAAAAATTGTATATGGTGCATGTAATCAAATTAAGAGGAAGATTGTGGAAATTACGCCATCAATAAAAAAAGAATTGAAGCAAAGTACTCTATATGTTTGCCTAGAAAAATGCAAAAGTGCATTTTGGTTTATCTTTTGGTTTAGTGCGGGAATCAATTTATTAATGTTATTCCTACCACTTTATACCTCTCAAGTGCTTGATCGGGTGATATCGAGCGAAAGTGTATCAACACTAACTATGCTGACAATTATCACTTTATCTGCATTTGCATGTTCTGCAATGCTTGAAACTTGTCGATATTTAGCCATGGCAAAAATAGGTGATTGGATCGATAAAACTGCAACACCAGATCTGATAGTAAGGTCAATCAGGCTAACGTCAGTGCAGAGCTCAACTTCAAGTGGTGAAGCAATACGAGATCTCGGAGTGATAAAAAATTTCATTACAGGAAATGGTATATTCTCACTGTTTGATACTCCATGGTCGTTAATTTACCTTGTTGTGATTTTCATGATACATACCTCCACGGGGTTTATAGCTATTACTGGAATTATTATATTAGTCTCTATGGCAATATGGAATGAACTTGCCACTAAACGAATATTACAAGAAACCAACGAAGAAACTATACGGAATATCAATGCTATAGATGTTGCAACAAGAAATGCAGAAGTGGTTGAAGCTATGGGCATGTCAGAATTCATAGTCTCTGATTGGTGTAAACGAAATGATCAGAACCGAGCAATGCAAATTAAAGCACAAAATCGCTCTAATGTAATTACTGGAATCACTAAATTTTTGCGCTCAACTCTGCAAATATCAGTAATTGGAACAGGTGCATTACTTGCAATCACAGCTCATAAGACTGCCGGTAGCATCATCGCTGCTTCAATTTTAATGGGTAGAGTATTAGCACCATTTGACGCTGCGGTTCATACTTGGAAGTTTTTAAATCAGGCTAGAATGTCATATGGAAGGCTACAAAGACTTATATTAACATCGCCAAAAAGAGAGCAAACGATGGCTCTACCAGAACCTGAAGGAAAATTGGAATTTGATAGAGTATTTTTTACTCCTTATGGAAGCAATAAGCCGACAGTAAAAGGAATATCATTCATTATAGATCCTGGAGATGTAGTTGGTGTTATTGGTGCAAGTGCTTCTGGTAAATCCACTATCGCAAAATTAACTGTTGGTGTATGGAAGCCAATATCTGGTGTAGTCAGACTAGATGGCGCTGATGTATATACTTGGAATCGAGAAAATTTTGGTAATTATGTTGGCTACTTACCTCAGGATATTGAGTTATTTAACACTAGTGTCAAAGCTAATATTGCTCGCATGAGGCCAGATCCAAATCCTGAAGAAATAATCAAAGCAGCAAAAATTGCAGGAATACATGAACTAATACTAAGCTTACCAAATGGATATGATACAACAATAGGAGGTCCTGGAGGAGTAACGCTCTCTGGCGGCCAAAAACAGCTTCTTGGACTTGCCAGAGCTTTTTATGGTCACACAAAACTTTTAGTACTTGATGAACCAAACGCTAACTTAGATAGCAATGGAGAGGCATGCTTAATTAATGCAATTGGCATTGCAAGAAAACAAAATACTACTACTGTTATCATCACTCACAAGCTACCGTTATTGTCCGTAGTTGATAAGGTGATCCTCATGTCAGATGGTATCATTTACGCTATGGGACCAAAAGATGAGATTTTGAGCAAATTAGTTGCTCCATCATCAAGTACCACAGAAGATGAGCGCTCTTCAGCAAATGGTTAGTTTACTTACAATAAATTCTGTATCTGAAATAACAACTGTTCCAGAAAAATATATATTTCTTTACCATTAGAAATAATATTACAAGAATAGTAAATAGATTAATAACTCTTATTAATTAAAGTCAATCGGCAGATATAGCTAAAGTGGCTTAGGTTTACCTACAATTTGAAAAACAACAAATTCGTCTTAATGAATTTTCTTAATTTGTTATCTAAATAACTTAATATTAGTGGTAATTTTATAAAAAAATTATAATATAAATAATGTTGCTGCGAAAATTTATAACAATATTTCCCTCTAACGTTTAATGAATTTCAATAAATCGCCTTTTTAATTCTAGATAAGTATATGCTTTGTTAATATGTTTAGTTCAAAATCCAAAAGTAAGTTTATGCTTTCTATTGGAGAAGAAGGCATAATGTTACTATATTTTAAAAATAATACTTTAAATAAAAGGTATTTTGTTAAGGGCAAAAACGATAAAGCAGTTTCCGATTTAATTTCATGTCTTTCGTCAGATAAAAAAGCACCTTTATACCTGGTGCTTAATCATGCAGATCAAAATTACTCGCTACAGTTTATTACAATGGCAAACAAGATTAGTGCCTATCTATCAGCAAAAACAAAGATGGAGCATTTTTCTCGTAATAATGACATAAGTTCAGTTTTTTTGGTTGAGAAGCCAAACAAATTCAATCAAAACTGGTGCTATCTTCTTGTTTCATCAAAAGCAAAGCATTTAGTAGAATATTGGTTGAATGTGTTTATTGAGATAGGCTCCAACTTTAAGGGAATATTAATGTTTCCTATAGAAATAAGTAATATAACAAAAAAGATTCTACATAAAGATCCTAATAATTGGAAAATTATAGTTGCTGCAACTAAAACGGGAGGCTATAGACAAGTGGTTCTTAAAGAGAATAAAATGGTATTTACGCGCTTAACATCATTTACTAATGATAATTTACCAGGAATTATCGCTGGTGGAATATATCAGGAAGTGCAAGATACTATTCGATCCTTAACTAAGTTTGGGTTTGAAAAAAATAACCCTATCGACCTTTGTATCATAGTGTCAGAAGATATCAAAGCTAGTTTATCAGTCATAAATTTTTCAGAGAACAGTGTGAACATATTAACTCCATATGAGTTAGGCAAACTATTAGGAGCAGAACTAGCTATAAGTGAAAAAGATAACTTTTGCGATACCATAATTTTGTTTCATAGCTTTAAGAATAAATTAGCAGCTATTTTTAATACAAAGGAAACTAAAGAATTTTATCTATTCAATTACCTTTATTTAAACTCTCCTCGAATTTTTCTATACTTCGCCCTGGTTTTAGTTATAACAAACACCCTTTGTTTGCTAAATTTGTATTCAAATTTCAATGTCGCTGATAATTTATCAGCAAAGCAGAACACCTTAAATAACCAATTAACAAAACTTAGCCAAAGCTATAATGTAAAAAAAATAGATGAAATTTATGATTTTATTAATATCAATAATATTTTATCAAAAATAGAATACTCTCCTCTTACACAAGTTAAGTATGTAGAAAAGTTAAAAATACCAGGTATAGAGCTTCGATCATTTGAATGGAATTATAATGAGGCAAAAAGTTATATTACCACAACTTTAAAGTTTAATTTTCAATCCGGTAAAAATATTTCTCATCAATACGAGAAACTACGAAAAAATTTAAACGATAATTTTCGTACCTATGACATTAATATTTCTAGCTTACCTGCTGCTAAAGAGCAAAATCTATCTATTGATGTTGAAATAGGAGAGGCAATGTAGATTAATGACTATCTCTCAATTAAAAAGAAAAGCTACAATTCAGTTTATATCGTATTTGTTATTATCTGTTGGATTAATAGGGTTATTAACATATGTTGTTATCTATAACGAAAAGATTTATAATAAAAACCAAATTGCGATTGATAAAATACGTTCTATTAATTTACAGATTACTGGAATTCAAAAAAAGGAAGTTGTTCTAAATAAAAACCTAGATTTATGGAAAAAAATTTCCTCTTCAAATTTACATAGTAGCAGATACATTGCAAATTTAAATTTCGAGCTTAGCAAGTTATATAAAAAGTACTATATATTAGAACCTGAAATATCAATTTCTATACCCGAAGAAGTTGAGCTCCACAACAAAAGTGAACGCACAAAAGTAATAAAAAGTGAAGTGATCCTAAATTTAAGCTCAATCAGCGATAAGCATATTTTTTTATTTCTACAGTCTATTCCAAATCTGCCAGGTTATGTTATGATCAAATCTCTTATTTTAAATAAGCAGAGAAATATTGATGCTGCAACTATGAATCAGATTTTGAATGGTAATATGATAGAGATAGTGAGAGCTAATATAGTCTTTGATTGGTATACTATATTAAGTAGATAAGGTGATGAACATAAAGCTGTTTTTTATTTTTACGCTACTCATTTCCAATGTTAATGCATATTGCAGTTGTGAAGATATCATAGAAAGCATAGAAATTTGTAAGGAGTATTCTTGCCGACAATATATTGGCAATGAAGATTTTATTGAGCATAAAATATTAGGATTAAATAGTGGAAATTTATGCGTATATATAGAAAAACAAGGTAATGATGAAATGGTTTGTCATCATTCTCAGTATGGAATGATGATAGAAAAAAGATATTTTGAAAGTATTCTTAAAGTTGGCAATCAAGAAATCGACGATTTTATTGATATAGCAAATTTGCGTGCAAAAGAGTGTTTCTTTATCAACAATCAAAAACTAAGCTATACAGATCGGGACGATATAATAAGAGAAGCAGTGGAAAGTGACTTTGACGTTTTGTCACAATATAGTAACGTAAAAAGCATTTTTTTTGATGAAGAGCCAGTTAATAGAATGGTCAATGAAATGGAAAAGTTCAATTTACGATCTTCAAGAGCTGCAAAAGAGGAGGTATCAGATAATTTCAACGGTAAGGTAGTGAGTTTAGACTCAATTTTATATCTTTCTCCCGATACATGGAAAATATGGGTAAATGGAAAACTGTTTATAAATACTAAGGATTTAAAAGTGCACTCAGTCACTGAAAATTATGTAACTTTTGTATGGACCGTAGATCAAAAAGCAATAAAAAAGCATGCGAATGATTCTCAAAATGTATATTTTGGATATGGGAGTATTATGTTTACGCTTTATCCAAAACAAAAATTTGACTTGGATGGCTTATCTATTAAATAACTTAAATATATATGCGCTTGTAGCTCAGTTGGATAGAGCGTTGCCCTCCGGAGGCAAAGGCCGTGGGTTCGAATCCCTCCAAGCGCACTTTTAATTAAATTTGACAATAGTATTTTCACATAAGATAATAAAAGGATTTATTTAGAGCATAATTATGTCTGGTGGTACCATAAACAAAGTCATACTAGTTGGTAATTTAGGAAAAGATCCTGAAATTAGGACTACACAAAATGGAAAAGAAATGGCAAGTTTTTCAATAGCCACGTCTGAAAGTTGGACTGACAAACTTTCCGGTAT
This sequence comes from Wolbachia endosymbiont (group A) of Opomyza germinationis, assembly GCF_964264765.1. Lineage (NCBI taxonomy): Bacteria > Pseudomonadati > Pseudomonadota > Alphaproteobacteria > Rickettsiales > Anaplasmataceae > Wolbachia > Wolbachia endosymbiont (group A) of Opomyza germinationis. The sequence goes on from NZ_OZ183482.1 coordinate 1,118,739, forward strand.
GCGCTCTGAAAAGACAGAGTGGCATAATATCGTAATTTTTAGTGAAGGATTAGTAAAAATCGTCAAAGATTTTGCACGTAAAGGCAGTAAAGTTTATGTTGAAGGTTCTTTGAGAACTAGAAAATGGACTGACCAAAACGGTGGTGAAAGATACACAACAGAGGTGGTTCTATATAATTTTAATAGCGCTCTTACTCTCTTGGATTCACGAAATAGTGCGCCAAATTCTGATTACAAGCCAAGTGAATACAAACAAGGTGAAACAGAACAAAAAGATAAACACGAAAGTTTTGACAACGATATAAAAGATGAACTACTCGACGATGAAATACCATTTTAACAATTTAAATTGAAATCTACATTTTTATGGACTGCTTGTGTTACTCCTTTTAATTGCAATGGAGATAGTATAGATTATAGCAGTTTGCAGCGTTTACTGACAATGCAAGTTAAAGCTGAAAATGGCGTAGTGTTGCTGGGTAGCACAGGTGAGAGCCTATCGCTTACTGATTCTGAAAAGCGTACATTAGTTGAATTCGTATGTAAGCTAAAATTAAATACGAAAATTATAATTGGCGTACCAGGAGTGAATCTATATCAGACTCTTGAATGGCTTGATTTTTGCAAGGGTATGCCTATTCATGGCTATCTAATGACAACTCCCATTTATGCAAAGCCCGGAATTATGGGGCAGACTTTATGGTTTGAAAAGCTGCTTGAGAAAGCACATGTGCCGGTTATGTTTTACAATATTCCATCAAGAGCAGGAATAAATCTTCACGCTGAAACTGTACGCAACTTATCCAGCCACGAAAAATTTTGGGCTATCAAAGATTCAAGTGGCACTGTTGATACTTTAGCTCAGTATAAGAAAGTTGCACCAAATATTGAGGTCTTTTGTGGAGATGATAATATGATATCCGATATGGCCGCTTATGGTGCGGCTGGCCTGGTTTCCGTTGCTTCCAATGTTTGGCCATATGTAGCACATGAATATGTTAAGAAGTGCCTCAATGGCAGGAACCCTCAGGCAGATATCTGGCAACAGGCTTGCGAAGCCCTATTTATTGCCAGCAACCCAATACCCACTAAAGCACTTTTGCATGATATTGGGCTCATAGAACATCAAACTGTCCGCCTACCGCTCAGCACAGAAGACTTGCCTTCTGTTGAAAAATTGAGGCAAGTCAATAAAATGATTCTTGGATGGAAAGAATTGGCTACTCTCTAAATAGTCTTGCAACTTTGATTTAATATACAATCCAAGTTTCATTTGAACACTCCCAAACTTATCACTTTATGCCACTGGTCTTCATCTAAAATTTCTACACCTAATTCCACTGCCTTTTTATATTTGGATCCTGGTTTTTCTCCTGCAATTAGGTAGTCAGTTTTAGCAGAAAGATGTGAGCTGACCTTTGCTCCCAGAGTTTTGGCTCTTACTTTTGCCTCTCCTCTACTCATAGCAAGTAGCTTACCAGTAAACACTATAATTTTATTATTTAAAACAGAGTTACTAGAGTTGGAGCTCACAGGAAGAATTTGAAGACAAGCAGTAAGATCATTTAACATTTTGATGTTATGTTCCTTAGAAAAAAATGATTCCAAAGATTCAGCCCCTTTTTTTCCTATGCCATCTATACCTACTAGCTCAGTATTATCTAATGACAGTTCAATCATCGAATTATACCAGTTATTATAAGAAACATAATAATCTGCAAGCAATTCTGCTGCAACTTGGCCAATAAATCTAATACCTAAAGAAAATATAAACCTATCTAGAGTTATTACCCTTCTGCTTTGTATAGAATTTAACAAATTAGCTATAGATTTCTCGCCCCAACCAGACTGTTCTTCCAGATTAAATTCATCCAATCTTTCTTCTAAAGTAAAAATATCATGGATTTGTTTTATCAGACCAAGGTCGTAAAAAAACTCTATCTGCTTATCACCAAGGCCAACAATGTCAAATGCATCTTTCGATACAAAATGCTTTAGTTTTTCTATCATTTGAGCTTTACAGGCAAATTCCTCAGGACATCTTACTGCTGCCTCTCCCTCAACCTGACGTACTTTACTACCACATTCAGGGCATACTTCAGGAAACACAAATTCAGGTGTATTTGGAAGACGAGAATCTCTGCTTACTTCAACGATCTGGGGAATTACATCACCTGCCCTTTTGATTGTTACAATATCTCCCTCTCTTATGTCTTTACGTTTTATCTCATCTTGGTTATGCAGACTTGCTCTACTAACTAGCACCCCACCAACATTGACTGGCACTAAATCTGCAACTGGAGTTAAAACCCCTGTTCTGCCCACCTGTATAAATATCTTGTTTAACTTTGTTTTTGCATAAACCGCAGAAAACTTGTATGCAAGTGCTGAGCGCGGTGCTTTGTGAGTATTCCCTAGACGATTTTGTAGTACCAAATCATTTACTTTATAGACTATTCCATCAATATCATAATCCAAGTTATAGCGACAGTTATAGACTTCATTATAGAACTTCAGCATTCCATCTAAACTACTCGTTAAGGACTGATGCTCATTTACGCAAAAACCAAGTGCCTCAAGCTTATTTAGTACCTCACTTTGACTTTTCTCTGCTCCACCAATCAAAGAATAAGCAAAATATCTAAGAGGTCTGCTTGCTGTAATGTTTGCATCCAATTGCTTTAGAGAACCAGCGGCTGCATTTCGAGGATTGGCAAATTCATCGTTTTCATTTAACTTTAAAAAGTCGCTGTTACTGATGTATATTTCACCTCTTACTTCTAGTCTTCCTTGCACACCTTGCAAAAACTTAGGAAAGCCTTTTATTATTGCAACATTGTGAGTGACATCTTCCCCTACAAAACCATCACCTCGAGTTGCAGCTTTAACAAATCTTCCATCCTCATAAATTGCAGAAAACGACAACCCATCAATTTTTGGTTCACATAATATCTCTATTTTGTCCTCAATTAAAAACCTCTTTATTTTAGACAAAAATTTCTCTACACCTTGTTCATCATAAGCATTCTCAAGGGAAAGCATAGGTTCTTGATGTTCCACCTTAGAAAACCTCTCATCAGGTGGAGCACCAACACTATCTTGTGTTGCATAAATTTCTGGCTCTATTTCAGCTAACTTTTTCTTCAGTTCATCATATTCAGCATCACTTATTTCTGGCTTATTTTTTTGGTGATACAAAACATTATGATAATTTATTTGATCTTGCAGTTTTTCTCTCATCTTTTCTAAGTTAGTCATGATACCAATATAATGCTACATTAGCCTTTGTCGTCAAGCTGTGAATTTTCTTGAATTTATCATATGGTCTTAATCCATCAAATATCAAAGGTGCCACAATGCTATAGCCATACTTATTCTTCTCTTGCTCAATTGTATTAGCAGATCTCGCTTGCTCTAGCCATATATTTATATAAAATTAAAATAAATTAGAGTAAACAATATTGCTATTTAAATGCTAACAAGATTCGCTCCAAGCCCAACTGGCTACCTCCACGTAGGAAACGTACGAACTGCCTTGGTTTGTTGGATGTACACACGCAATCAAAACGGAAAATTTTTACTCCGTTTTGATGATACTGACCTTCAGCGTTCAGATGTCAAATATATAAATGATATCATAGAAGACCTAAAATGGATTGGCATAGATTGGGATGCAAGTTTTAAGCAATCAGAGCGCTTTGAGCGTTACAATGAGGTGTTTTTGCAGTTAATAAAAGAAGGGCATATTTATGCATGCTATGAAACAAGAGAAGAGTTAGACATTAAACGAAAATTGCAGTTAAAACAAGGATTTCCCCCGGTATATGACAGAAGCGCGTTACTTCTAACTGAGCAAGAGAAAATTCGTTATGAGCAAGAAGGACGAAGACCACATTTTAGATTTAAATTGGATAGAAATGAAGTTGTAAAATGGAATGATGAAGTTAAAGGTGAAATAAATATTGCAACCAGTAGCGTCAGCGACCCTGTGGTAAAAAGAGAAGATGGAATTTACACATACATGTTACCTTCTGTTACTGATGATGTTGACTTTAATGTAACTCATATTGTACGCGGGGAAGATCATGTAACTAATACCGCAGTGCAAATCCAAATGATTAAAGCATTAAAAGCGAAAATCCCTACATTTGCTCACCTGCCTTTGCTACATTTTGATGATAGCAAGATATCGAAACGGAAAGGCGGGCTGGATATCAAATCTATAAAAGAAGATGAAATTGAACCGATGGCACTAGTTAGTTATTTAGTGAAGCTTGGAACATCCAATCCAATTGAAGCTTGCGCCTGTATGCAATCTTTGATTGATTCATTTGACATTAAAAAATTTAGCTCAGCATCTGCACAATTCAGCTTGAGTGAAATGTATAAGCTAAATAGCAAAGTGCTGCAACAAATGCTATTTGAAATGGTGCAAGACCGTTTAAATCAAATTGGAGTGGGCTCCTCAGAGTTTTGGTATTTTATAAGGAACAATATAGAAAGGTTTTCTGAGGTGGCCAAGTGGTGGAAAATATGCAAATCTGATATAGAGCCTGTGATTCTTGATAAGGAGCTTATAAAAATTGCGTTCAATGCATTGCCCCAAGGTGATTGTAATGAAAACACGTTGTCAGAATGGGTCAAAACTATTCGACAAACAGTGGATATAAAGGCAAAAAACCTATTTACGCAGTTGCGTTCAGCTTTAACAGGAACAGAAACAGGACCAGAGCTCGCTAAACTATTAATTTTTATCGGCAAAGAAAATATCATTGCAAGGTTAAAAGAAAAGTGAAAACTAAAGAATTATAGCTAATGCAATCCCTACGTCATACCGCGATTCATTCGCGGTATCTCTTAGCCGCTAACAAGAGATCCCGCTAACAAGTAGCGGGATGACGGTTGTCAGGGTGTCATCCAAGTAGCCTCTTTCTTGTCATCCCAGTGCCCAGACACTGGGATGACAAAAAAAGGAGCACTGGAATGACAGCAATCTACGTCATACCGCGATTCATTCGCGGTATCTCAGCCGCTAACAAGAGATCCCGCTAACAAGCAGCGGGATGACGGTTGTCGTTTAGCCATAAACATTAAGAAATTTACCAAATGAAAAAAAAGGCAAAAGAAGCCCCGTGGTTATTATCCGCTTTAAAATATTGGCGTTTTTTATGTTTTAAACGCTTGACAAGCGAGATTCAGCCGCTTTTAATTGCAACTAACTTACGCTGCAAATGTTTAAGAAATTTACTAAGCAGAAAAAAAGACAAAGAATCCCCGAGTTAGCTAGTCTTTTACTATCTCTGTCGAGTATTGGCATTTTTTGATGTCTTGTAACGCTTTATAAGCGCGTTCAGCTTATTTAGATAAAAATCTAGATGTAGATGAAGTTTTGTAAAGACATACAGTATCTATATACTGCAAAAAATTGAACATAAGACGCCGATACATTAAGTAATCCTTACCTTTTAATCTGCAGATTGGCGAAAGCAAATACAATAGCTTCACTATCATGATAAGGGAGCTGGCGGAGTTTGTCAAGTAAGTTTTTGTATTTTAATTTTAGAATTTTATAGGCTTTTGTTCTCATGAAAATTATGTTCTCATGAGTAAATTAATGTTATCCTTTTTTGTTGATCTAAAGTTTTTTATGTTCATACACTTGCGTGTTCATAGTGTTTATTCGCTGCTTGAAAGCTCGGTTAAAATTGAGGAGCTGATCGGCCTTTGTTTGCGAAATAAAATGCCAGCGGTTGCAATTACTGATTCAGGTAACTTGTTTGGCTCACTTGAATTTGCAGAATATGCGGCAAGTAGGGGAATACAGCTAATAATAGGATGCAATATTATAGTTAAACATTCAGAACAAAATTTACCTATATTATTGCTTGCAAAAAATGAGCAAGGGTACACTAATTTAGTCACTTTGGTGAGTGAGTCTTTTAGAAAGCGCAAGAATAACAGCGATATTCCTTACGTTGATTTTGATGAGCTATTGAATTTAAGTACGGGTCTGATCGCTTTAACCGGTGGATGTTTGGCTCAACTATTGTTGGGGCAAGATAAAGAAACGGTTGAAAAACTGCTTTCAGCATTTAATGGTCATTTATATGTTGAATTGCAGCGTCATGGGCTGAATAAAGAGCTAGAGCTTGAAGAAGCTTTGATAGACTTTGCTTATCAGCGCAATATACCACTAGTTGCAACGAACGATGTGTTTTTTCCAAATAGGTCTGACTATGAGGCTTATGATATATTAACGTGTATATCGGAGGGGAGTTATGCCCTGGAGAATAACAGAAAGAAGTTAACTACCGAGCATTACTTCAAGTCTGTGGCAGAAATGGAGGAGCTGTTCAGCGACATTCCCGAAGCAATTCATAACACTTTAGTGATAGCTAAGCGGTGCTCTTACATGCCAAGAAGCAGGCAGCCTATTTTGCCTAAATTTCCTTGTCGAGAAAATAAAACTGAGAATGAAGAACTGAGGGAGCAGGCAGTTGCAGGATTAGAATTCCGTATTGCGAATGAGACAGACATAGACCTTAAACAATACTACGATCGGCTGAATTACGAACTGAGTGTGATAACTTCGATGAACTACGCTGGCTACTTTTTGATAGTTTCTGATTTCATTCGTTGGAGCAAAGCAAATGGCATTCCAGTTGGTCCAGGAAGAGGCTCTGGTGCTGGATCAATTGTTGCTTGGGGCTTGCAGATTACAGACCTTGATCCAATAAAGTTTGGCCTAATATTTGAAAGATTTTTGAATCCTGATCGTGTATCGATGCCTGACTTTGATATCGATTTCTGCCAAGAGAAAAGGGACCTGGTTATTGATTATGTTCAGAAAAAGTACGGTTATGTTGCTCAAATAATCACTTTTGGTAAATTGCAGGCAAGGGCAGTATTGCGTGATGTTGGTAGAGTATTGCAAATGCCTTACTCTCAAGTGGATAAAATATCTAAAATGGTTCCATTTAATCCAGTAAATCCTGTAACTTTATCACAAGCGATAGAGTTTGATCAAAACCTGCAGAAAGAGCGGGATAGTGATGAGGTAATTGCAAAGCTTCTTGATATATCGCTAAGGCTCGAAGGAATATATCGTCACGTTTCAACTCATGCTGCTGGAATTGTAATATGTGATCAAAAGTTGGAAAATTTTGTTCCTGTGTACTATGATCCAAATTCGGCTTTGCCAATCACTCAATACAGCATGAAATATGTGGAGAAAGCTGGGCTAATAAAATTTGATTTTCTTGGGCTTGGTACGCTAACGCTAATAGATCATGTATGTCGTTTAATTAATCGTGATGGAAAAAAGATTGATATTTCTTCAGTTCCTTTAAATGACCAAAAAACCTATGAGATACTCTCAAGCGGTGATTCAATTGGAGTGTTTCAGCTTGAAAGTTCGGGAATGAGAGAAGCTTTAATTAAACTAAAACCGGACTGCATTGAAGATATTATCGCTTTAATTTCCCTTTATCGTCCAGGACCTATGGATAACATTCCAACTTATGTTGCAAGAAAACACGGACTTGAAAAGCCAGATTATATTCATCCGTTACTTGAGGAAGTATTAAAAGAGACATTTGGGGTAATAATTTACCAAGAACAAGTGATGGAAATAGCCCGTATTCTTTCCGGGTATAGCTTAGCGGAAGCAGATTTGCTGAGACGTGCTATGGGTAAGAAAATCAAGGAAGAGATGGATAAACAACGTGAACTTTTCATCCAAGGGGCAACGAAGAATGGCGTTGATTACGACAGGGCAAGTTATATCTTTGACCTTGTTGCAAAATTTGCTGGTTATGGGTTCAATAAATCTCATGCTGCAGCATATGCGGTGATATCTTATCAAACGGCTTACCTTAAAGCTAATTATCCATTAGAATTTTTTACAGCACTAATGAATCTGAATATTGATGATAGAGATAAACTGAATTTATTTTATCATGCAGCAAAGTTTAGTGGCGTTACCGTTCTTTCACCTGATATAAACAAGTCTCAAGCTGAATTCTCAATAGAGGATGAACGCATACGTTATGGTATTGCTGCCTTGAGGAATGTTGGTTTTTCTATAGCGGAAGGAATAGTGAACGTACGTTCAAGCGCTTGTAAGGACATATGGGAATTCATTCAAAATTCAGGTCATATAATAAATAAGAGAGCGCTAGAAAGCCTGATTAAATCCGGAGCATTCGATAGCGTGCATAAGAACAGAAAGCAGCTATATGAGTCAATGGACACGCTGATTTACTTTGCAAATAAAAACAAACAGGATAGAGAATCAAGTCAAGCTGCTTTGTTTGGTAGTCTTGATGTCCTCAAACCGAAACTTGAGAATGTGGAAGATTTTGATGAAGAGGAAAAATTAGAACATGAGTTATTTTCACTAGGATTTTATTTAACTAATCATCCGCTTGAAAAATTTAGAACTCTTCTGGAAAAGTTAAATATTGGGTTTATCGGAGAAAATAGAACAGCAAAAACTGCTGGGGTAATATTAAATGCACGTATGAGAACTTCAGAGCGTGGAAGGTTTGTTATCCTCACACTTTCTGATCCCCATAACGTTTCTGAAATAGCATTCTATAATAATGAAATAATAGAAGAAAAAAGAGATTTATTTTCACCAGGAACATTTGTGATAATTGATCTTGAAGCTTCGGAAAATACAACAAGATTAGCAGGCAAGGATATATCTGAGTTTACAAAAAGAGTCACTTCTACAATAAAAGAATTAGTTCTCACCACTGAGTGCACGGATTCGCAAAAAGCCGCTATGGAATTAAACACAATATTGAAAGATGAAGGCAGAACCAAAATAATGCTAAAACTTCTTCTCGAAAAACATAAAGTGAGCATCTTATTACCAGGTGCATACTCAATTGCTCCTCAAGTAATTTATGAAATATCTAATTTAAGCTGGATTAAAGGCGTAGAAATTAATACAAATAACTTGCTTATATAAAAAAGCTTTATATAATGAAATATTTAATCGGTATTAAAGGAAGATATAGTGAATCTTTATGAATTTACTTTTATAGCACAACAAGGATTGTTACAGCAAGAAGTAGAGGAGATGGTCCAAGAGCTAGCTGTTTCATTGAAAAATATTAAAGCAGATATTATGTTCCAGCAAATCAGGGATATTCTGAAAAAAGGAAATGACAAGCTTACAAAACAAGAGTTAGAAGTGCGTGCTGAGGACATTAAAGAAAGTCTAGTTGCTTACTCTGATTTCTTGGAAGATCTTACAAAAATTTTATGGGTTGAATTAGAAGAAGATCTTTCAAATTTGAAAGAAGTGAAGTCAAAAATCGATAAAGAGTTGAAAGATGACCTAAAAGATTTAGGAATAACGCAAGATTTTACAAAATTTCTAGGAGGCAGTACTAAAAGTGCGTTTATCCATAACGCAGTAAATGCTTTGAAGAGAAATATTTCAGAACATCTAATAAAGATTTTTCAAGATATTTTGAAAGATTTTAGAATAAACGGTCCAACTCAATCGAGCAAAGCGTTGGAAATGCTTTTGAAAAACATTGAAGCATCAGGATTAATCAAGTATGAACATTGGGGTCTTTTGGATTTTGCATATCACAAAAATAAAATGAAGAGCGGTCATTATTGTATAATGTGCATAAGTTCTACTGCAAGCATTCTGGATGAATTTATGCGTAGAATGAAACTTAATGAGAACGTTATTCGCCACTTTCCTGTGCAGGTTGATAAAATTTTTGAAGGTAAATCTCATATGATGAATAAACAAATTGAGGAGCAAAGCGCATAATGATGAAAAGACGAAATAGTTTTAATAATTCTTACGTATCTGTAAATAATAGGACTGGCTTTAGGCGTTCTAAAGTTTGCCCTCTTGCTGCGTCTAAAGATGAAGACATAGATTATAAGAATATAGATTTATTATCCAAGTTTACCTCTGACTATGGTAGGATATTACCTAGAAGATTAACAGGCGTATGTGCAAAAAAACAAAGGAAGTTACGCTTAGCGATCATAAGGGCACGTTTTTTAGCTCTTATTCCTTACTGTACTAAAAAAGTTTAGGTAATTTATGTTGATAATTTTAAAGGAAAATATAAGGACTTTAGGTAAGCTTGGTGAAGTTGTCAAAGTTAAACCAGGTTATGCACGTAATTTTCTTTTTCCACAAAGAAAAGCGGTGAAAGCTACCAAGGAAAATTTAACAAAGCTAGAGGAGCAACGTTTATTACTGGAAGAAGAGAATATAAAAAGATTAAATGTAGCAAAAGAGCTTGCGTTGTCACTACATGATAAGTTTGTGGTATTAATAAAGCAAGCTTCAGAGGATGGTAAAATTTTTGGTTCTGTAACAACACGTGAAATTGCGAAAATTTTACTACAAGAAGGACATGTGATAGATCACCGTAGTTTATCTTTTGGTGGAGTAAGCATCAAAAACTTGGGTGAATACCAAGTAAACGTAGAATTACATAGTGAAGTAGTAGTACCAATTACTATATACGTCGTGAAATCCGAAACAGATGCAAATGAGCTAAGGCAAGTAAAATTGCAAAATCAGAAGTCTGAGCAACAAGAGGCAGAGCAAGATGCGAATAAAGAAGCTACTGATGGTGATGATAGCTGATCAAAGATGATCCCTTGTTATAGTCGTAAAGAAATGTCTGCCATGGCTAAGCTGGTGTCATCCCAGTGCTTCCCTCATGTCATCCCAGTGCGTGACACTGGGATCCAGTTTATTTCATCATGGACATTATTTTATGCTTCTAGAATCCGTTGTCCATTGAATAATTTGCAAATACTTTTATACCTGGATTCCAGTGTCACGCACTGGAATGACACCATTATTGGAGTAAATCAAAAATGATCCCACGCTATAGCCGTAAAGAAATTTCTGCCATGGCTAAGCTGGTGTCATCCCAGTGCTTCCCTCATGTCATCCCAGTGCGTGACACTGGGATCCAGTTTATTTCATCATGGACATTATTTTATGCTTCTAGAATCCGTTGTCCATTGAATAATTTGCAAATACTTTTATATCTGGATTCCAGTGTCACGCACTGGAATGACACCATTATTGGAATAAATCAAAAATGATTCCCCGCTATAGCAGAAAAGAAATGTCTTCCATTTGGGAGGAAAATAATAAATTTAATATATGGCTTAAAATAGAAAAATTAGCGTGTGAAGCTCAAGCAAAGTTAGGAGTGATTCCGAATAATATTGCTGAGAACCTCTCTGGTGCTATTGAATTTGATGTTGAATGTATCAACGAAATTGAATCCATTGTAAAACATGATGTTATAGCTTTTCTGACATATATTGCTAAAAAAGCGGGAGTTGATGTTCGTTATCTTCATTATGGAATGACAAGTTCTGATGTTTTGGATACATGCCTTGCGGTGCAACTGAAAGAGTCCTGTGATATTTTGCTCGAGAATCTAAAAAATTTACTTGCAGCATTGAAAAAAAAAGCTGAGGACTATAAAGATATTGTTTGTGTTGGACGCAGTCACGGAATGCATGCAGAACCAACAACTCTTGGAATAAAATTTGCCAGATTTTATGCTGAATTTAAACGCAATTATCAGAGATTAATTAGCGCGCAAAAAGAGATCTCAATTTGTAAAATATCAGGTGCAGTAGGCAATTTTGCAAATGTTGATCCGTTTGTTGAAGAATATGTAGCGAAAGAAATGGGACTCATACCTGAAACCATATCATCTCAAATCATTCCTCGTGATAGACATGCCATGTTCTTTTCAGTTTTGGGAGTAATTGCAAGTTCAATAGAAAATGTTGCTGTTGAAATTCGTCATTTGCAAAGAACTGAAATCGGCGAAATTTCTGAGCATTTTTCCACTGGGCAGAAGGGAAGCTCTGCTATGCCACACAAATGTAATCCTATTTTAAGTGAAAATCTGACTGGACTCTCACGTTTAATACGCAGTTATGTTTTTCCTGCGTTAGAAAATGTTGCATTGTGGCACGAACGTGATATATCACACTCGTCTGTGGAAAGATGCATTGCTCCTGATGCTTGTATAACAATGGATTTTGCTTTAGTGCGATTAACAGATTTGATAGATAAATTGGTGATCAATAAGGAAAACATTGAAAAGAACTTAAATTCTTCAAAAGGTTTAGTTTTCTCACAGCGTGTATTGCTTGAGTTAGTAAATAGTGGTTTGGCGAGGGAAGAGGCGTATAAAATTGTTCAGAGCAATGCAATGAAAGTGAAACAAAACAACAGTGATTTTCTGGCCGAATTGAAACAAGATAAACCCTTACTTAAGGTTATTAACTCGGAAAAACTTGAATCTTTGTTTGATTTGAAGTATTATACGAAACATATAGATCGTGTGTATAATAAGGTTTTTAATTAGGCTGAGTAGCTCAGTTGGTAGAGCAGGAGGATCATAATCTCTTGGTCGGGGGTTCAAGTCCCTCCTCAGCCACTCGAACTAAACTATGTTTAGCAAAGCAGTGCTATTGGTGAAACCCAGTGTCAGTTACTTGGAATGAGTTGTATATCCACTCAGGTGAGGAGACAATGGATAAGAGATTGTGAAAAGGGTTTAGCTTTTGGCCTATGATCTCTTTAAATGACAGAATTTCACTACAAAACTTAACTTTCTTCTATGCAGTTAGCTAAGTCAAGAAAGGTGAATCTATCTCTTGTTGTAAACGCAAGATCGACCACTTTACAATATTGTTCTTTATTCCAACTGAGGTGCTCTGGTAAGTGTGGAATTGATAGATCTTCAAATATTTTTTGCAGGTGTTTTGCAGGTAGTAAATTTTGCTTAATTAAACTGGAAATATTATGCCATTCTTTACAAATAATCTCTTGGATTTTTTGCTGCATAATTTGCTTCTGTTCAAAAGTTCTTACAAATTCGATATTATCAAAGTACTGAGTTATATGTTTTACATCTAAAGTGGTCGGTTTGATAATCGGGTTTTGTATTGATAATATCTTTTCCTGTAAATTAGCCATAGTAATCGTTGTGACAGCAATTTTTTCACCATGTAGTGAGGAATAATCTTTTGTTACCATTTCCATTGCGTGAGCTATCATATGCTCTCCTTGGCTTGCAGAATAGCTGCCTTTTGACATCACCATTCCAAGTCCTGAAATTAGTAGAACTTCCATAAGTAATAGGACCTCTTTTCCACTTCTTTTAGTAAGCGCCGTATATTCTCTTAGCAAAATTTGCTCCAAATCGTGAACAAGTGTAAAAGGTAATTCATTGTATTCTGTGCTAAGCAACAAATGAGATAGTAGCCAGTCAGCCTGAACTGTTGAACGACAAATGAAATCTGCAAATCCGCTTAATGTGAGGCGCAGTGGCGCATTGGCAAGTATGTCTATATCTATATATATTGCTCTTGGAAGATGTGCTTTGAACGATTTTTTATATCCATTTACTAATATTGAAGCATTTGCGGATGTATATCCATTCATAGAAGCGGCTGTTGGAAAGGATATATAATCTTTTTTCTCGAGGTAGCTTGCATATTTGCAGATATCGTTAACGGTGCCGCTACCAAATGCAACTATTAAGTCACTGTCTTTTACTTTGTTTCTCACTAGATTTACGGTTTCAAGAGAGGCAGCTCTGCTTGGTGTCATTTCTCTACTTGATGTCATCCCAGCGCGTGACACTGGAATGGCAGGTGGGGTTGGAATAATTAAATGAGAAATTTTATTAAATACGTTTTTGTTTAAAAGTTTTGCTGTATTTTCATCTGCAACTAGAAAGATGTCATTTCCGTGTTGTGTGCATATTTCATAGATATCATCAGCAAGGTGGTAATCTGTTATTACTTCCCTTAGAAAAGTTTGTTCGGTTTGATGTAATATTTGTTTTAAATAGTGCATAGAGTGTTTACAATATAGCAGTATAAGTATTTTAAGATTGACATGAAAATTGACCCTGTAGAGCTAACTAGGAAATTGATCTCTTTTGAGAGTATAACACCAGAAGACAGCGGGGCAATAGAGTATATAGCAATAATCTTCAAGAAGAGCGGCTTTGATTGTGAGATTTTAGAATTTGGTGATAAAGTTAAAAATCTTTATGCGAAATATATAAATGGAGTACCAAATTTGTGCTTTGCTGGGCACGTTGATGTTGTACCACCGGGTCAGTTAAAAGATTGGGCATTTGGTCCATTTAAACCAGAAGTGAGGGATGGAATGCTATATGGAAGAGGGGCCGCTGATATGAAAAGCGGAGTAGCTGCATTTATTGCTGCTATGGTAAATTTGATTGCAGAGAAGTTTCAATTTAATGGTTCAATAAGTGCATTGATTACCAGTGCTGAAGAAAGCATGGAAGAATATGGAACAAAGGCAGTTTTGGAATGGATGAAAAATAAGCAGAAAAAGATAGATTTTTGTGTGGTTGGCGAACCAACCAGTAGTGAGAAATTAGGTGATACCATAAAAATAGGCAGAAGAGGTTCTGTAACATTTGAATTAATTTGCCATGGAAAACAAGGGCACGTTGCCTACCCAGACCTAGCAGACAATCCAATATATAAGGTAATATCGATATTGAGTAAGGTAAAAAATACTACTTTTGATCATGGTAATAAATATTTTCAGCCTTCACATTGCGAAGTTACTACTATCGATGTTGGAAATAATACTAGCAATCTAATACCTGGCTCAGCAACTACACGTTTTAACATTCGATATAACAATGAACAAACACCGGGTGGCTTATATAAGCTGATTGATGAAATATGCTCCAGTGTAACTAACGATTATAAACTTTCTATGCATAGCAGCAGGGACGTTTTCCTCTCTACTCCCGATAGAAATACTGATATTATGCTTGATGCAATAAGTAAGGTTACCAACATTGATGCTATACTTAGCACAAGTGGTGGCACATCTGACGCTGCGTTTATCAAAGATGTTTGTCCAGTGATTGAATTTGGTATAATCAACAAAACTGCACATCAGATAAACGAATGCGTATCAGTAAACGATATACACAAGTTAACAGCTATATATAAGGAATTTATAGAAAATTATTTCAATCCCACTAATAAAATATTGAATCAGGTCAACGTAGTTAGTAATATATCTAGTGGTCCATTGTTAGCTTAGATGTAATCAGATCTCTTGCATAACTGTTGTCTGAATAACAACTGGTGTCATTCCAGCAAAATGTGTCAAGTAAGTTTTTTCGTTTCTATAGCTACTTGGATGACAAAAGAAGAAATACTAGACTTTATACCTTTTGCACTCAAATTCACATAAATCATGAATTATGCACGTTTCACACGAAGGTTTCTGTGCTTTGCAAACATATCTACCATGCAAAACTAGCCAATGATGAGCATAAAGCAGGTATTTTTTGGGAACCACATTTAAAAGAGATTGCTCTGTTTTAAACACATCTTTTTCTTTCACAAGCCCAATTCTATTGCTCACTCTAAAAACGTGAGTATCAACTGCCAATGTTGGAATGCCAAGCCCCGAATTTAAGAACACATTAGCGCTCTTTCTTCCCACTCCCGGCAAAGACACCAAATCATCGAAATCAGTAGGCACTTTGCTATTGTACCTCTCAATCAATATTTTGCTGAGCCCGATTATATTTTTTGCTTTGGAATTATATAAACCGATACTATTTACACGTTTTTTTAGCTCGTTTTGCCCAAGATTCAGCATTTTTTCTGGCGTATCAGCGATATTAAAAAGTTCTCTTGTAATTTTGTTAACGCTTACATCGGTCGTCCGTGCTGATAAAACTATTGCGACCAGAAGCGTATAATGATTGATATAATTTAGCTCTATTTTTGGTGCAGAATTTGATTCTTGAAACTTTTCAAATATCAATTCTACTTTTTTTGAGTCCATGCATAGAGCTAAAAGCCTATACTACACTGGTTACTGTGCAAATTCAATTCCTTGAGGCTTAGATAGTCCTTCAGTATTAACATCAGACACATTAGTGTTCACTTCATCAAAATTTCTCTCAGCAAATTCGCTTACCACTTCCGCAAAACACTTTTTAATAAGAGGCATAACAATTGGCATTAACAGTTTTCGTGGATCATACCATCCTAACAGGTCAGTTTCCTTTTGTACCCTATCTCTTGGATCCTCTTCTAGTAAATCTTTTGTGTGCTTTTCAGCATATATTTCACAGCCTTTTGAGAAAACAGGAGCTAACATTTCAATTAATACTGCCAATAACAATAGTGAACCAAGTATGGTTCCACCAACAGTTAATCTATTAGCAATGAAATTTGTTGTAAGTAGATAAACAGAAAAAGCAGCTAAAGGATAGTTGATAAGAAGCTTATTGCCTAGCGTGATATAGTTTATTTTACTCATGAATTCATCAGTGGAAATTTCTGAATTTTTATACTTTTTCATATAATAATTTACTAATAAATGAGAGGCATTACCAGCAATGATATTAAATCCTATGATCCACCATGAAAAATAGCAACCTATAGTAACTGTAGTTAATAGAGCTAAAGGCAGAAGACTTATTTTTGGGACAAGCAGTAGAGCATTTTTACGCTCTATAAATTTCAACGCTAATGCTTTCTTATCTTCTTTAACTAGGCTTCTCTTTTCTTCTAGAGGAGTAATATAATTGAATAATTGTATGCTTGGCTTTGTTATATATTGATATAGCTCTTTCATTAATTTTGTACTTTCTACACTCTTCTTAAAATTATCTAAATTTGGATTTTGCAAAATCCTATTTATTTGAGCTTGGAGTTTCATGCATTTTTCTAGATCTTTTTTAAACGAATAGTCATTTCTTTTTAGTATAGAAATCAATCCATCAAAATCTTTACCTACAGCATCTTCCTCTAAACTTATTTTTAGCTTATTAAACAAACTTCTCCTATAGTGAAACTCTCTTGCCGTTAAACGCCCATCACTTTCAGCACCAACACTGACTTTAACACAAGGATTTCCTGACTCTAAAGGTTCAATGTACTTTTTTAGCTCTTGATAAGCTTTATAAATCTGATCAAATCTATTTTTGTCTCCACCTTTGTCAGGATGGTTTACAAGTATCAATTTATTATATTGTTTTTTCAGAAACTTGCTAAGAGCTTGATAATCCTTACCTACAATTTGTTCAGCTTTTATCTCTAGTACGTTAAACAGATCATTATTATCATAAAACTCCTGACCAGTTAACTTAAAATGTTGACTCATTACTACACCTCACATAAATACACGATACTATTGGTATAATATATTTAATGTTTCACACAAGCATAAAAATATCAAGCAACCACTAAGAGAAGAAACCCTCTTTCCCATCATACAAATACAACTTATCCATTCTCACCACATCAAAATTATGTTCCTCAAATTTGATTAGCAAGTTATTCACATCACTATTTGTAATTTCATTATTTGCAATGAACCTGCAGGTTATTTGGTCACTTGAAGACTTTGAACTTCCTGGCCAAATCGCAAGGCCTTTTGAATATATTGCTATAATCTGCGGATTACTTGTTTCAAACAACTTCACTATTTGGTCAAAGTCAGCCGGCTTACTCCAGGCAAGCGTTATATCGCTACCCACTAGTTTTTTAATCTTATAATCCTGTTCATAATTATCCTGTATTTTATCCACTTTACTATTTGGATCATTGCCAATTATAAGCTCAGATAATGTTTTCGGTTTTTTTCCTAGATTGTCTATAACAGCTTCTGCAAATTCTTTTGTACCAACTTTCTGTTTACTTCTTTTCTCCTTATATAAATCGGCAGTGTGTATTCCATCCTCCAAAGTCTTGAGCCATGCATCGTAGATTAGTTTTGCAGTACCCACTTGACCTATGTAAATTAGCATATGCACTGCAGCATTTAAAAGACCAGAAGGATTGGCTATGTTTTTTCCTGCAATATCAGGGGCAGAACCGTGCACTGCTTCAAACATTGCGTATTCATTCCCGATGTTGCTACTTCCGGCAAGCCCCACAGATCCAGAGGTTTGTGCGACTATATCTGATAATATGTCGCCATATAAGTTCTCGGTTACTATAACATCAAAATTCTCCGGTTCTGTTGCAACACGCGCCATTCCAATATCAACTATATAATGTTCTGCCTTTATATCTGGGTATTCCTTTGCAATGCGATCAAACGCGGCATGGAAAGTTCCGTCAGTCATTTTCATGATGTTATCTTTAGTCAGGCAAGTTACTTTTTTTCTGTTGTGTTTTTTTGCATATTCAAAAGCGTACCTGCATATCTTCTCTGAGCCAGATCTAGTAATAATTTTAGTGCATTGGTAAGAGTCACCAGTGAGCCTATGCTCTATTCCGGTGTAAACGTCCTCTTCATTTTCACGTATCACTACGATATCAAACTTATCGAATTTATTTTCTATAACAGGATGATATGAAATGCATGGTCTGATATTTGCATACAACCCTAGATTTTTTCTGAGTGCAACGTTTAAGCTTTTGTGCCCTTTACCTTGAGGAGTTGTTGTCGGAGATTTTAATAATATTTTTGTCCTTTCAATTGATTCCCAACCACTTGGAGAAATTCCGTGAGACCATTCTTTACTGTAAACACGCTCCCCTATTTCAATAATATCTATTGAGATTTCCGCTTCTGCTTCGCGCAATATCGACAGCACCGCTTCCATGATTTCTGGTCCGATACCGTCGCCATATGCAACTGTGATTAGTGTTGACATAACTTCCCTAGTTATAAATGATTTAATATTAATTTAAATAATAGAGTGGCACAAGTAGCTAATATTACCCAAGTTAGTATATTTACGGTTATTTAATAACGTATTTTTATATCATATGATGATATTATGAAATATAGGTGGGGTTATGAATACTGAAATAAATGTTAAAGTAAATTATGTAGGATTTACAAGGCGTATTGTAGCAGAAATACTTGACCTCATCATATTTTCCCCTCATTTTATCTTCGGTTTTATCTATGGTGTATTCATCGTATCATTACAAGATCAAGATAAAGACTCTTTTCAGGAACTTGCACAACTAGCAACAGAAATACCATTTATAGTTTCTACAGTGGTCGCAACATTAGTACTAACAATATCCAAAATATTAATGGTAACAAAACTTGGTGGTACCCCAGGAAAACTATTGTGTGGTATGCATATTAAAGATGCTAATACATTTACAAATGTTACCCTTATGCAAGCAACAATAAGATGTATTTCTAAGGGAAGCATCTGGATTATTTTTCGCTTTTTGCTTCATCTGCATTATCATGGTTATACTTTTCTATATCTTTTAATTGTGCTAATTTTATTTTTGTTTGCAGTATTTGATCAACGCAAACAGACTTTTTACGATAAAATTGCAAAAACAGTAGTGATAGACTATAAATCTAGTTGATATTTTTCTTTATAGGTAGTACATGGATAAAAAAGTAAACTACTCAACGATGACAAGACGTACTCTAGCATTTATAGTTGATTGTATTTTATTTATCGCAATACCATTTGGTTTAATGGCGGTGGATTTCTCACTTACACACGCAATACAAGGGATCATGGGTGCAATAATTGTAATCACCACGATTGTATTTTCTTTATTTTTAATGATACCATGTATATTTCATATATTCATGCTAGTAAAATTTGGCGGCACTCCAGGACACTTGTTATTTAGCATGCGTGTAAAAGACAAAGATACATTTGAGTCAATCACTACAATGCAAGCAATGAAAAGGACTATAGCTCTTTTTATAATTTATTGCATATCACTTTGTAATCCCATTTTATTCTTAGCTATACTAATCTTAGTTTTAGTATGTGCAGTAGGTGATGAACATAAACAAGCTTTTCACGACAAAATTGCAAACACGGTAGTGATAGATTATAAACCTAGTTGATATTTTCCTTTAGCTGTCTGCCACCAAGGGTGTCATTCCAGTGTCACGCGCTAACTTAAGGTAAATTGCCAACTTAACTATAAATATATTTTGGTAAATCCAAATTATTTTAGCTATAAGAGCGTTTTACTTTTTGCTCAGCATATCCATCATAACTGGCTTACTTTTAGTGATTCATGGAGTTAAAAAAGTCAGCATTGCTCTTTGTTAAAAGTAGTTTGTCACGTAAAAATTCCATTGCTTCAACGGGTCCCATAGGATTGAGTATCCTACGCACCACCCATATTTTATTTAGTATAGCCTTATCAACTAATAGCTCTTCCTTCCTTGTTCCGGATTTTGTAATATCAATAGCTGGAAATATACGTTTATCAGAAAGTTTTCTATCAAGTATGATCTCAGCATTTCCTGTACCTTTAAACTCTTCAAAAATAACTTCATCCATTTTTGAACCAGTCTCTATAAGAGCTGTGGCGATTATAGTTAAAGAACCCCCATTCTCAATATTACGAGCTGCTCCAAAAAAGCGTTTTGGTCTCTGCAGTGCGTTTGAATCTACACCACCAGTTAGAACTTTCCCAGACGAAGGAATAACCGCATTATAAGCACGTGCAAGTCTAGTAATATTGTCAAGTAGAATTACCACATCTTTTTTATGCTCAACCATTCTTTTAGCTTTTTCTATTACTATTTCAGCAAGCTGTACGTGACGGTAAGCAGGCTCATCGAATGTAGAACTTACTACCTCACCTTTTACAGAACGTATCATATCTGTTACTTCTTCAGGTCTTTCATCTATAAGTAACACTATTAATTCTACTTCAGGGTGATTTATAGCTATAGAGTTAGCCATTTGCTGAAGCAATACAGTTTTTCCTGTGCGAGGTGGAGCAACTACTAACGCTCTTTGCCCTTTTCCAAGAGGAGCTACTATATCTATAGCACGCATGCTTAAGCCTTTTTTATCATCACCATTATTACACTCAAGTACTATGCTTTCCTCAGGATAAAGAGGAAGCAAATTATCAAAATGGACGTACTTTCTTAATTCACTTACTTCAGTAGAGTTTATACTTTGAACCTTAGTTAAAGTAAAATATCTCTCTTTATCACCAGGTGGCCTTATTTCTCCATATGCCATATCTCCTGTACGCAAATTAAACTTCTTTATTTGCCCGTTAGAAATATAAACATCATCGGTACTTGGGGCATAATTTGCACTTGCTGAACGTAAGAAACCAAAACCATCAGGCAATATTTCCACTATTCCACTCCCTGTGGTTATGCCTCCTTCTTCACTCATTTTTTTCATTAAGCTGAATATTATTTCCTGCTTTAGCATTCTACCATTGCTTTTACCGTTAGTTGAAATTTTTCTTTCTTCAGCTAACTCTAACAATTCTTCTGCTGTTTTCTCTTTTAATTCGCTCAGATCTAATGTTTTTCTGTTTTTCTCAGTACCTTCATTGACCATCTGTTTTACTGTATCGTTATTGTAAATTTGCTCACTTTTTTCAGGTTGAGCTGTAACCTTTCCTTTTGCCAAAACATCTTCATTGATTGTTGTCATAATCCTCCAAAAATTTTAATTGATGCTTACTAACCTAAAATGTGACTATAAGATAATAAATTAGGCTGAGTTAGTTTCAGTGCGTATTAAGCTTAATTATCATTAAACCCCGTACTTTACTTACATTATACTAATAAACACTAGCAAGTCAAGTTAATTTAATGTTAACAAAACACAAAAATTTGAGGATTTTCAATAGCTATTCTTTATATTTTTTTAACCTTTCTTGCTTCTCCTCTTCTACTTTTGCTTTTTCCACTTCTGCTTCTAAATTTTCTTGACTACATAAGCCGAGTAGTACAGGATCTTGGGGTTTTATATTTTGCATGTTATGATGAGATCCATCTCTTACCTGCTCAACTGTGTAATTTGTTGTACTAATTAATTTAGCTATAACGTTATTGTCCAAGATAGGAAATTTTTTTACTAAATAATAAATCGCATCAGGTTTATCTCTACGTCTTGCCGTAGAGGCAAAGCCAAGAATGCTACCAATCGCTTTACTCCTTTTTTTTATATTTTTTATAATCAAATTTGGTACACGATTTGGATTTTTTTTGCAATCATCGATTTCTTTTTCAGTAATTATTCCAGAAATAATAGGGTTATATTTTTCTACTTCTATTTCCTCATCAGCTATGTCTTGTACTTCTTCAAGGGCCAATCTGCAACATTGTGCTATTTGATTAAAAGTTAAACCAGTGTTGTCTACTAACCAAGCAGCTATTTGCACTAGAAACTGTTTATTTCTATCGTTATTGCCCTTAGAAGATTCCATTGACATCAAAAAAGCATCTCCCATTTAAAGTATCCCTTACTGTTATACAGAGCTAAAATATAAACTATTAAAACTAAAAAAGCATTAATTTTGTCATTCAATAACTTTTTGTTTGTCACTTCCCACCTCTTAAGTTAATTAAATGCGCTTACCTTTAAGCATATTTTAAACAAAATATTTCCCCTTCCTAAGGTATAGTATAACTCAGTTAAACATATGTTCCTATTTAAGATTAGAGAGTTAAATTTTAAGTTAATATATTGTAATATTATATATATTAGCTAATAAAGCAACAGGTTTACAAGCATTAAATTATCACTATTCTATAATTAATCATTAATTAACTGGGTTTAAAATGAATGTTAAAAATTTTTTCACTAAAGTAACCGTTGTCCTTTTAGCTTGCTTGTTAATCTTCATGGGAATTGGCAACCTTTTATCAGGTGATGATGAAAAAGAAGAGGTAGCTAGGGTTGGAAAAGAAGTTATAACGTCAGATGAGTATAAGTCGCTATATCAAAATTATGGAAAACAAATTTCTGGATCTGATGCGAGTAGAGAACAAGTAAAAAAGCTGAAATATGATTTGCTTAACGCACTTATAGAGCAAAAACTATTGTTTAACCTAACTAGTGAGCTGGGGTTGACAGTTGGAGAAGAATCTATAAAAAACCATATTAAAAACACCAAATACTTTCAAAATGATAAAGGTGAATTTGACAAAAATAAATTCTATGAAACGCTAAATGACCTGCATATGACAGAGAAAGAGTATATAGCAAAGCTAGAGAAAGTCCTGCCTGCAATGATGTTCATGACTTCATTATTTAAAGATAATTATCCAGTAACTTTTGGCGAGAAAATTGATGAGCAGATATACAAAAGTCGCTACCAAACTAGAGTAGTTGATATTGTTAAAATAACTGAAGATGCAGTTACAAACATTCCTGAACCAGATGATCAAGCCTTACTTGATTTGTACGAAAGAAATAAATCCCATTTTTATTATCCTGAGTATCGAACTGCGCAATATATTTCCCTAGGCCAAAAGTATTTTGAAGATCAAATCAAGATCTCAGATGAAGAAGTTGATGGTATAATAGAACAACAAGAACTTAAAAATCAAAGAGATATATTCAATGCAATATTTTCTACCAAAGAAGAAGCTGAGACAGCAAGAAGAGCATTTGAGGAGGGTAAAACAAGCTTTGAACAGATAGTAGAAGAGTTTGGCAAAGCAAAACTTGAGGAAACTAGAGTAAATAATATAACTAAGGATTTTTTACCAGAAGACGTGAGAGAGAAGGTATTTGCTCTTAAAGTAGGTGAAGTAAGTGAAGTTTTAGCAAGCAGTTTTGGTTGGCACATAGTAAAAGTGGAAAGTGCGCATCAAATCTCTGATGAAGACTTAGTTGATTTAAAAAAAGACATAAAGTCAGTTCTAACTAACCAAAAGTCTTTTGAAAGAGTCAATGATTTCATAAACCAAGTGAACTATAAGATATACAATGGTTCAGAAATTGAAGAAATATTGAGTGAATATAATTTACCTATACAAACTATTGGTCCAGTAGATGCGAGTGGAAAAGATCAAAGCGGTAATAACGTAGGAGATTCTGGTGATTTGATTTCTTTCATTTTTTCGCGAGAAAAGGATCAGAAAGGTTATTTTAAGGGCGTTGGGGACGCCGTTGTTAGTGTAAAAATCGTCGATATCTTTCCACCCAAATTGCAAAGTTTTGAAGAAGGCAAGGCATTAGCGGTAGAGCTTTGGCGTAGTGAGTTTATAAAAGAAAGAATGTTTAAATTCGGGCAAGAGGTTGCAGTTCAACTAAGAGAAAAAACAGATTTGGAAGAAATTCAAGGTGTGGAATTAGTTAAAGGTCAGCAGATGCACCGCAATAAAGTGGATCAACAAAACTACCCCTTTTCTTTTGTAGAAGAGATTTTCAATATGAAAACAACTGGTTCAGTGACAGATCCTATTCAATACAATAATGAAATTATAATAGGTGTTCTAAAAGAAATGCATTCATCAAATGGCAAATTAAACACGCTTGACACCGGAAAACGTGTGATGATATCGCTAAAAGAGCAATTAATTAGCTATCTGGAATCAAAGTATAAAGTCGAAGTTAATCACGCTATACTTGATGATATATAATCAAAAATCTTATAAGCTGCTTCAAACGCATCCAGTGCCCAGACACACAACTGTACGAACATTGCGATTTGAGAGCAATCTTCACTAGAAAGGATGTCATCCCAGTGCCCAGACACTGGGATCCAGGAATTTTATTAAGTTGGTAAGCATAAAAGTAGCCGTTTTATGTTAAAATACAACGTTTTAATGATTAAAAAAAGGCTGGATTCCAGTGTCAAGCACTGGAATGACACCATTTGCTGTGCAATTTACCTTCAAAAATGAATGTTCGTATAGCTGTGCGCCCGGCACTGCCCTACATTATTGGTAATTATATTATAAGGTGCAAAAGCTGTATAATTCATTTGACTTAAAACGGCTCATTGTATAAAATTGTGGCTAATATATGAATAAAGGTTAACATGGCAGTTAAAATAAGGTTGGCGAGGTTTGGCGCAAAGAAACGCCCTTTTTATAGGATAGTTGTAGCTGATTCACGAGCACCAAGAGATGGGCGTTTTATTGAGAAAATAGGACAATATGATCCAATGTTACCAAAAGACAATAAAAATCGTGTTGTGGTGAAAGCTGATAGATTAAAACATTGGCTAAGTGTAGGCGCGCAGGCAACTGAAAGAGTACTGTGGTTTATCAAAAAAGGCATAGTAACTTTAGAAACAGAACCAAAGAAAACAGAAAAGAAGAAAGTAGAGAACGAGAAAGCACAAGGGCAAGAGGCATAAGTCTCTTAAAATGCTAAATACTGATTTAACAAACAGCGATAAATTAGACGATATTGTATCTTCTGATTTGTCAGCTATGAATGACTTTGTCTTCAAAAATGTCAATGATGAAGATGCTAAGCTTGCTACTGATATTATATCTCATCTTGTTAGGTCAGGTGGAAAAAAAATAAGGCCTAAACTAGTTTTTATTATATGTAAAATGCTAAACTATTCTGGGGAGAATAGGATCAACGTTGCTGCATCGGTAGAGTTTATACACAATGCTACTTTACTTCATGATGATGTGCTCGATGAAAGTGAGGCACGCCATGGAGTTAAAACAGCGAATAAGATTTGGGGAAATAAATCAAGCATTTTAGTTGGTGATCTATTGTTGACTCTAGCATTTAGATGGCTTATAGAGTGTGGAAATTTAAATATTCTCTCTATTTTATCTAAAGCATCGCATTTACTTGTGAAGGGTGAAATAAAGCAGATGACAGCACGCTTTGACCCCCACACAGTCAGGGAAAATTATTTTGATATCATTGGAGAAAAGACAGCATCTTTATTTTCTGCATGCTGTGAAGCTGCATCAACAGTATCTGGTGCAACAAATGACGAAACAGAGAGGCTAAAGAATTTTGGTTTTAATTTTGGTATGGCATTTCAAATAGTTGATGATATGCTCGATTATACTGCTAATCAAGGCACTTCTGGAAAGCAAGTCGGAAAAGACTTTTTCGAAGGTAAAGTCACCTTACCTGCTATTATAGCATACGAAAAGGGCAGTCCAGCAGAGCAAAAATTCTGGGAAAAATGCTTTTCTTCAGCTAGACACAATTTTGACCAAGCATTACACTATATTAATCACCATAATGCCATTCAGCTTTCTATGGAAAAAGCTAGACACTACATTAATATGGCACAAAATGATATTAGTACTTTTTCTGATTCTTTTTATAAAACTACTTTAATTAACTTTTTAAATGCGAGCATAGAAAGACGAATGTAGCTGGCGCTTGATATTTTCAGATTAATTGTTATATATTTATTAGATTCTTAAGGGTAATGATATGTCAGATAGCAGTAAGGAGAAAAAGAAGAAGTTTGCTGATATGGTAAGTAGGCAGAAAGGTGACGACCAACAAAGTGATAACCATAAGCAAACTGATGATTTAAATGAAGATCTCAATACATTAAAAGAACGTGCAGTTCAGCTTGAAGATCATTTACGCCGTGCTGTTGCAGATAATGAAAACGTCAAACGTATAATGCAAAAGCAAATTAGCGATGCAAGTGACTACGCAGTCACAAAACTTGCACGTGATATGATCGACTCGTGCGACAATTTAAAAAGAGTAATGGAAATTTTGAAAGACGGTGATCCTGTTCATGAGGGGATTAAAGTAGCTTATCAAAAAATTATAAATGATCTAAAAAAACATGGAATAGAGGAAGTAGACCCACTTGGTGAGCTTTTTGATAGTAATTTACACCAAGCTGTTGTGGAAAGAGAAGACAATGAAAAAGAGCCTGGCACCATTGTAGAGGTACTACAAACTGGTTATACTATCAAAAATAGGTTGCTCCGCCCTGCAATGGTTATTCTTTCTAAGAAATCTGCTGATTGTGGAAACGATTAGCATGAGGTAAATGTATAATGACAAGTATTGTCTTTTCAGGTATCCAGCCAAGTGGCGTACTACATTTAGGTAATTATCTTGGTGCAATCAAACAGTGGATAGACTTACAGGATAAATACAAATCTCTTTTTTGTATTGTCGACCTACATGCAATCACAGCAAATAAGCTTCCCGCAAGTGAATTAAAAAGTAATATTTTCAAAACAGCAGCAGCTTATATTGCATGTGGAATAGATCCAGAAAAGTCCATTATTTTTAATCAGTCCACAGTTAGTGGTCATGCAGAACTGGGCTGGCTGCTTGGGTGCTATACACCAATTGGTTGGCTTAATCGCATGACTCAATTTAAAGATAAAGCTGGCAGCGATAAACAAAAAGCCTCTCTTGGATTATATAGTTATCCAGTACTTATGGCTGCAGATATATTGTTGTATCAAACTAAATACGTTCCTGTTGGTGATGATCAAAAACAGCATTTGGAGCTTGCACGTGATATTGCATCAGCTTTTAACAATCATTATAAGCTGGATCATTTCATCGTACCTGAAATCTTAACTTTGGATTGCACATCAAGGATAATGAGCTTAAGAGATGGTACAAGCAAGATGAGTAAATCTGATCCTTCAGAACATTCGTGCATTAACCTTGATGATACGGATGACTTAATTGTCAAAAAAATAGAAAAAGCAAAAACAGATTCAATTCTAGGCTTTGCTACTTTAGAGTGCCGACCAGAAATAAGCAATTTGATAAACATTTATTCAGTGCTTAGTAATGTAAATGTGAAAAAAGTATGTGAAGAAGTGAACAAACATGACATGAAGCACTTCAAAAAAGAGTTAGCTGATTTAATTATCAGTGTTATATCACCCATACGTGAGAAAATGAATGATCTTTTAAAAGACCAATTCCATTTACATGAAATATTAAAAAAAGGCACAAAGAAAGCAGCAGAAATTGCAACCCATAATATAAAAGAAATCAAGGATATTATTGGATTTGCTCAATATCTGTAAGGTTCCAAAGTGTGATGGTGCGAACCGTCATACCGCCGCGGTATCTCAGCCGCTAACACGTAGCGGGATGACGGTTTTTCAAATTGTCGGTAAATCTAAGTCAGTTTAGCTATAGGCAGCAATTTTCTGTATTTATTTTAAGTTGAAGAAAGCTCAAATGAAAAATCGTGTTTTGCTAAAAATCACAGAATGCAGTCTGGTTACAAAATTCTCTAATGGTCTTAAATAAAACTTCCAGTGAATGATTGTCAGACATATTGTGCTCTGCTGATTTTATTAAGTGTACTTCAACATCGGTTGACTTAATTTTTTCAGCTAAATTCAATGAAGTTTGATAAGGAACATCTTTATCATTAATGCTATGCAGCAAGCGCACAGGACAGTTTATATCTATTGTCTTTTTGTTTAAAAGAAGGTTCTTTCTGCCATCTGCGATCAAATTTTTAGTTATTTTGTATGTACAATGCTCTGAAGTAAAATCTATTACACCTTTAGAATCTAGTTCTTCTTTTTGCTTGCCTGACAATTGCTTGAATATCAAATCTTCAGTAAAATCGGGAGCAGACGATATACCAATTAGTGCTGCAATTTTTTCTGGAAATTGAAGGGCAGTGAGCAACATCAGCCATCCTCCCATACTTGAACCTATAATTATTTGTTTATCGCTAGTTAATTCACTCATTACTTTAGCACAATTTTTTTGCCAATCACTTATCGTGTAATCAATAAAATTACCACTTGAATGACCGTGACCAAAATAATCAAATAGCACAAGTGCTACGTCATTTTCTTGGCAAAATTTGTAAATAGCAGTTGCTTTAGTTCCATCCATATTGGATGCAAATCCACCGAAAAAAACTACAGAAGCTTTCTTTCCTTGTAGCTTTCGATATGCTATGTGACCATTATTTCCATCAAACAATTTACAATAATCCATACTACTTTGGCAAAGCAACCGGGCTATCACTCAATTGATGCAAATAACTAACTAGATCTGCAATTTCTTGTGGATTGGAAATACCTGCAAATGCCATACGTGTACCTTTTATATAGGCTTTTGGGTTCTTTAAAAAGGCAAATAGCTCCTCATACCCCCATTTTCCACCTCTTTCAAGCACTGCTTTTGAGTAATTGAATGAGTTACCAAGATGGGCCTTTTTATTTCCAACTATGTTCCATAAGTTTGGTCCTACTTTATTCATTCCACCTTTCTCAAAACTATGGCAGGCTATACATTTTTTTGCTGCTGATTTACCTTTCTCAAAGCTAGCATTCTGCATGAGCGCTCCAATATCAAGCGCCACTTGCTCGATTTTTTGCTGGAACTCATTGCTGCCAGCAGCTACTATCGTTTGGTGTTCAATCTTATATTCTTCTGGACTGTAAAGCATATCAACTACATTACTAACTATCATAATGATTAGCCCAGAAAGTAAAATCGATGCTGCAATCTTATTAAGCTCCATAGTTAATTTTTATTAAGTAATGTTACTTAAATTATGCGAATATTTTCGCAAATAGCAACCAATTACCTTGAAGCTCGCTAAAGATGAGAGTCTCTATAGCTAACCCAAGAAAGGTTTTCCTACGTCCATACCGCCGCGAACCGTCATACCGCGATTCATTCGCGGTATCTCAGCCGCTAACAAGAGATCCCGCTAACAAGTAGCGGGATGACGAGGTTCACTGCCATTAAGTTAAGGAAAGAATGGTTAAAAACTGAACTAAAAAGTCAGAAATAATTAAGGATTTATGACAAATACTGAAACAGAATAGAGTAAACTTTAAAGCAGATAAACTCTGAAGTGTAAATTACTTAAGAAATAGTTTGTTTAGAAGTCATTTTACAGGAGCTATGGCAATAAGCTACCCAGTTATTATCAGAAGATATGAATACTACCTCTAGTCAAAATATGTGTTTTCTAACCCTTTTTTGGTAATTGAACGAACGAAGATAAGGTACCTTATGACGATCAACTTTCCTTCCCTTTCTTACCGCCAAAGTGTTCATCAAAAATAGCTTTGATAATTGATCCATAATGCAGTCAGTATCTGATTCCGTAGCAAAAATGTCGAAAGCCAAGTTTTTGATCGCGTTAAATGAGACAGATTTGTTAATGCTCCTCTTAAGCTTATCATCGGTTAAGTCCATATTCAACGCTTCTTCTACATCTTCTGTCATAACACTTTCTAGGTTGCTAATAAAGATAGCTGACCAAAAATCCTGTTTAACAGACTCAACACTTTTTCCTGTAAAATTTTCTAGACTTAGTCTTCCTTTGAGTTTTGCAAAAAATGTCTCAACTCCCCAGCGTAAAAAATATAACTCCTTAAATCCTCCAGTTTGAAACTTTTGTTCATCCATTAATGATGTAGCTAACACTTCAATTTCACCAGATGGCAGTACCACTTTGAAGCGTTATTCCACTATTTTCTTGTTTTATCTTACGCTGAGCACATATGGTAACCTCAACACTAGATGGGCTTTTTTCTTCAAACATAGCATTCACTTCATTAAAAGATGATCTGGGACATCGAATGACATAAGCAATTTTTCTTTTTGTAAGGCTAGAAAGAAATTTATAAGATAAATATACAAATCAGTAAGTCATTAGTATTTACAACTTTAAGCATTCCATCTGCTAAGTTAATTTCATGAGTGTTACCTCTATCTAACACTGACCTTATGGCAACATTATTTAGCACATCTTAACAAACCGCAAAGGTTGCACTTGCATAATCACCTAAATCTTTTGGTTTTTGGTTACGTATTTTTCTTGAGCCAAATTCATTTTTTATTTCAACGCTTGTTGGTAAAATGATTTTGGAGGCATCAAGAGCTAACACTCTAAAGCCAAAACAAGTTTTAAATTTTTGGTCTTGGTAGTACAAGGAAACCACACCTTCGTTAATTTCTGAAAATGCACTGTGTTTCATTTTTTTTCTTGCTTGACTAAAAGCACTAGCAGTAACGGTATAGTCTTTTTTCCTATATAAAATAAATTCGTTTAGTATTACTTGCAGCGACTTTACACTTTTTCTTAAAATTAAGATAAATATGTCAATAAAAGATAACTTCCTCTTTCTCATAAAATCTTTTGAAGATGATTTATGGGATTCTATAAATTCTAGACTTGCCAATTCATTTTGAATAAATTTTATTACTGCCTTTTTTACTCATACTACCTTTAAACTTATTGGTATACATCATTATCCCATAAAATCTATCTTTTTTCCTTAACTTAATGGCAGTGAGACGAGGTTATCGTCATGCCGCCACGAACCGTCATACCGCGATTCATTCGCGGTATCTCTTAGCCGCTAACAAGTAGCTGGATGACGATTGTCAGGGTGTAATCCCAGTGTCCCTATGATGTCATCCCAGTGCCCAGACACTGGGATCCAGGAAAGTTTGCTTGTAAGCAAGCAAACTAGCACAGAAAGTGGTTACAACATTTTCGATGAGATTATATGGAAAACTGGATCCCAGTGTCAAGCACTGGGATGACAAAAAAAGGAGCACTGGAATGGCACCATTTGTTATGTTTAACAAAGTTCGTACTTAGCTTCATGTTAGCCATAAATATTTAAGAAATTTACCAAATGGAAAAAAAGGCAAAAGAAGCCCCATGGTTAACTAGTTCTGACACTGGTTTCCATCCAAGACGGCAGTAGCCCCTTCGGTGTCATTCCAGTGTCAAGCACTGGAATGACAAAGGAGAGCAGTGTCAGCTACTTGGATGACACCTTTTTTCTACTTAGTGTGGGTTATACAAGAAGTCTATTGTATGGCTATTGCTGGTCGTATATTACTTATAGCTTATCTATTCAAATTGCAACTTTGTTTTTCATAATTAATTATTGACAGAAATTATTAATTGGGTTATTATTAAATTATCGTTAACAAGTGAGGCAAAGAAATGATGATATCCAATAATTCTTCATTGCTAAAAGATAGTCAGGAGCTTACTAAAACTAAGCAGACTATATGGAAACCTTTAATTGCTGTTTCATTATTATCTATATTTAGTTTCATATCTGGTCAATATCTTCCTTATGTTATTATAGCAGTTTCTGGTTCTGGTCCTATTGCAGCAGTTCCTTTAGCAATTTTTGCTGTTTCTACGGTTGTTGCACTTATTTCAGTGACATATCTTGTTAAACTGGCTATTTCTAGAGATGATAATAAGAAAGAAGTAGGTCTTAATGGACAGAAATTCGGCCATACTCCATCTCAAGAACCACAAAAATTTGTGTGTAAAAATTGTACTAATCTGGAGAATAAATCAAATGTACCTACTCCTCAATCACCTCCAGTAACGTTTGGAACACAACCAAATCCAAGTCCACCGCCGCCACCTCCTCCATTGCCACAAGATGCTGCACTACCACCTCCGCCTCCGCATTTTTTTACAGCTTCCAAGCGTACGGAGCAACCTAAGAATGATGCACCGAAGAAGGCTGGTGAACCTGAGAATAATAATCATTCTACTCTGTTTGAACAGATAAGAGGAGGTACTACGTTAAAAAGAGTGGGCAGCAACAAAATTTTACAAATGAATTGAAAGCAAAATTAGAAAGTAGTGGGGGCACTGACAAAAAAGAAACACCAGAAGAGTTTGCTGCAAGAATAGATAGGGAGCAAGCAGAGAGAAAGAAGTCGGATGATAATGATTCAGATTGGACAAAGAGACTTAAGGAGAGAGCAGCAGTCATGCAATTCTCAGATAGTGAAGAGGAGTCACCGGTACCGCCAAGTTCGTGTGTTGATTCACCACAAGTAAATAATGTTGACTCAGTGGATAATGAGGTGCAAGATTCACCTCCTCTTTCTGTTGAGGATCGCATAGCACAGTTTGGTGGAAAAGCGTTGCGATGCCAAAAGGAAAATGTTGTACAAGGACTATGATAACTATGAAATGGTCAGCCATGCACTTCCCTTCCTTTTCAAAATAAGTTTACCTACAGGTCTGATTGTATTAAGATTACTTAATACAATCAGATCTATTATATGCGCTTATCCAAATATTACCTGCCAACTCTAAAGGAAAAGCCTGCCCATGCTAAAATTATCTCCCATCAATATTCTTTGCGTGCAGGTTTAATAAAGCAGATAGCATCTGGCATCTATACGTGGTTACCACTTGGTCTCTTAGTGCTTAAGAATATTGAAGATATTATCAGAGATGAAATGAACAAATCCGGTGCTATTGAAGCATTAATGCCTTGTGTGCAACCAGCAAGTCTTTGGCGAGAATCAGGGCGTTACGATGATTACGGTAAGGAAATGCTACGCATAAAGGATAGGCATGAGGAAGATATGCTTTTTGGTCCAACGCATGAGGAGATAGCAACTGATTTAATTAGAGATGTGGTAAAAAGTTACAAAGATTTGCCACTTTGTTTATACCAAATTCAATGGAAATTCCGTGATGAGGTAAGACCACGTTATGGTGTTATGAGGGGCAGGGAATTTTTGATGAAGGATGCATACAGTTTTGATGTAGATTACGAAGGTGCACTGAATTCATATAATTTGATGTACAAAACTTACATAAAAATCTTCAAACGCATGGGATTTACTCCAATTGGAGTTCGAGCTGATACGGGGCCAATTGGAGGAAATTTGAGCCACGAGTTTCATATATTGGCAAACACTGGTGAGAGCACTTTATATTATGACAATAAATTTTCTGAACTACTAGAGAGTGAAGATATTGAAAGTTTAAAGAGTATATACGCAGTTGCAGATGATATGCATGATCCTGAGACTTGCCCTATATCACAAGAGCAGTTAAATGTTAGTAAAGGTATTGAAATAGGGCATATTTTTTATTTTGGCGACAAATATTCAAAGCCTATGAAGGCAAGTGTTACTTCTCAAGATGGAAAAAATGTCAATATACATATGGGTTCGTATGGCATTGGGGTTTCAAGACTTGTTGGTGCGATAATAGAAGCTTTTCATGATGATAAGGGAATTATCTGGCCGGAGGAGGTAGCTCCTTTCAGAATTGGTTTAATCAATTTACAAACGAAAGTAACGGAGGCTGCAGATAAAATATACAAAGCTTTGAAGAGCGATGAAGTGCTTTACGATGATACGGAAGGGAGTGTAGGAGTAAAATTTTCTAGAATGGATCTGATAGGCTTGCCGTGGCAAATAATTGTCGGAAAGAAAGCAGTAAGTGAAAATATAGTTGAAGTAAAAAATAGAGCAACTGGAGAGGTAAAGGAAATGCAGATTGAGGAAGCAATAAATCACTTTAGCGCAAAATGATACACGGTATCGGCACTGACATAGTATATATACCAAGAATATTGAGAATATTACAAAAATACGGGGAAAAATTTCTCAATAGAATCTACACTGAAAAGGAAATAGAGCTAAGTAGAAAGTATAATAGTCAAGAAATGCGAGCAAGGTATTTTGCTAAACGCTTTGCAGCAAAAGAAGCTTTTGTTAAAGCACGAGGTAGTGGTCAGGGTATTACAATGAAAGATATAGAAATATACAATGATGTAAGAGGCAAGCCATATCTTACCGTTAGCAAGGATTTTATCTCCAAAATTCATCTTTCTTTAAGTGACGATGGAGATTACGCTACTGCATTTGTTGTAATTTGCGTCTATAGCTCACACAGATAAAGTTTACTCTTTTGTCATCTTATGGCTTACTGTATGAACATTCATTTTTAAAGGTAAACTGCACAGCAAATGGTCAGTGCTTGACACTGTCCTCCTTTGTCATCCCAGTGCCCAGACACTGGTTTTCTGCAATCTCATCGAAAACGTTTTTCTATGCTAGTTTGCTTGCTCACAAGCAAACTTTCCTGGATCCAAGTAGTCAGGGCACTGGGATGACATCTTTGTTGTGTTTAACAAAAACAAATGTTCGTACAGTTGTGGAATGAATCGCAGTATAGCTATAGCATACACAAACGACTAGTTTGCCAAAAAAACATAGCGGTTTTTCTATGATTTTAGTATAATTCTAGCTTTACCTAAACAAAAAGATGAATTATTTAATGGACTGTGTTTTAACGTCTCTTTCCTTACCATTTTCAATTACTGAGAATTATTTATTAATTACTGCGTTGATTCCACTTTTAAGTGCGTTAGTTATTTTTTTTACTGGTAAATGGCCCGGAGTGAACAATAGTATTACTGTCACTTCTTCTGTACTTCTGTTTACGTATACGTGTCTGTGCACTTTATATTGGGTATATGGTGATCATTCTCAATTTATTCTCATGGATTTTGGTAATAATTTGCACATTAGTTTAAAGCTAGAGTCTACCGGAGTAATATTCAGTTTATTAATATCGTTTTTATGGGTGCTGACCAGTATATATGCAATATGTTATATGCAGAATAACTATGCTGATAGCAATCACTCAAGTTTTCTATGCTTTTTTTCAATATCGATTGGCTGTGCAATGTTTATTGCTTTTTCTGGAGACTTGCTCACTACATTTGTCTTTTATGAGCTTCTAACTATTAGTACATACCCTCTGGTTACTTACAACTCAACAAATGAATCAATGATTGCAGGACGCTATTACTTTGGCGTGCTATTTTTCTCTTCTTTGGTATTATTTTTTCCTGCAATAGGCCTTTTATATCATGAATTTCATACTTTAGACTTTGTAAGCGGTGGAATATTCAAATTTGATACTTCACTCATCACTTTCATTGCAGTGTGTTTTGCTATGCTGATTTACGGAATAGGAAAAGCTGCATTAATGCCAATGCATTTTTGGTTACCAAAAGCAATGGTTGCACCAACTCCTGTGAGTGCACTACTGCACGCTGTTGCTGTTGTGAAATCCGGAGTTTTCATCATCATAAAAGTTATATTATACACTTTCGGCGTCGATAATATGCAACGTTTTGTGCAGCAAAATTGGTTTGCTGGAGGGTGGCTTCCGTACGCTGCTGGATTTACTATTATTACTGCATCATTGATTGCACTAAAGCAAAAAGAATTAAAGAAATTGCTTGCTTACTCTACCATCTCTCAATTGTCGTATATTATATTATTCGCTTCAATTTTTAGTGATCTCAGCATGAGGGTTGCAATTTTTCAATTAGTTTGCCACGCATTTGCAAAAATCACTTTGTTTTTCGTTGCCGGAGCAATAATAACGAGAGCAGGTGAGAAATATATAGATAAGATTTACGGTATAGGACGCAGTATGCCAATTAGCATGACAGCATTTGCTATAGGTGCATTGTCTATGATAGGGGTGCCGCCTGCTCCGACTTTTTGGGGTAAATTTCTCATTTTTCAAGCTGTTTTCAACTCTGGCAATGTAATACTTTCTGTGTTTGTAACTCTAGTGTTAATTGTTAGTACTATACTCAACGCTCTGTACTTTTTACCGATAATTTACAACGCCTTTTTCTTAAAACCTTCTCAGAATTACTTTATTAAAAAAACACCAATTCTTCTAGTTTTACCTCCAGTTATTACTGCTATGTGCACTTTGGTTATTTTTTTTAGCTACCAAGTAATATTTTAAAATCTGTATTTATAACCATTAACAATAAATTTAAATGGTATTATACCAGCCAGAGTTGCTTTTATATTCGACAAAGTGAAGCTAATCTCCACAGTATCCTCCTTATTTTGCTCGGTTGTAAAAACTACAGTAGCATTTCCAGCAAATGTAACTAAGTCCTTGGTCGATCGATCAATAGATAATGTTATTACATTTATGTTGGCGATTTTTCTTTTAGATAAAGACAAATTACCAGCTTCATTATTCGTTTTTTCCTGAAAGCCTTGATAGATTTTATGTATAGAATTGTTTCTTATAAAATTTTCTTGGTACTTCGGTTCAACGATCTTAATGGACTCGTATATTTCAATGTATTTACTTATTAAGTACCTCGCTGTGGAAGTGTATTCATCTTCCTTTTTACTGAAACTAAGCTTATGCATTGCAGAGAACTCATCTTCTGTGTGGTTCATATACTTCACAAAATTTAAATCTTTTTTAATAGGAAATAACAGGTATATGTTTAATGTTAATAAACATAAGCATACTAGGAGAAGCGATACTATTAATGCCATCCAAGATCTTTCTGCTACACAAAACAGATACCTATGGCAGTACCATTCGACTGCTTTACTGAAATAACTTTTGTTTTTTACTGATTCAAGCAATTTATCTTCCATAACACAATACTACCAGACCTAATCGGATCATTATAATAACAATAAGCTTAGATACTCTAAAAAAAACTTTAAAATATGTCTAAATTTTCCCAAATAGGATGAATGATTATATCACCTTGTTCTGCAATGAGGTAGAATTTATCGATTTTGCTCACATCTATATTTATCATTTTTACACTGAAATTTTCAGGATCATAAGTATTACTTTCTACACTTTTGTGATAATTATAATAATGTAATTTATTTTGATCATCAAAATAACCAAATTCATCAGCAAAGGTTCCCACTTTTCTACCTTTACCACTTTTGACTAGCTCAAATAGATCAATTACATGGTTTTGGGATCCAGGCTCAATAGGCCCTTCTGCAGCAAAAAATTTAGGTGCATGACCAATGTATTCCTTAAATTTTAGATTATGAGTCTTTTTTACACTACCAAAATCCACAAATTTATATTCATCTGAAATACCAGAATATTGTGGATCATACTTTTTATATTCAAAAAACTCATTACCTAAAAAATTACAAAACGTTAATTTATAATTATCATGATCGGATTTTACGACTTTAAGGTAATGAAAATCTCCAGGAATCTTTACTTCCTCTTCCGTAATATGATTACGTACAACAAGCTCACCATTTAGCATATGATAGCCAATTTTTGGCAAAGTAGCTATATTGATTGTCTTGTTTAGCTTAAAATTTGCTTCATAAATGCCACTTAACAACTCCTTTCCTTTTTCTAGGGTTATGTCTTGATCTGAAGCTATATTCTTAATTAAGCTTAATTTTTTCTGCATGTTCAATATGGCTTTCGTCAAAACTTCTATTGATTGCCATACAGTTAATTTATTATCAGTCAAATTATATACTTCGAGTATTAAATTAACAGAATTTTATCATGAATTTATGTTAAAAGTATTATACTTTGTAAACTTATGTCATGATATTAACTACATTAGCTAAAACATGCTTTTTATCTAAGTGGAGTTGCTTTGCGGCAACGAAAAGTTCATCTATTTTTTTCCACTGACTTAGCAGAATTTCAACACCATTTACCTCTCTCTTTATGCTTTCTAAAATGAAGGCCTGAATTATATATGATGCTAGTTCTAGTTCGATTTCGCTATTAATTACTTTATTAATCATATTGGGATTCTTTAAATCATGAAGAAATTTATAAAAGCATTTGTATGCTTCATAAGCATCACTACTTATTGTATTTATTATCATTCCTGGCATTCCAGGAAATAAAGTAATCATTTCGTCAAACGTTTGATTATCAAATTTACATTGAGATGAAGCAACTTGCTTTGTTTCATCATAAGTTAATGGGAGTAAATTTAGCTGAAAGCACCTACACCGGATAGTGGTTTGTATATCATATGGCTTATGGCTAATTATAAATATCTTAGAATTTTTTGGCGGCTCTTCTAATATTTTCAATATTGCGTTTTTAGCGTTATTAGTCATTGCCTCTAAGCTATCTATTATAGCTATTTTGTGTTCTGATTGAATGGGACTTAAGTGTAGAAAGTTTTTCATTTCTCTGACTTTTTCTATTCCGATAGTATCACCTTCAACAATGTGTAAGTCCAATGCTACTTCATTATAGTTTTTTATGAGTAACCAATTGGAGAAGGATTTTGCAAGTGTTGCTTTTCCTATACCTTTTTTACCACAGATCAGCCAAGACTGAACAGATAAGTTGTTCATTATTTTTTTTTTGGCTTGGTTGTGGCCTATTACTTTTTTCATTCTTTCTCCTATAGATTTTAGTTTGAAAATGCGTTGTTTACTGTTTGTAATGAAATTGCACCTTCCCTTAAAACCTTAATCTTATCTTCGGTTAAGTCAATAATAGTAGATTCTATACCAGAAACTAGTTCGTCATCTTCAATCACTACAGATAAATGTTGCTTAATGGATTGTGGTATATCGTTTGCCTTACATACACTTTCTTTTCCTGAAATATTTGTACTAGTTGCAACTATTGGAACTTTCAGTTTGTTTAGTATTGAAATTGCAATAGGATGCTCAGGAATTCTGATACCTATACTATCTTTAAAGAATTCGTTTGGCAATATGTTGTTGTTTTTAAGTGGTAAAATATAGGTAATTGGTCCAGGAGAAAAGTGGTTTATTAAATCAATATATCTTTCCTTTACCTTTGCTATTTTTGTCAAATTGTAAATATCACTAACAAATATAGACAGTGGTTTATTTTGAGAGCGTTTCTTTATCTGATATATTTTTCCTATAGATTCATTATCTAGTGCATTACAAGCAAGAGCATACACTGTTTCTGTTGGAAAACACACTAATAAATTGTTCTGTATTGCATTTATTATTTTAGATACCATATAGCTAAAAACTTATTCATAACAACTAGATCAGTTTTGTTGCACTGTATCTTATATAGTAACTGCTAGTTTTTGTAAACGTAATGCAACGCAGCTTACCATTTGTTATGCAGATTTGCTACAACCCAAACTCTTCATTGACTTTATCAATTATTGCCTGTGGTGGATCCTCTCCCCATCCTGAATACAAAATCTCTCCATAGTCTGCAACATCTATAGAGCCAGTTCTGCTTTTTGCTAGAAACATTTCTCTTTTCTCTTTATCAACTAATACATAATGCCACGCTGATTTTCCACGATCTTTACCACGGACTAAGTATATAAGATCTGACCTACTTCTTTTTGTTGCATCAGCAAAAGATCTTTCATTGACAGTTCTGCTTTTACTTTTTATGCCGCCACTTTCAGAAAAAGCTTCCTTGGATTCGGTTTTTTTGCCTGCTAATTCAGAAATTTTTCCTTTTTCCCCTAATGCCCGTTCTTTGGTGTTTTGAGACGAATACTTACTGGAAAAACCTTCCCCTGTACCGCCAGGAGTCCTGTTTGTGAAACGCTTAGTAAATGAATTATTGTCGTTGTTTTCTGCCATAAAAATCTCCAAACTTTAGATTGTAGAATCCAAACTTTTACTACACTTTATCATATGTTAATTAAATTAATATAAATGAAAAATAATATAGTAATTATTACAGGAATTACGGCCTCAGGTAAATCAGAATTATGCGATAACCTGAGAGAAAAATATGGAAATATTAGTATAATAAATTGTGATTCAAAGCAGGTATACAAAGAAATTCCCATAATTACTGCTCAACCACTAAAGCAAGAAGAATTTTATAAATTATATGGTTATGTTTCAGCAAAAGAAAATTATTCCGTGGGTCTATGGTTAGAGGATTTAGAAAAAGAAGTTAATCACGCATTAGAAAATGCTCAAATACCTATCATCACTGGAGGAAGCGGGCTTTACATCAGCAGTTTCATCAAAGGCTTATCATCAATGCCACAAATAAGTCAGGAAGTGAGAAAAAACGTAAGTGAGCTCAGGAAAAATTTAAGTAAAGAGGAGTTCTATAAATTAGTATTAAGCAAAGACTCAAAAGTTCAAGATAAAATCTGTATTAATGACTCGCACCGTCTTTCAAGAGCACTTGAAGTTATCACTGAAACTGGTAAGACAATCTTTGTATGGCAAGAAAATAGACAGCCTCCTTTATTCGATAATTTTAAGATATATACAATTTTGCCTAAACGTGAGGATGTATACCAAAAAATAAATTCTCGTTTTATCAAAATGATCGAAAATGGAGCAATTGATGAAGTAAAAAAGCTACTTAGTATGAACTTAGCTCCAAATTTGCCAGCTATGAAAGCACATGGAGTGCCAGAAATTGTAAAGTATTTGAAAGGTGAGATTACTTTAGACGAAGCGATACAGATTGCTCAAACAAACACAAGACACTACGCAAAACGCCAGTACACTTGGTTTAAAAACCAGTTCCCAAGTTCTGAAGTCATTGATTGTGCAAATGAGCTAACAGCGCTTGAAATATTTTAATTGTTAGTTTCCAGGTGTATTTCCATACTCATTGCTATGAATGGGCGGTTCCATATTTTCCAGATGGCTGTTCACTTTTGGTGGCTTATCCAAGCCATGCTCTATTTTTATTTTAAAAAATCCAAGCCTCTCGCAAAATTTCTGAAAACACTCTTTTATAACGTCAAACAAGTTTTTATCACCTATATTATAGTCCTTCAGTCTCTTAGGAACAGTAAGTGACAATTTACCATCTTCATATGTTACATTTTTATCACCTTGAGACTTAAGTGTGAATTCTAGCGAGCTATCCAATTTACATAATTCTTCTTCCAGTTCTGCAAAAGTGCGAACTGCAATTTTTTCTTCAATTCTGATTGCCGCATGACTTGGATCACTACAATTAATATGTGTTACATGATTAGACTGAAACAATAACCCATATGTTTCAGCTAAATGAAGGATAGGTCCTCCTTTACCATACAATGCACCCACATAAGCAGCCTGGTTACAATTAGTGATTAGTTCTTCTAGAATAGAATCATTTGGAACTTCTGCTTCAGCATATTCAAATAGCTCTGTAAAAACTTGTTTTACAAATTGGCGGTACTTATTTTTGTCATTTGAAATGAGGTTGGTATGTTTATTATATAATTCATCAACAAGCTCTTTTGTTATAACTTTGTTCTGAATAACAAGTTTCATTCTTGGAAGATCTACGTACATAGTTGCACCAGAATTCGCTTCAGCATTATCTTTACCAGCCCTCAACCTGCTAAAACCAAACTTTTCTGCTTGAGCTCTTAGTGTAACTATTGGATTTTCCTTTTCTTTTGGTGTAGAGCCGTTCATCATTAATACCTTGATATAGACTGCTAATGGTATAATAATACATAAAAATGATTAATAAGTTAATAAAATACCTACTATAAGCCCTATGATAGCAAATATAGTTAGGGGTAACTTAGGCTTACCGACGATTTTAAAAACAACAAATTCGTCATTCCGTTACGTGTTAGCGGCTGAGATACCGCGAATGAATCGCGGTATAACGTTAGAGAGCTGTGCTAGCTATAGTGCATACCTGACCATAAGGTGACAAGATTTTAAAAAGGCTCTATAACAGTTTTACACATGTATGAATCTCAATGAGCAATCAGATTTTTCTAAATAGCAGGCTGGAGAATATACCTAAGTTCCATTCCGCAATATTGCCTAAACTTTGTGGTGGGGACAAGGTGGTGGATCTGCTGTTTTATAAGCCACTTAGTTATGTGGATAGAAGCAAGTTACTATCTGATGCTCGAGTTGGAGAATTTACAACTTTCATTGCAAAAGTTTATGAGCATCAGTCGCCCACTTTTAGAGGTAGACCATATAAAATAGTCGTTGAAAGTGAGAGTCAGTATATATTCATAGTCTTTTTTAATTACTCAGTTAAGTATTTATATAAACTATTTCCAATTGGAGCGAATGTGATCATCAGTGGCAAACTCGAAAAATTTGCTGAACATTGGCAAATTACTCATCCAGATTACGTGTCGCTTGACATCAACCAATTTAAAGAAATAGCTTGCATAGAGCCAGTTTACCAATTATGCCGTGGCATTACCAATAAGCGCATTGGGAACATAATAAGCTCTAATCTAAAGGAATTGCCTGATTTACCAGAGTGGATAGATGATACATTAATCAAGCAAAAAAAATGGTTAAGTTGGAGGGAAAGCATCATAAAGTTGCACAGACCAAGCTCATTGGTGGAAGCTGAGGTTTGTAGAAAAAGGCTTGCTTATGATGAATTGTTTGCGTATCAGCTAGCGCTGAAACTTGCAAGAAAAAATCATGTGAAAGAAAGGGGAAGAGAATTTATAATATTGAGTAAATACAAAGAGCAAGTTTTAAATGAATTGTCGTTTCAATTAACAAATGATCAAACTCGTGCAATAGATGAGATCTCAGAGAGACAAAAATCCAAGTATCGCATGATAAGCTTGCTGCAAGGTGATGTTGGTAGTGGCAAAACCGTAGTTGCACTTTTTGCAATGATAAATGTGGTAGAAAACAACATGCAGGCAGCTCTAATGGCACCGACTACTATCTTGGCGGAGCAACATTATAATTGGATTGAGGAAGTTTTATCCTGTACCGATATAAAAGTTGCGCTGCTTACTGGTAAAACTTCGCGCAAGGAAAGAAAGATTATCATGAACGAACTTGCAAGTGGTGTTTTAAATATAGTGATTGGCACTCATGCACTATTTCAAGCTAACGTTACATTTAAAAATTTAGGGCTTGCAGTCATAGACGAACAACAGCGATTTGGAGTGATGCAGAGAAATCGCTTGGTAGGAAAAGGAGAAAATGCCGATATACTTTTCGTTACTGCAACTCCCATTCCAAGAACCTTGCAGCAAGCTATGTATGGTGATGTTGAATGTTCAATTTTGAAAGAAAAACCAAAATCCAGATTGCCAATAAAAACTGTAACTATGAAC
Organism: Wolbachia endosymbiont (group A) of Opomyza germinationis; assembly: GCF_964264765.1. Lineage (NCBI taxonomy): Bacteria > Pseudomonadati > Pseudomonadota > Alphaproteobacteria > Rickettsiales > Anaplasmataceae > Wolbachia > Wolbachia endosymbiont (group A) of Opomyza germinationis. Next base: position 1,162,093 of record NZ_OZ183482.1, read on the forward strand.
ATTAGTAGGGTGCCAGATGTTATTGAAAAGCTAAAAGGTGCTATAAACAGGGGCGAAAAAGCATATTGGATTTGTCCATATATAGAAGAAAACGAAGAGACCAATATTGCTGCAGCAGAGATGCGTTTTCAGGAATTACAAAAAACATTTCTTGATAAAGTCGGGATAATACACGGAAAATTGACTCAGGAGCAGAAAGATCAAGTTATGTTTTCCTTCAAAAGGAATGAATTTTCTCTGCTTGTTGCAACCACTGTGATAGAAGTTGGTATAGATGTGCCAGATGCAACCATCATGATTATAGAAAATGCAGAGCAATTTGGGTTATCACAATTGCATCAGTTAAGAGGCAGAGTAGGGCGAGGAAACAAGCCATCTTTTTGTGTATTATTATACGATAATTTAAGTAAAAGCTCATCTTCAAAGTTAAAGATCATGTGTGAGTCACAAGATGGATTTTACATTGCTGAAAGGGATATGATGCTAAGAGGCAGTGGAGATATTTTAGGCACAAAACAATCAGGATGTATGGAATTTAAATTTGCTGATTTATATCAGGACAAAGAGCTGCTCAATCTCGCGTATAATAACGCAAAAGGCGCAATGGCTGATTTTGAATTACTGCTTGATATATTTGAATATAGGAGTAGATTACATTTTTCAAAATTTCAGTAGGAAAACCAGGTAGCCCACAGAAACGAAAAAACTTACTTGACACCCTTCGCCAGCCCACTTATCATGATAGTGAAGCTATTGTATTTGCTTTCGCCAATCTGCAGATTAAAAGGTAAGGATTACTTAATGTATCGGCGTCTTATGTTCAATTTTTTGCAGTATATAGATACTGTATGTCTTTACAAAACTTCATCTACATCTAGATTTTTATCTAAATAAGCTGAACGCGCTTATAAAGCGTTACAAGACATCAAAAAATGCCAATACTCGACAGAGATAGTAAAAGACTAGCTAACTCGGGGATTCTTTGTCTTTTTTTCTGCTTAGTAAATTTCTTAAACATTTGCAGCGTAAGTTAGTTGCAATTAAAAGCGGCTGAATCTCGCTTGTCAAGCGTTTAAAACATAAAAAACGCCAATATTTTAAAGCGGATAATAACCACGGGGCTTCTTTTGCCTTTTTTTTCATTTGGTAAATTTCTTAATGTTTATGGCTAAACGACAACCGTCATCCCGCTGCTTGTTAGCGGGATCTCTTGTTAGCGGCTGAGATACCGCGAATGAATCGCGGTATGACGTAGATTGCTGTCATTCCAGTGCTCCTTTTTTTGTCATCCAAGCAGCCTCCTATGGTGTCATCCCAGTGCCCAGACACTGGGATCCAGCATTTCACACAATCCCATCAAGAACGTTGTATTTTACATAACACTTTTATGCTTACCAACCCAGTGTCCAATCAAAATTCCTGGATCCCAGTGTCTGGGCACTGGGATGACATCATAGGAACACTGGGATGACACCATAGGGGCACTGCCGTCATAAAGGAACCAGTGTCAGCTACTTGAATGACATCATGGGGGCGCTGGCCTGACAACCGTCATCCCGCTGCTTGTTAGCGCCGCGGCGGTATGACGGTCCGCTGCTTGTTAGCGAGATACCGCGAATGAATCGCGGTATGACGGTGTAATGACGGTTAAGTAATTCGTTATCCCGCTGCTTGTTAGCGGAATCTGCTGTGGCGACATAAACTCAAATCATTTCAAATTTCAATCCAAAGAGGTATCATTATGTCAAACAACTTCAATTTTAAAGAATTTTTTAACCACTATGAAACAAATAGTACGTCAGATGATATACAAAGGTATTATTTGCTGTGGAAATCAGTAATAGCGCAGGCAATGATTGATGCAGCAAGTAACTGTAAAAAAACAGAAAGCTTGGTAGAAAAACGTAAGGCAATTTCTTGGTTGTCAGACTTTAGTCAAGATTTTGTGCACACATGTATATTGGCTGATTGTGATCCGGTATACGTAAAAAATAAAATACAGCCAACCTTAAAAAGCCTTACTAGATAAAGCCTTTTTATATACTTAATGAGGTTTACTCCTTTTACCGAAAAAAATATAATTCAATCTCCTATCTATAGTTGCCTCTATATCTTTGATTAATAGCTGCTTTATCATGTTTACTTTTCGCTTTGCATCTTGAGCTTGACGCTCATTGTTACCACTGTTATTGCTGTAATTATTCTTATCACTATAACTACTGCCACTTGGTTTGCTACTGTTACTGAACTCACTACCCTTTTTTCTTCTTGTGTTGAGTATCTGTATTATCTTTTCCTTTAAAAAGGACTTCCAGCCTGTGCCAAGTAATAATTTATAGAGAAAATGCGGAGTAAGAAACGCCACTAATATTCGAATAGAAATTCCGTAACCGAGATCTTCCCTATTTTCATAATACCACTTGCAATATTGAAACAAACGGTAAAACGCATTTTTGAAAGAGCAAAATTCTACAGCATACCAAAAACCATTGCTGAGAAACATGAGCACAATGCTGAATGTGTAAAGATACATTGTGAAGAGAAACAGTTTCACAATTATATCTTTTAGACTACCTAATATATAATTCAATAATCTTAATTTATAGAAAAGTGATATCATTTCACACCCACTTCAATATGGCTGGGGTGGAAGGATTCGAACCTTCGCGTGGCGGTATCAAAAACCGCTGCCTTACCACTTGGCTACACCCCAATACTACTTACATCAATAACACTATTAGCCCAATTAGTAAAAGATTTATTTGCTTTTTCTATGGGCATCACAGCAATAGCTGGCTGATCATAAGAATGCATTGCTTCGATTTTTTCTACAATTTTATCAACTTGATCATTCCTGCTCTTCATAATTGCCACTACTTCACAACTATTACTAATTTTACCTTCCCATAAATACAGAGAATTCACTTCGGGAAATATATTTACACATACAATTAATTTCTCGTTTAACAATTCTTCAGAAACAGTTTTAGCCTCCTCAAAATTTGAAAAAGTTGTATAAACCAAAACTAAATTATTCATTAGTAGCTACATAAATGCATTGCTACTATACTCTACCGAGATTTATTCATCAAGAGAAAATAACGCCAGCGCGTACTGTATGAACATTTGTTTGCAAAGGTAGTATGTTAAGTGTTATAGCTAGTTTGCCTCAAACGTAAAGGTGTCATCCCAGTGCCCCTGTGATGTCATTCCAGTGCTTGACACTGGAATCCAGTTTTCCATATAATCTCATCGAAAACGTTGTAACCACTTCCTATGCTAGTTTGCTTGTAAACAAGCAAACTTTCCTGGATCCCAGTGTCAGCTACTCGGATGACACCTTTCCTAGCAGAGAAATCACAATGTTCATACGGTTGTACGCATACCGCTGGGATCTAGGATTTTTCTATAGTTTAAAAACAAAAAAAGGACGTTACTCATTGAGTAACATCCTTTTGGAGAAGGTAGAAGTTTTACTTATTACACTGTTCCTGGAGTTGCTGTAGCTCTTGAGTTGACAGGTTCTGCACTAGGTTGATCTAGAGATGCGCGTCGTTTTGCCAACTTTTCTTCGAGTTCTCTGTCAAATTCTTCTTTTAAAGGAAGAACTTGTTTTCTTGTTAGCGTAGAAGAACCAGAACCCATTCCACTATCAGTAGAATTACTGTGAGTGAGAGTTCTGTTACTCAAACTATCCAGGTTTTGCTCCACAATAGGATCACTGAGAACATCTTCACTGAAAGAACTTTGTCCATTTAAGTTAGTCAATGAGGCGCTTCTAGGTAGTTCTGGTGGAGCAACTGGAGTAAGCTTAGGAGTTAAGCTACTAGATGAATTGCTTCTACGGACTGTTGCAAAGTTCTGAGAATCTGAATCAGAGACAGTAGCAGTACTTTCAGTTCCTATAGAATTTAGTGAATTGCTTTTTGACAAGCTGTTAGATTGTTCAGAGCCTTTTCTTCCCAGTGAAGAGAATGATGATGACACAGACCTAGTTAAACTTTTGACAGAAGGCCTGTTAGCTTTTTTCTCTGCTCTGTCAAACATATTGCTTACGCTTGAGTACAAATGATTTTCTCTACATTCTTTAATAACCTTCTTAATTTCATCGTGATGTTCAGAGAAAACACTGTCGATGAAATAACTACCTTTAGGTAATGACCTTTGTGTTAACAAGTTATGCAAGCTTTTTTCATTTAAATTATTAATGAATTCTTTCTGTACTTGCCATCCAGAAGTATGTTCAATCTCCCCTGATTTTGCCTTCTCTGCCATTTTTAAATCAATTTCTGACGATATTCCAGAAAGTATATTTTTCACTAACCCAGAATTATTTCCTTTATCAGCAAAAATTGCTTTCATATCATTTCTTATTTCGTCAGATTTCTTAATTGCATCTGGAGTAAACCTTTTTACCTTATCTAAATAGTCCGTCTCACCAGATGCCTTATGGAACTTATTTGCCACTCCTTCGCCTACAAAACTAGCGCCTTTTTTCAGTGAATCTACTGAATGTTCATAACCTTCTTTCACCTTATCTTTAACATGCATAGCACCATCTCTAACTTTTCCGGCAGCGTATGTTGATGCGTCCTTAACTTTCCCAGCAGTATATTTCGCCCCATCAACTGTTTTTTCTGCTGACCACTTGAGCCCTTTATATCCAGATTGAACTGCTTTTACAGCGACTTTTACAGCGAAATATAAAGCAAGACCAACTATAGCACCCGGTATAGCAAGTGTTGCACCAACTGCCAAAAGTGGTAGTACTGCCGTAAATAATCCACTTGCTGTACTTACTACAAGAATCTTATCTCCTTGTTTCATCTTAGAGAATTCTGTATCTCCTTTTAACAGGTCAGTCATTCTTTCTTTTAGCTTCTTGTGATCATTAGCAATATCTGAATTTGGTAGATTTTGCATCGTTTTATTCAAATCAAAACTATCTTCTGGTTGGTTTTGTTGAGTTCCAACAGAATTTGAATTTTTTTCATTATGTAACATTTTAAACCTCACTATTAATTAAATATATTATAATTGTATTCCTTGATTCTTAAGTTAGTGTTAAATTGATTGCCAGTATTTATTTGTCTTCAAATAATTTCGCTTGACGTGTTTTGTGGTAACATAGAAAATTAGGTCAAGAAGCTGCAGCATTTATGAAGTATAGAAAAAGAACACTCATCTTTTTGGCTGTTATAACTTTAATAATAATAGCTTTACTATTTAGGTATAATTCCCATTTTCACAAAGACGTAGTGCACTTAAAGAGTGACAACAAAGAATTCAAAAAAAAGCCAGAAAATTCCATAGAGTCGACCATATTACATAGAGAAAAGGAAGTGTACGATCATGTTTTCCATCCTGATGATTAATTTGTAAATAAAATAGCAATTTATGTTTGCATTTTCTTATTAAAGAAGTAATATTAGCGTATTAATTATAGAATCAATCATTATGTTTGATGATAATAATCCTTGGAATCTGGGAAAGAAACCGGTAGGGAACAAAACTCCTAATAATGAAGATATTTTAAGTAAAGCTGTATCTGATATAAGGTTCTTTCTTAATGGATTAACCAGAAACAGGGGCAAAAAACCTTATTTCATCATTTTCATTATTTTGCTGTTCTATGCTTGCACTGGCTTTTATATTGTCCATCCTAGTGAAGAAAGTATAGAACTTACCTTTGGTAAATATTCTAATACAGAAACACCTGGTTTGCGTTATCACTTCCCCTACCCTATTGGCAAGGTTTTTAAAGTGAACGTTAAGGAAGTAAATCGTGAAGAAATTGGGGTAAGTAGTTCTTATGGGCGAGATACAGATCGCGGTGAAGGCGTGATGCTAACTGGAGATGAAAATATAGTCAACGTTAACTTCGAGGTTCAGTGGCGCGTTAGAGATGCTAAGGACTATTTATTCAAAGTGCGGGATTACAAACCCGGTTTCAGTGTTAAAAATGCTGCTGAAAGTGCCATGAGAGAAATAATAGGTAAAAATACGATCTCTTTTGCACTTGGTCAAGGCAGACCAGAAATTTCTAGAGATACTAGAATTCTATTGCAGCAGATTCTTGATGGATACCAAATGGGTATAGAGATTTTATCTGTTCAAATGAAAAAAATTGATCCACCAGAAAAAGTAATCAGTTCGTTTAGAGATGTACAAAGTGCTCGTGCAGACAAAGAGCGTACTATAAACGAAGCATATGCTTATAATAATGATATTATACCTCGAGCAAAGGGTGAAGCGATAAAGATAAAATTAGATGCACAAGCATATGAAAATGAAATAATAAATGAAGCAAAAGGTAATGCAAATCGCTTTTTATCTCTTTATGAGGAATATAGACAGAATCCTTCTCTCGTTAAGAATCGTATTTATCTTGAAACTATGGAAAATATTTTCAGTAAGGTAGACAAAGTTGTTGTAACTGATGATCTGAAAGGTATGTTTTCTTATTTACCTCTTACAAATTTAGGAAAATAACCATGAGTAGTAATATTAAAATTGTTTTTGTTTCTGTATTTGTTGTTTTATTGATTGTTTTATTTAATTCAATATTTGTTGTGCAAGAAACAAAGCAAGCGATAGTTATACAACTCGGTAAAGTTGTAAGGGATGTTAGGGAAAGTGGCTTATATTTTAAGTTGCCATTCATAAATAGTGTAGAGTTTCTTGATAAAAGAGTTTTAGATTTAAGTCCTGATAAGATCCCAAGGGAAGTGATAACAGCGGATCAAAAACGTATTATAGTAGATGCGTATGCAAAATATAAAATAACAAATCCTGTTACTTTTTACCAGGCTGTGAGGAATGAATCAGGTCTGGTTAGAAGATTATATCCGGTTATAGAAGCACACATAAGAGAAAATATAGGCAGATTTTCGTTGATTAGCTTGTTGAATGAAAAAAGATCAGAGGTTATGCAATTGATTCAGCGTGGAGTTTATTCTGAAGCTGAAAAATTTGGCATAGAAATAATAGATGTAAGAATTAAGAGAGCAGACTTACCAGAAGAAAATAGTTCTGCAATATTTCGCCGTATGCAAACTGAAAGGGAAAAAGAAGCAAAAGAAATTAGAGCAGAAGGAGAGCAAGCTGGGCAGGAAGTTAGATCAAAAGCTGATAAATTAAAAAGGGAAATTATCTCCAGTGCAGTAAAAGAATCGTACGAAATAAGGGGCCGTGGTTATGCTGAAGCAACTAGAATTTATAATGAGGCATTTAAGGTCGATGAAGAGTTCTTTAACTTTTATCGCTCTATGAGCGCTTACAGTAAATCATTTGCCGAAAATAATACTAAATTTGTACTTTCACCAAACAATAACTTTTTAGATATTTTAAATAAGGGGTGGAAATAGTCTATGAAAAGTAAGGCATTTATTTTATCTATATTTGCATATTTTCTAATTGCGTTTTCTTCGTATGCTAATATGTTTGATTGGAATGCAAAAAAGGTCGTTGATGCTAGCACTACTGCATGCAACTGTAATCAAGGACTTGCCGATTTAGTGGAAGAACTCATTCCTGCGGTTGTAAATATTTCAAGCGAACAAATCATCAAACAAGAAAATAACAGCAGAACTAGAGTTCCATCTATGCCAGGAAATAATTTTTTTGATGATTTTAGAGAGTTTTTTGAGCATTTTGATCAGTTTTTTATGGATAGGGGCCCTAGTGTTAACAAAGAGGTGGTGTTGCTTGGTTCTGGGTTTATTATAGATAAAGGTGGAACTATAGTAACCAATTATCACGTTATTAAAAACGCCAAAGATATCACAGTTACTATGAACGATAATACTTATTTCAAAGCAGAAGTTTTAGGCTATGATGCAAGAACTGATCTTGCTGTGCTTAAGATTAATTCTGATAAAGATCTTTCTTCTGTTGCATTTGGTGATTCTGATAAAGCAAGGGTTGGTGATACGGTTATGGCAATAGGTAACCCATTTGGTTTGGGTGGCTCTGTAAGCACAGGAATTATATCTGCAAGGTCCAGGGACATTAGTATTGGCACTATGAATGAATTTATTCAAACTGATGCTGCAATTAATAGGGGTAATTCTGGAGGACCGTTATTTGATTTAAATGGAAAAGTTATAGGTATTAATACTGCTATCTATTCTCCATCTGAGTCTGGCGGCAACGTGGGTATAGGTTTTGCCATACCATCTAATTTAGCTATGTCAATTATTGACACATTAAAAAGTGGCAAAAAAATAAAACATGGTTGGCTTGGTGTGCAAGTTCAGCCTATAACGAAAGAATTTGCTGAGTCCTTGGGTTTAAAAGATATAAAAGGCGCATTGGTTGCAAGTATAGTAAAGGATAGTCCTGCAGAAAAAGGTGGGATTAAAGTAGGTGATATATTATTAGAATTTGACGGTAAAAAAATCGATAGAATGACACAATTACCTCAAATGGTTTCAAGAGCTGGACCTGAGAAAAAAGTGCAAGTTAAGTTACTTAGAAAGAGCAAAGAGGTTAATATTAAAGTTGTGATCGGAGAATCTACAAATGATGGCCAAGATAACAATCAAGAAGAAAATAAATCAACATCTGATTATGTAACCGGTTTAACTGTTTCAAATCTGCCAAAAGAATCAAAAGAAAGTAAAAATAATGTACCTACAAAAGGTGTGATAGTTACCAATGTAGATAGTAACAGTAATGCCACGTTGCATGGTATTAAAAAAGGAGACATTATTATCCAATTAGATGGAACCGATATAGAAAATACTAATGATTTTCAAAAACAAGTTGATTCAGCAGTAAAGAAAAACGGTAAAGATTCAATAATGTTGCTCATTTACCGCAATGGAAATCAATTCTTTACTTCGATAAAGTTGAAGAAATAGCACTCGTAGGTTATTTACTAAATTAGCAGCATTGTAAGCCTGTCACTGTAACACCTCAATCTTACAAGACAAATCAAAACTATTAAAGTCTACATTCCATTCACTAAAATACACATATGGATAATATAAATTTTCTAAAATTCATTGAACTGTGCTTTCAAACAGTGGTGCCGGGATGTGAGTATAATGATTATCAGTACATAAAAGTCATAGCAGAAAGGCTGGAAGCAGCGAATGCTGGCGAAGTAAGGCGCATAATATTCAATATGCCTCCGCGTTCAATGAAGTCCATATGTATGAGTGTTGCGTGGCCCGCATGGATACTGGGCAACTGCAAGAATAATAGTTGCAAGTTATTCTAAGTTGCTTAGTGAAAAACATTCGCTTGATACCAGGTGCATAATGCAATCTGATTGTTATAAAGAACTATTTCCAGAGGTAGAACTATCCAAAGACCAGAACACTAAATATAAATTCCAAACAGTGCAGAGAGGATACAGAATCGCAACATCAGTTGGAGGAACATTAACCGGTGAAGGTGGTGACTCTATTATTGTGGATGATCCGCTTAACCCTGCTCAAGCTTTGAGTGAAACATTTAGAAAACGTGCCACAAACTGGTTCGATCAGACTTTAGTAACGAGACTCAACGATAGAAAAAAAGGAGTAATTGTGCTTGTGATGCATAGGCTCCACCTGGAAGACTTAACTGGGCACCTCTTATCTAAGCCAAAAAACATATGGCATCACATTTGTTTGCCAATGATTTCTGAAAATAAGGAGGTTATTTATTCAATTAATAACCATACTGGTGTCATTCCAACCCCCCCTCCTGTCATCCCAGTGCCCAGACACTTGTATCTGGGATCTCGTTCCTTAACTTTATAGTGTAAATTATTTCAAATTGTGTCTAGCTGCAAGTATAATAATTTCCATTTATAGATAAAGTATGTTGCAAATGTTATGCCAAAGAGTATAATAAAATCTATATCAAATACTTTACAAGAAAAAGTGGGATAGAGGCAAAAGCAAATATTAATAAGGATAATTTAAGAAAAGCGCATACTAGAGTTTGAAGAAGCAGTAAAAATAAAAAATATTATTGAAAGGTTAAATAGCACATGATATAATATATATATATAGTGTAAAAATGTAAATAATTTTATTGACATCTTTACATTAATAGTTCTTAAATATTTAGTACTGTAGAATTAAATTATTAAGTTTTATGAAGGAAGTAAAAATGGTGGAAAGCTTTTCAGGTAACAACAAAGGCAGTAATTTTATTGAGGAGGCAAAAATAATGGAAAATTTTTCAGATAATAACGGAAACGGTAGCTCAATCTTCCAAGGAAAAATCAGGGAGCAAGATTTCTCTGCAGAGCAGAAGCTAAATGAACTAAAAGCAGCCATAGAGGAGCTTACCAGACAAGATTTGCTCAGGAGGCTCGAGTGTGAGCGTCAGGCTTCTAGTTGTATCGATGAAATATCATCTCAAGCAGAGCTACATATCGGAGAAGGTGATGATGAGGATTACTTCACTGGTGAAAAAGGAAGAGTACTCGGAGATTTCTGGAATTTCTTTGAATCTCTCTTCAACCTTTTTGAAGTAGATGTAGATGATCCGAAAATCTACCAAATGCTCAAGGAGAAGAAAGAAAAAAACCTGATTGCTGCGATAATGAAGTTTTTGCGTGATAAGCTTAAGGAGTTAATCAAGAAGATTTTTGCACGCGATTTAAGTTTCAATCAGAAGTTGGACAAAGAGATAAAAGAATTGCAGGAAAAATTAGGCAGTGGTGAGTTATCAGAAGAAGAGTTTGCAAGGGCGTTAGAAAGATTAACTGCATTGCAAGATCTGAAACTCAGGTTACAAATGGCCGTTGTCGGATGGATTGTTACAATGTTCGCAGAGATGTTTGGAGTTGAGTTGGCGGCTGCGGTAGAGGCATCTACAGAAAAAGAAGATAAAAAAGCAGAAAAAACATCATTAGAAGCAACTAAAGAAGTTTGCGAAAACGTAGAAATGAAAGTGGATGAAAGAGAAAAACCTAAAGTGCCAGTTTTCCTTTTTGAAATTTCACCAGGATTTGTAAGACCGGTTGTTCTGAGCAAACCAGAACTTGAAATTGCGTCAGATCCTTTGAAACATCTATTGCGTCTTGCTGAGCTTGAAAGAAAATATCATGAAAATTCACAAAAACCAGAAAAAGTGAATGAAGAGAAAAAAGCGAAGCCTGAACCGAAGAAAGAGGTGTGTCCACCGAAACTTCCAGACAAGAAGCCTGTGGCAAGTGGGATAAAAATTAATTTTAATAAAATAAAGAATATTGGTTTCCGAGAAAGGGATGCGAATACTAGTGTTAATGGAAGAGGAACCACGCCACCCACTAATGGACAAGGAAACAAGCTTGATAATGGGAAGAAAAACGAGTCTGCTAGTTATGCAGCAAGCCGTCTGAATGGTAATGTTAATAAGAAAGAAGCGGATAACCTTTACACCGAACTTGCAAAAGAACTTGCCAATTTTAAAATAGGTGTTTGGAATGGTGCTGAGAATGAAGGTTCTGTGAATGATGCTCAATCACCAAGAGGATTGACTAATGATGTAAAAGTTGAGAAATGTGTAGAAGGTCAATCAGTAGGAAAGACATAATCGTGAAGGTAGTTAGATCCCAGTGTCTGGGCACTGGGATGACACCCTCTTGGATGGAAACCAGCGTCAGCTACTTGGATGACGCCTCACCATGTCATTCCAGTGCGTGACGCTGGAATCCAGGAGTATAAAAATGACGAATAAAATTTATACTAAAAAATATAAAAAAAGTGCTTGCACTACAATTTATTTTTAGTATACTAGTTACATAATATTTTTACTTAGGGGTCAATATGTATAGTAATAATGATAAAAAAGATAGCGATAAAGGGTTTACTCCAAGCAGCAGGTATGAAAAGTATAGCGGTTCTAATCCGGTAATGCTTGAGGCACGTGAAAGACAGAGACGTGAAAGTAGCAAGCCTGGCTCGCAAATGGAGAGTAGTAGCTCTACTAGTGCTGGCAGTAGTAAAGGTAAAAGTAAGTAATGTTGTTTCATCACAATTTTAGTAGGGGGAGTTATGGGTAATTCTACAAAAGAGCTAGTTAACGCATTTAACTTAAATAATTATGGTATTGATAAGGTCAATACTAATTTTACTGTAGAAGGTAAAAAGATTGTTGGTTTATTTGCTAGTGGTACTAATACAAAAGAATATCTGCGAAGAATAGGAGAGGAGATAATAAAGCAGCACTACAGTGATGGAACTGAGGTAGCAAGTGAATATTATAACTTAAACTATTTTCCATTTGTTCTAGATGCTAATCCTGATAAAGAGGATTTAGGTAATGGCATAGTGAAAGTAAAGCTTGCAGATTCTACAGATAATGGAGTAATTCGTAACTTGAAGGTTCATTTTGCTAATGAGTTTGAGGGGGCTGTGAGATCTAAAGTGGCTGCACTTCTACAAGAATTAGTAGGAATAACGAAGGAACAAGCATATGAATGGGTCAATGGAACTGTTGGAACAGGAGCGATAGGTAGTCCTTATCTATACTGTATAGCTTTTAGCAACGAGTACCTCGAAAAAAGGTATAATTCGAGGATTTTTGAGCTATTGAAGAGTCTTTATATCAGTGAATTTAACTCAAGATTAGAGGCGTGTGGTCTTAAGAGTTCAGACTTTTATGAATATAAAGATGGTATGTTATACATTAAAAATGTGAGTGATAAGGTAGTCAGGAGTGTAACAGAATATGTTAAAGGGCGAGTAGCGCTTGATTTTAGAACTCCAGGCAGCGTAGAGTCTAAAGTTGAAAATTGTAAAAATGTTTTGAGTGAACTAATTCTTAAAGCGACAGGAAAGTTTGTTGACGGGTATGATTATGATGACTTTACAAACAAAAACAAAATAAAGAATGGGCATAGTTTTGCTCTTATACCTTTTATAGAAGAGAATGGTCAGTTGAAATCTTTAAGTTCTAGGGATGCATCAAAGATTAATGGAGGAATATTTAATGGTTTTCATTGTATAAGTGATATTAGAGGCAAAACTGCAAATCCACAATTTGCTAATTGTAAAGAGCCAGTTTATGCTTTCTCTAATAAGCAGATTGCTCAGTTACTTCCTAAAATTATGGGGTCTCCAATTGCATATAATCAAATAAACGGACGTTTTGAATTTGCAGTTGATCTTGAGAATTTTAAGAGACGTAGCTCGAGTCGATCCTCCTCAACGGTAACTTCTCCACTCAATTCTCCTACACATGCAGAGCCACCAAGAACACCGCTTGAACAAACTGGAGCTAGGTTTTTTGAATCTAGAGGAGACAGAGATAGTGGTCTTGGTGATTCACCTCCACAACTTAAGGATTCTGGTTCTTCAAGTGGTGGTCCAAGTTCTGGCTTAACTGAATTGTCATCACCGACACAGGAGTTTCTCAAGCGAAGTCGTGGTGAAGGGTTAGAGAGGCCTCCCAGGGAAGGATCAGAAAGAGAGGAAGGAAAAGGGGGGCTGTTTCAGTTGGTGCCGGGGGAAATAGATTCAAGTCAATCCACTGGTGATCAATCACAGCTATCTTTGAGTAGATCATCATCGATTTCTTCTCCTATAGCATGGGATGATTCAACATTCTTAAATCCTGAGGTTTCTAATGAGGAACCTAAAAAACAGCAAGTTACTAAGGAAAAGGAAGAAGAAAAGTTGTTTAAAGCATTGCTTTATTGGTTTAACTTAAATAATTATGCTTTGGATCCTCCTCATACTAACTTTATTGTAAAAAATGGGAAGATTGCTAGTTTAATTGATGATAGTGTTGATGTAAAAGAGTATTTAGAGGAGATAATAGATAAAACGAAAGAAGAGTATCGTGTCAATAAGGAAGAAGCCTATGATCTCAATGAGTTTCCATTTCAATTTCTTTCTAATTGTGAGAAAAACCAAGAAACAACAGTTGTTGCTAATATAAGTCGTGGTGCCTTACTTAACTTAAAAGAACTTTTTAGTCGGGAGCATGAGGGAAAAGTAGAAATAAAAGATATCGACATTAACATCGTCGAAAAGGCAGTGAAATCTGAAAAGGACAAATGGGTAAATTTTCAGGTGCAAGAACATGGGTTATCCCCTAAAAAAGCAATTAAAACCTGTTATCCCGATGAAAGCGTATTAGAATATATTTCAATTACAAAAGACAAAGGTGGATACTGGATTAACCGTGATTATGATGGTTCGGAAGTAGAGTCGTTTAGGAAAGAGCAATGGCCTGCTAAAGGTACGTCAAAAGCTGAAAAGATGAAGTCCGAAGATAATAAAGACAGCGGTATCTCTTCAGCGGAGGCGACTGATGCTGAAAACGTAAGCTCTAAAGCTGAGGCAACAACAAGTGGTTATGAGTCTATGGATTGTGAGAATACTAGAGGAGGATCGCCAAAACGTACTCTAGAGTTGAGTGTGGGAATGGAAGAATTGACAATATCCACAGACCTGTATGCCACTAAGGCCGAGCAGCACTCTCCCATAAAAAAATTTAGAAGCAATTGATCTAATCCACCGCTCTCAGCCACCTAAGCGTTTTATTAGGGTTAGGGCAAAGTCCCTGACCCTAAAGGCACTGGTGTTAGTTTTTCTCATCCATTGCAGATATTGCGCGGTACTAAATGTTTAAAAAGTATTAATATAAAGATATCAATAAAATTATTTACATTTTTATACTATGCACATTACATCATGTGTTATTTAACCTTACAATAATTTTTTTATTCTTGCTGCTTCTTCAAATTCTAAATTTTCAGCATGCTCTATCATTTGCTTTCTCAAATCATCCTTATTAGTATTTACTTTCGGTTCTGCTATTGCCCTCTCCTGTAAGGTGTTTGATATAGGTTTTATTATAGTCTTTGGGACAATATTGTGCAATATATTATGTTCTTCTTGTTTTTTTCTTCTTCTTTCGGTCTCTCTTAATGCACGGTCCAGAGAACCAGTGATTTTATCTGCATACAAAATTACTCTACCTTCAGCATTACGCGCAGCACGACCAATCGTTTGAATTAATGAAGTTTCCGATCGCAAAAATCCTTCTTTATCAGCATCCAAAATTGCAACCAACCCACACTCTGGAATATCAAGACCTTCCCTCAGCAAGTTAACACCTACTAAAACATCGATTTCTTTAGATCTCAATTTGTATATAATTTCTATTCTCTCCAGCGCAGCAATATCAGAATGCAAATAACTCACTCTCATATTCATTTCACTCATATATTCAGCTAAATTTTCAGCCATTTTTTTCGTCAATGTAGTGATTAAAATACAAAATCCCTTCCCTATTGTCACTTGTGCCTCATGAATTACATCATCAATTTGACTCTCTATTGGTTTTACAATGCAGATTGGGTCCGTAAGCCCTGTTGGACGGATAACTTGCTCTATAAATACATTACTGGTCTTTGCCAACTCATACTTTCCGGGAGTGGCTGAAATGTAAACAGTCTGCGGCCTAACTCCCTCCCACTCTTCAAATTTTAATGGACGATTATCAAAAGCGGAAGGGAGCCTGAAGCCATAGTCAATCAATTTCTTTTTACGCGCCTCATTACCACTGTACATCGCACCAACCTGAGGAACGGTGACATGACTCTCATCAACAAATAAAATTACGTCTTTAGGTAAATATTCAAACAAAGTAGGTGGTGGATCCCCAGCTTCCATTCCATAGAGATAACGCGAATAATTTTCAATACCTTTACATATTCCTGTTGTTCTCATCATTTCGATATCAAAATTAGTGCGTTGCTCGAGGCGCTTTGCTTCAACAATCTTGTTTTGCGAGTAGTAATAATCCAAGCGTTCATGCAGCTCTTTTTTGACTAGTTCAATTGCCTGCAACAAAGCCTCACGCGGGGTTATGTAATAGCTATTTGGAAAAATGGTGATTTTATTTACGCCTTTGGTAACATTGCCCGTTATAGCATCAACTTCAGAAATTTCTTCTATTTCATCGCCAAATAACGATAAACGCCAAGCTTTATTTTCATAATGGGAAGGAAATATATCAACAATATCGCCGCGCACTCTGAAATATCCTCTCTCAAACCTGGCATCAGAGCGCTTGTATTGAAGATCAGTTAAGTTGCTCAGGAAATCATTAATACGAATTTTATTTCCAACACTAAGCGGTATGATCATGCTGCGGTAGCTCTCAGGCGAACCAAGACCGTATATGCAGGAAACACTGGCAACTACGATCGTATCCCTGCGCTCCAAAAGGGAGCAGACGGTGGAATAACGCAGCATCTCAATTCTTTCGTTAATTGCAGAATCTTTTTCGATATAAGTATCAGTTTGTGGTAAATAGGCTTCAGGTTGATAATAATCATAATAAGAAATGAAGTATTCAACAGCATTATGGGGAAACAATCCTTTCATTTCCTCATAAAGCTGTGCTGCTAAAGTTTTATTGTGTGCCATAATTAATGCAGGCCTGTTTGTCCTTGCAATAACATTTGCCATAGTAAAAGTTTTCCCAGAACCAGTAACTCCAAGCAAAACTTGGTCTCTTTTATTGCTATTTAGCCCCGCAATTAAACTATCGATTGCCTGCGGTTGATCTCCAGCAGGTTGAAAATGTGTAGTGATTTGAAATTTCATAGACTTTACTTACTATCTTTGATTCATTGCATAGTGAACACTATATTGCTTTTAAGATAAGTTGTATAGCTATCGTAAAGCCATAAAACATTAACCAACAATGTCATGCAAGTAGCTGACACTGGAATCTTGTTTCAATGTTAAACAAAATACCATAGAATTCAAGAAGACAATTCCTAAAAAATCCCTACATCCAAAAAAAGGCAAAATGCTGCTTGAATAAGCTAAATTTTTTTAGATGCAAAAACAATAAAACATAGTTGATACTAAATTATAGTACTCCTATGACAACGTTACAAAAATTAAGGAAATGGATAGCTCTGATCAATTGGAATAGTATTTTCAGGTACCGGTGGTCAATATGACATTTTTAAAATAAAGATTTAGAACCTGTTTAAAATCTTCTCAATAGAAGAGAAATGAAGGAAAGAACGACCATTTGTAGGCTAGTGTTAAGTTTTCGCTCGCAATTTTTCCACAATCGTCTGCATTTTTCTAACCAAGCGAAAGATCGCTCTACAACCCATCTTTGTGGCAATACAGCAAAGGAATGTAATTCACTTCGTTTTATTACTTCTACAGTTGCTCCAATAATCGTTTTTATTTGAGTTGCAAAATTTTCTCCTGTATAACCTGCATCGACCAGTATATTTTTAACTTCCGAGAGGTTTTCTTTTGCGCTTTCAACCATTCTCACAGCACTGCTAACCCCAGTTGTAAATTAGAAAAAATAGAAAAGGTAAGGAAATAGGGTAAACTCCGAGGTATTTGATATTCATTCCTAAAATAGGAGGTTACCAATGAAAGAGAAAGTAACAGAAATCTTTTGTATAGTCGATGATTTTTGCAATACAGTCGATGAAAATTTTGCAGAAAAACTTCTACCAAGTGGCAAAAAACCAACCAGGACGCCAGAGATTACGCATTCAGAGATTTTTACCATAATATTGCTATATCAAGTGCGACAATTTTAAAATTTTCTATGTGCATTATTTGAAATTATTATACGAATCAGCGTTTCCAAAATTGCCATCCTATAGTAGGTTTATCAGGCTAAAATCGCAGGTTTTATGGTATTTAGCGCTCTTAATGCAATGGTTTTGCGAACAGTCAAAAGTGACAGGGATTTCGTACATAATCTATCGCTGTTTGCCATCCAAAAAGGACCTCGAGAAACAAAGTTTTCAAAGGGTTGGCAAAGATTGGAAAGACTACTTATGGGTGGTTTTTCGGTACATCTAGTAATCAACGAAACTGGCGAAATTCAAGGGGTTACGGTGACAAAAGGCAACGTTGATACCTGTGCCAAATTTAACTCAGAAATTGACTGGATTATTGTTTAGAGATAAAGGATATATCAAAAAAGATCTTTTTCACGAATTATTCGATAGAGGGTTAAAGCTTGTAACCAGTATAAAAAGGGTATGAAAAACTCATTAATGGTGCTAAATGAGAAGATTTTGTTAAGAAAAAGATCGATTATTGAGACAGTTTTTGGCTCTCTGAAAAACAAATTTGAGATTGAGCATACTCGCCACAGATCACCGATAAATTTTTTGGTACACATTTTTTCTACGCTTGTTTCATATTCCATGCAGCCGCTGCATTTCTAAGCTTTACTTCGTTGGCTAATCCGCAACTGGGGTATATAGGGTTGACACCAAGGCAATATTCTTCTGGAAAAGTTGATCGGCATGGCAGCATATCAAAGATGGGACCAGCGGAATGTAGAAGTATGTTATATGAAGCTGCACAAACAATGCTTACAGTTACCAAGAGGACATTTAAATTAAAAAACTGGGGTTGCGAAGAAAAAAGGAATGAAAAAAGCAATTGTAGCAGTAGCAAGAAAATTAGCTGTAATTATGCATAGGATGTTGGTTGATAAAACAGAATTTTATTATCAATAAACATCAAAAGAGCATAGGACAATAATTTTATTGAAAATAAAGATAGCAATGCCGATGGAAGGGACAAGCAAGAACTTAGTTAGACTTCGTGGTAAACATGTTGCCGTCCACTTCCGCCTAACAAGTATAATGCGGCTTGACAAATTTATTGTCATCTCAGACCGCGGAGAGAACCATATGCTACTTTTAACTTATGTAAAATTACCAAGGATTATGGAGAAGATATGCTGTTTTGATTTGTGTGAAAATTATTGTTGACTTATGTGCAATTAGAGAACCTAAGTCACTTTAGCTATATATAAAAGGTTTAAGTGGTTGTATTGATGTATCTTTGTATTAAAAAACACCCAATAAGCAGAGTTGTAAGTGGAATAAACCACAAAATGTAAGTGCTAGGTGGTACGATTATAATTGAATTGCCGTAAGAATTTTTTAACTCTGAGATTATCTCTTCATCAGTGTATCCATCATTGATTTTTTTACGAATTGCTTCTCGCATATCATACGCGATCTGAGATCCAGATTCAGACAATGATTCGCCAGAACATATTGGACACCTTATTATTTCAAATAAACTGGTTGCTCGTTTTTCCATGCTTTTATCTCTGAGTTTATTATCCAGAGTAAAAGCGTTTACGCCTGAGTGGAATATCAATATGAAAAGTAAGCTAATTACTATTCTCATTCTTGGTTAATTGGATTATTTTACTGAGTTGGTTCATAAAATCAGTGATGGATAACTTTCCAATAAAGCTTGACCCTACATCATCATCGTACTTTATTGAAAATTGAATGCCATTATCAGTTGTTTTTTCTGATAAGGAAGGTACTAATTTTTCGAACGCATCTGAAGTTTTTGAGTCACCAATCATAAACGAGATTAATTCTTTATAATTTGATATAGCCACGTTGATTTTGTCTTTAAATGAATATGTAACTAAGTTGTAATTGTTTACCCCACCATCTGCAGCAAAAGAAAAATTATTACTTTGAATCAAAAATTTCTCTATATTGAAATTAATTCTGGAAGCCGAGATGTCGTTTACAAATTCATAATCAAATTTAATGTCGATACTAAGGTAACTTTCAGGACTTGCAGTATTTTTATACCGATAAGTATACAAATCAAATCCTAGCTTAGCATTTCCACTCAGTTCTTTATCGAGGTGAAATTGAATGTAATTGCTTTTATCATTCACTTCAGTTATAACACTTTGCTGATTTTCTAAAACATCACATTTTAATCCATAATCTTCGTAACGAAGTGTATCTATATAGTCTATCACGGTACTATTTTTGTTGAATCGCAATGAAGATGGTAAATCGTTTAGTCTAACAACAAAGTGGCTGCTATCGTTTGTGTGGCATTTTATATTCTTTTTCTCATCACCATGAACAGCAATATTGACTTCATTGCTTGGTATGTAGATATATACTGATTTATCAAACAATCTATTTTTTATCAATAAAGCATCAGATGAGATGGTTAATTGCTCATTGGAAAATTTTGGGTTTGTCACACGAAAAATTAGGTTAGAAGGAAATCCACTAAAATCATGTGAAATATCAAATTTTTCGTCGTTAATGTATAGTATTGTTTCAGCTAAAAGATTTTTTACCTTACATGCAGAAAAATACCAAAAACCACTATACGCTACAGGAATAAACAAAAGTAAAGAGATGATAATATAGATAAAAATCTTACGCATAGCTAATCACTCCCCTGTTTATCCAATGATATATTTCTTGTACCCCTTGGTATGGTTACACACAAGCCGTCGATATCTTTTGTGATTTTTATTTGGCACCCAAGTCTTGATGTCTCTGTTAAGCCGAAAGCTAGGTCTAACATATCATTTTCCTCATCAGATATAGGGTTATGTATTTCTACAGCATTATAAAACTTTGGATCAACAATTACATGGCATGTAGAGCAAGCAAGAGAACCTTCACATGCACCTTCAAGCAGATCTGGATCACTTCTGTGGGCTAAATTGAGCAGAGTTTCTCCCTCTGCAGCTTCATAGCTTTTCTTACTCCCATCAGATAAAATAAAAGTAACAGATGGCATATTATTCCTATTAAAATCCTTACTAATTTCTCTATATCCTACAGGTAATAACTAATATTTGCAAACTCTTTACAATTCCAGTGCCTATTTTTTGTTATCCAAGTAGCCGACACTGGTTTCCAGAAAAAAGGGTGTTATGCAAGTAGCTGACACTGGTTTCCATCCAAGACGGCAGTGCCCTCTTCTTGTCATCCTAGTGCCTTCTTCTTGTCATCCCAGTGCCCAGACACTGGGATCCAGGAATTTTATTAAGTTAGTAAGCATAAAAGTATAGCTAACGCGAGCTCTACGTCATACCGCCGCGGTATCTCTAGATCCCGCTAACACGTAGCGGGATGACGAACTGCTATACCGCCACGAACCGTCATACCGCGATTCATTCGCGGTATCTCAGCCGCTAACAAGAGATCCCGCTAACAAGTAGCGGGATGACGGTTGTTGTTTAGCTACAAACGTTAAGAAATTTACTAAGCGAAAAAAAAGGCAAAAGAAGCCCCGTGGTTATTATCTGCTTTAAAATATTGGCGTTTTTTATGTTTTAAACGCTTGACAAGCGAAATTCAGTTGCTTTTAATTGCAACTAACCTACGCTGCAAATGTTTAAGAAATTTACCAAGCAGAAAAAAAGACAAAGAATCCCCGAGTTAGCTAGTCTTTTACTATCTCTGTCGAGTATTGGCATTTTTTGATGTCTTGTAACGCTTTATAAGCGCGTTCAGCTTATTTAGATAAAAATCTAGATGTAGATGAAGTTTTGTAAAGACATACAGTATCTATATACTGCAAAAAATTGAACATAAGACGCCGATACATTAAGTAATCCTTACCTTTTAATCTGCAGATTGGCGAAAGCAAATACAATAGCTTCAGTTTCATGATAAGGGCGCTGGCGGAGTTTGTCAAGTAAGTTTTTTGTTTCTATTGAATGACAGTTGTAACCTACGAAAGAAGTCTGTTGTAATTTGTACGATATCTTTATAAAATGGTTCGCATAAGTTATCTAGCAGTGCAACTAAACAAATACAAAAATCAAAACGTCGCGGTTTTTGGTCTTGGTAAAACTGGTTTATCCGCCATTAACGCTCTAACAAAGAGTGGTGCAAGAATATATGCATGGGATGATCATGAAGAGCAAATAGCAAATGCAAAAATGATGTATAAAAAATGTAATTTTATTCATCCCAAGGAATACAATTGGCATGAGATCAGTGCATTGGTTTTAAGCCCTGGAGTGCCAACAGAGCCACATTGGATAGTAAAACTTGCAAGGAGATTTGATTGCAAAATAAAATCAGACATTGAGCTATTTCTTGAAGCTAAAACTACGAACCAGAAGGTAATAGGCGTCACAGGAACAAATGGTAAATCAACCACTACATCACTAATAGGGCACATATTAAAATCTGCAGGGAAAAAAGTAGCTATTGGTGGAAATTTAGGCGTTCCTGTTTTGGATCTAGAAAGAGATGCAGAAATTTATGTAATCGAACTCTCCTCTTTTCAATTGGAGTTGATGAATGAAATTAACGTGGACATTTCAGCACTGCTCAATATTACACCAGATCACATAGATAGGCATGGAAGTATGGAGAACTACATAGCAACTAAATTAAAACTGATAAACGGTAGTGAGGTTGCCGTAATAGGATGTGACAATGAGATTACTGCTGATATATTCAACAAATTCACTGGAGACAAAATTCCAATCTCAGTAACATATTCCCCGATGTCATTCCAGCGCGTGACGCTGGAATCCAGAAAAGAAAAACCATTGCCAACTACTCAGATGACAGAGGGTGGTGCAAGAGATCTAATATCATTGGCAGGTAACAATTTGCTTGATTATAGTGAACAGATTACTGGTATAGATCGAAATTATCTGGATCCCAGTGTCAGCTACTTGGATGACAAAAGGGGCACTGGGATCCAGAAGATCTCGTTAAAACTAGAGAATCATAGCTTATCAGTAAGCGACGTGAAAATAAACCTAATATCCAACGCAGAAAACATAGCAGCCACATATGCCGTATGTAAGGTACTTGGAGTAGATAGCAACACTATTATCAATGGAATCAAGTCCTTTTCAGGACTGAGGCATAGGAATGAACTGCTTGGCAAAATAAGAAATGTGTTTTTCGTGAACGATAGCAAAGCAACTAATGCAAAATCGAGCGAAAAGGCGATCTTATCTTATGAAAACATAAATTGGATCGCTGGTGGAAGAAGCAAAAAAGGTGGAATAGAATCATTAAGCAAGCATTTTACAAGGGTTAGAAAAGCTTTTCTTATTGGAGAATCAACCGAAGCTTTTGCAAATGTTATGGAGAATAAAGTAGATTATGTTAAATGTTGCAATCTAGAAGATGCATTCAGATTGGCTTTTGAAGAGGCCTTAAATAGCGCAGAAGAAGTAACAATATTACTTTCTCCCGCGTGTGCTTCTTTTGATCAATGGAAAAATTTCGAGGAACGTGGTGAAGCATTTTGTAGAATGTTTGAAAATCTCAGGTACAATCACACATGCTGTTTAGTATGATGTTGCGTGGAACAAAAGTTAATAATAGATAAGCTAATTAGGGTTATTCCATTTGAAGGGATAAGCGATGAAACCCTATTAAAGGTGTGCACTGACCTTAATCTAGCTAATAGCTTTTGCAAATTTCAGAATGGAATATATAGCGCTTTGGAGCACATAGCAGAGGACTTAAATAGCTCAATGGAAGCTGAATTAAGAAATTCTAATTTAGAAGATATGAAAGTGCGAGAGCGAGTAAAGTTAGCTATTCAAATACACCTTTCAAACTATGCTAAGCTACCGAATTATAGAGAACTTTTAAAAAATGTTTTATCATTCTCCGTATCACCAAAAAATACATATTTTTCTAGTAAACTTTTATACAGAACTATTAGTGCGATTTGGTATGGCATTCATGACCAATCAACAGATTTTAACTACTATACAAAAAGAGCAATATTAGCTGGAGTGTACTTAAGTACGATACTTTTTTTTATCAATGATTATTCAGAAGATTTTGTGGATACTTTATCGTTTCTTGATAACCGTATCAACAATGTCATGACATTTCAAAAATTCAAAACTCGCTTAAAAGGAATCATAGGAAATTTCTTATAAGCTATTGATTGTTGGTAGAAAAGTACTTGAGCACGATCCTGAAAAGGTTTGTGAAAATAAAAATATTCATGCTGATCATAAAGAACATTTAGTTTATTGTGAGGATAATAATGGTACAACAAAATACACCAGTTACGAAGAAAAAGAAAATAAATTTATTGAAGAAGCACATGAATATTTAATAGACTCTGAATTTAATAAAAATTTTGATCTAGGGCAGTACAGAATAAGTAATTTCTCCGGAAACTTGACGAAAATAGAACTGGAACTCATCAATGAAAAGTATATGCAAGTTTAAGTTGATAGAGAAAGAAAAATTATTCTTGCTATACCGTAAATACGTTCCAAGATTATACTAAAGTCTTTATTGCACTCAAAACCTTCGTTTTTCCTAATCTCTAGAATTATCAATGCATCATCACTTAACCAGCCTGAGTTAGCTAGTCCATTCAACGTTGATTCAACTAGATTGCTATTGTAAGGTGGGTCTATAAAAACTATGTCGCATTTTGAAATAGGTTTTGGTAAGCAGTTAGCACTGCAGCAAATTAGCGTAACATTGTCCGTAATTCCAAAATCTTCTGCTGTTTTTTTAGGCAGTTGCAAATTGTAATAATCTGAATCCACCATGAATGCATGTTTAGCGCCGCGAGAAAGCGCTTCAAATGAAAAAGAGCCACTTCCGCAGAACAAATCAAGTACATTCAAGTTATAAATAGGTTTTCTTGAGGAAAGTATACTAAATATTGCTTCTCGAACAATACTCATAGTTGGTCGTGCAGCTAAATGCTTACCTGTAGTTATTTTTCTTCCGCGATATTTGCCTGCAATGATGCGTAGCATATTAAATAAGCTCCAAAATAATTAATTATTTATACTATATGATTAATGTCAATATGGCTTTAGCAGTTTAATAGAGAGAAGCTATCGAGTCGCTTGTAAGAAAAACACAAACACAAGACTCATCAGTTATCTTTTTCTGATTTGCCTGCTGCATTAATTGCTTGACCAATCTCATCTTGTAAATCATCATGATCATTTTTTTCATCATGATTTAGCCCTTCAATTCTGCTTTCTAACTCTAACTTAATTATAGTATTGATTTTATCTATATTATCAAGAAAGCCTCTACATTCTTCTTCACTATACTCTTCACCAGATGCTTTTTTTTCAATAAATAGGTTTTTAAATCCTGCTAGATCAGAATTCTGATCGGTATTTAGTACAACATTTCTCTCTATGAAGCTAAGATCTGACAGCAGTAAGCTAACCTCTAACAGATCTTCACTTTTCACGCTTTTAAGGTCTTCAAGACTTTCTAAAATACTAAACACCTTAATCCTTTCTTGTACAATCTCTTTGTCTTCCTTATCAAATTCAGACAATAAACTATGATTATCTACAAATTTCTCACTCAAAGCTTTATTCAATTTAGCAAAATTGACATCCTTGTCAAGTGATGTGTTATCCCGCAACAAGTCTACCCTTGCCCTACGCGCATTTAAAATGTCGTCGTAGTCATTTAACTTTATGTTGCCATCTTTGTCTTGCTGCAATTTATAATAATCAAGGCCTTTGAAATTTTTATTAGTCTTCATCTTCAATCCTCTTCTCATCTCCTTTTGCATCTGGTTTCCTCATTGGTTCCGGTAATTTCCTTTTACTGTCTTCTCGATTTCTTTTTTCCTCTCTTTCAGCACGTTTTTTTATAGCTTCCTGGGTATTCATTTCAAAAAGTGCCTTAACGTACTCTTCTGGATTTTTTGGTTCTTTAAATAAAGGCTTAAGATTATAAACTTCGTCTTTTCGATCTCTTTCTTCTTTTCTTCTAGCTCTTTCAGCACGTTTTTCTACAGCTTCTGGAGTGTTCATTTCAAAAAGTGGTGAGAGGTTGTAAACTTTATCTTGATTTCTTCTGCCTTCTCTTTCAGCACGTTTTTCCATACCTTCAAAAGCAGATCCAAAATCATCAATTTCATCTGAACCTTTTGGTTCCGTGCCTAAATTTCGTGTCACTTCATTTGATTGATCAGGCTTATCTTCTTCTGTTGGCTGATCATGCTGTAGTTGATTAGGCTTGTCTTCTTGTTCTGTGCTTAGTTCTCGTA
Organism: Wolbachia endosymbiont (group A) of Opomyza germinationis; assembly: GCF_964264765.1. Taxonomy (NCBI): domain Bacteria; kingdom Pseudomonadati; phylum Pseudomonadota; class Alphaproteobacteria; order Rickettsiales; family Anaplasmataceae; genus Wolbachia; species Wolbachia endosymbiont (group A) of Opomyza germinationis. Next base: position 1,187,865 of record NZ_OZ183482.1, read on the forward strand.
CTACCTTATCTGGCTGACCTCCCCCTCGTAGTCGAAGAGGGTCGCCTTCTTCTAGTGGCTGATCATGGTTATCTCTTACTAGTTCCGTGCCTAACTCTCGTTCTACCTTATTTGATTGATCAGGATTGTCTTTTTCTGGTTCTCTCTTACGGCCGATAGTGTAATCATGAAGCTTCTCTAAGAAATCTCGCCTATATTCTTTTGCTCTATAGAGTAGGTTATGATCATAGCCATGCTTTCCTATAGAGTCAAGACCATGCTCCCAAGTAAACTTCATAGCATCTTCTATTGTATAGCCCAAATGTGATCCTACGTATCCTTTATAATAATCTAAATATTTACCGATCCTTCTGTGTGTAATATCTTCCTTATCAACTCCAAATGCCCTGTAAATTTTTTCCTCGAGCTTATCAACATCATTTTCAGGCGATGTTGCAAACTTCGTTGCTTCAATAGTAGCACCTACAAATTTACGTGGCACATCAATAGCGTATTTCAGCACTCCTCCAACTCTTGGTACTCTCCCCAGCAGATTAGCTGCACCTCCGGCTAATCTATCCGGTAAATGAGTAGCCCAACTGCCTAAAGACTCAAGTCCTCTACCAGCAAAATTTTGCCACTGCTGTTTGAATCCTTCCATTATGCCAGTCAAAGGCGATGCCTGATACATACTAGATATATTGTAAACGCTGAATCCACCACCAGCGATACTTGAGCCCATTTGTTGTACGAACGTGCGTAAGGAGAACATTAAAAATGAAAGCAAGAATAGTATAAAGATTTCCCCTGCATTGATTAAATAACCTCTCTGTATGTCTTGCACCCTTTGGTAATCGCTATTTTCTTGATAATTTTTGCAATCCTCACAATCTTTACATTTCTGACAGTATTCACTGTTGGGATCCTTATATAAATCATGAAGTTTCAGTATTCTACAACCTTGTTTTTCTACCGCACTCCGCACTAAAGATCTTATTTCATTAATTATTTCCCTATAACTATTGCATTTATTTATATCTTGACAGTAGCGTTTTATTATTTCACTAACATCACCTATCCTTTTCTCTATATTGTTGATCAGTAATATAATGTCAGCCCTCTCTGATGCATGAGATAAACTATTTGTTAAGCGCACTAGATCTTTTTCACTACAGCCATTACTAACTACCATATCACTTTCTGCAATATAGTGGTCTGCTGGATTATCTTTAGTTCCAGGAATTGGATTAAAGAAAGGATAATCTATATAACGAAACCCTTTTATATGTTCACCATTTTTATCTTTAGGGTAATCTGGTGGAAGCGGGATATATCCAGCACCACCAGTAAATTTTATTGTACCACCTTCTCTGCTTATCTTTTCTATACCTTCTATACTTTTATCTATGTTAAGAGAAGAAGCTTCTCCAAGAGTGTAAGGTACAAAAATTTGCCCTGGGGTCCAACCAAAGTACTGCTTATCAACGATACAAAAACCGCCAAACACCCATTTTGGAGCACATAACTTTACCTCGAACCATTTATTGTAGCATACAGTAAAACCTAGTTGTCTATAAAAGGTGTTCATTATCATTGAAGCCAACAATGACAAGAGAGTAAATATCATAATCGATTGTAAACAAAAACTGATGCAGAATTTTATCCAACCTTCAAATAGACTTTTCAGCGGTGAAAATAAAATAGAAATTAGAAACAGTGGCATGATAGCTATAAGAAAAGCTATACCCATAAAGCCAGAGAGAAATATTATGTAAGCATACAAGCACAACAAGAAGTATAGTACAATCCCTATGAAAATTGCCGGTATCATAAGAAGGCTTGCCCACATTTGGTAATGTAAAAACGCTGCAAACTTTTTCCAAACAGAATAAGCAAAAAATTTATTGAACATGTCCTCCATGAAGCTAAACAACTTAGCTTCATCTCCTTGAGCAATACTTCCGGTGTTCATGTTGGGAGCAAAGTTAGTAATTACACTTATCAATTGTTCAAGACCTTTAACGAATAAAACAAGAAAATGATCATAGAAAAATCTAAAACTTCCAGGAGATATAAGCACTATTACTAGAGTGATTTTCATCATTCTGATGAGCATATCATGCTTAGTTTCTCGTATCATGCCAAAAAGATAAAGAAGCGATGAAATCATTACAAATAGAACAAGCAAGGAAAGAACAAAATTGTGAAAGCTCGTACTTTTTTCAGCTATATTTTCGAACATAGCTTGTGCAACTGCAGGATCATTGCTATTAAAATGTTCTTTGCAATTTTCGTTAATCAATAATACACATTTTAGATAGTTATAAATGTAATCAAAAAACCCAAAACTACTTGGCTGCTGCACTCCACTTAAGAACTCAAAAGAGTAGCCACCTACATTATCTAAGTAATATCTATCTAATATTTTTACATATATTTTCCATCCCTTTTTTAACTTCAACTCATTACAATTTCTGTCCTTTAATTTAGTGTTATCTCTGTCTAAAGTAAAAAATCCATTGTCGCCCTCTGCTGTGGAGTTATAACCTAGATGTACAGTAGGATATTGAGGATCGCGCATTAACTTTAGATTTTCGTTAGGATCATCTTTCCCCGTTTGAAACAAAAGATAAGCACCATGACCGTTGGTAAACCAACATGGAGCACCACGTGATACTGTATTTGCACTATCATCTTCATTAATGCACTTGCAATTTACAGTGCAACTTGCATTAGGCTTACTTGAAAATTTTTGTATGCTAGGTTTATAATCATTACAAACTAAGTGAAAATTAGGTAAACTATTATCACTTTGTTTACCTTCAAATTTAGTTGCATATTTTAACTGCTCCAAGCTTTGTAAGGTATAACTGCCTTTTTTAGATTCCTTCTTGTTATTATTACTCCAAGATGTCCATGCACCATTAACTCGCACTTTTAAACTATCTCCATTGGTTTCGAGTCCGGTATCCTCCCACTTCACCACTTGGTTATGGTGAAAACCATAATTAATTTCGCCAGTTTCAGGATCAATAACTTCTCCATCTCCTGGAATAAACGCATCGTGGTCGCTTGAAAAATGAGCGCTTACTGCAATAGGTTTAGGACCAAAATAGTCAGCAGATATACACCTTGGAAAAGGCATATCGTTTTTACTACAACCTGTGATCAGCACATAAGCTGCAAGAAGTAATACCCTAAACCAACATTTGCCTAAACGTGATTGCATATCTAAACTTTTTCCAAATACAGAATAAATTTCTAAAACTTTACTTAAAATATCTTTTTAATTAGTTACTCCATAATATCATTTATATCTTACTCCTCTCCATTTTCTTCCTTGTTTTTAGCTTTAGCACTAGGATCACTTCTTATTGTTTCATCAGAATTTTTTTGCTGATCTGATTGTTTTAATGTTTTAGGTCTATCACTCGTTGTTTTATCAGAACTTCCTTTAGAATCTTCTTTTTTGTCTGGTTGCTTTGGCGTGTTAGGTAATTTAGCCTCAATTTTTCCCCGATCTTTACTCATTTTCTGCTTGATACTCTGTATCATACTTTGGGTCTTATCATCAAGGCCAACGGTTGACAGCATAGCTTGCGATGCGCTCTTAGCAACTGTACCAACACCGCCAGTAACTCCATAACCAGAGCTAAATAGTGTTTGTACCATAGTTTCCGATATAGAAACAAAAGCTTCCATTGCACCGGCAATAATGAGGTATATAAACGCCTGGATTAGGTCTATAGGTAATGCTGCAAAGTGTCCACCAGCCCTTTCTCCGGTACTGAGTGCAACATCAACGCTAGTGCCAGGACTGTATCCAAGAGGCAGTATTGATTTCATCAAGCACAGATCATACGATAAGAAATTTACGCTAATTAAACATTGATAGCATGCAGAAAAATTTGTGAGGTTATATAAAACTGAATACATCAACTGATTTAAAAGAGATAAAAATGAAAATAAAATGACTGGTTCTAATGAAACATGAGCCAACGTTTTTATCCAATTATCAAACAAGGGTTTAGTCTTTTGAAATAGAATAAATACGATAAATAAAGGTGTTAATGACAGTAAAAACGCCACTAGAACAGTAGATATTACATATTTAAACGTAGCGCTAATAATGCATTTTAAGAACATAAAAGTAGCGTAGAGTATTGCCAAAAATGCAATAAAGCCAAAAGGACCAGAGAGCATCAATGATAAAAACTTTAACCAAGTTTCTGCTGTGAATAATACTCCTGCTGTCAAGTCTAAGAATGCAAATTTTCTCCCCCCTTCCCCTATATAGCCAGAAAAGCTATCAACCAAATAAGTGCTACCATCTATAAAAAGTCTGGATAAAGTTGTACCAAAAAGTTCCCAGCTTCTATCGCTAAAGGCAAAAGCTATAAATGCTATCTTGAACATTCTTACAATGAAATCAAATTTACTTAGCTGTATTGTTCCAAGCATATAGCCAATGACAGTAAATATAACGTATAGAGTAAGTAAAGCTCTTACCCCCTGAAGAAGACCTCTTGCATATCCTTTGTATGAATCTTTAACGCTGTCCCCAATTACTTCTTCTTTTATAAATTTAAATACCCCGTTTACATTCGATGAAATAAAATCATTAATTTTTCTTTTGACAAATAAAGTTACACTATACTTATTGTTTTCGTAATATTTGCCATTTTTGTCCGTAATGTCATCTTTCTCTACGTTGCTTACATTGATGCCGAAATATATCTTCTTAGGTTTGCATTCATCTGTTATAGGTTTTTTGTCTTTGCATTCATCTGTTAAAAGACCTCCATCTATTATATAATATACCTTATCCTTTGTTTTATCTAAGTGCTCTACTTTTTTGAAATCATTAGTCTTTGGAGCAGATGGATCCCCTGGCGGGTTATCACCCAAATACACATACAGTTTTTCACCATTGATATATTCACACGATCTAGTCACTTTAACATGGTACCCGCCCCTATTAGCTCCATAGTAACCATAATCTGCTATAGCAAGCATCACACTACTACCATATTTTACATTGTCATTTACTGCATAGTCACTATTTAATTTCAGAGAAAAATCCTCGAAATTGTCACTAATTTGCGAACACACATTATCCTTTCTTGCACCTACTTCATTATCTGGAAGACATTGCATACCTTTATCAGTATCTTGATCACCAAGATCACCAATTTTTGCAACAAGAGCCTCAGCCCAAGATTTATCATCTTCAGTAAAACTACCTGCTTTAACATTCCCTTCCATTTTTTCTAGATAAGAATACATATCACATTTATTTCCTTTATCGTACTTCTTATACCTTATAGAGGAGACACAGTTCCGTTCTCCTGCTCGACCTGAATCATAGCTCCATATACCTTTTCTAGTATAGCATATATTCTGATAGTAACAATTAAGCTCATAAGAACTGTACTTTTTTTTCTCATCCAAACTACAGTTTTTTCCATCACATAACTCATTCAATCCTATTTTAGCTCGGCGTAAATCGAACAGCGAGCCATGTATCCATGGTTCGTTGTTTTTAACATAACCTTTATTAAAATGTACCTTATTATCATATGGAGTGTACCCATTGCCAACTAGCACTTTGCTTTCCTTTGCTTTTGTTTTATCAAGAGGTAAAAATTTTATTTTATTTCTCTTTCCATCCTTGCCCTCACAAAAAAATTCCTCTCCCTCTTGCTTGCTAACATTCAATATTTCACTTTCTGACACTTTTTCACCTCCTTCTTCAGCTCTATAACAATTGTCATCAAAGCTGATACCTTTCCCTCCTGGATTGTCATAATCAATTGTTATTTTTCTGGGAACTAAGCTAAAGCTTAACTTATCACCAGGATTTACTTTAATTCCAGTGTCTACATAACGTCTATTGCTGCCAAATCCTTTACCACCGCACAATTCGTTTTTATTTACGCCTTTTTCATCAACGCCATAATTATTAGGCACATCGTTAATATTTGCAGCTTTACTATAATTTGGTTCTGAGCCATCAGCACAAAAGCTAGCTGGCACAAGTACTTTCCTTGGATTTTTGTCTTCTTTAAAAGGGCAAAAATTTACTGATCCATCGAGGGTGAATTTGATTTCCTCACCCTTACTAATTACTTGACCAGAATCAACCCAATGAATTTTAACTTCTTCACCAGCTTTATGAACTGGAACATCCACGTTAACACTAGTGTTTCTGCTCTGCAACCCAGGTTCGACACAATCCATGTTACAACCAGTGATTGCAAGACACAGTATCAACAATAGTGATCTTTTACTTATCATTGCTGTCTTCCTGGTGGTGGTATCTGAGGCGTTGACCTTTGAGTCCCTTGTGGTATTTGAGGTCTTGACGTACCTGACTGTTGAGAAGCACCTCCTCTTTCTCTTCTTTGAACGCTTTGTTCATCTAACCCTACTGTTCCCATTAAGCTTTGTTGATACTGTCTTCCAGGTTCGCTTGCTACATAAGCACCAAACAACGAGTCAGATATTGTCGAAGAAGCTTCAACTAAAGCTTTCATAGCGTGTCCCAAAATAACAAAAGCCATCATAGCGGTAATATTAGGTGTATATTTGGAAGCATAACCATAAAAAATACAAGGGTTAAAAATCTTTAAGTTAATATTAAGTATACATGTAGAGCAGACCTCAAAATCAAATACTGAATACACAATATAATCCATAACCTGGCTTATCAGTGATATAAAAATTAAAAGCACTACTGGATGAATCGCAAATCTTGCTAAATTTTTAACCCAGTTGTGAAACATCTGCCTAGTATACGCAAATAAAAGACAAATAATAAAAATAGGTGCTAAAGAAAGCAATAACGCAACTATTGCTATAGATGTAATAAAAGAAAATAAGGCATTAAAAATAGATAAGCTCACTGTGATTAAACCCCAAATCACCAAGCAAAAAGATACAATGCCCAAAGGGCCAGAAAATATAAGAGATACTATTAACAATACTGAATGCGATGACAAGAACCTATTGAGCGGCAAATCAAGAAACTCAAAAACATTTGAAGTAGTGCCTCTAAAATTTGCTATTTCTATTAGTTGTTTTGGAGTGTTAATAAATATAGAGAATGCGTTGTTATAAAAAAAGTCCCAGCTATTATCCTGCAATAGCTGGGCGATGATTCCTATCTTTACGCATATAATTAAAAACTCATATATAGAAATATGAGTTAATCCAAAAAAGTAATAAAGAGTATATAAGATTATATATAGTACTAATAGTGATATTATAGTAGATCTAATGGTATTTGTTCTGCTTGATTTTATAAAACTTTCGTAAAGAGACTTTACAGGACTAGTATCAGAGTGAATTGCGTTAGGGTCTTTATAATTAGAGCCGAAAAATGCAGTTTTCACTTTTTCATCAAAGAAATTATATATTGCACTAAAAGTTTTTGTAGGTGGCTCTTTAGTTGTTAGGTTAATACTAAATTGACCTTCATTTTTGTAATCGCAGCCATGGTCTCTTATTCCGTAATATATGGTGCCTGTTTTGTCTTTTAATTTTCCTTTCAAGTTTTCCATGTCATGAACTTTGCTGATATCTACAGATATATCCGCTTGATTTTCACCAGGCTTATGCTCAGGGAATTTATCGGAAACACTTATATACAAGCTATTTTCCAGACTATGGTTCTTCGTTACTCTTATGTTGAACCCGCCTTTGTCATTTGTATTGTAGCAGCTCTTGTCATTTCTGCTACATAGACTAAAAGTTAAACTTGGTATTTGATGGTCATTCTCCATCTTATGATCACAACTAGTACATAAACCACCACCTGGAATGTGTTCAAGAGTTTCATTATCCATACCAACTTTTAGAAATGTAATGTCAGTTTTTACCTGTTTTCCCTTTAATACGTTACTAATAATTTCAGCAACAACAGATTCACCACTAGAATTTAAAGCATTGAATAGCTCAATTTCTATATTATTATATTCAATATACACGCAATCCTCGCCTCTACGACCAGAAGAAAATTTACATATACGTCTACAGAGTGAATTTAAAATGTGCGTATCTATCTTACTTGCACTGCTCTCTGAAAGCTTACTGCAATCTATATTCTCTCCTTGTTCTATAGAGTTAATAATATTTTCAATTTCCTTTTTTCTTTCATCTTGATCTAACTTCGAAAACCAGTACTCTCTTCCACTCAACCATTGCGCATCGCCTATTATATATTTATTAGGACATATCCCATCCTTGCCACCTTGGCATTTCTCTTGATTTAAAACATGTGCAAAATGTTCCGTTTCTTGCTCGCTACACTTTTCGTCGATTTTCAAATACCTGATTTTTGTCTCACTCTCTTTATCTTTACACACTTTACTTCCAATCACACTAAAGCTTATCGTATCGCCTTTTTTAAGTGCAAATGGTAATGCAACGTCATTTCTCCCAGGCCCAATTGCAAAATCTGCATACTGCTTAGGACAAAAATTAACCTTACTAGGCACTATATCAATCTCTGTTACTCTTATTCTATCTGAGATATTAACACCAGAATCAACCCATTTCTGCTCTGTTGACACTATATCTAGTTTTTCACGCAAACCTGATAAATTTTCTGGCTTAATACAGTGATGTTCCCCGCAGCCTGACAGAAAAAAAAACGGTATTATCAGCAAAAATTTTAGCATAAATCCAACTCATTCAGTGCTTTTGTTAACACTCTCGGAGCTACTAGAACCAGAACCTCGAGATTTACTCTTGTCTCCACCACTCAACTTCTTAGCAGCAGCACCAGCAACTCCAGCAACACCCCCAGCAGCAGCTTTGGCAGCAGATAAAGCTTTGCCCACTATTTGTCCAGGTGTCTGACCTGAGCCAAGTGCTGCTCTATGGTTACCAGCAAGTTCAGCAGCCATGCCAGGAAGAATGTTTAAAAAGTGGTAAAAGAGGAATAATACTAAACACAATTTTAATAATTCTCCGATGAGAGAGCTGCCAAACTCCATGTATGTAAAGTCGAATAGACCAAGTATGCTGCTCTTTTTAAAGCTATAATTTTGCATCATACATGCAAGAGTAGTTTCATTTTTATCACATTCCCCATCTTTCAATTTAAACCACTGTTTTTTCTTACTATATGAGATTTCTGCTTGTTTCTTTTCATATGACTTGTCCGGTTGTTCATTTTTATATGACTCGTCCAGTTCAAAATTTAAATTTTTAAAATAGATTTTATCACATGCTATGAACATAAAGGACAAAAACGCAAAAAGGATAACCGGGTATAAGCTATAGGTAATCAACTCTTTCACCCAGCCTTCAAAATATCCTTTGGTGTGTTGGAATAAAACCATAGGAATGAACAAAGGTGATAAAATGATGATTACACTTAAAGCAACTAGAGATAAAATAAATACATAGCACAGCCACAAAATAACCATCATCATCAGAACGGCCATAAATATACAGACAAGAGCTACTAAAATTTGTCCACCAGCAAAAATAATACCGATTACCGAACCTGCAACTAATAAGACAGGAGCAGCACCAAGCAAGACTGCTAACGTTGCAACACCTCCAGTACCAATTTTGCCACCAATTCCATCTAAAGGGGCACCTAAATAAAATAAAATTCTACAATCAAGCCTATCCCAAGGTGCAAGATAACTGTAAGATACCCTCTTTCCTGCACGAGTATATTCATAATCTGTACCTGCTTTATAATTACATATGCCTTTACTTTCAGATGATGCTTTTAGCACTATCTCTGACAAACCATTTGAGAGACGAGTTAATTCTCCATAATAATGAGACATGGTACTGCCTGTTGTGAAGTAAATCACTAAAGCGAATTTTATGATCAACATATACATTTCTTGAGGCCTCTGAACTCCACCAGACATGGCTTTTATAGAGAACAGTATTAAAGCTAAAACTAAAACAGCAGTTACAGTGTTTTTCAGCCTTTTCTGTGCTACAGATATAAAACTCTCACCATTTGGTGCACCTTTACCTGCAACTAAATTATCTAACGATTCCTTAATGCATTGCACTATCATAGAAGTTACGGGAATAGGAGCTAATGATTTACTCCCTGCCTGGTTATAACAAGCTTCAGAAACATACGAGCTAAAACAGCCAGCATTATCATAACCTACAAAAATTTTCCCCCCTTGTCCGTTGAGTCTTTTTTCTTTAGATCTGATAATAGTTTTATAGTCATCATTATTACCAATAGGAACTTTTTCCTCTCCTGTACCATCTTTATTTTTGAATATCATCACAGATTTTTCACACATAGGAGCAAGTGGGTCAGGTGGCAATTCCGTGCACCCCATATCAACCCCTTGCGGCCAAGGAGTCATTTCGATACCAAGCATGCTAACACTGGCTAACTCCACACATAATCTGCCCGTTTTTCTCACTGCTTTGAATGTAGCTCCATGTATGGGTTCGCTCTGTCCTGCTTTGAGAACTCTACATTCCAGACCACCATCAACCTTCGAGGACCATGACCCATCTACGTATCCAGTGTCTTTCTCCCTGACATCAAAGTCTATGTATCCAGGTTTTCCTCTGGAATTAAAGTCTACCTTATTAAAAAGATTACCAAAAGTTAAAGGGTTTCGATGACATACTTCTATATATTCACTGTATTGCACACCATTTTTTGGCCAGTAATAACTCTCTGTACTCTCCTGAACGTTAGAATTTAAGGCTTCTTTTTCTGCTCTTTTCCCGTCATAATCTTTTTTGTTCACGTCTTCCCGAGCTTTATTTTGCAAACAAGAAAAATATTCCTCTTCTGTTTGGTAATTTTCATTGGTGCAGCCACTATAACCTGTGTCTTCTAATTTAAAATTTTTGTATTTTCCATCATGATCACGTGCAACTGGGTGTTTAACAAAACTATGTTCACAAACAACAAGCCCTCCTATCGCTTTCCAGACTCCAACAATTGCAGCTATCATTCCAACAATAACAAGAGCGGTAAACAAACCAGCAGAAGAAACGATCAAAACAATGCCAGTAAATATTGCGCCAACAGCAATCGCTATTCCAGCAAGTGCTGCAGCTGTTTTAAACGCTCTACAATCAGGATTAGAGGCACGACTAAAACTGCCAGTGGAATTAAATCTGCTAACAAATTCTGTCTTGTCAGTACCACTTACTCCATCTGCAAGCACTGGATATGAGAGTAAAAAGTCTATATTTAGTAAAAATATCGCAATTAATAGCAATGACAGCTTAGTCTTAAACATTTTTTACCTTCTGATAAAATATAGGCAACCATACTTTTGGGTTGTCCCCAACTTCATTTAATATATCGTGTAACAATAGAACACTTTCTGCACGTCCGGATAATACGTTGATTATATCATCCAGGCCTTTTAAGTCTATTCTAGCTACTACAGCATTGACTCCTTGTTTCACCAAAAAGAATCTAGTACTCGGATCTGTGTGCTTAATTAATATATATTCACGTTCAGTTAACATAAAAACATCCCGATAGACACTAGTAGCTTTCAGATTTGGTAAAAAAATCTGTGTCGCTGTTTGTTGTACAAGCGTATCGCTAATAGTACTTTTACTTGCATCCTCAACACTCTGAGTAGCAAAAATCACAAAAGCATTTAGTTTTCTCAGTACCTTCAACCAGTCTTTTATCTTGGGTGCAAAAACTGGATTATCTATTAACGCCCATGCCTCATCAAGAACGATAATAGATGGAGTGCCATCAAGAGATATACTAATCCTATGAAATAAATAAATCAAGACCGGTCCAAGAGCAACAGGATCTTTGAGCAAGCTAGCCATCTCAAAACCAAATACTCTTGCTCGTGAAAAATCTAGCAAATCTTCTTTATTGTCAAATATTGCAGCATGAGAACCATTATCATGCCACATAGATATTGCCCCAGCTAGAGTATCAGGACCTGCAAGCCCTAAAAACGGTACGAGGTTTCTCAAGAATCTGTCTTCTTTTCTTAATTTAAAATTTCCTTCAATTGCATCATTAATTCGTGCAATATCTTCTGAAGTAAATTTATCATTATATACCGAAATTAAAGACTTTATCCACTCCATTAAAAATGTTCTATTATCAGAGGTATCATCAAGTTGTAAAGGATTAAAATTTGTTTTAGTTCTTGGTTCTATTACAGTATAGATACCACTAAGTGCTCTTAAGAAAATCTCTGCACCGCGATCTTTATCAAAAAAGAATATCCTTGGAGAAAACTTCATCGCTTGGGCACACAGGAAATTCATTAAAACAGTTTTACCAGCACCAGTTGGGCCAATTATCATAGTGTGTCCAACATCCCTTATATGAAAGTTGAAAAAAAATGGAGTACCAGATGTCGTGTCAAAAACTGTAACGGCATCTCCCCAGTGGTTATTGAATTTATTACCAGTAGGATAATTATGTTGAGATGCAAATCCAGCCAAATTAAGACTACTTATTGTAGCTTTTCTCACTATATAATCGAAATTACCAGGAATTTGCGCCCAAAATGCTGGTTCAAGGTTAACTCTCTCACGTATAGGGTAAACACCGCAATTAGAAAGCTCTGATTCTACCAACGACAGAGCGTTATCCAATGATTTAGGACTTTTTTCTATACATAAAATAGTCAGGTGATGTTGACCAAACGCAATCTTACCACTCATTGCGTCATCAAGCGCTTGAGAAATTTCTGCTATTTGAGAAATAGCTTTATCTGCAGACTGTATCATTCGATTTTGCTGTATCTGCATTTTTCCAATCGCCATTTGCCTGTTTATAAATTGAAAAGATTGCGTAATTATAAACTCGTAAGGAAGTTGTAAAAACGAATCAAGCATTCCTGCAGAAGTATGATTTCCATATTCTTTGATACTAATTATTCCAGCATATTTACTCTCATTATGAGTCACAACCTGTATCATCTTACGGCCAAAGAATAACCTATGTACTGGTAAGTACCTTGATATTTCAGTTCTTAGCGGAAAAAGCGTATTTGTAACGAATCCACAATTTACGATTCTAGATAGAAACTCCATTATTTCGCAGAACAAACCATCTGGAGTTTCTTTTACTCCAAGAATTTTAGGCGAATAATTTCTAAGGCTTGTCACTACACGATTTGTCGTTTCCTCTAAATCTTCATACGTGGCACGTATATCACTTTCCCAAGCATGTTTTGAAGTTACATGTCCGAATTTTTTTAGTAGATGTGACAAAAATTCTACTCCTTTTGTGTCCGCTCTACGGATAATCGTAATGTATAGGTCATTAATAAATGATTGCCTTGTTGCGTGTTTTTCTCTCCATTTTAGATTTACGTGATTAGCGAAAAAATTCGGCAAACCTTGACTTGCAAATTCATCAGAAAAAATATTTTTCTTACGTCTGATAGTATGAAAATACAAACTAAATGCCGGAGATGAAATGCTTCTTAGCATCTGATTCCTGATGTTGTTCTGTATGACTAAATCCTCGTCATCGGCAGTTTCAAATGCAAAACCACTTAATTTTATAACCTTAACCAACCAATTTTCTTTTGTCATCAAGGTTGTGCTATTCCAATAGCAAGAATAAGGAATAAATTCAGCAGCGTGAACTTCCCTGTTCAGAGTAGATTTATTCTTTGATTGAATAGCCCTAAACCTCAGCATCACACAACGTTAAGCAATATCATAAGAATTGGCTCCATGGTAAAAACGATTTAAACATTTCGAGCACTTTCCCAATTTTACCATAAATAATTCAATAAACAACGGTTCTTTTGCAGAAGCTATATAACCAAGTCCATGTATACCTGGTAACATTAAGAGAATCACTCTTAAATCATTTGAATTAATGAAAATTAGCATGCAAATCAGGACGTTTAATATTGCAAACATATAACTCACACCAAAGAGCATTGCAGGTCTTGTAAGACCTTTAAATAATTGATCTGTTTGTATACTACCTGTGGACATATCTTTAACCTTCTAATAATAGCTCTAACACTAATACTATATCATTATATTAAAAATCCATTGAAACTAGTAGCACTTTAAGTTAAGATACATTATTTAATCCCGATAATGACAAATTGGCCATTTCAAGAAGCAGAAAAAATATTGCAAGAGTTTCCTAATAAAAAAGAAATAATATTTGAAACTGGTTATGGACCCTCTGGTTTACCCCACATAGGAACCTTTGGAGAGGTTTTCCGCACTACAGTTATTGTAAATGCATTAAAAAAAATAGCTCCTGGTATAAAAACCAAAATCATTGCAGTTTCAGATGATATGGATGGTTTGCGAAAAATACCAGATAATGTGCCAAATCAAGAGATGCTAAGAGAGCACTTAAATAAACCATTGACTATGATACCTGATCCATTTGGCACTCATCAGAGTTATGGTCATCATATGAATTCATTGTTGTGTAAATTTCTTGATATGTTTGAATTTGAATACGAGTTCAGGAGTGCAACAGAGTGTTATAAATCTGGCGTTTACGATGAAAAACTTTTACTCTTACTGAAAAATTATGATAAAGTGATGGACGTAATGCTTCCATCATTTCGGGAAGAAAGACAGCAGACTTATAGTCCATTCTTGCCAATATGCCCAAAAACTTCTCAAGTTTTACAAGTTCCAGTAATTGAAACAAATACAGAGAAAGGAACAATCACATATGAAGACCCAAACGGGGAAAAAATAGAAGTTCCAGTGACAAAAGGAAAATGTAAACTGCAATGGAAACCTGATTGGGGAATGAGGTGGGCCGCATTTGGAGTAAATTACGAAGCTCACGGAAAAGATTTAACTCCATCTGCTGTGCTTTCAAGTCAAATATGTGAAATACTTGGAGAAAAGCCACCACTTCTGTTTTGCTACGAGCTTTTCCTTGATAAAGAAGGAAAGAAAATATCAAAATCAAAAGGAAATGGCATTTCAATTGAAGAGTGGCTAACTTACGCACCAACAGAGAGCTTAGCATTGTACATTTTTCAGAGTCCTAAAAAAGCTAAACGTTTATATTTTGATGTGATACCAAAATCAACTGATGAATATTTAGAATTTGTAAAGCGTTATCATGAGAACAAAGAAAAGGATATAAATAATCCTGCTTGGCACATTCACCAGGGCAATGTTCCCAGTATAGAAACTTCAGGCATAAATTTCTCACTACTTTTAAACCTAGCAGCAGCTTGTAATGCTGAAAACAAAGAGATCCTATGGGGTTTTATATCCTCTTATGCACCAAACGTTACACCAGAAAATAATAAAATGCTTGATAGACTTTCAGACTTTGCAGTAAAGTATTATCACGATTTTATCAAGCCAACAAAATCATATAAAACTCCAAATGAAAAAGAAAAAGCAGCGTTACTAGATTTGAAGGACACTTTACATTCTCTATCTACAACTGCTACTGCTGAAGAAATTCAATCTCAGGTATTTTCTATTGGAAAAAAATATGATTACACCAACTTACGTGACTGGTTTCAGCTATTATATGAAACGTTACTTGGCCAAAAAACCGGTCCAAGAATGGGATCTTTCATAAAGCTTTACGGAATAGGTAATACGATTTCTCTCATAGAAAGCGCTACTAAATGTATACTTTAGAGTTTACCTCCTTTCATTTGAGCTCTTTAGTTTTAATAAGAATTCCTTGACAAACTCCGCTAGCCCCCTTATCATGAAACTGAAGCTATTGTATTTGCTTTCGCCAATCTGCAGATTAAAAGGTAAGGATTACTTAATGTATCGGCGTCTTATGTTCAATTTTTTGCAGTATATAGATACTGTATGTCTTTACAAAACTTCATCTACATCTAGATTTTTATCTAAATAAGCTGAACGCGCTTATAAAGCGTTACAAGACATCAAAAAATGCCAATACTCGACAGAGATAGTAAAAGACTAGCTAACTCGGGGATTCTTTGTCTTTTTTTCTGCTTAGTAAATTTCTTAAACGTTTGCAGCGTAAGTTAGTTGCAATTAAAAGCAGCTGAATTTCGCTTGTCAAGCGTTTAAAACATAAAAAACGCCAATATTTTAAAGCGGATAATAACCACGGGGCTTCTTTTGCCTTTTTTTTCATTTGGTAAATTTCTTAATGTTTGTGGCTGAACGACAACCGTCATCCCGCTACTTGTTAGCGGGATCTCTTGTTAGCGGCTGAGATACCGCGAATGAATCGCGGTATGACGGTTCGCGGCGGCATGAAGATAAGGTTTATACCTTGTCATCCCAGTGCTTGACACTGGGATCCAGCTTTCTTTATAAATTCACCAAAAGTGCTTCATTCTATAACGCAAAACCCATACTCACCAAATCCAATGCATTACTTGCAATTAAGTTTCCTGGATCCCAGTGTCTGGGCACTGGGATGACACCATCATAAAGGAATCAGTGTCAGCTACTTTCATGACACCATTCTTTTTCCTGGATCCAAGTAGTCGAGCTACTTGGATGACAGCTAGCCTGACAACCGTCATCCCGCTACCTGTTAGCGGGATCTATGCTAAGAGATACCGCGAATGAATCGCGGTATGACGGTTTGCAACGGTATGACGGTTCGCGGCGGCATAGTAATTCGTCATCCCGCTGCTTGTTAGCGGGATCTCTTGTTAGCGGCTAAGAGATACCGCGAATGAATCGCGGTATGACGGTGTAGACGATGGTTAAGTATCCCACTGCTTGTTAGCGCCGCGGCGGTATGACGGTTCGTGGTGGTATGACGTAGAGTGCTTAGAAGCTGTTATTTTGCTATAAATGGCTGTAATGGCATCATCTATTTTATTGCTATCACAGCCTGTTTGTGCAAGTTCAGCATTCCCACCACAGTTCTTTTTAACTGCTATGGATATTAGTTCTTTTGCGCTAATCTTATTGATTAAGTCTTTACTTACTTTAATAATCAAGACTGTTTTATCTTTTTCTGTTGCCGTAAAAGCTATTACCGTTTTTGGTTTTTGTTGCTGCAAAACAAACTCTCTTATTACATTTGCTGGAATATCAGTGAAAGTGTGGCTTATAAAATTTATTCCATTTATTTCGGTGCTTTTTATATTCTCTGCACTCACAAGCTTTTTATATAGGTTTTTTATTTTGGTTTCGGATTTTTTGTGTTCTTGACTTAAAATACTTAATCTGCTTGTTATTTCACTCACTGGCGCTTTTACGAATTCTGCAACTTTTTTTAAGTTAATTTCATTATCACGTACATAATTGATTGCTTCCTGACCAGTTAAAGCTTCAATTCTCCTCACTCCAAAAGCAACAGAACTCTCTGTTACTATCTTAAACAAACCAATTTCTCCAGTATGTTCAACGTGTGTGCCACCACACAGTTCCCTTGAATCTCCAATCTTCACTACTCTTACTTGGTTGCCATATTTTTCACCGAATAACGCCATAGCTCCTTCGTCTATTGCCTGATTCATGCTTTGAATTTTTGTAGATGCGGAAAGATTTTCTCTGATTAGAGAGTTTACCATATCCTCTACCCAAAACAACTGATCTTGAGTCATTTGAGTGTTATGGCTGAAGTCGAATCTCAGTCTATCTGGTGCAACTAGGGAACCTTTTTGAGTGACATGATCACCTAGAATTTTTCTGAGTGTAAAGTGCAGAAGATGTGTAGCTGAATGATTTCTTCTTAAGGTTTGCCTTCTTTCCTTGTCAATGCTTGCTGCAACTGTGTTACCTTTACAAATTGAACCGAACTTAACTATGCATCTGTGCAAATATAGGTCATTAACCTTATTGGTATTCTCGACTATAATAATACTTCTATCAGATTTGATCAGACTGCCAGTATCTCCCACTTGTCCACCTGACTCGCCATAAAAAGGTGTTTTATCAAGTATAATGGTTATCTTTTCTCCCTCCTTTGCAGAATCAATTACTTCATTTTTAGAGGAAACTATAGCTAGTATTTTCGCATCACTTACTTCATTGAACTCATAACCAACAAATTTTGTTTTGCCAAATTTATTGATCAAATCAAACCATACTTGCTCAACAGATTTTTCACCAGATCCAGCCCATTTAGCACGTGCTCTCTCTTTTTGTTCTCCCATTGCATCATCAAAACCCTTCTGGTCAAAATTTATTTTTTTCTCTTTTAAAATATCAAGTGTAATATCCAAAGGAAATCCGTAGGTGTCATATAGCTTAAACGCTGATTCTCCAGGCAAAGTATCGCCCGATTTTAAATCTGTAGTGAATTTCTCCAGGAGATTGATACCTTTCATCAAAGTGTCTTTAAAGTTTTCTTCCTCTGATTTTAACGTCGTTTCTATTAAGCTTTTAGCTCTGACTAATTCAGCTCCCATATAAGCCGAACTCGTGCTATCTATCAACACTGGAAAAATACGATGGAGTAGGGAATCATTATATCCAAGCAGGTGAATATAACGTGTGGCTCTCCTAATTAATCTGCGTAATACGTAATTCCTGCCCTCATTTCCAGGAAGCACTCCTTCTGCGATGAGAAATGCAGCCGCGCGAAGATGATCTGCTATGATCTTATGCGCTATTTTATTTTCCGTTCTTCCACAGTACTCTTGTGATTTACTTATCAGAGCAGAAAATAGATCAATATCATAGTTATCATGGACGTTTTGCATAACAGCCGCTATTCTTTCAAGGCCCATTCCAGTATCGATGCATTTTTTTGGCAATTTGTGTAAATTACCTTCTTCATCTTTGTTAAACTCCATGAATACCAGATTCCAGATTTCAACAATTCTATCGCCCTCTTGTAAATTAGGACTCCCATGGTCATAAAAAATTTCAGAACATGGACCGCACGGACCAGTGCTTCCCATACTCCAAAAGTTATCATCCGTTGTAATTCTTATGATTTTATCACTTGAAAAGCCACTTATCTTACGCCAAATCTCGTACGCCTCATCATCAGTATGGTAGACGGTTATGGATAGTCTGTTTTTATCAAGAGATAACTCTTTAGTGATAAATTCCCACGCAAATTCTATCGCAGTTTCCTTAAAGTAATCACCGAAGCTAAAATTTCCGAGCATTTCAAAAAATGTGTGATGCCGAGTTGTATAGCCAACATTTTCCAGATCATTGTGTTTACCGCCTGCTCTTAGGCACTTTTGACTTGAGACAGCACGTTTCATTTCAGTTTTTTGAGCACCAGTAAAAATATTTTTAAACTGCACCATACCAGCATTTGTGAACATGAGCGTTGGGTCATGTTCTGGAATCAAAGGAGAAGAAGAAACCTGCTCGTGGTCATTATTTACAAAAAATTTTATAAATCTTTCTCTGATTTCGTTTAGCTTCATCGTTTTTATTGAGGTTATCTATAAATAATAAGTTGTAATGGAAATAAAATCAATACCACTCTCTAGATCTCAGAACTTCTAGTGACATGCACCTTGTGGTAAGAAAAAATCAATATATTCACGATAAATTTACCTCATATCTGTGTTTTATATGTGGAAATTGGAATGGAAATTTATGTAGGCAAAGAAAAAAGAATAGCAAATGTGGTGACTCAACACTGGAATGACATAAAAGGATCAGACAGAGATTGGCCAGAAAGGCATGAAATAGACACTGCAGAAATAATGGAATCATGGCAGCATTGTTTTGTCATTGAAGTCAAGGATCAAGGTTATATTTGTGAAAATGCAGGAGAAAAGGCTGTTGAATTCTATGGTTTTGAGAAAAAGACGCGCATTGATAATAAGTATGCAATTGATGCACCATTTTTGCGACTATATAAAATAGATGCAGTTATTGATAAACTTGATACTGTAATAGAGAGTAAATGCCCGATCAATGAAGAGGAAGAAAGTGAAAGTGTTAAAATGAGGCAAGTATTGTTGCCACTTGGGAATAAAGAAGGTATAACACACATATTGGGCGTAATTACTTTTAAACTCCTTTAATATACAATTTTAATTTGATTCTTTAATAAAATTATTTATACTAATGCTTAATTACTATTAAAGAACTCAATAGTAGTGCTTGTAAATTTATTTGGAATATGAAGAAAATAAAATTAAAAACCAAATCTTCTGTGAAAAAGCGCTTTCACCTTACAGCTAAGGGTAAAGTTATTTCTACTCAGTCAGGCAAAAGGCATGGCATGGTAAAGAGAAGTAAATCTAATATTCGTAATCAGCGCGGTACAACGATTCTTGGTAAATCTGACTCGCGTATAGTTAAGCTTCATATGCCTTACGGTATTTAACAAAATGGAGGTAAAATAAAATGGCTCGGGTAAAACGTGGAGTCACTACTCACGCTCGTCATAAAAAAATATTGAAACTGGCAAAGGGTTATAGAGGGCGTGCAAAAAGCTGTTATAGAATTGCATTACAAAGAGTTGAAAAAGCACTGCAATATGCTTACAGAGACAGAAGAACCCGTAAACGTGATTTCCGTAGCTTATGGATAATACGTATTAATGCAGCAGCAAGAGAGCATGGGCTTACTTATGGTAGGTTTATGCATGGTCTTACACTTGCCGGCATTGATTTAAATAGAAAAATTCTTGCTGAGATGGCAGTTAATTATAAGGATGATTTTGCCAAATTAGTAGAAACTGTAAGTGGTAAATTAGCGGAGAATTCTTAAAGCAAAAACACCATGAGAATTATTTTCATGGGATCACCAGGATTTGCTGTTAATTCTCTGAGCTTGTTACTGAAATCAAAGAGCGAAGTGGTGGCAGTATACACCAAGGCTCCAAAACCTTCGGGGCGTGGACAGAAGCCAACGAAATCTCCAGTACATGTTATCGCTGAAGAAAGTAACATAGAGGTATGTACTCCTATCTCTCTAAAGTTCTCGGCAGAGCAAGAAAAATTTAGAAATTTCAAGCCAGACGTTGCGGTTGTTGCCGCGTATGGATTGATACTTCCAAGAGAAATTTTGAATATTCCTAAATATGGTTGTATTAATATTCATCCTTCATTACTACCAAGGTGGCGTGGTGCAGCCCCGATACAGCACACAATTTTAGCAGGAGATCAAGAAACCGGGGTTAGCATTATGCAATTGGATGAAGGATTAGATTCCGGCACTATTTTAAAACAGGAAAAATTTCTTATCGAAAAGAACGATAATTACAAGACATTGCATGATAAATTATCTAAGCTAGGCAGTGATTTACTGCTGAAAGTGCTAAACGAAATTGAAAAACAGCTTCCCTTAAAACAGAACGATAACGATGCATGTTACGCTGACAAAGTGGAAGACTATAAAATTTATGCAAGTGATGCTTGTGAAGTTGCTTATAGAAAAGTTAAAGCGTTTTACCCAAAAGCATTCATTAAGATAGAAAATAAACGTATCAGGATACTTGATGCTGACTTTGAAGCTCTCGCTTCAGAACAAGGTAAGATTGTTAACGATAATATGCACATAAGTTTAAAAGGTGGCACTTTAATTCCTAAAGTTGTACAAATGGAAGGGAGAAATCCTTGCAGTATTGAAGATTTTATTCGTGGCTTGAAATCAAGCATGGTAAAAAAATTTATAGAATAGGCTGCTTTAAATTAGTGTAGAAATGTAATAGCTAAATTTCCTTTTCTTAGATATAATCTTAAAAAACTTTCCATATAAAAATGAAAATAAAAAGAGCTTTAATATCAGTATACGATAAAACGAATATAATTGATCTTGCATCGTTTTTAACGCAGCAACAAATAGAAATTCTTTCAACGGGCAATACTTATAAAGTGCTATCTAGTGCAGGAATAAAAACACAAGAGGTCTCAGATTACACACAATTTCCAGAGATACTGGGTGGTAGAGTAAAAACTTTACACCCTAAAATTCATGGAGGCATACTTTGCAATAGAGAAAAACACAAAACGGAAATACAAAATCTAGGTATTGAGCCAATAGAACTGCTTATAACTAACCTATACCCATTTTGGGAGACAGTAAGTAGCGGCTCAAATGAAGAGCAAATTATAGAACAAATTGATATCGGCGGAGTGGCGTTAATTAGAGCTGCAGCAAAAAACTTTCGTTTTACTTCAGTTATTTCTAGCATTCAAGACTATGAAGCACTGAAAGCTGAGATGATAGAAAATAACAATAAAACAACATTGGAATATAGAAAACACTTAGCAACCAAAGCATTTGCTCTCACTGCACACTACGATTCTAATATTCACAGTTGGTTTTTATCCCAGAGTAAAAATAATGAGTTACCAGAGTTTTTTGCTCTATACGGGCATAAAGTACAAGAACTCAGGTATGGTGAAAATCCCCATCAAAAAGCTGCATTTTATAGTAATCAATTTACAGAATATCCGTTGGAAAAACTACATGGAAAAGAGTTGAGTTATAATAATATAGTAGATATAGAATCCGCACTTAACATAACTTCTGAATTCGAAGAACCTGCAGCAGTGATAATCAAGCATAATAACCCATGTGGCGCTGCTATTGGTAATAATGCTTTGGAGGCATATGAAAAAGCTCTATCGTGCGATGAAGTAAGCAGTTTTGGTGGTATAGTTGCCTTAAACCGGGAGATAGATTTAAAGCTAGCAGAAAAATTAAACGAGATATTTTTGGAAGTAGTGATAGCACCATCGGTAAACAATGAGGCACTAAAAATTTTACAAAGAAAGAAAAATTTAAGAGTGATTATTCATAAATCTTTTCAACAAAATGTGAAATACCAAACTAAAAATGTTGTTGGTGGGTTTTTGGTGCAAGAAAATAATGACCACACAATAAAAGCAGAACAAGTAACAGAATGCACTGCAACAGACAAAGAAAAAAAAGATCTTATTTTTGCCTGGAAAATATGTAAGCATGTGAAATCCAACGCAATAGTTATAGCAAAAGATGGTTGTGCTATTGGCATCGGTGCAGGGCAAACAAGCAGAATAGATAGTGTGAACATTGCAGTGAAAAAAGCAGGTGAAAAATGTAAAGGTGCAGTGCTTGCTTCAGATGCATTTTTTCCATTCCCAGATAGCATAGTAGAAAGTGCAAAACATGAGATTACAGCTATAATTCAGCCCGGCGGCTCGCTGAAAGATCAAGATGTGATAAAAGCTGCAAATGAAAATAAAATTGCTATGTTTTTCACTGGCGTTCGCAGTTTTTTCCATTAGGCTTTGTGTCTTATCGTCATACCGCCACAAACCGTCATACCGCGATTCATTCGCGGTATCTCTCAACATAGATCCCGCTAGCGGGATGACAAATATACCGCCGCGGCGCTAACAAGAGATCCCGCTAACACGTAGCGGGATGACGAGCTTATCGTGCTGCCACGAACCGTCATGCCTCTGCGAACCGTCATACCGCGATTCATTCGCGGTATCTCAGCCGCTAACAAGCAGCGGGATGACGGTTGTCGTTTAGCTATAAATGTTTAAGAAATTTACTAAATGAAAAAAAAGGCAAAAGAAGCCCTGAGGTTATTATCCGCTTTAAAATATTGGCGTTTTTTATGTTTTAAACGCTTGACAAGCGAGATTCAGCCGCTTTTAATTGCAACTAACCTACGCTGCAAATGTTTAAGAAATTTACTAAGCAGAAAAAAAGACAAAGAATCCCCGAGTTAGCTAGTCTTTTACTATCTCTGTCGAGTATTGGCATTTTTTGATGTCTTGTAACGCTTTATAAGCGCGTTCAGCTTATTTAGATAAAAATCTAGATGTAGATGAAGTTTTGTAAAGACATACAGTATCTATATACTGCAAAAAATTGAACATAAGACGCCGATACATTAAGTAATCCTTACCTTTTAATCTGCAGATTGGCGAAAGCAAATACAATAGCTTCAGTCTCATGATAAGAGGGCTGGCGGAGTTTGTCAAGTAAGTTTTTTTGTTTCTATGGGTCAGTTGGACTTAAAGTCTACACAAAAAACGTTTACAACCAACGTTCAACATGGTAAATTAAAAACGGTTTATTCCTCGGTAGCTCAGTGGTAGAGCAGTTGGCTGTTAACCAATTGGTCGCTGGTTCGAATCCGGCCCGGGGAGCTCTTCTCTGTGAAATTCTAGTGTTGATTTTATATGAACATTAAATCAGTGGTTTTATGTATACTAGATGGCTGGGGAAATGGAATAGAGAATAATAAATACAACGCTATCAGCAACGCAAATCCACCCTGTTGGCAATATATTAGCTCTAATTATCCAAAATGCAGTTTATCCGCCTGTGGAGCTGATGTGGGGTTACCTGGTGGTCAAATAGGTAACTCAGAAGTTGGCCATATGAATATTGGCAGTGGTAGAGTGGTAATACAAAGCCTTCAGCGCATTAATCAAGAGATTGGAACAATAGAAAACAATGTAAATCTACAAAGTTTTATTAATGATCTAAAAAGTAAGAACGGAGTATGCCATATAATGGGATTGGTGTCCGATGGTGGTGTTCATTCGCATCAAAAGCATATTTCAACTTTAGCAAATAAAATATCACAGCATGGAATAAAAGTGGTGATACATGCATTTTTAGATGGCAGAGACACATTGCCAAATTCAGGAAAAAAATGCATTCAAGAATTTACAAAGAGTATAAAGGGAAATGACACAAGAATTGCTACTGTTTCTGGGCGTTACTATGCTATGGACCGTGACAACAGGTGGAAGAGAACAATCGAAGCTTATGAGGCTATCGCATTTGCAAAGGCACCTTGTCATGATAATGCAGTATCGTTGATTGAGAATAACTATCAAAATAACATAACTGATGAGTTTATCAGGCCCGCAGTAATAGGTGATTATCAAGGTATAAAACCAGAAGATGGAGTGCTGTTGGCTAACTTTCGTGCTGATCGAATGATACAATTAGCAAGTATTTTGCTTGGCAAAACAGATTACGCTAAGGTAGCAAAATTCTCTTCAATTTTAAGTATGATGAAGTATAAAGAAGATCTCAAAATTCCTTATATTTTTCCTCCTACTTCTTTCGCTGATACTCTAGGACAAACAATAGAAGACAATAAATTACGACAATTACGTATCGCCGAAACCGAGAAATACGCTCATGTGACTTTCTTTTTCAATTGTGGAAAAGAAGAACCTTTCTCTGGTGAAGAAAGAATACTCATTCCCTCACCAAAAGTTCAAACTTACGATTTGCAGCCCGAAATGTCAGCCTTCGAGCTCACAGAAAAGCTTGTAGAAAAAATTCACTCCCAAGAATTCGCACTGATAGTTGTAAATTACGCTAATCCTGATATGGTAGGGCATACAGGTAATATAAAAGCAGCCGAGAAAGCTGTGCTAGCTGTAGATGATTGTCTTGCGAAAGTGCTGAATGCTGTTAAAAAGTCAAGCAACACCGCATTAATTGTTACTGCAGACCATGGTAACGTGGAATGTATGTTCGATGAAGAAAATAATACACCTCATACAGCACACACTCTAAATAAAGTGCCATTTATTGTGTCTTGCGATAATCTAAAACTAAGAGACGGAAGGTTATCTGACATTGCCCCTACTATTTTACAGCTACTTGGAATTAAAAAACCAAACGAAATGACAGGCAGTTCGTTGATTTCTTGCATTACCCTCTGTCATTCCAGCTAGGCAGCGTTATGCACCGGAATGACATCAAATAGATGTGTTTTAACTTAATCCAACTTTTAAATTTTTCGCTGTTAGTACTAATGATTCATTAAAGAAGCTGTCAATATCACCAATACTATCTATATTTTTTGTACTGATAGATTGGTCAATTCTTTTGACCAAATTAGATAAAACTTTATTAGGGCCAATTTCAACAAATTTGTTAATGCCACGGCTTGACATATACAAAACCATTTCTCTCCATTTCACTCTGCTTACAACTTGCTTGGCGAGTAAAGTTTTTATAACTTTGGGATCACTCTCCTCTTTAGCTGTAACATTTGATATCAAAGGAACTATAGGACGGGTTATTTTAATACCCTTCAAAAACTCCAAAACTTTTTCATCAGCAGGTTTCATAAGAGATGAATGAAAAGGCCCACTAACCTGTAATTTAATTAGTTTCCTCACACTCGAGTTTTTGAATAAATCGGGTAACATTTCAAGAGCTTCTCTAGTGCCACTTATAACCACTTGTCCGCCACCGTTATCGTTTGCAATTTCACAAATTCCGTCAATTTGAACTGATTTCAATATATCTTCCACTTCATTTATCTCTGCTCCAAGCAACGCAACCATTCCGCCTTTACATTTCAGTGAAGCTTCATGCATTGCTTCGCTGCGAACTTTCAGCAGCTTGATTGCAGACTCAAGCGTTAACGCTCCTGCAGCACACAGCGCTGTATATTCGCCAACTGAATGCCCACAAACATATTTAACATTGTGATCAGTGAAAAGAGATTTGCCAAACACATGCTCCATAACACGTAGCATTGCAATTGATACTGCCATTATAGCTGGCTGAGCGTTTTCTGTAATGGTTAATTCTTCAATAGGACCGTTGAAGATTAAATGAGACAGCTTTCCATCCAATATGCTATCTACTTCATTAAATACTTGTCTTGCAACAGAAAACTCACTATATAAGCTCTTTCCCATTCCTACAAACTGAGAGCCCTGACCGGGGAAAGCAAAAATCATGATAGTTATTATTTATTCCTTATTAAATATACTACTTTATTTATTTTTTGTCAATATTTTAGAATAATGATTGACTTAGTGAATTAAGTTCACTAGAATATTAGCTGACTAAAAGTTTATAAACAACAATGAATTATCATAAAATTATTATAGTTATGACAGACGGTCAAGAGTTTGAAACTCGTTCCACTTATGGAAAGGAGGGAGATAGGGTAAAACTTGATAGAGATCCTCTTACTCACCCTGCATGGACTGGAAGTTTGACAAGCGGGTTAGCAAGTAAAACTAGCAAATTAGCTAAGTTTAACGATAAATATGGAAGCATTTTCTAATTCTCCTCCTCTTTAAGTTTTAGAGAGTTTACTGAAGCATGCATAAATACAAAAATATAGGCTATGTTGCTTCTCCATCACCAAAATCGCAGGAAGTATCTAAACTATTAAAGAAACTTAATTTTATCAATATAACAGAAGAAAATAAGTCCGAAATCGATCTATTGATAGTTGTTGGCGGTGATGGCTTTATGCTACGCACTTTGCACAATTACGTCATAGAAAATAAAAACATGCATGTGTATGGGATAAACACTGGCAATGTTGGGTTTTTGATGAATAAATGCTTTAGCTGCAGTGAAGATTTAATTGATCATATAGAGCATGCAACTTCAACTCAGTTAACTTTGCTAAAAATGGAAGCAACAGACACAAGTGGCAAGAGATATCATTACATAGCAGTAAACGAAGTATACGTTTTTAGAAAAGCGAACCAAATAGTAGAGATGAATATTACTATTAATGATAAGCTAAAAGTAGAAAAATTTAGAGGGGACGGAGTAATATTATCTACCCCCACAGGCAGCACTGCATACAACTTCTCTGCCGGTGGCCCAATCTTGCCGCTAAATTCAAATTTACTTGCACTCACTTCTATCAATAGCTATTACCCAAGGCATTGGAATGGAGCGTTAATATCAAACGATACAATCGTACAAATTGACATTAACGACACAAAAAACCGTCCAGCACTTGTAGTATCAGATTACAAGGAGTTTCATAATATATCACAGATAAAAATACAAAAAGACCACGAAAACACAATAACTTTGCTTTTTGACAAAGATTACCCTCTGAATGAAAGAATCTTTGATAGACAATTTCTATACTAATAATTATCCGTAAATTGGTATTTACTATATCTTAATAACTATAGCGTAATCAATGCAGCATAGTAATTAATTTTGGAGTGAATATGCCTGGACCAGTAAATGAAGAACAAACAGTAACATTAATTTCTTCCACATCAATAAGTGAAGATGGCGAGATAACACCAGGAATTTTACCAATACCAGCACTTAGGACAAGTACTCCGAAAAAAAATGATGAAAATACAGCTTTAGAAGCTTTGTTAGAGGAAGAATTTAAAGAGAAAAAAAACAGCAATGCTAATTCAAGAGATCCGTTAACTCTTGAGACTCAAGTATCACCTCCTTCCCTAGAAGAAACAAAAGGTGAAGAAACTCATGTTGACGTGCCACAAAATTCAACTCTAAGCAGATCCCCTTCTCAAGAGACAGTATTTGATGATCCTGATGATCTTGATAAAACATTAACACGGTTAAGCAGAGAATCAAGTAACAAACTTAGCAATGTACCTTCAACTTCTCCACCATCATATAAGACAGATGACTCTGAAGAGTCTTTGTCACTAAATTCTGATGTAGGTGGCACAACAAATAAAAAAACAAACAGATTCTTGCCAAGAGCAAAGTATTCCATGCAGCAGAAGGGCTTTATAATTTTTACTGCAAGTGCTATTATACTCAGTATATCTGCAGCTTTATTATATTTACAAGATAAAGCAAAATTTATTGCATTTTTTACAAACAGCCCAAAATATATCACTATACCAGTTATCGCACTTGCTGCATTGCTTGCAATTGGTCCAATATTTTTTGCAACAAGGCAATTTATAGATACTGAAGAACATTCCATTCAAAAAAAAGATGCGGATAAAATTTTAGCTGAGGTGTTGGAGCACCAGCCAAAAGATAAAGCTATAAAATCTGTAAGACTGGAATATAGCAATGGCACTCATTCAAATTTTGTACTTAATGCTTGGGAAGCTAAACAAGGCTTCACTAACATTGACGAAAAAGTAATTACTAGAACTAATAAAATAAAATCAGTAATTAACGACAGACCAATATTTACTGCATTATTTACTGGTGTAGTTGCTGCAAATATAGCGTTTCCTCTAGGGCTACTTGCAACACATGGTGTTAATGGTGTACAAAAATTTTACCAAAACCCTTTGACTAATAACATAGGATTATCATTACTTATAGGTTCTGGTATACTTGCATTATCAATTATATGTCTTGGCGTGCATTATTATAGAAAAACAAATTGCACTAACCTTATATATTCTGAAGAAGAGATTGATCCTAAAGATGTTAATGGGAAATTCATTGAGGAAATAAAACGAGAAAGAACAAATGTTCTTGGGGAAAATCACAGTAAAGACGCTAAACGCAGCAGCTTAACGCTTGAGCAAGTTGTGGTTCAATCTCATAATTGTAAGGATATTGTTTATAGTGTCGGTTAATAAAATGCATGATATAGCTAGTGCAGCCCTACGTCATACCGCTGCAGACCGTCATACCGCGATTCATTCGCGGTATCTCTAGATCCCGCTAACACGTAGCGGGATGACGATTGTCAGGGTAGCACCTCCCTCCCCTGTCATCCAAGTAGCTGACTGACCTTACCCAGAAAAAGTGGAGAGAAAGTTTGGAATGTTTTTCACAAAGAGAATGATGAATCAAAATGCTCAGGAATGCAATAGTTAATAGTGACGTTGTTTGTTATAAAAAATTTCTATATATTCAAATATAGCAGTTTTGATATGCTGTTTAGAGTGCCGAGAGGTGTCTATTGGTAACTCCCTTTTTAGAGAACTGAAGAAGCTTTCCACAACAGAATTGTCGTAACAACAACCTTTATAACTCATCTATGTTTTTTATGGATAAGAGATATTGATAACCTTGCGAAGTATATTGTGAACCTTGATCACTATGTAATAGTAGATTTTTGGCAGGTTTACGCTTGTTAACGGCCATTAATAAAGAGTCCATAACCAATTGTTTATTTATTGAACTGCTCATTAACTACCATGCGTGAATATAGATCGATTATTGTTGCCAAATATAGCCATCCTTCTTTGGTTTTTATATAAGTAATCCCATACTTTATTTGGTTGATCGACAATAAAGTTTTGGTCTAATATATTGGGAGCTACTGTCCGTTTGTTGTTTCTTAATTTTAAATTTTCTTCTCAATATAGCCTGAATACCATTTTTCTGCATAATACTTTGCACTGTTTTTAAGTTGCAACTTTTACCCAAAGCCTTCAATTCAGCATGAATTTTAGGAGCTCCATATCTACATTTAGAAACTTGATATATTTTTTGAATAGCTGCGAGTAGCTCTTTATTTGCTGATTCTCTACTGCTTATTTTTCTTGTGGTCCACTTATAGTAGCCACTAGCAGAAAATCCTACATAATTCCTGTACTTTATAGCAGTTACTATGCTCTTTTATAAAAAAATATTTTACTCTTTTTGACTGGCCAGGGCTTTTTTTTAAATGTCTCTTTCCCTTGTTACTCTTGCTAACTCTCTTTGTAAATCAAACCTCTCTTTGTCGTAAGGAGCCATGTTACCTCTACCTGGAAATGCATCTGCTGCCGACTTTTTTTCGTTGTGTTTCTTTATCCATTTTCCTAATAAACCACCCTTTATTCCTAAATCCTTTGCTATTTTTGTAATTGTTTGACCTGCCTTTCTTTGTTCATTTGCCAGTTTAACAGCTTCCAATTTGAATTCTGCCGTATATTCTCTTGCCATTTCTAATCCTCCAAAATTTTATTTTACCCGAAAAAACTCCTTTCTTTCTCTCCACTTTTTCTGGGTAAGGTCAGTCTGTCCAGGTTCCAAGATCGGTGTCAAAAATTGCTCAAACCATCCATTAAAAACATCCATATTACAGTGGCCTTCAAAGGTTAACGGAACAACTATCTTTCTTCCACTTAAGGCTGCAACCATACTGATTCGTTGAGTTTTCTTTCCAGATTTTAAGGCATAAAACCGCTGTCCTTTCTGGCAATATCCGTAGTTCGGTGTTATCAATGCCAGACTCATCTATATACACTAAGTTTTTAGGTTCTTTTGTCGCTATAATTTTCAAAAATTCAGCACGTTTTTCTTCGTTTCTTTCCTTGTATCCATATGTCTTTTTTTGCGCGTAAATCCAATTTTTTTAAGGGCTCGATAGATCGTTTGGATACTAACGTTGTTCCAAAGTTTAGCCATTTCCGATAGAGTCTTTCCTCCGTGTTCTCTGGCAAATTTGGCAAAGGTATCCCAGTCGGTAATTTTGTGATTGTAACCCCCATTTCCAAGTTTTTTTGATTGAAAGTCTCCTGTTTCTTTTCTTCTTTGCTGCCACTCCCATAAAGTAGTTCGTCCAATCTTAAATCTTGCTGCCACTGTTTCTCTGCTTTCTCCTTCGTCTAGCGCTTCCATTGCTTTTTTTCTTAAATCATAACTATATGCTGCTGGCATTCAACCTCCTTATCATCATCTACCCTTATCCTATCACATCCGGACTTTTATGGAAAGAGCTATATTTTTATCAATTCTGCAATCATTTATCTTAATATTAAGTTTCTTAAACCTTCTTGATGCTTGTGAATAGCTGCAAATCTCTTCCTATTTGTTGCAAATACCCTTTTATAAACCCGACTGTTTGTCTTAAACCAATTCTAAAGAAACTGACGATTATATGCACCAAAATCACAACTTTATCACTATAAATATAGTTGCCGCCCTGCATTTTTGGACAATTCTCGTACCAATTTTCTATGGCGTCATTGATATAACAAAAAATGCTTCCTCTTTCTTGGAGAAATTTGTTATATTCATGGCAGTTACTGACTCTCATTTTTTGTGGCATATTTTTTCTTCAACAGTTAAATGGCTATTTATAATGAATTTTGTCAGTAACTGCCAGTTCTTTTCACTTGAGCGATGCAACAAAGCCCACTGGGATCCAGGAAAGTTTGCTTGTAAGCAAGCAAACTAGCATGGAAAGTTTATACTAAATGAATGTTTTTGATGAGGTTGCACAGAAGCTGGATCCCAGTGTCAAGCACTGGGATGACATCATCCTTTTTTGGATTCCAGACTGGAATGACAGCAGTCCTACGTCATACCGCCGCGGTATTTCCAGATCCCGCTAACACGTAGCGGGATGATGGTTGTCAGGGTGTTGTCCAAGTAGCCTCCTTCTTCTGTTATCCAAGTAGCCTCTTTCTTGTCATCCCAGTGCTCCTTTCTTGTCATCCCAGTGCCCAGACACTGGGATCCAGGAAACTTAACTTTACACCAGGTAATAAGAACTGGATTCCAGCGTCACGCGCTGGAATGACAGCAGTCCTACGTCATACCGCGATTCATTCGCGGTATCTCAGCCGCTAACAAGAGATCCCGCTAACAAGTAGCGGGATGACGGTTGTCGTTCAGCCACAAACATTAAGAAATTTACCAAATGAAAAAAAAGGCAAAAGAAGCCCCGTGGTTATTATCCGCTTTAAAATATTGGCGTTTTTTATGTTTTAAACGCTTGACAAGCGAAGTTCAGCTGCTTTTAATTGCAACTAACTTATGCTGCAAACGTTTAAGAAATTTACTAAGCAGAAAAAAAGACAAAGAATCCCCGAGTTAGCTAGTCTTTTACTATCTCTGTCGAGTATTGGCATTTTTTGATGTCTTGTAACGCTTTATAAGCGCGTTCAGCTTATTTAGACAAAAATCTAGATGTAGATGAAGTTTTGTAAAGACATACAGTATCTATATACTGCAAAAAATTGAACATAAGACGCCGATACATTAAGTAATCCTTACCTTTTAATCTGCAGATTGGCGAAAGCAAATACAATAGCTTCACTATCATGATAAGGGAGCTGGCGGAGTTTGTCAAGGGATTTTTGACGAAATGATTTTGAAAGCAAAGAGCGGGAGAAGGGGTTCGAACCCTCGACCTCAACCTTGGCAAGGTTGCGCTCTACCAACTGAGCTACTCCCGCAATTAAATTAACCTAAATTTACTTAATTATAGGCATATACAGCGATTTGTAAACCCCGTGTACACGAAAAATGTGAGAGCCCATAAATTTGCGTGGTTCCTTCTATGATCTTTTCGTATACTTAAGACTCATTTTTGATTATCATAGGTTTTCAATTGTGCCAAAAAATGTATTAATTTTATGGGAATATTTTTATATAAAGACGACTTGCCAGCTAGTTCAATACCAGATGATATAAGGTCTATAGCTGTTGATACCGAGGCAATGGGGCTACTTCATAGCAGAGATAGATTATGCCTTGTGCAGCTCTCTTTTAATGATGGCAACGCTCACTTAGTTCAACTCAAGAACGATTATACAGCGCCAAATTTAAGAAAAATATTAGAGGATAAAAATATAACTAAAATATTTCACTTCGCGCGATTTGATGTGAGCATAATACGTTATTACTTGGAAACTTGGGCACTTCCGTGCTATTGCACAAAGATAGCTTCACGTTTAGTTCGCACTTACACAGATAATCATAGCTTAAAAGAGTTGTGCTTAGAGCTGCTTGATACCAAACTAAATAAGCAGCAGCAATCTTCTGATTGGGGAAATGAAAATTTAACAGACAAACAAAAAAGTTATGCTGCATCTGATGTTTTGTATCTCCACAGGATAAAGGAAAAGCTAGACTTAATGCTGGAGCGTGAAAATAGAAAAGAATTGGCCCAAAAGTGCTTTGAATTTCTTCCTACTCGTATTGAATTAGACTTAATGGGTTGGGAAAACGTGGATATCTTTAACCACCAGATGTAATAGAAGTTTTTTGTTTGTGCAAAACACTTTAGGGCAATTTTTCAAGCTCTGCGGTAAGAATTTAGTTGATTAACTGCTAATAGATACGCTATATTTTACAAGCAATCGTTTTAAGTTTAGGTATTTTATGAGTGATGATATTACACCGGTAAATGATCAAAATTTCAAATCTGAAGTCACTGACTATAAAGGGTTTGTTCTGGTAGATTTTTGGGCAGAATGGTGTGGGCCATGTAAAAGTCTAATGCCGCGTATTGAACAGTTGGCTAAAGACAGAAAAGGCAAGATTAAGATCTGCAAGTTCGACATAGATGAAGGGACTGAAGTGCCAAGTAAGTATGGGGTTCAATCTATACCTACTTTGATTATATTTCAAGATGGTAAGGAAATTGCACGCAAAATTGGTGCAACAAATGATCTGCTAAGTTGGGTTGATAGTGAAATAAGCTAATAGACAAATTTGCTTTTGTGTGTATTATAAATATTGATAAAAGGGATTGTAGCTCAGTCGGTTAGAGCAGTTCGCTCATAACGAATTGGCCGTAGGTTCGAGTCCTACCAATCCCACCATTGTTAGCATGATCGTAACAATGAGAAAGCTATAGTATATGAACTATATATTAATGTAATGGGGGAAATGATGGAATTTACTAAGTCTCTAAATAACAAGTTAGATGAATTGCACTTACTAAATCATCCATTCTACCAATCATGGAATACAGGAAGCTTAAGCTTGCAAGCTTTACAAACCTATGCTAAAGAATATTATCACCATGTTGCTGCGTTTCCTCGTTACATCAGTGGTATACATTTTCTGTGCCCAGATCTAAAAATGCGACAGGTTTTACTTGGTAATTTAATAGAAGAGGAACAAGGTGATGAAAATCATCCAGAGTTATGGAAACGTTTTGCTGAAGGGCTTGGCGTTGCGCGATCTGATCTTCGTGAAAGTGCACAGATTAAGGAGACACAAGAATTAATTGATGGTTACTTTGACATTGTAAGATCAGGTTTTGCAGCAGGTCTTGGAGCCTTGTACGCTTACGAACGTCAAACTCCAGAGGTTTCCAAGTCTAAAATTGAAGGTTTAAAAAAACACTATTCAATAAGTGATGAGCGTTCTCTTCAATTTTTTACGGTCCATATGCATGCTGATGAATGGCATTCTGAGGAATGTGCAAATCTTATTGAAGATCTAGATGAAAAAGAGCAAGATAAAGTTATGCAGGGTGCTCAAAAGGGAGCAAGGCTCTTGTGGGGTTTTCTTGATGGAATGATGAATGCTAGCGTGTGTTAGTAGTTGTAAGTAGCTTAAACTCAGTGATGTTGGAATGCAATGTCTGCATGTAATCTTCTTATATCTGACTTACGGCTTTGGGTTCATTTAGGCTATAGTGCAGAAGAGAAGTATCATTCTCAATTAGTTAGTGTTAATATTGATTTTACCTTTAAATCCCCCCCTTTAGGACTTACAACTGACCGGCTTGAGGATACTATATGCTACTTGGAGGTAGTTCAGAGTATTCAATCTCTCGTTCAAAGCAAGCAATTCAACTTAATCGAGCATTTAACTCATGATATATACAGGACCATTAATAACCTTGTGATGCAAAAAAAGCTTATTATTTCTTCTATAGGCGTAACTATTCACAAAGTTGCACCACCTGTCCCCAGTGTGCATGGAGGTGTTTTCT
Organism: Wolbachia endosymbiont (group A) of Opomyza germinationis; assembly: GCF_964264765.1. Classification (NCBI taxonomy): domain Bacteria; kingdom Pseudomonadati; phylum Pseudomonadota; class Alphaproteobacteria; order Rickettsiales; family Anaplasmataceae; genus Wolbachia; species Wolbachia endosymbiont (group A) of Opomyza germinationis. The sequence goes on from NZ_OZ183482.1 coordinate 1,223,038, forward strand.
TTACTTATCGTAATGCGTTGCAAGAATGATTTACATTTCTGTTGGCTCAAATATAGGAAATCGCTTTTCCCATTTACAAAAGGCTGCTCAGTTACTGCAGGAGCGCTATTTTAAAAATTTAAAATCTTCAATTATTCTGGAAACTAAGGCTATTTTACCAAATGATGCTTCACCTGGGTGGGACAGGCCATTTCTAAATATGGTTGTGTATGGAAGTTGTTCTTCTTCTCCTGAAGAGCTGTTAAAGGGCCTTAAACAAATTGAATGTGACATTGGCCGTCTGCAGGTCTATGAAAAATGGGCACCTCGCGTTATTGATTTGGATATTTTGTTATGGGATGACCTGACACTTGATACACCCTACCTTAAGATTCCTCACCCAGAATTGATAAACAGACCATTTTTGCTTCACTTGATGACAATGCTGAACCCTATGGCAGTAGTTAACAAAACGTTTGGTACTGTTAACCCTAACATTAAGGATTGCTTTTTAAGGAGTTTTACGCTTTCACCAGAGCTTGTAGGTATTGTCAATATTACTCCTGATTCATTTTCAGATGGTGGTCTTTATTATGATGCAGATCAAGCAACCAAGCAGGCACTGCGGCTGTTATCAGATGGTGCAAGCATAGTTGAACTTGGTGCTCAATCAACAAGACCTGGCTCCTCAATACAAACTCCAAAAGCAGAATATGCACGCTTAAAACCAGTGCTTGATAATCTCAATCAGTATATGAAAGTTGGTGACATTAAAGTCAGCATTGATAGTTTCTGGCCAGATGTTATTTTGAATGTTTTGGAGCACTACAACATTGCCTGGGTAAACGATCAGAAGGGAGATCTAGATGATAATACCTTAAAAGCGATTGCTAGCAGTGGATGTAGTATCGTTATTATGCATTCACTCTCCATACCACCACATAGTGACAACATTATCCCAAGTGACATTGATCCAATTGATACCATAAATAATTGGGCAGAAAGGAACATTAATAGATTACTAGCTCTAGGTTTTGATCAAAGCTCGATCATTATTGATCCTGGTATTGGTTTTGGCAAATCTATGTACCAGAATATCCAGATTTTACGCAGTATAGAAACGTTACAAAATTTTGGCTGCAAAGTTCTGGTTGGCCATTCTAGAAAGTCATTTATTTCTTCTTTTTCTACAGAACCTGTCTTTAACCGAGATTTAGAAACAATTGCTACATCATCTGTATTACACAACAAGGTTGATTTCCTTCGAGTGCATAATGTGCGTGATCACATGCGATTTTTTGTAGCTCAAGCTGCTTTACAGGGATGATAGTTATCGGAATTATGGCTGTTGATCCCAAGGGGGTAATTGGAATAAATAATGGATTGCCCTGGCATTATCCAAGTGAGTTAGATCATTTTCGTCAGGTGACTGAAAAACAAGTTATTGTTATGGGGAGAAAGACATTTGAAACTATGCCTCAAGACATATTAGGGAATCGTATCCCTGTTGTTTTTTCTCGTGACAAATTAAATTCTTGTTTTAACAGAGGAGTAAAATGCACTATTATTTCTTCTATGCAAGAGTTTTTGTCAATCCAAAGTAATTCTAAAGTCTTCATGATTGGTGGAGCACAAATAGCGCATCTTTTTTTGGAGTATGATCTAATCTCAGAATTTATCATAACAGAAATTCACAAACCCTATAAAGGTGATGTATATTTCAACTTAACACTTCTTGATGGATGGCATAAAACTATTCTCACCAAAACGAAAGATTATACTATATGCAAGCTGACACGTTAATATGCATGTTGAAGCAATTTATACCCACCGCATTGAATGTGGAGAAGTATTAGAGCAGGTTCTTGATCGCTATGTTTCAGAGTTGCTAAGAGAGGAAGTTGTTCTTGCTATCACATCAAAAATCATTTCTATTTGTCAAAAACAAGTGGTTTGCAAAACTGCTTGTTCTAAAGAAGAGCTAATCAAAAGAGAAGCTGATGCAATTGTTGATGTAGACCATAATTCTTACGGCATCTATTTAACAATCAAAGACAATATCTTAATTCCATCTGCTGGTATTGATGAATCAAATGGTAATGAAATGTATATTTTATACCCAAAGGATGTTCAGAAAACAGCTCTATCAATATGGAACTATCTCAAGACAAAACACTGCATAAAACATCTTGGTATTTTGATTACAGATAGTAACATAACACCTATGCGCCTTGGGGTTACGGGCGTTGCTCTTGGTTGGTGTGGATTTGAACCATTTTATTCCTATATAGGCAAGCCAGATCTTTATGATCAACCACTGCAAGTAACACAAGTCAATCTTCTTGATGCGCTGGCAACGTCTGCTGTTTTAGTTATGGGAGAAGGGGCGGAGCAAACACCAATGGCAATAATTAGTGGCGCACCAAAGATTCACTTTCTTACTCGTCCGCCAACTACAGAAGAAGAAAAAAGTGTGAAGATATCTATGGAAGAGGACCTTTACTCTCCTCTCCTCATGCGAGCCCGCTGGTTAAAGAGTTAAAGAGGAACTTAAAAATTTGCTATTAGACTTCTTACATAACCATATAACATTGGGAATAGAAACAAAAAACTTACTTGACACCCTTCGCCAGCGCCCTTATCATGATAGTGAAGCTATTGTATTTGCTTTCGCCAATCTGCAGATTAAAAGGTAAGGATTACTTAATGTATCGGCGTCTTATGTTTAATTTTTTGCAGTACATAGATACTGTATGTCTTTACAAAACTTCATCTACATCTAGATTTTTATCTAAATAAGCTGAACGCGCTTATAAAGCGTTACAAGACATCAAAAAATGCCAATACTCGACAGAGATAGTAAAAGACTAGCTAACTCGGGGATTCTTTGTCTTTTTTTCTGCTTAGTAAACTTCTTAAACATTTGCAGCGTAAGTTAGTTGCAATTAAAAGCAGCTTAATCTTGCTTGTCAAGCGTTTAAAACATAAAAAACGCCAATATTTTAAAGCGGATAATAACCCCAGGGCTTCTTTTGCCTTTTTTTTCATTTGGTAAATTTCTTAACGTTTGTAGCTAAACGACAACCGTCATCCCGCTACGTGTTAGCGGCTAAGAGATACCGCGGCGGTATGACGGTTTGCGGTGGCATGACCTCGTCATCCCGCTACGTGTTAGCGGGATCTAGAGATACCGTGACGGTATGACGGTTCGCGCGGTGGCATGACCTCGTCATCCCGCTACGTGTTAGCGGGATCTATGCTTTGAGATACCGCGAATGAATCGCGGTATGACGGTTCGCGGCGGCGTGACGATAAGCTCGTCATCCCGCTACTTGTTAGCGGGATCTAGAGATACCGCGAATGAATCGCGGTATGACATAGGGAACCCTTTCTTGGGTTAGCTATAGATTTACTTCGCATATTCAGCTAATTTTTATTACAATTACAACAAAATAATTTTGGCTTTGATGAAAACTGTATATGTATGTCAATCCTGTGGTCACAGCACTGGTAGGTGGGTAGGGAAGTGCATCGCATGTGACAATTGGGATACAATTGTTGAGGAAATAGCAGTAAAAACGGGCAAAAGAAGTATATCTGCACCAATTTTAATAAAGACGTTATCGGGTAGCGAAATTATCACTCCAAGTCGTTTTTTAACAGGAATAGAAGAATTAGATAGAGTTTTTGGTGGGGGTATCGTTCAAGGTGCTAGCATTTTAATTGGTGGCGAACCTGGTATTGGAAAATCCACCCTTTTGCTTAGAATTGCAGCTAATGTTGTGCAACTTTCCTCTTTTGAATGTCTTTATGTATCCGGCGAGGAGTCTTTAGAGCAGGTGAGTCTCAGAGCAAAGCGTCTTAAGATAAATGAACCTAAAATTAAGCTTTTATCTACAGTGTCTTTAACTGATGTAGTAGCAACAATAAAGGAAAACAAAAGTATTAAATTCTTAGTAATTGACTCTATACAAACAATGTATGATAGCAGAATTACATCGGCACCAGGAACTGTAACTCAGGTTCGTACTTGCGCACATGAATTAACTATTCTTGCGAAACAATATGGTGTTTCTCTTTTAATAGTTGGTCATATAACTAAGGATGGACAAATAGCTGGACCCAAAACTCTGGAGCATATGGTGGATACGGTATTATATTTTGAAGGTGAAAATAGCAATCAATATCGCATTTTGCGTACTATTAAAAATAGATTTGGCCCTGCAAATGAAATTGGTGTTTTTGAGATGTCTGAAGCAGGACTTGTGCCTGTTGATAATCCATCATCATTGTTTCTGATGGCCCATGACAGAGAAGTAGTTGGCAGCGCCGTATTTGCAGGAATTGAAGGTTCAAGACCAATTTTAATGGAAGTGCAAGCATTAATAGCAGGGACTAATATGGCAACCCCAAGAAGGGCAGTAGTTGGGTGGGATATTAATAGATTGGCTATGATCATCGCGGTGCTAAATGCTCGTTGCAAAATGTTTTTGCATGATAAAGAGGTATACCTAAACATTGCAGGGGGACTCAAAATACAGGAACCATCGGCTGATCTTGCTGTTGCTGCTTCCCTTATTTCAAGTATAGTAAATTTACCGCTGCCAACTTCTTCAATAATCTGCGGTGAAGTTGCACTTTCAGGAGAAATTAGGAACATCTCGCATGCTGATCTCAGACTAAAAGAAGCACAAAAGTTAGGATTCAAAAAAGCAATTATGCCTAAAAATGGTAACTATTCTTCTCATGATATTGAAATAATCAAGCTTGGTCACGTAAGGGAATTAAGAGAAGTCTTTAATTACAATTAAATAACGCTTCAGCAAATTCTTTGCTAGTAAACTCCCTTAAGTCCTCTATATTTTCGCCAATTCCTATAGCATGTAACTTTATCTTATAAGCTTCTGCAAGTCCAATTACCACTCCGCCCTTAGCAGTGCCATCTAACTTTGTTACGATTAGCCCGGTAACATTAACCATTTTGCTAAATGCTTCTAATTGGCTATAAGCATTTTGGCCGGTAGTTGCGTCAAGAACTAAAATAACGTCATGAGGGGCAGTGTCATCCAATTTCTTTATCGTTCTATATATTTTTGATAACTCCTCCATAAGGTTCACATTATTTTGCAGCCTTCCTGCTGTGTCAATTAGAACAACATCAACGTTATCTTTTATAGCTTGACTTACAGCTCTATATGCCACACTTGCAGAGTCGCTACCGTACTCTCCAGTAACAATCAAGCAATCAGAACGTTCTGCCCAAATGTTTAATTGTTCACTAGCAGCAGCTCTAAATGTGTCGCATGCAACAAGCATAACGGATTTTCCCATTTCCTTATATTTATATGCGAGCTTACCTATAGTCGTGGTTTTACCGTTACCATTTACTCCGCATACCATTATTATATGTGGTTTTTTGTTTAAAATTAGCGGTTGCACAGCAGGGTTCAATATCGATTCTATTTCGCTCATTAGCTGCTGTGTGATGGTATTATACTCAACTTCCTTGTCAAATTTGATGCTTGTGAGCCTATCGATAATCAACTTGGAAGTTTTATGACCAATATCCATGCTAATTAGCAATTCTTCTAATTCATCTAAAAGCGACTGATCTAATTTTTTTTTGCCAGAAAAAATACTTTTCACCCCGTCGCTAAAGCGAGAAGAAGTTTTTAACAGGCCCTGATAAAGGTTACTAAACAAACTCAAGGGATACTCCTTTTTAAATTATAAACTTAATTACAATATAAAGAATGACATGCACTACGCGAATTTGTAAAGTAAAATGCACTCAAAAACTACAATTTTACCTTACAAAAATTACACTTTTTGAGTGTATTTTACTTTAGTTTTTAACCTAAATATGTTATAATGTAGAATAGCGGTTCACAGGTAATTTTATGAGTTATAATGAGAAAATTTTAGATCATTACGAAAATCCAAGGAATGTTGGCTCTCTGGATAAAAATGATCCAAATGTTGGTACTGGCCTAGTTGGTGCACCATCGTGCGGTGATGTAATGAAATTGCAGATAAAGGTCAATGACAAAGGTGTTATTGAAGATGCAAAATTTAAAACTTTTGGTTGTGGTTCTGCCATTGCTTCAAGTTCCTTGTTAACAGAGATGATAAAGGGAAGAACCATCAGTGACGTTACACAGATAAAGAATACTCAAATAGTGGAAGAGTTGTCTTTACCTCCAGTGAAGATACACTGTTCGGTACTTGCTGAAGATGCTATAAAGGCTGCTATTCATGACTATCAAAGTAAACAAAAGAATTAAGAAGCTACGAACATGGGTGAATATCAAGAAGTAGGCGGAGGTGAAACTGTAAAAAAGAATAAAAAACTTATCACTATAACTGCGGAAGCAGTAGAAAGGATAAGGTATTTATTGGACCAAAAGAAGCATACTAACCTTGAGAAACCGGAAGAAGCAATAGGAATAAGAGTGCTAATTAAGCAAAAAGGATGTTCTGGTTTAAAATATGATATTGAATATGCATATGATACTCGTCCTTTAGAGTCGGTAATTGAAGAAAACTGTAGTGATGGCCAAAAAGTTAAAGTGTTGATCGACCCAAAATCCGTCATGTTTATTCTTGGCTCTGAAATGGATTATGTAGAAGAAAAATTTTCATCGGGTTTTGTTTTCAAAAATCCTAATGAGAAAGGAAAATGTGGTTGTGGAGAGAGTTTTCATGTCTAGCAACTATTTTGCATTGTTTGAAATTGAACCAGCTTTCAATATCAGCTTTGATGAGTTAGAGAAAAAATATATTGAGCTAAGCAGGACTGATATAAATGAAAGACAGTCCCAAAACATGGAAAATATTAACAGAGCTTATCAGATACTAAAGTCACCGCTAAAACGTGCTGAGCATTTGCTGGATTTTTTTAATGTGAAAAGCCAAAAGGACCACTTAAATTCTGAAATATTAAGTGAATCAATGGAAATAAGAGAGTACTTACTAGACTGCGACGATCTACAATTTGCAAGTAGGATGATCGATGAAAAAATAAAAGGTTGCATTAAAAATCTAATTAACACTTTTGCTGTAAAGAATTTTGATAGAGCTGCTACACAAGTCTTAAGATTGAAATATTTATACAAGTCATTTGAGGAGATGAAGAAAAATGCAACCAATTCAAATTTCTGAACCAAATTCAAATGAAGTAGTTTTTGGTATAGATCTTGGCACTACCAACTCTTTAATTGCTATGGTAAATAAAGCTGGCAACGTGGAGATATTTAAAGATGAACAGGGAAGAGAGCTATTACCTTCTATCATTTCATGTGAAAATAATACATTGAAAACTGGCTATGATGTTGGCTCAAATGCAATCCACTCAATAAAACGTTTAATGGGTAAAAGTGTTAAAGATTTGAACAAGATGGGTGTTTATTTTGAAATAGATAACGAAAGTGAAAAAGTTATTAGAGTAAAATGTTCGGAGGAAAAGTATCTTACTCCTGTTGAGATTTCTGCTGAGATATTAAAAGCTTTATGTGAGAGGGTAAAAAAGTCTAAGGGGCTGGAAGTAAAAAAAGCAGTAATTACTGTGCCAGCTTACTTTGACGATTCAGCACGTAACGCAACTAAATATGCAGCAAAATTAGCTGGCATAGAAGTTCTTCGCCTCGTTAACGAGCCAACCGCTGCAGCGCTTTCTTACTCCATTGAAAAGAACAATAACAGTGGAATATATGCAGTTTATGACCTTGGTGGTGGAACATTTGATATTTCGATATTGAAATTGCATCAAGGAGTGTTTCAAGTTCTTGCAGTTGGTGGTGATACCAAACTCGGCGGTGATGATTTTGATCATTTGCTGAGTTCAATTGTGATTGATAAGTATAGAGAAAAGACGGCTAAGCAACTAAATTCCTTACTTATCGAATCACGCTCTGTGAAAGAGTACCTAAGCAATCACACTATAGGTATCTTCGAATTTAATGTTAACGGCAAGCCATTTGAGTGCGAAATTACCAGAGAAGAATTCGAGCAGGCAATCAGTTCTTTGGTCAATAAGACTATCAATATAGTCACTCGTACTATAAGTGATATAGATCTTAAAATTGATGATATAAAAGGAGTAATTTTAGTTGGTGGTGCAACTAGAACACCATTGGTTCAAAATTCACTAGTCAAACTCTTTGGAAATAAAGTACTAAATGACGTGGATCCAGATAAAGCAGTTGCCATTGGGGCAGCTCTGCAGGCTCATGATTTAACTTCGAGCTCAAAAGATAGGAATATTCTCCTGGATGTTTTACCTCTATCACTTGGCATAGAAACTATGGGAGGCATAGTTGAAAAAATCATACCAAGAAATACGCCACTGCCAGTTTCAGAAACAAAAGAGTTTACAACTTATATTGATGGGCAAACAGCAATGAAAATTCATGTTTGTCAGGGAGAACGTGAAATGATAGAGGATAACAAATCTCTAGCGCAGTTTGAACTAAAAGGTATACCGCCACTGCCTGCAGGTTCTGCAAGAGTTGAAATAGAATTTACAGTTAACGTTGACGGAATCTTGACTGTTACTGCAAGAGAAAAAACTACTGGAATTGAGCAGACAGTTAAAGTAAATTCAAGTTTTGGCTTGAGTGAAGCTGATGTTCAAAATATGGTTAACCAGTCAATAAACAGTTTTGACGAAGATATGAAGGCTCGTTCCCTTGCAGGTGCTAAAATTAATGGAAATAAACTCATACACTTGGTTGAAAACAATAATAACCTTTCCACTGATCAAAAGTTGAAAAACCTATTACAAAATGCAAAAAACGCTTTACAAGGCAATGACTTGAATGAAATTAACAACACTATCGCCGAGTTAGAAAATTCTTCTTTAGAGTTGTGTGAATTAACAAATAGGTAGAAAAAGCTTACACAACCTTGTGCAATACCCTATTTAATCTCAAAGCAACAGGTAACCTGAAATTAAATGGTAACCAATCGACCTTTCCTAATTTAAATGATAAACCAACTATGCTTACACGCCCAATGATATTTTCCATTGGTACAAAACCAACTTCAGGAAACCTACTATCTAAAGAATTATTTCTATTGTCTCCCATAACGAAAAATTGATCGTTAGGTACATAATAAACCGGAGTGTTATATGATAGCTTATTAGAAATGTCATCTACCAAAATCTCATGTTCCTTGCCACTTAAAAGCGTTTCTATATATCTTGGTATGTTACGATTTGACTCATAATCAAAAAAACTTTCAATTTGCCTTCGCTCTACTTTCTGATCATTTAGGTATAATTCTCCCTCTATCATTTGCACTTTGTCACCTGGTGTTCCTATTACTCGCTTAACAAACCTGATGCTGTCATTTCTTGTGGGTTTGAAAACTACTATGTCGCCACGCTTTGGAGGGGTATAAAAAATCCTGCCGCTAAAAATGTTTGGAGAAAATGGAAAGGAGTGTTTACTGTAACCGTATGAATATTTACTAGTAAAAATGTAATCCCCTTCAAGTAGGGTGCTTTTCATTGAACCAGAAGGTATATGAAATGGCTCGAATAAAAAACTACGTATTGATAGCGCAATCAACAGTAAAAAAAACAATGAAGATAAAAATCTTCCCGTTCTTATCACCCAGTTTTTGCTTAGTTCTTCCAACTTTTCCAACTTTGTTTTTCTTATAGATTAAGCTTATTATAATACATAAATTAAAAAATGGTAATATGAAATTTTACTTGTGAATGTTATTCCTCTATTCAAAACAATTTTGAAAAGGCGGTTCATTTCTTTCAACGGTGTCATCCAAGTAGCGTGACACATAACTGTATGAACATTGCAATTTGCAGGTGGCAGATGAAAGTAGCTGATGCACATCTGTACGAACATTTGCTTTTGTTAAGGTAATATGGTGTTATGAAAGTAGCTGACACTGGAATGGCTTTGTTGCATCGCTACTTATGAAAGGCTAACTATAGTTAGGATTATAAGCAACCTATTGAAAATCTTGTTTTTTTGCAATCAATCTGATCAAATTTAAGAATAGTAATTTGTTATTTATATTAATAAATTTAATTCTATTGAAAATAGCTAAAGCATTGAAATTCTTGAATTTTAGCCGGATTGGTAAATGGTAGTGAAATTTCTTTTACTCAAATTTAGGTATTCATTGACCGTTCTTGTTATAAATACCAGAATAATAAGCTACTGATATTCCCTATCTTTTTTATCTTTAATCCATCATAGCTAGCGATGCAACAAAGCCCACTGGAATCTAGGTTGTAACCGTTCACGGATTGTGAGAATGAATAAAGAACTAAGCAGTCGTAACTTTTGGAAGGGATTTTGGCCATTGAGACGTGATGTCAAAAATATCGACAACATTCTTTCCACAAATCTTTCTCCATGTTCCGACCAGGTGAAAAAGCTGTTTTTACGATAGCCGTCTAATTTGCCGTTCTGCAAGGTTGTTGATTGACTTCAGGCTTTCGTAAAAACTTCCACACCATATCCTCGGCCTTAACATCTTAATGGCCATTCTCAAACCATTTACAAGCCTTGTCATTTCATGCCCCCCCTTTTTGCATTAGTTGTGTAGCATCTTTTAATATTAGCAAGGCCTATAATAGTGCAACACTGCCTTACGTATTGCCAATCCAAATTCTACTTGCTGTAAAATAACACAATCTGCTACATCGCTGCTAATCTCAATCCCTCTGTTTATTGGCCCTGGGTGCATAACAATCGCATCTGGTTTTGCGTATGATAGCTTTTGTGAATCAAGTCCATACAAATAAAAATATTCTTTCTCTGAAGAACTATTATTCATGCGCTCTTTCTGCAATCTCAAAAGCATAATTACGTCAGCATCCTTTATACCTTCAATTAATGAATAATGGACTGAATCTACTTCAGGAAAATGCTTACAAATCAAAGTTGGTGGTGCGACCAAGTTTATCTCTGCTCCAAACATTTTTAGCAATCTTATATTTGATCTTGCAACTCTACTGTGCAGAATATCTCCACATATCACAACTTTGAGGTCCTTTATTTGCTTTTTGTGATTGCTGATTACAAGATAGTCTGCAAGAGCTTGAGTTGGATGTTCACTACTTCCATCGCCTGCATTGATTAGCGAGCAGTTAACATACTTTGCCAGTGTATTAATGATACCACTACTTTTATGCCTGATTATTATGTAATCAGGATTCATTGCATTTAATGTTTTGATCATGTCTTTTAGATCTTCTCCCTTGTTAATAGAAGAAGATCTTATTGGCAAAGTTACAACATTTGCTCCAAGGCTTTTTGCTGCTATTTCAAAAGACGCAAGTGTACGCGTTGAATCTTCAAAGAATAAATTTATTACTGTCTTATTTTCCAAGATATGACTATTTGCAACTTCTTTTTTAAGGTACTGGTTGGCCAACTTAGTTATATTTTCTACATCATCGACTGTAAGGTCTGAGATGTTTAACAAATTCCTTCTCTTGTTCATAGTTTCCTTTTCAACTACTTGAACCTATTCTACTTTCTTATTACCTTTTTTCAATAGACTTCTTGTGCAGCAATTGTTTTGGTGAAAGAACGGAAAAAGATAGTAAAGTCAAAATTAAGTTAGAAGGAAGAAAAAGTTCAGCGAGTCAAGAGTAAGGTATATTAGCATAAATCTTTCATCCCAATGTTTAGTGGCGCTGGGGATTACTTCCACTTACACTCATCCGCTATCATAACAGCCTCAAAAAGATGCTTCTCAAGTTCACTTAGAGGCAAATCACTTTGTGAATAATTTCCCCAAGATTTTAGTATATCGGAAGTTTCAACGCCTTCAATAATAGGATATTCTTGGTTTTTTTTAGCGTATAACTCTTGAGCCTGCTTGCTTACTAAAAATTCCAATAAGACTATAGCATTTTCCCTGTTTTTTGCGTTTTTTGTTACTGCTGCACCACTGATGTTTACCATTACACCGTGATCGTTGCGATTAGGAAAAAAAGCCCCTAGCTTGTCTGCAACATTCTTTTTATTTTCTGATGAAAGAATTCTCGCAAAGTAGTAGCTGTTTACTATTGCAACATCTCCCTCACCCGCTGCTACGGCGTAAATTTGATCAGTATCACCACCACTTGGTTTTCTTGCCATATTGCTCACAATTCCGCTTACCCATTCTTTCGTCTTTTCAAAACCATTATTTGCAATCATAAAAGCAATTAACGATCTGTTATATGGACTTGTAGAAGAACGCACTAATATTTTTCCTTTCCATTTTTCATTTGCTAAATCTTCATAAGTACTTAAGTCCTTAGGGTCTACTGACTCTTTATTGTAAACCAATATCCTAGCTCTTTTTGTAAGACCAAACCAATAATCTTCACTGTCTCTAAATCTTGCAGGTATAACACTTTTTAAAACCTCTGAATCTACTTGAGATAAAAGTCCTCTTTTTTTTGCTAGAATTAAGTTGATTGCATCAGCAGTCAAAAATAAGTCAGCTTCACCACCGTTTTCCATTCGTGAAAGTAGCTGAGAATAATCATCAATGATGTAACGTACTTTAATACCTGTATTTTTCGTGAATTCATCAAACAAAGTACGTACTAATTTTTCTTTGCGCGATGAATAAACATTTACCACTTGTGAGTCATTAGTTCCGTCGTTTCTGTATAAATAAGTAATAACTATCAATATAATTGCTATTAAGGATGTGAATATAAAGGCTTTTTTCATATTGGATAAAAAATAACTTCTTTCAGTTAAAGTTACCAAGATGGTACAACTTTAGCAAGTGTAAAGTTCGTTAGATAAATCATAAAAACTTCCTTGACAAGCTTCGCCAGCCCCCTTATTATAACACTGAAGCTATTTATTTATCTTCGCAATCTCTGCAGTGGATTAATGACAAAAAACTTAATGTATTTGGCGTAAATCATGCTTAATTTTTTGCACTATGTGCACCTTATTTCTTTATAAAATTTCTAGGTTTTTACCTAATATAAGCTGAAATGCGCTATTTAAAACATTAAAAAACGCCAACTTAAAAAATGGATAGTGAATAACTAGCTACCCTAGGGTTTCTTTTGCCTTTTTTTCTGTTTAGTAAATTGTATCCGTTCAGCGGAGTGGTAGAATAAGGTAGACAAAGCAAGATAATAAAGATAATCATAGAGCAAAAGTGAGGTAATGTGGTAAACCTTTGAGAACTTTGCAAAAATTTACAGCAAAAAATAGAAAAACTGAAAGCAGAGATAGAAAACTTAAAAGCAGAAAATAAAGCTTTAAAGATAGAGAACGCTGAATTAAAGGAAAGGCTCGGTTTAAATTCAAAAAACTCATCCCTGCCCAGCTCAAAAGAGCTATACAAAATAAAAAAGGACAAGCCAAAAAGCGAAAGGAATGTTGGCGATCAGGTTGGGCATAAAGGAAATTTTCATGCCACAATGGAAGCGGATAAAGTAGTAAAAATAGAGTTGCCTAATATTTGCGAATGCGGAGGAGAGCTTGTAATATGCGAAAAACCTTATGTTCACCAAAAAGTTGATCTTCCGGAAATTAGGCCTTATGTAGTAATTGGAACATGGTCGTTGTTGGAGATGCAGAAAAAGAAAAAGTAGCAAGTTACCAGAAGGTGTTACGCCAGATACATTTGGTCCAAGGGTTAAGTCTATAATTGCAGCACTCAGCGAATTTTACAAAAACTCAAAGCGTGAAGTGGCTAGTATCATAAATGACATTTTTAATTTGAACATAAGTGTTGGCAGCATATCAAATCTTACTATTACCCACAAATATGAGGTTCGTGAGCAAGTCGCCATCCTTCTGCTAAATCAAAGAGACGTTTATATCCTTTCCAAAGAGTAATTGGTCCTGGTTTTGGGTCATTTTTTCTTGCTAAATGGCCTCCAAGTTCATGAAACAGCTTCTTTTATGTTGGGAACTACACTTGGACATGGTTTTCTGTGTATTTTAACGTATAAAACTTTCCATTCTTCTTCAGCTAATAAGGTAGTACATGGTAATGTTGGGTTAGCTCTTGCAATTGATGTAATAAAGAAGATCCTCCAAGCAATAATACTCATAACTGTTAGATATCTCATTAGTCTTTCTGCTATTCCAAGCCTACATTCTTCAACTTTGAGACCGGATTTAAAATTTTATGTAATATCTCTATTTTCCATCTAAGGCAATTGTAAGTTAAAAACGTGATATAAAAGAGATAAGAGAGAAAGATAACCCTGCTCACTAGGAATAGCGGGCGTGCGCGACCGAAAGGAAATTGGTATTACAACCGTTGGTATCAAGGTACGCTAGCCCTATCTCTCGATACGTTTGAATAGTTGCTTGGGACATATATATGCACCCGTTTACAATCTTAAATTAACTAAAACTATCGAGGTTTATTATGGTTACATCTTATCAAAATTTTATTGGCATTGACATCGGAAAATTTAAAAATATCGTTGCAATTCACAAACAGAAGAATGCTGTCGAATTTGATAATAATGCTTCTGGTTGGCAACAATTATTTCAAGAGTTTTCAGATATTCTACCTAATGCTTTAGTGACTTTAGAAAATACAGGGAAATATGAGCTTGGCTTATCACATTTTCTTACCGACAAAAATATTGCCGTGCATCGAGCTAATACTCGTAAAGTAAAAAGCTTTATTTTATCTCACGGAACTTTAGCAAAGTCTAGATGCAAGAGCTCTTGCTCAATATGGATTTGAACGCCATAGAACTATCTCTCTATTTGTACCTACCTCTACAGAACAATCAACTTTGGCTGCACTTTGTCAACGTCGTGATGATATTACGCAAATGAGAACTCAAGAAAAATGCAGACTTGAAGCACCGGAAAATGATCATATAAAAGAAAGCTGTCAAAAGACCATTGAGTTTTTCGATAGTCAAATAAACGAACTCAATGATACTATACAAAAGATTATTGATGAAAGCCGCGAATTACAACAACGCCAAAAAATTCTTAAAACAGTTCCTGGAAAAGTTATCACAAGATTTTTTGTGTTTAATGCCAGAGCTTGGTTACTTAAATAGAAAAGAAGTAGCAAGTCTTGCCGGAGTTGCACCGCATCCAAAAGAAAGTGGTAAAGCTGTTGGTTACCGAAGGATTACAGGTGGTAGAAGTAACGTTCGTTCAAAGCTCTTTACAGCCGCTATGGCTGCTACAAGGTCAAAATCTATACTTGGCGCCTTTTATTCTAAGCTTGTTGAAAGTGGTAAGAAGAAGATGGTGGCTATAACAGCCCTAATGCGTAAAATTATAGTAATTGCTAATACAAGACTTAAAGAAGCAATTAATTTGCATACTTAAAAATCTTCACAACGGTAACTGAAATTGGCTAATGAATATGTGCGTCCACACAGACTTAAAGCACATATTCATTAGCTTAAGCAGAAATTGCTGTGGTAGCTGTTTGATATAAAATTCTATTTCTATGACAAACGGGTTTTTATTGCCCATATAATTTGCAAAATTACACAAATAAAAAAATTTTTAAAAAACATAGTTGATACCAACTAATTTTTTCAACAGCTTCATCGAAAGTATTAACTGAAAGATTCGTTAATAGCATCCATTCTAGCGGTTTTTTTTAAGGGAAGGGGAGTTTTCTCAACAACATAAACTGCATAAAGTGGTAATTTAGGTAGTTCTTCCGTCTTATGCCTAATATTATTCTTAGATGGATTCATCATAAACTTTCCAAATCTAACTTCCAAACGTGCTGTTCTTTTTGGCTTATTATCTTTTACAGGAACTTCAACTTCTACCGTACCTGCACAATGAGAGGATTTAATAAATGCCCATAACTTCTGCTCACCTTTTTCAGGATATCGAGATTTTCTATTTACTGCTCTATCTCTGCATGCTCTAACTAGCACTGCCGAATTAAGATTATGTGCAAGCTCAAAAAAGTCATATATATCTGCTTCTCTATCGCATACAGTTATAGTCTCAGTTTGAGTTGGATCAATAATATTATTTGTTTTTCTTAAAGTTTCCAACCACTTTACGCTTTCTTTATCTTCAATGCGATCGCTCTTTTTTTTAAGGTTCTCAGTTTCTTCAGGTCTTGAATAAACTTTTTGATCTAGTATCCCTAGTACCAAACCTTCTATACTAACGGCAAGAGCTGTATGCATTATAATACCTTTTGCAGTATCATAACTGGACAAATTTGCTAATCCGCTTGTTTTTTTATGGTTATTATATACAATGTAACTGGTATCTTGAATGACAAGAACCCTCTTGTGAGCTTTTGTTCTCTCAACCGTCTTATTAATATGTGTAGCTAAAATATCACTTTCTTTTACATTCTCATTTTGAAAAAAACGTTATGCTGTTTTTGCTTCTGACCAACTTTCACATGCTTGATTAATCTAACTTTCAGGTAATTTTGTCAAACATATCAGCAATCTTTACTAATCGCTCAGTTAACCTTTTATCTCCAAATTCATTTTTAGCCCATTCACTACTTTTACTTGCCATTTTACACCCTCAATATTTGCAAACTTTAATATTGTAATATTTTACTTTTTAGTCCATTTATATTTGTGGGTAATAGTAAGGAATGACACCGTCTTGGATGGAAACCAGTGTCAGCTACTTTCATGACACCATCACAAGGTGAAACTGGATCCCAGTGGGCTTTGTTGCATCGCTCAAGCGAAAAGAACTGGCAGTTACTGACAAAATTCATTATAAATAGCCATTTAACTGTTGAAGAAAAAATATGCCACAAAAAATGAGAGTCAGTAACTGCCATGAATATAACAAATTTCTCCAAGAAAGAGGAAGCATTTTTTGTTATATCAATGACGCCATAGAAAATTGGTACGAGAATTGTCCAAAAATGCAGGGCGGCAACTATATTTATAGTGATAAAGTTGTGATTTTGGTGCATATAATCGTCAGTTTCTTTAGAATTGGTTTAAGACAAACAGTCGGGTTTATAAAAGGGTATTTGCAACAAATAGGAAGAGATTTGCAGCTATTCACAAGCATCAAAAGAAACTTAATATTAAGATAAATGATTGCAGAAAATAATATGGAAGATATCGAAATTGCTATAGACAGTACAGGAATTAGTATATACAACAACACACAGCAAGGAAAATAGCACTGACAGAAAATATCGTGGCTATGAGCAAACGAGAAAATTGCACGTAATGTTGAATATAAACAACAAAAAAGCCATAGCTGTAAAATACAGTAACGGCTGATCACTATGGAGCTTGTGATTTGCTAAAAGAAGTCGATTTTCAGTATGTCATAAAAGTACTATATGCAGATAGGGCATATGACAGAGAAAAGCTCTATAAGCTGTGTAATCAATATGGTATAAAAACGAAAATTCCTCCGAAAAACAACGCAGCAGAGCATCCAAAGTTAGACTATATGGCTGAGAGAAATTCTGCAGTCAAGCTCATAAAGTCATATGATGAAGATGGTATAAAGAAGTGGAAAAAAGAGATGAGTTATGGAAAAAGATCTTATATAGAAAGTTTTTTCTCGCAACTGAAACAAACATTCGGGTTTAGTTTTAGGAATAAATCTGAGACAAATAGAGAGAAGGAACTACTTGTTAAATGCTATTTGCTCAATAAGTTCACTGATATTGGTATGGCTAAATTTGAGATAGCTTCATAAATTTATTGTGCGTTACCTACTATCCGAAGAGCGATGCAACAAAGCCATCCCAGTGTCAGCTACTTGGATGACAGAGGGGGGTGGGATGACAGAAGATGATGGAGTGACAGGGAGTAATACAAAAAGTTTCGTCATCCCCATTGAATCGGCTTTAAAATCGATGTTCAAAGTTGAAATTTCCCTAGAAGATGCGGGGAAAATCAGAAAAGGTCAGGAAGTTGTATTAAATAACTTGCGTAATTTAAAGAATCATGATATTTGTTGTACGGTGGTGGGTAGTGTACCTATTGCAATCTGCAGTTTTATTTATGGTTGTGTGAAACCTATTCGTGTTTTTAATATTTAAAATGAGGTTTAGATGTCGATAACATCCGAAAAGAAAAAGAGTTTGATAAATATATATGCAATTAAAGAAGATGATACAGGCTCATCTTTTGTACAATGTGCAATTTTGACCGAGAGGATCAGTAACTTAACTGAGCATTTTAAAGTGCACAAGCATGACCATCACTCTAAGCGTGGTTTACTTATATTGATAGGTAGAAGACGCAAGCACTTAAATTATATAAAGCGTAAATTTGGTAATGAAGCCTATCAGGAATTAATAGAGAAGTTAGGCATTAGAAAATAATCGAGGAATTTAATATGTTTAAAATTATAAAAAAATCTATAGAGTGGGGTGGTCGTGCCTTATCTTTAGAAACAGGAAAAATAGCACGCCAAGCTCATGGTTCAGTAGTTGTAAATTACGGTGATACTTCTGTTTTAGTAACTGTTGTACGTAAAAAGAAGGAAGAAAGCGTTGATTTCCTACCTTTAAATGTGCAGTTTATCGCAAAAAGCTATGCCATGGGTAAGATCCCTGGCGGGTTTTTTAAAAGAGAAGGCAAGCCATCTGATAGAGAAACTTTAATCTCAAGAGTAATAGATAGAAGTATAAGACCACTATTCCCAGAAGGATTTCATGATGAAATTAGTGTGGTGTGCAATCTATTAACTTATGATACAGTCAATCCTCCTGAAGTGCCAGCATTGATTGGTGCTGTTGCAGCTCTTGCAATTTCTGGTGTTCCCTTTCACTTTACTATAGCTGGAGTGATGGTTGGTTGTGATGAAAATAATAACTATATACTCAACCCTTCTGTTCAAGAGATGAAAGCAAGCAGCTTGGATCTGTTTTTGTCTGGTGATGAAAATTCAATTTTAATGGTTGAATCAGAAGTGAAAGAGCTCTCTGAAGAAAATGTTTTTAATGCAATAAAATTTGGCCATGAACACCTTAAGCCTGTCATTAAGCTCATAAAAGAGTTTGCTGATACAATTGGCAATAAACCTGAGAGCTTTGCCCCTATTGATGCATCAGATATAACACAAGAGCTCGAAAAATACGGTAAAGATTTTGAAAAAGCATATTCGCAAACAGTAAAACAAGAGCGAGTTCAAGCTCTAGAAGCGATCAGAGAGAATATATTGAATACTCTTAAAGAAACTGGAAAAGACGAAAAGTTAATTACGTATGCAGTAAAAAACTTTGAAAGATCTTTAGTACGTGAAATAATTAGGAAGAAAAGTGTAAGGATAGACGGTCGTAAGCATGATGAGATACGTCAGATAGAAGTTGAAGTTGATATTCTGTCCAAAACTCACGGTTCTGCACTATTTACAAGAGGCAATACTCAGGCACTGGTTGTTACTGCTCTTGGCACCACTCAAGATGAGCAAATTGTGGATGATATTGAAGGGGATAGACGTGAGCATTTCATGTTGCATTATAACTTTCCCTCATTTGCTGTTGGAGAAACTTCTGCTGCGCGTGCACCAGGAAGAAGAGAAATCGGTCATGGCAAACTTGCTTGGAAAGCAATTCATCCTGTTTTACCCGATAAGTCTGAATTTCCTTATACAATAAGAGTAGTGTCCGAAATTTTGGAGTCTGATGGTTCTTCTTCTATGGCAACAGTTTGTGGGACTTCTCTTGCTTTAATGGATACGGGTGTGCCAATAAAGGCCCCTGTTGCTGGAATTGCTATGGGTCTCATCAAAGATAAAGACGAGTATGTAATACTTTCCGATATACTTGGTGATGAAGATTATCTTGGTGATATGGACTTTAAAGTAGCAGGAACTAGTGAAGGGGTTACGGCGCTACAAATGGACATGAAAATTTCTGGTATAAGCTTTGAAATTGTTGAAAAATCTTTAGAACAGGCAAAAGCTGGAAGATTACATATTTTAGAAAAAATGAATGCAGTGATTTCAGAACACAGTGATGATGTCAAAGACCATGCACCAAGGATGTTATCATTTTACATAGATAAAGACAAAATTTCTGCTGCTATAGGTTCTAAGGGGAAAAATATACGCAGTGTGTGTGAAAGAAGTAATGCAAAAATTGAAATAGGAGATGATGGTAAAGTTTCTGTTTTTGCTACGAGTGGCACTGAAGCTGAAATTGCAAAGAGTATGATGATTGATTCAATAACAGAACTAGAACAAGGTTCTATAGTTGATGTCAAGGTTGTAAGAATAGAGAAGTCTATTGTAGAGCTTGAATTTCTTAATGGCAGAAAAGGAAAAATGCACATAAGTGAAGTAGCTAATGAACATATAGATTCTATAGAGAGCGTACTTAAACAAGATGATACTTTCAAAGCACTAGTAATTGACTTCGAAAAAGGTGGGTGTCCAAAGTTGTCAAGACGTCGGGTTGATCAAGAGACGGGAGAGTTTTTTGAAGGTGAGCTTTACAACGAGGAAAGGAAAGATGGTCCAAATGACAGGGATAATTATTACAATAATTCATTTAGTAGAAAACCTGGAGGAAGTCACCATAAGAGGCCTCCTCGTCCTCGTTCTGGTTTCAGCAACAGAAATAGGCCGAAATTTGGTAATAATGATTCATCATCAGGTTTTTATTAAGAGTAAACTTCTTGCGTTACCTCTCGTCATTCCAGTGCTTAACACTGGAATGACACCCTTTCTGGTGAAGGTTGTTCTCAAATCACAATGTTAGTACAATTGTGGTGTTAGCTATAGCTAACCCAAGGTATCCGTTCAGCGGAGTGGTAGAATAAGGTAGACAAAGTGATCTAAAAAGATAATCATAGAGCAAAAGTGAGGTAATGTGGTAAACCTTTTAGAACTTTGCAAAAATTTACAGCAAAAAATAGAAAAACTGAAAGCAGAGATAGAAAACTTAAAAGCAGAAAATAAAGCTTTAAAGATAGAGAACGCTGAATTAAAGGAAAGGCTTGGTTTAAACTCGAAAAATTCATCTCTACCGAGCTCTAAAGAATTGTACAAAACAAAAAAGGACAAGCCAAAAAGCGAAAGGAATGTTGGCGATCAGGTTGGGCATAAAGGAAATTTTCATGCTACAATGGAAGCGGATAAAGTAGTAAAAATAGAGTTGCCTAATATTTGCGAATGCGGAGGAGAGCTTGTAATATGCGAAAAACCTTATGTTCACCAAAAAGTTGATCTTCCGGAAATTAGGCCTTATGTAGTATAGCATTTCTCATAATAGTCCGAACAGGTCATAGGAAGGCAGAATCAACAGCACGACGAAAGGATTCGAATAGAGGAATGTTTTTCCTGGCTCTGTTTTTTATAGCAAACCAATGATGCTCAATTTTGTTGAAATCTGGAGAATAAGGCGGCAGATACAAAATTTCTGCACCAACCCCTTTAGCAAGCTCGATAATCTTATCAGACTTATGAAAAGTAGCATTGTCAAGAATGACAGTCTGTCCAGGTTCCAAGATCGGTGTCAAAAATTGCTCAAACCATCCATTAAAAACATCCATATTACAGTGGCCTTCAAAGGTTAACGGAACAACTATCTTTCTTCCACTTAAGGCTGCAACCATACTGATTCGTTGAGTTTTCTTTCCAGATTTTAAGGCATAAAACCGCTGTCCTTTCTGGCAATATCCGTAGTTCGGTGTTATCAATGCCAGACTCATCTATATACACTAAGTTTTTAGGTTCTTTTGTCGCTATAATTTTCAAAAATTCAGCACGTTTTTCTTCGTTTCTTTCCTTGTATCCATATGTCTTTTTTTGCGCGTAAATCCAATTTTTTTAAGGGCTCGATAGATCGTTTGGATACTAACGTTGTTCCAAAGTTTAGCCATTTCCGATAGAGTCTTTCCTCCGTGTTCTCTGGCAAATTTGGCAAAGGTATCCCAGTCGGTAATTTTGTGATTGTAACCCCCATTTCCAAGTTTTTTTGATTGAAAGTCTCCTGTTTCTTTTCTTCTTTGCTGCCACTCCCATAAAGTAGTTCGTCCAATCTTAAATCTTGCTGCCACTGTTTCTCTGCTTTCTCCTTCGTCTAGCGCTTCCATTGCTTTTTTTCTTAAATCATAACTATATGCTGCTGGCATTCAACCTCCTTATCATCATCTACCCTTATCCTATCACATCCGGACTTTTATGGAAAGAGCTATAAGAGGTTGTCCGGAAACTAGTAAATTCAAGCATATTCCCTCTTTAACATAACCCTACTCATAGCTAGGTATATGAAATTCTCAGTGGATGTTGTGAGTAAATCATACTCCTTCGATAGCCTTCTATTCCTATTAACCCAAGCAAAAGTCCTTTCTACAACCCATCTTCTTGGCTGTACTTTAAACCCTTGTTCTCTTGTTGGTAGTAGCTCAGGTGGCGTATCTTTGTGCACCCAAAATCTACATGGAGGCCTTTTAACAATTTCAATATCTATGTCATATTCTTCCTTTATGTGATTCTTTAAATTTCTTCCTTGGTATCCCATGTCAGCCCACATTTTTTTAACTTTAGTATATTTTGTTCTCATATTGTTTAATGCTATTTTAATACCATCTCTATCATTTTCGTTAGCAGCGCCTACGTAACAACCTAGTATAAAACCCTGAGTGTCTGTAATTATATGCCTTTTTCTACCCTTTACTTTTTTACTTCCATCATAGCCTTTGATTCCCCCTTTTCTGTAGTCTTTACAGATTGACTATCTACTATACAGGCACTCGGCTGCTCATTCCTTCCTATTTTTCTTCTACTATATTTTGTAATTTCATAATTCATTTTCTCAAAAATTCCCTGCTTCTTCCATTGCCTGAACTGCTCATACACAGTCTTCCATAGCGGAAAATCATTTGGTAAATACCGCCATTGACACCCTGTACGCAATACATAGAAAATTGCTTCTAATATTTCTTTTTTGCTATACTTTGGCAGCCTTCCTCCTTTCTTGTATGATACTCTGAAGTGTTTTTCTATTCTTGCCCATTCCCTTTCGCTTAGATCTGTTGGATACTTTTTTCTCATCTTTACCCCGTACTAAAATTTCAGATATTATAGCCTTTTACTTGTTTCCGGACAACCTCTAATATGGAAGATATCGAAATTGCTATAGACAGTACAGGAATTAGTATATACAACAACACTCCTGAAGGAAAATAGCACTGACAGAAAATATCGTGGCTATGAGCAAACGAGAAAATTGCACGTAATGTTGAATATAAACAACAAAAAAGCCATAGCTGTAAAATACAGTAACGGCTGATCACTATGGAGCTTGTGATTTGCTAAAAGAAGTTGATTTTCAGCATGCCATAAAAGCACTATATGCAGATAGAGCATGTGATAGGCACAAGTTTTATAAGTTGTGTAACGAATATGATATAAAGACAAAAATTCCACCAATAAACAATGCGGCAGAACATCCAGAAATAGATTATATGTCTGACAGGAATGCTGCTATTAGGTTAATAAAATTATACGGTGAAGATGGCATGAAAGAATGGAAAAAAGAAGTAAATTATGGGAAAAGATCTTATATTGAAGGGTTTTTCTCAAGATTAAAGCAAATATTCGGATTTAGTTTTAGGAATAAATCTGAGATAAATCGAGAAAAAGAACTAAATGCTATTTGCTTAATAAATTCACTGATATTGGTATGGCTAAATTTGAGATAGTTACATGAATTTACCATAAATCACCATCTCATAAAGTGTGATGCAACAAAGCCATCCCAGTGTCTGGGCACTGGGATGACACCCTTTTGGATGGAAACCAGTGTCAGGTACTCGGATGACACCATTTACAACCACTCTCCTACCCTTTCTAGCTGTTTATAGCTGTTAAATCTCAGGAATTTATCAAAATATGGAGAGGCAATAAAGGGTGTGGAATTACTTAAATAGTTAGATAAAAAACCAGGCAGATCATTTTTTAATTCTTGCATTTTGTATCTATAATTTTGTATAGAAATAACTTTTATTTTATCATAATCAAGTTTCCAATAAGCAAGTTCTGAGACTTCTCTTTTTGTTATATGTTCTACCGCTAAGGCTTGTAAAATTAATTGCGGAAAAAATCCCGACATTACTTCTTCATTGGAAGGTGGTGTACCAAGCTTATAGTCTATAATTGCCACTTGCCCACTTGGTAGATACTCAACTCTATCACATCTTGCTATCAGTGAAATTTCTTGTGGCTTATTTGTCATCCAAGCAGTTTCATACTGATCACAAGAACCAGTGTCACGCGCTGGAATATGAAATATCGGACAGGAAAAGTTCTTTTCCAACTCAACATAATTGCTTCGAGTTTCATCAAATTCGACAAAAGATTGAATTATCTTTTGTAGTCTTACCCACCACATATTTGAAAAATTAAACTGACTAGTCGAGAATGCTTCTCGTGCAATGCTCATTGGAGATTTTTTGTTGCGTAAATATCTTGCAAGAATGTTGTGTACCATAGTGCCAAATTCCAATATCGATGGCTTGAAATTCAAGTCTCTTAATTGTTTAAGACCCAGTATATATTCAACGTAAAATGAATAAGGATTACGAATTAGCTTTTCTATTGCACTGCAAGACATCACCTGCATTTTTTCTTTTCTAACTTCGGTTTGAGGTTTTGGCATAGGCTGAGTACATGGAACAGTACATTCAGGCGTATTTAATATCCTTAGCCAATCACGATACGGCTGCTTCCCCTCCTTGAGTAGAATTTCCAAACGCTGCAATAGAATTGGCTTTCTATGGCTTAGCGATCTTGTAATATAAACCTTACTTGCACAAAACAAATTGTGTAAAGTATAAAAAAAATACCCCTGCTCTTCTTGTGCAGAAGGAAGATTAAATTTTTCTCTCGTAAGTGCATTCAAAAGCGGACTTTGAAAGCTTGGCGCTTCATTAAATCCAGCAAGTATTACAACTTTGTTGTGATATAAGCTGAATTTATTCAAGTCACTTGCTACAAAGAAAAACTCTTTCTCTAAAAATAAGGTCAGAATTTGGCTATATAACTCTAAGGAGCATTTAATTCCTACACCCTCACATGCATTTGAGAAATTACAGGTAAAATTACCTATTTCACTATTTAGCTCTGAAAAATTTATACCAGATAATATATTAATACACTGCAAATGAGTTGCTACCACATCGAAAATAGAGCAATTTATAGAACGAAGTAAAGGATTAAATATAACCTCTAACTTACTGATAATAAGTAATATATCTTCTTTGTATTTTAGCTTTTTATGGGCATTGATAGCATTTATAATATCGCTCAGACCATTTGTACTAAAGTTGCGTAATATCTCTATTTCAAATTCAGATAAAATCCGAGTGTACTCTTCTTGAGTGTAACCAAAAGTCACTAGCCTATGTTTAAGGAGCGAAAGTAATGACACACTGCTCCAATTTGAGGTCAAAACTTCGATACTATAAAGCAGAAGCGTTATATAAGGGTAATTTTCCGGTATGGCACTGTGTTGCCTTGATAAACATGCTATACGAGCTGCAAGTAATTTATCAAAGACGACCAAAGAAATGTTTTCATAACCTTCATTTTCTATAATTAATGATGTCACTTGTGCTTCTTCCTCTCTGGAATCACAAGTGATGACTTCAATATTGCCAACATGTCCACTACTAACTTTGCTTAGATCGGCAGTTGTATCAAAGACGTAATCTAGATATTCCTCAGGACTTCCTGTTATCCCAGCCCTTTCTTCTGTCATCCAAGTAGCTGACACTGGGATCCAGTTTTCATTATACAGCCACCTGGTGCGCTCATTTAAAGTTAAGTTTTCTGGATCCCAGTGTCTGGGCACTGGAGAACACGCTTCTGGCAGAAAACTCACATCCCTTCTATCCACTTTTAAATAATCGAGCAGATCTTTCAGGCAATATTGATAATGTTTTTTATCAAGCGATTTCCAGTCTTTCTCTTTAATTTTCAAATTCAAGTTAGGCAAAATTATTTTTCCAAATGGCAGATCATATATAGCCCTAATTAACGACTTATCCTTTCCAATTCCAACAAAGATTATATATTGGTCTTTTTGTAAAGAGATTATCATATTGTTTATGTAATCACTCTTATGTTTTAATATATCTACTACTTCTAAATCTTTTAAAGTTTTACTCCAAGTCTCAGTGAGTAAGCTTATGAAATTCTCTATTTTTTTTGAATGTTCATCAAATTGATAACAATCCGTTGTTTGGGTAGATTGAATTTTATCAAGCAGTGATGGCAGGCTATAAGCTAAATCAATTGGAAAATTATCATTATTTTTTCTATTCCACTCCAATATGAATTGAATGAGTAGCAGTGTCCTTTTTGTTGGCTTGATAACTTTAACCCTATCAAGATTTAATATTAAATCTTCCTCATCAATATTCTCTAGCGAAACTATCTCTGGCAAAATTATGCATTTTTTAGCGTTATGATTCTTGAATGCACTCAGCAGCGCTATCACATCCCTCTTGCAAGGAAGTATGATTTTTACTTCAGGAATTTTTTCTCTTTCATATTCAGAAAATATGTGCTGAACCAGCACATCAAAAAGAGATTCATCCACATTAACGGTAAAAACTCTTCCCACTAACAGTAACAATTAATACAATATTTTATTGTATAGAAATTATTCAAAATATAAACGTGCTTGTATGCTATTATATATTAAAATTTTTTATAACATTACATGGCAAACATTAGAATAGAAGTTTTAAATAAATGCGAGCAAATTGGCTGCAGATGGTTAGTCAACGTTTACTCGATTTACATACGCAAAGAATTACCATCCAAATTATATGAAGAAATTTGCGGGCTATTTTATAATAAAGTCATACAAGACTGCCGTTATTATTCCTACAATGAAAACCTTGAAGAAGTTCCGTATGATTTCATAGAACCACAAGCAAAGTGGGGCTTGGAAATAAGCTTCCTACCTGGCATGACCGATAATGTAGGCAACACAGTGAAACAAATTGTTAGAGAGTATTTAATAAGCAAAGGCTATATCGACCAGCCTGTCATCCCAGCCCCTTCTTTTGTCATCCCAGTGCTTGACACTGGGATCCAGAAAGAGAAAACGCAGATTCCAGCGTCACGCGCTGGAATGACACCAATTGAGATCAAAGCAAGAAGTTCAAAATTGATTCTAAGTCAAGGAGATTTACCAACCGAAGATGATATAAAACAAGAGTTCAACCCCATCACTGAGTATTGCACACTTATCTGTAAAGAAAATAATAACTATAGCTGGAAATATTATGGTAAATATAAGTCATTAAATACCCACTCCGGTGTCATTCCAGCGCGTGACCAGGAAAAAAAAGAATGGATCCCAGTGTCAAGCACTGGGATGACAGAAAAAAAGGCTGGGATGACAAAAGAGAGCACTGGAGTGATATCAAGTAGTAATGGGGCTAAATCTGTTGATTTAAATGTAAGTGACCAAGAACTTGAGAAAATCAGCAGAGATGGAATCGATGGTAATGGCACTTTAGGGCTCTCGCTGGCAGCAATGAAAGCTATAAAGGATTACTTTAAAAAACTTGGTAGAAATCCATATGATATTGAACTTGAGTCTCTGGCACAGACTTGGTCTGAACATTGTAAACACAATATTTTTTGCTCCCCTATTGATGAAATAAAAGACGGTCTATATGCTCATTATATTAAGCGTGCAACGCGTGAGATAAATTCTGACATATGCGTGTCAGTTTTCTCCGACAACGCAGGAGGAATAATTTTTGATGACGATTACTTGATTGTAGATAAAGTTGAAACTCACAATAGCCCTTCAGCTCTTGATCCATTTGGTGGAGCAATGACCGGAGTGCTTGGAGTTAATCGCGATATAGTGGGTTTCGGGAAAGGCGCAGAGCCTATAATGAATACCTATTACTTTTGCTTTGCCAAAGAAGCAAAAGGCAAATTTTATAGGGATAAAGAGCGCACTGATGAGATCTTACCGCCAAAATATATAATGAAAGAAGTGATTCACGGTGTTAATGTTGCTGGTAATTGCTCTGGTATTCCAACACAACTTGGATCGGTATATTTCGACGATAGATTTTGTGGCAAGCCATTAGTTTTTGTCGGAAGCATTGGAATTATTCCACGCAATATAAATAATGCACCTTCACACATTAAAGGACCAAAAAATGGCGATAAGATTGTAATTATTGGCGGAAGAGTTGGAAGAGATGGAATTCACGGTGCAACGTTCTCTTCAGAGGCTTTATCGGGAAATAGCCCTTCAACAATTGTGCAAATTGGTGACCCTATAACACAAAAAAAATTATCCAATGCCGTCATAAAAGCAAGAGATCTTGATCTTTATAATGCAATAACGGATAACGGAGCAGGTGGGCTGTCGTCGTCTATTGGTGAAATGGGAAAAGACGGATTTGAAGTTGATTTGAGCAAGGTTCTCCTTAAAAACGATGGTATGGCTCAGTGGGAAATATGGATATCAGAATCACAAGAGAGAATGACCTTAGCAGTGCCAGAAGAAAATCTCCCTATGTTTAAGCAAATCATGAAAAAACATGATGTGGAGGTTTGTGTGATTGGAGAGTTTAATGAGAGTGGTAAAGCTGTTGTTAAATGTCCTGAAGGGACAGTAATAATGGACATCGAAACTGAATTTCTGCATGATGGTAATCCCAAAGTGCATTTACAGACGAAACCGTGGTCTAAGGGGCTTCCAGCGCTATGCGCTGGAATGACAACAAGTTCGCCTTCTTTAGCAATTGAACTAAAAGAAATGCTGAGCAGACCAAACATTTGCAGCAAAGAGTTCATAGTGGTGCAATATGACCATGAGGTTCAAGGGTCGTCAGTGCTGAAACCACTGCAGGGCAAGGGAAGAGTGTGCAGTGAAGCTATTGTTTCAAGGCCAATCCTTTCTTCAAATAAAGGTGTTGTAAAATCGCAAGGATTTGGCTCAAGTTATGGAGAAATTGACACCTACCACATGGCAGCATGTGCAATTGACACCGCGATACGCAACTATGTAGCCGCAGGAGGAAATATAAATCATCTAGCGTTGCTCGACAATTTTTGTTGGTGTGATGCTTATAATCCAGAAAGGTTGTGGCAACTAAAGAAAGCTGCAGAGGCTTGTTACGACTTCGCAACTGCATTTAAAACACCATTCATATCCGGAAAAGACAGTATGTTCAATGACTTCAAGGGATATGATGAAAATGGCGAGAAAGTGATAATCTCTGCACCACCTTCATTACTCATCTCAGCAATTGGAATTATAGAAAATATTGAAAATGCGGTATCGCTTGATGTAAAAATGCCAGGGGACTTGATATATGTGCTTGGAGAAACACTTGATGAACTTGGTAGATCTGAATATCAGTTATATAGTGGAATAGGTAATAACAACGTACCAAAAGTTGATGCAAAGAGCGCTAGGAAGTTGTATGAGCGTTACAACCAGGCAATAAAAGATGGCATAATTGCCTCTGCAATTGCACCAAACTTAGGCGGATTAGTTATTGCTCTGGCAAAATCGCTAATTGCAGGAGACCTTGGTGCTGAAATCGATCTTTCACTAGTGCCAATAGGAAAAATACAAAATACAGACATAATAAACAAGATAATAATGTTTTCTGAATCGCAAAGTAGAATTTTGGTTACTATTGCACCACAAAATCAGAAGAGGTTTGAAGAATTGTTTGAAGGTGCAGTTTATTCATGTATTGGCAAAGTAACAGAGAAAAAGGTGCTAAACATAAAGGATGTTTTAAAAGTAGATCTGAAAGATGTGGCATGCTAATATAAAATATTTTTCTTATTATGCTAAATAACTCTTTTACTATATGTAATGTTTATTTAGAATGAATGTATGTTATTAATTTTGGGTAGGTAATTATGTCTATTTTATCGATACTCCTGTTTATCAGTCTTTCTTTACTCAACACTTCAAATAAATTGATGATATGTGCTGCCTTATTTGTGGGAGCTGCTTTAGTTGTAAATTCAATGGTTGAATTTTATGGCAGAAGCAAAGCTACGTACAACTTAATAGTGTGTACAGCGCTATGTTGTGTTTTTAAATGGCAAAGTTTTAATTTGATGATATTGATTTCATATACTGCAATTTTAGTATCTCTTCTCTCAAGCATAATTATTTTTGAAAAATTGAAGTCCAAGTTGAATTTTCATATGGCAAATTTCATTACTTTAATTATAGCATCAGTGGTTGATAGTGCCGTTGTATGTGTTGGATTACTATACAAATTTTCTGCAGGTAAATGCCTATCAATATATACTAGAGACTTAATTTTTAAGTTTTCTTATGCGTCAGTATTGAGCATCTGTTTGTTTGTAGGAATGTATTTATTTTGCTTGGCAAACAAGAAGTATTTTAAGATTTCCACATAACCTGTTTTCTGATATAGCTAAACTGACTTTGGGTCCTAGGGGTGTATTTGGTGCGTAACAACAGTTTAGAATTTATAGGTAGCCTAAACCCACAACTGTACAAACATTATGATTTGAGCCTATCAGGGGGGTGTCATTCCAGTCTGGAATCCAGAAAAAAGAATGGTGTCATCCCAGTGCTTGACACATAGCTGTACGAACATTCATTTTTGAAGGTAAATTGCACAGCAAATGGTGTCATTCCAGTCTGGAATCCAGAAATTTTGCTTATAACTGAGCTGATGAGCTAAAGGTAGTTGTCTTACGCTAAAACAAACGTTTTTAATTAAGTTGCATAGAACCAGTGTCTGGGCACTGGCCCACTGGTGGGAATTGCTCCTAAACTACAACGTTCGTACAGCTATGTGCTTGACACTGGGATGACATCATAGGGGCACTGGCCTACTTAACCGTCATACCGTCGCGGTATCTCAGCCGCTAACAAGTAGCGGAATGACGATTTATCAAACGCTGCCTAATTTTCCGTAACAGTTGAAAAAATCAATAGAAAATCAATATATCACTATAAATTCACGTATTTTGAGGCTATAATGGTTAATACGTTATATGGTATAATATGGACGATTTTATCAGAGTTAAGGGCGCAAGGGAACATAATCTGCAAGGTGTAGACGTCAATATACCGAAAAATAAGCTAGTTGTTATAACTGGGCTAAGTGGTTCTGGCAAGTCTAGCCTTGCATTTGATACGATTTATGCAGAAGGCCAACGCCGGTACGTTGAAAGCCTGTCAGCTTACGCGCGTCAATTTCTCAACATTCAGGATAAACCAGATGTTGAGTCGATTACAGGTCTCTCTCCTGCAATATCTATCAACCAGAAATCGATCTCAAAAAATCCAAGGTCAACAGTTGGAACTGTTACCGAAATTTACGATTACTTGCGCTTAGTATATGCACGAATAGGAGTTCCTTATTCACCTGCAACTGGATTACCAATAACAAAACAAACGGTGTCTCAAATTGTAGACACTATAATTGCGTTACCTTTAGAAACTAAGATATATATACTTGCCCCTGTTGTGCGTGGTAGAAAGGGAGAACATCTTAAAGAGATATTGGAAATTAAAAGACAAGGTTACGTAAGGTTCAAAATAGATGGTGAAGTGTACAATGTAGATGACTTCCCTAAACTCGATAAGAACAAGAAACACGACGTTTTTGTGGTTGCAGATAGAATATCAATATTGGGCGATATAGGAAATCGACTGCCAAGTAGTATAGAATCCGCACTAAAACTTGGTAATGGTCTAATGTATGTAGAAATAGTAAACCTACCTGACAACCATAATTCCGAGTATAAAAATGGTCGAATTCTGACTTTTTCAGAGAATTTTGCATGCCCCGAGTCTGGTTTCACTCTTGAGGAAATAGAACCAAGATTATTTTCTTTTAACAGCCCTTACGGTGCATGTGGTTCGTGTAATGGGCTTGGTAAAAAACTAAGTGTTGATATAAAGCTAATAGTACCGGATGAAACTCTTTCAATATCTGAGGGTGCTTTAAAGCCAGTGGGATCAATGTTCCGCCAAGTGCACACAGGTTATGGATTTCTAAAAAGTGCAATTCTATCACTGGCTGAAAACTACAAATTTAACCTTGATATTCCGTGGAAGAACATAGATCAAGAAGTAAAAGATATGATACTCTTTGGCTCTAATAAATTTCAAGGTTTGATCAGTATCTTGGAGAACCAGATGGATTATGATGAAACACTTGTTGAGCGATATTGCTCTGTCACTCACTGCAGAGAATGCACTGGCTATAGATTGAGAAAAGAAGCGCTTACAGTAAAAATTGATAGCAAACATATAGGTGAAATATCAGGGCTTAGTATCGATGAATCCCTTAAGTGGTTTGAAAATTTGCCAGACAAGCTCACAGAACAACAGAAGCAAATCTCAAATAAAATACTAAGTGAAATAATCAAGAGGCTAACATTTTTAAAGAATGTAGGGTTGAATTACCTAACGCTTGATCGAGAATCTAGCACTCTCTCTGGCGGTGAGAGTCAGAGGATCAGACTTGCTTCGCAAATTGGCTCAGGATTAACGGGGGTTTTATATGTTCTTGATGAACCCTCGATTGGCCTTCATCAATGTGATAATGATCGGTTAATTGCCACACTAAAAAACTTAAGAGACATGGGTAACACTGTAATCGTTGTTGAGCATGATGAAGATACAATAATGGCTGCTGATTATGCGATTGATATTGGTCCTGGAGCTGGCGTAAATGGTGGAAAAGTTGTTGCAGAAGGAACACCAGACCAGGTGCAAAGAAATTCAGGGAGCATAACAGGGCAATATTTGAGTGGAGAGAAAAAAATTTTAATTCCAAGGAGAAGAAAGCAAGCAACTCAGTTCATAAAAGTAATAAATGCATGTGAAAATAACTTAAAAAATGTAAACGTTAAATTTCCTATAGGGAATCTTATTTGTGTTACTGGAATATCAGGAGGGGGAAAATCAAGTTTAGTCATAGAAACGTTATATAAATATTCAGCACATAAGATACATCATTCGTCTGCAAGGTATGGTCAGTGTGATAGAATAGAAGGCCTTGAATATATAGATAAAGTTATAGAAGTTGATCAGTCGCCAATTGGTAGAACTCCTGCGTCAAATCCAGCAACATATGTTGGTATGTTCACTCATATAAGAAATTGGTTTGCAGGTCTTTCGGAGTCAAAAGCAAGGGGATATAATATAGGCCGGTTTTCATTTAATACCAGAGGGGGAAGGTGTGAGGCTTGTAAAGGTGATGGGCACTTAAAGATAGAGATGCATTTTCTACCGGACGTTTATGTGAAGTGTGAGCAATGTAAAGGGCGAAGGTATAATCGGGAAACATTGGAAGTTACTTATAAAGAAAAATCAATCTCTGATGTGCTTGATATGACGATAGATCAGGCTTGTGATTTTTTTGAAAACCTTCCAATGGTAAAAGAAAAGTTGGTTTCTTTGCAGGAAGTAGGGCTTGGCTATATAAAACTCGGACAGTCGTCAACAACGTTGTCTGGGGGTGAAGCACAACGAATAAAGCTGTCCAAAGAGCTATCAAAACGATTTACCGGAAGAACATTGTATATTCTTGATGAGCCAACAACTGGATTACACTTTGAAGATATAAATAACTTACTAAAAATACTCCATAGATTAGTCAATCTGGGAAACACTGTTATAGTTATCGAGCACAATTTGCACGTTATAAAAACTGCAGATTATATAATAGACATCGGACCAGAGGGCGGAATAAAAGGCGGAGAAGTGATTGCTACTGGAACTCCAGAAGAAGTGGTAAAAATTCCAGAAAGTGTTACAGGCAGGTATCTTAAAACGTATTTATTATAAACTATTTCTTAATTATATTAGGCTAGGTTGCATATTTATGATTTGGAGATAAGAATGTCAGTATATCGATACTTTAGAAGGTACGTTGAATATGGAGTTGTACCTGCTAAGAAAGCAGAAGATAACACACTAGTTCCAGAAAATAGTTTCTATAAATCTGTACGTTACGTTGATAATGTGCTAGGACCTGTGAAAGATGTAATTTGTGGAGTTGAGAGTAAAGACAATTATAACAAGTATTATCAAGATAATGATAAACGTGGGTCACAGGGCAGAGAAAGTGTATTCATTGTGTGCACTTGGTGCTATTTTAGCAGCCAACATAATATTGCAACCTTTATGTTTGATACTATAACTAAAGTGACTTAGGTTTACCGACGATTTGATAAACGACAAATTCGTCATCCCGCTGCTTGTTAGCGGGATCTAGAGATACCGCGGCGGTATGAAGTAGGAAAACCTGACTTGCACTAGCTACAGCACCCAGCAGTGGCTCAGTTTGAACTATATTGAAATGGAATAAAAAGTGAAAGAGTGTAAGCTTAAGTTACTTTAGCTATACTATATAAATTATTTTATAATATATTTAATGAGTTGTGAACCTTCTCTTACTAAAAAAAGCTACAAATCTCATATTTCCAAGCGTATGCGTAAGTTGCGAATGTATCATTGATGAAAATCTTAATCTGTGTAGTGAATGCAACAAAAAAATCAATTTTCTAACTAAGCATTACTGCAATGTTTGTGGCGTAGTAATCTCAGACAATATTTATACGTGTGGTAAGTGCATCATCAATCCTCCACCGTTTAAAGTATTAAGATCAGTTTTTGCTTATGATCAACATAGTAGAAACATGATTATAAATTTCAAATTTTTTGATAATTTGAATTACGTAAAAATCTATGCAAAGTGGATACACCAAGCTAATCAGGATACATTTCAGAACGCAGAGATCATAATCCCTATACCGTTACATAAAATGCGCTTGTTTAAACGTAAATATAATCAAGCAGCACTGCTTGCAAAAGAATTGAGTAAGTTGTCCAATTTATCCTATACGCCATTTGCAATAAAACGCCTTCGCCATACTGCGCCTCAAGCTGGTCTTTCACTTAAACAGCGTGAAAAAAATTTAAAGAAGGCTTTTAAAACAAGCAACAAGAAAATTATCGAAAATAAAATCGTGATATTAGTTGATGATGTGGTAACAACCGGAGCAACTGTAAGATCTTGCTCTCAGGAAATTTTAAACTCCGGTGCAAAAGAAGTGAGAGTGCTATCACTTGCAAGAACGGTGAATGATTGTGAGGCTATTACATAAAATCTTGGCTTGCTTTTACTATATCCATAAAATTATAATTTATAGTTGAATAGTTGTTGGGGAGCGTATGAGTATAAAAGAGCAAGAAATTGATGCTATATTCCAAGAAATAGAGCAAGAATCAAAAGAAAGTGACATAATTGAAGAAATTAAGCAAAAGCTGCTCGCATGTAACCAAGATACATACAATCAGTGGAAAAGACTTAATTTTCACATAGATCATTTATTTGAAATACGGCAAGAGATTACCCATGCTTCTAGGTATTATACTACTGCGTTAAACATTGCTGCTCATAAAGGCTTAGTAAAAACAGTAAGACGTCTACTGGAGAAAGGTGCAGAGGTTAGTACACGCGATGGTGGTGGACACACTGCTCTGCATTGTGCCGCTAGCAGCGGTAATACGGAAATAATAGAATTACTACT
Source organism: Wolbachia endosymbiont (group A) of Opomyza germinationis (assembly GCF_964264765.1). NCBI lineage: Bacteria > Pseudomonadati > Pseudomonadota > Alphaproteobacteria > Rickettsiales > Anaplasmataceae > Wolbachia > Wolbachia endosymbiont (group A) of Opomyza germinationis. The sequence goes on from NZ_OZ183482.1 coordinate 1,258,515, forward strand.
GGAGCAAGGAGCACATATTCACTCATGTTCTAAACTTGGCTCAACACCGCTGCATTTTGCTGCTACTAATAATCATATAAATGCAGTGAGGTGCCTGTTAAATAAAGGAGCTAGTCCTTTAGCACTAGATAATAATAATTCCATTCCCAGTATGTTTGCTACAGACAAAGAGGTGATTGCTGTCTTGGAGAAAGCAGAAGAAGAGAAGCATAAGGAAAATGCTGCTGCTTTAAAGAAAGCAGAAGAAGAAAAACATAAGAGAGAAATGGAATGTAAGAAAAAAAGGCAAGCAAAAATGATTGCTGTAGGTGGTATTGCAACTGCATTGATAGTGGCGGGTATTGGATACATTGTTGAATTACCTATACTAGTAACTATTGGTATATCTGTATCCATTGCATTAGTATCTGTTTGCATTGCGTACGTAATGTCAAAACCTAACACTAAAATGGAAGGAACAGAGAGCTCTGTACAGGAAATTGGTCAGAGTATATAGGTCAAGATAAAACTTTACTTTTAATAACCTCAACATCACTAAACTCAAAGGTTTGATTCCCTATGATTTGAAATTTCTCATGTCCTTTTCCTGCAACCAGCAGAATCATACCCTCGTTATAGGCAATATCTATGCCTTTTTCTATGGCTTCTTTCCTGTCCCCTATCTCCAGTGCACTAGGACAATATAGCAAAATATCGTGGCGAATTTTTGCAGGATCTTCATCACGCGGATTGTCATCTGTGATTATTACTTTGTCTGCATACATTTGTGCTATTTTACCCATTTCTGAACGCTTCTTCCGATCACGATTGCCACCGCATCCAAAAACTAGGACTATTTTTTTGTTGAAGTGCCATTTTAAAGACAACAGGGCTTGTTTAAGCGCACTTGGAGTGTGTGCGTAATCCACGAATGCAAAAGGTTTAACTTTTTCCATTCTTCCTGGTGGAGAAACGAGTTTACCTATAGATATTTCTCTGTAATTCAGTCCAGACGAGGTAACTATACCAATTGCACACAACAGATTATATGCTTGAAATTGCCCCAAAACTGGAAAAAACATGTTATAAATTTCATCGCCAATTTTAATTGTAAGGTATTGACCATTAGGGGTTGGTGTTTGCTCTAATAAAGTAATATCAGAACCTGTTTTTCCATAGGTGATAACTTTGTTGCTGCGTTTTTCAGCTATTTTAAGCAATGCATGGTACTCATTTATATCCGCATTTAAAATTACTGTTTCTCCCTCTGGTAGTACCTCATAAAATAACCTTTTCTTAGCCTCAAAATACTCATCGATACTCTTATGATAGTCCAAATGATCTTGCGAGAAATTAGTAAAAGCTGCAGCAGTGAACCTAAGTCCATGAATTCTGTATTGGTCAATTCCATGGCTTGAAGCCTCTAATGCTAATTGTTCTACGTTCTTACTATTTATACCACATAATGTGGAATAAAGGTCATCTGCGCCTGGAGTGGTAAGATTATCGCTATTATCTTCTCTGTCATTATTGATGCATGTTCCAAGTGTTCCAATAGACGCAGCATTATAGCCAGAGTTTTGCCAGATCTGGCGGCAAAATTCTACTACTGAAGTTTTACCATTTGTACCAGTTACAGCAGCAACATATTTGGGCTGTTTGAATTGATAAAACCTGCTGACTATTTCTCTGTATATTTCTTGAGGGTTTGGGTGGTCAAGCACTGCAAAACTCGGAGTATTTGTCATGCAAGTAGCTGACACTGGAATCCAGTTTTTATTATGCAATTGCTTAGTGTGTTCATTTGCAATTAAATTTTCTGGATCCAAGTAGTCAAGCACTGGGATGACATCTTTTTTGGTTCCTTGTATGACAACGTCTACACAGTCGTGTGCGTGATACTGGGATTCAGTAGGAAAAATCTGGATACATGCTGGTTTTCTAGATTCCAGCGTCACGCGCTGGAATGACACCGCAGACACACAAACAAAAAGATAACCTTCCTTTACTCTATTGGGATTACATGTAACGCCCTTGATTTCAATATCAAAGTTAACATCAATAATGTTATGCAGTAATTCTCTCAGTTTCATCTGCCAGTTTTAGTGTTCAAACATGGCAACCTTGCTAGTGCAGCATTTAAATCAGAGATTAAATCTTCAGGATCTTCCAGTCCACAAAATATCCGTATAAAACTTCCACCATAATCTGAATTCATTACAGATCTTGACATAGATCTACGATCTATTGGTAATATCAAACTGTCGCATCCTCCCCAAGAAGCACCGATACCAAAAATTTTCATGTGATCAACCATGCAGCTTAGTTCTTCACATGAATATTCTCTATCTAGTGCTATACTGAATGTGCCGCTTGCTCCTTTGAAGTAACTTTTCCATAATTCGTGTTGAGGATGGGAGGGAAGTGCTGGATACAAAACTTTTTTGATTTTTGAATGTTTTTCTAGCCACTTTGCCACTTCCATTGCTGTATTTTGGTGCCTTTTCATACGTGTGTACAATGTTCTAAGTCCCCTATGTGCAAGGTAGCAGTCGTGCGATTGAATGGTTACCCCATAATTTTTATAGCTCTCATAAAGCAATTTAAAAATTTCACCTTCAGCAATAATAGCCCCCATCACTAAATCTGAGTGACCGGCTAGATACTTTGTCACCGCATATAGTGCAACATCAACTCCATAATCAAGCGGCTTAAATAACAAAGGAGTGGCCCATGAATTGTCACAAACGGTCACAATTTTATGTTCCTTAGCAACTTTTACTATATGCTCTATATTCGAAATCTCAAACGTTACAGAACCAGGAGTCTCGATCATTATCAATGAAGTATTACTCTGAATTAAATCAGTTATATCCTGTGTTGGATCATAAAAAGTTACTTCTGTTCCTCTTTTTGGTAGCTCATTTTCTGCAAACCTCCTAAGCCTATAATAACTATTATCTTGAATTAAAACGTGCGAGCCTGCTTTAGCGAAAGTTAGAATAGCAAAAGTAAGTGCAAATAGTCCGGAAGGATAAATAAGCGCTTGTCCACTCCCTTCAATTTCAGCCAGTGCATTTGAAAGATAATGAACAGTAGGAGTACCAACATTACTGTAGCTATAATCCCTTGCAACACCATCGTTGATTACATCGTATATACTTTCTCCATTTGCTGCATTTAAGTAGTCCTTGTAAGTAGGGAATAATATGGTAGAAGAATGATAAACTGGCGGGTTCATGGAACCTTTATAGTCATTAAATTTTCTTCCTGCTTTAACTAATATAGACTCTTCCTTCACATTTTTATTATTTATTTTTTAAATTGTACTCATCTTGCGTATACAAGTGAAGAGAAATTGCATGTATTAGCTCTATCTCACCCTTCAATAACTCATAAATCAACTTGTGTCTTTTTAGAACGCTCATTCCAATAAAGCCGTCAGATATTAATATTAATTTAATGTGCGAAGGTAATGTTGAAGATGAAGCAAAATAATGATCAGCATGCTTTGCTGATTCATCGATAATGTTGATATCAATTACATCTATCGAATCGCGTATCTTTTCTTCTATTGCCTTAATAATGTCCATAATGGTTTCTTTAAGCAACAATATGCTCCTCCTGTCATCTCAGTGTCAGCTACTCGGATGACAGGAAAAGTGATCACAATTATTTATTCTCTTCTTTATTATCTATGTCTTGATAATCAGAATCTACTACTTTTTCCTCTTTATCATTTGGATTTCCTTCTGATGAAAAGCCATTTTCAGCACTATTTTGTTGAGATGTTTGATACATAGCTTCTCCAAGTTTCATAGATAATTGAGAAAGATTAGTAACTTTCTGCTGTATTGAATCAGCGTCATCAATGTTATCAGATTTACTAACTTCTTTTAATTCGTTAACTGCATTTTCAATAGCAGATCTATCTTCTGGTGAAACTTTATCACCATACTCTGTCAGAGACTTTTCTGTAGAATGGACTAAGCTATCCGCTTGATTCTTCACTTCAATAAACTTTTTGCGCTTTTCATCTTCTTGCGCTTTTTCTTCAGCTTCTTTTACCATGCGATTTATTTCATTATCAGATAAACCACCTGAAGATTGAATGCGTATTTTTTGCTCTTTTCCAGTAGCTTTATCTTTTGCAGAAACGTGTGCTATTCCATTTGCATCTATATCAAATGTCACTTCAATTTGTGGCCTTCCGCGCGGAGCAGGAGGTATCCCTTCCAAACTAAACTGACCGAGTAGCTTATTATCAACTGCCAGTTTTCTTTCACCCTGATGCACCTTAATTGTAACAGCTGTTTGGTTATCTTCTGCAGTTGAAAACACCTGAGATTTTTTAGTAGGAATTGTAGTATTACGCTCAATAAGTGGAGTGAATACTCCTCCTAGAGTTTCAATACCAAGAGAAAGTGGGGTCACATCAAGTAGTAACACATCTCTTACATCACCTTGAATGATCCCCGCCTGTATTGCAGCTCCAATTGCTACAACTTCATCAGGGTTAACTCCTCTATGTGGATCTTTGCCAAAGAATTCTTTAACTTTCTCTATGACTTTTGGCATACGAGTCATGCCACCAACAAGAACCACTTCGCCAATTTGACTAGCAGATAAACCAGCATCCTCAAGAGCTTTTTTACAAGGAGCCATAGTTCTTTCGATTAAATCATTCACTAAGCTTTCAAGTTTTGCTCTCGTTAATTTCATATTTAAGTGTTTTGGACCACTTGCATCAGCTGTAATAAACGGTAGATTTATTTCCGTTTCCATTGCACTTGATAATTCAATTTTCGCTTTTTCAGCAGCTTCTTTGATTCTTTGCATAGCCATTGGATCATTTTTCAAATCAATGCCATTACTTTTCTTGAATTCATCTAGTAAATAACTCACTACTCCATTATCAAAGTCTTCACCTCCAAGATGGGTATCACCGTTTGTTGCTTTCACTTCGAAAACTCCATCACCTATTTCAAGTATTGAAACGTCAAATGTACCACCACCAAGGTCATATACTACTATTGTGTGCCCATGTTTCTTATCAAGACCATAAGCAAGTGCTGCAGCAGTCGGTTCATTTACTATTCTGAGTACATTTAATCCGGCAATTTTTCCTGCATCTTTTGTTGCTTGACGTTGAGAGTCGTTGAAGTATGCTGGCACTGTTATCACAGCATCTTTTACTTCCTCTCCAAGATAAGCTTCTGCTGCCTCTTTCATGTTTTGTAGTATAAATGCACCAATTTGACTAGGAGAATATTCTTTATTATCAGTTGTTTTAACCCATGCATCACCACTTTTTGCTGCAAATACTTTGTATGGTACACTTAGATTTTTCATCTCAGGATCACTATATTGACGGCCTATTAATCTCTTAGTAGCAAAAAAGGTATTACTTGCATTGGTGGTTGCTTGCCTTTTTGCTGGAGCACCAATCAACCTTTCTCCTGAAGAAGTCAATGCAACTATAGATGGAGTAGTTCTTGCCCCTTCTTTATTTTCTATTACCTTTGTATCCTTGCCCTGCATTATTGCAACACAAGAATTTGTTGTTCCGAGATCTATGCCTATTGCTCTTCCCATAATGAGTACCCCATTGTAAATATTATCTGATATAAGAATATATAAGTATAGGGCTCATTAATTACAAGCCCAATTTAGGTTTCTAATTAGTTATTAGAACTTAAAAGGCGCGAAAGCCACTTAGTCAGCCAAAAATTGCCTCGTAGTTTATTTGAATTATCAGCTTCTTCATTGCTGCTATCCCCAATTTGGTATCCAGAGTTCTGTAATGGCTTATAACCGTTTAAATTAACATCATCTCCTTGTTTTAAAACAAATGTATTTACATCTAAACTGTTATCAATACTAACGTTCAATATAATATTAAACTCTTTTTCGATTGTAGAAACTGTATTGCGTTTGTTATTAAAAATGTGCGCTATAACTGCACTGTGTGCTACTAAATCAAAAGACTTATTTCGATTCTTGTTAGCAATATGTTGTAAATCCCTTAGTATTGATGAAACAATTACTTCGTTTGATTTTACTCTTCCAGTACCTTTGCAGTGTAAACACTCTGTAGTATTAATTTCTTGTATGTTTGGTTTAATTCTTTGCCTTGAAAATACCATTAAACCAAAGTCATTTATGTAGCTAAATTGAACTTTAGCTTTATCATCTTTAAACGCTTGCTTTATAGCAGACTCAACAGCTCTGCAATACTGATATTTCAACATATCAATAAAATCGACTACTATTAATCCTGATAGGCCCCTAAGATTCACCTGTCTTGATATTTCAGGTACTGCTTCCATGTTGGTTCTATAAGCTGTTTCTTCTATGCTATCTTCTCCTGTCATCTTTCCTGAATTTACGTCTATTGAAACAAACGCCTCAGTTAAAGTTATTATCAAAGACCCACCAGATGGCAATTCTACTCTATTGCTATATAACTCAGAAATTTGATCTTCGATTCCGTAGTAAGTAAAGATCGGAGCATAACCTCTATACAATCTATAGCGCAACTTACTACCTTTTAGTGCATTGTTAGCATATTGCCTAACTGCCTCAAAAGCTTCCTTTCCAGACACTATAACTTCTATACCATCGCTACAAAAATCACGAACAGATCTCATAATTACATCTGCTTCATTGTAAATTAATGATGGAACGTTTACAGAGAAGGCATTTTTTTGAATGCTCTGCCATAATGAGGATAAGTAATTGTAATCCTGCTCAATTTCTTTCTTATTTTTTCCTGAACCAACAGTTCTTACTATTAAACCTGATCTTTTTGGCAAGTTTATTGAACTCAGTATCTCCTTTAACTGCTTTCTGACATTAGCATCTTCAATTCTGCGGGACACTCCACCTTTGCTCATGGAATTTGGCATGAAAACACAGTATCTACCCACTAAAGTTATGTATGTTGTAAATGAAGCTCCTTTATTGCCTCGTTCCTCTTTAGTTAGCTGGACCAATACTTTTTGATTTACTGAAATAACATCTTGTAATTTGTATTTTTTATATAAAGGTACCTCTCTTACAAAACCACTACCTGATCCGTTGACATTCTTACTAGCTGCAGAATCTGAAGAAACATTTGCTGAGGCTTCTTCTATACAATCGTCATTTGAGTAGCCCTCAAAGATAGTTTCCTTTTCTTTTTCTGGAATGTTGAAGTAATCTAGAGATATCTCGGAAAAAGACAAAAAACCTTGCTTATTTTTCCCATATTCAATAAATACGGCTTGCAAAGAAGGCTCTATACGCTTTATATAAGCAACGTATATATTACCTCTTAATTGTTTTTTTTCCTTGAATTCTTGTTCAAATTCTACAACCTTGTTATTAATTGACAAGGCAACTCTTACCTCATTAGAACAGATAGAATTTTCTATCAATAATACCCTTTTACCACTATTTGTCACTTATTTACCGTTTGCTTTTTATTCTGAAGTTAACTTTATGCTACTTAATGCACTGTTGATTGTCAAGGATTTTGCAATCTGCATTATTCGATTGACTTTTAGTATTTTGCGTAATAAACTCGCATAGAATTTATTATATCATTATAAGTATGGCGAAAAAAAATGCTTCTTTGCTCGTTAAGTTAGTCAGCACTGCAATCAAGATAACAAAAACTGGTGAAGAAAAATCAACTGGCTATTTTTATGTAAAAAAGCGTAATCCAAAAAAGCTCACCAAAAAACTGGAGTTTAGGAAGTATGACCCAGTAGTCAGAAGGCATGTGTTATTTAAAGAAGAAAAACTAAAGTAATTTTTTTATAAGGAATTTTATTATTATGCAAAATTTACAATTAAGTTATCCTATAATAGTAGAGTTGGGGGATGTGAAAGATACAAAACTGAAATTAATAAAGGTCATTGCACAATTAATAAGTAAGAAGTACACAACACAGAAAAAAGCAGCAAACGCTCTAAAGATTGATCAACCTAAAGTATCTCAAATCAATAGGTCAAAAATCGAAGGGTTCTCCTTAGAATACTTGCTTAACTTATTGATTGTATTGGGCCAAGACATAAACGTAAGAATAAAGCATAATTCTAAACCTGCATAATATGGTATCCGTTCAGCGGAGTGGCAAAATAAGGTAGACAAGATAAATCAATCTCGGTGTCAAGCACTGGGATGACAAGGTATAAACCTTATCGTCATGCCGCCGCGAACCGTCATACCGCGATTCATTCGCGGTATCTCTAGATCCCGCTAACAAGTAGCGGGATGACGGTTATCAGGCCAGCACCCCTACGATGTCATCCCAGTGCTTGACACTGGGATGGCTTTGTTGCATCGCTCAAGTGAAAAGAACTGGCAGTTACTGACAAAATTCATTATAAATAGCCATTTAACTGTTGAAGAAAAAATATGCCACAAAAAATGAGAGTCAGTAACTGCCATGAATATAACAAATTTCTCCAAGAAAGAGGAAGCATTTTTTGTTATATCAATGACGCCATAGAAAATTGGTACGAGAATTGTCCAAAAATGCAGGGCGGCAACTATATTTATAGTGATAAAGTTGTGATTTTGGTGCATATAATCGTCAGTTTCTTTAGAATTGGTTTAAGACAAACAGTCGGGTTTATAAAAGGGTATTTGCAACAAATAGGAAGAGATTTGCAGCTATTCACAAGCATCAAAAGAAACTTAATATTAAGATAAATGATTGCAGAAAATAATATGGAAGATATCGAAATTGCTATAGACAGTACAGGAATTAGTATATACAACAACACACAGCAAGGAAAATAGCACTGACAGAAAATATCGTGGCTATGAGCAAACGAGAAAATTGCACGTAATGTTGAATATAAACAACAAAAAAGCCATAGCTGTAAAATACAGTAACGGTGTCTACTCTGATCACTATGGAGCTTGTGATTTGCTAAAAGAAGTTGATTTTCAGCATGCCATAAAAGCACTATATGCAGATAGAGCATGTGATAGGCACAAGTTTTATAAGTTGTGTAACGAATATGATATAAAGACAAAAATTCCACCAATAAACAATGCGGCAGAACATCCAGAAATAGATTATATGTCTGACAGGAATGCTGCTATTAGGTTAATAAAATTATACGGTGAAGATGGCATGAAAGAATGGAAAAAAGAAGTAAATTATGGGAAAAGATCTTATATTGAAGGGTTTTTCTCAAGATTAAAGCAAATATTCGGATTTAGTTTTAGGAATAAATCTGAGATAAATCGAGAAAAAGAACTAAATGCTATTTGCTTAATAAATTCACTGATATTGGTATGGCTAAATTTGAGATAGTTACATGAATTTACCATAAATCACCATCTCATAAAGTGTGATGCAACAAAGCCCACTGGGATCCAGGAATTTTATTAAGTTAGTAAGCATAAAAGCAGCCATTTTATGTTAAAATACAACGTTTTGATGATTATGAAAAAGCTGGATTCCAGACTGGAATGACACCATTTGTTGTAAACTCACTTCTTCTTGATTTGTAGAACAATAAAACAGTAAGCTAAAAGGGAACTTATTACTCAACAAAACAAGACTTAAAATTTTGTGCAATGCTATTGATTATAGCTAGATATGCATCTTTTCCAGGCTCTATGTCTGATCCAATAGGATCAAGAACTACCATTTTTGCGTCATTAGAAAGGGCGTTAGGCTTTATGCTATCTTCCTGTGAATGAGCAAATATACATTTAACGTTTTCTTCCTTCATTATCTTTTTTAGCTTCATTAAACTCTTCATACCTATGTAAGAATCCTCTTCTATGGAAAGAATAGCGCTTGGATGATTTAGACCGAAATATTTTTCAAAATATTGATAAGCATCATGAGTAACGATGTATTTTTGATTTTTAAAATCATTCAGTTCTTTCATGATTTCTTTTACTTCTTGGTCTATTTTTTTTATAGCTTTTGTTGCATTAGAACTGTATCGATGGGAATTTCCTTTATCTATGTCAGACAATGTTGCACTTATAGAAAGTATCATGCTCTTTGCATTTTCGGGACTCAGCCACATGTGTAAATCTTTTTCATCTTGAATGTGAGTGATTTTTCTAGAAAATGAATGTGGCCGAGTAGGAAGTAGGTTGATTGCCTTTGACAATTGCACTAGTTCTTTATTATTTTTGGCGAAAGTTTGAACAAACGTCTCTAAGTTATCGTCAACATAAAATATAACGTCACTTGATTCTAAATTACTCGCATCAGATGGCTTTAATATATAATTATGTGCAGATGTTGCATAGCCAAGCAATTCCGGTTCTAAAATCCCTTCTGTAACAGAAGCTACAAGTGAGTGGATAGGTTTGATTGTAGCTACAACTTTTAAATTGGATGAAAAGGCAATATTATAGTATAGTGTAAGTGAAAGTAATAGAAAAAAAGCCAGTAAATGTCTCATATAAACGTTGAGAAGAAGTTAAATTTTGTCAATAAATTGAATAATGTCAATAATCGTGTTCTAAAAATAGAAAATCTTGCTCTCGCATATGATGGTAAAAGAATCCTTGACAATATCAATATGTTCATGGAAAGAGGAGACATAATTACAATACTTGGTCCAAATGGTGGAGGTAAAACCTCTTTAGTGAAAGCAATTGCTGGTATAAATAAAAATTATACTGGAAATATTGTGTTAGCTGAGAACACAAAAATTAGCTACATGCCGCAAAATTTTAGTATTAGTAATTTGATGCCAATAACAGTTGAATATTTTCTTTTAAATAGCTCCTTGAAAAGACTAAAGAAAAATCAATCCATTATTACAGAAACGATAGAGTTGGCTGGTATCGGTAACATTTTGAAAAATCAAGTGTTAGAAATTTCTGCAGGGCAAACACAATTATTACTGCTTGCACGTTGTTTAATTGCAGAGCCTGACTTGATCATTCTAGATGAACCAGTTAGTGCAATGGATATTAACGCGCGGGCTAAATTTTATGATATTATAAATAAAATAGCAAAAAAACGATTGGTATCGATTCTTATGACTTCTCATGATCTTAACTCTGCTCTACCATCCTCAGATTACATAATTTGTATAAATAATACTATCTATTGCCAAGGCAAGCCTGATGAGATTATGAAAAATAGAACCCTAAATGAAATATTTAGCAGTTACGCAGCGAAATGATTCAAAATATTTTGCGTCTTCTGCACATAACTACGGTGCTGACGCGTTACAATATATTACCTTATTTACTTCCACCATCAAAAAAATCAATAAATAAAATACAAGGCCACAAGCTAAAGTGTGCTCTTGAAAAATTAGGTCCGGTGTTCATTAAGTTTGGGCAGTCTATCTCATCACGTACTGATGTTTTAAATGAGGATATAACAAATAACTTGTTATTGATATGTGATAGATTGCCATCATTTTCACATAAAATAGCAGTTAAAACTATAGAAAGTGAGTTTAATTGTAAATTGAGCGACATTTTTTCAAGCTTTTCTGAAAAGCCAATTGCAGCAGCATCGATTTCTCAGGTGCATAGAGCGGTTACAACTGAGGGTAAGGAAGTTGCTGTGAAGGTTTTAAGGCCAAATATTGAGAAAACATTCTCAAGGGATATAAAAATGCTTTCTTGGCTTGCAGAAATTGCAGAAAAATTTAGCGAACAATCAAAAAGGCTGAGGCCAATTGAATTAGTCAAAACTTTTGCTGAAATTTGCCGATTAGAGTTAGATCTACGTTTTGAAGCTGCTCACTCTTCGGAACTAAAGGAAAACACAAAAAATGACAGAGGTTTTTACGTACCTGAAATAGATTGGAATAGAACTTCGAAAAAGGTTTTAACATTAGAATGGATAGAAGCAACGCCAATATACGAAGTTGAAAAACTGAATAATCGTAAGCAAATAGCTATCAATCTTATAGAATCGTTTTGCAATCAAGTATACAGGGATTGTTTTTTTCATGCTGATATGCATCCTGGAAATCTAATGGTTGATAGTAATAACAATATTATTGCCCTGGATTGTGGAATCATGGGTAGAATAGATCGTGAGACATGCTATTACGTTATAGAGATACTCAAAGGCTTTTTAAATCGGGATTATGATCACGTTGCAAAAATGCACTTTAGGGCTGGTTATGTTTCATCACAGCATAGAAATTTTGTCACAGCTTGCAGGGCAATAGGTGAACCCATTATTGGGCAGCCTATACAGAAGATTTCATTTGCTAGTTTACTTGCTCAGCTATTAAAAATAACTGGTGATTTTGATATGAAAGTTCAAACACAATTGTTATTGCTGCAGAAAACTATGATTTTACTGGAAGGGACATGTAGAAAGATCTACTCAGAAATCAATATGTGGAAAGTAGTTGAAGCGTGGATAAGCAGTCAACATGAAAATAAAATAGGGTATAGGGAAAAAATTAGAAGTTCTTATCCTGTAAAAACAATCCAAGGGATATTTAGCCTTATAAAAAAATTAAACCTAATAGCTGATAAAAAATTAGAAAACATCCAAATTAAAAATAAATCAAATGGAAAAGTCTATTTTTTATTGTGGTTTGTAATTATAATTCTAATCGTTAAACTTTTAATTTCTTAAACTATGGGAAAAAACTGCGTCAAATCCAATTTTTATTCAACTTAATTTTTAATCTGCAGGAGCCGAGTTGAGAATGTCCAATTTTCCACTTTCTTTATGTATCTGTTCAGCAGAGTGGCAAAATAAGGTAGACGAGAAAAGACAACTATAGGAACAAATGGGTGTCATGCCAGTGCGTGACACTGGCCTCTTGTTTCAATGTTAAACAAAATACCATAGAATTCAAAAAGACAATTCCTAGAAAATTTCTACATCCAAAAAAGGCATAAGTTATGTTAATGCTGTTTGAATGAGATGATATAAAGATAAGCCAAATTTTTACAAAGAAAACATTTCAAGCAGCAAGACACCTTTGATTGAAAGAGAGCACCAAATTTATGGGGTGAGTAACTGCGCTATTTCAACTATAGTATTTTCTAAAACGAATGATAAACGTCTAAAATGGTATTACCAACTAAAAGGTGTAAGTCTGTACATTGATGCATTAGAGGTCTGAGGCAACTTTTGATGGTGTGCCAACAATGCTCTATCGGATTTAGATCAGGTGAATATGTTGGAAGATAAAGCAAATGACAGCCAAAAGACTCTATTAATGACTTTGTTTTGGGAGTTTTATGGAATGTAGCATTATCCATAACTATGGTTGTATCACGCTGTAATTGTGGAAGTAATCTTCGCTCTAACCATACATTAAATATATCTTTATTACACCCTCCTGTGAAGGTCATTGGTGCAATAAACTTCTCATCCACCTATTATACTCACTCTTTCCCGCTTTTTTCCTGGAACATCAGCATATATTTTTTCTCCTCTTGGAGCTCGTGCATATTCTCGGTATAGTCTATTATCAACTCCTGCTTCATCTATATATAAAATGCTACAGTGGTCTATTTTTGAGACTTTATCGATAAATTGCTGCCTATCTTCTTGATTGCGCTCTTGATAGAATGTGACTTTTTTTAAAGGTTATTTTTAGCTGTCTTAATCTATACCAAATTGCACTTATCCCAAAGCCAAGGTTTTGTTTCATTTCTGCTAGTGTGTGATCTGGGTGTTTTTTGACATATTCTTTGAGTATTTCTGGATCTATTTTTCGAATAAAACCAGTACTTTTTACCGCTTTGAGACCTTGGCCAGTAGCTTTCTTTTTTAGCCATCTATATAGTGTTGCTATCCCTATCTCAAAAACCTCTGCAACTTCAACCTTTGACTTTCCTTTTTCTACCAAAGACACTGCTTTTTCCCTTAAATCTACACTATATACCATCGCTTTCCCTACTTTAAAAAAACATATTATACCTTTATCATTCGCTTTTGAAAATACTATAGTTAGCGGAATGACGGTTTTTCAAATTGTCGGTAAATCTAAGTCAGTTTAGCTATAATTTCCTAAATTTGCTCACAATCTCTTGACTTGACACATATGTTTTTTTCCCAAATGTTACTATCTTCCTCCTTTTCCTTTCTCAATTTGTGCAACCATTTCCTTTACATTTGCATGCGTGAGAAGGGAATTTTTGCTGACATGAGATTTTGGATCAGATTTTGCTGTTACGTGTTTCGTTGCAGATCTTTTATTCTCTGTTAGAAATGAATGAGATTGTTTTTTCTTCACACCGATATCCGCTTGTGCTGCTGGAGTGGTTTTGCTTTCAGCAAGCTGTACATTAGCATTTCCTTTTGCTTGATTTTGCTCAAATTTTTCTTTTAATGCCTTTACTTTACTGCCCATCTCGCGATTAGCTCCTCCTTTCATAGTAGCTGCTGCTACTTTTGGTATCGCCTTACCAGCAGCTTTTTGTGCTGATTTCCTATTGTCTTGATTTTCAGATTTTAGTGGTACTCTTTCAGCTGATTTTTTAAGAATTACTCCTACTACTTTTGGCTCTGTGCTTACTTTTTGATTAGCACGGCTTAGATTTTTAGGCTTTGGCGGTACTGCAGGTTTATCTTTGATTACCACTTTCGATTCTTGTCTAACTTCTTGACCAGTAGTAAACATTTTTTTTGGCACTTGCGGTGGTTTTGGTGGTACGAGGGATTGAGGTTGTTGTTTCTGCTTACGTTCTCTTTTTGCTTCTATATGTTCTTTAGGAACTGTTGCATAAATTGGCTCTTCTTTGGGCGATTTTGAACTCTGCGAATTTTCTATTAAAATTTTACTCTTCTTCTCTTGATAATTTGATATCTCTTTGTATACAGACTCTTCATTTAATGAACTTCCATAGCCTGAATCTTCTCTCTGCTCATATAAAGGATTTTCCTTTTGCTTTTTCTCTTGATAATTTGATATGTCTTCATATTCAGACCCCTGATCTAATGAACTTTCATAGCCTGAATCCTCAGAAGGATTTTCCTTAGCATCAGGCATACTAAAACTATTAGCTCCTTTTAGTAAAGAAGATGTAGACTTTGCCTTGCTTTCTCCATCTGAGGATATTTCTGATTTAAAGCGTACCTTCCTCGAATCTGGAGCAGCCGGAGGTGCTGTTGTTGGTCGCTTTATTTGCCTCATGCGATTACCACCTAATTTTTCTTTCGGCTGTTCTTCTTTTCGCAGCTCAAAAGTACCTTCCTTTTGCTTTCTACCTTCCAAACTCACTTCGTGTGATCTATCTTTTCCTTGACTCTTTTCACTTTGTTCTAAATTTAAAGAATCTTTTAAAATATTATTTTTTCTGAAATCTTTTTCTAATTGTTCCAAGAGATCAATTTTTTTTAAAATTCTTGTATACTTAGCTGCTGTTTCTAAAGTGAAACTTGACAACTCATCATTTACAAAATTACTTATACTACTGTTCTTGGTTGGAAAATTTTTTCCCAAAATTCTATTCATTAATGTTTTAAAAAGACCTAATGGCTGTTCTACATAATTGTTCAAGTCAGTATATATAACAAACTCAGCTATACCTTTTGCCTCACCTGTAAAACCTTCTAATGCATGAGATAAATCCCTTAACGTTTTGTTATATTGTTTCTCTGCATTTCCTAGCTTTACAGCTTTGATCAGAGAATCGAGATTTTTTTTATAGTTC
The DNA here is from genome assembly GCF_964264765.1 of Wolbachia endosymbiont (group A) of Opomyza germinationis. Lineage (NCBI taxonomy): Bacteria > Pseudomonadati > Pseudomonadota > Alphaproteobacteria > Rickettsiales > Anaplasmataceae > Wolbachia > Wolbachia endosymbiont (group A) of Opomyza germinationis. The sequence continues at coordinate 1,274,116 of NZ_OZ183482.1, forward strand.
TCACTTTTAAATGGATTATTCATACTAATTACAGCTCATTATTTATTAAAATATAGATCTAAAATATTAAGATCTAGTAAATATTACTTTTGTAATTCATGTAGAACTATAGCTATAATAAGTAAGATTTCCCTACGTCATACCGCCGCGGTATCTCCAGATCCCCCTAACAACTTACTATTACCCACAAATATAAAGTTCGTGAGCAAGTCGCCATCCTTCTGCTAAATCAAAGAGACGTTTATATCCTTTCCAAAGAGTAATTGGTCCTGGTTTTGGGTCATTTTTTCTTGCTAAATGGCCTCCAAGTTCATGAAACAGCTTCTTTTATGTTGGGAACTACACTTGGACATGGTTTTCTGTGTATTTTAACGTATAAAACTTTCCATTCTTCTTCAGCTAATAAGGTAGTACATGGTAATGTTGGGTTAGCTCTTGCAATTGATGTAATAAAGAAGATCCTCCAAGCAATAATACTCATAACTGTTAGATATCTCATTAGTCTTTCTGCTATTCCAAGCCTACATTCTTCAACTTTGAGACCGGATTTAAAATTTTATGTAATATCTCTATTTTCCATCTAAGGCAATTGTAAGTTAAAAACGTGATATAAAAGAGATAAGAGAGAAAGATAACCCTGCTCACTAGGAATAGCGGGCGTGCGCGACCGAAAGGAAATTGGTATTACAACCGTTGGTATCAAGGTACGCTAGCCCTATCTCTCGATACGTTTGAATAGTTGCTTGGGACATATATATGCACCCGTTTACAATCTTAAATTAACTAAAACTATCGAGGTTTATTATGGTTACATCTTATCAAAATTTTATTGGCATTGACATCGGAAAATTTAAAAATATCGTTGCAATTCACAAACAGAAGAATGCTGTCGAATTTGATAATAATGCTTCTGGTTGGCAACAATTATTTCAAGAGTTTTCAGATATTCTACCTAATGCTTTAGTGACTTTAGAAAATACAGGGAAATATGAGCTTGGCTTATCACATTTTCTTACCGACAAAAATATTGCCGTGCATCGAGCTAATACTCGTAAAGTAAAAAGCTTTATTTTATCTCACGGAACTTTAGCAAAGTCTAGATGCAAGAGCTCTTGCTCAATATGGATTTGAACGCCATAGAACTATCTCTCTATTTGTACCTACCTCTACAGAACAATCAACTTTGGCTGCACTTTGTCAACGTCGTGATGATATTACGCAAATGAGAACTCAAGAAAAATGCAGACTTGAAGCACCGGAAAATGATCATATAAAAGAAAGCTGTCAAAAGACCATTGAGTTTTTCGATAGTCAAATAAACGAACTCAATGATACTATACAAAAGATTATTGATGAAAGCCGCGAATTACAACAACGCCAAAAAATTCTTAAAACAGTTCCTGGAAAAGTTATCACAAGATTTTTTGTGTTTAATGCCAGAGCTTGGTTACTTAAATAGAAAAGAAGTAGCAAGTCTTGCCGGAGTTGCACCGCATCCAAAAGAAAGTGGTAAAGCTGTTGGTTACCGAAGGATTACAGGTGGTAGAAGTAACGTTCGTTCAAAGCTCTTTACAGCCGCTATGGCTGCTACAAGGTCAAAATCTATACTTGGCGCCTTTTATTCTAAGCTTGTTGAAAGTGGTAAGAAGAAGATGGTGGCTATAACAGCCCTAATGCGTAAAATTATAGTAATTGCTAATACAAGACTTAAAGAAGCAATTAATTTGCATACTTAAAAATCTTCACAACGGTAACTGAAATTGGCTAATGAATATGTGCGTCCACACAGACTTAAAGCACATATTCATTAGCTTAAGCAGAAATTGCTGTGGTAGCTGTTTGATATAAAATTCTATTTCTATGACAAACGGGTTTTTATTGCCCATATAATTTGCAAAATTACACAAATAAAAAAATTTTTAAAAAACATAGTTGATACCAACTAATTTTTTCAACAGCTTCATCGAAAGTATTAACTGAAAGATTCGTTAATAGCATCCATTCTAGCGGTTTTTTTTAAGGGAAGGGGAGTTTTCTCAACAACATAAACTGCATAAAGTGGTAATTTAGGTAGTTCTTCCGTCTTATGCCTAATATTATTCTTAGATGGATTCATCATAAACTTTCCAAATCTAACTTCCAAACGTGCTGTTCTTTTTGGCTTATTATCTTTTACAGGAACTTCAACTTCTACCGTACCTGCACAATGAGAGGATTTAATAAATGCCCATAACTTCTGCTCACCTTTTTCAGGATATCGAGATTTTCTATTTACTGCTCTATCTCTGCATGCTCTAACTAGCACTGCCGAATTAAGATTATGTGCAAGCTCAAAAAAGTCATATATATCTGCTTCTCTATCGCATACAGTTATAGTCTCAGTTTGAGTTGGATCAATAATATTATTTGTTTTTCTTAAAGTTTCCAACCACTTTACGCTTTCTTTATCTTCAATGCGATCGCTCTTTTTTTTAAGGTTCTCAGTTTCTTCAGGTCTTGAATAAACTTTTTGATCTAGTATCCCTAGTACCAAACCTTCTATACTAACGGCAAGAGCTGTATGCATTATAATACCTTTTGCAGTATCATAACTGGACAAATTTGCTAATCCGCTTGTTTTTTTATGGTTATTATATACAATGTAACTGGTATCTTGAATGACAAGAACCCTCTTGTGAGCTTTTGTTCTCTCAACCGTCTTATTAATATGTGTAGCTAAAATATCACTTTCTTTTACATTCTCATTTTGAAAAAAACGTTATGCTGTTTTTGCTTCTGACCAACTTTCACATGCTTGATTAATCTAACTTTCAGGTAATTTTGTCAAACATATCAGCAATCTTTACTAATCGCTCAGTTAACCTTTTATCTCCAAATTCATTTTTAGCCCATTCACTACTTTTACTTGCCATTTTACACCCTCAATATTTGCAAACTTTAATATTGTAATATTTTACTTTTTAGTCCATTTATATTTGTGGGTAATAGTAAGGAATGACACCGTCTTGGATGGAAACCAGTGTCAGCTACTTTCATGACACCATCACAAGGTGAAACTGGATCCCAGTGGGCTTTGTTGCATCGCTCAAGCGAAAAGAACTGGCAGTTACTGACAAAATTCATTATAAATAGCCATTTAACTGTTGAAGAAAAAATATGCCACAAAAAATGAGAGTCAGTAACTGCCATGAATATAACAAATTTCTCCAAGAAAGAGGAAGCATTTTTTGTTATATCAATGACGCCATAGAAAATTGGTACGAGAATTGTCCAAAAATGCAGGGCGGCAACTATATTTATAGTGATAAAGTTGTGATTTTGGTGCATATAATCGTCAGTTTCTTTAGAATTGGTTTAAGACAAACAGTCGGGTTTATAAAAGGGTATTTGCAACAAATAGGAAGAGATTTGCAGCTATTCACAAGCATCAAAAGAAACTTAATATTAAGATAAATGATTGCAGAAAATAATATGGAAGATATCGAAATTGCTATAGACAGTACAGGAATTAGTATATACAACAACACACAGCAAGGAAAATAGCACTGACAGAAAATATCGTGGCTATGAGCAAACGAGAAAATTGCACGTAATGTTGAATATAAACAACAAAAAAGCCATAGCTGTAAAATACAGTAACGGCTGATCACTATGGAGCTTGTGATTTGCTAAAAGAAGTCGATTTTCAGTATGTCATAAAAGTACTATATGCAGATAGGGCATATGACAGAGAAAAGCTCTATAAGCTGTGTAATCAATATGGTATAAAAACGAAAATTCCTCCGAAAAACAACGCAGCAGAGCATCCAAAGTTAGACTATATGGCTGAGAGAAATTCTGCAGTCAAGCTCATAAAGTCATATGATGAAGATGGTATAAAGAAGTGGAAAAAAGAGATGAGTTATGGAAAAAGATCTTATATAGAAAGTTTTTTCTCGCAACTGAAACAAACATTCGGGTTTAGTTTTAGGAATAAATCTGAGACAAATAGAGAGAAGGAACTACTTGTTAAATGCTATTTGCTCAATAAGTTCACTGATATTGGTATGGCTAAATTTGAGATAGTTACATGAATTTACCATAAATCACCATCTCATAAAGTGTGATGCAACAAAGCCATCCCAGTGTCAGCTACTTGGATGACAAGAAAGGGAGCACTGGAATGACAGGAGAAGGGGGGCTACTACCGTCATAAAGGAACCAGTGTCAGTTACTCGGATGATACCTTTTTCTACTTAATTTGGGTTATGCAAGAAGTCTATTCGCGGTATAGATTCCGCTAACACGTAGCGGGATGACGGTTGTCGGTAAATCTAAGTCAGTTTAGCTATATGCTTTTAATTCCCCCAAAAGGAGAATTAAATATGTGAAGTTCTAGTTGATATGACTTAATGAATGGTTAGTTTAAATTACTAATTTATTTAAGAGATTTTGATAATATTTAACCCACTCGCTTTTCTATTTTCCATATCACGATGTGCTTGAATTATTTCATCAAATTTATATTTTTTATTGATCCGTACAGTTAAAAGTTTTTTTCTTATCATCTCGAAGATTTCCATTGTGGTAAGCACTAATGTGAATCTATCATGCTTATAATGGTATATTGAGGTTCCAGTTGCAAATAACGAACGTGAACTAAGTAAAGAAAAACTAATAGGAGCGTTACCTGATATCTGCCCATAGGAAACGTATATGCCGAACCTGCCTAAAGATTCAAAAGAAAGCTTGCTTGTAGCGTAACCTATAGGGTCATACACTGCACCTACTCCTCTGTTTTGCGTAATCTCCATAACTTTAGAAACGAAGTCTTTATCATTGTAGTTTATTGCGTATGTGCAGCCACTTTGTAAAGCTATCTTCATTTTTTCATCAGAGCTTACAGAACCTATCACTACACCTTTTTTATCCTTTGCCCATTGGCATATTATTTGTCCTAAACCACCATTAGCCCCATGAACTAGCACGAAAGCACCAGGCCTAACTTTATAAGATTGATTAACTAAATAGTGAGCTGTCATACCTTTAAACAGCACTGCAGCAGCAACTTCATCAGATATGTCATCTGGAATTTTTATCAGATATTTCTGGTGTATAATGCGCTTTTCACAATATGCCCCTGGAGGAGCTGTGCAATATCCAACTCTGTCTCCAACCTTCAATCCATCACTGATTTTTTTACCAAGCTTTTCAATAACTCCCACTGCTTCTACCCCAAGCACTGATGGTAAATTTTTAATTTTGCGCGTACCTTTTCTGTGCTCTAAATCATAACGATTTAAGCCGATAGTTGTGTGACGTACTAAAACTTCCTCGCCTTTTGGCTCACCTATACTCTTATCTACAAATTCTAATACTTCTGGTCCCCCAGTTTTTTTAATTTGTATAGCTCTAACCATGATGAATATTAAGATAAAAACTTTGATTATGTTATCTAACAATTAATATTTTGCAAAGTTATTGTTTTCACAATCAATAGACTTCTTGCGTTACCTCCTGTCATTCCAGTGTCAGCTACTTGGATGACACCCTATTGATTACTGAAATGACACGGTTTGCAAACATTCTGTTACTTAAGCTTAAAGAACGTGTATGATAGTGTTATTTCGCCCAAATCTTTTGTATTACTATCAAGCATTATCTCAGGATCTATATAGAAAGATACGGGCATAGCTGCTTTTTGTTTTGGTAGCAACATTTGCTCTTCAAAACAAAAGCATGCAACTTTATTGAAATACTTACCTGCTTTGAAAGGCGTAACATTATACACCGCCATACCAAATGAAGGCTGATCAGATAGATTTTTTGCGTAATAAAACGCTAAACTTTGTTCTCCTATGTTTACGTCAACGTAGTTAGTTTCTGATTTAAACTCCCAAGGTAGATCGGACATTATATCAGCATTGAAATGGACCCTGATCTTTTGGTTAGTTATATTTGTTGTTGTGTTAGTTACTTTTCTTATTGTGCCACCATACCCAGTAGCTTTACAGAAAATGCTATATAGAGGTACCGATGCATATGCAAGACATATCATCGACACAACTAAAGATACTAAAAAGAAAACTATAGAATTCTTACTGCCTTTCCTTAAAAAGGAAAACATCTAATCCCTATTGTTGAACAAGTTAAGTAACCTGAGTAGATTGAGAAATATATTAATAAAGTCAAAATAAAGATTAGTTGCACCGAGTATTGCCAATTTAGTAGTAGCAACTTCTGATCCGTCATTATGTTTATAATAAACGTCCTTGATTCTTTGAGCATCATACGCAGTCATTAAGGTAAAGACTATTACTGATATGAACGATATTGCAAAGTGGAGAGGACTACTTCCAAGAAATAAATTTACTATAGACGCAATGATTAACCCCCAAACTCCCATAATCAAGAAAGAGCCCATACTTGTAAGATCTCTTTTTGTAGTATTGCCATATAAAGCCATAGAGCCAAACATGATTGATGTAATGAAAAACGCCCTTGCTATATTTTCTGCAGTATAAACTATAAAAACATAAGATAAGGAAAGCCCCATTAACACTGAGAACGAGAAAAATATAGTAACGGCAGACTGAGCACTTAGGTGTTGAATTCTATAAGACATGTAGAACACCAATGCAACTGGAGATAACATTACCACAAGCGATAGAACGGGATTAGAATAAATTACTTGAAAAAGACCAGAAAATACTGTTAAAAATGCAACAAGCCCTGTGACGCCCAAAGCTAAAGCCATGTAATTATATACTTTAGTTAGGTAACTTCTAAGCCCAGCACTATAATAAACGCCTTGAGAGCGAATATCCTGTTCATTTCTCATATAAGACATAATATAACTCCTTTTATCCATTACTTAACACATTATAATATAAAACCATATTTTTATCAAGTGTTTTTATTATAAACAGCTATGCGCTGGCATTTGTTTTAATATAAATAGAATATAGGCCTATTGCTGCTGCGTTTGAAACATTTAAACTGTTAATTGCATTTGACATTGGGATTTTTAAAAGATAATCACAATTTTCTTTAACTAACCTCCGCATTCCTTTCTCTTCAGAACCAAAAATAATTACTCTTTTTTTCTCAAAACTCTTTATTTCATCTATATTTTCTTTAGCATTGCAATCAAACCCGTAACACCAGTAGCCGACCTTTTTTAAATACTGCATAGTTTTTACTATATTTGTAACGTATATTAGCGGAACAATATCTAAAGCCCCACTTGCTGCTTTTGCAATAGATGCATTTTCACTCGGTGAATGGTTATGTGGTAAAACCAATGCGTCGACATTAAAACAAGCTGAAGTTCTTAAAATTGATCCAATATTGTGCGTGTCAGTGACTTGATCTAAAATGACTATAGTAGAACTGTCGTTTGAGCTTTCAGCTACTTCTTCGATGCTTAAGTTATAAAGAATAGGGGCAACATTTAAAGCAATTCCTTGATGGTTAGCACCTTTGGGTAAAACGTCATTAAGTATTTTGTTTTCTACTAATCGAACTTTAATGCCCTTACTATTTGCATATTGCTTAATTTCTTTTTCGTGTTCTCTATAGAAATTTTCTGTTACTAACAGTTCTATACACCGCCTATTTTTATTCTTCAGTGCTGACATGCAGGTGTGCTTTCCATACAGCCAAAAATTCTCATTAGTTTTTGACGATTTCATCGTATTATTGAAAATCGGGTTTTTATAGAATAAGCAACATTTTACTATGTTTGAATATTGTTGTAAAATTATACAATTCGATTAATGCGTTTATGTCGGACGATGAGTTGGATTGGCAAAAAAATGTTAAGCCAATAAAATGTGGAAAAGTTACTTTGAAAGTTGATCATAAAGTAAATATAAAGTCTATGGTTGATAAAGGTACCTCCGACTTACAAGGGAATTTTCTTAATACCAATAATAGTAACTCATCATTTTGTCTTGACCAAAACACAAAATCAAAAGTTGATAGGGGTAAATATTTTATAAGCGATAAGCTCGATTTGCATGGCTATAATATAGAGGATGCTTACTGTAAATTGATAGATTTTATTATCAAAAATTATCGAGCAGGAAATAGATGTTTATTGGTAATTACGGGATACGGCAGTGCAACAAACAAAACAGACACTATAAAGAGTAACTTAAATAAATGGTTAAATGACACTAAAATCCAGCATATGGTTCTATACTACCAACAAGCTACGAAAAAACATGGTGGTAAAGGGGCTTTTTATGTTTTATTAAGAAGGAATAAAAACCTTGAGTCCTGATACTTAAAATTCCTTTTAAGCCTTAATTTTTCTTGTATAACCATACAGTGTTCGGCAGCGCGTGACGCACAACTGTGCGAACATTGTGATTTGGGTCTACCAGGAAGGATGTCTCCCAGTACCTCTTTTCCCGTCATCCCGCTACGTGTTAGCGGGATCTCATTTCACTTTATGAGGGTGTCATCCGAGTAGCCCCTTTCTCGTCATCCCGCTACGTGTTAGCGGGATCTCATTTCACTTTATGAGGGTGTCATCCGAATAGCTTGACTACTTGGATCCAGATTGGATACTGAGTTGGTGAGTATAAAAGTATAGCTTCTACGTCATACCGCCGCGGTATCTCAGCCGCTAACAAATAGCGGGGTGACGAGTTACTATACCGCTGCGAACCGTCATACCGCGATTTATTCCATAGCTGTACGAACATTCATTTTTGAAGGTAAACTGCACAGCAAATGGTGTCATTCCAGTGCTTGACACTGGAATCCAGCCGGCTTTGTTGCATCGCTAGCTATGATGGATTAAAGATAAAAAAGGTGGAGAATATCAGTAGCTTATTATTCTGGTATTTATAACAAGAACGGTCAGTGAATACCTAAATTTGAGTAAAAGAAATTTCACTACCACTCACTAATCCGGCTAAAATTCAAGAATTTCAATGCTTTAGCTATTTTCAATAGAATTAAATTTATTAATATAAATAACAAGTTACTATTCTTAAATTTGATCAGATTGATTGCAAAAAAAACAAGATTTTCAATAAGTTGCTTATAATCCTAATTATAGTTAGCCTTTCATAAGTAGCGATGCAACAAAGCCATTCCAGCGTCACGCGCTGCCATGTGATATACAATTTCCTTCGAATTACAACGTACGTGCGCTCTATATGCACTTGATTGACAAATGCTCTCTTATCAAAATCTCAAGAATCTGCACTATATTTAATGCTGCGCCTTTGCGCAGGTTGTCAGCCACTATCCACATATTTAATCCGTGCTCAACAGTATTGTCTCTTCTAATACGCGATACATATACAGCATTCTCCTGTACAACATCAATTTGAGTTATGTATTCACTATCTTCACGCCTGTTGTACACTAAAACTCCACTATCTTCGGCTTCACTTAGCACTTCACGAGCTTGTTCTTCAGTGATATGTTGATCAAATTCCACATTTACTGCCATAGCGTGACCGATAAAGACGGGTACCCTTACACAAGTTGCAGTAACTTTTATATCTTCCTCTAAAATTTTTTTTGTCTCCTCTTGCATTTTCCATTCCTCTTCTGTAGAGCCATTTTCCATGAATTCTCCTACATGGGGAATGCAATTGAATGCTATTTGCTTAGAGAATATCTTGGGTTTTTTAGCTTCGTTCATAAAGATTTTTTTTGTCTGGTCATAGAGCTCATCCATTGCTGCTTTGCCTGCACCAGAAGTTGATTGATAAGTTGAAGCAACGATTCTCTTTATTTTTGCTTTTTGGTGTAATAGATGTAGTACTAGCAGCATCTGTATTGTAGTACAGTTTGGATTGGATATTATGTTGTGGTTTTTATATTCCATAATTTTTTCTTTATTAATCTCTGGAATAATGAGTGGCACACCCTCTTTCATTCTAAAATGGGAACTGTTATCTATCACGATGCATCCAGCCTGTGTTGCAATTGGTACATACTCTTCAGAAACATGAGATCCAGCACAGAAAATGGCTACATTAGTTCCAACGAAGTCATAATCCTCAAGGCATAAAACTGTTAACTCTTTGTCACCAAAGCTCACCTTCTTCCCTTCTGATTTTTTCGATGCAAGTGCAATAACGCAATCTATCGCCTCATCTTGAAATTCAGCAAGCGTGCTTAATACCTCACGCCCTACTCTTCCGGTTGCTCCAATAACAGCAATTTTGTATCTCATATAGATGAACCTCTAATTTTAAAGTTCTATTATATTTTTACTGACAAAATTTACAATTGTTTTAATATTTTTACCTTGCAATTAATTGTAATTTAGCTATTATTATGCAATATTAGTAATATTACATAATGAAATGAAAGATGAGTAAGGAATACGATGAAACTAAGGTTAAACCTGCAATGTCTACACCTCAAGGGCCTGAAGGAACCAATGGATCAAAGGCCCAAAGTGTTCTTTCGAATAAAAGAAAGCCTACAATAAATTTTGATGATAAAAAGTATGGTGTAAAAACCTCTAAAATAGACCAACAGTCTCTAAACAAAAGACAAGAATCTTCAAAGCTAAGAGATCTCTTAAGGTCAATACCAATAATAAGGAGATTTTTAGCAAGGATTTTCACACCTGAAAAAATAGAAATCATCAGTAACCCTATATATGACAACATGGAAGCATATAAAAAATCGCAGGAAGATTACCCTAGTAAGATAAAAGATGAAACTAGTATAGATGATGAACACACAAAAGAAGTAGATAGTAAACTTGAGAAGGGTAATGTTGAACAAGTGGACAACAAGAAAAGTCGTAGTTCATAAATATCAATCATTTAAAAATTATCTCTAGTTATAACATTGTATCTGTTCAGATGCATGGCTCATGTACAAATATTGAAACAAAAATTCCAGTGCTCCTTTCTCGTCATCCCAGTGCGTGACACTTGTATCTTTATGATGTGAGGCATTAGAGCTAAAATACCTCACAGGGAGGGTGAAGCTGATGCGACACTAATGCCATTAAGCCAGATTTTGCTTCCCTCCCATAGAGTTAAAGACTGAACAGTATCTTTTGGAATTATATCCCGTATTACAAGGTTAGTCTAAACTCTCAGTTTATTTATAGTCTTGGAGGCAATTTTATGCAAGTAAATGCTATTTTGGGTGTGGATATTTCAAAAAAGAAATTTGATGTTTGTTTGTTAGTGGACAGTAAAAAACGACACAAAGTCTTTCAAAATAATCAAGATGGTTTTGCAAAACTTGTAGTTTGGTGCAATGGCCATGGAGCAAATCTTACTCATTTATGTCTTGAAGCAACTAGTTGGTATGGAGAAGATTTGGCTACTTTTATGCACGATTTAGGACATAATGTCAGTATAGTAAACCCAGAAAGCTTTTGGCAAAAGTGAGCTGCTCAGAAATAAGACAGATAAATCAGATGCAGCTATGATAGCTAGATTTTGTATCGCCAACAAACCTGCTCTTTGGAAGCCCATTGCACCTGAAATGAGGCATTTGAGGGAGCTTTACCGTTGCATGCAATCGCTAAAAGATGATAAGGTGCAACAGACAAATCGCTTGGAAAACAAAAATATGCATTCCAGTTGCAAAGAAGCTATATCTAAAGTAATTTTGGCAATAGAGGAGCAAATTATTGTTCTCGAAAAAGAAATTAATGAGCATATAAATAACTATCCACATCTAAAAAATATGGTGGAAAACCTTAAGACTATAAAAGGTATAGGATATCTTACTGCTGTTGCTGTTGTCGCAGAAATGCCATCAGTTGATAACTTTGACAATGCTAAACAATTTACAGCTTTTGCTGGTCTAAATCCAGGACATTATCAATCGGGATCGTCAGTAAGTAAGAGAAGTTGCATATGCAAAATAGGATCTGAGCGTATTCGAAAAGCTCTTTATATGCCAGCTATAGTAGTCAAAAACCATAATAATCATTTTCAAAAGTTTTGTCAGCGTCTAGCAAGTAAAGGCAAATGTCCAAAAGTCATAGTTCTTGCGTTAATGCGAAAATTAATGCATGTCTTTTTTGGTATTCTTAAAAATAATCAACCATTTAATTGTAATTTTGTTGGATAATTTGTTTGACAGCAGAGACAGTATCTGGGATCCAGATTGGGCACTAAGTTGGTAAACACGAAAGCGATTAATCCTTTACAACGTTTTTGATGGAACTGCGCGAAAGAACTGGATGCCAGTGTCACGCACTGGCATGACACCCATTTCTTCCTATAGTTGTCTTTTCTCGTCTACCTTATTTTGCCACTCTGCTGAACAGATACATAACATTTGCTATACAGAAACTCTGCGATACCAAAATAAATAAAGAGGTACGCCACTTGCAGTGAATAAGCTTGCGATCAGCAAGGTATTCACAGAAGTTTCAAATATTACCCAGCAGCAAAAGGTTGTTGCTATACTGCCAATTAAAAATTTGTAACAACTCTTTTCTTGCACAATAACTTTGAGAAAAGCAAGACTGCATGCAAGGTAAACAAATAAAAATGAAACTACAGAAAAGTCGATAATTGATGTGATCTGCTTAGCAAAATTGTTGCTTGAAGTGAGGATTAGTAAAGTTGCAGTTCCAACTGAGCTAGTTGTTATGCCCCAGAAAGGAGAACCGTGCTTGTTTCTTTGAGCAAAAAACTGTGGCATCAGTTTATCTTTTGCAAGGCCAAGGGCCACTTGTCCACTAGCTAGTACCCAAGCGTTTAAAGTACCAACACAAAAAATGAACGCAGTTATAGAAATAATCAAGTGCCAATTGCCAGAGGCCATAATTTTTATTGCGTCAACATATGGTGCTCTTGAACTTGCTAAATCATTGCCATTTATTAATCCCATAATTGCAAGATTGTTGATAAAATACACAACAGCAACAGAGATTGTTCCAAGTACCACAGCTCTTGGTATTGTTCTAGCTGGATTATCAACTGACCCTGCAGGTGCTGTTGCCAATTCAACTCCAATAAAACCCCATAGAGTAATAAGTGTAGAACGGGCAAGAATCTGCGATGTTGTAAGATTTGATATTTCTTCACTTATGATGAAGTTATTTCTATCAAAAAAAAACAATGCTGCTATAGGTATTACAAGCAATACAGAAATTTTTATCACCGTCAATAAAAACTCAACACGTCCAGCAGTAGCTACTCCTCTAAAATTTATTAGTGTAATAATTGTAAGTAATAACATCTCTAAAAACAGATGTACGTTTTGAATATCTTCATGGAAAAATGGTGTAAGATAACCAACACCCACAACTATTACGGCTGTTGTGCTAACCCATGAGATCACCCAATACGTCCAACCAACAAAAAAAGCTGCAGCAGGGCCAAAAGCATGCTTTACATAGACGTGAGGGCCACCCGTTTCCGGAAATTTTGCGCAGAGTGAGGCAAAAACTAAAGCAAGAGATATAGCACCAAGCCCTGATATTATCCAGCTTATAAGGCTATACATGCCATATGGAGCAAGGCTAATTGGAAGCATAAAAATTCCAGAGCCAATTTGGCTGCTAATCACTAAGGCAAAAATAGCCCAAAAACCTATTTTATTTGACACAATAATTCTTATCTAAATAGATTAACAATATACCCTAAACTCAGAAATTTCAATTGATCTTTTAACATAAAAACTTGCATTTTTTTCAATTTATTCCTAAAATAGATTATATTAACAGATTATTAAGAGGGGGTTATGAATCCGAGATTAAAAGCATTTTTGGTTGTTTGTAGTATTATTGCATTTTTGATTGCACTTTTGTTTCTCGTGTATTATTTAAATCTTCTTGTTAACTATATCCTTGACCCGATTCTAGTTCGTCCCTTTGAAAGATTATACAAAAACTTAATTGTTGATGGTCTTTATGCCTATTTATCTACAAGCACTTCTAGCCCTGCACTAGCATTTTTGGCTACAGGTTTTATTGTTATTGCTGCGTTTATTTGCCTGAATAAAATGCTTCTTCCCTTGCAAGAGAAGATCATAAACAACTATACCTCCTTTAAAAACAACAATATTGATAGCAATAGCATGTTGTTTGAGGTTTATAAAGATCCAACAATAAAATTAAAGGACAAAATCTTATTCTTCAGTATACACTTGATATATTACCTACAGCTTCCATTTTTGTATATTGCATCAAAGGTATCAGCTCTACGTGGGTTTCTTATATTTAATTTTGGTTTATTATTGTTAAATTATGCACTGCTAATTCCAGTAGCACTTCTTGAGTTAATAAAATATCCATCAGTAAAACTCTTTTCACCTTTGGGTTTGAATGTAAAGCAGCTAAGCTTTTTGTTTAATGTAAGTGATGTGGGTACTAGTAGTCAGAGCGTTCATACTAGAAGTTTTCAGCAAAGCGTTATTGAATGTGCCAAAAAATTAAAGGAAGAACATGGTACGCCGTTAAATGAGTTGGATGAAGAGTTTAAAAGTTATATAAGCGGTTTAACAAGTCAGCAAAAACGAATGATAGAACCTTATCTAAGATTGGATGGTTATGAAACTGGGGAGTGGGTAAATTGGGCAGATTCACAAACCGGATTGACATTGACACAGGCTATAAATTTAGTTTTAATTGCGGCAAGAAAGCAAAATGCAGATATAGAATTATTGAAGTCTATATTACTGGTTCGCTTTGAGGAAAGTAATCGCCAATGTGGTCCTGGAATGCTCAACCGTATCATTTATGCATTAAGTGGTCTTAAAGCGGAAAATAATTTTGCAGCTCAACTAGAGCCTCAGCCAATAGGAAAGTTGGCTAGTGATGCTACTAAAAGATTTCTTGAGAAATATGTGGATAAGCACTACCATAAAATAAAAGTTTTGAAAGAAAATTTTGATAATTTGTATTCACCAAGTTCTGGGGTGGATTTGAGCAGCGTGAGTGATGAAGTAAAGGATGGCATTTCTTATACAAGAGATGCTATAAAAGAATTTGTGTTTAAGGAATTATATGTAAAGTTTTATAACGACTATGGAGAACATATTCGGAGAGGGCAAATAAAACAAAGGCTAAGAGAATTAATAACAGATGAAGTCATAGATGCAGCAATATCTTATAAGATAGACGAGATAGAAATTCCTGCAGAACCACTTACTTATCTTGAAAGAGTAAAAACATTTTTTGGAGGTCATGCAAGGTCTTCTGCTGCTTAGTGGTTTAGTTCGTGCTATATAGCTAAACTGACTTAGATTTACTGACAATTTTAAAACAACAAATTCGTCATTCCGCTACTAGTTAGCGGAATCTATACCGCGAATGAATCCATAGCTGTACGAACATTGTGATTTGAGAGCAATTTCCACAAGGGAGGGTGTCATTCCAGTGCTTGGCACTGGAATCCAGCCTTTATTATGCAGCCACTTGGTTGAAATTAAGTCTTCTGGATCCCAGTGTCTAGGCACTGGGATGACACCATTTGCTGTGCAATTTACCTTCAAAAATGAATGTTCGTACAGCTATGGAATGAATCGTGGTATGACGCGTTAGCTATAGCTTTGTCTTCCCTTTTCTGAATGGCTTGCAAGCTGCTATCTCTACAAAAACTATATTTTTCTTCAGAAGAGAGTTATATTGTAACTATGGACAAAATAATCATAAAAAAATTTGGTGGGACTTCGCTAACTGATTTAAACCGAGTTGCAAATTTGATAAAAAACGATATTGAGAAAGGTTGTAATGTAATCGTTGTTGTATCTGCTGTTGCAGGATTTACTGACCAAATGGTTTTTCAGGCTAGGCAAATCTCAAATTTAAGTTATAGACAAGAGTTATCAGAGTATGACGTTATGCTTTCAGCAGGAGAACAAATCTCTTGCGGTCTATTAGCTATCACTCTCCAATCGATCGGAGTTAATGCTAAATCGTGGCTTGCCTGGCAGTTACCAATTGTAACTGATGATTTTTATTCTGAGTCTAAAATAAAAACAATAAAGATTGAACGTGTGAAAAGATCTTTTGCTGAGGGTTATACTGCTGCGATCATTGCTGGTTTTCAGGGTATAAATGATGATAGAATCACTACTTTTGGAAGAGGAGGCTCTGATATATCAGCAGTTGCCTTCGCGGTAGCCTTTGGTGTTAGAACTTGCGAAATTTTTACTGATATTGATGGAATATATACAGCAGACCCGAGAATTGTTCCAAAGGCACGCAAGCTCAAATTTATCTCTTACGATGAAATGTTGGAAATGTCGTCATCTGGTGCTAAAATACTGCATAATCGTTCAGTACAACTTGCAATGAAACATAACATTAAAGTGCAAGTGCTATCCACTTTTAAGGAAGTAGAAGGCACCACAGTGCTACACAAAAGGGATGTACTAGAGAGATACTTAATTACTGGAATAACTTATAGCACTAATGAAGCTCTTGTAACTTTCACTAACCTTGCAAATAACTTGCGTACTTTAAGAGATATAGCAGGAGCAAACGTTAAAATTGATATGATACATGGGTCAAGTTTTGTTATCTCCAAATTTGATATTGATTTAATGGAAAAGTTACTGAATAAGAATGAAAATTATGCTATAAACGATAATGTAGCTAAAATTTCAATAATTGGTATTGGTGTTATGTCTAACACTGAAGTGATGCACCGCACACTCAAGGTTTTAAGCGAAAAAAAGATAGAAATACTTGCTATCACAACATCTGAAATCAAAATCAGTATAATTGTTCAAAAAGAATGCGCTGTAGCTTTAGTCAAAGATTTACATACTGAGTATGAGCTTGATATGCAGCACTAGGATAGGCTTGACGTCCAGTTGTCTAAGAGTATGTCTTAAAAAGGAATGAGGAAAAAAATATGATAGTGTAAGTAAAAAATAGGAGGGAAAATTGTATCCAAGTGATATAAGTGATAAGGAATGGGAAATTTTGGAGCCACATGTTGCACAAGGAAAGATAGGGAGGCCAAGAAAGCACAATATCAGAACAATTATTAATGCAATAAGGTATATAATGAGAGGTGGTTGTCAATGGAGAATGCTGCCGAAAGATTTTCCTCCATGGAAGACGGTGTATGACTATTTTCTCAGGTGACGTAGTAATGGCAAATTGGAAAAAATACATAATATGCTAGTAAAAGAGGTAAGAAAAATGTTTGGTAAAAATGAAACACCTTCAGTAGGAATAATTGACAGTCAATCAGTAAAAACCACTCAAAAAGGGGATCCAGAGGATATGATGCTGAAAAAAAAATAAAGGGTAGAAAACGTCATATTGTTGTAGATACAGTGGGCTTAATTATTGCGGCTGATGTTCATAGTGCAAGTGTTCAAGATCGTGATGGTGCTCTAAATCTTTTCACTCAAGCTAAATACAAGGCTCCAACTTTACGTAAGTTTTTTGCTGATCAAGGATACATAGCAAAACCGCTGTTTATTGGAGACAGGATACGATTACCAAGAAAGCTGTTGATGTTACAGGATTTTTCGACAATCTGGACCACAATTTAGCACTGCAGGCTATCAAGAAGCACACAGACTGCAAATGGGTCATACTGTATGTTGAAAGGTGGATGAAATCCCCTATTCAGCAAGCAGATGGCAGTAAGGTAGTTAGGGAAAAAAGGAGTTCCGCAAGGAGGTTCAATAAGCCCAATCATTTCAAACATATTTATGCACCATGCATTTGATATATGGATGAAACAAAATCACCCAACAGTACCATTTGAAAGATATGTGGATGATGCGATAGTGCACTGCAGAACTAAAAGACAGGCAGAATTTATGCGAGCAGCAATTGAAGAAAGATTGGCATAATGTAAGCTAAAATTGCAACCTGATACCAATGCCATTCCAAAACTCCATCATTATACTGCCTTAGTATAACCTTCTCACTTCTATTGTCTATTTGTTTGTTATGTAATAGAAATTGGTATGAGATTGAAGAATTAAGTGTGAACGGTTACAGAATTTTTGCCAGGAGAAACATATAGTTAAAGTAATTCAGATTTGTAAGATATGTTTATCTGCAATTATAGCTTCAACAGTAGGCAATGTTGCTTTTAATTACCTCAACATTTTCTCTTGGCAATTCTTTAATGAACCGAGAAGTGCGCATCGGTTGCCACTGGTTGTTAATTTCCCTCCTATCTGCACATGAAATGATTAACCTTTCTTTGGCTCTGGTTATGCCAACATATGCGAGTCTCCTTTCTTCTTCTAAAGCTTTACCACTTTTGTCATCAAAAGATCTTTGATGAGGAAATAATCCCTCTTCCCAACCAGGTAGAAACACGCACGGGAATTCAAGTCCTTTGGCTGCATGAAGAGTCATAACATATACGGTGTCATCGTTATTCATATTATCCACTTCCATCACCAGACTTATATGCTCCAAGAAAGTTGTGGCATTATCGAAATTTTTTAAAGATGAGATGAGCTCTTTAACATTTTCTATTCGTGCTAAGCCTGTTACCTCCTCATTTTCAAGCATTTCAATATATCCTGATTGGTTTGCTACGATTTTAACGAATTCATGCAGTGGTTTTACGCTTACTATTTCTTCCCAAGCTTTAATTTTATTTAAAAAATCGTTGAGTGAGAGTTTAATTCTTTCGGTTACCTGATTACTATTAACTAATATTTTTGCTGCCTCAAAAAAAGAAATTCTGTTATCCTGAGCAGTCGTGTATATTTTCTTTAGAGTTGTAGCTCCTATGCTTCTTTTTGGCCGATTTACTATCCTTTCGAAAGCTAAGTCATCGTTATTGTTTGTAACAAGTCTTAAATATGCAATTATATCCCTGACTTCCTGACGTTCGTAGAATTTTACGCCACTTATAATCTTGTAGGGAATTGAATATTTTATAAAATACTCTTCGAGAACTCTAGTTTGAAAAGTGGCCCTTACCAGCACTGCAATGTCACTAAATCTGTATTTATTGAGTTTCAATATCTGTTCGCTTATGAACCTTGCTTCAGCTTTCCCATCCCATAATTTTATTAGATTTACCTTTTCCCCTTCAATGTTTGTTGTCCACAATTTTTTTTCTAAGCGAGTCTTATTGTGATTGATAACATATGACGCAGTTGCAAGTATGTGGGATGTTGACCTGTAGTTACACTCTAGTTTAACGGTTTTTGCATTTTTAAAATCATCAGAAAACTTCAAAATATTTTCAACTTCTGCACCACGCCAACTATATATCGACTGGTCATCATCTCCTACACAGCAAATATTTGAGTGCTCTTTTGCAAGGTATTTTAGCCAAAGATATTGTATCGCATTTGTATCTTGATATTCATCTACCATAACATATTTAAACTTGTTTTGGTAGTAGGACAGAACTTCGGTCTTTTGATTAAAGAGCTGTATGTTATATAGCAATAAGTCACCAAAATCGACAGAATTAAGGAATTTCAACCTTTCCTGATACTGGTGATAGACTTTGAGTGCAGTTACATATACTGGCCTAAATGATTGAATATCTTCCACTTCAGATGGCAATAAGCACTTCTCTTTCCATTGCTGAATAATATTCATAATGGTCTTACATTTTTCTGATAGGTAATCAGGATTTATTTCATTGATAATATTTTTTATTACCTGTAATTGGTCATCCACACCAATGATTGTAAAATTGGGGTTTAAGCCCACAATTTCTGCGTGCAGGCGCAAGATTTTTGCTGCAATTGCATGGAAAGTGCCAAGCCATGGTATGTTTGTGCCCGTTAGCTCAAGTACCCTTGATACCATCTCATTTGCTGCTTTATTTGTAAATGTAACTGCTAATATCTCATCAGAATAAGCGTGACCGTTTCTAATTATGTGTGCTATTCTTGAAGTAATCGTTCTTGTTTTTCCCGTCCCGGCTCCTGCCAGTATCAAAACTGGTCCATCTATGTTAGTTACAGCTGATTGTTGTTCTGGATTTAGCAGTGAGAGATAATCGTTCATCGTAGCCCTATAGATTATAACTTCGTAAAGTTAAACCTATGATTGAAATATTGTAAAGGTTTTATTGAATAGAACAGTTAAAGAATGCTTCACTCAAGTACTACATATTTAAACGTAGGTTTTACATCTATTTTGTTTTAGTAGTTTCAGGTGTATGTCGAGTAACAACAACTTGATTTGAGGTATTGGCACCAGAACTTCTGCTTGTTGGGTGGATAAGTGGAGTTTGGAATGGCTTATATGTACGGTTTAGTTCCTTCATTTCTATTTCTTCAACTTCAACAAGGGGTTTTTCTTTTGGGGTATAGCGATTATGCGTTGCAGGTCGTTCAGTGAGATTTTCATATGTTTCTTTCAACCAAGTTCCGATATCATACATAAATCCATACGCTTTTTCTTTAAATTCTCTCAATGATCTACTGAAACTTGCTAGTGTGTTATTAAAGTAAATTGTCATATAGTCTCTTGTGGTGTATTGATAACTTTCTCCATCTAGTCTGCTACTTTGTGCGTTAGAACTATTGTTGCTTTTAAAATAACCAAATATGTTGTACATTTTGAGCCGCCATTAATTACTAACATACACATATTATATATTGATAAATTAAGGACTTAGTGTATTGATTAAGCACTTAGAAAGCGCTCTGTATAATAATTTAAAATGGAGCTGGAGCTTTGTAGTACAATGTTTTCAAACGTTTAATATAATATTGACTTTACAACGATAGTCACTTTAAATTAGTAACTATTGTTGCAGTTAAAGTATCAATGCCTTTTTTCTTTTATTTTTTTGCAATTCTTAGCATTTTATCTGCTGTATGCGTAATTAGTGTAAGAAATCCTGTGCATGCAGTATTATTTTTAATTTTCACCTTCGTTAACTCTGCAGTGCTTTTCATTCTCCTTGGAGCTGAATTCATCGCTATGATGGTACTGATAGTATACATCGGTGCAGTTGCAGTGTTGTTCCTCTTTGTAGTTATGATGCTCGATATTGACTACATAAGATTGCGCCAGGGTTTTGCGAAGCATTTCACTCTTGGTGCTATATTGTGTGGTGTGTTTTTTTTGATTATCAGTTTTGTAATCCGCAGCTCAACGCTGAATATAAGTAATGTTATAAACTATAATGCCAATAACGTGAAAGCTATCGGTAATTTGCTCTACACTGACTACATGTACGCTTTTCATCTTTCTGGAATTTTGCTACTTGTTGCAATTGTCGGTGCAATTGCTCTTACTTTGCAGGACAAGAAAAAAGGAGTTAAAAAACAGAATGTATTAAAGCAATTGACGCAATCTTCATCTGTAAAATTGGTTAAGGCTAAATTTGGAAAAGGAGTGGAATGGAAATAGGATTAAATCATTTTTTGATAGTTGCTGCTATTTTGTTCACTGTTGGGGTGTGCGGTATTTTCATCAACCGTAAGAGCATAATCAATATATTGTTATCAATAGAAATATTATTGTTGGCGATTAACATCAATCTAGTTGCTTTTTCTGCCTTTATGAATGATATAGTTGGGCAAATTTTTGTGATGTTTGTGTTGACTGTTGCGGCAGCAGAGTCAGGAGTTGGGCTTGCAATATTGGTTGTATATTATAGAAGCCGTGGCAATATAGATGTTGAACAAGCAAATTTAATGAAAGAATGAAAGTATGATGGATATACTGAAATTAATAGTATTTTTGCCACTTTTTGGTTCGCTATTTGCAGCACTTTTTAGAAAAAGTCAGTTAGTTACAACGGCAGGGATTGGAATATCTGCAGTTTTATCTTGGTATGTTTTTCTCACCTTCTCTGAAAATTATCACTTGAGTTTATTTCCTTTGTTTTCATTGAGCATCTTAAAAGTAAATTGGGCAATTAGTGTGGATGCTCTCTCATCCTTAATGCTTATTGTTATTACCACCGTTTCACTGGTAGTACATCTCTACTCTATCGGTTATATGGAGCATGATAAGGGGAAGTCGAGGTTTTTTTCTTACCTATCGCTATTTACGTTTTGCATGATTGTGCTGGTTGTAAGCGATAATTTCGTGCAGCTTTTTTTTGGCTGGGAAGGGGTTGGCCTATGTTCTTATTTACTCATAGGATTTTGGTTCCAAAAATATTCTGCAAATAATGCAGCAATTAAAGCATTTGTTGTGAATAGGGTAGGAGACTTTGCACTATTGATTGGAATCTTTCTTATTTATTATACATTTCACTCTTTGAATTTTACTGAAGTTTTTGACACAACTGATCTTCTTGGCACGCAGAACATTAGGGCATTCTGCTGTGAATTCAAAGTAACTCATATAATATGCATATTACTTTTTATTGGCTGTATGGGTAAATCTGCACAGCTTGGTTTACATGTTTGGTTGCCAGATGCAATGGAAGGGCCAACTCCTGTTTCTGCACTTATTCACGCAGCAACGATGGTAACAGCAGGTATATTTTTAGTAGCAAAGTGTTCTCCATTGTTTGAGTTATCAAATGTGGCACGAGAATTAATAGTTATCGTTGGAGCACTCACTGCTTTTTTTGCAGCCACCGTTGCAATTACTCAGAACGATATAAAGAAAATAATTGCTTATTCAACCTGCAGTCAACTTGGTTATATGTTCATGGCATGTGGGCTTTCTGCTTACAATGTTGCTATTTTTCATTTAATGACACACGCTTTTTTTAAAGCTCTACTATTTCTTGGTGCTGGCAATGTGATTCATGCAATGCATCATGAGCAAAACATTCAGAAAATGGGAAATTGCTGGAAGAAAATCCCTTGCACTTACGCTCTCATGTGGATTGGATCTCTTGCGCTTTCTGGGATATTCCCATTTGCAGGTTTTTATTCAAAGGATTTGATAATTGAACATGCTTATAGCACGGATAGCTTTGCTTTTGTAATAAGCTTAGTTGTTGCATTCTTCACAGCGTTTTACTCTTGGAGGTTATTGCTTCTTGTGTTCCACAGCCAAAAACAAAGTAAAATTAATATACATGAGGCACCAAAGATTATGCTTATACCATTACTGATACTCGCTTTTGGATCAGTATTTTCTGGAATATGGGGAGCAAATATTTTGAACATAACTAGTAATGCGTTTTGGAAATCAAGTTTAGTGATGATTGATGAGCATGGAGTTCATAATTTCTTTATAAAACTACTGCCAACCTTAGCAAGCCTAAGTGGAATAGCACTTGCGTACCTAATTTACCAATATCAAGTAATTAGGCAAATTAAGAGTAAATTTTTACTTAAGTTTTTGCAGAATAAATGGTACTTTGATGAGGTGTATGAGTTTGTTATAATTGCACCGATAAGGTTTATATCTAGGCTTCTATGGAAGTTTGATGTTAAGGCTATTGATTCATTTGGACCAAATGGTGTTGTAAGGTTGGTTAATGAATGTTCAAAAAGTTCTATAAAGTTACAAACTGGTTATATATTTGATTATGCATTTATTATGTTTGTTACTCTAATAATCGGTGCTTTATATATTATTGGAATTAAATAGAAGGTGTTGTTACTTAGTATATTCTTGCTTCCACTGATAGGAGCGTTGATTTTATCCTTAATCAGGATTAATCATCAATCTATACACTTAAGATTCCTTGCTCTATTTTTTGCTGTACTTCCATTTTTGCTTAGCATTGTAGCTTGTATAGAATTTGATTATAACAATGCGGACTTTCAGTTTGTCAGCTACCCAATTAGAAATGTTGGAATAGGGATAGATGGTATATCGTTGCTTTTCCTTCTGCTTACAACTTTCTTGTTTGTAATTTGTATACTCTACAACTGCAAAATGAGTTATACGACCCTAAAAGCCTATATGGCATTGTTTCTACTGCTTGAGAGTTTTGTAGTCGGTTTTTTCGTTTCACTGAATGCTATAAGCTTTTATGTGTTTTTTGAAGCTGTTTTAATACCAATGTTCTTTATTATTGGCATCTGGGGAGGAAAACACAGGGTATATGCAACGTTTAAGTTGTTTCTTTATACATTAACTGGCTCATTATTATTTCTACTTGGATTGGTTTACATCTATAACATTTTTGGAACGTTTAATATACAAAAATTAGCTACATTAGTGCCAAGCCTTGATCTTGAAGTGCAGTCATTGCTGTGGATTGCATTTTTTATTTCTTTTGCAATAAAAGTACCGATGTTTCCATTTCACACTTGGCTTCCTGATGCACATGTGCAATCACCAACTTCTGGATCTGTGATTTTAGCTGGCTTGCTTATTAAAATGGGGGGATATGGATTTTTAAGGTTTTCTATTCCAATGCTTCCTCAGGCAAGTTTGTATTTTTCAAATTTCGTTGTTGTGCTGAGCATTATTGCGGTGATATATGCTTCTCTAGTTGCGTTTGCTCAAGATGATATAAAGAAGTTAATAGCTTATTCTTCAATAGCACATATGGGGATCGTTACTGCTGGCCTCTTTTCATTTTGTGAGGAAGGAGTACTGGGTAGCATATTTCAAATGATTAGTCATGGCCTTATTTCTGCTGCTTTATTTTTATGTGTTGGAATGCTATATACTCGAACTGGAACTTTGGAGATTGCAAAATATTTTGGCATAGTAAACACAATGCCAAAATTTGGTTTTATGTTCATTTTATTTTCAATGGCTTCAATAGGGCTACCTGGAACATCTGGGTTCGCAGGTGAGTTTTTGGCTATGGTTGGAATGTTTAAGAGCATAGGGTTTTTTACAGGATTTATCGCACTTGGCACTATTTTAAGCGCAGTTTATATGCTGAATTTATGTAAGCAAATAATATGGGGGGTTAGCTATTCTAAATTATTAAATAACCGTTTGGATAGCATAGAATTTTCTGTCTTAATTCTGCTTGCAGTGTTTGTTATTTTGCTTGGATTTTACCCAACCCTTGCACTGAATTATTTGAAGCCATGTATGGCAAATTTGTTAGTCAAATATAATGCGCTATGAATTATATACAGATATTGCCGGAAACGTTCTCTATTATCTCCTCGTTAGTGTTGCTGCTGCTTGGGATTATATTTAACCGCAGAACTATCAACTTATTAGCACTTGGCTGCACAGTGGTAACTTTGATTATTTTAATTCTTTCGGCAGAAAACAATGAAATTTTTCTCTTTAATTCGTTGTTAAAACTCAATTTATACATCAGGTCAGCCCAAGGGTTAATTCTCAGCACAGGAATTTTAATACTTTTGATGCTGAATTTATCAAAATATGACTATAAGTATGAATTTTCAATGCTGATTCTTTTTGCGCTATTTGGCATGATAACTTTGGTTTCAGCAAATAGTCTGATTTCTTTTTATTTAGCTTTTGAGTTGATGAGTATATCTTTGTATGTTCTTGCGAGCTTTAATAAAGATTCGATTTATTCATGTGAAGCAGGAGTGAAATATTTTACACTCAGTGCATTATCTTCCTGCATTATGCTATATGGAATGTCGCTGCTTTATGGATATACAGGACAAGTCAATTTCTCTGAGCTCGGTTCATTCTTGCAAAACCATCAGATAACTTATGGAATAGTTTTTGGGTTAGTCTTTGTCCTAATTGGTTTGTGTTTCAAGCTTGCTATTGCTCCTTTTCATATGTGGGCTCCAGATGTCTATCAAGGTGCACCTACCATAGTAACTGCGTTTTTTTCTACGGCCCCAAAAGCTGCACTTGTAACATTTTTAATTCGATTGATGAATGAAGAGTTAGTAAATGTAAAAAGTTATGTTCAGCCTATTTTCTTATACGTTTCAGCATTGTCTGTTCTTATCTCAGCTTTTGGGGCCTTACGTCAGCAAAACTTAAAAAGGCTGCTTGCTTACAGTTCAATTGGTCACATTGGTTTTATATTTGCTTCACTTTCTATTTTTACACAAGCAGGAACAGATAGTGCCTTAATGTATCTGGTGATATATATCATCACAAGCATAGGGCTATTCTCATATCTTGTACAAATTGACGATGAAGATTGTGATATTGCAAATTTATCTGGTATAGGGAAGAAACGCCCAATTGTAGCATTTCATCTTTCTGTACTGTTACTCTCGATGTCGGGAATACCTCCACTTGCAGGTTTTATCGCTAAATTTTTTATATTCAAAAGTTTAATAAATTCTGGCTTTATCAGCCTGTCTTTGACCCTTGTGGTGGCGAGTGTTGTATCGTGTTACTATTATCTAAATATTATAAAAGCTATGTATTTCGATAAAGCTAGTGGTAATAAGGTTGCTTATTCTAAGGGCCTATTCATTATCACTTCGGTGGCTTCGCTGATCAACCTCGTTCTTTTCTTGTACGTTTTACTCACTCATTGAACTAAAGGGCTGACAAGGTGACCCCTGAGGGTTTTCATATTCATCATTACAAAAAAGTTTCAAGCACTAATAAAGAAGCGTTGGATTTAATTGATAAAGGAATATCAAATGAAACTATTATTGTTGCTGATAAACAAACAGAAGGCAGGGGGCGCACCGGAAAAAACTGGATTTCTCCAGAGGGTAATTTTTATGCAAGTTTGGTAATAAACCTCTTTAACGATTATCTGAATGAAAGCCAGCTTTCGGTGTCATTCCAGCGCGTGACGCTGGAATCTAGAAATCAAGAAGAATGGTCAAGCACACAACTGTACAAACGTTGTGGTATTCCCACCAAGGATGATGTCATCCGAGTAGCCTGGCACTGGGATCCAGAAAACTTAATTACAAATGGGCACATCAGGCAACTGTGTAATAAGAACTGGATTCCAGTGTCACGCACTGGAATGACACCACATACCACCTGCAAATTGCAATGTTCGCATAGTTATGTGTCAAGCACTGGGGAAAATACTGGGATGATAGAAAGAGGTTTAATGAATCAAGTTAGCAAATTAACAGAATTGACTTTTGTTACTGCTCTTGCTGTTGGAAATGCTATACTGTCATTTATAAATGGTCTAAATCTCCAGTATAAATGGCCAAATGACATTCTAATCGATGGCAAGAAAATAAGTGGAATATTGCTTGAAAAAAGATCCAATTCGAATTGGCTCATTATAGGAATTGGAATTAATGTCAGTCATGCACCACTTCCAGGAACAACGTGCATTAGCAATTACGGTGAGTCTGTGTCTAACATAGATCTGTTAAAGAAATTAATAATAAATTTTAATAAGCTAAGAAAGCAATGGCTACTTGATGGGTTTTATGCTATAAGAGAAATGTGGTTAAAAAAAGCATTCAAAATGAATGAGCAAATCAGTGCAAAGTTAGCTGACAAATTGTATGAAGGAATTTTTGCTGATATAGATAAAAGTGGTAAATTGGTGTTGCAGCAAAAGGATGGAAGCTTAATTTATTTTGATGCAGGTGAGTTATTTATTGATAATGCATTATGAATACATATGTAATTTTTGCTTACCTTATTAGTTTCACGCTGATTGCTGGAGAGCTAATTTTTACCATTTCTTGTTATACTAAAAGTAAAAAAATTCTAGAAAGCCTGAAAGATAATCATGAAGAAGAAACATAAGCGATTACTTATAACTTCAGGAATTTTCTGCTTTTTAAGTTGTGCAGTTTTTTTTATTTTAACAACGCTCAAAGAAAATATCTCATTTTTCTATACAGTAAGTGAGGCAATAGTTTTACCAAATGGTCAAAAACTAATCCGTGTTGGTGGAATGGTTGTTGAAAATAGCGTGATACGCAACGAAAGTGAAGTGATTTTTCAAATGACAGATTTTAATAAGAGCGTTATGGTGAAATATCAGGGAATACTTCCACCAATGTTTTCAGAAAAAAGTGGTGTTGTTGTGCAAGGTAAAATGTTTGATAATAGTACTTTTCTTGCAGATACAGTGTTTGCAAAACATGATGAGAACTATATGCCGAAAGTTTTAAAATAGATTCCTTAACCTGGCTGTATTGAAACGGTATGTAGAGAGAGTCACAGCCTAGAGACTATTACTCTTTCCAGTTTAACCCCAATCTGGTTCATTAATGGTATTGTTTTCTAATTCCTCTACTTTTGTCTGTAAGTTATTCAGGCTCTGTACTAAACCACTATTTTCATTACCAACCTTTGTAATTAGCTCGTCAAGCTTACTCCTTTCTTCTGTTAGCATGTCATTTAATTGACTGATAGAGTTGCTATTGTTATGCAATACATCATCCAATTCAGGAACGAATTTCGTGTTCAGCTCTGCGATTAATTTATCTAAAGCTTTGTGGACATAACCAAGCTGCGCTGGATTTCGCGCAACTGTTTCATCATAACCTTTAGGTTTGGTGTTAACTTCTATTTTGCTTATTACTTTAAGTTCGTTTTTGCTTTCTTGTTTACTATTATTCATGCTAACTCCTATAAAAAATTATAATTTTAAAATCAATTCAGCTACATTGAAGTGGTATGTGGAAAGAGTAACAGCTAGCAAGCTATTACCTTTTTTATTAAAGCAACCCGTTCTCTTCGCCAGTAGCATGAGGGAATATGGAAGCTTCTGCAATGCCTGGCTGATCATCACGAAATTCCTGAAGCTCATCTCGAAGAGTTTGAAGTTGACTTTTTATTTCAGTTGTATTGTTCCCTATATTTGATATAGTTGTTGACAGTGGCTCCACTATGCCAGTTGTAATGTTACTGCTTAAACTTGTGTTATACTCATTAATACTGTCTATCAAGCCATCATAAACCTTTTTAAGGTATGTTATAGCTGCGGCTGTTTGCTTCATTTCCGCTATAGGTATTTTTTCCAGTGGCTGATTTATATCAAAATCTAACTCCTTAGCACCTTTTTCTTTATTCTGAATTTTTACTGAATCTATACTTGGTTTTACAAAATCTGGTTTTGTAAAAACCGGGCTCTCAAGTTTTAGTAATTTACTTTGGTCTGAAGGCTCGTCACCAAAATATAATTCTACATTGTTTTTACTCATAATAAGTTACCTCCTATAAAAAAATTGATTTTCATAAATTGCTACCATACAAGTAGCATTGAATCGTTATTGTTTTCTACTATTGTAAAATCTGGAGCTTCTGCAATGCCTGGCATATCGTCCTTGATTTGCTTGAGCATCTCAATCATTTCCTTGTTCTGTTTACTCTGCTCGTCAAGTTTCCCTTTTAATGCATCAATAATAGCTTTAGACTGATCTTGATTGCTGAGATCACCGATCACAGCTGTCACTTTCTCATAAGGCAGTTTGTGAATGATGTCTTTAAGCTCTTCTGCGCCTACGTTATCCAAAAGTTCTTTAAACTGCTCATTAGACATATTGCGAGCAAAAGCTTGAAGTTTGTCTGGGTTGTCAACTAAAGACTTAATGATAATCTGAATCTTATTAGAATCAGTTAAATCCTGAGCAATTGCTTCGAGTTTCTCAGGATCAAGCTTATTAACTAAGTCTTTCAGTTGTTCTTCTTGCAGACTATTTACTAAAGCTTTCAACTGATCACCTTCTAATTCTTTGGAGAGTATTGTCAAGTGGTGCTCAGCCAAGTCTTTTGCAAGCACTGTAAATTGCTCGTCATTTAAAGTTTTAATAAGTGCTTTGAACTGATCCACTTTTAAGTGAGGTAAAATTTCTTTTACTTGCTCTGAATTTAATTTTCTCACTAGAGCTTCAAGCTGAGTATCATTTAAAATAGGAACAATTATTTGTAACTTTTCTGGATTTAGTTCCTGAGCGAGGGTTTTTAGCTGGTGATTGGTTAGATGATCCACTAAAGCTTGGAGTTGTTCATCTGTTAAGTTCTCTGCTAAGGCCTGCAACTGGCTTGAGCTCAGTTCAGGAATTATTTTTTGCAGTTGCTCGTTACTAAGAGTATTGGCAAGAGTTTTTAGTTGGCCGTCTGTTAGGCCCTGAATAAAAACTTTAGTAAACGCGTTTGATAGCAACAGTAGCACATCTCTTATATGTCTCTCACCGTAGTATAACATAATGTCTTGTAATACCTCATTGTCAGGTGAATCGATTATATTTCCTGCCTCGTCTGAAAAATAATATTTATTGTTGCCAGTATCTGAATCTTCCCATGTTACATATTTGTATTCCAATTTTTTTGATTTAATAGAACTGCTACACATAGTTTTGAAAGGCTGCACAAGCTCTCTTGTATATGATAACTTAGCCAACTCATTACCGTAATATACAAATGTATGGTTACTTTTTACATAATCTAAGTTAGAATCACTTTTATAATCTTTGGCTACCAGATTTCCTTCATTTTCTTCCTCCAGACATATGTAACTGTCTAGGCAAGAACTGCTGCAAAGTTTTATAGGCAATAAGCCTAGTACTACATCGTTTTTATCATCCAGCGATACAAGCTCAACTTTTTTAATAGGCATTGTAGGATCATTACCTTCAGGCCACTTTATCCTTGTAGTCGGGGTTTTTCTAAACACCTCTTTTCCAGGTATCATCTTAAAAACATGCTTTTTTCCACTCATAGGCGTTACCAATAAATTAATTGTTAGTATTCTAACATTTATTGATTAATTTATTGTTAAGTTAGTATATATTACAATTGTAATAACCAACATTACTTGTGTAGAGAAAAGTTACGAAAAGAAATAGAGATTTTCAGGGAAATAGTATAAAATCCTCATAGATTAAAATAAGCTGCTTTGACAGGTTTTGTGGCGGCTAGAGCTGTATAGACTGGTGGAGGCAAGCGGGATCGAACCGCTGACCTTCTGCGTGCAAAACAGATGCTCTACCAGCTGAGCTATACCCCCAGGTAATTCTTGCTTAAAGCATAAATCACTCAGGCTGAAATGCAAGAAATATTTATCTATTAGGCTATTGCTAAATAGTGTACAAATTCTGCAGGGTGTACACACTTCTCTATTTTTTTGTCTCCTTAGCGTTATACGTCACACCATCCAAATAAATCTGTGAACTGAAAATTAACAAGAAGTTTTCCTTTGGAAATTTTTTTAAATTATTCATAGATTTTTTAACTAAATTATCACTAACGCAGTATATTATATAATTTATTTAACCACACATGAAAATTTTAGTTTGATTAAAACGGATAAAAACTGTATTGATGTTTAGTATAGCTGAAAAATGAAATGATCCCGTAGCTCAGCCGGTAGAGCAACTGACTTTTAATCAGTGGGTCACGCGTTCGAATCGCGTCGGGATCACTCACAAATTTTGAAAAACATGCTAAAAGAACAAGACAAAATATTCACCAACCTAAATGGTAAAGGAACTCCACTACTTGAGGGTGCAAAAAAACGTGGTAGCTGGCAAAAAACAAAGGAATTACTGGATTTAGGATCAGAAAAGATCATTGATGAAGTAAAGAAATCTGGTTTGAGAGGTCGAGGGGGTGCAGGATTTTCCACCGGCCTTAAGTGGAGCTTTATGCCCAAAAATCTCCCAAAAGCATATTTAGTAGTCAATGCAGATGAGTCAGAACCTGGTACATGTAAAGATAGAGATATATTGCGATATGAGCCACATAAGTTACTTGAGGGAATTCTCCTGGCCGGCAAAGCGATCAGCGCATCAGTTGCATATATTTATATCAGGGGTGAATTTTATAATGAATATTTAGTTCTAAAAAAAGCACTTGAGGAAGCCTATAAAGAAGGTTTAATTGGAAAAAATGCCTGCAAATCAGGTTATGATCTTGATGTGTTTATCCATAGGGGCGCAGGAGCTTACATATGTGGGGAAGAAACAGCTCAACTCGAATCAATTGAAGGAAAAAAGGGCTTTCCTCGCATGAAGCCTCCATTTCCCGCAGGTGTTGGACTTTTTGGCTGCCCAACCACAATAAACAACGTTGAAACTATAGCCATGGTTCCAGATATTCTGAATCGCGGAGGAGAATGGTTTGCATCTCTTGGTAAACCAAATAATACTGGTACCAAGGTCTTTTGTATTTCAGGGCACGTAAACAACCCGTGTAATGTTGAAGAAGAGCTCGGAATTCCATTACGTGAATTAATTGAAAAATACGCAGGTGGAGTGCGAGGAGGTTGGGATAATTTACTTGCTGTAATACCTGGTGGGTCTTCAGTGCCATTAATTCCAAAATCTATATGTGATACTATTGAAATGGATTTTGATTCATTAAGAACTGCACAATCAGGGCTTGGTACTGCTGCTGTAATAGTGATGAATAAATCAACTGATATAATAGCTGCAATAGAGAGGTTATCACACTTTTATATGCATGAGTCCTGTGGACAATGCACACCATGCCGTGAAGGTACTGGATGGATGTGGAGGATTATGAAGAGGATGGTGGCAGGAGATATTAAGCCTGATGAAATAGATAAGCTGCTTGACCTTACAACTCAAATAGAAGGACATACAATTTGCGCACTTGGCGATGCTGCAGCTTGGCCGATTCAAGGATTAATAAGACATTTTCGCCATGTTATCAAAGAGAGAGCGATAATTTAACTTTACTTATACTTCTTAAGCCGTTTTGCTACTTAGCAACCAGAGCTAAAAAATATTGATTCCCTTCTCTTTTAGGTGCCAATTCTACCTTTGCGATATCTTCAGTGTCTCGAATTAGCCGTTCTAATTTTTCCAGTCCAACTTCAGTGTTTATAAGCTCTCTCCCTCTAAATCTCATTGTGACTTTAATTTTATGTCCGTGGGCAAGTAAGTCTCTTGCTTGACGCAATTTTGTTCCGTAATCGTGATCACCAATATTGGGACCCAGTTTAATTTCTTTTATAGTTAATGTTTTTTGTTTCTTTTTTGCTTCACTTGCTTTCTTTTTTATATCATACTTTTGCTTGCTATAATCCAGAATTTTACATACTGGAGGGGTTGAATCAGGTGCAATTTCCACCAAGTCTAAACCAACACCCTGTGCAAATTCCAAAGCTCGTTCTATTGGCACGATTCCGACCATTTCACCACTATGATCAACTAAGCGTACCTCCTTAGCTGTGATAAATCCATTAATTCTGTTTTTATTGTTCTTTTTAACTTGCAAACTTTAACTCCCTTAATTCAAATTAATACTTTTTAACAGCGATTCATTAGCCTTTTCCAAAGAAAAAGACTCCTGTCTTTCCGATCCTAAATTTCTTACTGACACAGTTTTACTTGTAACTTCATTTTTGCCTACAATCCACAATATAGGAACCTTGTTTGAACTATGCAAACGTATCTTATAACTAATTTTTTCATTGGTCAAATCAGTCTTGACTCTCACACCTTGTTCTTTTAAAATATTGCTAATTTCTGTGGCGTAACCGTCAGCTTCATTTGTAATGGTCAGAATAGCAAGTTGCGTTGGAGCAAGCCAAACTGGAAATTTTCCTGCATAATTTTCTATCAAAATTCCGATAAAACGCTCAAAAGTCCCAAGAATTGCCCTATGTAACATGACAGGGTGATGCTTGTGCCCATCTGCCCCTATATAAAAAGCTCCCAGACGTTCTGGTAAAATGAAATCAACTTGTAATGTTCCACATTGCCAATTTCTGCCTATTGCGTCTTTCAAAACGAACTCTAACTTTGGACCATAAAATGCACCTTCACCAGGGTTAAGTTTATAACTCAAGCCCGCTTCTTTAACGGCTTCAAGCAGCGCTTTTTCAGCTCTATCCCACACTTCATCATTACCTGCTCTAATATCTGGACGGTCTGAAAATTTCACAGAAATTTCATTAAATCCAAGCTCTGAATATACTTCTTTTAAAAGGTCACAAAACTTTATAGTCTCAGAATTCACTTGTTCTTCCATACAAAAAATGTGTGCATCGTCTTGCGTAAAACCACGCACTCGCATCAGTCCGTGCAATGAGCCTGAGCTTTCATTTCTATGGCATGTGCCAAACTCTGCCATACGTATTGGTAAATCACGGTAGCTCCTGGTGTGAGAATTAAAAATCTGCACATGACAAGGACAATTCATGGGTTTTATTGCTAACTTTTTATTCTCAGATTCGTCAACAATAAACATATTTTCACGAAACTTATCCCAATGTCCAGATCTTTCCCACAGCTCTTTACTTACTAAAATAGGAGTTTTTACCTCAAAATAGCCATTATTTATTAGCTTCTTTCTGATGTAAGACTCAAGAACATTATATAGAATATATCCTTGTTCATGCCAAAAAACCTGCCCAACAGCTTCCTCTTGAATGTGAAATAAATCCATATCCTTAGCAATTTTGCGGTGATCACGTTTTTCTGCTTCTTTGAGGCACTCAAGGTAAGCGTTTAATTCATCCTTATTTCCCCATGCTGTGCCATATATTCGCTGCAACATTGGGCCCTTAGAATCACCACGCCAGTATGCACCCGCTACTTTCATAAGTTTAAACGCTTTAACTCTACCGGTTGATGGTGAGTGCGGACCACGGCATAGGTCAACAAAATCACCTTGCCTATAAACAGTTAGGTTTTCACCCTCTGGTATGGATGAGATAATATCAACCTTATATTTTTCGCCTATACCACTAAAGAAATCAACTGACTGCTTGCGAGTCCAAACTTCTCGAACAAATCTGTGGTTACTTTTTACAATCTCTTTCATTTTCTTTTCTATTGCGGTAAGATCGTCCGTAGTGAAGGTACGATCTGTAGCAAAATCATAGTAAAAACCGTCCTGAATTGTTGGGCCGATAGTAATCTGAGTATTAGGAAATAGCTCTTTCACTGCCTGCGCCATTATATGAGCAGCATCATGCCTTATTATATCTAAACCCACTTCGTCACTCAGTTGTATCACCTCTATCTCTGCATCAGCTTCAATTTCACGTGAGAGGTCATATAGCTCACCATTTACTTTCAATGCAACTACTTCTTTCAAAGCATCCGGTTGTAATATATCAAAGCCAGTGACTTTACCACTGTATTCTTTTACTTTTTGTTCGGTTGAAAAAGTAACCCTAACCATAAATAAACCTATACGGACATGTAGCTTGAAGGCGGTTTGCTTCTTCCAACGGTGTCATCCCAGTGTCACGCACATAGCCATACGAACATTCATTTTCGAAGGTAAATTGCACAGCAAATGGTGTCATCCCAGTGCTTGACACTGGAATCCAGCTTTTTTGTAATTTCATTGAAAATGTTGCATAGTGTGCTTGTTCACAATCAATTTTACTGGATCCCAGTGTCAAGCACTGGGATGACACCTTTGTGTTTGAGGCAAAACAGGCTATAACATTTAACATACTGCCCTCGCAAACAAATGTTCGTACAGTTGTGTATCAGCTACTGGGATGACACCACCCCTAGTGGGCACTGCCCCTAAATCATAATGGATAACAGGGTTATAAGCTCTGAACATTAATAATAAGGCCTATTCTTTTTTAACCTGAGTGCAATTGCGTCTTCCCAAACTTCACCATTACGCAATAACTTTTCTTTATTGTACATTAGCTCCTCTCTTGTTTCAGTAGCAAATTCAAAGTTAGGACCTTCAACAATTGCATCAACTGGACATGCCTCTTGGCAAAGTCCGCAGTATATGCATTTTGTCATATCAATATCATAGCGCGTGGTGCGGCGACTACCGTCTTCTCTTTCCTCTGCTTCAATAACTATTGCTTGAGCAGGGCAGATAACTTCACATAATTTACAAGCTATGCATCGTTCTTCACCGTTTGGATACCTACGCAACGCATGCTCACCACGAA
The DNA here is from genome assembly GCF_964264765.1 of Wolbachia endosymbiont (group A) of Opomyza germinationis. NCBI lineage: Bacteria > Pseudomonadati > Pseudomonadota > Alphaproteobacteria > Rickettsiales > Anaplasmataceae > Wolbachia > Wolbachia endosymbiont (group A) of Opomyza germinationis. The sequence goes on from NZ_OZ183482.1 coordinate 1,309,626, forward strand.
ACCTTGGACTTAAAGGGCCCTTCTCCATAGGATACCTCAAAGTAACCTTTGGCTTAAACATATATTTTAATGTAATAACAAACCCTTTAATTAACTCTACAAAAGACCAGTACCAAGCTAATTTCTTGAGCATAAAATATTTAAAACTTGTGTCAGTCATTATAAATCATATTATCAGTTTTCAAAATAAATATTTTCACCTGGGTGACTTTTTAGGTATTTTGGTTTCTTAAGTGTAATATTGCTAAGTAGTTTATATAAATAATGACAAACACAAATGAAACTATTTTCGCTTTATCGACCGTATTTGGTAAGTCAGGAGTTGCAGTAATCAGAATTTCAGGCAACTACGCGCTTAAAGCTTTAAATCATTTTCATATTAAGAAAGAAATTAAACCAAGATTTGCTACTTTAGTTGATCTATATGATGATTCCAGTCAATTGATAGATAATGGAATAATCATCTATTTCCCTGCTCCAAACAGTTTCACTGGCGAGGACGTTATAGAGTTACAAGTGCATGGAAGCAAGGCAGTTATAAAAATCATCTTGGAGGAATTATCAAAAGTTTTCGTTATGGCCAAGCCTGGAGAATTCTCACTTAGGGCTTTTCTAAATGGTAAATTTGACTTAACGCAAATAGAAGGGATTGCAGACTTAATTGATGCTGAGACGAAAATGCAAGCTAAACAAGCGATTAAGCAGATATCAGGAGAATTGGAGAGACTATACAGCAATTGGAGGCAAAGATTAATAACGATACAATCCAAAATCGAAGCATATATAGACTTTCCAGAGGACATTTGGGCAGAAAAAAGTGAATTGGAAAAAATTAATAATGAAGTGCAATCTCTCGTGCAGTTGATACAAGAGCATTTAAATGATAATAGACGGGGCGAAAGGTTGCGTGAGGGTTTACATATTGTAATAACTGGTGAACCAAATGTCGGTAAATCAACTCTGTTTAATTTCTTAGCCAAGCGTGATATTGCTATTGTTTCTGAATATGCAGGCACAACAAGAGATATACTTGAAGCTCATATTGACATTGGCGGATACCCAATCATTCTCTCTGATACTGCTGGAATTCGTGAAAGTTCAGATCCAATAGAATTAGAAGGTATAAGTCGAGCGAAAAAGAGGTCTTTTGAAGCTGATTTAAGAATAGAGCTATTTCCTTTTGAACAACGACACGATGTCAATTATCAAGCCACAGGCAATATACCATCTGTCGTTGACACACAACTATGCAAATATTGTAATCAACAAACGGTGTCATCCCAGTGCTTGACACTGGGATCCAGATATAAAAATACTTGCAAATTATGCAATAGACAATGGATTCTAGAAACATGTGCTGAAAACAATGTTCATAGCTGGATTCCAGTGTCAGCTACTTGCATGACATCAGACCAAAATGACACCATTTATGTATTGAGCAAAGCTGACGATGTTATCAATAATCACAATATAAAAATTAATGGCATAGATCTTTTACCCATTTCTATTCTAAAGGAAATAGGTACAAACAAATTGATCTCTCTCATAAAAGAGAAGGCAGAGGAAAAATTTGGGCATGATAGAGACACTCCTGTAATCACTCGGCAAAGACATAGGAATCACATGAAGAAAGCACTGGAACATTTACAACGTTTTAATATCGATAATCCAATTGAGTTGATATCTGAAGATTTGAGGCTTGCTGCATTTGAACTTGGTGCGGTGATTGGAATTATTGATGTTGAGGAAATATTGAGTAGTGTGTTTAGCAACTTTTGCGTGGGCAAGTAAAGCTTTTATAGATTGCTTAAAATCAAATGTTGTGATAGAAAAGAAATGGACGGATGGCCGAGCGGTTTAAGGCACCAGTCTTGAAAACTGACGTACGTGATGAGCGTACCATGGGTTCGAATCCCATTCCGTCCGCACAGCATCTCGCTATGCTAGCTGATTTTTAGAGCTTATTTGGACTATGTGGTTCATAACGCTGGAAATCTTGTCTAATCTAGCCACATCTTTTAAAAATACATCCCTTTGTAAATTGACCTTGTTAGCAAAGAAAGCTAATATCTATAAATAGATCACCATCTGAATATGAAAACCGATATAGTAATAATAGGTGCAGGACCTGTTGGAATATTCACTGCTTTTCAAGCGGGAATGCTTGATATGAGATGTCATATAATAGATGTTTTGGATCAAGCAGGAGGACAATGCACAGCTCTTTACCCAGAAAAGCCAATATATGATATACCTGGTTATCCTGTAATCACTGCCCAAAAATTAATTGAGCAACTAATGGAGCAATCTTCGCCATTTAAGCCTGTTTACCATTTAAGTCAAAAAGTGGAAAAGATTTCAAATAACGAAGGTGAAAGCTTTACTGTCATAACGAACATAGGTACAGAGGTAAAATGCAAAGCCGTTATTGTTGCTGCAGGTAACGGAATGTTTGAACCTAACCGTCCACCCTTAAGTGGTATATTAGAATATGAAAATAAATCTGTATTTTACAGTGTAAATAAAATTTCTGATTTTCAGGACAAAACTATAGTCATTGCAGGTGGGGGTGATTCTGCGGCTGATTGGACTGTAGAACTTTCTAAAGTTGCGAAGAAAATTTATGTGATACATAGGAGAAAGGAATTTCGCTGCACTCCTGAAACTAGAAATAAATTAGAATCACTTGAAATTGATGGAAAAATAGAACTGGTAGTGCCATATCAATTACACGAACTAGCAGGAGGTAATGGGCAGTTGAGCGCAGTGATAGTAAAAAACATTGCCTCTAAGGAAGAAAAAGAAATATCCGCTGATTTTTTGCTGCCATTTTTTGGATTGTCAATGAATCTTGGTCCAATAAACAATTGGGGTATACAGTTAGAACATAGCCGCATAGTTGTCGACCCAGCTACACTTAAAACCAGTAGAGATAGGATATATGCAATCGGAGATATAGCTATTTATTCAGGCAAACTAAAATTAATACTAAATGGTTTTGCTGAGAGCGCCATGGCTTGTTATGACATATACAAAGTAATCCACAACTCTCCGGTTAATTTTCAATATTCAACCTCAAAGGGAATTCACGGAAAAGAAAAACTTCCTTGACAAACCTCGCCAGCTCCCTTATCATGAAACTGAAGCTATTGTATTTGCTTTCGCCAATCTGCAGATTAAAAGGTAAGGATTACTTAATGTATCGGCGTCTTATGTTCAATTTTTTGCAGTATATAGATACTGTATGTCTTTACAAAACTTCATCTACATCTAGATTTTTATCTAAATAAGCTGAACGCGCTTACAAAGCGTTACAAGACATCAAAAAATGCCAATACTCGACAGAGATAGTAAAAGACTAGCTAACTCGGGGATTCTTTGTCTTTTTTTCTGCTTAGTAAATTTCTTAAACGTTTGCAGCGTAAGTTAGTTGCAATTAAAAGCAGCTTAATCTCGCTTGTCAAGCGTTTAAAACATAAAAAACGCCAATATTTTAAAGCGGATAATAACCCCAGGGCTTCTTTTGCCTTTTTTTTCATTTGGTAAATTTCTTAAATATTTATGGCTAAACGACAACCGTCATCCCGCTGCTTGTTAGCGGGATCTAGAGATACCGCGAATGAATCGCGGTATGACGTAGGACTGCTGTCATCCCAGTGCTCCTTTTTTTGTCATCCCAGTGCTTGACACTGGGATCTAGTTTTCCATATAATCTCATCGAAAATGTTGTAACCACTTTCTGTGCTAGTTTGCTTGCTTACAAGCAAACTTTCCTGGATCCAAGTAGTCAGGGCACTGAGATTACACCCTCTTGGATGAAAACCAGTATCAGCTACTTTCATGACACCATTCTTTTTTCTGGATCCAAGTAGTCAGGGCACTGGGATGACAGGAGAAAGAGGCACTGGAATGACAAAGAGGGTACTTGGATGACAGGAGGTAATGCAGGAAGTCTAATAGTGCAGCAACACGGAACCCCAGGTCAGGCCTGCACCTATTGAAATCAGCAGTACCAGATTTCCTGATTTTATTTTTGATTCTTGTATTGCATAGTCTAAGGCCAGTGGAATTGATGCCGCTGAGGTGTTTGCATGCTTATCAACGGTATTAATCACTTTCTCTATAGGAAAATCTAATTTCTTTACTACTGCTTCAATAATACGAATGTTTGCTTGATGGGGAATTAACCAGTCAATATCAGTGATTTTCAAATTATTGCATTTCAGAGTTTCCTCTACTGAGGCTGTTAACTTATCCACTGCATGTTTAAACACTTCTCTTCCATTCATGCATATTTTTCCAGAATCACCAGTTGAGGATATCCCTCCGTTCGTACATAGTATGTCCACATTGCCGTCAGAGTATAAGTTTGTTGATATGATGCCGCTTCTACCCATTTCTGATTTCATCACCACTGCACCAGCACCATCACCAAAGAGTACACAAGTTGACCTATCTTCCCAATCAACAATCCTAGACATTATTTCAGCACCTATAACCAATGCATATTTAATTCTATTGTTAGATTTTATGAGCGAATCAGCAACTGTAACTGCATATATAAAACCAGAGCATGCTGCTTGTACATCAAAAGCAAATGCGTTTTTACATTTTAACTTACTTTGTACAATCGTTGCACAGCTAGGAAAAGTTTTATCAGGAGTTGTTGTAGCAACTATAATCAAGTCAATTTCATCTACTGAAATTTTAGCTTTTTCTATAGCACTTTTTGCTGCATTTACAGCTAGATCTGACGTTAGTTCTCCTTCATCTGCTATATGCCTTTGAACTATTCCTGTTCTCTGCCTTATCCATTCATCGCTCGTCTCAACTATCGATGCAATTTCGTTGTTACTCAACATTTTTCTTGGTAGGTAAGATCCAGTGCTTAATATGAAACTTTTATTCAATATGACTTACCCCGTTAATTATCTTTTGATTTAAATTTTCACTAATTGCATTTACTGCAAATTTTATGGCATGGGCAAAAGAAATAGCATCAGAATTTCCATGACTTTTAATGATGATACCATTCAGCCCTAAAAACATAGCTCCACTTCTAATTTTGGGATTAAAACGCGTTAAAGCTTTATTTAGTTTGGATTTTAACAATATACCAACAAGCATTTTCGCTATCCACGAATTGAATACTTCCTGCTTTATTAGATTGATAAAGGTACTAGCGGTTGCCTCAGCCGTTTTGAGCATTACATTGCCAACAAAACCATCAGCAACAATCACATCTATATTACCCTCTAAAAATTCACTTGCCTCTATATACCCTTTGAAATTAATGCCTGGAGCGTTTTTAAGCAACTCAAAAGCGCCGCGCACTGAGTCATTACCTTTAACTTCTTCTGTGCCGATATTTAGCAAAGCAACTTCAGGATTGTCAATTTTTAATGCTATTTTTGCAAATATACTACCCATTAACGCAAATTGAAATAATGAGTCGGCATTACAATCAACATTTGCACCAAGGTCAAGCAAAGCGAAGCTTTTTGTCTTAGTTGGACAGATAGAGGCAATAGCAGGACGATAAATGTTTGGTAATGTTCCTAAAATAAATCTGGAAATTGCCATCAACGCTCCGGTGTTGCCTGAAGATACCACTCCGAAAGCTTTACCTTCTTTCACTGCAACAATTGCAGCTTTCATACTTGAGTCTTTACGATGTCTCAGCGCAAAAGATGGCTTATCATTTGCAAGGACATTGTCAGAACAATGAGTAAATTCAGAATTGTTACTTACTTTTTTATATTTCAAAAGCAAAGGAGATACTTCTTCCTTATCTCCATAAATATGAAAAAAAACTTTAATGCCTGGGTCAACAAGGTTGTCTAAAAAAAAACCAGCACCATGAATTACGGAAAGAGGCGCAAAATCGCCCCCCATAGCGTCAAGTGCAATAACTATATTATTATTGACCGTAGATAACATATCATAATAGTCACTCTGCCTGTTGCTTGATGAAAACCCGTTTTCCTTTGTAACTGCCATCAACTGCTACGTTATGAGGCAACATGAATTCCCCAGTTGTTGAACATACCACAACATTCTTAGGCTCAATAGCATGATGAGAACGATGCATATTACGCCTTGACTTTGACTTTTTTCTTTTTGGAACTGCCAAAACTTCCTCCATTCTACTACAAAATTCAATTCATTAGTAACATGTTTTTTACAGGAAGTAAACAGGGATAGTAAAATAAGTAAGGTTTGCTTATGTAATTGAGTTCTATAGCTAAAGTGGCTCTACAATTTGAAAAACCGTCATTCCGCTACTCGTTAGCGGAATCTATACCGCGAATGAATCCATAGCTGTACGAACATTCATTTTTGAAGGTAAATTGCACAACAGATGATGTCATTCCAGTCTGGAATCCAGAAATTTTGCTTATAACTGAGCTGATGAGCTAAAGGTAGTTGTCTTATGCTAAAACAAACGTTTTTAATTAAGTTGCATAGAAGCTGGATCCCAGTGGGCTTTGTTGCATCGCTAGCTATGATGGATTAAAGATAAAAAAGATAGGGAATATCAGTAGCTTATTATTCTGGTATTTATAACAAGAACGGTCAGTGAATACCTAAATTTGAGTAAAAGAAATTTCACTACCACTCACTAATCTGGCTAAAATTCAAGAATTTCAATGCTTTAGCTATTTTCAATAGAATTAAATTTATTAATATAAATAACAAATTACTATTCTTAAATTTGATCAGATTGATTGCAAAAAAACAAGATTTTCAATAAGTTGCTTATAATCCTAATTATAGTTAGCCTTTCATAAGTAGCGATGCAACAAAGCCATCCCAGTGTCTGGGCACTGGCCCACTGGTGGGAATTGCTCCCAAACTACAACGTTCGTACAGTTGTGGATACCGTGGCGGTATGACGTAGGGAAACCTTTCTTGGGTTAAGCTTTAAATTAAAACATCAAGTATATTGAACTTAAAACATATCTCAGCTATACTTTGCGATAAAGTTAATAAAAATTTTAATAAAATCAGTAAGACTAACCTCTAGCTAAAATGAATACAAAGTGAGCTTTTTTGATATAAATAGTGTTAGAATAATTGGTAGGTACTTTATCAATTTTTTGTTAAGGCTTGGTAGTGCATTCATATTTTTTATTCAATCTCTATACCACTGCCTTGTGCCACCATATTATTTTAGCAACATAGCAAGACAAATTATAGAGATAGGCTTTTTCTCTCTGCCAATTGTTGGGCTCACTGGAGTTTTTATAGGAGCGGCGATAGTTTTACAAAGTAGCTTGAGTGACCCATTAATTAACCAAGAACAGATAATACCCAAACTTGTTACGATCACTATCATTAAAGAGTTAGGACCAGTTTTGATCAGCTTAATAATGGTAGGAAAGGTTGGATCATCAGTTGCAGCAGAAATTGGTACGATGCGCATCACCGAGCAAATAGATGCCCTTACAACTTTGAACATCAACCCTTTCAAATATTTAATTGCACCAAGGATTTTAGCGTCAATCATAGTATTTCCCATACTTACAGTATGTGCAGATTTAATAGGAATATTTGGAGGATGCATCACTGCAGTCTTCGAATTTAACCACAATTTAAATATATACATTAAACACACAGCTCAGTTCTTTAATACGTATGATTTTATAACTGGGCTAATAAAAGCAACTGCATTTGGCGCCATAATTTCTGTCTCAAGCTGCTATTACGGTTACCATTGCAAAGAAGGTGCACGAGGAGTAGGTGTTGCTACAACATCAACTGTTGTTTTATCGTCCATACTGATCATTTTAGCAAACTACATGATTACTTTGATACATGCGTAACCCCATAATATCAATATTGAACTTAAGCTTATCTTTTGATGATAGGACAGTACTAAAAGATCTAAATTTTGATATATTAAAAGGGGAATCATTAGTCATACTTGGTGGCTCAGGAAGCGGCAAATCTGTATTAACAAAAACAATTATCGGCTTGCTTGCTCCAGACTCAGGGTCTGTTAAAATAAATAGTAAAAGCAAAAATAAATTTGGGGTTTTATTTCAAAATTCCGCTTTATTTGACTACGTTACAGTGTGGGAAAATATATCTTTTAATTATAAAAAGCGCTTTAATATCAGCAAAAAAGAGGCAAAACAGCTAGCAATCGAGAAGTTAAATGATGTTGGACTGGAGGAAAGCATAGCAGATATGTTTCCAATAGAGCTATCAGGTGGAATGAAAAAAAGAGTGGCACTTGCAAGGGCGATTGCACACAATCCAGAAATCATTATTTTGGATGAACCAACTTCAGGATTGGACCCAATTATGTCAGATATAGTAAACGAGATAATAATAAAATTATCTAGAGATCTTAACCCTACAATTATCACGATTACACATGATATTCATAGCGCATTTAAAATAGCTGATAAAATAGCAGTATTATATGAAGGGGAGATCATTTCCCATGGAACTGTTCAGGAAATACAAAATACTAATAACGAATATATAAAAAAATTCATTCATTATATATAGCTAAAGATATATACACTATTGCTAACAGTCATATTTTTAAGTTTTAACTTTGTAAAAGGTAGTGAACATTGGAATTCAGATTTTTTTCAAACTGGATCCTATAGCTAACACGTCATACCGCGATTCATTCGCGGTATCTCGGCATAGATTCCGCTAACTAGTAGCGGAATGACGAATTTGTCGTTTTTCAAATTGTCGTAAGTCAGTTTAGCTATATATAGGATGACAGAAATTGTTTGTATTAGCTATATTCAAAAGCTCTATTGATATTTTGCAATATTTGTGATAAAATAATAGCTTAAGGTTGAGAGTAAAAATTTATGAGTGAAGCTCAAGGTCCAAACATTGCAGAATGGCAAGCGCAGCAGCAACACCAAGAGGCTGCTGGTGAGAAAAGTGGTTTTGGTCTTGGTCATAGTGACTCTGTTTCAACAGTTGTCGATGGAATGAAATGGTTGTTCAACTTTCATGAAGGAGCAATTGCTGCTTATAGTAACGTGTTTGAAGGTTTGGTGAGTGGCAGTAGTCTAGTAACATTGTTTGGAAAGTCAGGTAATATGTTTGGCATAAAACTTCTTGAAGGCCTTGCAGAATATTTTTCAGGTGGAGGTGGGGAAGATATGCCATCAGAAGAAATGGATATGGCTCATGGTGATGATGGACATCACTCAGATGATTACCCTCATGCCAATAACGAAATAGCTCATAATGCTGATGGTTTGCAAGACATGCATGATGCAGGTGATCACCATGGTCAATCTTTTTCACCTGGTCCTTCACCATCTGTTGGCGATGACCACGGACATGAACTTGGTTAAACACTTAAAAACTATTGAATAGTTGGAAGAAGGCCTAATAAGAAAAGTTGCTGTTGTTATGAGTTTGTCTTAGTGAAAAAGGTTTCAGTTTTGGGATCAACAGGAAGTGTTGGAAAAAAGACTGTAGATTTGCTCTCAAAGAGAAAAGAAGAATACCAAGTGGAAGCACTAAGTGCCCATTCGAACTTTGCTCTACTGGCACACCAAGCAAAACTGCTAAATGCAAAATATGTTGCTATCTCCGATGAAAGGCTTTACAAAGATTTGAAAGAAAGTTTACTTGGTACAGATGTAAAAATAGCAATTGGTGCTACAAATATTGCTACCATACCTGTTGATCTCTCAGTTGTTGCAATAGTTGGCATTGCAGGCCTTGGGCCAGTTATGGAAGTTATAGAAAGCGGTACCAAAGTCATTGCATTGGCAAACAAAGAAAGCATTGTTTGCGGTGGAAAGTTATTACTCAAAAAAGCTAAAGAAAAAAATGTACAAATAATCCCTATTGACTCTGAGCACAATGCAATTTTTCAAATTTTGCAAAATGACGACAAATGCGTAGAAAAGATCATACTTACTGCTTCTGGTGGACCATTCTTAAATTATAGCCTTGAGCAATTAAGAAATGTTATGGTAGATAAGGCGCTTAGTCACCCCACTTGGAATATGGGAAAGAAAATCTCGGTTGATAGCGCAACAATGATGAATAAGGCACTAGAGATAATAGAAGCACATAACTTGTTTAATATCAGCCCGGATAAAATTGAAGCAATAGTGCATCCTGAGTCAATAGTACATGGAATTGTAACTTATAAGGATGGGTTCAACTTTGCTGTGCTTGCAGAAACTGACATGGCAATTCCTATTTCATATGCTCTATCTTGGCCGGAAAGATCAGCTTTAAATCGTAAATTAGATTTAACAAAGCAAGGAAAATTGACCTTTCAAGAACCAGACCATAAGCGTTTTCCTGCGCTAAAGCTTAGCATGGCAGTGTTAAACTCTTCTGCTCCACAAACAAACAGTATTGTGCTCAATGCTGCAAATGAAATAGCTGTTAATGAATTTTTGAAGTCACGAATCGGCTTTTTAAAAATAGTAGAGGTAGTGGAATCAACAATGGAAAGTTTTGGTAGTTATACTGATATTAATTCACTATCTGATATAATAAATATTGATTATGAAAGTCGTATTATTGCTCACAAAATTGTTGAAAGTAAAGTTGTTGCGTATAGCTAGAGTAATGTAACCAGACTGCATTCTGTGATTTTTAGCAAAACACGATACACAATCGTCATTCCGCTACTAGTTAGCGGAATCTATGCCGAGATACCGCGAATGAATCGCGGTATGACGGTTCGCGGTGGTATGACGGTTAAGTAATTCGTCATCCCGCTGCTTGTTAGCGGGATCTAGAGATACCGCGGCGGTATGACGGTTCGCGGCGGCATAGCTATCTTCAAAAATATGGTTGAATAATTGTTAATAATAGTGTATAATTATTAATATTTTTAAGCACTTTGGCTATGGCTTTATCTAAGTTTCTCGACCCTAAGCTGGATTTAACCTTCAAAAAAATATTTGGCACTGAAAAAAATAAGAATATTCTCATACATTTTTTGAATGATATTTTAGGGTTTACCGAGATAAATACTATACAAGAAGTGGAATTCCTCAGTACTATAATGGATCCTGAAATTGCCTCTGATAAGCAAAGTATAGTTGATGTTCTTTGCAGGGACTCTAGTGGGGCTAGGTATGTGATTGAAATGGTGCGACCTGAAAGCCTTCGGTCATATTGTTTAAAAGGAGAGGAATTCATTCAGAAAGAAACTGAAAGGATTCTAAAGCTTATTGAACCAGATGTTTTGCCATCTGAGTCTACGCATCAGTGCGAATTGGGTAACCAGTTGGTGCCGAGCGACGCGGACAATGAACCTCCTCTTGATAAAGAAGATGCTCAATCGTGAGAGAAAGCATAAACTACAAGCATCATGTGGTTGGAGGGCTAGGCTTAGTGGTATGGTGAACGTAAGTGAAGCTTCATAAGTATCGTAACGATTAAAGAGCTAAAGATGCTGATAAGCTCCGACCAAAAGGTAATGTGGATGAGTTACATTTTTCATTTCTGGATGTACGCAAATAATAATTCCACCGGTATAGAGAAGCCACCTAACCCACTATTGTATGACAAAAGGAACAGGATAAGCCTGTATTTTCGCCTATATGGCAGGCAACCCGCAAGGAATGCTGATGGATGTGCAGGTAAAGGATAATGGAGAAAGCGAATGCCATTTTGTAACGAAATGGATAGAATTTGTAACATTAATTCGCGTGAAAACGAGCAGACTTCCATTTGGTCCCTCATGACAAGAAACTTTGTTAACCACTTAAGGTAGGAAAGCAGATGATTACAAGTACAACTGTAAGTGCACCTACCAATAACTCCGAAGCATGGAACCAGTTACCCTGGAAGAAATGCCAAAAAGTTGTTATGAGGCTACAGAGGCGTATTGTTAAGGCTGTCCAACAAGGCAGATGGGGTAAGGTGAAAACTTTACAACACCTTCTCACACGCTCTTTTAGCGGCAAAGCTTTGGCGGTTAAGAGAGTAACTGAAAACCAAGGAAAAAACACAGCAGGTGTAGATCGTCAAATATGGTCAACTTGCAACACAAAATTTCAAGGAATAAAGCTATTAAAACAAAGAGGATACAAACCTTCTCCGCTAAAACGGATATACATCAGTAAGTCTAATGGCAAAAGAAGACCTCTTGGAATCCCTACGATAAAAGATAGAGCCATGCAAGCATTATACTTGTTTGCTTTGGAACCGATAGCTGAAACGATCAGTGATCGTCACTCTTATGGTTTTAGACCAAAAAGATCCTGCGCAGACGCTACTGTGGCTTGTCACTTGTTACTGGCAAGCCGTAACCAACTACAATGGATACTCGAAGGTGATATTAAAGGGTGTTTTGATAACATTAACCATGAATGGCTCATGAAGCATATTCCTATGGAGAAGAAAATTCTTCATAGCTGGTTAAAAGCTGGCTTCCTAGAATCAAAAACTCTGTATTCCACAACTGCAGGTACCCCACAAGGTAGTATCATCTCTCCAATACTAGCAAATCTAGCCCTAAATGGACTTGAAAAATCATTGGAAAGTCAATTTGGTAAACTTGGCAGTAAAAGAAGAAGCAAAATCAGAAGTGGAGTAAATGTAATCAGGTACGCAGATGACTTTATCATTTCAGGAATCACACGTGAAGTACTGGAAAATGAAGTAAAACCTCTAGTATCGTCCTTTCTTCAGGAGAGAGGTCTTATCCTTTCCGAAGAGAAAACAAAAATTACATCTATTACAACAGGGTTTGACTTTCTTGGTTGTAATGTACGCAGGTATAATAAGAAGTTAATTATAAAACCTTCAAAAGAAAGTATTAAGAAACTTCTTAATAAAGCACGTACATTGATAAAGGCAAACATAGCGAACACTCAGGCCGTACTAATCAAGTTGCTCAATTCCCTATTAAGGGGATGGGGAAATTACTACAGCCATGTGTGTGCGAAAAGAGCTTTTAACAAAATAGACCATGAAATTATGTGTGCTCTATGGAAATGGGCAAAGAAAAGACATCCTCGTAAAGGATTACGTTGGATAAAGAATCGTTACTTCAAGGTAATGAAACAACGCCAATGGGTCTTTGCTGCACCCATATGCAAGAACAAACCGAAAGAGATAAGGTATTTAAGACTGCTTAGGTTGATTGATATACCTATCAGACGACATGTTAAAATCAGGGCGGATGCAAATCCACTTGACTTAAAATGGAAAAAGTATTTTGATGAAAGAGTGAAACAAACAAAAATGTTAGCAAGCTCTTTCTCAAGAGAAGGTTCTCTACTGTTGGTGTCACCATTAAGAATGATGTTTTCTGAGGAATCATGAAGGACAAGCCGGTTCGAGAAAAGAAGGACTTAGATAAGGGGCTCAAGCGTAGTGTGGGGAAACCTGCATGCTGCGTTTCTAAGGGAGGGAGTAGTAGCAATACTACTTCCTTACCTAACCAGCTCACTCGCGATAAAGGCTTCGAAAAACGAGCTCAACTATATGCTGCTAAGGCTTACTCAAGGCAAGCTGATAAATCTGGTAAGTACATTGATTTAAAGAAGGTTTTCTTTATTGCTATCTCTAATTGTAATTTATTTCCTGATAAGCTTGATTATATATCCAGCCACACTATAAGAGATGAGAAAACCAATGAGCATGACTTAAAAGATTTTCAATTTGTATTTATTGAACTACCTAAATTTCCTAAGAATAAGGAAGAACAGCTAGAAAGCATAGTGGATCGTTGGTTATTTTTCTTCAAATATGCAGATGAAACTACGGAAGAAGACTTAAGGAAAATAGCAGAAAAAGCACCAATAATAAAGTTAGCCTACGATGAATTAGACAGGTTTAGCTGGAATGAAAAAGATTTAGTAGCTTATGAAGAAAGAATAATGGATCTACGGAAAGAAGAAGCCATTCTTGAATACAGACTTGACCTTGCTACTGAAAAAGGCATCCAAATTGGCGAAGAAAGAGGCATCAAAATCGGTAAAGAGGAAGGGAAAATTGAAGGAAAAATCGAAGTCGCAAAAGCAATGCTGGCTAACAATGTTGATGTCAACACTATTGTCAAATTTACTGGCCTTTCTATTAGTGAGATTGAAGAATTAAGTGTGAACGGTACAGAGTAATTTCAAAGTGCATTTGCAGTTGGAACGGATACATTTAATGAGAGTCCCATTTCACGGTGTTCAAATCTACTCCTTCTTGTACCATCTCCCAAAGTGGGCTCATTTCTCTCAGTCGGCCAACATTTTTAGCAACAAGATCTGCTGCATACAAAACTTCTTCTCTAGTTGTAAATCGGCCTAGGCCAAATCTAATTGATGAATGCTCAAGGTCATGGCCATTATTTAGCGACCGTACTACATAGGAAGGCTCAAGAGACGCAGACGTGCACGCAGAACCAGAACTTACTGCTAAATCCTTGATTGCCATGATGAGAGACTCACCCTCAACATAGGGAAAGCTCAAGTTTAGGTTGCCAGGAATTCTATTTTCATAATCACCATTTAAAACGATATCAGGAAACGCTTCTTTTATCTTGTTATACAAAATATCCCTTAATTCTTCCACTCTAGTTGTTTCTTTTTTCATTTCTTCTCTAGCAATACGTGCCGCTTCACCAAAACCAACTGCAAGAGGTGTTGGAACTGTTCCAGAACGCATGCCTCTTTCCTGTCCACCACCACTAATTAGTGGTATCAGCCTAACACGAGGATTCTTTCTACGTACATATAATGCGCCTATTCCCATAGGTCCATAAATTTTGTGGCTAGAGAGACTCATAAGATCAATGCACATCTCATTAACATCAATTGGAACTTTTCCAAAGCTTTGAGCTGCATCTGTATGGAAAAATATATTATGCTTTCTGCATATTTTACCAATCTCCTTTACAGGCTGAATTACTCCGATTTCATTATTTACCATCATTACTGAAATCAAAATTGTTTTATCAGTAATTGCTTCCTCAAGCTTTGATAAATCTATAATTCCGTTTTGCTTAACAGGCAAATATGTAACTTTAAAGCCTTCATTTTCCAGATGCCGACAAGAATCCAGAACACACTTATGCTCCGTGCAGACAGTGATTATATGATTTCCTTTATTTTTATAAAAGTGAGCAACGCCCTTGATTGCCGTATTATTTGACTCAGTTGCACCTGAGGTAAAGATAATTTCTTTGCTATCTGCGTTCACCAGATCAGCGATGTGTTTCCTTGCTTTTTCCACTGCTTCTTCAGCAGTCCAACCAAATGAATGGCTGCGAGAGTGTGCATTGCTGAACTCACCAAAGTAAGGTATCATCACCTCTAAAACACGGGGATCTACTTTAGTAGTAGATTGATAATCAAGAAATATTGGTAATTTTATTTTAGCATCGTGTATTTTTTTACTTTCAACATTCATAAAGCTACCACGGAGACAAAATTTACAATTATTTTATAGCATTAAAACTTAATTTTTTCAAGATATAATCTTGCATCAAGTACAAAAGTGTCATCCAAGTAGCTGACACATAACTGTACGAACATTTATTTGCGAAAGCAGTGTGTTAAATGTTATAGCCAGTTTTGCCTCAAACACAAAGGCAGTGCCCAGACACTGGGATGACACCCTATTGGTGGCAATTGCTTCCAAATCATAATGTTTGTACAGCTGTGCGCCGTGCGCTGGAATCCGTTTTAGCCCTTATCTATATCTCAGTTCCACCAACAGTTATTGCGTCGACTTTGAGTGTCGGCTGACCAACTCCAACGGGCACATTTTGTCCATCTTTCGAGCATGTGCCAACACCAGGATCTAACTTTAAGTCATTACCAACCATAGATACTTTTTTCAACACTGTTGGACCGTCACCAATTAGTGTTGCTCCTTTTACTGGCTGTGTAATTTTGCCATTTTCTATTAGGTAAGCTTCCGAAGATGAAAAAACAAATTTTCCTGACGTTATATCAACCTGCCCACCACCGAAATTTACTGCATATAGACCTTTCTTTACGCTAGATATTATTTCCTTCGGTGTATACTTTCCGGGCAACATATAGGTATTTGTCATGCGCGGCATAATAACTTCTTTATAACTTTCTCTTCTACCATTACCAGTTGGGCTTACACCCATGAGTTTAGCGTTCATATGATCCTGCATGTATCCTTTTAGGATCCCATCCTCTATCAATATATTATAACTGGGTGGAGTGCCTTCATCGTCTACGCTGATAGAGCCGCGCAAATTGGGCAGAGTTCCGTCATCAACTACTGTGATGTCACTAGCTGCTACTTGTTTACCCACAGAATTTGAAAATGCTGAGACTTTTTTGCGATTGAAGTCGCCCTCAAGTCCATGACCCACGGCTTCGTGTAACAATATTCCTGGCCAGCCTGGACCTAAAACGACTGTCATTTCTCCGGCTGGAGTTGGAATTGCTTCAAGATTTACCAGTGCTTGTTCTAACGCTTGGTTTGCAACTTCTTTCCACTTTTTCTCAGAAATAAACTTACTATAAGAGTCCCTTCCACCATGCCCTGCAGAACCTCTTTCGGTACGGCCATCTTTTTCTACAATGACTAGCACATTAAAACGTACCAGAGGCCTGATATCGCTTAATCTGTGATCACCCTTTATTATTTGTACAACTTGCCATTCTCCACTTAGAGTTATTTTTACTTGCTTCACGCAGTTATTTTTGGACCTTACATACTCATTAACCTCATTGAGTAGCTTAATCTTTGAATTCAGATCCATTTCATTTATAGGGTTAATCCTCGAATATAGGCTTTTTGTCTCTTCGTTTAAATTTATTGAATTTGTCTTGTTTAAAGACACTGAGCTTTTTACCATAGAAGCAGCATTACTAATTTCTTTTTCGCTGATCTCAGAAGAACAAACGAAAGATGTACTATCTTCACAAAAAGACCTTAAACCAAATCCCCTTCTAGTATTCAAGTCCATGTGTTTTAATATGTTATCCTCAAAAACCAGGGACTCCGACTGGCAAAATTCTAGAAACAGCTCACCACCATCGCTATTGCTCAAAGCGTTATTGACTATTTTATATACGTTATTAATATTAACATTGTTTTGAGCAAAAAATATTTGATCTAGATTTGGCATTACCTTTGAACTAAAAATTGTTTAAGTATATTATTTAACTTTAACATAGTAAACTATAAAAAGCCCGGGTGGCGGAATTGGTAGACGCGCTAGCTTCAGGTGCTAGTAACTTTTTAAGTTGTGGAAGTTCAAGTCTTCTCTCGGGCACTCTTAGCTTCCATATTGCTTATTGAATTAATTAATGTTATAATATAACATATTAGGTAATATTTATGCTATGTATGGTGAAAAAGATAAGTTAGCCTACAGAAAGAAGGTACGAACTTACTCGAAACGCTTAGTTACTACACTATCTACTATCTCTTTCATTGGATACATAGCGGCATTGGTCTTGAATATTCCTGTCTTAAGTCTGTATTTTAGTATTGCCGGCACTATATTCAGTGCACTTTCGTTTGCTTTAAATATATGGTCACTAAATGATCATTCCCGACAACAGAATCTTAATAAGAAATCTGGCATAAAAAACACTCCAGGACAAAAAAAGTTAACAAAGATCTATCTTGATATAGCATCCAGTGCTTCATTTCTAATAGGAGGTATTGCATCTATGTCGCTTTTTGAGTCTTCTGTTATTTATTTTGTTTCTACGCCTTTTTTTATTCTAGGCTGTGTTATTATGGCAGCTAATATCGTTCAAACTATGATTAGTGAACCACAGACAAAAAACGTCCTTGAGAATCTCTCTTCAAATACTGCAAGAGTACAAGCTTAAGTATTAACTTATTTAACTTATACAGGAATATTAGCTATATAATTCCACTGAAGGAAGCCATTCAAAAGAGTTCGATGTAATTAGCGTCAAAAAAGTGTAAGCAGAAATTGTGGGCTTATTGGGGTAGGAGCGCTTAGTACTCCTACTTCCACATAAATTACTTGAATAATTGCTCAAGCTATCAAAATAAAAGTTTTTATTCAGTAATTTGTGTATAAAGGGTACTATTTTACTAGTAGTGAAATAAATCAGAATGAAGTCTATTTTATTAACGAGGCCTTTATTGGATTCGTTCAATACAAGAAATATATTGAGAAAGTATGGATACAAAGTTTATATAGAACCAGTATTCACAATAAAGTACTTAAATCCTGATATATCTGCACACGAATTTGACGTTGTAATATCCACAAGTAAAAACAGTGTAAAGGCTTTTAGTCAAATATGCAAAGTGGATGACTTTCCGATTATTACAGTTGGTAATTCAACCATGCAGGCTGCAAAAAATTTGGGATTTTCTGATATAATCTCAGCAGACAGCAACGTTGATGGTCTGATATCATTCATAAAAGCTCACTATTCAAGTGCAATAAAGTTCTTATATATAAGAGGACAAGAAGTATCATGTGACCTAAAAAAGAGATTATCTGAAGAAGATTTTAACGTAAGAGAAGTTGTACTCTATAAAACAATCATTAAAAGGAGTCTAACTAATAGGTGTAAAAATTTACTGTTGGATGGTAAAATTGGTAGTGTTGCTTTTTTTTCCTCACAGACAGCAAGGGTATTTTGTTCATTAGTTCTAAAAAGTGGGCTATCTCATGTGATGAATAATACAGTTGCATATACCATGAGTAAAAACATTGCTGATAGTTTAAAGTTAATCAAGTGGAAAAAAATTATAACATCGAGGTTGCCTACTGGGGAGAGTTTAATTGATATAATTAATAAGGATTGCTGATGCTAAAGATTGCAACTTGGAATGTAAACTCCATACGTAAAAGAGTTAACCAACTTTGTAGTTTTATAGTTGATAGTCAGATAGATATAGTTTTGCTGCAAGAGATAAAATGTACGGAAGAGCAATTTCCTTATGCGGAGATAGAAAAGTTAGGATATGAATATGCTATCTATGGACAAGTTGCAAGAAATGGCGTTTGTGTTTTATCTAAATATCCGATACTGGAGAAGTTTAAAATTGACATTGTGGAAAGTCATCAAGAAGCACGTTATATAGAGTGCGTGATAAAGTATACCAATAGTAAGATAAGGGTAGGAAGTGTATACGTGCCAAACGGTCAAAGCCCGGACTCTCACGCATTTGAATATAAACTCAAGTTTTTTGATAACCTATATGAAAGGATGAGCACTTTGTTGAAGAATGAAGAGTTAACTATTATAGCTGGCGATTATAATATTGCACCGGATGAAATTGATGTTTTTGATTCAAACTTATTGAATGGCCAAGTGTGCTTTCATATAAGAGAACGTGAGAAGTTAAGAGCGATCTTGAATCTTGGGTTTAAAGATGCGTTTAGAATATCTCACCCAAATTTGCAACAATTCACTTGGTGGCATTATCAAGGCAATTCACTCAGAAATAATCAAGGAATGCGAATAGATTATATGCTGTTATCACCACAAGCTGTAGATAAATTGGAAACATGCTACATAGATGATAGATTGCGTAAGCTAGAAAATCCGTCTGACCATACTCCTGTTGTATGTGCTATAGAATAATAGCAGATCTCTTACACAATTCACTTTTAGCAAACCTGAGTAGTCTTACCTTTGCTGCTCTGTGGTTTTTCCCTTCGTTTGTTTTCCTTTCCTGTCCAAGATTGATCGTGCTGCTCACTTTTTTCGTTTCCTACCTGGGAAATTTGCTCAGGAACAGGCTGTTGTTCACTCTTTTCTTTTCCTTGGGAAATTTGTTCAGAAACAGAGGTGCCTTTCTCAACTTCTGTAACTGGGGTTTTTAAAATATCATCAATGCCCTCGAGAATTTTTCCATTCAGTTTTGCTCTCTTTTCTGTATCATCTTTATCTTGTGAGCTAGGGTCATACAAAGTACCTTTTTTGTTATTTGAAAAAAGAACCTCCACTCCTCCTTTTATGGCAAATATTGTGCCGATAGCAGTAAGAACTACTCCGAGTGTAGTAGGACCAAAAATTAACATTGGAATAGTGGAAAGAAGGACAGGAAAAAAGATCTTGCTTAAGAACGTTGTTACCATCTCTTCATCACTGAGTGGTGGTTCATCCTCTTCTTTCTTGTCTTTACCTAAGAATGGTATTTTTTCTTTCATCCCATCCATAAAGGAGCCAGAAATATTTTTCGGGTCTATTTTGATCCCTCCAATTAGCAGCAGCAGCATTTCCAATACAAACTTTATGGATGAATCTTTAGCTTCTGTACCACGTATATCAGCTACACACTTGGTTATTATTTGTTGTATTTTATCATTATTTAATTTCTCTTCTCTAGCTAAGCCTTGCTCTCTAATTTCTTTAAACATAGAAAGTAAAAACTGAGAAAAATTCTCTTCACTGAGTGGTTTTATATCTTTTGGATTGACATTATTAAGTAGTATGTCCTTATAAGCTGATATAAAATAATCAGTTATTTCTTTGTTCTCCTTTAATTCGGCTTTACCTTCTAATACTTTTACAAAGTAATCATAGATTACCTGATGTTCCTCTTTTTCAAAAATTTTCTCATCTTTGTTAGTTACCTGATTTGAAGGTTCCAAATTCTTTGTTTGTGGAGTTAATATTTTTGTCATAACTGAGTTACTCACATTTACTATACTTCAATTGTAGCATATTTTTCATATTAATTCAAATAATCTATACTCCTAGAATTCACGATGTTTAAGTCATAATTAAGGGAATTTAGACCCCAGTTGTCGCCAATTTTTATTTCTACTTCAAGTGGTATAGAAATTTCTATTGCATTTTCCATTATATCTTTTATAAGTTTTGCTGTTTCTTGCACCTTTTCGTCTTCTACTTCAACCAGTAGTTCATCGTGAACCTGGAGGATTATTTTACCTACTTTCAATTGGTCAAAAAGCTGAATTGTCGCACGTTTTATTATATCAGCAGCGGTTCCTTGCAGTGGTGCGTTTATTGCTGCCCTTTCTGCAAATTGTCTTATATAAGGAATTGTATTGTTTATGTCTCTTACAAAGCATCTCCTGCCAAACAAAGTTTCTACATAACCATGCAATCTTGCGATAGACACTGCTTTTTCCATATAGGCCTTTATTTCTGGGTAACAGGAAAAATAGTAATTAATGTATTCAGCAGCTTCCGCAATGGTAATTCCAAGCCGCTTTGCAAGACCAAATGGGCTAATGCCATATATAATTCCAAAATTGATGGATTTTGCTTTGCGTCTTAATTGCTCATCTATTTCTTGCACTCCAAAAACTTGCCTTGCGGTGATCTCATGAATATCTTGTCCGTTTGCAAAAGCTTCTTTAAATGCTGCAACGTTTGCAACGTGTGCCAGGAGTCTTAATTCTATTTGCGAATAGTCAGCAGAAATTATCTTATGCCCTTTTGGCGCAATAAATGCTTGTCTGATAAGATTTCCCTCTTCGCTTCTGATAGGAATATTCTGTAAATTAGGATTGCTGGAGCTCAGCCTTCCAGTTGCAGTTGCAGTCGTTGAAAAGCTTGTGTGTATTCTACCATCAAGTGGATCAACTTGCTTTATTAATGCATCAGTGTAGGTGCCTTTTAATTTACTTAAATGTCGCCAATTTAAGATTTTACTTGCGATTTCTACCCCTTCTTCTTCGAGTGCCTCTAGAACTTCATAATTGGTGCTATACGATCCAGATTTTTTTGACTTTTTCTTTTTATTAAGCCCCATTTTGTTGAATAAAACATCACTTAATTGTTTTGGCGAAGCAATATTAAATCTTTCTCCTGCCAAATTATATATCTCATCTTCAAGCACGGCAATTACCTGCTGAAATTTATCGGACAGCTCCTGTAATTTTTGTATGTTCAGTAATATCCCATTTTTCTCCATATCAAATATTACTTTCATAAGTGGCTTATCGAAGCGCTCGTAAATTGTGAGCAATTTTTCCTGAAATAACCTTTGCTTTAGCTTTTCATGAATTGCTATTAAAGTTTTTGCCGAGAAAATTTCTGCATTTTCACTCAAATTATGCGCAACTATGTTTGGAATACTGTGATCATGCTTTCCTGTATCCAAGCTATACGACATTATCATCAAATCATCAACTGAATCTAACATCTTCTCTATTGCAGGGAAGATTTTCCTGATCTCTTTAATGTTATGTATTATTTTAAGCACTCCATTTGAGAGCAAAGTTAAGTTAATTATAATGAGTGCATCTTGTATGCTGTCTTGCTCTATATAAAAAATATTACTTTCGCTATAAGATAGACTTAATACATTGTTTTCAAGGTGGTAATGAATTGCAATTTTGCCTTCATATCTACAATGCTCTAAAAATTTCTCTAACTCTTCACTACTATACTCTATTTTTTCTTCTGTGCTAGACCCACTATAGGAAAAAAGCTTTTCCACTTTCCCTATCAAGGAATTGAATTCATACTTCTTTAAAAAGGATAATAGTTTTTCCATATTTGGAGGGCGAACTTCACATTTTGCAATATCATGTTGAAGGTCTACTTTTTCGCATAGTGATAAAAGTTCTCTTGAAATTAGCGCTTTTTCCTTATGTTCAGCAAGAATATTACGAATCCTCGTTTGCTCGATGTTATCAATGTTCTCTATAATATTATTCAATGAATCAAATTCATCTAGTAATTTAGCTGCAGTCTTCGGACCTATTCCCGGAACGCCTGGAATGTTGTCAGATGCATCACCAGTTAGAGAAAATAAATCAAGAAGCTTGTGTGAGTTTACGCCAAATTTTTCTATTACTTGTTTTTCATCTATATATATATTTTTAATGGGGTCGAATATTAAAATATTGTGGTTCAAGAGTTGAAATAAATCTTTATCTGATGAAACGACTACCACTTTAAAGTCTTGGTGGTTGGCGTATTTTGCAGCTAGTGTTGCAATTATATCATCTGCTTCATAACCTTCAATCTCTTCATAGCTGAGGTTAAAAGCTTCTACCGCTTCCCTCAGTATGGTGAACTGTGGAGTTAGATCCTCAGGAGGCGTTACTCTGTTCGCTTTGTACTCAGGATATAAATTGTGCCTAAAATTCTTTTTCCCTGCATCAAGTGCTATAGTTAAGTAGTCCGAATGGGCAATGTACTTAAGAACCATATTCAGAAAGCCATATACACCACCTATTGGCATTCCTGTTGTGGTAATTAAGTGAGGTAGTACATAGTAAGCTCTGAAAAGAAAACCATAGCCATCGATGATTGTGAAAGTTTTTTCTTTCATTGTAGATATTTATGCGTGCTTTTGATGGTCCACTATTTAGCTGAGAAAATCAAGTTTTTGTTTTTCTGCTTTTGAGCGTTGTAAGAGATTTTACCGAAAATAGCATTCATGATGGGGATGTACACATATGACCTTACCCAGAAAAAGTGGAGAGAAAGTTTGGAATGTTTTTTACAAAAAGAATGATGCATCAAATTGTTCTGGAATGCAATAGTTAATAGTGACGTTGTTTGTTATAAAAAATTTCTATGTATTCAAATATTGCAGTTCTAGTTTGTTGAGCAGAGTGTTGTGAAGTATCAATAAGTATTTCTCTTTTCAATGAGCTAAAGAAGCTTTCTGCAACAGAATTGTCGTAACAACAGCCTTTATTACTCATCTATATTCTTTACAGCTAAGAGATATTGATACCCTTGCGCAGTATATTGTGAACCTTGGTCACTGTGCAGCAGTAGATTTTT
Source organism: Wolbachia endosymbiont (group A) of Opomyza germinationis (assembly GCF_964264765.1). NCBI lineage: Bacteria > Pseudomonadati > Pseudomonadota > Alphaproteobacteria > Rickettsiales > Anaplasmataceae > Wolbachia > Wolbachia endosymbiont (group A) of Opomyza germinationis. The sequence goes on from NZ_OZ183482.1 coordinate 1,333,289, forward strand.
AACAGGTTTACGCCTATTAATGGCCATTAATAAAGAGTTCATAACCAATTGTTTATTTATTGCACTACTCATTAACTACCATACGTGAGAATTATTGCTGCCAAATATAGCCATCCCTCCTTGGTTTTGATGTAAGTAATCCCATACTTTATTTGGTTGATCAACAATAAAGTTTTGATCTAGTATATTGGGAGCTACAGCTCTATTATCTGTTTGTTGTTTTTTAATTTTAAACTTTCTTCTCAGTATAGCCCTGATGTCATTTTTCTGCATAATACTTTGCACCGTTTTCAAATTGCAACTTTTACCCAAAGCCTTCAATTCAGCATGAATTTTAGGAGCTCCATATCTACATTTAGAAACTTGATATATTTTTTGAATAGCTTCGAGTAGCTCTTTATTTGCTGATTCTCTACTGCTTATTTTTCTTGTGGTCCACTTATAGTAGCCACTAGCAGAAAATCCTACATAATTCCTGTACTTTATAGCAGTTACTATATAAAAAAATATTTTACTCTTTTTGACTGGCCAGGGCTTTTTTTTAAATGTCTCTTTCCCTTGTTACTCTTGCTTTGTAAATCAAACCTCTCTTTGTCGTAAGGAGCCATGTTACCTCTACCTGGAAATGCATCTGCTGCCGACTTTTTTTCGTTGTGTTTCTTTATCCATTTTCCTAATAAACCACCCTTTATTCCTAAATCCTTTGCTGTTTTTGTAATTGTTTGACCTGCCTTTCTTTGTTCATTTGCCAGTTTAACAGCTTCCAATTTGAATTCTGCTGTATATTCTCTTACCATTTCTAATCCTCCAAAATTTTATTTTACCCAAAAAAACTCTTTTCTTTCTCTCCACTTTTTCTGGGTAAGGTCACTATTTCTTAAGTAATTTACACTTCAGAGTTTATCTGCTTTAAAGTTTACTCTATTCTGTTTCAGCATTTGTCATAAATCCTTAATTATTTCTGACTTTTTAGTTCAGTTTTTAACCATTCTTTCCTTAACTTAATGGCAGTGACAATAAGCCTATCTATCATTCTGATGTGATTTCAGTTTTGTTTACGTGCAAACTCTCTAATCCCACCTTGTAGTTAGGATAAATTAGAGAGACATTAAGATCTTTTTTAATTTTAACATTACTTACTCTCTTTGATCCTAAATAAAAACTCTGTGCATAATCTGGTAACTCAATTGGTTCTGGAGGGCTAACATTGAGAAGTTTGGTCGCATATATTACCACTTCAGATTGTGTAGTGGGTAAATCGTCTGCACAATTGTATATTTCACCAGGTTTTATGTTTTGCATGGAAGAAAATAAAATATTTGATATATCTTCAACGTGAATACGAGAAAAAAAATGCCCTTCTTTTTTCACATTCCTTGCTTTGCCAAGCTGCAAGTCAATTAACACGTTCCTACCAGGACCGTATATTCCAGCTAAACGAAAAATATGTACAGGCAATCTGCTATTCAGCCACCTCTTTTCAGATCTAAGGCGCTTTTCTCCTCTGATTTCTATAGGTTTTGTTTCAGATTCCTCATTCACCCAATTACCAGAGTGATCACCATAGACGCTAGTTGCAGACAAATAACCGAACCATTTTACATTTTGCAGGCAATCACCGTATCTCTCCACAACATCATCGCCATCTGGAGGAATAGAAATTAAAACGTGCGTTGCGCTTTTAAGCAGATCTTGACTAACTTTCTCATAATTAAAGAGGATTACATCTTGTATATTTTTACTTCTTGATGTGCCACTGACTTTCCAACCTAAGTTCAGTAATTTTTTCGATAAAAATTTAGCTACATATCCATAACCAAAGCAAAACAAGTGCATGAAAATTAATTTTTAAAATTCTTCTTGATAAATTCTACTCCTAATTTTATTCCCTCTTCATTAATAATATGCCCTAATGCATGAATTGGGTGTCCTTCAACATTTACTCCATTTTCTTTCAGAGCTTTAACCGCTAAGTCGAGGGACGAAAAAGGTACCACGTCGTCAGCATCACCATGGATAACACATATGTTAGGTTTTGATTTGATCTCTGGTGCAGTTTTTGAAGGTGAAAGAAACCTACCAGAGTATGCAACAACTGATGCACAGGATTGAGAGCGGGTGAGAGCTGTATGTATTGCAAGCATTGCTCCTTGAGAAAATCCAACTAAAGAAAGTTGCGTATCTTTTAAATTAAGCTCCTTTAATTTTGTATCAATGAAATGATTTACAATTGATGTAGCATTTTTTACTCCATTATATAGCGCTTCCTCACTACGATCTTCCAAGCTGAACCACTGATAACCATCACCTATTTCTCTTTCAAACGGAGCATTGGGTACTGTAAAATATGAACCCAGTAAAAACTTGCTCATAACTTTAGCAAGGTGAATGAAATTATCGCCACTTGAGCCCCAACCATGTAAAAAAATAATCAAATTTTTCTTATTTCCGCCTGCACAAATTTCTGGGCCTTTAAGTTCAATCATTTCTTTTCCTTTTGCGTTTATATTTTTATTTAACACTAATTTTCAAATTTGTAAAACCAATGTGCAATTACGTTCCCGATACTACAGATAAAGTGACTTAGGTTCATCGACGATTTGAAAAACCGTCATTCCGCTACTCGTTAGCGGCTGAGATACCGCGAATGAATCGCGGTATGACGTAGGGAAAACCTTAGCTATAAACCTCAGAAATAAGAAAACAAACTAGAAAAAATACCTCACTATAACTGCAGCCTTAAGCAACGTACCTTATTTATTTACGAAAACTGGTATAAATGCTATGCAAGTAGCTACACTACTTGCATGACATCAACAATTGACCTCGACTTACCGTCCAACTAGAAAGTTGTATATAGAATGACAGAAATCCAGATGTTATTTACTTACTTTCGATCTTTTCTATCAATTTTTTAACTAAACCTCTTAGCTTCTTACTGGATTCATCAAGCTCTTGAATTTGCGAGCTGCGCTCTTTCATTAGTTCCTTATAGTTACCTCTTATGTAGTCAATCATTTCCTTCATCTGAGCAATCATCTTGTTAGCATCCATGCTGTCCAAATCAGGTATCATGTTAGGCATAGCGCCTTCTAACATACCGCCAGCCATAAGCTGCTGAGACATTTGCATAAATGGTTTTAAAGTCTGATTAAGCAATTCAGGATCCTTGGCTAATTTTTCTATTTGCTCTTTGCAAGTATCCATATACTGCTTCATAAATTCATCTTCTTGCACTTTACCTGTCATAATTACACCTACTTGAAAATATCGATTCTTTATTATATATTGTTTTTAAATTAAAAACAATACAAAATACTCATCACAATTGCATTAATACTTTTTAAATAATAAAAAATGCTCCTTTGCTTATAAAGGGTCACATACTTTCTTTAACCACTCCTTATCTTTGACGCTATTTTCTAAGTTTTTATAGACAAATTGATGGTAGCCATTTATCCATTCAATTTCATCCTTAGTAAGCATTTGCACATTTATTAGTCTTCTATCATATGGAATAGAGGTCAGTTGTTTAAAGTTTAAGAAGCCGTTTTCTTGTCTGTTGACATACATCAGATTTTCAATCCTTATTCCATACTCTCCCGGAATGTAATAGCCAGGTTCGTTGGAAAGTATCATCCCTGGCGTGAGTTTCACTTTATTACTTTTTGATATTGCTTGTGGTCCTTCGTGTACTGATAGGTAACTTCCTACTCCATGCCCTGTACCATGCATATAGTCCATTCCAAATTTCCATAAATGCGTACGTGCCAATATATCCAATTCTCCACCAGTAGTGCCGGGGGGAAAGACGACACTTGCTATAGCAATGTGAGCTTTGAGTACTATTGTATAGTGGGTTATTTGCTCATTGGTCGGATTACCAACTACTACAGTTCTTGTCACATCAGTTGTGCCGTCAAGGTACTGGCCACCAGAGTCAATCAAATACAGTCCATCTTTCTGAATTACTTTATTCGTCTTACTGCTTGCACGATAGTGAATTATTGCCCCATTCTCATTAAATGCAGAAATTGTTGGAAAGCTCAATTGTTTAAACAAATTCTGCTCTTTTCTGTATTCTAAAATCCTTTCTTCAGCTTCAAGCTCTGTACCAACATTACTTTCAAGCCAATGTAGAAAATTTGTAACTGCCACTCCATCTCTGATGTGCGCATTTATAGCCCCAGCTATTTCAGTTTGATTTTTTACTGCTTTATAAATTAAACAAGGATCCTCTCTTTCAGCTACCTGTTTATCTTTTATTACAGCCATGATACTCATTGGAGTTGTGTTTGGATCTATAACTATTGAATTTAGCTTGTGCAGCGAATTTTCTAGCTCACTGATATCAAAAATATTTATATGATTGCCTAAATTTGCTTCTATAGTTGAATGTTCTTTATCTTGAATAAACAAATCAACATTACCGCTTTTATACAATATAGCACGACCCAATATACATGGAGTATATTTAGCATTTTCGTTTCTTAAATTTAATAACCATGAAATTGAATTTGGATCAGTTAAAAGCACTGTTTCAGCTTCTTTATCTATACTTTTAGCGACTTTTTCACATTTGTCCTTACTACTTTCACCAGCATATTTAATAGAATGTAAAACCACTGCTTGTTTTCGATAGTCACTTTTTTTTCCAGCTAAACAGGGTATTAATTTACAGATATTCTCATACTTTCTTATATCTTCCATGGTAAAATATTGCAAATAATAACCTAGTGAGGCAGTCGATGTTAAGTTTGCTTTTATCCATTCGCGTGGATCCTCTTCTTGTATATTATATACTTGAAAATTGCCCTGATCGAGCTGATTGTGAGCTTGTGTGATATAGCGTCCATCTGTAAAAAATTGGCACTTGTTGTTTTTTGTGACAATAAGCAGCCCATTTGTTCCTGTGAAGCCACACAGCTTTGTTAGCTCCTCTGAATACTCATTTAAATATTCGTCTTTAGTATGTAACACAAATGCATCAACGTTTATTTCGTGCATAAAAGAACGAAATTCTTTGATTTTTGACATGGAATGCCTCACGCAAAACTAGCAGCTACTTTCGTTTTCCTGTTTCTCAAATACACTAATATGCTCACTATCGCTGCGGGAGTGATGCCTTGTATTTGCTTTGCAATGCCAATCGTCGCTGGTTTTATTGTTTGTAGCTTTTCTATTACCTCACTTGACAAGCCTTTAACTTGTGAATAGTTGAAGTTGATTGGAATTTGAGTGTTAATTTCCTCTCGTAAAAACTTCATATCTGCTTCTTGTCTTATTAGGTAGGGTTTATATTTTGCTTCAATTTCAACCGCTTCGCATATTTCATTCTTAGCTCTATTATCCGCTTTGGTGTGTCCCATTTTGCCATTCCAGCGCGTGACGCTGCTTAACTCCGGCCATATTTCTTGTAATTTATTCCAGTCGATGTTTGGATAGCTAAGTAAATCTAGTGCCGTTTTTCTTATCCCATCATAAGATATTTTGATACCATAAGACCTAAGCTGCTCAGGAGTAATCGTCAGACTCCCTAACTTCTCTTCAAGCTGCTTAATGGATTCAAGTTTATTCTGTAAAACAGAGTATCTCTCATGCGAAACAAGGGAAATATCATAACCTTTTTGTGTTAATCTTCTATCTGCATTGTCTGACCTGATAGCTAGCCTATATTCTGCACGCGAGGTAAATAATCTATAAGGTTCGATCACCCCTTTGATGACTAGATCATCTATCATTACGCCGATATATGAGTCTGTGCGATGAAGAACAAAGCTTTCTTTTTTTTCAGATGCAGAAAGTGCTGCATTGATCCCGGCAATAATTCCTTGCCCTGCTGCTTCTTCATATCCAGTGGTGCCATTAATTTGGCCAGCAAAATATAGGCCTTTAATTTTCTTAGTTTCAAGAGTATGAAACAGCTCTCGTGGGTCAATATAGTCATACTCAACTGCATATCCAGGCCTTAGTATTTCTGCGTTTTCAAGTCCTTTGATACTCTTTATCATTTCACGCTGCACTTCAATAGGCAATGAATTTGAAATTCCGTTCGGGTATACAGTATCATCATCCAGGCCTTCTGGCTCTAGAAATATTTGATGACTACTTTTTTCTGCAAATTTATTAACTTTAACTTCAATTGATGGGCAGTATCTTGGTGCTATAATATCATCCAAATACGAAGAAGCTGACCTGTGCAGATTCTCTCTAATTATTTTATGCGTGTTTTCATTAGTATGGGTAATAAAGCATGATACCTGAGGTTGGTTAATTTTTTCTGTGAGATAAGAAAACGGCACAGGTGGATTATCACCCACTTGTTCTTGCAATATTGACCAGTTTATAGTGCCACGATCAAGCCTCGGTGGAGTTCCAGTACGCAATCTACCTAATTTAAAATTATATTTCTTCAACGTATTTGCAAGTTCTACTGCAGGCTTATCTCCCATTCTCCCTGAAGGAGTTACCTGCTCTCCTATATGAATCACACCCCGCAGAAAAGTCCCTGTAGTTAGAACGACTTTACTTGTCAGTATATGCTCCCCTGAGCTTGTTATTACAGCTTTAATGCACAATTCTCCATTGTTATTACTCTCTATAAGAAAATCGTCAACCGACTCTTCTTTTACCGTCAAATTATTATAATTTAGAATAATTTCCTGTATTGCTTGCTTGTATAATTTTCGGTCTGCCTGTGCACGCGGGCCCCATACTGCTGCACCTCTGCTGCTATTTAAAATGACTGAGTGTATACTTGCTTGATCGATTGCTCTTCCCATTATTCCATCAAGAGCGTCAACTTCCCTGACTACAACGCCCTTTGCAACTCCTCCGATTGCTGGATTGCAGGACATTTCCCCTATAGTTGAAATTTTATGAGTTATAAGCAGCGTGTTTGCACCAAGGCGAGCTGCAGCAGCAGCAGCTTCGCACCCTGCATGACCACCACCTACTACTACTACATCATATTTATGCATGCCTTCTTGAGTAATTCTTACTCTACTAATATTCTAACTATTAGCGGTTAATGTCAAATTTTACAGTAATTAACTATTTCAATCATCAGTGGCCAATGTATAGCTAACTCACGTCATACCGTCACGGTATCTCTAGATCCCGCTAACAAGCAGCGGGATGACGGTTTTTCAAATTATCGGGTTTTAGTGGGGCGAGCGACCAGGATCGAACTGGCGACATTCAGTACCACAAACTGACGCTCTACCAACTGAGCTACGCCCGCCAAGATATAAAATTTCTAACATAAGAGCGCAAATAGTCAATTGATTATTTAACTCTCCTTTTGCAGAGGGTTTTAAGTTTAGCCAATAAATATTTTCATTGATACTTTTACCATTATAGTTAATTGTATTGACACTAATGAAGTAGTGGTATGTTTAAAAGTATTTTCACATTTAGTTTTTTTACGGCTATTTCAAGGATCTCAGGGTTAATAAGAGATGTATTGATTGCTACGGTTATTGGTGCGAACTCTCTTGCAGACATATTTTTTTCTTCGTTTCGTTTTGCCAATCTATTTCGAGCATTTTTTGCAGAAGGAGCGTTCACTACCTCATTCATACCATTATATTCGACAGAATCATATGATAATAAAAAGGCATTTAATTTTGCAAGTAGTGTAATATCCATTACGTTTATTATCTTAGTAATTTTTTGCCTTATCATGCAAACTTTCTCCCCTTATATGATTCAAATTTTTGCTCCTGGATTTGACCAAAGTAAGTTTACCCTTACTGTTACTTTATCAAGAATTATGATGCCCTACATAATCTTTGTTTCAATTGCATCACTTATTGGTGGAATGCTGCAAGTAAAGCAGCATTTTGCTTCAACAGCTATTGCACCAATCGTTTTGAATCTCTGTTTAATCATCAGTTTGTTTGTGCCTTACGTAAAAACTCCAGCGCACAACCTTTCTATAGCTGTCCTTATAGGAGGAATTTTCCAGCTACTTTTGATACTATTTAGTGCATACAAGTTAAAGGCAGCTTTTTCTTTTAGCCTTGAATTAAGCAATGAAGTAAGGTTATTTTTTAAGCGTGTGATACCTGCAATTATCAACAATTGTGTAACTCAAATAAGCTTATGGATTGATACAATCATGGCGAGTTTTATACCAAATGCGGTGTCCTATATATATTATGCCGATAGACTAAATCAACTACCGCAGGGAATAATCGGTACTGCAATTGGTACAGTGCTTCTTCCTTTAATTTCAAAACAGGTGGATAATACTGAAAATATAGTCAAAATACAGAACAAGGCTCTCAACATAGGATTAATGTTAATTATGCCAACAACTGCTGCCTTTATCATTATTCCCGACATAATTTTACTTACGCTTTTTTCTTACGGCCGGTTTGATCATTATGCAGTGCAGCAAACTGTTCCCACTTTAATAGCATTTTCTCTTTCTTTACCTGCATTTATTATAAATAAAGTATTGCTACCTACATTTTTTGCTAAAGGCAATCTGAAAATACCAACCATATTTTCGCTAATGTGTCTTGGAATTAATGTAGTGCTAAACCTTTTGTTAATGAACGAGTATCAGCATACGGGGATTGCTATTGCTACTTCCGTTTCCACTTGGATAAACTCTATTCTATTAATTAGTTATTTAACAATAAATAAAATGTATAAGGTTAGCCAAGCGTTATTGTTAAATGTCATGAAAATTTTTGTAGCAACGGCAGTCATGTCAATAGCCCTTTATATTTTTAATTCTTTGTTGGCAGGATTATTTTTTGATAAAATGTTGGCTCGTATTGTTTATTTAACGACTTTAATAGCTTTGAGTGTTATTGTTTATTTTGGTATTCTCTATTTAATATTTAAGGGAAACTTTAAGCATGTGTAAATTATGAGACTTTCTTTATATGCTATATTATCAATCTCACTGCTATTAATTCTCATGCATGTTGCTGCAACTTTTAAGGATTGGAGTGGCTACAGGAAATATATCATAAAAGAGTTAGAGAAGACGTATGATGCTAAAGTGCATATTGGGGGAAAAATTAAAGTTTCGTTGATTACCCCAAAGCTCACTATTTATAATGTATACGTACAATACAACGAAAATAAAGAGCAAAAGTTGTCAGATTTAATTAGTGTAAGAAAAATTGAAATAAGGCCATCATTCCTATCGTTGTTTTTATTTTCGTTGCAACCAAAGTCAATCACATTGTTTGGCATGAAAAGCAACAAAGAAAATTTACTTAATATTATAAATACAAACGCCAGTGGTAACACAGTCGATATAGTAATAAAAGACAGCCAAGTAAGTTTCAAGAATGATTTCGCTGATATTGTTAACATAAAGGAAGTTGCTGTAAAAAAAAATAAGCAGTTTTTTGGTAAAGTAAAGGTAGGTGATAATAATTACGATTTTTCAGGAAAGGTTAATATCACAAAAAGGAATGTACACATTAGTGTTGAATCAAATTTTGTAAATTTGCTATTTACAGGTAATAGAAATCAAGAAGAACTCCAGGGTAATTTAACATTAACAATTAATAACAGTTCCGGTTCTGTGAGTGATTTAGCAAAAATCATTAATCTTAGCTTTCTCTCTTGTGTTATTCCTAGCGAAAATATCAAGATATCATCCAATATAAGTCTTAATGAAAGTGAGTTTACGGCAACTGACTTAAAAATTGATTCCAAAAGCATGCAAGCCAGCGGTACAATACAAAATGATAGAAAAGGCAATCACACTAATTTCAATATTAGCTTCAGTAAAGTTGATTTAGATTCCATACAAAATGATTCACAAAGAACAATGAATATGAAGGATCTTCTGGAATGTTTTAGAGCAGTTGTGCCAAAGAACTTGAGCTTAAATTTTAATATGGAAGCTTCTAACATTCAATATCAAAACAAAATATTGGACAATTTCCGTGCTGTACTAAAATCCACTGATGGCAAAGTAAAAGTTAATACGCTTCTTAAATTTCCTGGAATCAATAATATATCTTACTTATCAGGAGAGATCTCAAACAATAATGTCCTATCTGAATTCAACGGTGATTTATTAGTCGAAGGAAATGATTTTGAGTCATTCATTTCATGTTTTTTCCCTTCTATAAAGATGAAAGAAAACCAGAAAAATCAATTTACACTAAGTTCTAAACTGCACCTTGCACCAAGAATATTATCTATCTCAGACATTAGACTGCTAAATAATAAGGAATCCTTGCAAGGATCAATTAGAGTAAGCCACACAAAAAAACGCAGTGTGATCGATGGTGAATTTAGCATGCATAATCTTGATGCAGATAAATATGATCATTCATTATTTAGCAGTTTACCTAAAATGCAATGGCTGAAAAATTTTCAGTATGATACAAATATAAAGGCCCGTGTTAATAACCTTACATTGAATGATACGAAAATTAAAAATTTGGATTTTTTGCTGAAAATGGAAAAAGGTAAGCTAGTTGCAGATAAAATAAAACTATCTGGAGAAGATTTCGATATTACCGGTAATGCAAAAATATTAGCAGATCAAAAATACGCCAAACCTTTATTAGATGTTAACCTTACGGGCAGTAAATTTAATGGAAAAATTATTACATTACCAAATTTAGTAGAGACGAAAAGAAATTCAAGAAATGAGATAGATCAAATTCAATGGTCAACAAAGCAGCTTGATTTTTTGGATGATAAAGAAGGCTTTGATGCAAATGTGCAAATCAATACTGCAGAATTTAAAACCGAGCAGAATGTTTTAAAAGATTTTAATTTGGATGCGGTAATGAGAAACAACACTATCACTATCAGGCAGGCAAGTTACGTATTAGAACGCGGGCAAGTGTTTTTTCAGGGTTATTTAAGATCAGACTCAATAAATACAAGATTTTCTATTGTAAATTTGGACACTAAAAAGATTGGTAAGGTTATAGGAATTGACAATGTAAATGGTCAGGTAAGCTTAAATGGTGAAATCAAAACTCAAGGAAAAAGTTTTCATGATTGGGCTAGTAACTTATCAGGAGATGTAAACTTACAAGCGCAAGGAATAGAAGTTACTAATGTAGATTTCAATTCATTTATCACTAATTTGTTAAGCAGTAAGAATAAATCTGAAATTTCCACACTTGCTTATGTTGATATATATAATGGCAAGACATTTTTTGAAAATATTAGCGGAAAAGCAAGTATTAAGAGTGGTATATGTTCAACTAGTTTACAGTTCGGGATTGATCAAGCATCAGGATCGATCTCTTCTAATTTAACCTTATCTAACTTCGCTTTAGCTTCTATATTCAGGTTCTTTTTCATACCACCAAATTATAGTAATCCAATCTATATCGATATGCATTTGGATGGCCCTATTTGGCGTCCTAAGATGAGTTTTGATGTAGACCAAATCTTCATCGCTCTGGTTGGCAAGAAAAATAGTTAATTTACTTAGGTGTACGGTTTAGGGGACAATAAACTCATCTGAACGGATACAAACTTAACCTAACTCATCACCACCTGGCAGTGGTGGCAAGCCAAATGCTTCTCTCTTTTCGTTGAGCGTCATGAAGCTTGCGTTTTCTACGTATTTCCACAACTTTTGTCTTTTTTCCATGAGAATTTCTATTGCATCTTTGTCATACGACAAGCACAGATCTTCACCAAATCTTGGTGTCAGCCAAGAATTCAGGTGACAGATAATATTTTCTAGCGTTGGTAAAACCGTCTGCTCCCAGAGGGATAAGCGTGCTTCGACTAAATTGCTATAAGTGTTATCACCCGGTATGCCAAGCAATTGCGGTGGAACGCCAAAAGCTAGCGCAATATCACGAGCTGAGCTGTGTTTGGACTCAATAAAATCCATATCCCTTGGCGATAAGCTCATTTCTTTCCACTCCAAGCCTCCTTCAAGCAATATCGGTCTTCCAGCGTTTATAGAACCTGAATAATGATCATTTATCTGCGCTTTTAAGCGTTGGTACTGCTCTTGACTTAAACTTCCACCACTTCCATCTTTTGCTGATTTTACAACTATTGCACCACTTGGTCTTGCCCCATTTTGCAACATCGCTTGATTCCAAGCACCCGCCTGATTATGTTGATCTATGCTATATGCAGCTGCCTCAATTGGTGATAACCCATACCAATCATTCAAAGGATTAAAGGTCTTTAAGTGCAACACTGCTGAACATCCAGTTAGTTTATCAACTTTAAAGTCATAACTGTTGTTATTTATGGTATAACGATAGATATAAGGAACGTTATTTCTCCCTGGAACAATTTCAACCCTATCGGGGCGCAGAAGATAAAGCTCTGTTGGTGGTTTTCTACTATTCTGTGACTCAACCATCAATATATAAGAATTGCCGTTAACTAACCGATAAGTTACAATCCCCTCAATAAATTCCGATTTTGATGTCATTGGATTAGGAGAATAAAGTAATTTCAGTAATGGATGGGCTTTTAATTGCGATTTTCCCTGTTCAGTAAGCTGGCAGAGAGTAAAAGGTACCGAAGATGCAGCACTTGCAATCATATTAATTGCTCGAAAGGCAATAACATTTTTTATGTAACCTTCCTCAGCAAAACTTACATAATCACGCTTACTCCAACTTGGCTCCATCATTAGCTGCAAAGCAGAATATTTAGTAAATACTGCGCTTTTTTTTCTTTGAAAAATATTGAGATTCATATATGCCTCCTAAAAAATTGAATTTGTGGTAGAATTATATCAATTGGTGTCACAGGAAGGATATACTAACGTACGAACATTATGTTTGAGAGCAATCTCTACACAGTAGTTAAATGGCAGGCACAATAAGGGGTAGCAAAAAGAATGAGCTTTTTTTTTGAGCTGAGCGAAGCCACCTAAGGTAGAAAATGAATCAGGAAGGAGTAAAAATATATTTAATATTTATATGATGTACTTACTTATAAATATCTTTTCTGTGTCCTATCTCTGTGATAACCACTTCATATTTTATAATATTTACGGAATAGATAACGCGATAATCACCTACCCTTAATCTTCTTTGTCCTTTAAATCTGTAATATAATGGCTCACCAAGGTTAATGGGATCAACTGTAAGGCGCTTATTTATCGCATTTATGATCCTTAATCTTATTGTTTTTGGAAGAGCTGGAAGGTCTTTCTCAAGAACGCTTTCTATGAAGATAATATTGTATTCCAGTCTACATCCTCACTTCTAATTTTCTTTACACCTGAAACATTACGTTTAGCAGCACGCTCAATTAGTATTTTATCTTCCTCATTTTCAATTGCTTCTTGTATTAGCTTCTCTGTTAGTTCTTTAATGGACTTATTTCTTATTTTAGCCAGTCCAGCAAGACACTCTGAAATTTCGTTGTTGAAAGTTATGCTAAATTTTGAGTTTGCCATATATTTTACCTAAAATCTACTAATAATTATACAACATTTTTCTGAATTTTTCAATAAAAAAAGTTGCCTATACGTAAAGAGGACCTGTGTTGACAAATAATTAAACATTTGTCATGTACTATGTTTGTTAAGGAGAAATAGCACAGAAGTTAGTATTAAGTATATTAGGAATAAGAAAGGCTGCGCCCAGTGTCACACACTGGAATAACAGGAAAAAACGAACTGCTATACTAAAAAAAAAGAAATAGAATATGACAGAATGGCTAATATCCAATCAGCTTATTGATTATAACTGTGCTGTAAAATCCATGGAAGAGAAAATTCAACAAATTCACAATAATTCAGCAGACGAATTGGTATGGCTACTCCAGCACCCTCCACTTTATACTGCAGGAATCAGTGCAACAGCTGATGATATTGTTGAAAAACTATTTCCCATATATAAAACAGGAAGGGGTGGTAAACACACATATCATGGTCCAGGACAGCGCATTATATATTTAATGTTAAACCTTAAAAAAAGAAACAAATGCGATATAAAGCTATATATTAGAGATCTAAGTAAGTGGATCATAAATGTTTTAAAGCAATTTAATATACTTGGAGAGTTTAGAGAAGATAGAATAGGCATTTGGGTAAACCATAACGGAGTAGAAAAAAAAATTGCAGCTTTTGGTATTCGCTTAAGAAAATGGGTAACTTATCATGGCATAGCGCTTAACGTCTTTCCAGACCTCTCTCACTATAAGGGTATTATTCCTTGTGGGTTGCAAGGTTATGGCGTCACGTCAATGGAAGAACTAGGAGTGAAAGTTCCACTCTCTGAATTGGATGATATACTAAAAAAAGAGTTTTATAAGATATTTTAATGATTGTTTACCTTTTATATTTCATTCTCACTTTATGTGCTAACACAGGTATTCATGCAATGGACCAAGTTGATATTATTGCTCCTTCCTCCAAGGGAAAAGAATCAGATCTGACTACTATAAAAGAATATGTAGAAGCTTTGGATTTTAATCCCCATATTTCGGAGAAAATATATAGTAATGATAACCCATTTTATTCCAACTCTGATGAATTCAGAGCAAATGATTTGGTTAGTGCACTAACCGGTGATAGTAAAATAATCTGGTGTATCAGAGGAGGAGAAGGGGCTTCTCGGTTAATTCCCTATCTAGAAAAGTTACCCAATGATAAAAAAGAAAGGATTGCTCAAAACAAAAAGATCCTCATAGGCTATAGCGATATAACTGCCTTGCACATCCATCTACAAGCTAAATATGATTGGCAAACTCTTCACGGCACCATGTTGGAAATGATAGTAAATAACTCCGTTTCTGAAAGCTCTGTTGAAAAATTGAAAGAGTTAATTCTTAACAAGCGGGATTCTATCAGATTTGATAAGCTAAAGATGATAAATAATGGCATTAGACTAAAAGATGGCAGATTAAAGTCTAAAATCATCGGTGGTAATATGACTTTAGTTGAAAACAGTATAGGAACTGTTTGGCAAATAAATGCGAAAGGTAAAATTCTATTTTTAGAGGACATAAGAGTCTACCCATACGCAATAGAGCGCAGTTTAGATCACCTAAAACAAGCTCACATCTTTGATGGAGTACATGCAGTAATCTTTGGGGATTTCGTTAACTGCTATAACGATAACCTTGTTGAAGTTGTAAAAGAAAGGTTTGCAAAAAGTGTTAACTTTCCTGTATTTACTATGAAAGGGGTAGGCCATGGACATACAAATGATCCTTTACCTTTTAACACTCACGCTATTATTAGCGTTCAAGACGAAAAAGAAGGTTTGTTTTTTATGGACGTGCAGAATGTTAGCTAATCTTATAGCTAACGCGAGCTCTACGTCATACCGCCGCAGTATCTCTTAGCCGCTAACACGTACTTAACCGTCATACCGCGATTCATTCGCGGTATCTCATCCGCTAACAAGCAGCAGTTCTACGTCATACCGCCGTGGTATCTTTTAGCATAGATCCCGCTAACACGTAGCGGGATGACGAGCTTATCGTCATGCTGCCGCGAACCGTCATACCGCCACGAACTGTCATACCACCACGAACCGTCATACCGCGATTCATTCGCGGTATCTCTAGATCCCGCTAACACGTAGCGGGATGACGGTTGTCAGGGTGTCATGCAAGTAGCTGACTACTTGGATCTGGTAGGCTTAAATCACAATGCCCGTAAAGCTGCGACCCTAGAGCTACTATCTCTCACCCACTGCAAATATTGCACGGTACTATCCACTTGATCATCGTGTCGAGTTTCAGGAAACATTAAAATCTCATACTCAAAATCGTTCAGCCATACTGCTTGGTGCGGCAGAAAAACCTTGCCAGACTCTATAATCGGAACAATTTGATAAAATCGAGTGAGTTTGTCATCATGTGGTACTATTTCGATAATTGGTAAATCACTGTTTGTCTTTAGCTCTTGCACCAATTGCTGACCACTTGTTTTTGCTTCGATTAAAATTGCGTGCGGTGTCCATCTTGCAGCTAGTGACAGAACTTGCTCTTTAAGCTTTGGATACTCAAGCTTTGCGCGATATACATCGAGTAAATAGAATTTATTGCCCACTTTTGTCCAGGTGGTGCAGACGCTAAAGTTGCTCATGCTGCTTGTTGAAACTGCAGTGTCCCAGCTCTGAGTGACATATGAGAGACTATCAGAAAAATTTCTATAGCGCTTCAGCCACTCTCGTTTAATTATACCACTTGAAAGTGGCAGAGGGTTTTGTTGATATTGTGCAGCAAAAGCGTAACTTCCAAGTTCAACCTTTATCATCTCAACTTCTTCTTTTCCTCCATCGAGGGGATATAGCAACTGACCTTCTTCTCTTGAGTATAATATTACGGGTGGTGTCATTCTAGCACTTGATGCTGTAATCCAGCTTTTGTACTCATTTGTAGTTACTCGGGTGACAGGAACAAGAAAAGGAGGCGCTGGCTTTTTGATTGAATAGATAATCTCCTTATTTTCAGATATCATCGGTAAACAAGTATGGTTCCATATGTTTTTCGGTTTGGAGAGAAGGTGCCCGGTTAAATCTTCTTGATGTAGCCTATGCATCACAAGAACAATTACTCCTTTTTTTCTATTGTTGAGCCTGGCTACTAAAGTCTGGTCAAACCAATTTGTAGCACGCTTTCTAAACGTTTCACTCAAAGCTTGGGCGGGACTCAGTGGATCATCCACGATGATGAAATCACCACCTTCACCTGTTAACGTCCCTCCAACTGACGTTGCGATTCTGTATCCTCTCTGCACTGTTTGAAATTTGTATTTGGTATTCTGATCTTTGGATAGTTCTACCTCTGGAAACAGCTCTCTATACCAACTAGACTGCATTATGCATCTTGTATCGAGCGAGTGCTTTTCGCTAAGCAGCCGAGAGTAGCTTGCAACTATTATTCTTGCAGTTGGCTGATTTCCCAGTATCCATGCGGGCCACGCAACACTAGCGCACAGGGACTTCATTGAACGCGGAGGCATATTGAATATTATTCGCCTCATTTTGCCAACATTTGCCGCTTCAAGTCTGTCTGCTATGACTTTTATATACTGATAATCATTATACTCACACCCCGGCACTACCGTTTGAAAACACAGTTCAATGAATTTTAGAAAGTTCATGATATAATGTTGAAACCAACGCGTGACGCTGGGATGACAAAAAAAGGAGCACTGAAGGCTATAGGTGAGACGTTGCGGTATCTCTAGATCCCGCTAACAAGCAGCGGGATGACGAATTACTTAACCATCATTACACCGTCATACCGCGATTCATTCGCGGTATCTCTTAACATAGATCCCCTACTATACCTTAACATAGATCCCGCTAACAAGCAGCGGGATGACGAATTACTTAACCATCATCTACACCGTCATACCGCGATTCATTCGCGGTATCTCAGCCGCTAACAAGTAGCGGAATGACGAATTACTTAACCATCATTACACCGTCATACCGCGATTCATTCGCGGTATCTCAAAGCATAGATCCCGCTAACAAGTAGCGGGATGACGGTTGTCGTTTAGCTATAAATATTAAGAAATTTACCAAATAAAAAAAAGGCAAAAGAAGCCCCGTGGTTGGCTAATTACTTACATTATACTTTCAAGTATGGCGTTTTTTTATTCTAAACGCTTAATAACCGCGATTTAGCTGCTTTTTAATGCAACTAACCTTTAGTCATAAATGTTTAAGAAATTTACTAAACAGAAAAAAAGGCAAAAGAAACCCTAGGGTAGCTAATTATTCACTATCCATTTTTTAAGTTGGCGTTTTTTGATATTTTAAATGCTTTATAAGCGCATTTCAGCTTATATTAGGTAAAAACCTAGAAATTTTATAAAGACATAAGATGCACATAGTGCAAAAAATTAAACATGGGACGCCAGATACGTGAGTTTTTTTGTCATTTAATCTGTACAGAGAAGATAAATAAATAGCTTCAGTTTCATGATAAGGGGACTGGCAAGGCTTGTCAAGCAAGTTTTTTGCAATATCAGGGGATAATTTCGACCATAAATCCCTATCAATAAATTTTAACAAAAATACTTTAGTGCATTTTCAAATATAAGCATTCCATCGCCATATTTTGGCACAGCAACACCTAAACGCTTGCTCTTTTCTTTTTCAAGGGGCCAATTATCTTGCTGGGTAAAAAATATTCCCCTTTCTGGATGGGGCATTAAAGCTAGCACTCTTCCACTTTTATCTGATAAAGCTGCTAGGTCGTATGTAGATCCATTCGGATTGTAAGGAAATTGTAGGTTAGCATAGTTGCCATTTTTATCAATGTAACGTAATGCGGTGGAATTGCTCTCAATCAATTGGTTCAAAATATCTTGATCCATAAAAAATTTGCCTTCCCCATGAGCAATAGGGAGATATAGTTCACTCAGACCCCGTAGCCAAACAGAATTACTCTTTGAATTAACTCTCACTCTAATCCAACGGCATTGATAATTGCCTATATCATTATGGATTAAAGCTAGACTAGAGAATTCTGGAATTAATTTTACTAATATCTGACAACCATTACATATTCCTATAATCAGCTTGTCCTGAGATAAAAACTCTTGAAACTCATCCAACAAGTTGTTTTTAATACGTAAAGCAAACGCATTACCAGCACCAGTGTCATCACCATAGGAAAAACCCCCTGGAATTGCAAGTATATTGCTTAATTTCAGTTCACCTGGATTATCTATGATATCGTTAATGTGAACGATTTTTACTTCAATATTACCAATACCAAGTTTTCTGCTGCATTCCATAAATGCAAATGCAGTTTCTTTTTCGCAATTTAAGCCATAACCAGATAGGACTGTGATTTTCATGAATTGCTAAAAATTAAAAAATTCGAATTTCCTTTTTACAAAATTTGCTACTAAATTTAACGTAAATAACACCAATAATAAAGCTATAATTGCGATAGCAGCAAGTTCAACAAATGCAATTTCAGGATTGCTTGACCATATGTATATTTGCACAGGTAGAACAGTCGCCGGATCGAAAAAGGACGTAGGTGTATCAGCAATAAATGCCACCATACCCATCATAAGTAAAGGAGAAGATTCACCTAAAATCCTTGCAATTGCAAGCACAGTACCATGTATTATTCTTGGTAACGCAATCGGTAAAGAGTGATCTAATATCACCTTGATGTGAGGTGCACCGAGCGCAAACGCTGCATCTTTTATCGTAATAGGAACATTCGCAAAGGCATTTTTTGTTGCAATTATAATATTAGGTAACATCATAAATGAAAGAGTCATTCCACCAACAAGTGGTGAAGAGCGTGGTAGCCCAAATATGCCAAGATAGAGAGTTAAGCCCACTACACCAAATATTATTGAAGGCACTGCAGCAAGATTATTTATGCTAATTTCTACAATATTAGTCATTAGCCTATTTTTAGGCATAAATTCGTAAAGACAGATGCCCGACATAATTCCTATTGGTAATGCTAATGCTAGGCACACTATAATTGTCATTAATGAACCGATAAACGCTCCTAAAATCCCTGCATTTTCAGGTTCACGAGAGTCAGATTTAAGGAATAAAGACTTATTAAAAAATTTTTTCACTCTCCTCTTTTCTTTTAGCCAATCAAGTAATTTAGCATAACGATCATTCAAATATTTATCTTTATTTATTGAATTAATTATACTTGACGCGGTAAACCAGATCTCATATTCACCACTATCTTTTACTTTCTTACGAAAAAATTTCTCTAGTTCTTTGTAAGAATTACGACTTAAAATTTCGTCACCGTCTTTAAAATCAGTTCCTCCAAACACCTTACGTAAAGAATCGTTGAGTAAGCCAATGGACTTATACCGCAAATCACTAGGATTACTCGCCAAAGCAAGATCAGCATTTATTTCAACTGGCAATAAAATTTTCGTTACTGTTAAGGCACTGTAAGAGTTAACCAATATACTGAGCAATATACACACAGGACAGCCAAGTGAGATAACTAGTGCCGTGAAAGAACAAAAGCGTAGCGCTCTGTTCTTTTTATTTTTCCTTTTTATACGAGCATGTACACGCCTTGACTGAAGTAATTTAAGGAATTTTTTCTTTATACTCATTTACTTTTCTTTACACGAGGATTTGAAAAAACTTTCCCCTTTTTTGTCATGCAAGTAGCTGACACTGGGATCCAGCAGGCTTTGCCTGCAAATAATTTTTACATTTTCCATGAAAGCACAAACCAAAAGGAGAATAATGAATGCTGGATCCCAGTGTCGGAGCACTGGGATGACACCACAGCGGGAGGCAAACACAATGTTCGTACAGTTGTGTGTCACGCACTGGGATGACAAGAGAGAGTTCTGAGATGACACAATTGACATCACTCCCTATTGTATCTACTTAGATTTCTTTTTAACATAAGTAGTACGCTCTTTGATCCTTGCAGCTTTTCCAAATAGTTTGCACAGATAATACAGTTTTGCTCTACGAACCTTTCCTTTTCTTGTCACTTGCACTGAAACCAGTGCAGGAGAATAAACAAAAAACTGAGACACTATACTTTCTCCATGGCTCACTTTTCTGACTGCAAAAGAAGAATGTAACCCGCGGTTCCTTTTTGATATACATACACCTTCAAATATCTGTATACGTTCACTTGTACCGTCAACTACTTTAAAAGTGACCTTCAAATCATCGCCAGGACGAAATTCTGGTATTTCTTTAGCTAACACTTGCATTTGCTGTTCGTTAAATTTTTTAAGTAAATTTGTCATTTATCTCTCCACTCAATAATTCAGGCCTACGCTTTTTTGTTATAACATGAGACTGCTTCTGCCTCCAATCACTTATTTTTTTGTGATTGCCAGATAACAAAACCTCAGGTACTTTATATCCCTTCCACTGCTCAGGTCTAGTATATTGAGGATATTCAAGTACACCACCACCATAATTAAAACTTTCTTCAGTAATACTATCGGTATTATTTACTACACCTGGAAGAAGTCTAATGCATGCATCAAGAACCACCATTGCAGCTGGCTCACCTCCTGAAAGTATATAATCTCCAATACTTAACTCATAAGGAGTATACGCATCAATTATCCTTTGGTCAATACCTTCAAATCGACCACACAATATTGTTATATGAGGAAACTCTAATAATTCTCTGGCAATATTCTGATTAAACTTAGTTCCAGATGGAGTCATGTAAATAAACTTAGTGTTTTTATGAACAGAGAGCATACTATCTACTGCATCACCAACTACATCAGAACGCATAACCATTCCTGCTCCACCTCCATATGGAACATCATCCACAGTTGAATGTTTATCTTTCGCAAAAGAACGAATATTTATTACTTCAAGGTTCCATATTTTTTTTTCTAACGCTTTTCCGGCAAGAGAATAGTTCAAAAACCCCGGGAACATTTCTGGGAATATGGTTAATATTGTAACATTGAATGCCATTAAGGTTTATTTTAAGTTATTTGGGGCTATACTCTAAGAATAGTAAATTGATATAATATATAGTTAAATTAAACATGTCACTGAATAAAACGATATACGAAGGTAAAGCGAAAGCCATTATTGAAACTGAAGACTTATCAATTGTCATACAGCACTTTAAAGATGATGTTACAGCATTCAATAAGGAAAAATATGAAATAATCGATGGTAAAGGAATAATTAATAATCATATTAGTGCTTTTATCATGGAAAAGCTTGAGAAAGCAGAAATTAGCACACACTTTATAAAAACTCTAAACGAAAGAGAACAGCTAGTCAAAAAACTCAAGATAATACCTCTTGAGGTAGTAGTTAGAAATGTCGCAGCTGGCAGCTTTTGCAAACGTTTTAATATCAAAGAAGGTGAGAGGCTTGCATCTCCTATAATCGATTTTTTTTACAAAAATGATGACCTAGCCGACCCAATGGTAAGTGAAAATCACATACTGTATTTTGATTGGCTATCTAGCAAAGAAATGGATGAAGTTAAAACTACAACTTTAAAAATCAACGAAATATTAGTTCACCTATTTTCAAATGCAAGTATATATTTAGTTGATCTCAAGTTAGAATTTGGCAGATTAATAAATGACAGTACTAAAATCGTTTTAGCTGATGAAATTAGCCCTGATAACTGCAGATTATGGGATAAAAATACTTATAAAAAGCTAGATAAAGATGTCTTTCGTTTGAATTTAGGAGATTTAAAGGAAGCATACCTAGAAGTTGCAAAAAGACTGTCAGTAAAGTTAGGTTAACTAAATACTACTCTATCAAGTGGAGGGTTACATGCCTCATCAAGTTTTCCAATAATTTCAATTTTTTCTCCACGTTTTTGGAAATGATTTTTCACGTTTTGCATATTCTCAGAACTTACGATCAATACCATACCAATACCACAATTAAATGTTTTTAGCATTTCTTTCTTCTCTATTTTACCCTCCTTTGTTAGCCATAAAAATATATCTGGCCATTTCCAGGAATTAATGTCTATGTTTGCAAATAAGTTTTTTGGAAGAATTCGCGGAATATTGTCTACCAAACCACCACCCGTGATGTGCGCAATACCTTTTACTTGTGACATGATAGGCAGCAAAGAATCAACATATATTTTTGTTGGTTCAAGTAGTATTTCACTCCAAGATTTATTATTCCATAGAGATGTATCGTTATAATTTATACCTAAGCTTTTGAAAACATGGCGCACTAAAGAAAACCCATTTGAGTGAATTCCACTTGACTCTAAGCCAACTATATAATCACCTGCTTTCATCATACTACAGTTTGGAAGAATTTGCTTTCGATCAACTACACCAACCACAAACCCTGCAAGGTCATAGTGATTATTACCATACATTCCAGGCATTTCTGCAGTTTCCCCACCAACCAATGCTATTTTAGCTTGCTTGCACCCCTCTGCAATGCCCTTAACCACAGATAATAAAACATCTTTGGTCAAAACGCCTGTTGCAAAGTAATCAAGGAAAAACAAAGGCGTTGCTCCTTGTGCAAGTAAGTCATTTACACACATTGCAACTAAATCTATACCTATAGTATCATGTTTATTCACTTCTTGAGCTATCAACAGTTTCGTACCTACTCCATCAGTTGAGGAAACGAGTACTGGATGGTCATACTTCTTACTTAGTGCAGCAAAATCAAATAACGCAGAAAATGAACCTATTTCGCTGATTACTTCTTCTCTAGTAGTTTCTTGAGCAATAGGCTTGACTTCTTTTATTAACTTATTATATAGTTCAATATCTATTCCTGATCTGGTATAAGTATTCATAATCCTTTTATAAATTTTAAAATTGTTAATACTATATTAATGCCTTGATATAAAAAGTGCAACGAAACTTTCTCTTAATTGACTATTATATACTTACCAATATAGGGTAACTTAAATCATTTATAATTATCCAATGAACGAAAATACCAAAAACATACTGTTAATAACGGAACTGCTATCAGGACGGCTGCTTCATGACTTTGCTAACTCTATGAATGGAATAACGTTTGGCGTAGAAGAGCTTGAAGTAATAGATAAGAATGATGCTGATGCGCAGAAGGAAGCGTTGTTGTTTCTTAAAGAAAGCTCCGATGATTTAATATATAAACATAAAGTTATGAAGCAGGCATATTCTTCTTCAATGGATAATTATAGCTTTGATAAGACCAAATCTAATATCGAAAATTATTTATTAAAAAAAAAGTAAAGCTTACGTGGAAAATAGACGCATACTCTGCAAAAAATAAGGAAGATTTAATTGAAAAGATAAATAAGATAATTTCTAATATGGTGCTAACTATAGCCAGTGCAGTGGCGGAAGTTGAACTAGTATCTGTTTTACTGAGTCAAACAGAAGATAAAATGCTATTAACTATAAAAATTCTAAATGAACACAAACCAATAAGCAAATCATTAGTAGACAAATTAATCAAAAAAAATGACACTAATTTAAATACAAAAGATATTAATATCTATATGACCTCTTTATTATTAGAGTACTATAACACTGAAATGCATTATACTTGCGAAAATAATTTGCTGGAAATAGGTTTAACTATAACTTGAGTTGCATATTTGGTTATTACAACTTTTTCTTCGTGTCAAGGCATTCCCCGACAAGGGGTACCAAATCTAATTTTTGTAATCACTTAAGTCTAGTACTATTTTATTAATGTAGCGCTCATTTGCATCTTTGATGATAAACTTCATACCATTTTTATATTTAATGACTTCATCTACAGAAGGCACTTTACCAGCAATCGAAAGAATCAAACCACCAAGTGTAACATAGTCTTCTTCAGGGTCACGTAATTCTATTTTTAGATCCTCTTCTATATCTTTTATAAGAGCCCTTGCTGATACTTCAAACTTATTTTGAGACAATTCAGTAATGGTATATTCTGAATTTATTTCGTTTTCACTATCAATGTTTGGTATTAGTTCCTCTATAAGATCAGTCATTGAAATTAAACCATCAGTTCCACCATATTCATCCAATACGATAGCTAAGCATGATTTAGAAGAGTTCATCCTAACAAAAAGATTAGTTGTCTTCATCGAGGGTGGAACAAATATTACGCTTTGTATAATATGTTTCAGATTAAAATTTTTATCCCTATTAAAAATAACATCTTTTACATAAAAAAAGCCTATTACGTTATCAAAGTTATTTTTATAAATTGGTATTTTAGTGTGGCAAGTGTTTTTTATCTTCTTTATTATTTCACGCTCGCTTGACTCAATGTCTACTGCGCATATCTCTGTACGTGGAGTCATTATATCCATTATACCACAATCGCGGAATTTTAATAGACCATTAAATATATTAAGGTCTGGCAGATCTTTCATTAATGCCTCAGTCGCACACTTTTTCAACACAGAAGCTTTTTTGAAAAGGAAGAGAAAAATTCTATATGCTATTTTTTCTACTAAGGTTCTTTTTTTACTCAATTTATTCCCTGTAATGGCAAAAACGTTTTCAGATTAGATTTATCAAGAAAACTGTTATTAAATGTTTAATAAGCATGTGAATAATGTCAAATTAATTTGTGAATTATTTGTTGATATAAAATACCAACAATTGATCAACAACTTTTTCAACAACATATACATAGTTGTGTAACAATGCATGATGGTAAAGTATTTTCCATAAAAGAAAATTACTAACACTCTAAACACCTTACTTATACACATAAATCATAACAGAAAATCAATAATATACGAAAGTTACTCACATATTTATCCACAAGTTGAACAACGCCAATTTTTACTGAATTTTAAGTTAGTAACAAGTTATTGATAGAACTATTATTATTACTATACTTTAATATACAAAAGAATAAATAGAATAGA